>NZ_FNYY01000039.1 GCF_900109145.1 Marinovum algicola
ACCGACGACATCATACTTCAGTACCTCGAACTACATGGAAAACATGATGCTACCGGCGTCAGCCGGTAGTGGTTCACTATCTGAATTCACACATGATCAGGTCCCCGCAAAGCGCAGCGAACCTGTCCGGACGTGATAGATGCGGAGAGCCGCGAAGACCAACCTGCCCAGCCGTCAACTTGTTTCGCAGGGCGATCTCATACATGTTTTTGCGAGATGGCGGGTGGCAGGGGATTTGACGAGAAACACCGCTAAGCCGCGTCGCCAGAAGCCAGGTCGCCGAGCGGGCAGACAGGTCGCAGCGAGTGAGAAGTGAGGCCAACTGCCAGTGTTATACAGTTAAAGAGGGTGTTAAAGAGTTACGCGCTCCTTTGGTTCCTTACATAATATTGTAAACATTGGAATAATTCCTTTTTTTCACTTCGGTTCGGTTCCCAGAGGGGCGAATCCTGGTTCCCAGAGGGGCGAATTTGTGGTTCCTAGAGGGGCGAATCTTGGTTCCCAGAAGGGCGAATCCTTTTCGGTACTTATCCACAGGGAGCTCGATGTGATCCGGTTCCTAGATCGACGAAAAATATCCAAGCGTTCTGGTTCCCAGATCGACGAATCTAAGCTAGCGTGACCGCATGGGAAACTTGCTGCCAGATCGCCATCCGAACCGGGACTTTTTCATTCTCGATGTGTCAGATGCTGCCCCGAAGGACGACATGGCCTCGATGGAGCATCCTGTCTTCTCGCTGTCGGTCAAACCGGACATGCGCGAACTGGAGTACGAGCATGACGGAAAGCGCGTCGTGGTGGTCCCGAGCGGCAAGGGGTTGGCCACGATCATGGACAAGGACATCCTGCTCTACTGCATCAGCAAGCTGGTGCATCAGCTCAATGCCGGCGAGGAGATCACCCCATGGGTCGAACTCAGCGCGCATGAGGCTATGGTAGCCACAAACTGGCGCACCAACCGGGAAAGCTACCAGAGGTTCGAGGATGCGCTGGACCGCCTGCGCGGCACGACGATCAAGACCAACATCCGGACGGGGGAGCACACCCAGGTGCGGGGCTTCGGGCTGATCGACGAATACGAGATCACACGGCGTGACGAGAGGGGGGAGATCGGCCCCTTCGGCCGCATGACCCAGGTTCGGATCAAGGTCTCGGATTGGACCTTCAAAGCGGTGGAAAGCATGGAAGTGCTGACCATAAACCCCAAGTATTTCCGGCTGAGACGCCCGCTTGAACGGCGAATTTATGAACTCGCCCGCAAACATGTCGGCGACCAGGGCCGCCCCTTCCGTATCGGCCTCGACAAGTTGCAGAAAAAGGTGGGCAGCAACTCGCCGGAAAAGAAGTTCAAGTTCTTCCTCAAGCAGATCGCCCAGGATGAACACATTCCCGACTACGATATCGCGCTCGATGATCGCATCGTGACCTTTAAGGCAAAGAAGTCGAAGGGCTTCACACGAGGGCAGAGCATGATGGCGTTCGGTATTCCTGGCACGCCCTCCCCTACCCTTCTTAACAAGGCACGACGCACCGCTCCCGGGCTCGACATCTACGTTCTCTACGAGGAGTGGCGCAACTACATGGAGAGCCTGGGTGAGCCCCCCAAGAACTTCGACGCGGCCTTCCTCGGCTTCTGCAAGAAACGGGCAATATCCCGGAAATGATGCAGTCGGCTCGGTGACCTGCTCCCCGTGGAGGCCGCGTTTATAAGTTAGCTCTGTTCAGGTTTGGTCCTCTTCTGAAATTCCCCACATGTACGGTCCGGTGATCAGCCAGGTTCAGTGATCTGCTGCTCCATCTTTTACATTTGGTGATCGTCCGCGGCGCCGCGGCTGTGCGACCGGGTGCGCGCTTGGGGATATCGGTCACGCGATTCAGGCCTATGCACATTCCGAACGCTGTTCCGTGGTCCGAGACTTCTGCGGTCACGGCATAGGTTAAGTCTTTCACGATTCGCCAAACATCCTGAATTTCGGTCAAGCAGGCTCAGGCCCGGAACTGCGGGAGGGTATGGTCTTCACCGTCGAGCCGATGATCAACCTGGGACGCGCCGACGTGAAGATGCTTGCAGACGACTGGACAGCAGTGACGCGGGACAAGTCCCTTTCGGCGCAGTTCGAGCACTCGATCGGCGTGACATCGGACGGTTTCGAGATCTTCACCCTCTCGCCCACGGGACTTCATGCGCCCGGGGTCACGCTTCAAACCGTGCCTGCATAGCGGACCTTCGACGCTGCTGCGGACTCGGTCAATCCGGGGCTCTGAGCGCACATATGCCTGCCATGGCGGCGCGTCATGAGGCTCCAATGACGTCCACCGGTCGCGGCCCTGCCAGCCTGACTTCCAGCCAGCCTATATGCCGCGCACGGTGAGCCACGTCCCTACCGCCACACCGCGCGGTGTCCGAGTGCGTAGCGGCGTGTCATAAGCCGCTGACGTCGGTCCAGTTGCCGTTCTTCCGGATGATCTCGATGATCTGTTGATACTGGCTGCCTTCCCGGAAGGTCGGGTAGGGCTCGACACTCTCGCCGGCGATGTCCTTCACGAATAGCCGCGCGAGGTAGTGCCAGCACTGCTCGGTCTCGCCTTTCACGTCCGGAACCTGGGCCTCGATATCGGCCGGCAGGGCCTGCTCACGCCACTCCTGGCCATCGTTGAGATAGAGTGCGCCGCTGCCGTAATGCCCCTTGATGTAGATCGCGCCCTCGGTGCCGTAGACCACGATGTGATCCTCGTGGAACCGCGGCACCAGACCGCCGTGCTTGAACAGCACCGAAACCGGCTTGTCGGCCATCGGGCTCTCGAGCTGGGCCATCACGGTGTAGGACCATTCGACGTTGCTCTCGCCCCACTTGAGCGAGGGATCGTCCAGATCCTTCGGAATGAAGCTTCGCCGCGTGGCGAAGTTGTGCACGCCCTCGACGATGGGCGCGCGCCCGAGGTCGTCGCGCACCTCGCCTGCGACGTTCAGGATCGTCTCGCCCACCAGCGTGCAGGCAATCGACAGGGTATGCGTGAAATTGTTGTTGAGCCTGCCGCCACCATCCTCCTTGCGATGTGACCAGCCGAAAGGGATGTCCCGCTCGAGGTTGAAATGCGAGATGCATTCGATCTCGGTCGGCTCACCAATGGCCCCCTCGGCCACCAGCCGCTTGGCATGCAGCACCCCCGGCGCATAGCGAAAGCTCGCGGCATAGGCGGTCTTCACGCCCTTTGCCTCGGCCAGTTCATTCAGTTCGACCGCCGTATCGGCGCGGTCGGTCATCGGCTTGTCGCAGAACACGTGACAGCCCGCGGCGATGGCCTGCTTGATCGGCTCGTAATGCGCGCCACCCGGCGTGGCGATCGACACAATATCCGGCTTGCAGTCGTCCAGCGCCTGCTGCCAGTCGGTGCCGGCATAGGGAATGCCCATTTTCTCGGCCACCTCCTTGACCACATGCGGGGTGCGGCCGACGATGCCGACCACTTCGGCCCCCGCACCGCGGAAGGCATCGGCGTGACCTTGCCCGGCAAAGCCGGTTCCGGAAATCAGGACTTTCAACATGGGATCCTACGTCTGATGGGAAAGATTGGCGCCCGGCGCGGAGCAACATCGCCCTGCGCCGGTGGTGGCCAGCCTGCAGGCTGACGCTCATAAGGCGGCGGTCATGACCTCGCTGATACCATCGAAGCCGCAACCGGCGTGATCAGCGGGTCCGGCCTTTTCCCCACATGTCGATATCGCTGCCGAGCTCCTGCTTGAGACGCTCGGACGCATCAGAGAGGCGCTTGAGCACCGAAGCGTCGAGCTGGACGTCCAGCAATTTCTTCAGCCCTCGGCTTTGGGCGCCGTTCCGGGTGCCGACGATCACGCCGCCGACCGCGGGGCGGGACTTGAGCCAGCCGATGGCGAGTTCTTCCATCGACAGACCGGTCTCGTCGACCAGCGTCCAGAGCACGTCGAGCAGCTCTTGCCCGGCCTCCTCGGCGCCTTCTTCCTTGTGAACCGCCTCGGCCCATTTGCGGTGGTCGAACATCCGGGTGCGGGCGCGGTCCACGGGGAAGTCGTCAAGCGACTTGTACTTGCCGGCCAAGAGCCCCTGCATCAGCGAGGAATAACACATGATCGGCACATCGGCCGCCTCGCACTTGGGCTGCACCTCGAACTCGATGGCGCGGAAGAACAGGTGGTAGGGCAGCTGATTGACGGAGATCTCGCCCAGGTCCGTGGCTGCGTCGATGTCTTGGCTGCCGAAGTTCGAGACGCCGTACCAGCGGATCTTGCCCGCCTCCTTCAGTTTCTTCAATGCGCCGATGCTGTCAGCCAGCGGCACGTCGCGGTTGGGCCAGTGCAACATGTAGAGGTCGATGTAGTCGGTCCCGAGGTTCTGGAGGCTGCGGTCGCAGGCCTCGATCACCTTCTCGGGGGCCAGGTTCTCGCGGCCGACCTTCGACGAGATCACGATCTCGTCCCGCTTGTCGCCGAGGGCCTTGTTGAGCAACTGTTCGGAATAGCCGGCGCCATACGCCTCGGCGGTGTCGAAGAAGTTGATGCCGACGTCGAAGGCGGCGCGCAGGGCCTCGATCGAGTCGGATTCCTCCTGCGCGCCAAAGGCGCCGGCGCCCCCCATGCAGCCATAGACGAGGGGAGTGGTTACGAGGTCGGTCTTGCCGAAGCGTTGTGTCACGGTCAGGTCTTTCATTCTGAGAGTCCTCCTTTTGAGTTGGGGTTCACCAGCTCCACAGCGTGCCGTCTTCCAGCCGGCTGACCGGCAGGTAGGAGCGCTTGTAGGGGTGTCTGGCGGCGGCCTCTTCGTCGAAGTCGACCCCGAGGCCGGGGCTGTCGCCGACATGGATCATGCCGTTTTCGAGCGTCAGGTCGTGCGAGAAGACCTCGGCCGAGGCCTCCGAGCCGAATCCGACGAATTCCTGGATGCCGAAATTGGGGGCCCAGATGCCCAGATGCGCCTGTGCGGCGTAGCATGCTGGCGAGAGGTCCGGCGCGCCATGCGGCGCGATGCGGACGTGAAATAGCGCGGCGAAATCGGCGATGCGGCGCATCGCGGTGATGCCGCCGGCGTGGGTGGTGGCGCAGCGAATATAGTCGATCCACTGGTTCTGGATCATCTCCTTGCAGTCCCAGATGGTGTTGTAGATCTCGCCGATGGCCAGCGGCGTGGTGGTGTGGTCGCGGATCACCCGGTAGCTGTCCTGGTTCTCGGCGGCGACCGCGTCCTCGAGGAACAGCAGGTCGTAGGGCTCGAGCATCTTGCCGAGCCGCGCCGCTTCGATCGGGGTCAGGCGGCTGTGCACGTCATGGCAAAGCGCGACCTCGTCGCCCAAGCGGGCGCGGGCCTCGCGAAACAGCGCCTCGATCGCGTTCATGTACTTGCGCGTCGACCACGGTTCTTCCGGGGGCAGGGGGCGGCTCGATTGCTGTTCGAAGTAGTCCTTCTGTCCGCGCAGCACGCCATAGCTGGCGTCGAGCCCGGGCACCGCCGTCTGCAGGCGGACGGCCGTGAACCCCTGCGCGATCAGCGCCTCGGCCTTGTCGAGCGTATCCGCGACCGTCTCGCCGGTGGCATGGGCATAGGTGGTCACGGCCTTGCGGCTCTTGCCGCCGAGCAGCTCATAGACCGGCAGGCCGGCGGCCTTGCCCTTGATATCCCACAGCGCCACGTCGACCCCGGCGATGGCGGCCATGTTGATCGGCCCCTTGCGCCAGTAGACGCCCTTGTAGAGGTACTGCCAGATATCCTCGATCTGATGCGCGTTGCGGCCGATCAGGCAGGGGGCGACGTGTTCGCGCAGGTAGGTGGCGACGGCCTGTTCGCGGCCGTTCACGGTGGCGTCGCCGATGCCGTAGAGGCCGCTTTCGGTGACGATCTTCACGGTCACGAAATTGCGGCCGGGGCTCGAGACGATCACCCGGACGTCGGTGATGGTCAGGTCTTGTGTCTTGCTCATGGTGCATTTCCCTGGCCGCGCGGGTGCCACGGCCGTCTTGTTCGCTGTGGTCATGGGTCAGGCGTAGATCTCGGCGATCAGCGCCTTGAGATGGGCGAGGTCCCTGGCGAGGAAGGGCAGCACGTCGTCGCCCATCCGCTGGCCATGCTTGCCGGCCTGCTGGCTGTATTCGGCAGGCATGCAGAAGGTGCCCGCAACCCCGGTGCGCTGCAGTTCCGTGACCAGGGCGCGCCAGTTATAGCCGCCGTGGTCGTGGGTCGTCCAATGCACGGCGTATTCGGCTTCCAGCTCGGGGCCATTGGCGCGCAGGTGGCAGGCGCTCTTGAAGTTGACCAGCCCGTTCATGTGCGGCCGCGCGATATCCACCGCCATCGCCACCGGCTCGCCGTCGACGGCGCAATGGCCCATGTCGAGCACGGCGCAGACCTGTTTCGGATCGTAGCCGTCCAGCAGATGCGCCAGCCCGACGGCGCTGCCGATCATGGTGCCGTAGTGGTTCTGCACGCCGATGGCGACGTTGTTGCGCTCCAGCGCCGGCAGCAGCGCGTCGAAGCGGCGGCGGTAGTCGTCGACCGAGGCGCGGTAGCCTTTGGCGAGGTCGATGGGCGCGCAGATGCGAATGATGCCGACACCGGCCGCGCCGCAGGCCTCGATGGTGGCCTCGTCGATCTCGCCGGCGATGCTGGGGGTCTTCAGCCCGTGATCCTCGAGCAGCCGGACCGCCTTGGGCAGATCGGAGGCGACGTTTTCCGGCACAACCTGGTAGCCCGGGCGCACCGCCAGTTCGACGCCCTCGAAGCCCATCCCGGCCAGCTTGTCTGCCAGCTCGGGCAGCGGGTCGGTCCAGGGTTTGGTGAATACGGTGATCAGCGGTTTCGCCATCGGGTCACACGTCCTTTGAATACTGAGGGGGAGGAGGGGAAGGGCCTCAGCCCTTCAGCCCCGTGGTTGCGATGCCGTCGATCAGCTTGCGCTGGAAGATGAAGAACACGATGAACATCGGCACCAGTGACAGCAGCGACATGGCAAGCATCGCGCCCCAGGTGCTGGCCCCGCGCGAGGCCTGCAGCAGGCGGAGGCCCTGTGGCACCGTGTAGTTCTCGATCGACGTCAGGTAGATCAGCGGCGTCAGGAAGTCTTCGTAGGTCCACAGGAAGGTGAACACCGCCGTGGTCACCAGCGCCGGCGTCAGCAGCGGCAGGATGATCGAGAAGTAGATCCGGATCGGTCCCGCCCCGTCGATCGCCGCGGCCTCGTCCAGTTCGCGCGGGATGCCGCGGATGAACTGGATCATCAAAAAGACAAAGAAGGCCTCGACCGCCAGGAACTTGGGCGTGACGATCGGCAATATGGTGTTGATCCAGCCCAAGTGGTTGAACAGGATGTACTGCGGGATCAGCGAGGCATGCATCGGCAGCATGATGGTCATCATCATCAGCGCGAACAGCGGCGCCTTGAAGCTGAAGTTCAGCCGCGCGAAGGCATAGGCCACGAAGGAGCACGACAGCACGTTGCCGATCACCGCGATGGTGGCGATGACAAAGCTGTTGGCGAAGAACACCTTGAAGGGCGCGGCCACCCCGGCCCAGCCGTGGGCGTAATTCTGCCATTCGAAGTGCCGGGGAATGATGCTCGTGTCCGAGAAGATGATGTTCGACGGCTTCAGCGAGCTCACCGCCAGCCAGACCAGCGGGTAGAGCATGACCAGCGCGAACAGGATCAGGAAGCCGTGGGTGATCAGCTTGGACCGGGCCTTGGACTTCGCGGTGGTCTGGTTGATGTCGGAGGTCATCTCGTGCGTCTCTGCAATGGTCATGTCGGTTACCCCTCGTCGCCGTAGTGGACCCAGTATTTCGCGCTCAGGAAGGACACCGTGGTGGCCAGCCCGATGATCGCCACCAGCACCCAGGCGATGGCCGAGGCATAGCCCATCTCGAAATCGGTGAAGGCCTGCTCGTAGAGATAGAGCGTGTAGAACAGCGTGGAATCCGCCGGCCCGCCGGTGCCGTCCGAGATGATGTAGGAGGGCGTGAAGGCCTGGAAGGCGCCGATGGTCTGCATCACGAAGTTGAAGAAAATGATCGGCGTCAGCAGCGGCACGGTGACGTAGAAGAACTGCTGCACCGGACGCGCGCCATCGATCGCGGCGGCATCGTACATGTCCTGCGGGATCTGCTTGAGCCCGGCGAGAAAGATCACCATCGGCGCGCCGAATTGCCATGCGGCCAGCAGCACCAGCGTGCCGAGCGCATAGTCCGGGTTGGTGATCCACGACGGCGCGTCATAGCCGAACCAGCTCCAGAGAAACTGGTTGATGATGCCGTCGTAGGAAAAGATCTGGCGCCACATCAGCGCCACCGCCACGCTGCCGCCCAGCAGCGAGGGCAGGTAGAAGACCGAGCGGTAGAAGCCAAGGCCGCGCAGTCCGCGGTTGAGGATCAGCGCGATAAACAGCGCGAAGCCCAGTTTCAGCGGCACCGAGAACAGCACGTAGTACAGCGTCACCTTGAGCGAGGCGAGATAGCGCGGATCGGCTCCCAGCCGGGCGTAGTTCTCCAGCCCTGCCCAGGTCGGCGCGTTGAACAGGTCGTAATCGGTGAACGACAGGTACAATGAGCCCAGCATCGGCCCCAGTGTCAGCACGAGGAAGCCGACGATCCACGGCGACAGGAACAGGAAGGCCACGCCATTCTGTTTCTTCGAAAGGTTCTGTGTCTTGCTCATGGGGGCCATGCCTTTTCTTGAGCCAAAGGGTGCCCACCGCGCGCTGCGCGGCGTCGGTGTGGCGGGGCAGGCTGTGACGCCCGCCCCGACCGGGAGGATTTACGACTTGAGCGCTTTCAGCTTGCCGTCGATCTCGGCAGTCAGCGAGTTGCCGGCTTCCAGCGGGGTCATGTCGCCGAAAGCCACGGCCTCGTTGTGGCGACGGAAGATGCCGCCAAGACCACCGACGCCGGGACGCCGCGAGGGCGCGGGCTCTTCGCGCAGCATCCGCAGATACGCGACGATCTTCTTCTCGTTTTCCGTACCGGTCGAGCCGAACTTCTCGAGCCCTGCGGTCGAGGCCGGGATCATGCCGCTGCCGGTGTAGTAGAGATCGACGCCTTCGGGATCGAAGTGCATGAAGCGGATGATGTCGACGCAAAGGTCCTTGTTCTCGGCCTTGGTCCAGATGCCTGTCGAGTTGCCGGCGTAATCATAGTGGTGCTGCTTCATCTCACCGCCTTCGAAGCCGTTGGGCAGCATCATCAGCTCGAGCGGGCCATCCATCAGCGCGCCGATGCCGATGAAGCTGTCGGTGGTCTGCACCAGCATGGCCGAGCGTCCGCGCACGATGCCCAGCGAGGCCGAGTTGTCGCCGGCCTGGGCCTGGACGTCGGCGGGCGGGGCGCCGCCGGCCTGGCGCATGTCTTCCCAGTACTGGAACCACTTGGCCATGTCCTCGCCGTTGAAGCCGATTGTGTGCTCCGGCGTGAACAGCGCCTTGCCGCCGACCCGCAGGAAGATGTCGCAGGCCAGGTTGTTGCCGCCGCCGTCTTCAATGCCCCAGAAGCCACGGCCGTGCTCCTTGCCGAGCGCCACGGCGGTCTCGTGCAGCTTCTCCCAGGTGTAGAACTGGTCGGGGACGGCGACGCCGACCTCTTCGAACTTGGCCGGATTGAAGAAGATCGCGGTGGCGATGGCGTCATTGGGCATGGCGTACATTTCGCCATCGTAGGTGCAGGAGAAGACGCTGCCTTCCTGATAGTTCGACACGTCCAGCGGATCGGGGATCCACTTGGTCAGAGGCGTCAGCACGCCGCGCGCGGCGTATTCGGCCAGCAGGTCGACGTTGACGCTGAACATGTCGGGCGCGTTGCCGCCGGCGGCCTCGGTGGCGAGCTTGTCGGTGAAGGCGCGGTAGCTCGAGAACTCGGGGATGATCTCGACGTTCGGGTTCTTGGCCTCATAAGCCTTGAGCACCTTGAGCGTGGTGGCGAGTTGCTCTTCGGATTCGACGAAGCCGCTGAAGCGGATTTTGGTCTTGCCCTGTGCCAGCGCGCCGCCGGCGACGACGGTCATGGCAAAGCCGCCGATGGCGGCCGAGCCGGTCTTCAGGAAACTTCTGCGTGATTGCGATGCGGTCATGTCTTCCTCCCAAGATACCGATCAGATCGTGCGGCCGACGCTTCGGATCTTGGCGATTCGAGGCGGCCCACGAGGTGACGATAGTAAAACGTTACACCGATGTCGAATAAAATTACTGACTGGTAGATTGCGGCGCATGAGGCGCCGCCAAAGCGGTTGCAATTGACTGGCGGGGTCGGGAGAGGCGGCGATCATGATGTTGATAACGCTAATATATTAAGGGTTTTCGATCACTTTTGTCATCGAGACTGACCAAGAACCCGCCAACCATATTTTCCGCCGCAGTGCCTAAAAATTTTTCTACTTGAGAATTTTTTCTGGCGTCTCAGTTTCAGTGCGGCGTATTGTATGTAACGTATTACCAACTGACTCGAGGCGCGGAACGCAGCTGCGCCCGATGGGGCGCGACCCGGTATGAAAAGCGTGGGAATGGACGATGGCAGGGATAAAGGATGTGGCGAAGAGGGCCGGTGTTTCGGTCAGCACCGTCTCGAATGTCATCAACGGGCGTCATGCCAAGATGGGCGCGCGCACCCTGCGACGGGTGCAGGAGGCGATCGACGACCTCAGCTACACCCCCAACGCGGTCGCGCGGCAGCTGAAGTCCGGGCAGATCAAGACCCTCGGGCTGGTGGTGCCATCGGTCGCCAATCCGTTCTGGGGCAACGCATCTCAGCTGATCGAGAAAGCGGCGCTCAAACGTGGCTATCAGGTGCTGATCTGCAATGCCGAGCGTGAACCGGAGCTGGAGGCGACCTATTTCTCGTCGCTCTATGCCTCGTCGATCCGCGGCACCATCCTCGGGTCGTCGCCGGTGTCGTTCGATCACCTGAGAGAGCACGCAAGGAACGGCATGCACATCGGTGCCTTCGACCGGACGACCCAGGGCGCCGAAGGGGTGGTGACCTGTTCGGTGAGCGTTGATCAGTCACTTGGGGCGCGGCTTGCGACGCGTCACCTGATCGGTCTGGGGCACAGGCGGATCGGCTTCATCTCCGGACCCATCGGCACCTCGAGCCGGACCGCCCGGCTGGAGGGCATGCGGCAGGAGTTGGAAAAGGCAGGCCTGACCCCGGATCCCGACCTGGTCTGGCTGGCGACCAATGCGACAGGCTTCGGCGACAGCCAGGCCGCCGAGCTTGGCCGCACGGGCATTCGCGAGTTGCTGACTCTGGACGACCCGCCCACGGCGGTGTTCACCGTCAACGACATGTATGCCATCGGCGCCTGCTCGGGGGCGCGCGAGCTTGGTTTTCGGGTGCCCGAGGACCTGTCGGTCGTCGGCTTCGACGACATCATCATGGCCAAGGTGATGGAGCCGCCTCTGACCACGATCCGCCAACCGGTCGAGCAGATGGCCGAGCTCATCGTCAAAAAGCTGATCGCCACCCTGGAGGGGACCGAGACCACCGACGATGCGCATGTCGTACTGCGCCCTGAGCTGATTGTGCGCAGCTCCACCGCCGCACCGCCGGCGCCAAACGCTCAGGAAAAGGATTGATTGAAATGACGCCTGACAAGGGCCTGACGGGCCGCAACATCCTGATCGCAGGAGCCACCAGCGGCATGGGCCGCGCCACCGCCAGAGACGCCGCGCGGGCCGGGGCCGGCCTCGTGCTTCTTGGCAGGGACCGGGTGCGGCTGGACGAGGTCGTGCACGAGGCGTCGGACCTTGGTGCCGGCAGCGTGCTCGGTATCCAGGCGGACGCGGCCGATGCGCCTGCGCTCTCCGAGGCGCTGCAGGGACACGCGGCGGCGCTGAGCGACATCGACACGCTGGTCAATTCGGTCGGCGTCAATATCGTCGACCGGGCCTTCGTCAATCTGTCCGCCGACAGCTGGGCGTCGATGATCGCCACCAACCTCAATGCCGCCTTCAACCTCGCGAAGGTCATGGTGCCGGTGTTCCGCGCGCGCGGCGGAGGGCTGTTGATCAACATCTCGTCGACCGCAGCGCGCAAGCCCGACCCCTCGGGCGCCGCCTACCAAGCGACCAAGGCGGGCGTCATGGCGATGACCCACGCGATCATGGAGGAGGAATGGCAGCACGGCATCCGGGCCACGGTGATCCTTCCGGGCATGACCGAGACGCCGCTGCTGGAGAAACGGCCCACGCCCCCGACCGAGGAGATGCGGGCAAAAGCGCTTCAACCCGAAGACATCGCCGAGGCCTGCATGTTCGTGATGTGCCTGCCGGAACGGGCGCATGTCTCGGAGCTGATGATTCAGCCGGCAAAACGGTGACTCCATTGCAAACAGGTGACACAGACATGACCAAACAGGCCAGCCCGGCGTTCGACACCCGTCCGAGGGTCGCTGTCCTGATGCCTGCGGAAGTCCGGTCTCGGATCTTTCCCCAACAGGCCGAAGGTGCGCTGAACGCCTTCGCCCACCCGGTTTTCGTCAGCGACGAGGACCTCGTTTCCGGCGCGCTCGCCAACGCCCTGCGGGATGTCACCGCGGTCATCACCGGATGGCTCAGTCCGACGCTGTCGCATCTGCTTGCGCCGCAGGGGGACATTGTCTTTGTCTCCCATGCCGCCGGATCCGTAAAACGCCTCGACGTGGAGCAGGCGCTGGTCGACGGGCACATCCGGGTCAGCCATTCAGCGCCGGAAATCGCCCTAGCCGTGGCCGAGTTCACCTTGGCGCAGATCCTTGCCCATCTGCGTCTGCACACCCGGCAGGATGCCGGGTTGCGCGGCACGATGGGCTGGGCCGAGATGCGCAAGGGCTATCTGGGCCAGCTTCTTGCGGCACAGACCGTCGGGCTGGTCGGGCTGGGCTATGTCGGACGCCTCGTGCTCGACCGGTTGCGCCCGTTTGGCTGCAAGGTGGCGGTCTATGATCCGTTCATCAGCACGGAAGAGGCCGAGCGGCTGGGCGTGACGCTCATGGAGCTCGATACGCTGTTCGCCAGCTGCCCGGTGGTCAGCCTGCACGCCGCGAACCTGCCCGCCACCGAAGGCATGATCACGCGCAGCCACCTGCACGCGATGGTCGACGGTAGCCTGCTGGTCAACACCGCCCGGGCCGGGCTCTTGGAAACGGGCGCGCTGGTCGAGGAACTGCAACAGGGGCGGATCTTTGCGGCCATCGACACCTTCGAAGTCGAACCATTGCCTGACGATGATCCGCTGCGGCGGATGCCGAATGTGTATCTCTCGCCGCATTGCGCCGGCCACACCCGCGAAAGCTATGTCCGACAGGGGCTTTCGGCAGTCGAAGAGGTGCGTCGATTCTTCGCCGGCGAGCCGCTGAACCAGGAAATTCGTCGCGAAAAGGCGGCCGCGCTCGCGTGAGGCGACGGCGTCCGGCGAAAACAGTCACAGGGAAAGGGGAATAACATGGCCTCGGTAGAAATCACCGGTCTCAAGAAGAACTTCGGCGCGGTCGAGGTGATCCACGGCGTCGACCTGCAGATCGAGGACGGCGAATTCGTGGCGCTTGTCGGTCCGTCGGGCTGCGGCAAGTCGACCCTGCTGCGGATCATCTCGGGGCTCGAGCCCGCCTCGGGCGGCGAGGTCAGGATCGACGGCAATGTCGTCAATCACCTCAACCCGCGCGAACGCAATATCGCCATGGTGTTCCAGAACTATGCGCTCTACCCGCACATGAGCGTGGCCAAGAACATGGGGTTCAACCTGAAGCTCTCAGGGATGAAACGCGGTGACATCGACGTGAAGGTCTCGGAGGTCGCCAAGCTGCTG
>NZ_FNYY01000008.1 GCF_900109145.1 Marinovum algicola
TGTTCGGCCCGAAGATACGCAACGGCTTCACGCTTCACGGCGGGCCCTACCACTTTTTTGAAACCAGATCCTTCATTGCTGCCAGATCCAGCATTTGCTCGGCCAGAAGCTTCTTGAGCTTGGCGTTCTCGTCCTCGAGCGTCTTCAGCCGCTTGGCCTCTGACACCGTCATGCCGCCGAACTTGGCTTTCCAGTTGTAAAAAGTGCCTTCCGACATGCCGTGCTTGCGGCACAGGTCGGCGCACTTTGCCCCTGCCTCATGTTCCGCCAGAATCCCGATGATCTGCTCGTCTGTGAATCTCGTTCGCTTCATTGTCCGTCCTCAAGTTGGGCCGGACTCTAATCGACGGTGGAGGAAAAATCCCGTGGCAGGTCACGCGACCCATTCGGAAAAACTGTTCCAACCATAGCCCCGGCTTATTTGCGCAAATCCTGCGTTCGGTGTTTCTTCGGCGACAATAATCGCTCAACAGGAGACCCGAACATGACATCCCCCTTCCCCTTGATCCGCACCGGCCTGCTGGCGGCCTGCCTTGCCGGGCTGGCGCCCGTCGCCGCCCTGGCTGCCGAAGTTTCGGTGCGTCTCGGCCACGTCCTGCCCGAGAGCCACAGCTGGCATGTCGCGGCCACCGGTTTTGCCGAGGAGGTCAACCAGCGCACCGACGGCCGGGTTGCCATCGAGGTCTTCCCTTCGGGCCAACTCGGCAGCGAAAAGGAAGTGATCGAAGGCATGCAGTTCGGCTCGGTCCAGGCCGGTCTGATCGGTTCGGGGTCGTTCCAGGGGATCGAGCCGCGGATGGGCATCATCGAAATGCCCTATGCCTGGGGCGCGCGCGATCAGGCCTTTGCGGCGCTTGACGGCGAACTGGGCGCCGAACTGGCCGGCATGCTCGACGCCAAGGGCATCAAGGTGCTCGGCTGGTGGGAAAACGGCTTCCGCAACATCACCAACAACGTCCGTCCGATCGAGACCCCCGAGGATCTCGCCGGCCTGAAAATCCGCGTCACCCCGGACAAGGTGCGCCTCGCCACCTTTGAAGGCCTGGGCGCCGAGCCTGCGCCGCTGTCCTTCGGCGAGCTGTATTCCGCGCTGCAACAGGGGTTGTTCGACGCCCAGGAAAACCCGCTGGCGATCATCTATTCGGCCTCCTTCTTCGAGGTGCAGAAATATGTCTCGCTCTCCGAGCACATCTGGGGCGCGGCGACGCTGACCATGTCGAACGCCACGTGGAACAAGATCGCGCCCGAGGATCAGGAGATCGTCATGGAGGCGGCCACGTCCTGGGGCCTGCAACAGCGCGACATGGTCGCCGCCGCCAACGATGAACTGATCGCCCAGCTGAAAGACAAGGGCATGCAGTTCAACGAAGTCGACAAGGCTGCGTTCATCGACGCCGTGGCGCCGATCTGGGAAAGCCAGAAGGATGTCTATGGCGAAGAGCTGCTGAGCGTGCTCGACCAGTACCGGAAATGAGCCTGCGGCCGGAAATAACAGAAGTTGCATCGGTCGAGCCGGTGCAACTTTACGACTTTTCGCAGAAAGTGCTGTTTTCTCCGGCGGCGCGCGGCGAGGGCTTTCTCAAGCTGACCGTGACCACCGGCCGGAAGGGCGCGAAATCCACCGCCCACAGCCATCCCCGCGACGAGGTGACGCTGACGCTGAAAGGCGAGGCGATCCTGCGCGCCGGGGGCGAAACCTACCACATGACCGAAGGCACCGCGGTGCGCCTGCCGCCCGGGCTCGACCACACGGTCGAGGTGATCTCGGACGAATGGGTGGTTGTGGCCGCCTATTGCGACGAATGCACGCTCTGCCGCGGCCCCGAAGGATTTCTGAACCCATGACATTGAAAGACGGGTCGCTGCGCGCGGCCGGAACCATCGACCGCGCCGCGCGCTGGTCCGGCGCGGCACTGGTGGCGGGGTTCGCCGCGATGGTCGTCTATGTGGTGATCTCGCGCTACCTGTTTTCCTCGACACCGCGCTGGGCCGAAGAACTGCCGCGGCTGGCACTGGTCTGGCTGACCTTTGTCGGCGCGATCTCGGGCTTCGTGCGTGGCTCGCATTTTCGCGCCGGGCTGCTCGACCTGATCGCCTTGCCACCGCTTCTGCGCCGCGGGCTGGCGATTCTGGCCTGGCTGGCCAGCGCTGTCTTTCTCGGGGTGTTCATCTGGACCGGCGCCCGGCTGACCGGAATAACCTGGAGCCATCAGACCACCGCGCTCTCACTGCCGGTCGGCCTGTTTTACCTGTCACTGCCGGTCTGCTGCGGGCTCGCGCTGCTGGGTCTGATCCTGAAAGGGGGGCGGGAATGAGCCTTGCGCTTGCACTTCTGCTGATTGTCTTTGTGGTTCTGGTGCTGCTGGATGCGCCGATCGCGGTGGCGCTTGGCCTGTCATCGATGTTCTACCTGCTGATTGCCGATGCCGCGCCGATGATCGTCGTGGCGCAGCGCGCGGTGGCGGGGATCAACAGTTTCACCCTGCTGGCGATCCCGCTGTTCCTGCTCGCCGGGCTGCTGATGGTCCACGGCGGGCTGGCGCCCAGGATCATCGCCTTTTGCGCGGCGCTGATCGGGCGGCGCACCGGCGGGCTGGCGATGGTGATGATCATCGCCTGCATGATGTTCGGCTCGCTTTCGGGCTCGGGCGTGGCCGATGTGGTCGCCATCGGCACGATGATGCTGCCGGCGATGCGCGATCAGGGCTATGCGCCGGGGTTCTCGGCGTCGGCGCTGGGCTGCGCCGGTTCGCTCGGCACGGTGATCCCGCCGTCGATCGTGCTGATCGTCTATGGCACTGCCACCAACAGCTCGATCGGCCAGCTCTTTGTCGCCGCCATCATCCCCGGCATCCTGCTTGGCCTCGGGCTGATGCTGGTGGCCTGGTGGATTTCGCGCCGCAATGGCTGGCAGGGCGGCGAGCCCTTTTCCTGGGGAGAGTTGGGCCGCGCCGCCAAGGGCTCGATCCTGGCCATGCTGGCGCCGATCATCATTGTCGGCGGCATCCGGCTGGGCATCTTCACCCCGACCGAGGCCGCCGGCATCGGCGTGGCCTATGCGCTGTTCATCGGCGTCTTTGTCTACCGTGCACTGACGTTGGCAACGCTGATGCGGCTGTTGCGGGAAACCACCGAGATGACCGGCGTGATCCTGCTGGTCATCGCCTCGGCCTCGGTTTTCGGCTGGATCCTCGCCGCCGAGCAGGTGCCGCAGATGGCCGTCGCCGGCATCACCCAGGCGACCGAAAGCGGCACTGTCGCGCTCTTGCTCATGATGCTGGTGCTGCTGGTTCTCGGCACCTTCATGGAAAGCATCGCGATCATCCTGATCCTGGCGCCGGTTTTCCTGCCGATCCTGGCGCATTACGGCATCGATCCGGTCTATTTCGGCATCCTGCTGACCATCAACCTCGCCATCGGCGCCAATACGCCCCCGCTCGGCATCGACCTGATGGCGGCCTGCCGTGTCGGGGAAATCCCGCTCAGCGCCTCGTTCCGATACCTCGTGCCCTTCCTTGGCGTGATGGTCGGCGTTCTGCTGCTGCTGGTGCTGTTTCCCGTTCTGATTACCGATCTCCCGGCGATCCTGTTCTGATCCCCGGCTCCTGAAAGAAAGAAGGTTCCCATGCCATTGCTCCCCGATACCCGCGTCGACCTTGATCGTTTCTGGTCGACCATCGAAGCCTCTGGCGCGATCGGCAAAGGCCGGCCCGGCGGGTTGTCGCGGCTGACGCTCAGCGACGACGACCGCAGCATGCGCGACCTGTTCCGCCGCTGGTGCGAAGAGGCGGGGCTGGCGGTCGAGGTGGATGAGGCGGGCAATATCTTTGGCCGCCGTGACGGCAGTGACAACGATCTGCCGCCGATCCTGATCGGCAGCCACCTCGACACCCAGATCAACGGCGGCCGCTTCGACGGTATTGCCGGCGTGCTGGCCGGGCTCGAGGTGATCCGCAGCCTGAACGACGCCGGCCATGTCACCAAACGACCGATTGTCGTGGTCGATTGGACCAATGAGGAAGGCGCGCGGTTTTCGCCGCCGATGGTGGCCTCGGGCTGTTTCATCGGCAAATACGATATCGACTGGGTGCATGATCTGGTGGGCGACGATGGCGCGCGCTTCGGCGATGAACTGGAGCGGATCGGGTACAAGGGCGACCGCTCCTGCAAGGCCGGCGAGATCGACGCCTATTTCGAGCTGCATATCGAGCAGGGGCCGATCCTCGATGCCGAAAACCGCCAGGTCGGCGTCGTCACCGGCGGCTATCCGGTGCGCGGCATGCGGGCATCGTTCAGGGGCCAGACCTCGCACACCGGGCCGACGCCGATGGACCTGCGCAAGAATGCGCTGGCGGCGGGCGCCCGCTGGCTGACGGCGGTGGACGATATCGGCTGGGATTTCGCGGTGCATGACGGCAAGGCCACCGCCGCGCGGCTGACTGCCTGGCCGAACAAGCCGGGCATTCTGTCGGACACCGCCGAAGCGGTCTGCGACGTGCGCCACCCCGACCCGATCACCACCCGCGCGATGGCGGAAAAGATGCGCCGGGCGCTTTTCGAATCCGCCGCCCGCTGCGGCTGCGACGCGGTGATCGAAGACGAATGGGAATGGGGCGGCGACATCTTTGACGCCGAGATGATCGACGGCGTGCGCAACGAGGCGATCCGCATGGGCTTCAACTGGCGCGACATTCAGAGCCAGGCGGGTCATGACGCCTATTTCCTGGCCACCCATTGCCCGACGGCCATGATCTTTACCCCCTGCAAGAACGGCATCACCCACAACAACGAAGAGCATTGCGAGCCCGAGGATTTCCTCGCCGGGCTGAACATCCTGATGCATGCGGTCGTCAACCGGGCCGACCGATGAGCGTGATGATCGGACATGACGCGCTCGAGGCCGGGCTGGGATGGCCCGAGCTGATCGCGCAGCTGCGGGACTGGTATCGCAGCGATGCGGTGACCGCGCCTGACCGGCAAGTGCTCTCCATCGCCCAGCCCGACGGCAGCGAGGCCTCTTTGCTGATCATGCCGGCCTGGGTGCCGGGGGCGCGCATCGGCGTCAAGGTTGTCAGCTTCTTTCCCGCCAATGCCGCCAAGGGTCGGCCGACGATCAACGCCGGCTATCTGCTGTTCGATGGCGAGACCGGCCATATGAAGGCGGCGCTTGACGGCGATGCGCTGACCGCACGGCGCACCGCTGCCGCCTCGGCGCTGGCCGCCGGCTATCTGGCGCGCCGGGATGCGGCGCATCTGCTGGTGGTCGGCACCGGCCAGCTCTCGCGCGCGGTGGCCGAGGCGCATTGCACCACCCGCAGCTATGACCGCGTGTCGATCTGGGGGCGCAGCCGCGACAAGGCGGCGGCGGTGGCGGCAGAGCTGGCCCAGGCTGGCCTGCCGGCCGAGGTGGCCGAGGATCTGGAGGCGACCTGCCGGGCGGCGGATGTGATCAGCACGGTCACCGCTTCGACCCGGCCGATCATCCGGGGCGACTGGCTGAAACCGGGCAGCCACCTCGACCTGATCGGCGCCTTCAAGGGCGACATGCGCGAAAGCGACGATCGGGCGATCGCGCAGGCGCAGGTCTTTGTCGATCTGCGCGCCGGGGCGATGCTGGCCGGCGATCTGTCACAACCGCTGGACGCGGGGCGGATCGAGCCCGGGCATATCCGCGCCGACCTTGCCGAGCTGTGCCAGCAGCGGCATCCCGGCCGCAGCGATGCGGCGGCGCGCACGGTGTTCAAATCCGCCGGCATGGCGCTTCAGGATCTGGCGGCGGCCGATCTGGCAGCCGGTCAGGCCATGTCGGGATAAAGCGCCAGAAGCTCCTGCACGATGGCCACGAACTTCTGCTCTGATGGGGAAAGCTTCTCCATCGGAGCATGCACCAGATAGACATCCGCGCCGATCGGCTCGTCCGAGATCTTGAGCGGCCAGAGGTCGCCGCGCCGCACATCCTCGTCCGAGGTCATCAGCGGCAGCAGGCCAATGCCCAGCCCGGCCACGATCATCCGGCGGATTTCCTCGATATTGGTGCTCAGCCCGTTGATCCTGTTGCCCAGTCGCATGCCCTCGCGCAGCACCGTCATCGGCTCCAGCCCCATGCCCTCAGTGGCGCAGGCGAACGAGATGAAGGGCTCGCGCTGAAGATCGCGAAGATTGACCGAGTCCTGGCCGAACAGCGGATGTTCGGCGCCGCAGAACACGCTGAATTCCTCGCGAAACAGCCGGATCGAGGGCAGGTTGACCAGCGGCCGGGCCAGAAGGCAAAAGCCCAGGGTCGCGCGGTTCTGCTGGATCGAGCGGACAATCGACTGGCTGTTCTTCACCTCGCTCTGGAACACCACCGACGGGTGACGCTGGTGATAGAGCCGCAGCATCTCGTCGAGCATCGGCGAGATCAGGTTTGACACGATCAGATAGCGAACCCGCCCGCGCTCTTCCTCTTCGGCGTCACGTCCCAGAAGGTTGATCCGCTCGGCGCTGTGAAAGATGTCGCGGCATTCCTGAAAGATCTTGTCGCCCCGCGTCGTCAGCTCGAAGTGGCGGCTGTCGCGAAACACCAGCTGACATTCGAGCTGGGTTTCGAGCTTTTGCAGCGCATTGCTCACCGAAGGCTGGCTGAGTCCCAGGCGTTGGGCGGCCTTGGTGATGCTTTGTTCCTTGGCAATCACATAGAACATGCGGAGCAGGTTCCAGTTCAGGTCCGATTGCTGATCCATGCGGGGTCTTAACTTTCAGTTCTGTTCAGGGCCGGAGTGCCTGTTCTTGAGGCAACCGTAACATAAGGCGACTCTATTAATGCCATTCTTTCCGGCTATGAAGCCAGCCTGTAAGGAATGTGCAGGGTCGGCTAAGCTTGCCGAAGTTTTAATCAGAAAGCGAGAAGCATGAGCATTACCCGTCTTCACCCCGGCCCCCGCATGAGTCAGGTCGTGATCCACAACGACACCGTCTATCTGGCTGGTCAGGTCGGCACCGCCGGCGCCGATGTCGCGACCCAGACCCGCGATTGCCTGGCCGCTATCGATACCCTGCTGGACGAGGCCGGCAGCAACAAATCCAAGCTGTTGCAGGTCATTATCTGGTTGGCCGACATGGGCGATTTCCAGGAAATGAACGCGGTTTACGACGCCTGGATCGATCCGGCCAACCCGGCGGCGCGCGCCTGTGGCGAGGCCAAGCTGGCGACGCCGGAGTACAAGGTGGAGTTCATCGTCACCGCCGCGCTCTGAGCGGTGCGAAAGGGGGGTTATGGTTGCCATAACCCCCGACTATTTGACCCTGACCGTGCCTGTGCGTCTTCTCTACGGGCAACCCCAAAGGTCAGGACAGGGCATGACGGCACAAGACGATCTCTCGGATGTGGAAACCGCGACACTCGGGCACTTTCTCGAGTCGGGTTTCATGGCCCCCGCGCTTCAGGCGCTGCTGCCCGAGCGCCGTATCTTCGGCCCGGCGCTGACGGTGCGGATGCCCGGTGACGATGGCTCGATCCTGGTCGAGGCGCTGTCGCGTGCCGAACCGGGGCAGGTGATCGTCATCGACCGCTGCGGCGACCTGCGCCATGCCTGCTGGGGCGCGGTCACCACCTGCGCCGCCAAGGCGCGCGGCGTGGTCGGCACGGTGATCGACGGCTTTGTCACCGACCGCTCGGCGATCCTCGCCGAGGATTTTCCGGTCTGGTGCCGTGGCCGTTCGCCGGTCACCACCAAACCGCGCCGTTTGGGCGGCGCCGTCAATGTCACCATCAACTGCGGCGGCGTCGCTGTGCGCCCCGGCGAGCTGGTGCTCGCCGACGAGAGCGGCGTTGTGGTCATCCCGCCCGGTGAGTCCGAGGCCCATATCCGCCGCGCCCGCCAGATGCAGGCCGAGGAACGCCTGCTCCTGGCGCGGCTGCGCGCCGGGGAAACCCTTGCCGATATCACCCGCGCCGCCTGATCCCGCCAGAGACCGGAAAACCGGCCGGCCTTCCCCCTCCCCATCAGCCAACCAACAGAGAGAGACATGACTGACATCTTCAAGACATCCCTGACCGGACTGGCGGCGCTGGCCGCCTGTACCGCCCTGACGCTTGGCACGCCGGCCAGCGCCGACAAGGCCAGCAACACGCTGAACGTCGCCTTTGCCGCCGAGCCCGAGCCGCTCGACACCTACAAGATCGCCGGCCGCCAGGGCCTGATCCTGGCGCGGCACATCTACGACGGCCTGCTCTACAAGAACCTCGACACCGGCGAGATCGTGCCCGCGCTGGCCGAATCCTGGGAATTCACCGGTCCGCTGACCATGGAATTCACCCTGCGTCAGGGCGTCAAGTTCCACAATGGCGCCGATTTCACCGCCGATGACGTGGTGACGACGCTGAACACCGTGATCACCCCGGAATACGGCACCCGCTATTCGATCTCGGTCGACTGGATCGAAAGCGTCGAGAAGCTGGCCGATTACAAGGTGCGCATCAACATGTCCAAGCCCTTTGCCGGCGCGGTCGAGATGCTGGCCGATGCGCTGCCGATCTATCCGCATGACTTCTTTGGCGAAAACGGATCAAGCGGCATGGCGGCCACGCCCATCGGCACCGGCCCCTACAAGCTGGTCAGCCAGGAGCCGGGCATTCGCTATCAGCTCGAGCGGTTCGAGGACCATTACGCAGGCAGCCCCAAGGCCGGCGCCACCATCGACGCGATCACCGTGCGCACCATCCCCGAGATGAACACCCAATATGCCGAGCTGATGTCGGGCGATCTTGACTGGATCTGGCGGATTCCACCGGATCAGGCGGCGCGGCTCGAGGGCCGGGTGCAGATCATCAGCGCGCCGATCATGCGCATCGGCTATGTCGGCTTTGCCCCCGAGGCGCTGGCCGGCGACAGCCCGATCGCCGACAAGAAGGTGCGACAGGCGCTGATCCACGCCACCAACCGCGGCGCGATTGTCGAGGCATTCGCCGGCGGCGCGTCGAAAGTGCTCAATACCCCCTGCAACCCGGCGCAATTCGGCTGCGAACAGGATGTCGCCGCCTATGACTTCGACCCGGAAAAGGCCAAGGCGTTGCTGGCCGAAGCGGGCTATGCGGACGGCTTCGAGATGGAGATGGTCTTTGCCGCCATGCCGCGCCCGACCGCCGAGGCCGTGGCCGCCGACCTGGCCAATGTCGGGGTGAAGCTGGAGCTGAACGAGCAGCAATATTCCTCCGGCATCGGCAAGTGGCGGGCCCGCGAGCTGCCGGCGTTCTTTTCGAACTGGGGCAGCTACGGCATCGGCGACACCGCCTTTATCCTGTCGAATTTCTTTGGCGGCGGCGCGGATGATCTTGTGCAGGACGCGCAGCTGGCCGAATGGCTGACCGAGGCCGATACCGCTTCGGATCGCGCGGTGCGGGCCGAGAATTATGCGATGGCGGTCAAGAAGATCGCGGAAGAGGCCTATTGGATGCCGATGTACAACTTCAACGTCAATTATGGCCTGTCCAACGATCTGAACTTCACCCCGCACCCGGATGAGTTCGCCCGTTGGTGGATGGCAAGCTGGAAATAGGCTGACCTCACTAACGACCTGTGCCGGGCGGAGCGCTTCCCGCCGCCCGGCACGCCATGAACGGAAAGACCCCATGCTCAGCTTCCTCTCCCGGCGTCTCTTTGTCGCCTTTTGCGTCTGCGTCACGGTTTCGGCGCTCAGTTTCGCGCTGATGTTCCTCTCGGGCGATCCGGCGATCGCCATCGCCGGCGCCGGTGGCCGCGCCGAGGATGCCGAGGCGATCCGCATCGCCTATGGCTTCGACCGGCCGCTGATCGTGCAATATCTCGACTGGATCGGCAGCGCGGTGACCGGCGATTTGGGGCAGAGCATCTATTTCAATCTGCCGGTGACCGAGATCATCGGCAACCGCGTCGGGGTGACGCTGACGCTGGGATTCATCTCGTTCCTGGTCGCACTGGCGGTGGCGGTGCCACTGGGCATCGCCGCGGCACTGCGCCCCAATGGCTGGATCGACCGCATTGCGCTGATCATCGCCGTGTCGGGGCAGGCGATCCCCAGCTTCTGGCTCGGGCTGATGGCGATCGTGGTCTTTGGCGTCTGGTACGGCATGGTGCCGATCTCGGGTGCCGAAAGCTGGCAGGGTTTCATCCTGCCGGTCATCGTGCTGAGCTATTACGCCGTGCCGGAACTGATGCGGATCACCCGCTCCGGGATGATCGACGTGCTGGCCACCGATTACGTGCGGGCGGCGCGGGCCAAGGGGCTGCCGATGCATCTGGTGATCTCGCGCCACGCGCTGCGCAATGCAGTGCTGCCGTTGGTGTCGCTGGCGGCGGTTCAGCTCGGGCAGCTTCTGTCCGGCTCGATCGTGATCGAAAGCGTCTTTGCACTCAATGGGCTGGGACGGCTGGCCTGGGAATCGCTGTTGCGCAGCGATCTGCCGGTGGTGCAGGCGATCATTCTGGTGCTGTCGCTGCTCTATGTCCTGCTGACCACCTGCGCCGACATTCTGAACGCGGTGCTCGATCCGCGGCTGAGGGGAGCGACCTGAGATGACCGAAGCAACCATGGAAACCACGCGCCCCTCGGCCTGGCGCAAGATGCTCGGCAACACCGGGGTGATGATCGGCGGCACGCTGCTGGCGGTGATTGTCGCGATTGCGGTGCTGGCCCCGGTTCTGGCGCCGCATGACCCGCTGGCGCAGGATCTGACCCGCCGCCTGCTGCCGCCGTTCTGGCATGACCGCGCGGTGCCCGAGCACATCCTCGGCACCGATCACCTGGGCCGCGATTACCTGTCGCGGATGATCCATGGCGCCCGGGTGTCGCTGGGTGTCGGGCTGGGCGTGATCCTGGTGTCGGGCGCCATCGGCATCACCCTGGGGTTGCTGGCCGGCTATTTCGGCGGCTGGATCGACATGGTGATCAGCTTTGCCATCACCACCCGGCTCTCGCTGCCCATCGTGCTGGTGGCGCTGGCGGCGGTGGCGCTGGGCGGGGCCTCGCTGACCACCCTGATCACGGTGCTGGGCCTGCTGCTCTGGGACCGCTTCGCCGTGGTGACGCGGGCGGCGGCGCAGGGCCTGCGGCATCAGGAGTTCATCATGGGCCTGCGCGCCATCGGCGCCAGCCGCGCGCGCATCCTGTTTCTCGAGATCCTGCCCAACATGCGGGCCACGATCCTGGTCGTGGTCTCGCTCGAGGTGGCCAATGTGATCCTGCTCGAAGCGGCGCTGTCCTTTCTCGGACTGGGGGTGCGGCCGCCAACGCCGTCCTGGGGACTGATGATCGCCGAGGGCCGCGACAATATCCTGTTCGACCCCTGGCTGATCGCGCTGCCGGGCTCGGCGCTCTGCCTGCTGGTGCTGGCGGTCAACCTGTTTGGTGACGGGCTGCGCGACATCACGGGGCCGGCACGGAAATGACTGACATGATGCTCGATATCCGCGACCTTCGGGTCTCCCTTCCGACCGAGCGGGGCCTGCTGAACGCCGTGCGCGGCGTCGATCTGCAAATCGCGCGGGGTCAGACGCTCTGTCTTGTCGGGGAATCCGGCTGCGGCAAATCGCTGACCGCCACGTCGATCATGGGGCTTCTGACGCGTCAGGCGCAGATCACCACCGACCGGTTCGAAATGGCCGGGCAGGATCTGACCCGCAAACCGGCCGCCGGGCTGGCCCGGATGCGCGGCCGCGACGTGGCGATGATCTTTCAGGATCCGACCAGCGCGCTGAACCCGACGCTGACCGTCGGGCGGCAGTTGACCGAAGGGGTGATGCGCAGCGAAAAGCTGAGCCGCAGGGCGGCCGAGGCCCGCGCCGTAGAGATGCTCGAGCGGGTGGGCATTTCCAATCCCGCGGCGCGGCTGGCGCAATATCCGCACGGCTTTTCCGGCGGCCAGCGCCAGCGCATCATGATCGCCTCGGCGCTGATGGGCCGCCCGAAACTGCTGATCGCGGATGAGCCGACCACCGCGCTCGACGTCACCATCCAGGCCCAGATCCTTCAGTTACTAGGCGAGTTGCAGGCCGATCTCGGGCTGTCGATCCTGCTGATCACCCATGATCTCGGGGTGGTGGCGGCCATCGCCGATGATGTGGCGGTGATGTATGCCGGGCGGATCGTCGAACGCGCCCCGGCCCGCGATCTCTTTGTCCGTCCGCGCCATCCCTACACCCGCGGTCTGCTGGCCGCGATCCCGGTGCCGGGGGTCACGCCGCGCGGCAGCGCCTTGCCGGCGATCCCGGGGCGGGTTCCCGGGCTGATCGGCACGCTGCGGGGCTGCGCCTTCCGCGACCGCTGCGCCCAGGCGGCGCCGGATTGCGCGGCCGATCCGGTGCCGCGCCACGGGATCGGTGCGGGCCGCTTTGTCGAATGTGTCAACCCCGAGGAGGCCAGCACATGACCGCCCCGATGATCCGCCTGCACAACATCCGCAAGGCCTATCGCCTGCGGCGCGGCATGTTCGCCCCGGTCGAAGAGCTGGTGGCGGTCAACGATCTGTCGCTTGAGGTGGCCGAAGGCGAGACCCTGGGGCTGGTCGGCGAATCCGGCTGCGGCAAGAGCACGGCGGTCAGCATCATGCTGGGCCTGCAATCGCCCGACAGCGGCGCGGTCGAGATCGCCGGGCAGAAGATCGGCGCCATGCCGGTGGCCGAACGCGTCCGTCTGATCCAGCCGGTGTTTCAGAATCCTAACGCCTCGCTTAACCCGGTCAAGCGCATCCAGAGCCTGATCGGCCAGCCGCTGCGACTGCACGGTGGCGGCAACGAAGCGGCCGAGGTGGCGCGGATGTTCGATCTCGTCGGCCTGCCGTCGCGGCTGGCCGATTCCTATCCCTCGGAATTGTCGGGTGGCCAGCGCCAGCGGGTGGCCATCGCCCGCGCGCTGATCCTGAATCCGCGAGTTATGATCTGTGACGAGCCGACCTCGGCGCTGGATGTCTCGGTCCAGGCGCAGATCATCAACCTCTTGCTGTCGCTCAAGCAGGAGCTGGGCCTGACCATGGTCTTTGTCAGTCACAACCTCGCCGTGGTCGAGCATCTGGCCGACCGGGTGGCCGTCATGTACCTCGGGCAGAAGATCGAAGAGGCCGCCACCGACGCCCTGTTCGACCGGCCACGGCATCCCTATTCGCGGGCCTTGCTGGCGGCGACGTTGCTGCCCGATCCCGGGCTTGGCATGCCCGAGCAGAAGCTTGGCGCCGCGGCGGCGGACCCCTTTGCGGCGCAGCGGGGCTGCCTCTTCGCGCCGCGCTGTCCCGAGGTGCAGAGCAGCTGCGCCGGCACGCCACAGCACCTGCGGCAGCTGGCCGAAAGCGCGGTGCGCTGCGACCAGGCGGTCTGACGGCCGCTGGGGTCAGGCGGCATCCGCCGCGATGCGCTGGATCGCCCGGAAGCCTTCGAAGCGGGGATGGCCGTCGTGCAGCGTGGGGCCGGTGCCGGCGCGGGCATCGGCCACGCGGAACTGCGGGCTGCGGGTCCAGGCGGTGAAATGCGCCTCGGACTGCCAGAGCGTATGCGAGGCATAGAGAATCCTGCCCGCCTCTTCGGGGCCTTTCAGCATGTGGAATTCGACGAAACCCCCCATCTCATGCAGCCTGCTGTCGCGGCTCAGCCAAAGCTCTTCGAAATCGGCGGCGTTTCCAGCGGCACGGTAAAGCGGTTCATGGCAAGGAACATCTGTGGTCTCCTGTTTAAGTCATTCGGCGGCAAGCGCCGCGAGGTGCGGCAGGACAAAGGGCGTGCCCGGCGGGGGGATCTGCCCGACATGCAGGGCACAGCCATAGGCGCGGCTCAGGATGTCGCTGGTCATGACGTCGCCGGGCGTGCCCTGGGCATGACAGGCGCCGGCGGCCAGCAAGATCACCTTGTCGGCGCAGATGGCGGTCAGATTGAGGTCATGCATGACGGCCACCACGCCGCCGCCGGCGCTGGCAAAGTCGCGGGCGATGCGCATGACCTGAAGTTGATGGGCGATGTCGAGGGAGGACACCGGTTCATCGAGAAACAGCCAGCGCGGCACCCCGTCCGCCACCGGCTCCCAGACCTGGGCGAGCACGCGGGCGAGTTGCACCCGCTGCTGTTCGCCGCCCGAAAGCTCCTGGTAGCTCCGGTCGGCATAGGCGCCGAGATCGACCCGGCCCAGCGCCGCCCGAATGCGTTCTGATTGCGCGCCCGAGGTGCCGCGATGCAGACCGATCTGCACCACTTCGGCCACGGTGAAGGGAAAGGCCAGGGTGCTGGCCTGCGGCAACACCCCCCTGAGGGCGGCGAGCTCTCGCGGGGAGAGCCGGGCGATGTCCTGCCCGCCGAGAGCGATGCGCCCGGCAAACGGCAGATCGCCGGTGATCGCCCGCAGGCAGGTGGTCTTGCCCGAGCCGTTCGGGCCGACGATGCAGGTGATCTGGCCAGGGCGGGCGGTCAGGGTCAGCCCGTCGAGGATGGTTTTGCCTCCGAGGGAGACGCGGAGATTTTGCACGTCGAGCATGTCAGAGGTCCACCACGCCGCGTTGCCGCAGCAGGATCCAGAGGAAGACCGGCGCGCCGAGCACGGCAGTGACGATACCGATCGGCAATTCGGCCGGCGTGATGATCACTCGCGCGATCATGTCGGCGCCGACCAGCAGCGCCGCGCCCAGCAGCGCCGAGTTCAGCAGCAGCGCCCGGTGGTCCGGTCCGGTGGCCAGCCGCAGCAGATGCGGCACCACGATGCCGACAAAGCCGATCCCGCCAGAGATGGCGACGGCGGCGCCGCTGGCGGCGGCGACGCAGAGGATGGCGGCGTTCTTCATCCGCTGCACCGGAATGCCGATGTGATGCGCCGTGGCCTCGCCAAGCGCCAGGCCGTTCAACCCGCGCCCCAGGCAGAGCGCCCCGGCGATGGCGGTCAGGATGATCGGCGCAGCGGCTGTCAGCTTGGCCCAGTTGGCGCCGGCGAGCGAGCCCATGTTCCAGAAGGTGAGGTCGCGCAGCTGCTGGTCGTCGGCCTTGTAGATCAGCACGCCGGCCAGCGCCCCGGCCAGGGCGGTCAGGGCGATCCCGGCGAGCAACATGGTGGCGACCGAGGTGCGCCCGGCGCGGGTCGAGACGCGGTAGAGCAGGATCGTGGTGGCCCAGCTTGCGACAAAGGCGGCGCAGGGCACCAGATAGGCGCCGGTCAGCGCGCGCAGCGCTGCGGGCAGCAGGCCGCCCAGAACGATCGCCAGAATCGCGCCCAGCATGCCGCCGGCGGTGACGCCGACAATGCCGGGATCGGCCAGCGGATTGCGGAACAGCCCCTGCATGACGGCGCCGGAAGTGGCCAGCGCCGCTCCCACCAGAAGCCCCATCGCCAGCCGTGGCAGGCGAATGTCCAAGAGCACGACGGATTCGGTGCGGCTCAGCGCATCGCCGCGCAGGCCCTTGGCCAGCACATCGCCCAGCGAGAGGCCGGTCGCCCCCACGGTCAGGCTTGCCAGTGAGACCAGAACCACCAGCAGGGCCAGCAGCAGATGCAGTCGCCGCGCCCGGTCCAGTCGGCGGGGCGGGCGGGTGCCGGGCAGAACGTCGGACAGCGCCACCATTGTGTCAGCCTCCGTAGAGCAGGGTGTTGAGCTCGGTCACCGCCTCGGCCGTGCGCGGGCCGAAGCCGAGCAGTTTCAGCCCGTCGATCTTGATCAGCGTCCGGGTGTCGGCGGCAGGGGTGATCGCCAGCGCCGGCAGCGAGAACAGCACATCGGCGGTGGTGCCATGATCGCCGCCGCGTTCCATCATCAGGATCACGTCGGGCGCGGCCACCGCCGCCGCCTCGTCGGAAAGTTGCTTGTAGCCGTCAAACCCTTCGGCGGCATTCACGCCGCCGGCCAGTCGGATCACCGCATCGGCGCCGGTTTCGGCGCCGCCAACCGTCAGCTTGCCTCCGGCGGCGCTGAGCACGAAGAGCACCCTCTTGCGCGGGTCAGGATTTGCGTCGGCCCGGGCCTTGGCGGCCGCCAGCGCCGTGGTGACCTCCTGCGCCAGTGTGTCGGCCTTGCCGGGCACCCCGAGCGCGTCGCCTATGGTGCGGATCTTGGCGGCGATGGCGGCGCCATCGAATCCGCCGGTAACCTCGACAAAATCGATGTCGGCGGCGCGCAACACATCGAGGGTCTCGGGCGGGCCGGCGCCCTCGGCCGAGAGGATCAGCGACGGCCCGACCGACAGCACGGCTTCCGGCGACAGGGCGCGCATATAGCCCACGTCGGGCAGGGCGCGCGCCGCTTCGGGCCAGGTCGAGGTGCTGTCGCGTGCCAGCAACCGGTGGCCCTGGTCCAGCGCATAGACGATTTCGGTCATGTCGCCGCCGATCGCCAGCACCCCGGCCGGCGGCAGGGGCTCGGCGGCCGGCTGATCTGCGCTGGCCGACCCGGACGCGAAGACACCGGAGGCCGCCACCCAGAGCGCCATCACGGCGCCAAAGCTCTGCCGTTTCATTCTGCCGCCTCCGTGGCCCGCGTTTCCAGCCCGGCGACGATCTCGCGCCACTGCGGGCGGCTGTCATTGGTCTCTTTCGACACCGGGAACGCCTGAAAGATCACCGTGCCCTCGGCATCGAAGGCCTCGACCGACAGTGCCGTGCCGCGCCGGGTGGGTTTCTCGACCGCATAGACCTCGGCGATGTGATTGCGGCGCAGGTGCATGTCGAAGCCGGGATCGAGGATGTTCAGCCAGGGGCCGGTTTCCTGAAGCCGTTTGACCGGGCCACTGTGAATCTGGATGCAACCGCGATTGCCGACAAAGAACATGAAGTCGATGCCACTGTCGCGCAGTCCTGTGAACATCTCGTCCACCGCGCCGGGGGGCAGGGGCCGCACAAAGGGGTTGCCCGGCATGCGATAGGCGCCAAGCCGGTTCATCTTGAGCTTGGCGCAGAGCCGCAGGAACTGATGCGTGTCGGTCAGCCGGGCCCATTCCTCGAACAGGATTTCGCGTTTCTCGGGCCGCGTCTTCGGCGCTTCGGCCGGTTTGCGGGCGGCCACCTCCAGCGCGTCGGATTGCGCCTCCAGCGCCAGCGCGGCCTTGATCCTCTCCCAGGCCGCCAGATCGGATGCCGGGCGCAGATGGATCTTGTGCACCGCCTCGCCGGCCGCGTCGAACACCTGCAACGACCGCCGTATACCGCCCGCCGTCTGTTTCTCGACCGCAAAGGCGCTCACCCACCAGGCGGGAAAGATCCGCAGGTCGATCTCTTCGGCCAGCACCATCGCCGCATGTTCGCCAGACCGGTAGTTGCTGTAACAGCCCACCTTTTCATGCACGCAAGAGGCATTGCGCGTGAGCGCCATAACCTCGCCCAAGGCCTCGGCGGCGGGGATCAGCCGGTCGGGGTGGGCGGCGATCCTGGTGGCGCTGTGGCCGACCCGAGCGGCAACAAGCTGGGCCTCGGCAATGCCCAGCCTCTCGGCCAGATCCCGTTCTCGCATCTTGGAATTTTCGGCAATGGCCGCGCGGATTTCGGCCGCGCCCGGCGTCTCTTGAGCCATCAGGTCCCTCACTTCGTTTCGACAAGGTTGCAACGCGTGGCTGGGCGCTCGAGAGAGATCGCTGGCGGGCATCTTTTTCTTGACTGTTTTAGTCGGTTAACTTAACTGCCGCAACCATGTTTTGCGCCGCCGCCCCGTGGCCGCCGCGCCCGCCAGCCCCCACGCCAGCGCCTCATCCCGAAAACACCTCACTTCATAAAGGGGACAGTCATGTTCATGACTCCGCTTCGCAGCTCGACCGCGCTGGTCACACTGCTTTCTCTGGCCGCGCCCGTCGCGGCGCAGGCCCAGGACACCCCCGGCGCCGGGTTCCTCGGAACGCTGTTTCTGACCTTCGGCAAACGCGACATCGCCGTCGGCTCGGCGGTGGCGCAGACCGTCGTCGATCAGGACGAGATCGAGGACCGACAGGCAGGCACCATCGCGCAGCTGATCGATTCCGTACCCGGCGTGACCCTGGTCAACGGCAACATGCCGCAGGGCTCGGGCATCAACATCCGCGGCTTTGGCGCCAACAACACCTATGGCACCGATCAGAAGGTGGCGATCCAGATCGACGGTGCTTCGGTCGGTTCGGAAGAGCTGTATCGCATCGGCACCCAGCTCTTTACCGATCCGCTGCTCTATCGCGAGGCCACCGTCCTGCGCGGCACCATCGGCAGTTTCGCCTATGGCTCCGGCATCGTCGGCGGCGTGGTCAAGCTGGACACCAAGAACGCCTCGGATTTCACCGGCGGCGAACATGGGCTCGCGGTCGGGCAGACGGCGGAATACAGTTCCAACGGCGAAGGTGTCAGCAGCTCGACCACGCTGGCCTGGCAGCCGAACGATCAGGCCGAATTCCTGCTCAACTTCTCCTATCGCAGCTATGACGACTATCTCGACGGTGATGGAGACGTGGTTGGCAATACCGCCTTTACCACCCCGTCCGGGCTGGCCAAGGCCCGGTTCACCTTTGGCGAGATGGGCGATCAGAGCCTGACTTTTGTGGTCTCGCGCACCGTGGCGGATGACAAGGACGTGCCGTATGATCAGTTTGCCACCACCGGCGGCAGTTTCGGCAATGTCGACCGGCTGACCGATACCACTCAGGCCAGCGTGGAATATGGCTACAATCCGCTGGGCAATGACCACGTCGATTTCACCGCCAACCTGTCTTATGCCGATCAGAAGATCGAATATGACTATGTGCCGGGGTCTTCGCCACTGGAGGGCACGCCGAGCTTCCCTTTCCTTGTGGGCACGGTGAATGCCGATCAGCGGTATGAGACGACCAAGCTGAAACTGGCCAATACCGCGCGGTTCGGCACCGGCGGGATCGGCCACAGCCTGGAAACCGGCGTCGAGGTGCAGGAACGCCGGCGCAAGGACAATGAGGCCGCAAGCGCACCGGGCGGCACCGATGACCGTCTGGCGGTCTATGCGATCGACGAGATGCGTCTCGGCCGGCTGACCGTCACCCCGGCGCTGCGGTTCGAGAGCGCGCGGGTCACCCCCGCCAATGACAGTTTCGACAGCTACGAGAATGATGCGCTCATGGGCGGTCTGGCGCTGGCCTATGAATTCGACAACGGCTTTGCCGTCTTTGGCAGCGCGGCCTATACCGAAGGCCTGCCGATCATCGACGATCTCGGCGACACCGCGGCCGCCATCGACAAGATGACCACCAGCGAAAAGTCCGAAACCTACGAGCTTGGTGCCTCTTTCGGCGGCGCCGATGTCTTTGCCGCGGGTGATACGCTGGCGATGCGGGGCAATCTCTACCGGACCGAGCTCTGGGACATCACCAGCTACGCCTCGCTCGAGCGGGTCAATGTCCAGGGCTTCGAGCTCGAAGCCTCGTACGGGCTGCAAAACGGGCTGTATGTCGATCTCAATGCGCATGTCGGCCATGGCGAAGAGACCGACACCGCCGGTGATACCGAGCGCTGGCGCATCCAGGCCGCCGACACCGTCAACCTGACGGTGGGCAAGCGTTGGAATGACCGCCTGGATCTGAGCTGGGAAGTGGTGCATGGCACCGACCGCCGCGATTCCACCGTCGAGGCGCTGCCCGATGCCACGGTGCACAACCTGCGTGCCACTTTCCGGCCAGAGCAGGGGGTGTTCCAGGAGACCGAGTTTCGGGTCGGGCTGGAGAATGCCTTCGATCTCGACTACGTCGGCCATCTTTCGTCGCCCGAGCGAAAGGCCCCGGGCCGAACCTTCAAGTTCGGCGTGACCAAGGTGTTCTGACACCGCACGGGCCCGGCGCCCTGTCGCATTTTCCTGATTGTTTCAGTCGGATTTCGGGTTGCAGCCGCGCCGCGCAATCCGTTAACACCGCTGCACACCCGCGAAGCCAAGCCGACCCGCCAGCCACGCGATTGCACCCAGAACAGGAGCGATCCATGCGCATGACCCTTTTCGGCGGCCTCATCGGTGCCGCGCTTGCCGTGCCGGCGCTGGCCGGCGATGTTACAGTCGAGACCGCCACCGGTCCGGCCCCCGTGCCCAGCCACCCCGAAACCATCGCCGTTTTCGACATTGCCGCCGTCGACACGCTTGTCGCGCTGGGCCAGGAGATCGACGGCTTGCCCGACAAGGTCTTTCTCGACCATCTCAAGCCCGCCGCCGAGAGCGCCGAGGTGGTCGGCACCTTGTTCGAGCCGGATTACGAAGCGCTGGCGGTGATGCAGCCTGACCTGATCGTCGCCGGCGGCCGCTCCTCCGCGCAGGTCGAAAACCTGGCGCAGATCGCGCCGACCATCGACATGACGATCTGGGGCGACGACCTGCTCGAACAGGTCGGTGCCCGGATCGCCGCCTATGGCACGATATTCGGCGTCGAAGACCGCGCCGCCAGGCTGACCGAGACGCTCGAAGCCCGGCTGCAAGAGGCCCGCGCAGCGGTGGACGGCAAGGGATCGGCGCTGATCCTTCTGACCAACGGCGGCAAGATCTCGGCTTATGGCGCCGGCGGCCGCTTTGGTTGGCTGCACAGCGCGCTCGACCTGCCGGAAGCGGCCGAGAACGTCGAGGCCGAAACTCATGGCGAAGCGGTCTCGTTCGAATTCGTCGCCGACATCGACCCCGAATGGATTCTGGTGATCGACCGGGGCGCCGCGATCGGCGCCGAAGGCGAAGCGGCGGCGGCCACGCTCGACAATCCGCTGATTGCCCGCACCAGGGCGGCGCAGGACGGCCACATCGTCCATCTCGACGCCGCCTCGCTTTACATCGCCTCGGGCGGTGCCGGTGCGGTGATGCAGGTGCTGGACGAAGTCATTGCGGCCTTCGGCCGCGCGGACAGCTGATCCTTGCGCCGGATTTGGCCTCTGGCATGGGCCGTGCTGGCCGGGTTGAGCCTGCTCAGCCTGATGATCGGCGCGGCCTCGCTGTCCGACGGGGACGGGGGCTGGCTGTTGATGGTCAGCCGCATTCCGCGCACGGCGGCGGCGCTTCTGGCCGGCGCCGGGCTGGCTCTGGCCGGCGTGGTGGTGCAGCAGGTGGTGCAGAACCGCCTGGTGGAACCGGCGCTGACCGGCACGCCGGAGGCGGCGATGCTGGGGCTGCTGGCGGTGACGCTGATCGCCCCGGGCATGGCAGTGGCCGGCAAGATGCTGATCGCTGCCGGGGCCGCGTTGGCCGGCATGGCCGGGTTCATCGCCCTGGCCGAACGGGTGCCGCGGGCCGATCCGATGATGCTGCCCATCGTCGGCATGATCTATGGCGGCATCCTGGGGGCCATTGTGGTCTGGGCGGCCTGGATGACCGACCTGATGCAATACCTCGGCACCTGGCAACTGGGCGAATTCTCGGGCGTGATGATCGGGCGCTATGAATGGCTCTGGGCGGTGGCGCTGCTGGCGGGGCTGCTGTACGCGGTGGCCGACCGGATCACCATCCTGGGGCTGGGCGAGGCACAGGCGCGCTCTCTGGGGCTGAATTACACCCAGACCCGGGGGCTGGGGCTGGTGATCGTCTCGACCCTGACGGCGCTGGTGCTGGTGACGGTCGGCGCCTTTCCCTTTGTCGGGCTGGTGGCGCCGAACCTGGTGTCGCGCTGGCGCGGCGACAACCTGCGCACCAACCTGCCGCTGATCGCGCTGGGCGGCGGCGGGCTCGTTCTGGCGGCGGATGTCATCGGCCGGGTGATCCGCTATCCCTTCGAAATCCCCGCCGCCACGGTCTTTGGCGTCTTTGGCGCCGGGGTATTCCTTTGGCTGCTCTACGCCGCCCCGAGGCGCGCCCATGGCTGAGCGACATCTGCCGCTGCTCGCTTTGGCGCTCTGCGCGCTGAGCGCGGCCTTCCTGGGGTGGCATCTGCGCGCGCCTTTCGGGTTCATCCTGGAATTGCGCGCCACCAAGCTGGCGGCGCTGATCTGTGTCGGCGCGGCCACTGGTGCCGCAACGATCCTGTTTCAGACCGTGGCGATGAACCGTCTGCTGACGCCGGGGATTGTCGGCTTCGATGCGCTTTTCGTGCTGCTTCAGACGCTTCTGGTGGTCGCCCTCGGCGGCGTCGGCACGGCGCAGATCCCGGGGGCCTGGCGATTTGTCCTCGAGGCGGTGTTCCTGATGGCCGCGGCGACGGCGCTCTTTGGCCTGCTGTTGCGCCGGGATGCCTCGGATGTGACGCGGATGATCCTGACCGGCGTGGTGCTCGGCGTGCTGCTGCGCGGGCTGGCCTCGATGGTGCAACGGATGATGGACCCGTCGGAATTCGCGGTGGTGCAACAGGCGATGTTCGCCAGCTTCGGCCGGGTCGACGGCGGACCGCTGGCCGCCGCCACCGGGCTGCTGGCGGCGGCTCTGCTGGCGGCGTTGCGACTGGCGCCGGCGCTGGATGTGGCCGGGCTGGGGCGCGGCGCGGCACGCGCGCTCGGGCTCGACCATGACCGGGTGGTGCTGGTTTCGCTGATGTTGGTGGCGGCGATGATCTCGGTCTCGACCGCGCTGGTCGGGCCGATCACCTTTCTCGGGTTGCTGGCCGCCAGCCTCGCCCGGCACCTGACCGACAGCCATCGCCACGCCGTGCTGATCCCGGCGGCGGCGCTGATCGGGGCGCTGATCCTGGTGACCGGGCAATTCCTCTTCGAACGGCTCATGGGCAGCCAGTCGGCGCTGGCGGTGGTGGTCGAATTTTTTGGCGGGCTGCTGTTTCTCGGGCTCGTGCTGCGCAGGGGGCGCCAATGATCGAGGTTGACGGGCTGAATTATGAGGTGGCTGGCACCGCCATCCTGCACCAGGTTGGCCTGGCGCTGGAACCCGGCGGCATCACAGCGCTGATCGGGCCGAACGGGGCGGGAAAATCCTCGTTGCTGCATTGCATGGCGGGGCTGAACCGGCCCGTGGCCGGGCGGGTGCGGATCGACGGGCTCGACCCGTTCACCGCCCCGGGAGAAGAGCGGGCGCGGGCGGTGGCGCTGTTGCAGCAATCGCCGGTGGTGGTCAGCCGGTTGAAGGTGCGCGATCTGGTGGCCTTTGGCCGCTGGCCGCATCACCGCGGCCGCTCCGGCGCGCGCGATGCCGCGCTGGTCGAGGCGGCGCTGGCGGCGTTTTCCTTGCAGGGTCTCGCCGAACGCCCCTTGGAAACTCTCTCCGGCGGCCAGCGCCAGCGCGCCTTCATCGCCATGACCTATGCCCAGGACACGCCCTGGATGCTGCTTGACGAGCCGCTGAATGCGCTCGACCCGCGCCATGCCCGCGACTTGATGGCGCGGCTGCACGGGCTGACGCGCGGCAGCGGGCGCAGCATTGTGATCGTGCTCCATGACATCAACGCCGCCGCCGGTTGGGCCGACCGGATCGTCGCGATGAAGGACGGCCGGGTGGTGGCGCATGACGCAAGCGCCGCGCTACTCACCTCGCAGATGCTGGCGGATGTGTTCGACACTCCCTTCGAGGTGCTGTCGCACAGGGGGCGCGCGGTGGTTGTGGCGCGTTAGGCCGCCCCCTCAGCGCCCCTGTATCCTGATCGAAAAGCTCCGCCGCGCGCCTGCGGGCGGCCGGGGAAAGGGGGCGGCGTTGCGCACCACCGCCAGCGCCGCCTGGTCGAAAGCCGCCGTGCCCGAGCTGCGCGCGATCGAGATCGCCGACAAACCGCCGCCCGGGGAAATCGAAAAGGCCACCACCGCCGCGCCCCGGGCCCGCCCCTCGGGCCGGCCGGCGCCCGCGATCCGGCGCATCACCAGGCCCGGGTAAGTGCTGGCGGCCGCCGTCCCGGCGTTGGTGCCGGCGCGGGCCTCCTGCCTGGCTCCGGCCGGCGCCGACTTGGCCTGTCTGGACGCCGGTTGGGCTTGAGGTTTGCGCGCTTGAGAGGTCGGCTCGGGCCGGGGCGAGCGGGCGAGCGTTGCGGTGTCGGGCGTCTCGCCGCTTACGACCTCGCGGGGGCGGTTTGGTGCCAGTTCGGACGCCGGCGCCGCCTTGAGCGGGGAAATGCCCGGCACCTGCGGCGCGGGCAGGACATCGGGGCGCTCTGCCATCACGGGCGCAACCTCTGGCGCCGCGTGCGCCACTGTATCCTGCGCCGTCTGGGCCGAGAGCGCCCCGGCGGCCATATCGGCAAAGGCATTGCCCAGGCGCACCTCGGCGGCACCGCCGCTGCCTTCGGTCATGGTCTCACCAGAGGCGGCCAGCGCCAGGGCGATGGCAGCATGGGCGAGGCCCGCAAATGACAGCGCCGCGAGCTTGGCCGTGCGTGACGACGCGATCATGACGCCAGTCCCCGTTCGGTGACCAGCACCACCCGCGCTGCCCCGGCGGCGCGCAGCGCGCGGCCGATGCGCAGCAGATCGGTGGCTGGCAGATCGCGGTCCGGCACAAGGCGCACCAGCGCCCGGCTCTCGGGCGGTTGCGCGTCAAAGAATGCCTCGGGCGAGGCGGTCTCGGCCCCGCGCCAGGTGAGCCGGCCATCGGCATGGATCACCAGCGCGTCGGCCGGGGCGGTGCCGGCAAGATCGGCGGTGCGCACCAGCGTCAACTGCTTGTCCAGCGGCCGCGCCAGGGTGCCGGCGACGAGAAAGAAGATCAGCATGAGAAAGACGATGTTGATCAGTGCAATGGTCGGTTCGCCTTTGTTGCGTGGGCGCGGTTTGCGGATCATGACGTCTCCAGTACCGTGACAGTGAGGCCCGGCACCTGGCGCAGGGTGGCCAGAAGGTCGGACAGGCGCTGCGCCGTTACCGCGCCGGTCAGGGCCACGATGACCGGCAATGCGCCATCGGCCCGCTGCTGCGCCTTCAACGCGGCGGGCAGGCCGACCAAGGTACGCTCGGCCCCATTCAGGCTGAGCCGCTCCGGCGACAGCCGCAGGAACACTGGTCGGCTGGTGTTGTCGGCCCCGCCGCCGGTGCCGCCGGCAGCCAGCTCGAGTTCGGCAAAGCGGGTGAATGTCGAGGACAGCATGAAGAACAGCAGCAACAGGAAGATCACGTCGATCAGCGAGGTCATCGACAGCCTGCGCCGCCGCCGGAGCCTACGCATGGGCAGGCGCGACCTGGGTTTCGGGGGCGAGGATGCTGTGCAGCGCCTGTTGCGCAAAGACCCGCTCGCGGTCCATCCGCGATTCGAACCAGCTCAGGATCAGCGCCGTCGGCATTGCCACCGCCAGCCCCACCGCTGTGGTCAGCAGCGCCACCCAGATGCCGCCGGCAAGGATCGACGGATCGACCTGCGCGCCGGCCTCTTGCAGCGCCTGAAAGGCCGAGATCATCCCCAGAACGGTGCCGAACAGCCCCAGAAGCGGCGCCAGCTGCGCCACGCTGTCGAGCAGGCGAAAGCCGCTTTCGAGCCGGGCGAAACGTGCCTCTGCCTCGGCCTCCAGCCGGTGCGGATCGGATTGTTCCGAGAGCGCCATGTCGATCACCGGCCGCAGATAGCTGCGCGACCGCCCGAGATGGTCCCGCGCCGCGCCACGCTCGCCCGCGTCCCAGGCGGCGACCGCCAGTTTCAGGGCGCGGTGGCTGCCCACCCGGGCGGCGGCGAACTGCCAGAGCTTGTAGAGCACGACGGCGCAGACCAGCACCGACAGCGCCGCCAGCAGCAGAACCACCGGGCCGCCGAGCTCGGCGATCCGCGTGACGGCCTGTTGCAGCGCGGCGATCATCCCAGCACCTCGACGTCGGCGCGGCTGCGCAGTTCGAGCCCCTCGCTACAGGCCGTCGGGCTCAGCCCGTCGCCGGAGCAGGTTTCGGCGCCGTTGAACAGAACCTGGCCCAGCGCCGCGCAGTCCAGATCGGGCACCACGAATTGCCGCACCCTTGGCCGGGCCGCCGGAAGTTCGCCGAAATCGAACAGGGTCAGCCGGTCGACCCGGCCCTGATCGTCGAACAGCACCGCTTCGAGCACCGCCTGGCGGATGTCGCTGGCGTGGCCGTTCTGGATCAGAAAGCTCATCCGGCAGGCGGCATCGACCGGCACCACGGCATTGAGCTCGATGGTGACATGGGCGCCCAGATCGGTTTCGGCTTCGGCGGCGGCCGGCCCGGCGAGCGGGACAAGGGCGGCCCAGACTGCCAGGGCGCGCGGTGCAAGGCGGATCATGGCCTTCGCTCCTGAGATTGTTTCACTTGGAACGTCTGGCTCGGGCGCCCGGCACCGCTGGCTGACTTGGCCGGTTTGGTACCAGCTTGCGCCGCGCTCGGCAATACCAGACAAAAACACTATGATTTGGCCGCCGGTGGGCCGCAGCGCGGAAAAACACCGGCGGTCTGGCTCAGGGAAGGTGGAAGACCTCTTCCATCGGTGCCCACCATTCACCCTCTGACCGGCTGTCGAGCGGGCTTTGCATCGGGCCGCAGATCTTCCACCAGTCGCGGGTGACGGGATCGGCGGCGATGGCGGCGGAATCGGCTTCGAAATCAGTGCCGGTATACTCCCAATAGCTGAACATCAGCATTTCCGGCTCGCGCAGGAAGATCGAGTAATTGGTGATGTTGGACTGCCGCAACCGTGCCAGCACATCCGGCCAGACCTCGGCATGAAGGCGTTTGTATTCCGCTGTGTGCTCCGGCTTCAGTCCGATGACCTGTCCCATGCGTTTCATTGAATTTCTCCCTCTTGATCAAGCGCGTAGATGCGGCGCGCGGTATTGCCGAACAGCGCCTCGCGTTCGGCCAAGGTCAGCTCTGCCGCCATTTCCTGCGCCGCCGCGTGCCATTTGGCATAGGTGCCGGCCAGCTCCAGCACCGGCCAGTCGCTGCCCCACATCACCCGCTCGGGCCCGAAACAGGCGAACACATGATCGAACACCGGGCGCAACCTTGGGGCGGACCAGCCGGGACCGAATTCATTGGCCAACCCCGAGAGCTTGCAGCTGACCTGCGGATGGCGGGCAAGGGCCTGAATGCCGGCGCGCCAGTTGTCGCCGGGATCGCTGCCGGCAAAGCGCGGCTTGGCGCAGTGGTCGATGATCAGCGGCAGCTCCGGCAGGGCGCGGGCGAGCCTGTCGATCAGCGCAAGATGGCGCGGCGTGATCAGCGCGTCCATGCGCAGCCCGGCTTCGGCCACCTGGCGCAACCCGGTCAGCACGTCATCACGCAGAATCCAGTCGGTTTCGGGGATGTCCTGAAGCATCGGCCGGATGCCCCGCAGCCGCGGATGCGCGAGGCGGTCGATCTGGCGCGGCACATCCCCGGTCAGATCGAGCCAGCCGACCACGCCGCGGATCAGCGGCGTGGTGTCGGAGAGCGACAGCAGGAATTCGGTCTCTTCCAGCGTCGGGGCGGCCTGAACGGCCACCGTTCCGGTCACCCCGGCGGCCTGGGCCAGCGGCGCGAGATCGGGCGGCAGGAGGTCGCGGCGGATCGCGGCCACGCTGTCATCCATCCACGAATAGTCGCCGCGCGCGATGCGCCAGAAATGCTGGTGGGCGTCAATGGTCACGGATTTTCCTTGCATGCTGCATTGTTCTAAATAATAACAAACCAAATCGGGAGACTCGTCAATGGCAATTCCAACCGTCCTGCAATTCGGCACCAGCCGCTTTCTTCAGGCGCATGCCGATCTGTTCCTTGCCGAGGCCATGCCAGAGGCGCGCCCCGTCGTGGTGGTGCAATCGAGCGGCGATCCGGCGCGCGCCGGGCGGGTCGCGGCGCTGGCACAGGGCTATGACGTCAGGATCCGCGGCTTGCAGGACGGCAAGCCATTGGACGAAACCCGGCGGGTCACCTCGGTGGCGCGCGGCCTGTCGCTCGGCCCGGATCTGGACGAAGTGGCGCGCCTGGTGGCGGGGGATGTGGAAATGATCCTGTCGAACACCGCCGATGCGGGTTTTGCGCCGCAACCGGCCGATGCGGGGACGCGGTTCGACATGGCGATGTCGTATCCCGCCAAGCTGGCGCATCTGTTGCGCGGCCGGTTCGAGGCTGGCGGCGCACCGGTGCAGATCATGCCGACCGAGCTGGTGCGCAATAATGGCAGGGTCCTGCGCGATCTCGTGCTGGCCGCCGCCGGCGCCATGCCGGCGGGCTATCGCGACTGGCTGCGTGACGAGGTCGTCTGGGTCAATTCGCTGGTCGACCGCATCGTTTCCGAGCCGCTGCATCCGGCGGGGGCGGTTGCCGAACCCTATGCGCTCTGGGCGATCGAGGCGCAGCCGCGCCTGCGGCTGCCCTGCACCCATCCGGCGATACGGGAGGTGCCCGATCTGGGGCCGATCGAGCGCCGCAAGCTCTTCGTGCTCAATCTCGGGCACAGCTGGATCGTGGCCGACTGGCTGGCGCGCGGGCGGGCCGGTGCCACCCATGTGCGCGACGTGATGGCAGATGCCGATTGGGCCGGGCGTTTGCGCGACCTTTATGCGCAGGAGGTGCTGCCCGGCTTTGCCGCGGCGGGGGAGGGCGATGGCGTGGCCGAATATGTGGCGACCACGCTGGAGCGCTTTGCCAACCCCTATCTCGACCACCGTCTCGAAGACATTGCTCAGAACCATGCCGAGAAGCTCGCGCGTCGGATCGGCGCCTTTCTCGATTGGGCTGAGGCCAACGGCGACACTGGCGCCAAACCGCAGCTGCGCGCTGCCCTGGAGGGGAAATGACCATGAAGACACGACGCATCGGCACCACGGATCTTTCGGTCACCGAGGTCGCTTTCGGCTGCGCCAGTATCGGCAATCTCTATCGCGAAACCAGCGAGGCCGAGGCCGAAGCGGTGTTGTCGCGCGCCTGGGAGGCGGGCATCCGCTATTTCGACACCGCGCCGCATTACGGCCGCGGCCTGTCCGAGATGCGTCTGGGGCGGTTCCTGAAATCCCGCCCCGAGGCTGTCGTGTCCACCAAGGTCGGGCGCATCCTGTCTCCCGCCGGATCGACGATTGCCGAGGCCGACGGCTATGTGAGCCCGGCCCAGAACGACGTGCGCTACGATTACTCCGGCGACGGGCTCGAAGAGAGCTTCGAGCAGAGTTGCGAGCGGCTCGGGCGCACGGAGATAGATATCCTCTATGTGCATGATATCGGGGAATATACCCATGGCGCCGAAGGCAATCGCCCACACCGCGAGGCGTTTCTTGACAGCGGTTATGCGCGGCTCGTTCGGCTTCGCGAGCAGGGGCGGATCAAGGCCTTTGGCCTTGGCGTCAATGAATGCGAGGTCTGCCTCGACCTGATGCGCAATGCCGGGCCGATCGACGTGATCCTGCTGGCCGGCCGGCTGACGCTGCTGGACCGATCCGCCGAGGCAGAGCTGGTGCCCGCCTGCACAGCGGCGGGGACAAGCCTGGTGCTCGGCGGTATCTTCAATTCCGGCATTCTGGCGACCGGCCCGGTCGAAGGCGCGACCTATGATTACGGCCCGGCCCCCGAAGAGGTGCTGAACCAAGTGGCCGAGTTGCAGGCCAGGTCCGAGGCGCTGGGCGTGCCGCTGGCGACGGCGGCGTTGCATTTCGCCATGCAGCATCCGGCGGCGGCTTCGGTGCTGCTTGGCACCGCGAAACCGGCCTCGCTGACCCGCAATCTCGACGCGCTTGCGACACCAACGCCGCGCGGCCTGCAAGCGCTCTTTGGCTGAGCGCGTTCAGCCCAGGTCGTGATGTCGCAGCGAGGACAGCAAGGTTGTCTTCGAGGTCCGCAGGTGGCGCAGGGCGGCGTCGCGCGCGGCCTCGGCATCGCGGGCCTCGAGCGCGTCGATGATCGCCAGGTGCTCATCGATGGCGGCGGCATTGCGGTGTTTCTCTTCGGTCTTGTCCCACATGTAATGGTAGTGAAAAATCAGCGAGATCACCTTTTGGAACTCGGCGATAAAGCGATTTCTGACCACTGAATTGATGGTCTGGTGAAACCGTTCGTCAAGCTTGGAGAATTCGTGGAAATCGCGGTCGATGGCCTGTTTCAGGGCGAGGTGGTCGGCGCGCAGCTGCGCCAGCCCGGCCCAGACCGGATGATCCACCGGCGCCTCGACGACCTGGCTCACGGCGTTCTGTTCCAGCACCGAGCGGAAATCTGACAGCTCGATGGCGAAATCCTTGGTAAAGCCCAGCAGCATCCAGCCGCCCTGCGGCCGGCGCGAGACCAGGCCAAAGCGGCTGAGCCCGGCAAGGAATTCCTTGAGATCGTATTGCGGCACCTCGAAGGTGCGCGACAGTTCCGCCACCGACAGCGGCGTATTCGCCGGAACGTCGAAGCGCAGCACCCAATCGAGAAAGCGTTGCTCGAGATCGCTGGGGTCGGCCGCGGCCTCGGGCACCGCGATCCGGTCTTCGGCGCGGGGCTGGCGCAGCAGATGTTTGTCGCGGCCCTGCCAGGAAATCAGGCCGAGCTCTTCCAGCCGCGTCAGGCAGCGCCGGATCACCGTGCGGCTGACGCCGGCAATCTCGGCCAGACGGGTTTCCGAGGGAATCGGCGCCTTGGGCGGCAGGGTCTCGCAATAGGTGAGGATCCGGTTGTAGGCCTCCCGATACCTGGTGTCGCTGCGCGCCATGTCACTGCCTTTCCTCGCGTCCGCCCCGGGGCGGTTCTTGTATTTGTACGATATTATAAAAAACAGTTGACGGAATCAAGAGAGGCTTGTTTATGTACTAAATAATTAAATGCAAGACAGCGAGAAGGGGAGGCGCATGTCTGACGCAACCAAACCCGCGGATCGGCGCGCTGCGACGCCGCTGGCGGCCCTGATGCCGGATGCGGCCAAGATCCACCGGCTCTCGGCGGTTCTGACGCTGCTGCTTCTGGTGGCCGGGTTTTCGCTGGCCAGCCAGGCATTCTTTTCGGTCAACAACGGGCTGACCATCCTGTTGCAGACCTCTGTCATCGGCCTGCTTGGCATCGGCATGACCATGGTGATCATCACCGGCGGCATCGACCTCTCGGTCGGCTCGGTTCTGGCGCTCTCCGGGGTCGGCACGGCGATGGCGATCAAGGCCGGGCTGCCGGTGGCGCCGGCGATGGCCCTTGGCGTTCTGATCGGCGCCGGCTGTGGCGCGGTCAACGGTCTGGTTGTCACCCGGATGAAGATCCCGCCGTTCGTGGCGACGCTGGGCATGATGCTGATGGCGCGGGGTCTGGCCCTGCAACTGACCGGCGCGGCGCCGATTTCCCAGCTTGGCGAGGCCTTTGGCCGGCTGGGCAACGGGGCGCTCTTTCGCATGGTCGAGATGCAGTCCAACGGGTTTCCCAAGGTGATCTTTCCCGGCATTCCCTATCCGGCGATCCTGCTGCTGCTGGTGGCAATGGGCGCGGCCTACATGTTGCGGCGCCGCCGCATCGGCCGCCACATCTATGCCACCGGTTCCAACGAAGAGGCGGCGCGGCTTTCCGGCGTGCGCGTCGATCAGACCAAACTCTATGCCTATGTGATGTCGGGCGCGCTGGCCGGGCTGGCGGGCAATGTGCTGATGTCGCGTCTGGTCACGGCGCAGCCCAGCGAAGGCGTGATGTACGAGCTTGACGCCATCGCCGCGGCGGTGATCGGCGGCGCCTCGCTCTCGGGCGGTGTCGGTACCGTCTCGGGCACGATGATCGGCGCCTTCATCATCGGCATCCTGCGCAACGGGCTGAACATGGCCGGCGTCTCGGCCTTCATCCAGCAGATCGTCATCGGTGCGGTGGTGATCGGCGCGGTCTGGATCGACCAGATGCGCAACCGGCGCTGACAGAGGTTCTGTCCGGTGCCGGCCATGGCCGGACCGGGCGTCCAATAAGACCAAGACCCAAAATCTCAACTGAGGAGGAATGAGATGAAGACCTACAAGCTTGGAATGCTGGCGTCGGTGATGGCGCTTTCGGCCGGGATGGCCACGGCCGGCGAGATCGCGGTGATCGTCAAGACCACCAGCTCGAACTTCTGGCAGAACGTCAACAAGGGCGCGGAAGCCGCGATCGCGGCCCAGTCCGAACACAGCTTCAGCTTTGATGGCCCGGCCACCGAAAGCGCCGTCGCCGATCAGGTCAACCTCGTCGAGAACGCGATCAACCGCGGCGTTTCCGGCATCGTGCTGGCACCGTCCGACCCCGAAGCGCTGGCCCCGGTGGTCAAGCGTGCCTATGAGAGCGGCATTCCGGTGGTGATCATCGACAGCGCCCTGACCGACGGCGCGAAAGGCACCTATCAGGCGTTCCTGTCCACCGACAATTGCGCCGCCGGCGAAGAGGTGGCCAAGCGGATGATCGACGAGGCCGGCACCGAGGGCAAGGTTGCCGTGATGTCCTATGTCGCCGGTGTCGGATCGGAAATCGGCCGCGTCGGCTGTTTCTCGGACTATCTGACCGCCAATTCGGATCTGGAAATCGTCGGCCCTTATTATTCGCAGAGCCAGATGGCGCAGGCGCTGAACCAGACCACCGATATCCTTGCCTCAAACCCCGATCTTGTCGGCATCTTCGGCGCCAACGAGCCCACCGCCGTGGGCATGGGCCGCGCCATCATGCAGGCGGGCAAGGCCGGTCAGCTGGTCGCGCTGGGCTTTGACGGCAACGAAGACCTGCAACAGTTCGTCCGCGAGGGGCTGATGGAGGCGACGGCGGTTCAGGGCTCTTTCGCGATGGGCGAAAAGGGCGTGAACGCGATCATCGACATCCTCGGCGGTGAAAAGGTCGAGCCCTTCATCAACACCGGTGTGGTGCTGGTGGATCAGGAGAACATCGACTCCGACCAGGCGAAAAACGTGCTCTACTGAGCCGAAATCGCGGCGGGCGCGCCAGGTTGCGCGCCCGTCGATCAGACAGCAGCAGACCCCCGGCAGAAAGGCGCCCCATGTCACAGCCCCCCCTCGTAGAGATGATCGGTATCGAGAAGCACTTCGGTGGCGTCCGGGCCGTCGATCACGTCTCGCTTGATCTGTTTCCCGGCGAGGTGGTCGGCGTGCTGGGCCACAACGGCGCCGGCAAATCCTGCCTGATGCGCATCCTGGCCGGCGCGATGATCCCCAATGCCGGCGAAATCCGCGTCAACGGCAGCCCGGTGAGCTTTGCCGATCCCAACGACGCCCGCGAAGCCGGAATCGAGACGATCTATCAGACGCTGGCGCTGGCCGATCACCTGGATGCGCCGTCGAACCTGTTTCTCGGCCGCGAGCTCAAGACCCGTTTAGGCAATCTCGACGATGCCCGCATGCTGGCGGAATCGCGCAAGGTGCTGGCCCGGCTCAACCCGAATTTCAAGAACCTGCAAGACCCGGTCTCGTCGCTTTCGGGCGGCCAGCGGCAGGTGATCGCCATTGCCCGGGCGATCTATTTCGACACCCGTGTTCTGATCATGGACGAGCCCACCGCCGCGCTCGGCCCGTCGGAGACCGCGATGGTCGCCAATCTGATCCGGCAATTGCAGTCCGAGGGCATCGGCATCCTGCTGGTCAGCCACGACATGCACGATGTCTTTGACCTCTGCGACCGGGTGGTGGTGATGAACAAGGGCCGGCTAGTCGGCGCCCACCGCATCGACGAGGTGACCAAGGACGATGTGCTCAGCCTGATCGTCAAGGGCGAACTGCCGGCCGACTGGACGGCGCGCAATCTGGAGGCGGCGCAATGAAGGACGTGATGCAAGAGACAATGGCCTGCGGCACCTGTGTCGAGCCGGGCACTTTCGCGCTGCAAGAACGTGCCAAGCCGCGCGAGGCGCCAGAAGGTCACCGACTGGTGGATATCGCCGCCATCGGCATCTGCGGCACCGATTACCACATCTTCGAGGGCAAACACCCGTTTCTGAACTACCCGCGCGTGATCGGCCACGAGCTCTCCGGGCATCTGGCCGACGGGCCGGACGCCGGCAGGCTGGTGGTGGTGAATCCCTATCTGTCCTGCGGCACCTGCCGGGCCTGCCGACGTGGCAAACCCAATTGTTGCAGCGATATCGCGGTGCTAGGGGTGCACGCCGATGGCGGCATGTGCGCCCGGATCGTTGTGCCGGAACAGAACCTCTATCCCGCCGAAGGGCTGACACCGGAGCAGGCGGCGATGGTCGAGTTCCTTGCCATCGGTGCCCATGCGGTGGCGCGCTCAGGGTGCGGGGCGGGCGACCGGGTGATGGTGACCGGCGCGGGGCCGATCGGGCTTGGCACCGCGCTTTTTGCCCGGATCGCGGGGGCCGAGGTGCATCTGATGGATCTGAGCGCCCAGCGGCTTGCCAAGGCCGCCGATCTCTTCGGCTTTGCCGACACCCATCAGCCGGGCGAGGATATCCTGTCGGGCGATCTGGCCGAGGGGTTCGATCTGGTGTTCGACGCCACCGGCAATGCCAAGGCGATCGAGGCGGGCTTTCCACTGGTGGCGCATGGCGGCAGCACCGTGCTGGTCAGCGTGGTCAAGGAAAGCATCACCTTCGCCGACGCCGAGTTTCACAAGCGCGAATCCCGCATCATCGGAAGCCGCAATGCGCTGAAAGAGGATTTCGACCGGGTGATGGCGGCGATCCGCAGCGGCGCGGTGCCGACCGAGGCCATCGCCTCGGCCATCGTGCCGCTCAAGGATCTGCCCGCGCGGTTCGCGAAGCTCGCGCATGACCGTGATCACCTGATAAAGGTCATCGTGACGCCGTGAAGGATACAGAAATGACCGACCAGCCCTTTGCGCTTTGTCTGCACGCCGGCGACAACGTTCTTGTCGCCCTGCGCGCCGTGCCGCCGGGCACCCGGTTGCCCGGCGATGTGACCGCGCAAGAGGCGGTTCCGGCGGGCCACAAGATCGCGCTGCGCGACCTGCGGCGCGGCGAGAATATCCTGAAATACGGCCAGATCATCGGCGCGGCGAGCGCTGACATTTCCGCTGGCGCGCATGTTCATGTGCACAACCTCGGCATGGGGGCGCACAAACAGGATCACGCCTTCGGCACCGCCGCGCAGCCCCTGCCGAAAGCGGAGGCGGCGGCCGAATTCCAGGGCTTTCACCGCCCCTCCGGCCGGGTCGGCACACGCAATTACATCGGCATCCTCACCTCGGTGAACTGCGCCGGTTCGGTGGCGCGGTTCATTGCCGAAGGCGCGGCCGCGGCGGACATTCTGGCCGAATTCCCCAATGTCGACGGCATCGTGCCCATCGTGCATGGCACCGGCTGCGGCATGGCCGGCAAGGGCGAGGGCTATGAGACGCTGTTCCGCACCCTTGCGGGCTATGGCCACAGCGCCAATTTCGGCGCCATCCTGATGATCGGGCTGGGCTGCGAGGTCATGCAGATCCCCGATCTGATCGACCGCAAGGCGCTCAAAGACAGCGCGCGGTTCCGCTACATGACGATCCAGCAACAGGGCGGCACCCGCGCCACCGTCGACAAGGGCGTGGCGATCCTGCGCGAGCTGGCGGCCGAGGCCGACAAGGCCCGCCGCGCCCCGGCCCCGGCCCGCCACCTGGTTCTGGGCATGCAATGCGGCGGCTCGGACGGCTATTCCGGCATCACCGCCAATCCGGCGCTGGGCGTGGCCTCGGATCTTCTGGTGCGCCATGGCGGCACCTCGATCCTGTCGGAAACTTCCGAGATCTACGGCGCCGAACACCTGCTGACCCGCCGCGCCGTGGATGCGCCGACCGGCCGCAAGCTGATCGACCTGATCGACTGGTGGGAAGATTACACCGCCCGCAACTTTGGCGAGATGGACAACAACCCCTCGCCCGGCAACAAGCGCGGCGGGCTGACCACCATTCTCGAGAAATCGCTGGGCGCGGTGGCCAAGGGCGGAAGCGCGCCGCTCTCGGGTGTGTACAAATACGCCGAACCGATCGATCAGCCCGGCTTCGTCTTCATGGACAGCCCCGGATATGATCCCTGTTCGGTCACCGGGCAGATCGCTTCGGGCGCCAATCTGGTCGCCTTTACCACAGGCCGCGGCAGCGTCTCGGGCTATCAGCCGGTGCCGGCGATCAAGATCGCCTCGAATCCCGATCTCTGGCGGCGGATGGAGCCAGACATGGACGTGAACTGCGGTGACATCCTCTCCGGCACCAGCCTCGAGGCTAAGGGGCAGGAGATTTTCGATCTGCTGCTTCAGGTGGCCTCCGGCAGCCAGACCAAGAGCGAGGCGCAGGGCTTTGGCGCGGTGGAATTCGTGCCCTGGCAAATCGGCGCCGTGATGTGACGGCGCGCAAGGGAGACAAGATATGACAAGCGATCTGACAGGCCAGCGCGTGCTGGTGACGGCCGCCGCCCAGGGCATCGGCCGCGCCACCGCCCAAGCCTTTGCCCGCGCCGGCGCGCGGGTGCTGGCCACCGATATCAACGCGCCCGGCCTAGCCGGGCTCGATGGCTGCGAGACCGCGCGGCTCGACGTTCTGGATGCGGAATGCGTCGCCGAGGTCTGCGCCCGGGCCGGAGCGGTCGATGTGCTGTTCAACGCCGCCGGCGTGGTGCACAGCGGCACGGTGCTGGACTGTTCCGAGGCCGAGCTCGACTTTGCCTATGACCTCAACGTCAAATCGATGGTGCGGATGGTGCAGGCGGTGCTGCCGGGCATGCTCGAGCGCAAGTCGGGCACGATCCTCAACGTCTCGTCGGTGGCCTCGTCGGTCCAGGGCGTGCCCAACCGTTTTGTCTATTCCACCACCAAGGCGGCGGTGCTCGGCCTGACCAAGGCGATTGCCGCCGATCACGTGGCGCAGGGCATCCGCTGCAATGCGATCTGCCCCGGCACGGTGCAATCGCCGTCGCTCGACGACCGGCTTGCGGCGGGCGGCGACTACGAGGCCGCCCGCGCCGCCTTTGTCGCGCGGCAGCCGATGGGGCGCATCGCCGCGCCGGAAGAGATCGCCGATCTTGCGGTCTACCTGGCCGGCGCCACGTTCACCACCGGCCAGGCCTGTTGCATCGACGGCGGCTGGACCCTCTGATTTTCCTCAAGAAAGACGACAAATGAAACTGCTTCGCCATGGCGCTCCGGGCGCCGAAAAACCCGGCCTGATGCACAGCGACGGCACCATCCGCGACCTCAGCGGCCTGATCGACGATCTCGCCGGCGCGGCGCTGTCGCCCGAGAGCCTGGCCAGGCTTGCCGCAGTCGATGCCGGCGGGCTGCCCGAAGTCGCGGGCAATCCCCGGCTCGGGCCGCCGGTGGCGGGCACCGGAAAATTCATCTGCATCGGGCTGAACTATGCCGATCACGCCGCCGAAAGCGGCATGGAGGTGCCGCCCGAGCCGGTGATCTTCATGAAGGCGACCTCGGCGATCTGCGGCCCGAACGACCCGATCATCCTTCCGCGTGGCTCGGAAAAGACCGACTGGGAGGTCGAGCTTGCGGTGATCATCGGCAAGGCAGCGAAATATGTCAGCGAGGCCGAGGCGCTGGACCATGTGGCCGGCTACGCAATCACCAACGACGTTTCGGAACGGGCCTTCCAGGCCGAACGCGCCGGTCAGTGGACCAAGGGCAAGAGCTGCGACAACTTCGGCCAGATCGGCCCCTGGCTGGTCACCCGGGACGAGGTCTCCGATCCGCAGAACCTCGCCATGTGGCTCACCGTGAACGGTGAGACGATGCAGGACGGCTCCTCCAAAACGATGGTCTATGGCGTCGCGCATCTTGTGCATTATCTCAGCCAGTTCATGACGTTGCACCCCGGCGACGTGATCTCGACCGGCACCCCGCCGGGCGTCGGGCTGGGGATGAAGCCGCCGCGCTACCTCAAGGCCGGCGACGTGGTGGAGCTTGGCATCGCCGGGCTGGGCCAGCAGCGCCAGGACGTGATCGCCGACTGAGCCCGCCGAGGGGGACGGCACCGCCCCCCTCGATCCGGCCCGTCGCCTTGACCGGCTCCCGCCCGCCCGGCGCCGGCATCCGCTTTGTGGCTTTGCACCTGCCTCGTTATGCTCTAAGGCGACGGTCCGGGCCCCCCCGGACCGACACCCGACGCGCCCGGCTTCCGAGCCGGCGGCTGCGTGTCATGCTGCTTCCAGACGCTTGACCCGGCGGCGGATGCGGTCACACTCCGGCCGGGGTGCCACAGAGTCAGGCCATACAGGCAGGAGCGCAATGACCGTACCAACGACCCGCATGCAGGACCACCAGGCCTTTCTCGGGGGAAACCACGACTTTCAGGCCGATATCGAGCTGATTGCCGGCAGCGAAACCGTGAGCGTCATTCTCGAAACCGTGCGCCTGGCGACCGGCATGCGCTTTGCCGCCGTCTCGCGGGTGACCGCGGATCGCTGGGTCGCCTGCCGCACCTCCGACGATATCTCGTTCAATCTGGCCAGCGGTGATGAGATCGCCATCGGCAGCACCTTTTGCCAGACCGCGCGCGACACCGGCGAACCGGTGGTCTTTGACGACGTCAACACCGACGAGGCCTTCGTGGATCATCCGATTGCCCGGCAATTCAATATCGTGAGTTATGTCTCGATCCCGATCTACCGCGACGATGGCAGCTTCTTCGGCACGCTCTGCGGCATCGACATCGTGCCGCGCCGGGTCAAGCGGCCCAGAGTGCAGGCGATGTTCCGGATGTTCGCCGATCTCATCGGCCGCAGCCTCGATACCGAAATGCGGCTCGAGGCGCAGGAACAGCTGGTCGAACATGAACGCCGACTGGCCGCCGCGCGCGAGGAATTCGTCGCCATCCTCGGCCATGACCTGCGCAATCCGGTGACCGCCTTTGGCGCCGGCCTGCGGCAGCTGCGCGGCGAGGCCCTCTCGGACCGGGCGGAACAGACCGTCGCGCTGATGCGGGCGGCGGTGCTGCGGATGGAAGATCTTATCGGCAACATGCTGATCCACGCCAAACAGCGGCTCGGCGGCGGGATTTCGGTCTCGGTGGTCGCGGATGCGCCGATCCGCCAGGCGATCAGCCAGGTGGTGGAAGAGGTGCGCATCGCCCATCCCGCGCATGAGGTGAGCCTCGATCTCGAGATCGACCGTCCGGTGAGCTGCGATGCGCCGCGGGTGGCGCAGGCGGTGTCGAACCTGCTGGCGAATGCGGTGCAGCACGGGCGCGAGGGTGGCCCGATCCGGGTTGCGGCCTTCTGCGACGATGCGGGCATGACCATCGCGGTCACCAACGCCGGCCCGGCGGTCTCGGACGATTTCGCCCAGAAACTATTCGAGCCCTTCCGCCGCGCTGCCGGGTCCGGCGGCGATGGTCTCGGACTTGGGCTCTACATAGCTTCGGCCATCGCCACGGCGCATAACGGCCATCTCGAGGTCAAGAGCGGCGAAGGAGAGGTCACCTTCTCCTTTCGTCTGCCGCTCTTCGCCTGAGCGTCAGCCACCGGCTGATCACGTATTCCGATTGAAAATACCGCGGACCGGAGGGTCGCCCCCGGTCCGCGGCCGGCGATCCGCGGCGGTCAGCCCCGGACCATGCCGACAATGTCATAGGCCCGCTCGAGGATCGGCGCCGCGATGGCCCGCGCACGGCCGGCGCCATGCGCCAGGATACGGTCGATCTCGCCGACATCGCCCATCAGCCGCGACATCTCGGTCGAGATCGGCGAGAGCTTGGCCACCGCCAGATCGGCCAGCATCGGCTTGAACTCCGAGAATTGCCGCCCGCCGGCCTCGGCCAGCACCTCTGCCACCGTCTGGTTGTTCAGCGCGGCATAGATATTGACGAGGTTGCGCGCCTCGGGCCGGTCCTCGAGCCCCTCGGCCTCCGAGGGCAGCGCCTCGGGATCGGTCTTGGCCTTGCGGATCTTCTTGGCGATCATGTCGGCATCATCGGTCAGGTTGATCCGCGAGGCGTCCGAGGGATCGCTTTTTGACATCTTCTTCGACCCGTCGCGCAGCGACATCACCCGCGTCGCGGTGCCCTCGATCACCGGTTCGGTGATCGGAAAGAAATCGACGCCGAAATCGTTGTTGAACTTGATCGCAATGTCGCGGGTCAGCTCGATATGCTGCTTCTGGTCTTCGCCCACCGGCACATGGGTCGCGTGATAGGTCAGGATATCGGCCGCCATCAGCGCCGGATAGGCGAACAGGCCCAGCGAGGCATTTTCCTGGTTCTTGCCGGCCTTGTCCTTCCATTGCGTCATGCGCTTCATCCAGCCCATGCGTGCCACGCAGTTGAAGATCCAGGCAAGCTCGGCATGGGCCGAGACCTGGGACTGGTTGAACAGCACCGACTTGTCGGGGTCGACGCCCGAGGCGATGAAGCCCGCCGCCAGCTCGCGGGTGGCGCGGCGCAGGTCGGCCGGATCCTGCCAGACGGTGATCGCATGCATGTCGACCATGCAGAAGATCGATTGAACGCCGCTGTCCTGGCTGTCGGCAAAGCGCTTGAGCGCGCCGAGATAATTGCCGAGATGCAGGTTGCCCGAGGGCTGGATGCCCGAAAAGACGCGCGGGGTGAAGGCAGATGGGGTTTGGACGCCCTCTGTCATGGGATTTCTCCGTCTGGATTTTCGATCGTTCAGCGCTTACCCATGGCATCCGAGGCCGTCAAGCCGAAGGCCCGGAGCCACAGCAGGAGCGCCCATGTCCGATCCGTTCAACCATCCGCCGGTCAACCCGTTGCCGCCGGCCATCACCGGGCTGTTCCTGGTGATCGCCGGGATCGAGCTGGCCTTTCAGGCCGGCACCCAGGGCTTTGTCGGTGGGCCGCAGGCGGTGGGCTGGCGGCTGAACGCGATGCAGAACTTCGCCTTTTCCGGCGATATCTTCGACTGGATGCTGGCCAATGGCATCTACCCGCCCGAGCAGCTTCTGCGTTTTGTCAGCTATCCCTTCATCCAGGCCAATTTCACCCATGCGCTGTTTGTCGGCGTGATGCTGCTGGCGCTGGGCAAATGGGTCGGCGAGGTGATGGGTGGGGCGCGGGTGATCGCGCTGTTTTTCTTTGCCTCGGTGGTCGGGGCGGCAGCCTATGGCCTGCTGCTCGACGATCCGGTGCCGTTGATCGGCGGCTTTCCGGGTGTCTACGGCATTATCGGTGGCTTTACCCTGCTGCTCTGGCGGCGACTGGGCGAAGAGGGCGCGCCGCAGGCGCGGGCGTTTTTCCTGATCGGCGCGCTGCTGCTCATCCGGCTGGTGTTCGGCCTGCTTTACGGCACCGATGCCACCTGGGCGGCCGATTTCGCGGGCTTTGCCGCAGGTTTTCTGCTGGCCGGGGTGCTGGCGCCGGGCGGCTGGCGCGCCGTTCTGGCGCGGATCCGGCGATAGGGCTCAGACCTCGGGCGTGGCCGATGTGTTCTTGGGCGACGGCGCCGCCGCGACTTCGCCCGGAACCTCCCCTTCGAAGACGTCGAGCATGACCAGCAGGATCGCCAGCATCGGGATCGCCACGATGGCTCCGATCGGCCCCCAGAGCCAGAGCCAGACCACCAGAGAGACAAAGATCAGCAGCGGGTTTATCGCGATGTTCTTGCCGACCAGCGCCGGCGTGACGAACTGCGCCTCGATCAGGTTGAACAGCAGATAGAGCACCGGCGGCAGGATCACCATGATGCCGTCGAAGGCCAGCAGCCCGGCGAGGCTGAGTCCGAGAACCATCCCGATCGGACCGATATAGAGGATGTAGTTCAGCATTGCCGCCGCCAGCCCCCAGATCACCGGGCCAGGCAGGCCGATCAGCGCCAGCGCGCTGCCAACCGCCGCGCCAAGGCCGAAATTGATCGTGGTGATCGTCAGGAAATAGCGCGAGACGACGCGTTCGGCGCGGGTGAGGCGGCGCATGATCTCGGGCGTTTCCGCCGAAGAGCCGATCTTGCGCGACATGTAGACATAGATGTTCTTGCGGGTGAACAAAAAGAAGAACAGCGCCCCGACAAAGATCAGGAATTGCGCCAGGAACACCGGCGCCAGCAGGATGGCGCTGGTCAGATTGGGCATCACCGGGTCACCTTCGGCGTCGGTCTGGCCGTTGCCGTCACCGCCGAGGGCCTGTTCGACCTCGCGGTTGACGTCCTCGAGGCCGCGGATCAGCCCGCGGAGCTCCTCGATGAAGCTGCGCAGTTCGAGCCGGATGCGTGGCACCTCTTCGGCGACGCGCCAGACCACGGGTTCCACCAGGATAACAAGCACCCCGATGCCGCAGACCCCCGCAAACAGCACCAAGGCCGAGGCCAGCCCGCTTGACAGCCCGAGCTTTTCAAGCCCGTCGGTCACCGGCGCCAGCATGACGCCGGTAATTGTCGCGAGCGTCAGCGGCGCAAAAATGTCTGCCCCCGCCTTGAGCGTCGCGAACACAAGGATCGCGGCGATGACGATGACGGCGGACCGCAGGATCGGGTCGGGATTTTTGTATCGATGAGCCACAGGTCAGCAACCCTGTGAACCCGGGCCGGGTTCCCGCCAGTGGGCGATATTGTTGCCGGGCTTGCGGGTCTGCGTCGCTGCCGCGACGGGCGCGGTCGCGGCCGATGTCAGATCAGCGGGCGGGTGATCTGCTCGCGGTCGGGTTCGAGCTGCGCCAGTTCGCAGAGCGCGTCGTATTTCCGGACCGTCAGCATCCCGTTCTGCCAGGACGCCAGGCCACGTTCGCGCAGGCGGGTGAGCATCTTGTTGGTATGCACTAGCGACAGCCCCAGCGCATCGGCGAGATCATGTTGTTTGTAGGGCAGGGGCAGCCGGTTTTTTCGGACGAGGCCCTGCGCACTGCCCCGGTCGTAAAGCCGGACAAAGGCCCGCGCGATGCGCTCGAGGCCATTCATCCGGCCAATGACCGCCAGGCTCTCGCCCAGGAGATGCTCTTCGACCGCGGCGACCCAGGTCAGGTCAAAGGCCCGGTCCGGGTGGTCCGCGAACAAAGACCACAACGCCTTGCGGTCAAAGACGCAGAGCCGCATCTGTGTCGTCGCCTCGACCGAATGCTGCATTTCGGACATCACGCCCGCCTGCAAGCCAAGGAAATCTCCGGGGAAAACGAAATTGATCACCTGACGTTCGCCGCCCGACAACGTCTTGTAGCGCAGGCCCATGCCTTCGAGCACGGTAAACAGCTGCGGGCTGTTCGACCCTTCCATCATCAACGTCGCGCCGCCCTCGATGGCCAGCTCGCCGGATTTGAACTCCTGCATGAAGGCCAGTTCTTTCTCGGTCAGAGGATCGAAAATCGGCCACTTTCGCAGCGGGCAGCTTCGGCAAGGCGTGGTCATGGCAAGAAACCTTGTCTTGGTATGTCATATTTTAATGCAAGGGTTGGGCGAAGGAATCAATATGCTTTCATGAGCAGAGGGGAATCGATGAAAGACAGCGTTGAGCCAAGCGGCCTCGCGCACCAGGATGCCGCGCCGGTGATCCTGGTTCTCGAGCGGGATCCGCTCATTGCAGAGGATATCATCGGATCGCTTGGCGCTGTGTGTGATTGCCGGGTTGTTCATGCCAGCCAGCTGGAGGAGTTTTTGGCCAAGCTGGTGGAAGAAGCCCATGTTCTGGCTGCCTTTCTTGAGATGCGCTTGTCCAAGGTGGTGGAAAGTGGTCTTGACCAGACCCTTGCCCAAAAGGGAGCCGGCATTGTTCTGACCGTAGGGGAGGACGATCAGAAACAGGCGCAGGAGAAGGGCTGGGGCATGTTGGTCCGGCCCTTCTCCGATCAGATGATCGGCGAGGCATTGCGCTCGGTCGTGCGGCCGGAGGCCGGTCAGGTCAGCATTCCCTGAGCCTGCATCGGATGAAAGGGCGCAGCCTGTGAGCACCGCTCTCGCGGTCGGTGACGATATCCAAGAGCATCGTCGCCAGCATGTTCGTGACCGGATGCGGCAATTCTTCGAGCAACATCGGACCGGGTCCGGTCTTTTTCGTCCTGGGCGAGCGCGCGATTTTCTGTGTCCGTCCGAACACCGTGCGCGTGCGGAAATTCGGCGCAGGGGGCTGTGACTGGGAACTTGCCGGGCCGTCAGGCGTTGGTCCGGGAACCCGAGAGGTGGGCCTGCGGACCAAAAGCATCGCCTGCCTTCCACATCACCGAGACCAGCGGAGACGGAAGATGAGCTCACCCGACACCAACCTGAAAAAACAAAAACGCCGCCACAGGGGGCCGCTGATCGGCATGGCCGTCGTGGCGGTCTTTGCCATCGGCCTGATCCTGTTCTGGATCGGCGAGGTCTTTGTCACCGCACCCGGCCCCGAGAGCGAGCCGGCGGAGGCCGCCACCGAGCAGGTTTCGCCGACCGAGCTTGAGACAGGCACCGTCGACGTGCCGCCCGAGGCCCCGGTCGAAGAGGTCGCCCCCGGCGATACCGACGTCGAAGTCGAACAATAAGCCTGACGGGCCCCCGCCGCGAACCGGCGGGGGCTTTGCCTACAAGGTCCAGGCCGCCCAGGAAATCGTGCCCAGCACCAGAACCGCCAAGATCGGCCAGAGGATGCGGTGCCAGGGAAAGGCTGCTTGGTCCGCCTGCGGCGTGTCCAGCACTGCCCGGGCAGTGTCTTGGCCCGGCTTTTGCGCCACCACCTTCGGGGCTGCCGGGCGTCTGCTGTCCAGATAGATCACATTTTGGAGGTGCGGCGCGCCGGCCGGGTCTTTCTGCGGCTGTCCCATGGGCTGGCATTCCTTCGCATGACGGTGCCGTTCACTCAGTCGTGAACACCGCCGCGACCATAAAGTTCCCGAAATTCGACAGTCTGGAAGCAAATGATTTTTCGGCGGATTTTCACATCCGCCGGGAACTCGCCTGTAACGCCGGCGTTTACATTTCAGTACGCAAAGCGAACAGGAGGACATTATGAACTGGGACCAAATCGAAGGCAATTGGAAGCAATTCAAAGGTCAGGCGCAAGCCAAATGGGGTGACCTCACCGACGACGAATTGCAGCGCGCCAAGGGCAACCGGCAGGAGATGGCCGGTATCATCCAGGAGAAATACGGCAAGACCCGCGAAGAAGCCGAGCGGGAAGTCGATGCCTGGGCCAGTACGCTCTGAGGCCGCGGAATGTCGATGACAGACAAGGTGCGCGCAGATGCGCGCACCGCCCTGTTCGACGTGTTGAGCGACACCGGCACCGGCATGCTCGGCGTCAAGAATGCCGATCCGCACATGCAGCCGATGACCCATCACGCCGACCGTGACACGGCCGAGCTTTGGTTCATCACTTCTTCCGACACCGATCTGGTGCGGGCCATGGGGCGGGGCGCCGAGGCGCACTACTGCCTGACCAAGGGAGACGGCACGTTTTACGCCTGCCTGTCCGGCCGGTTCGAACCCAGCGTCGACACCGCCAGGCTGGATGATGTCTGGACTGCTGCGGCCGCCGCTTGGTTCGATGCGGGGCGCGACGGGTTCGACGTGAGGCTTCTGCGCCTCGCGCTCAGGGACGCCGCGATCTGGACCGCAACCGACAGCGCCGTGACCTTCGGGCTCGAAATCGCCCGGGCTAGGTTCGACGCCGACAAAAAACCCGATCTCGGCGCTCGCCGGATCGTCACCTTCGCGGACGCATAACGCCTCGGGCCCATGCCACCGCACGCGGCCCGGCCGCCGGTCTCCAGAAGTGTCGGACCCGCACAGAAACCGGGAGCCCACATCATGACCCAGACCGACAAGACCCAAGACAACCCCGATCCACAAGCATCGCCGCCGATGGCGGACAGCGCCTCCGACGTGTCGCTCGGGCGCGGTGAATTCGCGCGCGGCCCGCGATGGGCGCTGGTGGCCATTGGCGTCGCCAGCATCATCGCCGGGATCGCGGCGATCCTGTTGCCGTTCTTCGCCTCGCTCGCGGCCGTCCTGACCGTTGGCTGGTGCCTGGTTTTTTCCGGGGCGGTCGGCCTTTTCGCCGCGTTCCGCCGGCACGAGACCTGGGAAATGGCCAGCACCTTTGCGCTCTCGGTTCTCGCCATCGGCGTCGGCATCCTGATGATCCTTCAGCCCTTTGTCGGCATTGTCGCGCTGGCCACGCTGATCATCGCCTGGCTGGGTGCCAGCGGGGTGCTGCGGCTCTGGTACGGTCTCAAGCGCCGCCGCGAACCCGGCGCCATCTGGATGATGCTCTCGGGGCTTGCCGCCTTTGCCGTGGCCCTGCTTCTGTGGTTCGGTTTCCCGTTTAACGCGATCTGGCTGCCCGGCGTGGTGCTGGGATTCGACCTCATGCTCTGGGGCGCGCTGCTGATCGTGCTGTCGCGCAAGCCGGCAAGGGCCAGCGGCGCCGACCGCGGCGGCACGACGGAACAAAGCTCATGAAACCGTGTTGAGACGTGAGACGGCCGTGAGGCCAGGCAACCAAGGGAGGCAGCCATGCATGCCATTATTTATCTCGTCGGACTGATCGTCATCGTGCTTGCGATCGTGAATTTTGTTCTGTGACCCCTGCCGAAAGGATTTATCATGAGTACCCAAAACTTTGACGGCACAACCACAACGCGCAAAAGCGACCCGGAAACGGCCCGGACCGAGACCGACGCCCTGCGCAAGGATGCGCAAGAGACCGCCCGCGACATGAGCGAAACCGTCGTCGGCGAGGCCCATGCCCGGGCCGATGCCGCCAAGGAGGGCGTGGCCGATGAAATCTCGTCCGTGTCCCGGGCGCTGCGCAAGGCCTCGGACGAGCTGCGCGACGGCTCGGCGCAAGAGCGCACCTTCGGCGCCGCAGCCTCCTCGATGGCCGATTTCGCCGACACCGTGCGCGACAAGGATCTCGGCCAGATGGTGGATGATCTGGGCGATTTCGCCCGGCGCAATCCGGTGGCCTTTCTCGGCGGTGCGGCGCTTCTGGGCTTTGCCGGCGTGCGCATGGCCAAGGCATCGCGCCGTGCCCGGCTGAGCGACGAGGCCAGCGGGCGCCCCGGCGATGGCCAGCCCTCTTATGGCGGCAGCCAGGGCGTGGCCTCGGCCAGCGCCCACCCCAGCATGACACGCACCGGGAAAGGAGAGACATCATGACCAAGTCACCGAATGAAAGCACCTCCAGCCTGCTCGGCGATGCAATGGCCCATGTCAGCGCCCTGGTGCGCGGCGAGGTCGATCTGGCCCGCGCCGAGATCGACCAGAACCTGCGCCGGGCGGGCACCGCCATCGGCTTGCTGGTGGCCGCGCTTGTGGTGGCGCTGACCGCGCTCAACGTGCTTGTCGGCGCCATTGTCGCCGGGCTGTCCGAAGCCGGGATGGATCCTGGATGGGCCGCCTTTGCCGTGGGCGTCGTTCTGGTGATCGTCGCCTATGGCTTCGTCCAGAAGGGCCTGAACGATCTGAAACTGAGCAGCATCGCTCCGAGCCGCGCCGCGGCCAACGTGCAGCGCGATGTCGAAGCCGTCAAAGGAGCCGCAAATGCCAAATGACACCCGCACGCCCGATCAGATCGAACGAGACATCGAACGCGAACGCTCCGATCTGGCCAGTACCGTCGATGCCCTGCAAGACAAGTTTTCGCCCGAGGCTGTGATTTCCGAGATCGCCAATGGCGTCCGGCGTCATGGTGGCGAGTTCGGCGATGCCGTCGGCCGCTCGGCCAAGCAGAATCCGCTGGCGCTGGCCGTCACCGGCGTTGGCCTGGCCTGGCTGATCTTTGGCCGGTCGCACGACGACCCGGCCGAGGACGTCCGCCGCAACGGTGTCACCCATCACAGCAGCAATCATGACCGTCGCGTGCCTGGCTACGCCGCCGGGCCGATGCGCGAATTCGCCGGGCGCGACCGCTATGCCGGGGCCGGATATGGCACCACGACCGAGCGCGAAGCGCGTTACGGCTCGAGCTATGCCGGCTATCCCGAATGGGCGCGTCACGATCTCGACGAGGGTTGGGACGACGAGGATAATGACCGTTCGCTGACCGACCGTGCCACCGACACCGCCAGCGCTGCCGGCGAGACCGTGCGCGACGGCGCCGCCAGTGTCGCCTCGGGCGCAAGTTCCACCGCCGAGGCCGTGGGCTCGGGCGCCAGCGCCGCAGGGTCTGCCGTGGCCGGGGGCGCGCGCAGCGCCGCCGATGGCGTCAGCCGCGCCGCACGCGGCACCGCCGACCGTGTGGGCCGCGCCCGCGAGCGGCTTGCCCGGGGTACCGAAGACCTGAGCGACGCCGCCCGCGAGCGGATCGTCACCGCCCGGGCGCGCGCGCTCGACATGGCGCACAAGGCCGATGAAGCGGCGCGGCGCAACTATGCCCGCGGCCGCGACGCCACGGCGGATTTCGTCGAGGAGCAGCCGCTGGTGGCCGGTGCCATCGCGTTGGCCGTCGGCGCCGCGTTGGCCGGCGCCCTGCCGCGCACCAAGCGCGAGGACGAGCTGGTGGGGCAGACCCGCGACGAGCTTTTCGACGAGGCCGAGCGCATTTTCCGGGAAGAGCGCGACAAGGCCGAGCGTGTCGCCCGCGCCGCAATGTCCGAGGCCGAAAGTATCGCCGAAGAGAAACGCGATGCCGCCGACAATGCCGCGCCGGGCGACAAAACCGCTGTCGAGGCCGCGGCCGACGAGATGCGCGACGCCGGTCAACGGGTTGCCGATGCCGCCAGAGACAAGGCGGACGAGGAAAACCTCGGCAAGCCGAAAGGCTGAGCGATGTCGGATATTCCCGGCCGCCATGCCACCCGGCCGCGCGACATTCCGTTGCGCGGCTGGAAAATGATCTTTCTGCGCGCCTGGCGCAAGATGAACGAGGACCACGTCGGCCTGATCGCGGCCGGCGTGGCTTTTTACGGTCTGCTGGCGCTGTTTCCTGCGATCACCGCTCTGATGGCGATTTCCGGCCTGCTCTTCGATCCGCAGCAATTTACCGGTGAACTCGAGACCGTGACGGCCTTTATGCCGGAAACCGTGGCCGAGATCGTGCTCGGCCAGGCCATCGAGGTGGCCGGAAGCCAGGAAGGCGGCCTCGGTCTTGCCGCGCTGTTCGGGATCGGCGTCGCGCTCTATTCCGCGTCGAAAGGTGTGGCGAGCCTGATCGAAGGCATGAACGTGGCCTACAACCAGCCCGAGACCCGGGGCATCGTCAGCCTCACGCTGATCAAGCTGGCGCTGACGCTGGGGCTTCTGGTCGGGCTGATCGCGGGCTTGGGCGCGGCGCTCGTCCTGCCCGGCATTCTTTCCATTCTGGCGCTGGGGCCACTGACCGAGATGCTGATCGGCCTGACCCGCTGGGTGATCCTGCTGGCAATGACGATCGGCGGCATTCTTGTTGTCTATCGCACCGCGCCCGATCGGGCGCCGGCGCAATGGATCTGGCTCTGGCCCGGCGCGGTGCTGGCCTGCGTCACCTGGATTGCGGCGTCGTTCGGCTTTTCGGTCTATGTCGAGAACTTCGGCAGCTACAACGAAAGCTTTGGAGCCCTCGCCGGGGTGATCGTGCTGCTGATGTGGCTGTGGATCTCGGCCTATGTCCTGCTGGTCGGCGCCGAGGTCAATGCCGAGGCCGAGGCCCAGGTCCGGCCCGACAGCACCACCGGCCCCGGCATGCCGCTTGGTATGCGTGGCGCGGTCAAGGCCGACGAACTGGCCGGCGGAACCGAACCGAAGGCGCGCGACGCCTGACAGCCTTTGCTATGCGCGATGCGAAGCCGCCGGGGTGTGCCACACCCCGGCGGTTTTGTTTCCGATGTCGGCTAAGATGCCCCCGGCGGCCCTGCCGCAATAGAAAAAGCCCGCCGTGGGGCGGGCTTTTCCGAACCGGGTCAACGGTTTGCTCACCCTTCGTAGTCGGGCATTGCCTTGAGCTCTTCCTCGGTCATCGAGATATAGACGCGGATGTCACCGCCGCCTTCGGTGCGCAGGATGTCGATCTGCGACAGTTCCAGCTGCACCGGCTTTTCGCCAATGCCGAGGAAGCCGCCAACATCGACGATCACCGAGCTCACTTCGCCGCTGTCGGACAGGATGATTTCCGAAACTTCGCCGATGTGGTCGTCGGTGCTGTCATAGGCCGGCGCCCCGGTCAGGTTCTCGGAGGTCAGCTCTTCCAGCGGTGCCGTGGCATAGCCTTCGCGCTCGATCAGCCCCGCACCATAGCTCAGAGGTCCGCCGGCGGGATCAACCGGCTCCGCGCCATCTTGGAGGTCGGTGGTCACCTCGGCGTCGGTTTCGGTGGCGACCGTCGCGGGCTGTTCGCCCTCGGCGGCGTCCATCGCGCCGTCAACTTCGGTCTCGACTGCGTCCATGGCACCTTCCATGGCTTCGCCGGTCTCCTCCATCGCGCCTTCAACTGCGGCGCCAGTCTCTTCCATCGCGCCTTCGACCGCGGCGCCGGTCTCTTCCATGGCGGTATCCGCGTCCATCATGGCATCGCCCATTCCGCCCGTATAGGCCGGCGCCTCTTCAAGCGCGGCGACCGGGGCGTTCAGCACCAGGAAGAAGTCGGTTTCGTCCTCGGCCGTGGCATCATCCGAGACGAAGCGGACGGACCCCATGTCGACGGCGACACGGTTTTCGCCAATGCCAAGAAAACCGCCGATGTCGACGAGCACGGAGTCGATCTGGCCATCGCGGGTCAGCACGATGTCGTGGATTTCGCCGATGTCGTCCCAATCATCCTGAAGGCCGTCGACCGCGTTGGTGTCGGTCTCTGCGCGATACACGCGCATGCCGATGAAGTCGGAGGCATGGATTGCGTTCGGGTCTGCTTCGGTACGGAACATGCCGTCAGCACCCTGCGCCATGACCGCGCCGCTGGTCGCTGCAACAAGCGCAGTGGAAATCAAAAGCCGTTTCATGTCTAGGTCTCCTTGTTAACCCACAAATAGCGCTCATGCGCGCCTGTTGAGACAACGTGCGTCCAGCCTCCGGGTTCCCGCGTGCGCCTAAATCTTGCCGGAGATTTCGGCGGAAAAATGCCGAGACCCACGCACAACGGCTCCAGTTTTTATTGATTTTGTCCAGGCACTTGCCCTCGGGGCGCCACAGGTTGCGGAATCCCGGTTCGGGGCAGGAATGTCTGCCCGGCTTCGGCCAGAGCACGGTCAGAGCAGCCGGCCACCGATCAGCCAGCCCAACCCGGCATAAGGCAGCAGGGCGAGCAGGAAAAACAGGCCGTCGCGGGTCAGCAGTGACAGTGCGAGAAAGCTCACCCCGATGGCGGCGACAGAGGAGGAAAACGGAATGAACTCGAGGAAGGGCATCATCATGCCGGACAGCAGGCTCAGTATCACAGGCAGGTAAATCAACGGCCGGTGAAACAGAACCGACAGTCGGTTGTGGCTGTGCCGGTCGATCCAGGAAATCACCGGCCGCGCCGACCGCAGGGCCTTGTCCAGGGATTTGCCGTCAACTGTCTGGCGCAACAGCCGACGTGGCAGCCAGACCTCCTCGACGCTCATGAGAAGCTGAAAGGAAATGATCGCAATCGCCACGCCGGCGACCATCGAAACGCCCGGAATACCCGACAGCGGCGTCGCGCAGAGCAGGGCGGGCACGAGCAGCAGGGGCACAAGGCTGCGATGGCCCACCGCATCGACGATTTCATCCACCGACACCTTGTCGCGATCGCTGACCGAGGAAATGCTGTCGGCCAATTCGCCGAGCGTTCTGGGCTGTTGTGATGTCAAGGACAGGTACCTCCTGCCTCGCCAACCGGATGCCTGTGGCATTGTTCCCGCTGTGGCAGGAAAGCCGCATCGGGGCAGCGCCCGGACCTGTGTCTATCCGCGATGGAACCGCAGGGCACCACCGATGGTTAAGCCCCCGAACCAGAATAGGAACAATGACCCGGACGTCCGAATATGCCTGAGAATAACAACAACACAGAGGATTGGGTGCAGAACCAGATCGACAGCAATCTCAAGCGGATCTATCGCCAACCCTCTGAGGGCAAATTGCCCGACCGCATGGCCCAGCTCCTGGACCAATTGCGGGAAAAAGAGGCCGCCCGAAGCTAAAGCGGCCGGCCCTGACAGACCTTAACCCGGTCCAGAACGCCCGACCTTCCCGGCCTTGCCGGGGAGATGATGCCGCTTGGCCGTGCGGCGTTCATCCCCAAGAGCACATTTCAATAGGCCCGCAGTCACTTAACTGTGCGGAATGTCCCGGAACCTACCGACTGGTTTGGTGGTTGATTATCCACTTGGTAAAGAGTGATGAAAGGAGGCGTCCATGTTGTATTGGGCACTCATCTTCCTGATCGTGGCGCTTGTTGCCGGTCTGCTGGGGTTTGGCGGCATCGCATCGGCCTCGGCCGGGATTGCGCAGATACTGTTTTTTGTTTTCCTCGTTCTCTTTCTCGTGGCGGTCGTGCTGCGCATCATGCGGGGGCGCGCACCCTGAGACGTGACGGCCAGAAGATCAACGAGATGCAAGACGTGAAAAGGCGTCCCGATGGAAATCGGGGCGCCTTTGAAGTGCGAGGTATTATGCTTTCAACGTCTGTGTACTGGAGAAGAACATCGCCTGGCTGACGGCCGATTGCACCTGCTCCTCGGTATAGGGCTTGGCAATAAGGAAGGCGGGTTCTGGCCGTTCGCCGGTCAGCAGGCGCTCGGGGAAGGCGGTGATGAAGACCACCGGCACCTCGCCCATCTCTGACAGGATGTGATTGACGGCATCGATCCCCGAGGAATTGTCGGCCAGCTGAATATCGGCCAGCACCATGTCGGGCCGGTCACGATGCGCCAGGGCGACGGCTTCGTCACGGGTGCGGGCGTTGCCGGTCACCACGTGGCCCATGCTTTCGACGATGGCCGAGATATCCATCGCGATGATCGCCTCATCCTCGATCACCAGGATGCGGCCGCGGATCGCGCCCGACATTTCCTTGCGCGCAATGACCACCAGATCGCCGGCTTCTTGTTCCGGTACGTCAAGGATGGCGGAGATTTCGGGGATGGTGAATCCCTCGATCGAGTTCAGCAGCAGCGCCTCGCGGGTGTTGGCCGTCAGCCCTGACAGCCGCCACTGGGCGCGCGCCTCGGGCGAGCTTTCTTCGTCCAGCTCTTCCACCGGCGAGCCGGAGGAGGCCCAGATGCCATGAAAGGCCCTGAACAAAGCCACCTTGGGGTGTTGCGTGCCGCTCAGAACGCTGTCATCAGTCAGAAGCGCCTCGAGCGTCGCAGCGGCATAATGATCGCCCGTCTGCTGATTGCCGGTCAGCGCCCGTGCATAACGACGCAGGTAGGGCAACTCGGTCGCGATCTGTCCGGTCACATCAGTCTGTGTGTGGCTTTCAGTCATGTGGTCCTCGAAAAATTTGATGAGCTGGGAACAAAAACGCATAACTCGGTGTTAAGTTCCAGCCTAGGTGCGAAGAAGCATCCACGCGGCGTTGATTAACCTGAAGGGCATGATGGCAAACAACAGTAAGACAACCAAGCTTGATCGGCAAATCGATGAAAATCTTCGGCGGGTCTATTCCGATCTGTCCGAAGAGCCGCTGCCCGATCGTTTCTCACAGCTTCTTGAAAAACTGCGCCAGCAGGAAGAGGCGAAAACCGGCTCGCAGCAGCCCAAGGATGACGCGTGACCCAACCGAAAGACCCGAGAGACGAGCTCGTAGAGCATCTGCCTGCCATGCGGGCCTTTGCCATGAGTCTGACGCGCAACAGCGCGGCGGCAGACGATCTGGTGCAGGATGCCGTGGTCAAGGCCTGGTCGAATTTTGACAAGTTCAAGACCGGTACCAACCTGCGTGCCTGGCTGTTTACCATCCTGCGCAACACCTATTACTCGCTGTATCGCAAGCGCAAGCGCGAGGTCGAGGATCCCGATGGCATCATGGCCGGCAAGCTTTCGGAAAAGCCCGCCCATGACGGTCATCTTGCGATGGCGGATTTCCGCGCCGCCTTTGCCAAGCTCAGCGATGAACAGCGCGAGGTGCTGGTACTGGTGGGCGCCGAGGGCTTTTCCTACGAAGACGCCGCCGAAATGTGCGGCTGTGCCGTCGGTACCATCAAGAGCCGGACAAACCGCGCCCGCAAGCGGCTGGCCGAGCTGATGGAACTCGACGATGAGGAAGATTTCGAGATTACCGATGCGGCCACTCTGGCCGTCGTGACCGGGAAACCGGCTGCATGAGCGAAACCACCTCGGCGACCCGGCGCCGTTTGCACAGGCCGGGGCTGGCGCTTCAGCTCGCGTTTGTTCTGAGCCTGGCAATCCTGCCGCTCGGGTTGATCTCGGTGTATCAGACCTACAAGCTCATCGAAGAGCGCCAGAGCCTGTCCGGCTCGGCGCTTCTGGAAGAGACCCAGCAGGCCGTCGCCGTGGCGCGCAACGTGATCAGCGCCGCCGCCAGCACAGCCGAGACCCTCAGCATCACCATCCCGGCGGTGCGCGACACCCAGGAAACCTGCGATGCGGTGCTGGCGCGGGTCGTGGCGCAGAACCGCGATTTCGTCTTCGCCGGTTATGTCGACAGCGAGCTTGGCCTCGTGTGCAATTCGGACAACAGTCTCGATGTCACCGGTCTCGACGCGCTCGAGGACGAGATCCTGCGTCCCGAGCCGGGGCTTTTCGTGCGGTCGTTCGGGTTCCTGGCCGGGCGCGCGACGCTCAACGTGACCGTGCCGGTGATGGAAGCCGGCGTCTTTCGCGGTGTGGCCTGGGTGTCGGTGCCGCTGGTCGATCTCAACGCTGCGCTCAAACGCGCCGCGCCTGACGTCGAGCTGGTGCTGTTTCAGCCCGGCGGCGATGTGCTGGCGACCGAAAATTTCACCGACGACCGGCGCAGCGTGCTGCCCAGCGACCGGGCGCTCGACACCATGGCGATGCGCGGCCGGCACACTTTTCGCGGCTACAACCGCGCCGGGGCGTTGCGCGACTTCGCGGTCGCGCCGATCGTCGAGGATGAGGTCTTTGTGATGGGCAGCTGGGCGCCGCGCCACCGGGGCCTGCTGGTGACCAGCTACGCCGAGACCTTGGCGCTCTATTTTCCGATCTTCATCTGGGTGATCGCCATCGCGGTGGCCTATGTCGGCGTCCACCGTCTGGTGATCCGGCACATCCGCCGGCTGCGGTCGTGGATGCGGCTCTATGCTCAGGGTCAGACCGATTTTGCCAATGCCCGGCTCGACAACCCGCCGCTCGAAGTGGAATACGTCGCCGAGGCCTTCCGTGCGATGACCGAACGGCTGGGCGAGCAGGACCGCCGCCGACAAGAGGATCTCGAGGAAAAGACCGTGCTGCTGCGCGAGGTGCACCACCGGGTCAAGAACAACCTCCAGCTCATTGCTTCGATGATGAACATGCAGATCCGCGCCACATCCAACCCCGGCGCCAAGCACCTGCTGCGCCGGGTGCAGGACCGGGTGATGGCGCTTTCGGCGATCCACCGCTATCTCTACATGGCGCGCAAGCTGTCGATGGTGCGGGCTGACAAGCTGCTCGAGGACATCATCGAACAGCAGGTCGCGCTGGGCTCGCTCGAAGAGGCCGGCCACCGCATTGCGGTCTCGACCAAGCTCGACCCGGTTGAAATCACCCCCGATCAATCGGTGCCGCTGTCGCTGATGGTGGCCGAGGCGGCGATCAACGCGGTCAAGCATTGCGATGTCGACAAGGACACCGACGGCGCCTGGATCAACATCGCCTTGCAGGAGGCCAGCCCCGGCGTCATCGGTCTGAGCGTGGTGAATTCGCGGCTCAAGCCCGAAGGCGAGCCGTCCCGGCCCGAGGGCACCGGCCTCGGCTCGAAGCTGATCGAGACCTTCGTGATCCAGCTCAACGGCAAGCTCGACACCGTCGAAGAGGACAACCGCTTCGAGCTGCATGTCACCTTTCCGCTGGCCTGGCCCAAGGAAGGCGACGACGACGATGACGACTGAGCCGCGAAATCTCTTCCCGTGAAGGGAACCTGTCGGCGGATCGCTGCGTTCGTCCGACAAGTGAATTCACGGGAAGGGACGCATCATGACAGAGATCACCGGAATTGGCGGGTTCATCCTGCTTGTGCTGGATGTCTGGGCCATCGTTTCGGTTGTCGGTTCGACGGCCTCGACCGGCAAGAAGGTGCTCTGGGTGCTGTTGATCCTGATCCTGCCGCTTCTGGGCTTTATCATCTGGCTGATCGCCGGCCCCAGGTCGACGCGCCCGTGACCAAGGCCCCGGCCGCGCCGGCCCGGCCGCTGAGAGAGTGAGGCAGCATGACGGATCTGCAATGTGACGTGGCAATCATCGGCGCCGGCACCGCCGGGCTGGCCGCGCAGCGCAGCGCCAGAAAGTTGGGCGCCAGCACCTTGCTGATCGACCCGGAGTTCAGGGGCACGACCTGCGCCGCGACCGGCTGCATGCCGTCGAAACTGCTGATCGCGGCTGGCGACGCGGCCCATGCGGTGCGCGACGCCGGGGCCTTCGGCATCGCGGCCAATCCCGAGGTGGACGGCCGCGCCGTGATGCGCCGGCTGAACAAGGTGCGCGCGCGGTTTGTCCAAGGCGTGAAGGACAGCATTTCCGACTTGCCGGAGGCGGTCAGGATCACGGCGCGGGCGCGGTTCGACGGACCCGACCGGCTCTTGCTCGACGATGGCCGCAGCTTGGCGGCCAAATCCGTGGTGATCGCCACTGGCGCTACGCCCGCGCTCCCCGAGCCTTTCCGCGCGGTGTCGGACAACATCCTCACCAACGAGACGATCTTCGACCTCGAAGACCTGCCACGGTCGGTTGCGGTGCTCGGCGCAGGGCCGATCGGCGTCGAACTGGCGCAGGCGCTGGGCCGCCTCGGGGTCGAGGTCGCGGTATTCGACATCGGCGACACCTTGGCCGGGATGCAGGACAGCCAGGTCGGCGAGACCCTGCGCGAGTTGCTGGCCGAAGAGCTGCCGCTGCATCTGAACACCGAAGCCGAGGTCGCGCCGGCCGACGATGGTGTCCGGCTGACATGGGATGGCCAGAGCCGCACCTTCGAGAAGCTGCTTCTGGCGGTGGGGCGTCCCCCCAATTTCGACGGGCTCGATCTCGGGAACGCCGGGATCGCGCTCGACGATCACGGCGCGCCGGAGTTCGACCGCCAGACCCTGCGCTGCGGCACGTCGTCGATCTTCATCGCCGGCGATGCCAACAGCGACCGGCCGCTGCTGCACGAGGCCGCGCACGAGGGCCATATCGCCGGCCGAAACGCCGCAAGCTGCCCCGACGTCGCGGAATTTTCCCGCATGGTGCCCTTTGCCCTGACCTTCACCCGTCCCGAGGCGGCCGAGGTGGGCATCATTCCCGACCCCGACGATGCCAGCTTTGTCGGCGCCTCCGCGCCCTATGACGACCAGGGCAAGGCGCGGGTCGAACATCGGCTCGGCGGGCTCTGCCGGCTCTATGCCCGGCATGCGGACGGCAAGCTCACCGGCGCCAGCCTCTGCGCACCCGACGCCGGCCATCTGGCGCATATCTTCGCCTTGGCAATCGGCCGCGGGCTGACGGCGACCGACTTGCTGAACATGCCCTATTACCATCCGACACTCGAGGAAGGTTTGAAGTCGGCCCTGCGGACGCTCTGCAAGGAAACCGGGCAGGACCAGCCCAACACCCGCGAAGACGACGCCGTCCGGGGCCTCTGAGGCAGGAACCTTCGTCCACCTGAACGGTTGTCCCAGGCAAGGAGGGACAGTCGCGCATGTCAGATTTTCGCAAGACCAGGATCACCCGCCCCATCCACCGCCGGGCCAGGACGGCTCTGCCGCAGATGTCAGAGACCGAGGCGGAGGCGCTCAATGCCGGTGAGGTCTGGTGGGAAGCCGAGCTGTTCTCGGGCAATCCCGATTACGACAAGCTGCATGCGGTGGCTGAGCCCAGGCTCAGCGACGAAGAGCGCGCCTTTCTCGAGGGGCCCTGCGAAGAGCTTTGCGCGATGATCGACGACTGGGACATCAACCAGCGCGACGCCGATCTGCCGCCAGAGGTCTGGGAGTTCCTGCGCACGCAGAAATTCTTTGGCATGATCATCGAGAAGAAACACGGCGGCCTCGGCTTTTCCGCCTACGCCCATTCCGAGGTGGTCCGCTATATCGCCACCCGCTCGGTTGCCGCGGCCGTCACCGTCATGGTGCCCAATTCGCTGGGCCCCGGCGAGCTGTTGCACATGTTCGGCACCGAGGCGCAGAAGGATCACTGGCTGCCGCGCCTCGCCGACGGTCGCGAGCTGCCCGCCTTTGGCCTGACCAGCGCCGAGGCCGGTTCCGACGCCTCCGCCATGCGCGACGAGGGCATTGTCGAGAAAGGCATGTGGCAGGGCGAAGAGGTGCTGGGCATCCGGCTCAACTGGTCCAAGCGCTATATCACCCTGTCGCCGAAGTGCACCGTTCTGGGGCTGGCCTTCAAACTGCGTGATCCCGAGGGGCATCTGGGCGGCATGGAAGAGGTCGGCATCACCTGCGCGCTGGTGCCCGCCGATCTGCCCGGGGTCGAGACCGGGCGGCGCCATATTCCGTCCTCGACCATGTTCCTCAACGGGCCGACCACCGGCGAGGACGTCTTCATCCCGCTCGATCACATTATCGGCGGCCAGGAATATGCCGGCCGCGGCTGGATGATGTTGATGTCGGCGCTGGCCGCGGGGCGGGGCATTTCGCTGCCCTCGATGGGCTGTGCCGCGATCGGTTTTTCCGCCCATACCACCGGCGCCTATGCCCGTGTCCGCGAGCAGTTCAACCTGCCGATCGGCAAATTTGGCGGAATTCAGGCGCGGCTGGCGCAGCTTGCCGCCGACGCCTACCTGATGGATGGCGCACGGCGACTGACCTGCGCCGGGCTGGACGAGGGCAGGGCGCTTTCGGTGATCTCGGCGATCATGAAGGCGCATGCGACTTTTCGCATGCGCGAGGCGGTGAACGATGCGATGGACGTGCATTCCGGCAAGGCGGTGATCGACGGGCCGACGAATTACCTGCTGCCGCTCTATCGCGCGGTACCGATCGGCATCACCGTCGAAGGCGCCAATATCGTCACACGCTCGCTTATCATCTTTGGCCAGGGCGCGATCCGGGCGCATCCGCATCTGCTGGATGAGATGCAGGCCTTGCAGATCGAAGACGAGGACGAGAGCCTCGAAGCCTTCGACAAGGCGTTCTGGTCGCATGTCGGCCATGCGCTGAAGACCGTCGGCCGCAGCCTGTCGCGCGCCTGGAGCGGCGGAAAGCTGGCCTCGGCCCCGCGCAAGGCCGGGGCCGCGACGCCGATCTATCGCCAGCTGTCGCGCTGGGCGGCGTCTTATGCGCTGGTGGCCGATCTCTGCTTCCTGACCCTGGGCGGCGAACTCAAGCGGCGCGAGATGATCTCGGCCCGGATGGGCGACATCCTGTCGGAAATGTACCTGCTCTCCGGGGCGCTCAAGCGCTGGCAGGACGAGGGGCAGCAGAAGGCCGATCTGCCGGTGCTGGAATATGCCGCCGCACGCAGCTTTGCCGGCATGCGTCGGGCGCTTGACGAGGTGCTGGCCAATCTGCCCGCCCGCTGGGCCGGCTGGCTGGGCCGTGCGCTCACCCTTCCCGGCGGCAGCGCACGCGGCCCCGACGACCGGCTGACGGTGCGCGTCGCCAATCTCCTGCTCGAACCCTCAGCGGCCCGTGACCGTATCACCGGGCGGCTGCATGGCGGTTGCGATCGCAATGGCGTCGGCGCGCTCAACGCTGCCTTTGCCGCCGTGATCGACGCTGCGCCGCTGATGAAGCGCCTGCGCGAAAGCGGCCACAGCCCCGACAGCGCGCTTGATGCCGGGATCATTTCCGAAGCCGACCGCACACGCATTTCAGATATGGAGGACAAGGTGTCTCAGACAATCGCCGTTGACGATTTCTCGCCCAAGGACCTCGCCAGCTATTACCCCGGGCTGGAGGCCAGCGACAGCGAAAGGATGGCCGCACAATGACCCGAACTGTCTATCTCGTCGATGGCGCCCGCACGCCCTTCCTCAAGGCCCGCGGCAAGCCCGGCCCCTTCACCCCGGTCGATCTCGCGGTGCAGGCCGGCCGGCCGCTGCTGGCGCGCCAGCCGTTTGACCGCAAGAGCTTTGATCTCGTCATCCTTGGCTGTGTCAATGTCATCGCCGACGAGATGAACCCGGCCCGCGTTGCCGCCCTCCGGCTGGGGTTGGGCGAAGCGATGGTGGCCTTTACCGTGCAGATCAATTGCGGCTCGGGCATGCAATCGATCGATACCGCCTTTCGCTACATCCGCGAGGGCAAACATGACATGATCCTCGCCGGCGGAACCGAGGCGCTGAGCCATGCGCCGCTGGTTCTGCGGCAGAGCGCGGTGGAATGGTTCGGCCAGATGTCGCAGGCCAAGGGGCCCATCGAGCAGGCCAAGGCGATGACCGGTCTGCGCCCCGAATTCTTCAAGCCCGTGGTCGGGCTGGAACGCGGGCTGACCGACCCGATCACCGATCTCAACATGGGTCAGACCGCGGAGGTGCTGGCGCATCGTTTCGGCATCACCCGCCAGACCGCCGACGCCTATGCGATGGAAAGCCACCACCGGCTGGCCCGGGCGCAGCGCGAAGGCTGGCTCGAGGACGAGGTCATGCCCGCCTTTACCCGCGACGGTGTGGCGCATGAACATGATGACGGCGTGCGGCCGGACAGCGACATGGAGGGGCTGGCCAAGCCCGGCCCGGCCTTCGAACGGCCGTATGGCAAGGTCACGGCGGGCAATTCCAGCCAGATCACCGATGGCGCCTCCTGGGTCATCGTCGCCTCGGAAGAGGCGGTCGAGAGACATGGGCTGACACCGCTGGCCCGCATCGTCGACAGCGAATGGGCGGCGCTCGACCCCTCGGTGATGGGGCTTGGGCCGGTGCTCTGTTCGACCGCGCTGGCGCGGCGGCACGACCTCGGCGCTCAAGATATCGACCTCTGGGAGCTGAACGAAGCCTTTGCGGCGCAGGTGCTGTCCTGCCTCGCGGCGTGGAAAGACCCGGAGTTCTGCCGCGAGGTGCTCGGGCTCGACGGCGCCTTCGGCGCGCCCGACCGCGACGATCTGAATATCGATGGCGGCGCGATCTCGCTGGGCCATCCCGTGGGCACCAGCGGCAACCGTATCGTGCTGCACCTTGCCAAAGCCATGAAACGGCGCGGCGACACATCCGGCATCGCCACCGAATGCATCGGCGGCGGTCTGGGCGGCGCCATGTTGCTGGAGGCTGTGTGATGACCGGACCTGTGCTTTCCTTTCTCGGCGAAACCCATTGCGAGCTTGGCCCCGCTGCCGATGCCTCCGGCCACCCCTGGCGGCATGGCGAGGCCGACGGCATCCACTGGCTGGTGCTCGATTGCGAGGGCAGTTCGGTCAACACCGTCTCGGAGCAGGTGCTGACCGGGCTCGATGCCGCGCTGGATCAGATCGGCACGCCGCGGGCGCTGGTGATCCGCTCGGCCAAGCCGGCGGGTTTTGCCGCCGGCGCGGATATCGACAGTTTCAACGACATGCGCGATCAGGGCGCGGCGGCGCTCCTGCAACAGGGCCATGCCGTGCTTGACCGGCTGGAGGCGCTGGACTGTCCGACCATCGCAATCGTCCACGGCGCGGCGCTGGGCGCGGGGTTCGAGATCGCGCTCGCCTGTGACCACCGGATTGCCATCGACGGCGCGAAATTCGGCTTTCCCGAGGTCAACCTGGGCCTGCATCCCGGGCTGGGCGGCAGTTTCCGCCTGACCGGGCTGATCGACCCGACCGAGGCGATGACGCTGATGCTCACCGGCAAGAGCGCGCATACCGCCAAGGCCGAGCGGCTTGGCATCGTCGACGCCGTGACCGAAGAGCGCCATGTCGCCGCCGCCGTCGCGGCCATCGCCGAGGGTGAGAACGACCGCCCCGAGCCGGGCCTGAAATCCCGCGCCTTCCGGATCGAAGCGGCGCGCAGCTATGCCGCCGGCCGGATGCGCAGCGAAACCGAGAAAAAGGCGCCACGGGCGCATTATCCCGCGCCCTATGCGCTGATTGATATCTGGGAGAAATACGGCGACGACCGTGACCGGATGCAAAAGGCCGAGATCGAGAGCTTTGCCGATCTGCTCGACAGCGAGACCTCGCGCAACCTGCGGCGGGTGTTCTTCCTGCGGCAACGACTCAAGGCCGAGACGCGGGGCGCTGACGGCATTTCCCATGTGCATGTGATCGGCGCCGGCGCCATGGGCGCGGAAATCGCCGCCTGGGCCGCCATTCAGGGCAAGCAGGTGACCCTTGGCGACGTCAAGCTCGCGCCGCTGGGCCAGGCCGTGAAGGCCGCCGCCCAGACCTGCCTCGACAAGCACCTGAGCAGCGGCGAGACACGCGACGCGCTCGACCGGCTGATGCCGGATCCGCGCGGCTACGGTCTGGCCCGGGCCGACCTGGTGATCGAGGCCGCGCCGGAGGATGCCGATCTGAAATCCGGGATCTATCGCGAGGTCGGCAAAAAGCTGAAAGACGGGGCCATCCTTGCCAGCAACACCTCGAGCCTGCGGCTCGAGACGCTCAAGGACGGCGTCGCCGATCCGACGCGCTTTGCCGGTCTGCATTTCTTCAACCCGGTGTCCAGGATGCAACTGGTCGAGGTGGTCCGCCTTGAGACCACCGATGACGCCGTGCTGCGCCGTCTGGCGGCGTTCTGCGGTGCCATCGACCGGTTGCCGGTGCGGGTCGCCGATGCCCCCGGCTTTCTCGTCAATCGCGCGCTGACGCCTTATCTGATGGAGGCGATGGTGCTGATGGACGAAGGCATCGACAAGGAGGTGATCGACCGCGCCGCGCTCGATTTCGGCATGCCTATGGGGCCGGTGGCACTGGCCGATCAGGTCGGGTTGGACATCGGGCTGCATGTGGCGACAAGCCTGTCCGAGGCCCTCGACAAGCCGATGCCGCCGATCAGCCAGCGCCTGCGCGACAAGGTCGAGGCGGGCGAGACCGGCAAGAAGGCGGGCAAGGGCTTTTACGACTGGTCCGATGGCACGCCGCATCCGCAGGCCGAGGACGCCCCGCCCGAGGATCTGACAGACCGGCTGATCCTGCCGATGCTCGATGCCTGCGTCGCCTGCCTGCGCAAGGGGGTGGCCCGCAGCGCCGACGAGGTGGATGGAGCGATGATCTTTGCCACCGGCTTTGCGCCGTTCCGCGGCGGGCCGATGCACTATGCCCGCACCCGGGGCCACGCCGAGATCGCCGACCGTCTCGACACCCTGGCCGAGCGTCACGGGCCGCGGTTTGCCGCCGACCGGGGCTGGCGTGAGATGTGATGCAGCGATTGCACGACGCCGAGGCCGCCGCCCGCGAGATCGTCGCCAGGACCGGCGGCGAGATCCGGCTGGCGCTGCCTCTGGGGCTGGGCAAGCCGGTGCGGCTGGTCAACGCGCTGGTCAAGCTGGCCTGTGACGACCCGTCGATCCGGCTGGCCATCTTCACCGCGCTGACACTGGAGCCGCCCGATCCCGGTTCGGGGATGAAGGCGCGGTTTCTGGGGCCGGCAAAGGACCGGCTGTTTGGCGCCTATCCGGCGCTGCTTTATGCCGAGCTGCTGCGCCGCGATGCGCTGCCCGACAATATCACGGTGAACGAATTCTTTCTGCTGGCCGGCCGCTGGCTCGGCGTGGCGCCGATGCAGCAGGCCTATATTTCGGCCAATTACACCCATGCCCGCGACGTGCTGATCGCGCAAGAGCCCAATGTGCTGGCCCAGCTCGTCTCGGAACAGGACGGTTCTTTCAGCCTGTCGGGCAACACCGATATTTCCGCCGATCTCTTTGCCATGCGCGCCGAGGGCAAGCTCGATTTCGTCGCCGTAGGCGAGGTGCACCCCGATCTGCCCTTCATGCAGGGGCCCGGAGCGGTGCTGACGCCGGAAGCCTTTCACCTCACCCTCGTGCCCGAACCTTACGAGCTGTTCTCGGCGGTAAAGCGCCCGGTCGATGCGGCCGCCCATGCCATCGGCCTGCATGTGTCGCGGCTGATCGCCGATGGCGGCACCTTGCAGATCGGCATCGGCGCGATCGGCGATGCGGTGGCCCATGCGCTGCTTCTGCGCCACAGTGGCGCGGCGCCGCCAATCCAGCGCGCCGCGCCCTTCGATCTGCCTGCGCCCGGCGGCCCGTTCGAAGAGGGCCTGCACGGCGTGACCGAGATGCTGGTCGGCGGGTTGCTGGCGTTGTTCGAGGCGGGCGTCGTCCGGCGCGAAGTCGACGGCCATGCGATTGCCGCCGGCTTCTTTGTCGATACCCGCGATTTCTATCGCCGCCTGCGCGAGATGCCGCGCGAGGAACGTGCCCGCATTGCCATGACGCCGGTGAGTTTCACCAACGCGCTTTACGGCAACGAGGCCGAGAAGCGCACCGCACGGGTCAAGGCGCGTTTTGTCAACGGGGCGATGCAGGTCTCGGTGATGGGCGACGTGATGTCCGACACGGTTGAAAACGGCCAGGTGGTGAGCGGCGTCGGCGGCCAGTTCAACTTTGTCGAACAGGCCTTTGCGCTGCACGATGCGCGGTCGATCATCACCCTGCCGGCGACGCGCTGGTCCGGCGGCAAGCGTCACAGCAACATCCGTTGGTCGGTCGCTACCACCACCGTGCCGCGCCATATGCGTGATGTGGTGGTGACGGAATACGGCATCGCCGATCTGCGTGGCAGGTCGGATGCCGAAACCATTGCCGCGCTGATCGCCATCGCCGACAGCGCCTTTCAGGACGAATTGATCGACCGGGCGCAGAAGGCGGGCAAGTTGCCCAAGGGGTTCACCCTGCCGCAGAGCGCGCGCAACAATTGGCCCGAGACAGTAGAAAACTGGCTCGCCCCGTATCGCGCCGAACTGCCCGATTTTCCCTTCGGCAGCGATTTCGACGAGATCGAGCGGCTGCTCTTGCCGGCGCTGGAAGAGCTGTCGCGCCACGCGCCGACGCTGCGCGGCAAGGCGCGGCTGCTGCAGGACGCGCTGCGCCTGCCGCCGCACCCGCGCGAGCAAGAGGCGCTGGCGCGGATGGGCTTTGACAGCCGCTATGCGGGGGGTGAGGCGCTCGCGCTCTCTGGCGCGTTGCGCCGGGTCGTTACCTGATCCAGGCGTTCATCGCGCCATAGTGCCCACCAATCGGTCCGCGCGGCACGGTCAGCCCGATCAGCAGCAGCCCGGCGGTAAAGCAGGTCAGATAGGCCAGCACCGATCCGCCGGTGACCAGCGGTGCAAAGATCAGCACCACGCCGATGATCACGTTCAGAAAGCGCGCCATCCGCACCACCGAGGCCAGCGAGGTCACCGACACGGTGAGCGCCAGCGCGCCGCAAATGTGCACGGCGGCGGCGACCGGGCTGTCCCAGGTCAGGTAGAGCGGCGACAGCATCAGCCAGAGCGCCACGCCAATCGAGGCCAGCAGCGACCACGGCAGGGTGATACCGCCGCTCAGCATATCGCGCAGGATCACGCCGGGCTTGCGCTCGAAAGCCTGCCGGTCGATCTCGCCGGTGCCCTCGTCGGTGTCGCCGGTAAAGAACACCAGCAACCAGGGCCGCCCGGCGCGGTGGCGGCGGATCAGGAATTGCACCGTGGCGACGATCTCGTCGATGGCATAGGGGATTTGCAGCAGCATCGCGGCGGCCGCGATCAGCGCCAGCGTCGAATAGGTGCCGATCACGATCGGCTGGATCACGATAAAGAAGATCGATACCGCGCCCAGCGGCACGATCATCACGCCGAACAGCACCGTCAGCCAGGGCATGGTACGCCAGCGCCTCGCCGAGCCGATCACGCCGACGAGGATCTCGAGCGCATAGGTCAGCGCGCCGAGGCCGGCGTCGGGCACCGGCCAGGCCTCGGAGACCTCCGAGGTGATGATCTGCTCGGTGCCGTTCTTGTCGGGCAGGGTTCCGTCAAAGAACGGCTCCCAGACGCCATCAATGCTTTCGAGCTGATAGGCCGTCAGGTAGCGCGAGATCAGCAGGCCGACGACGGCCAGCAGGATCACCGGCAGCCGCTGAAACCAGTCCGAGGGCGAATAATCCCAGCCCTTGGGGATCACCGGCCCGGTCTGGGCGGCGGCAGGCGAGACGCCGGGCGCGGGCGGCAGGCCAAGCGCAAAGCCCACCGCCAGCATGCCGGTGAGCGTTGCATTGACATAGGCCGCCCCGTTTTCGGCCCAGAAGATCAGCGGCGCAAACATGATCCAGCAGCCTACGGCCGCGGCGGCAAACCGCGCGTGCGGCAATTGCCACGACATCGACAGCAGCGCGCAAAGGCTCAGCGCCAGCCCGGCCAGCACGTCGCTCCAGGCCAGCCAGCTTTCGCCGTAGCCCAGCAGCGGCGGCGAGGTCAGCAGCCAAAGCCCCAGGCCGAAATTCGCCCAATGCGCCCAAAGGCTGTCGTGGTGGCGGGCACGGTATTCGCGTTCATGTGTGGCGCGCAGGTCTTCGGCCTCGGCATTGGCCTCTTCGGCCGAGCGCAGCCAGACCGGCGGCGTGATGCCATTGGCCTTGTACCAGCCCATCGGATCGTCCTGGAGCGCGGCCACGATATGGCGCAGCCCGTCGCGGATGCGGTGTTTCGGCTCCCAGTCCAGCAGCTCCTTGGCCTTGGAGATGTCGAGCGCGTAGTGATCCGACGACAGCTCGATCATGAAAGGCCGGATGAAAGGCTTCTCGCCTTCGTCGAGGGCATCGGGGATCGGCTCTTCCGCCGCCACCTCGGCCCGGGCGGCCACCCGGGCCACCGGCGCCGGGACGCGCAGGGTCTGCCAATCCTCCTCGCCGTGGATCAGCTGGCCGAGTTCCTCTTGCAGCTTGGCATAGCTCATCGCATCCGGCTCGCCCGCCAGCACAACTTCGAGGCCCTCGATCCGGTCGCGCCGGTCGATCGCGCTGGCAAAGAGCTCCAGCATGTCCTCGAGGTGGATAAACGCCTGCCCGGCTTGCAGATCGCCGGAATAGACATGCGATTTCAGATCCCGTTCATAGATCCGCGCGATTTGCTGGCTGAGCGTCGGCACCGCCGTCTTGTCATCATAAAGCCCGGCCATGTGCAAAAGCAGCACCGACATCTCCGGGTTGGTCCTGGGCGCGAGTTCGCGGATCACATCTTCGGTTTCGGCCTTGGATTTCGGATAGGCCCAGCCCGGTGCCAGCGGCGTGTCCTCGTTGATGCGCTCGCCGGGGTGGCCGGGCCGGTGCACCAGCATGGTGCCGGCATAGATGAAATGCGCCACATCCAGACCTTCGAGCCCCTTGAGAAGGTTGCGCGTGCCCTCGACGTTGACCCTGTCGTACATCGGGCTCTCGCGGCCGGAAAAGTCGAAATAGGCGGCGAGGTGGATCACCGCCGCCAGCGTGCCGCCGCTGGCCTCGCGCACCTGATCGAGCGCATGGGCAACCGAAGACTCATCTGTGATGTCGAGGCCGAAGATACGCCCGTCTTCGGCATTCTCCGGCAGGTCGACGCCAAGCACGGTGTAGCTGGCGGAAAGTTTCTCGCTGAGGGCGCGGCCGATGCGGCCCGCAGCACCGGTGATCAGAACTGTCGGTTTGTCTTGCGCTGTCACGTGTCACCCCTTGTCTCACTGGTTTAGCCGGCAGTTTTGGCCGCGTGCCCAAAGCCGCCGGGGCACGCGCCTCTCGGGGTCCAACGCGAAGCCCGGCGCGCAGTTCCCGCCGACCGCCACGACACCAGGGAACCGGCGCGGCGCGCGGCGCGTTGGCCCGGTGAAAGGAGAGTGCCATGGACAGTCTGATGCTGATTTCAACGATCCTGACGGTCGCGCTCTTGACCGGCGCCGTCACGGTTCCGGCCGCCGTGCGCCAGTCCGGCCGCAAGTAAGACCGCCCGAGTGAAGATCGCCGGGAGACCACACCCGGAGAGCGCCACGGCAAAGGCAGGCCGCCGTGCGTCGGTCTCCGGGTTCCCTGTGTTCCAGCAACCCCGAGATTTCAGGAGGCCACATGACCTTTCAACACAAGATCAGCGCATCGCGCGGCAAGGGAAGCCCCGAGGTGATCGGCTTTCGTGAGCCCGACACCGGCAGTTGCCAATACATCTGCGTCGATCCTGCCACCGGCGCGGCCGCCGCAATCGACATTGTGCAGGAGTTCGATCCGGCAAACGCCAGCACACGTTTCGACAGCGCCGAATGGGTGCTGGCACAGGTCAAGGAGCGCGGCCTCGCGCTGGACTGGGTGCTCGACACCCATCCGCATGCCGATCACTTCATGGCGTCGCACTGGCTCGGAAACCGGACCGGCGGCACCACCGCGATCGGCGACAAGGTGCATGATGTCGCCGACATTTGGGCCGAGCTCTACAACCTGCGCGACGCCTTTCACCCCGAACGGGATTTCGGCCGGCTGTTCGCCGATGGCGAGCGGTTCAAGCTGGGCGAGCTCGAGGGGCGGGTGCTGCTGTCGACCGGCCATACCGCCGGCTCGGTCAGCTACGTGATCGGCGATGCGATCTTTGCGCATGACACCTTCATGCAGCCCGACGCCGGCACGGCACGCTGCGATTTTCCCGGCGGATCGGCCTCGGATCTCTATGACACGCTGATGCGCCTGCTGGATCATCCCGACGATCACCGCATCTTCATCGGCCATGATTATGGCACCGACACGCGTGATGACCCGGCCTGGGAAAGCACGGTCCGGGAGCAGCGCGACAGCAACATCCACATCGGCGGCGGGGTGTCGAAGGCCGCGTTCATCGAGACCCGCGAAGCGCGCGATGCCACGCTCGACCTGCCCGATCGCATGTTGCATGCGCTTCAGGTCAACCTGCGCGGTGGCCGACTTCCCAAGGCGGAAGACGACGGCAACGCCTATTTCAAGATTCCCGCAAACCGCCTTTGAGCCACAGGAGACCCGGATGTCAGAGATCGAGAACTGGAGCCCGCAAAGGGTGTTCGAGGCCCTCAATGCAGGCGAGATCGTGCTGATCGATGTTCGGACCCCGGCCGAATACATAATGGAACATGTCGAGGGCGCGCTGCTGATGCCGATGCCCTTCTTTCGCGCCGATGCCCTACCGACGCAGGACGGCAAGCGGATCGTGCTGCATTGCGGCTCGGGCAAGCGCAGCGGCAAGGTCGGCCAGGACGCGATGGCGTCGGGGATCACCCCGCTGGCCCATATGGAAGGCGGCTTCGGTGCCTGGAAATCGGCCGGTCTGCCGCATGTCGGAACCGATCTGGCCACGGGCGCGCCCAAGCGGATGGGCGGGGCCTGACGCCTCGCGCCGGTGCGGGCCCGGCCCGAGAATGAGGAACCTTTCGGGCCGGGCCGCGTTGGAATTGAAGAGGGTCGAAGGGCCGAAGCCTCAAGGGAGACAGTCAAGTGAACAATATCATTTATATCGTGGGTCTGGTCGTCATCGTTCTGGCTATCGTGGGTTTCGTTCTCTGAACCAGACGATGTGACGATGACGCAGGGGCGCGGGCCATCCCCGGCGCCATCAGGTGGCCAGGGGTCTGGCGCCTGAGCGTCATCCCACGTGTTGTTTGCAAGACCGCGTCAGACCTGCGCCGCCGCACCGTAGCGGCGGCAAGTGGCGGAGGGCTTGTGGTGTGTTTGAGGAAGGTCATGGGAGCCAAGGAAAACATTGTCGAGATGATCCCGGCTCTGCGGGCCTATGCCTGGGTCCTGACGCGTCGCCACGAAGACGTGGATGACCTGGTGCAGGACACGCTGGTCAAGGCGATCGACAATTTCGACAAATACCAGTCCGGCACCAATCTGCGGGCATGGCTGATGACCATCATGCGCAACACCTTTCTCAACAACGTCAAGCGGGCGGCGCGGATGCAGACCGGCGCCGAAACCTGCATCTCGTCCTCGGTCTCTGTGCCGGCCACCCAGGAATGGACGGTGCGCGGCCACGAGATGATGGACAAGGTCGCCGAATTGCCGACCCATTACCGCGAAACGCTGATCCTAGTGGTGATGCTGGGCGAGAGTTACGAAACGGCGGCGCGGATCTGCGAGGTCGAGGTCGGCACCATCAAGAGCCGGGTCAACCGCGCGCGGCGGATGCTGATCGCGGCGCTCGAAGGCAATGAACCGGAAGGGGTCAAACCGCCCAGCGACTGACGGCGTCAGTCCGAGCTGTCGGCCTCGCGGTCGCGCAACAGCTTTTGCAGCTCGCGCGCCAGTTCGACCAGACGCTCGGGCGTGTTCTCGGTCTGCAATTCCGCCAGTTTGCGACGCAATTCGGCGTCAAGCGCGGCCTCGGGCCCGGGCAGGTCTTCGCGTCGTGTCATCTTGGGCCCTTTGGCGGTGGCGAGGGTCGCAGGTTGGGGTCTGCTAGCCTCGCCACCGCGTGCTTGTCAATTCACGGTATCTGTCAGTCGATCACGGCACAGGCCAGCCGTGCGCCGGCATCGCCGGAGGGCTGGCTCCGATAATCGTCGGCGCCGGCATGCAACATCAGCGCCCGCCCCGAGATATTGTCACGGTCGCCGCCGAGGATCACATAGGTATTCAGCACCTCGGCCCGCAGCGTGCCGTCGGCCGCGACCCATTGATTGGGCATGTCGCCGGAATGCGGCGCCTCTTCGGCCAGGAAACCGTGATTGGTCTCGGACACCGAGAAATGGCCGCCGGCGGATTTGAAGCCGTCTTCGGGATCGCAATCGCCGGTTTCATGGATGTGAAAGCCATGCCAGGTCTCTGGCGGCAAATCCCGCAGGTCGAGCGAGATCAGCACGCCATAGGAGGTGCCGGTCAAGGTCGCGGTGCCGATGTCCTTGCCCTCGGCCGAAATGAAAGAGACCTCTTGCTCGGCCGGGTCGGCCTCCTGGGCCGCCACCGGAATCGCCTGGCTGACGCAGAGTGCGCCAGCCAGGAGGAGCCCGCCTACGAAGGGCACAGCACGGGCGGGCTCACCTGCCGCCGCCGCCAAGGGACCGGCGGCGGTCGGATGGGAAAAATCGGTTGGATCAAGGCGCATGGTTCTGAATTCTCAGGTTGTTCTGGACATGGGTGACGCCGGAGACGCTGTCGCAGCAATCCTCGGCAAAACGCTTCGCCCGACGGGTGTCGACGGTGCCGCTCAACGTGACTTCGCGGTCGGCCACCGAAACCTCGATCTCCGAGGCGTCGACCCGGGGGTGATCGGTCAGCCGGTCGTTCACATCCTCTTCGATGCGGGCGTCAGACCGGACATAGCCCCTGGGGCCGCGACCGCGATGGTCGGCCTCGCGCCGGGCCTCGGCCGCGTCATCGCCGAACCACGAGGCGATCTCGTCGCCGGCCCTGTCCATGAAGTCGCGTTCTTGCCGGTCATCGGGCCGGCCGGAAAAGCGGCGCATCGATGGCATGTAGGGGGCGGCATAGAGTTCGGGGGCCATGGGGCCCATGCCGTACCACGGCGGCACCCACCAGCCCGGATCGCCCCGGCGATAGGGATCGCGATCCTCGCGGCGGGAATGGCTGCGTCGATACAGCTCCTCTCGCGCTTCCTGCTCGGTCATGTCGTCGTGTCTGGCCATAACTTCGCTCCTTTCGGCGTTTCATCCCGGCTTCGGGGCCGCAGTCCCCGACCGGGACGGGTTTCAAGGAAACATGTGGCGCTGGTCTTTGTTCCTGACCGGGCCGAGAATGTCAGAGCGGGATCAGCACAAGGGCGACGATCAGCCCGACCAGCAACACCAGCCCCACGATCATCGCCGGCAGCCAGTGCTGGTGGGGCGACTGCCGTCGACGCCGGGACGGGCGGTCGGTCTGCCCCTCGGCGCGGCCCAGCTCCTGCGCCTGCGCCCGGCGCAGCTGCGCGCGGGTCGGCGGGTGGCCGGCCGCCTCGTCATCCGTGCCAAGCGGCGCGGCGGCGGGGTCGGGAAAGGCCACCTTGTCTCCGGCGCCGCCACGGTCGATCTTGTTGCGCAGGCGTGCGGCGCCCGCCCCCTCCGATCGCTTCGCCTTGTCGCTCTGCTTGTCGTCGGGGGATGTCATGCTGTGCCTTTATCGTCGGTTGGGGGTCTGTTGACCCAACGTTCCAGTGCTTTGAATGTTCCGTCAGGCGGCACGGAACCGCCATGGGGCCGGGCGGGTTTGTTACGCAACATGCCTCATTTCGCCCTTCACTTCCCGCCCCGATGCGGTGCCGCCGCACCGGAAACTCGCCAGCCGGAGAGCCGCGCATGGCACTGAAATCGCGCCGCAGCGGGCCGGCGCAGGCCTTTCTCGTGGGCATCGGCCTGCTGGCGGTGATCGTCCTGGCCCTGGCGCTCTGGCAGGTCCGGTGGATCGTGTTGCTGGGTTTCGGCGCAATCCTCGCGGCCATATTGCTCAACGCCGCCGCATGGTGCCTTCGCCGCGTGCTGCCGATGGGCCAGGTGCCGGCCGTCATCCTCAGCGTGACCTTGCTGATCCTCGTCGGGGTCGCGGCCTTCATCCTGCTCGGCGCGCAGATCGTTTCGGGGCTGCTCGAGATCCAAACGCAGATCCCCGAGGTGATCCGCACGATCGACAGCTGGATCGACCTCGGCGACGTCGAATCCTGGATCGGTGCGCGGATGGACGAGCCGATGCAGATGGGGTCGGTCTTTTCCGGCCTGACTAGCGCGACATCGATCCTGATTGCCCTGGGCACAGGGATCGCGCTGGTGTTTGTCGGTGGCGTCTATCTAGCGCTGAACCCGGAAGGATATCGCGACGGCGCCCTGGCCCTGGCCCCCGCCCATCTGCGGCCGCGCCTGCGACAGACGATGGCGGCCTTGGTGCGCGCGCTGCGAGCCTGGCTGGTCGGGCAACTGGTGGCGATGTTCGCAGTTTTCGGGATGACGACCGTCGGGCTCTGGCTGCTGGGGGTGTCGACGCCGATCGCGTTGGGCGCGATTGCCGGCCTGCTGGAATTCGTGCCCTATGTCGGCCCGCTGACCAGCGCGGTGCCCGCGGTGGCGGTGGGCATCATGGACGGTCCGACAACGGCGCTCTGGGTGATCCTGCTTTATTTCGCAGTGCAGCAGATCGAAGGCGCATTGCTGATCCCGCTGATCCAGCGCGAGGCCGTCGACCTGCCGCCGGCCATCACCGTGTTCTCGATCGTGGGGCTCGGCGTGCTGCTTGGCCCACTCGGGGTGATCCTGGCGGCGCCGCTCACCGTGGTGGGTGTGGTGCTCGCGCGCGAGCTCTGGTGCCCCTGGATGGCCGCGCGCGGGGCAGAGGAGGCGTCCGAGGCGGCGGAGTGAGCCTCAGTCCTCCTCTGCCCAGGCGTTGAGCTTGTCGATCACGCCATCGCTCAGCGATTGCAGATCGTCCTGAAGCGCCACGGCGGGGCAGGGCCGGTCCATGCGCCGCGCCATGTCGCCCAGCGAAAAGGCTTTCGCGCTTTTCAACTCTGCCAGCTCGTCCCATGTCACCGGAACGGCCACGGGCGCGCCCTGGCGCGCGCGCAGCGAATAGGGGGCGATGGCGGTCGCGCCGCGTTCGTTGCGCAGCCAGTCGATGAAGATCCGGCCCTTGCGCTTGGATTTCGACATCGTGGCGGTGTAGCGGTCGGGCGCCTTTTCGGCCATCACATGGGCAAAGGTCTTGGCAAAGAGCTTGACCGTGTCCCAGCCCCGGCTGCGTCGCAACGGCAGCCAGACATGCACGCCCTTGCCACCGGTGACGATTGCCCCCGAGGCCAGCCCGAGCCGATGCAGCCGGTCGCGCACCTCGAAGGCGGCGTCGCGCACCGCGTCCCAGCCCAGCCCCTCGTCGGGGTCGAGGTCGAAGACCAGCCGGTCGGGCCGGTCAAGCCGGTCGGTGCGCGCGCCCCAGACGTGGAATTCCACCGTGCCCATCTGGGCCGCGGCAACAAGGCTCTCGGGGCGGGTGGCGTAAAGGTAATCCTCGGCCTTGCCGTCGCTTTCCTCGATCTCGATGCGCGCCACCGCCGGTGGCATCGAGCCGCCGTGTTTCTGAAAGAAACAGGCGTCCTCCAGCCCGCCGGGGCAGCGGTAGAGCGACAGCGGCCGGTGCGACATCAGCGCCATCATCCGCTTGCCGACGCGGGCGTAATGCCGCGCGATGTCGAGCTTGCTGCATCCGGCCTCGGGAAAGACCTGCCGGTCGGGGCTGGTGATGGTCTGGTTCAGGACAATTGTCTCCACGTCACTCTCCTTTCCGGTCTCGAGCTGCACCTCGTCGGCCACCTTGTCCTCTCGCAGGCCCAGATAGCTGCCGTGACGGACAAGGCCGTCGCCGGTGAACTCGGTGAATTCGACCTCGGCTACCAGCGCCGGGGTGACCCATTTGGCGGCCCGGGCGACCTCGCTCGGCACGTCGTCAAAGGGGGGCGTCTTGCGCGGCTTCATGGCCTGTTCCAGCCGCTCGAAATCCCGTTCGGCAAAACCGGTGCCGACGCGGCCGCGATAGCGCAGCCTGCCGTCCTGGTTGGAGCCGATTAGCAGAGAGGCAAAGGGCCGGCCGGGCTTGTCCGAAGGGCTGTAGCCGCCGATCACGAATTCCTGCCGGCGCGAACATTTGATCTTGCGCCAGGCCTTGGTGCGGCTGCCACAATAGGGCGCGTCGCGGCGTTTCGAGACAATGCCCTCGGCGCCACCTTCGCAAGCCTGCCGGAACACCTCGGGGCCATGGCCGACGACGTGTTCGCTCATCCTCAGCGCGCCGTGTTTCGGCAGGCCCGAGAACAGTTCGGCCAGCGCCTCGCGGCGTTCGTCCTGCGGCCGGCCGGTCAGATCCGTGCCATCGCGCGACAGCAGGTCGAAGGCGATGAAGACCAGCGGCCCGCCTTCCGACAACGCCTGTTGCAGCGAGGAAAAGGCAGAGCCTTCGATCCGCGCCGCCATCACCTCGCCGTCGATCAGCGCCGAGTCGCAGGGCAGGGGGCCAAAGGCCTCGGCGAGCGCGCCGTAGCGGTCGGTCCAGTCCTTGCCGGAGCGGGTGAAGAACCGGGTGCCGCCCTTGCCCAACGCGGCCAGCGTGCGATAGCCGTCGAGCTTGATTTCGTGCAGCCAGTCGTCGCCCTCGGGCGCGGCCTTGTAGAGCGTGGCGAGCTGCACATCGCGAAATTTCGGTGCCTTGGCCGTGCGTTTGCGCGCGGCCGGGCGTTCGACGCCATCGGCGATGTCCTCCATGCTGCGTCCGGTGGTGACGGAGGTCGTGAAGTCGTGGGTCAGCGCGTCGGGGTCGTCTTCGGCCAGATCGTCGCGCTCCTTGATCAGCAGCCAGTTCTCGCGGTTTTCCTTGCCGCGCATCCGCACCAGAGCCCAGCCGCCCTGCATCCGTTCGCCCTCAAGGGTGAATTTCAGTTTGCCCGCTTCGAGCCCCGCATCCACGTCGCCCTCCGGCGTCCAAGTGCCGGTGTCCCAGAGCATGACGGTGCCGCCGCCATATTCGCCCTTTGGAATGGTGCCCTCGAAACCGGCGTAGTCCAGCGGGTGATCCTCGGTGCGGACCGCAAGGCGTTTTTCGCGCGGGTCGGGGCTCGGCCCCCTGGTCACCGCCCAGCTCAGCAGCACGCCCTGCCATTCCAGCCGGAAATCATAATGCAGCCGGCTGGCGTCATGTTTCTGCACCACGAAGCCGGGCTTGCCATCGGCGCGGCCGGCATCGCCGCCCCTGGGTTCGCTGGTGCGGGAGAAATCGCGTTTGCGGATGTAATCGGAGAGTTTGTCAGGGGTCTCGGCCATCTAGGATGCTTTCTTCTTGCGGCTGCGTCCTTTCTTTTCGGCAGAGTCGAGGCTTTCTTTCAGCGCCGCCATCAAGTCGACGACATTCTCGCCCGGGCTTTCCGCCTCGTCGCCGGTGCTGACCCGCGGCGTCTTCTTGTTCTTCTGCTTGGCCTCCAGCAGATCGCGCAGCGCCTCGGCGTAGCTGTCGGAATAGCTCGAGGCGTCGAACGGCGCGGTCTTGCGGTCGATCAGCGAGGTCGCGACCTCGAGCAGCTCCTTGTCGGCCTTGGCATCCTCGATCTGGCCGAACATCGGCTCGGCCTCGCGAAGCTCATCGGCATAATGCAGCGTTTCCAACAGGATGCCGTCGCCACAGGGGCGCACGGCGGCGAGGTATTCCTTGCCGCGCATGGTCAGCTGGCCCAGCCCGGCCTTGCCGCTCTGGCGCAGCGCGTCGCGGATCACGCGATAGGCCTCTTGCGCCAGTTCGTCCGAGGGGACGAGGTAATAGGGCTTGTCGAAATAGATCGGCGGGATCTCGGCCATCTCGACGAATTGCACCAGTTCGAGCGTTTTCTTGGTCTCAAGCTTGATCGCGTCGAGCTCGTCCGGCTCGATCAGGATGTATTCATCGTCATCCACCTCATAGCCCTTGACGATCTCGTCCCGGTCCACCGGGCCGATGCCCGGCACCGATTTTTCATAACGGATGCGCTTGCCCGAGGGTTTGTGGATCTGGCGAAACGAGATCTTCGCGGCGCTGCGGGTGGCGGAATAAAGCTCGACCGGGATCGAGACGAGCGACAGGCGAAGCTGGCCTTTCCAGAGCGCGCGGGGGGCCATGATTCACGGCCACCTTGCGGGGGCGGGGCTGGAAGAATGCGCTTGGGTCATGGGCCGGCTCCTTTTTCTGTCCAACCGCGCGCCGCCGCGATTGTTCCGAAAGGCCCGGCCGGCGCCCGTCGTCATGGCGGCGCCGCCTTTTCATTGACATGAAGCATGATTCATGTCTCATATTTGAGCATTGAAATTCCTTGGGAGGAGTTCGGAATGAAACGTTTGTTCACGGCCGGTGTCGCGGCGCTGCTCTGTGCCGGCGCCGCCTCGGCGGAAATTCGCATTGCCCATGTCTATGGCAAGACCGGCCCTTTCGAGGCCTATGCCAAACAAAGCCACGATGGCCTGATGCTGGGGCTGGAATATGCCACCGACGGCAGTATGGAGATCGACGGCGAGCCGATCGTGGTGATCGAGAAGGACACCCAGCTGAAACCCGATCTCGGCAAGGCGCTGCTGGCCGAGGCCTATGGTGACGACGACGCCCATATCGCAGTGGGGCCGGTCAGCTCGGGCGTCGCGCTGGCGATGCTGCCGGTGGCCGAGGAATATGAACGCCTGCTGATCGTCGAGCCGGCGGTGGCCGATTCGATCACCGGCGAGAACTGGAACCGCTATGTCTTTCGCACCGGGCGCAATTCGTCCCAGGATGCGATCTCCAACGCCGTCGCCCTGGGCGGCGAAGGGGTGACGATTGCCACGCTGGCGCAGGATTACGCCTTTGGCCGCGACGGCATTGCCGCCTTCCGCGAGGCGCTGGACGGCACCGGCGCCAGCATCGCGCATGAGGAATACGTGCCCACGGACACCACCGATTTCACCGCTGCGGCCGAGCGGATCTTTACCGCGATGAAGGACATCGAGGGCGAGAAGCGGCTGTTCATCATCTGGGCCGGCGGCGGCAACCCGATGAGCAAGATCCAGGCGATGGACCCGTCGCGTTTCGGCATCGAGATCGCTACCGGCGGCAATATCCTCGCCGCGCTCACCGCCTACAAGGAACTTCCCGGCATGGAGGGGGCGACCTATTATTACTACGAGATCCCCCAGAACCCGGTGAACGACTGGCTGGTCAAGGAGCATATGGCCCGGTTCGACAGCCCGCCGGATTTCTTCACGGCCGGCGGCATGGCGGCAGGCATCGCCGTGGTCGAGGCGATCCGCAAGGCCGGAGGCGCCGAGGACACCGAGGCGCTGATCGCGGCGATGGAAGGCATGGAATTTGAGACGCCCAAGGGCATGATGCGGTTCCGGCCCGAGGATCATCAGGCGCTGCAATCCATGTACCACTTCCGCACCGAGGTGCAGGAGGACAAGGATTACGGCGTGCCGGTGCTCGTGCGCGAGATCGGCATCGACGAAATGGACATTCCGGTCCGCAATCAGTGACACCTTGGGGCGGGTGGGTCGCAAACCCACCCGCCGCCCTCCGATGCAGGGTGGGTTGCAATCCACCGTTCCGCCATGACCCAACCGCTTCTCGAATCCCGCGATCTCACCGTGCGCTTTGGCGGCCATGTTGCCGTTGACGCGGTAAGTTGCGCCTTCGCCGCCGGTGAGCTGACTGCCATCGTTGGGCCGAATGGCGCCGGCAAGACCACTTATTTCAACCTGATTTCCGGCCAGATCGCCGCCAGTGCCGGCCAGGTGCTGCTGCGGGGCGAGGACATCACCCGCCAGTCGGTCGCGCGGCGCTGTGCCGGGGGGCTGGGGCGGGCGTTTCAGCTCACCAACCTGTTTCCCGACCTGACCACGCTGGAAAACGTCCGGCTGGTGATCCAGGCGCGCCGCGCCAAGGGCTTCAACCTGCTGTCGATGGCTGCCTCCGATAACGACTTGCGCGACGCGGCGCTGGCGGTGCTCGAGCGGGTGCGCATGACCGCGCTGCGCGACACCAGGGTTTCGGAACTCAGCCACGGCAATCAGCGCAAGCTCGAGGTGGCGATGCTGATCGCGCTCGATCCGGCGGTCTACATGTTCGACGAACCCACCGCCGGGATGAGCGCCGACGAGGCGCCGGTGGTGCTTGATCTGATCGCCGGGCTCAAGGCCGAGCGCGACCGCACCATCCTGCTGGTCGAACACAAGATGGACGTCATCCGCACGCTGGCCGACCGTATCATCGTGCTGCACAACGGCGCCCTGGCCGCCGATGGGCCGCCGGGCGAGGTGATGGCGATGGAGGTGGTGCAGGAGGCCTATATGGGAAAGGATCTCGCCCTTGTCTGACCCCATCCTCTCGCTCTCGGGCGTCTGTACCGACATCGCCCAGTACCACATCCTGCAAGGCGTCGATCTCGAGGTCGGGCGCGGCGGCGTCACCATGCTTCTGGGCCGCAATGGCGTCGGCAAGACCACGACGCTGCGCACCGTCATCGGCCATTGGCAGGCCCGCGCCGGCAGCATCCGCTTTGACGGCCAGGAGATCACCCGCATGCCGACGCCGGACCGTGCCCGCGCCGGCATCGGTTTCGTGCCCGAGGACATGGGCATCTTTTCCGGCCTCACGGTCGAGGAGAACATGACCCTCGCCGCCGCCTCCGGGCCGCTGGATACGGCCCGGCGCGACTGGCTGTTCTCGGTCTTTCCGCCGCTCAGAACCTTCTGGCGCTCGGCCGCCGGCACGCTCTCGGGCGGGCAGAAACAGATGCTGTCGATTGCCCGCGCCATGGCCGAGGAGCGCCGGCTCTACCTGATCGACGAACCCACCAAGGGCCTCGCCCCGGCGATCATCTCGACCATGGTCGGCGCGCTGCGCGAGCTGAAATCTCAGGGCGCCTCGATCCTGATGGTCGAACAGAACTTTGCCGTCGCCAAGGCGCTGGGCGACCAGGTGGCGGTGATGGAAGACGGCTGTATCATCTGGACCGGCGCGATGGCCGACCTGGCCGCCGACGCCGCGTTGCAGGAGCGGCTGATGGGCCTGAGCATGGAGGTGGAGGCATGAGCGTCGCGCCCGATCACAGCCCGACCTTTGCCCGCACCTCGCTTGCCGAGCGGCTGAGCAGGGCGGCGCCCTATCTGTTGGTCCCCGTGCTTGTCGTGCTGGGCTTTCTTGCCATTGGCGCGCCGTCGTCCTGGCTGACGCTGACCGTCTCGGGCCTCGCCATGGGCATGATGATCTTTGTCATGGCCTCGGGGCTGACGCTGGTCTTTGGCCTGATGGACGTGATCAACTTCGGCCATGGCGCCTTTATCTCGGTGGGGGCCTTCGTCGGCATCTCGGTTCTGCTGGCCTTGGGCAGTTGGACCGGCGCGCCGTCGCTGGCGCTCAACGTCGCGGCGGTGATGCTGGCGGTGGTGGCGGCGATGATCGTCACCGGCGCGCTGGGCTGGGCCTTCGAGCGGGTCATCGTGCGCCCCGTCTATGGCGCGCATCTCAAGCAGATCCTCGTCACCGTCGGCGGGCTGATCGTGATCGAGCAGCTGATCCATGTGGTCTGGGGGCCGGACGAGATCTTTCTTACCCGCCCCGAGACGCTGAAAGGCGCCTTTACCTTCGCCGGGGCCGCGATCGAGAAATACCGCCTGCTGGCGGTTGTTGTCGGCCTCGTGCTCTTTGTCGCCATGCGGCTGGTCTTCACGCGCACCAAGATCGGGCTGATCGTCCGCGCCGGCGTGCAGAACGGCGAGATGGTCGAGGCGCTGGGCTACCGGTTGCGGCTGGTCTTCATCGGGGTCTTCATCGCCGGATCGGCGCTGGCCGGCCTCGGCGGCGTGATGTGGGGGCTCTATCAGGAGGTGATCACCGCCGGCATGGGCGAGGAGATGATGATCCTGGTCTTCATCGTGGTGATCATCGGCGGGCTGGGCTCGATCGAGGGCGCTTTCATCGGCGCGCTGCTGGTCGGGCTGTTGCAGAATTATATCGCCTTTCTCGAACCCAAGCTGGCGCTGATTTCCAACATCGGGCTGATGACGGCGATCCTGATGTGGCGGCCGCAGGGGATGATGCCGGTGGTGGAGGCCAAGTGATGCTGACCAGACTGCTCTCCGGCGACCGGCCCCGGTCGCTTGTCCTCACCGTGATCCTGCTGGCGATCCTCGGGGCGCTGGCCTTTGCGCCCTTCCTCTTTCCCGGCGTGCGCTCGCTGGAAACGGCGGCGCGGATCTGCATCTTTATCGTGCTGGTGGCCTCATATGACCTGCTCCTGGGCTACACCGGCATCGTCAGTTTTGCCCATACGATGTTCTTTGGTCTCGGGGCCTATGGCGTTGCGCTGGCTTCGGACGCGATGGGCCGGGGCTGGGGCGCCCTGGCGGTCGGCACGGTGGCCGGCGCGCTGGCGGCGGCTGTGCTGGCGGCGGTGATCGGCATGTTCTCGTTGCGGGTGCGGGCGATCTTCTTTGCCATGATCACCCTGGCTGTGGCCTCGGCGGTGGCGGTGCTGGTCAGCCAGCTCTCGGCGATCACCGGCGGCGAGGACGGGCTGAACTATTCCATCCCGCGCGAATTGACACCGGCCTTTCGGCTGGGCGAGGTCATGGGCGTCAGGATCAACGGCAAGCTGCTGAACTACTACCTGGTGTTCACCTGCTGCCTCGTGCTCTTTCTGGTTCTGCTGCGCGTGGTCAACTCTCCTTTCGGCCGGGTGTTGCAGGCGATTCGCGAGAACGAGTTCCGGGCCGAGGCGATCGGCTATCGTGTGGTCTACTACCGCATCATCGCCACCTGCCTGTCTGCTTCGGTGGCGGCGCTGGCGGGGAGCCTGTTTGCGATCTGGCTGCGCTATGTCGGGCCGGATACCACGCTGTCCTTCACCATCATGCTCGACATCCTGCTGATGGTGGTGATTGGCGGCATGGGCACGATCTATGGCGCGGTGATCGGGGCGGCGATCTTCGTGCTGGCGCAGAACTACCTGCAAACTCTGATGGGATCGGCCGCCGAGGCCACCGCCGGCCTGCCGCTGGTGCCCGACCTGCTCAACCCCGACCGCTGGCTGCTGTGGTTGGGCGTGCTGTTCATCCTCAGCGTCTATTTCTTTCCGACCGGCATTGTCGGCCGCCTGCGGACCGGCCGTTGAGCGGCAGACGTCCGCTGATCCTGCTGCATGGCTGGACCATGTGTGGCGCGATCTTCGACGATCTCGCCGCGCGGCTGGGCGATGTGGCGCAGTGCCATGCGCCCGACCTGCCCGGCCATGGCGCGGCGGCGGACCGCCCGGCGACGCTCGACGCCTGCGCCGCGCTGGTCGCCGAGCAGGTGGCCGCAGCCCGGGCTCCGCCGGTGCTCCTGGGCTGGTCGATGGGGGCGGCAGCAGCCTGGCGCTATATCGCGCGGGAGGGCTGTGGCGCGCTCGCCGGGCTGGTCACGGTGGACATGAGCCCGCGCCTGCGCCCGGCGGCGGATTGGTGCCACGGGCTAAAGCGGCAGAGCGCCGAGGACATTATGCGGGCGACCGCACGCATCCGGCAGGACTGGCCCGCCGCGACCGGCAGCATCGCCGCCAACATGTTCGCCACGCCGGCCGGTGCACCGGGGCTGGCGCCGCAGCAGGCGCGGCGGCTGATCCTGTCGCAGGACGCGGCGGCGATGCAGGCGCTCTGGGAAGATTTGCTGACGCTCGACGAACGCGCCACGATTGCCGGGATCGATCGGCCTTATCTGGTCTGTTCCGGGGCGCAAAGCCGGGTCTACCCGGCTTCGGCCGCCACCTGGCTGGCGCAGGCCGCGCCGCAGGCCCGGCACCAGGTCTTTGCCCGTTCCGGCCATTCGCCGCATCTGGAAGAACCGGCGGCGATGAGTGACGCCCTGTGCCGCTTTATCCGCGCGCTGCCGGCGTGACGTCCCGCGTCTTGACCAGCGCACGGCCTTCGCAGATCACCTGACCGCCGGCATCGGTGCAGCGCGCCCAGAGATCGACGAGGTGTTTCTCGGGCCGCAACCGGGTGATCTCGACCGTCGCCGTCAACTCGGTCTCCGGCGCGGCCCGGCCGGTAAAGTGCAGCTCCTGCTTGAGGTAATTCGTTCCCGCGCCCGGCAGGTCGACCCCGAGCAGATGGGAAAACAGCGCCGCGATCAGCGGTTCGGGCACATGGGCCGCAGGCGCGGCCCCGGCCAGCGCGGCAAAATCTGCCAGATCGGCGGCGGTATAGCTGCGCCTGAGCTCGGCCCTGTCCCCGACCTTCATGCCGCGATCTCCGTTTCGCCCAGAAGCACCTCGGCGCCGTCCTCGGCCCGCACCGCGCGCAGTTCGAGCCGCCCGGCCTGCGTTTCGCGTACCGTGAGATGCAGCCGCTCGCCGACAAAGGCCGGATTGGGAAACATCATCGTCTGGCGGAGCTGTCGCGCCTCGGGACGCGCCTGACGGATCAGACCCCAGAATCTGGCATAGATCAGCATGCCATGGCTCACCGTGCGGCCGAAGGAGGTGCGGGCGGAAAACGCCGGATCGACGTGGATCGGGTTGTCGTCGCCCGAGACCCGGGCGAAGGCGTCAAAGTCGGCCTGCGTCGGGCACCAGTCGGCGGAGAGATCAATCGGCGGCATCGCGTGCCCTCAGTTCGGATTTGCGCACCTTGCCGGCGGCGGTGCGGGGAAAGTCCTCGACCAGATGCAGCCGCGTCGGCACCTTGTAGCCGGCGAGTCGCGCGCGGCACCAGGGCCGCAGCGCCTGCGGATCGAGCCGCGTGCCCGGCCGGGCGATGACAAAGCCTTCGCCGACCTCGCCCCATTTTGCATCCGGCACGCCCACCACCGCAGCCTCGAGCACGTCCGGGTGGCTGTGCAGCACCCGCTCGACCTCGGCCGGATAGACGTTTTCGCCGCCCGAGACATACATGTCCTTGATCCGGTCGACGATGAAGTAATAGCCCTCGCCATCGCGCCGCCCGATGTCGCCCGAGCGCAGCCAGCCGTCCTCGGTAAAGGTCGCGCGGGTGGCCTCGGGGTTGTCGAAGTAACCGGGGGTGATGTTCGGCCCGCGCATCTCGATTTCGCCTTCGCCGGGCTGGCCATCGGGCACGCCTGCCAGCCGCACGTCGGTCAGCATCTGGGCATGGCCGACCGAGCCGATCTTGTCAGAGGCGCGGGCGGCGTCCATCAGAAAGACCGTGGGGCCGGTCTCGGTCATGCCGAAACCGTTGAGCACCTTGCAGCCGCGCGCGGCAAAGAAGCGGATCAGCGGCTCGCCCAGCGGCGCGCCGCCGCAGCCGCAGCGCAGGGTTGTCCAGTCGATCCGCTCGACGTCCGGCAAGAGCGAAAAGGCCTGAAAGATCGCCGGCACTCCAAAGAACTGCGTCACCTGGCCGGCGCGGATCAGGGCCAGGATCGTCTCGGGTTCGAACCGGGGCAGCACGGTGGAATGACCGCCGTTGAGAAACAGCGGCAGGGTGTAGAGATTGATCCCGGCGGTATGAAACAGCGGCAGGAAGTTGACCGAGGTGTCGGCGCCGGTCAGTGCCACCGCCTGACCGATGTTGACCGCATTGGCCCAGGCCATGCGCGGCGTCTGGATCACCGCCTTGGGCCGGCCGGTGGTGCCGGAGGTGAATAGCAGATACCAGGGCCGCTCGGCCGGGATCGGCGCGTTGCGGGGCGGGGCCGGGCTGGCCATCCAATCCGCCAGATCGTCGAAGGAAAAGACCGCAAGGCCGGTGTCTCTGGCGAGATCGGCCGCCAGACCGGCATGCGGCGCGTCGTGGATCAGGGCGCGCGGGCGCACCGGCGCCAGGGTTTCGAGCAGTTCCGGCACCGGCTGGCGCCAGTTCAGCGGGCAGAGAATGATGCCGGTTTTCTGACAGGCAAAGAGCAGCACAAAGAACTCGACCCGGTTGAGGCAGAGCAGCGCCAGCCGGTCGCCTTCGTTCATTCCATGGTGCAGAAGCGCGGCGGCGACCGCGTCGGCGGCGCGGTTGATGTCGGCAAAGCCCCAGACCCGGCCGCTGGCGGCATCGGTGAACCCCGGCGCCTCGGGCGTGATCTCGGCCCGCTTGTGCGCCATGTCGGGCAGGGCGTCCGGGCTCACGGCACCAGCCCCTCGCTGATCATCCGGAAGGTTTCCTCGACCACCCGGTCGATGTCGGGCTTGTCCTCCCAGAGCACGAAACGTTCGCCCAGCGTCTTGGAAATGCCCATCAGGGCCCAGGCGCGGATCTCGGCGTCGCCTTCGGTGATCTCGCCTGCCGCCTGCGCCCGCCGCAGCTGCGCGGCATAGGCCCTCGCGAAGCTGGTGAAGTAATTGCGATAGGCCTCGGGGTCGACAAACCGCGCCTCTTCGACAATGCGGTAGAGCGCCGGGCGGTCGGCCACGAAGCTGAGAAAGGCGTGCAGGCCAGCGCGTTCCGCAGCAAGCCGGTCGGGCGCCTCGGTGACCGCCTCGGCCACCATGGCGCGGGTCAGCCGGCCCATTTCCAGCACCAGCTCGCGGAAGATCTCTTCCTTGCTCCTGAAGTAGATGTAGAACGTGCCAAGCGCGGTTTCGGCCTCGCGCGTGATGTCGGCGATCGAGGCCATGGAAAAGCCCTTGTCACCGATCACCACCTCGGCGGCATGCAAGAGCTGGGCCCGGCGTTCAAGCCCGCGTTTGGTTTTTGGCAATCCCTGCGTCATGACGCAATATGAATACTGATTCATGTTTCAAATTCAAGAAAATTCGCGGCTTGGCTTGACCTTCGCCAAAATACCCACAAAACTAGTTATATCGAATCGAAGGGAGTGCAACATGGAGTGGCACGACGCCGCGGCAGGCTTTGCCGCAATGGGATCGGAGGCGCGTTTGCAGGTTCTGCGGGTGCTGATCCGCGCGGGCCAGGCGGGGCTGACGGTGGGCGCGCTTCAGGACCGCACCGGCATGGCACCGTCGACGCTGGCGCATCACCTGAAATTTCTGGCCGGGGCCGGGTTGATCGGGCAGGCGCGCGACGGGCGGACGGTGCTCAACCACGCCGATTTCGATCGGCTGCGCGATCTGGCGGATTTCATCCTCAAGGAATGCTGTGCCGATGTGGCGGGCGCGGCGGCCAACGATGGTTGAGCTGACCCAGAGCCCGCGGCGCGATGCCTGGCGCCATCTGAGGACGCCCTGGACGCTGGTGGCGGTGATCCCGCTGATCGTGGCGCTGCTTGATCCCGGGCAGGCGCTGCCTGTGGTGCGCTTTGCCCTGGCGGCCTTGGCCGGCACGTTGCCCTTCATCCTCGTTGCGGTGCTGATGATCGCCTGTCTGAAAGCCTCGGGCGCCGAAGCGCTGATTGCCCGCGCCTTCGACGGCCGCGAGGGGCGGGCCATCGTCATGGCCGCGCTTTTCGGCGGGCTGGCGCCCTTCTGCTCGTGCGAGGTGATCCCCTTCATCGCCGGGTTGCTGGCGCTCGGCGCGCCACTGGCGGCGGTCATGGCCTTCTGGCTGTCCTCGCCGCTGATCGATCCGCCGACGCTGCTGATCACAGCCGCGGCGCTGGGCTGGCCCTTTGCCATCGGCAAGGCGGTGGCGGCGGTGGCGCTGGGCCTCGCCGGCGGCTTCGCGGTGCGAGCGTTGACCGGGGCGGGGGTCTTTTCCGACGTTCTGCGGCGGCGCCGCACATCGGGTGGTTGCGGTTGCGGGCCCGATCCGCTGGCCGGCCGTCCGGTCTGGCGCTTCTGGACCGAGCGGCCCCGGCGCCGGGTGTTTCGCGACCAGGCGGCCGAGAACCTTATGTTCCTGCTCAAATGGCTGGCGTTTGCCTATATGCTCGAGGCGCTGCTGGTGACCTATGTGCCGGCCGAGGTGATTGGCGGGATCGTCGGCGGCGAAGGGGCGGGGCCGGTGGTGATCGCGGCGCTGGTGGGCATGCCGGCCTATCTCAACGCCTATGTCGCGCCGCCGCTGCTGGCGGGGCTGACCGATCAGGGGATGACCGCAGGCGCGGCGATGGCCTTCATGATCGCCGGTTCGGTCAGTTCGATCCCGGCGATGACGGCGGTCTGGTCGCTGGTGCGCCCGCGGGTGTTTTTCACCTATCTCGGGCTCGGGGTCGCCGGGGCGATCCTGTCGGGGCTGGCCTTCGGCGCCTTGATCTGACAGCGGCCCGGTTGCGCGGCCGCGCCTCAGAACATGTCGTCGGGCAGGATCGGCAGCAGACGCGAAAAGCGGCGAACCTTTTCCAGCGGATAGGGCAGCGCGAAGCCCTGGCGCCGCTCGGGCGGCAAGGCGGCGTTGCGCTCGGCCAGCTTGCGCCAGGTGGCGGCGCGGGTGATGTCGGCCTCGGTTTCGCCCAGCCAGATCCGGGCGAGCGACCGGCGCAGCTCCGTGATGATGCTTTCGGTATCGAAGCGGATCGAGGCCTCGGTGTCCCAACGCAGCGAGCGGCCATTGAGATTGGCGGAGCCGACGATGCCGGTGTGATCGTCGGCCAGCATGACCTTGGAATGCACATAGACCGGCCCGGCGCCGTGAATGGCCGGGCTGTCCTTGGGCGCCGGTCGGGGCTGTGCCGGGGCGATCACGGCGCAGCGCGTGCCATAGGCGCCCTGGAGTTGCTGAAGCGCGCGGGTCTGAAGTGCGTGGGCATGGCGGGCATCCCAGCCGGAATCGCCGTCAAAGAGCACACGTTCCGCAAAGGGCGGAAGGATCATGATCAGGTCGAGCTCCGGTCTTTCGCCGGCATCGATGAGCGCCTTGATCACCGGGCGGTGGCGCAGGAACTGGGTCTCGATGTAAAGACTGTCGCGGGCCGTATCGATCGCGCGCAGCACCGCCTCTTCGGTCTCGCGCACATCGGGGCGGGGGCCAAGCCGGCCGATGCCGGGGCAGGGCGTCGAAAGCGTGCGCAGCAGGTCGAGCCGGCCGTCGTTCTTGCGCGCGGGCACGGCGGGCAGTTTGGTGGCCTTGCGGCCGTCCGGGCTCTTGCCGCAGATCAGCGAACGGTTCCAGCAGTCAGTGAAATGCCGGTGCAGGCTGGTGCAGAAATCGCCCTCGACCTGCATCGAAACGTCATGCCAGGTCTCTTCCGGCGGGCGGTCATGGCCGGGCGTGTCGAACCGGCGTTCGTTGATGTCGAGCCCGCCGACGACCGCCTTGTTGCCGTCGGCGACGATGAATTTCTGGTGGATGGTCACAGGACGCAATTGGGCCAGCCCCTGAAGCGCCGCGCGTTCCACCGGTGTCAGGCTCGCCTTGTCCTCTTCGCGCAGCTCGGCCACCCGCTGGTGCAATGTGCTGCGCATGATCATGCGCCAGAGCCAACCGGCCGCCTGGCCATGCGGCGCACAGAGCACCTGGACGTCGCCGTCGACGGCGGCGTGAATGCGGTTGGCCGAGGCCCAGGCGAGGCGGTGCAGATCCGGGGTGAAGAACGGATCGAAATCGGCCAGCAGCACCCGCAGCCTGACGCCGCGCGCCGCCGTCTCGGCCAGCAGATCGGCCCAGGTCTCGAGCCCGCGGGCGCGGGCACCCTCGCCCCGAAGCCGCGTCTCCGGATCAAAGATCCGAAACGACATGCAGAGCGTCTCCTGCGCCTCTTCCGCCAGCTGTTCCATCGCCGGAAACCCTTGGGAGGCGGTGATCAGCGGGCGTAACATGGTCAGGCTCTCCTGCGGCGCAAGGCGCCGGTGACGTCTCGGTAGGTGAAGGCGCCCAAGAGCTGTCCGAAGGCGAAGTAGCTCAGGCTGCCCAGCATGATGAGTGCCGCAAGGGCGGGGTAGCGGATGTAGTCCATCGTCAGGTAGCGCCCCAGTGCCGCATTCAAGCCCCAGAGCACCAGCCCCATGGCAAGTGACGCGAGGACAATGCGCCAGATGCGGCGGCGGAAGCGGGCATCAAAGCGCACCGTTTCGCCGAACCTGCGGCTGCCCAGCGCCAGCATCGCCACCATCGCCCAGCCGGCGACCGATGTTGCCACCGCCGGCGCGAGCCAGCCGATCACGAAGGACAGCCCGATCGCCACCACGGCGTTGATCACCATCGACCAGACGGCATAGCGGAACGGGCTCCTGGTGTCCTCGCGGGCGAAAAAGATCGGTTGCAGCAGCTTTTGCAGGATAAAGGCCGGCAGCCCCAACGCATAGATCGCCACCGCCACGGCAATCGCCGCGCTGTCGTCCGGGCCGGTGGCGCCGCGTTCGAACAGCACCGAGACCAGCGGCAGCGGAATCACCACCAGCGCCACGGCGCAGGGCAGCGAGATGATGAAGGCAAATTCGCTGGCCCGTGACAGCGCATCGCGGGCACCGGCGCCATCGCCGGATTTCAGCCGCCGGGACAGGTCGGGCAGGAGGACGATGCCGGCGGCGATGCCGACCACGCCGAGCGGAAGCTGATAGAGCCGGTCGGCGGCGTAAAGCCAGCCCACCGCATTCTCGAAGTTCGAGGCAACCTGCTGGCCGACCAGCAGGTTGACCTGCATCACCCCGCCCGCCAGCGCCGCCGGAAGCGCCACCACGGCAAGGTGTTTCATGTCGGGGGTGAGGCGCGGCCAGCGCCAGTCGAGCCGATAGCCGGCCTGACGCACCGCCCACCAGACCAGCGCCAACTGGGCAATGCCGGAAAACGGGATCGTCCAGATCAGCACCTCGGCGACCGGCCCGCCCAGCAAAGCCGCGAGGCCCATGGCCAGGATCACGAAGAGATTGAGCAAAGAGGGCGCGGCGGCGGCGGCGGCGAAATGGCCCGCGGCATTGAGCATGCCGGAAAACAGCGCCGCCAGCGAGATGAAGAGCACATAGGGAAAGACCACCCGGCCAAAGCTTACCGTGAGGTCGAAGCGCTCGGTGCCGGCAAAGCCCTCGGCGGTGGCCCAGACCAGCGCCGGCATGAAGACCAGCGACAGGCCGGTCAGGCAGAGCAGAACGAAGGCCAGCCCCGAAGCCGCCTCGGAGGCGAACCCTTCGGGGTCTTCCGCCGCCTCGACCCGCTTGGAAAACATCGGCACGAAGGCAGCGTTGAAGGCGCCCTCGGCAAAGAACCGGCGGAACATGTTGGGCAGCCGGAAGGCGGCGACAAAGGCGTCCATGACCGGGCCGGGACCGATCAGCCCGAGAATCATCACCTCGCGGATGACCCCCAGAACGCGGCTCAGCAAGGTCCATATCCCGACGGTGAAGATGCCGGAGATCAGGCGGATCGGTTTCATGATGGGCTCGGGCCTCGTGGCTGGGCTGACGGGACAGGGCGGAAAGGGGCTGGCTCCGGCTTATCCGATTGGCCAACGCGGCGGAAGGGGGCGGGTTCCTGTGGCAATGAGCGCCGGTCGGCAAGCACGAAAAAACCCCGCCGGTGACGGCGGGGCCAGGTGGATGCCGTCACGAGGACAGGCACCGGCGGTATCTTGGTCTTCTGGAGGGAAACCTCAGTTCGGGCGGTGGCCCATTTCGGCGCGAATCTGCTGCCGGAACACGTCGATCGGCACCGATTTGCCATCGCGCTTGATGTGCCAGTAGGTCCAGCCATTGCACGAGGGCGCGCCTTCCAGCGCCGCGCCGACCTGGTGGATCGAGCCACGGACATCGCCGCCCACCAGCGTGCCATCGGCACGCACCTTGGCCTTGTGACGCTTGTTCATCGAATAGAGCTCTTCGCCCGGGCGCAGCATGCCGCGCTCGACCAGCTGGCCGAAAGGCACACGCGGCGCGGCGCGTTTCGAGGCGGTGACCTCCAGCGCCTCGCGTTCGAACCGGCGGACCTTGGCCAACCGGGCCTCGGCAACCTTGCGATAGGCCTCCTCGCGCTCGATGCCGATGAAGTCGCGGCCCAGCATCTTGGCCACCGCGCCGGTGGTGCCGGTGCCAAAGAACGGGTCGAGCACCACGTCGCCCGGGTTGGTCGAGCCGACCAGAACCCGGTGCAGCAGCGACTGCGGCTTCTGCGTCGGATGGGCCTTTTCGCCGCTTTCGTCCTTGAGCCGCTCACCGCCATTGCAGATCGGCAGCACCCAGTCCGAACGCATCTGGATGCCTTCGTTCAACGATTTCAGCGCCTCATAGTTGAAGGTGTACTTTGCGCCCTCTTCCTTGGACGCCCAGATCATCGTCTCATGGGCGTTGGTGAAGCGCTTGCCGCGGAAATTCGGCATCGGGTTGGATTTGCGCCAGACCACGTCGTTGAGAATCCAGAAACCCGCGTTCTGCATCGCCGCGCCGACGCGGAAGATGTTGTGATAGGAGCCGATCACCCAGATCGCCCCGTTGGGTTTGAGCAGGCGCCGCGCGGCGGAAAGCCATTCCTGGGTGAACCGATCATAGGCGGCGAAGGACGCGAACTGATCCCAGTGGTCGTCGACGGCGTCGACACGGGAATTGTCGGGCCGGTGCAGCTCGCCCTTGAGTTGCAGATTGTAGGGGGGATCCGCAAAGATCAGATCGACAGAATTCTCGGGCAGGCTCCGCATCACCTCGATGCAGTCGCCAGCAAGAATCGTGTTGAGTGGGAGCGTAACCGCCCCCTTTGCCTTGGTTTTTGTCTTCATTTTCTGCCTCTGTCCCCGGTGCGTTATCGCACTCGTTGGTTGCCGACAGGATGAGTCAAAGCTGATTCGCGGTCAATTTCTTTTTTGAATCAAGGGGTTGGGTTTTTCGCTTGATACAAGATATTGTGGACCGGTTTGAAGGAACGTCTATGGTGTGGGGTCACACCAAGGCTTGTCAGAGCGGCCTTGTGCGATTTCGTCGGATAACCCGCATTGGTTTCCCAACCGTATCCCGGAAAGTGTTGCGCCAAATCCCGCATGATATAATCCCGCCTGATTTTCGCCACAATTGAGGCCGCCGCGATCGACACCGAACGGCTGTCGCCCTTGACCACCGCGCGCGCCGGGAGCGTCAGCCCGCGGGGCAGGAGATTGCCGTCGATCAGCAGGAAATCCGGCGGCTCCGGCAGCGCCGCCACGGCGCGCAGCATGGCGATGTGACTGGCGCGCAAGATGTTGTGGCTGTCGATCTCGGCGACGCTGGCGGTGCCCAGTCCGATCTGCGCGCAGCCTTCCAGCTCGGTCACCAGCGCGCTGCGCCTTGTTTCGCACAACACCTTGGAATCATTGAGACCCAGCGGCACACGCACCGGATCGAGCATGACCGCTGCGGCCATCACCGGCCCGGCCAGAGGCCCGCGGCCGACCTCGTCCACCCCGGCGATTCGCAGGAAGCCCTCGGCGCGGGCGGCGTTTTCGAAACTCATGTCAGGCTGTGTCATGGTCTTCCACTGGCGCGGAATCCGTCGGGGCGCAAGTGCCAGAAGGGCCGCGGCCCGATTCTGGCCGAACTCAGCCGCGCCGGCGGGTGGTTTCGGCCACCCGCGGCTCGCGCAGAAGGTCGCGATCCCAGTCGGCCAGGGTGGCGCCGCGGGCCTTGCGCCCCGCTGTCCACTCCGAAACAAGGCAACGCGTGCGCCGGACCGTCAGGCAGTCGCGCGCTGGCGGGCCGTTCAGCACCGGGCCGACTGCGCCGGCAAAGGCCTGGGCGACCGCCCGCCGCTCCTGCGGGGCGAGCGTGGCCAGCACCATCGGCCCGAGCAGTACCGATTCGGAGAGGCAGCCATTGGCAGTGACGATGCCGTGCCGGGCGCAGGCGAAATGATGCCAGCGGATTCGGCGTTTGCCTCGCATCAGGCGGATGCCGGGCAGCCCGGTGAGCGCCTTGGCCGGGGCCAGCGCCTCGCGGATCGGCAGGCCGGCCAGTTGCCCGCGCCCGCCGACCAGCAGGCGGTGCTGCGGCGATACGATGAGATCCTGCGCCGGCCGGTCGGGACCAAGCGCGCCGGCGGAGATCAGCACCGGTGTGGAATCCTCTGCCGGGCGCGTCAGCGCCCGATCCTCGCTATGGCACCAGAGGATACGCGCCGGCCCGTGATCCAGCGTGCTGACCAGGTCGCCCACTGCAAGCTCTTCGATGCGGCGGCGGCCCCGGGGCGTGTCGATCCGCGTACCTTCGGCATAACAGACGGTCTGCGCATAGGTGGCGCTGCCGATGAGGTTGCCGCCGGTCGGGCGATAATATCCGCCGGGCTCCAGCGGCACGTCGGACTGGAATGCCCAGACGTCCTGATCGATCCCGTTCTGCGAAAACACGGTGAGCGTGAAGGGATCGCCGATCGGGGTGCCGCTGGCGTCATATTGCTGCATGGTGATCAGCGATTCCGCCGCGACACCGGTGCCGCTGGCGATCAGGGTACCACCATCGATGATCGTGTGTTTTGAGGTCTGGTCATCCTCGAGCACGGTGGTATCGCGGCTGACATCTTCGAGCGTCACGGTCTCGGGCGTGCCGCCGGCAAAGACAAAAACCGTTCCGCGAGGGATATCCGAGAGGTTGAGGATTGCACTGCCGACCGGCAGCGAGGTGCCCGCACTGGTGACGACGGTCATCAGATTGGCGTCATAGACCTCGAGTGCCTGTGTGACCATCGGTTCGCCCTGTGTCCTACCGTCCTTGCAGGTGCAGGCATGACAGGAATTGGTTGCGGAAAGGTTGCCGCCGGCGCAGCCGGTGCCGGAAACGGACCGGGGCGCCCCCTAAGGAGCGCCCCGGCGCGGTGCAGGTCGCAGGGGCTTTGTCCTGCACCTTGGCCCGATCGCGTGCGACCATGACCGGGCTTTATCGACGTCCGGCGACCCTATATCCGCGGTTGCGGAGACAGCGCGGGTGATAGCCCACGCGGGTGACCTTGTGACCGTTGCGCCAGACCCGCACCTGCATCCGGCAGGCGCGCGGCAGCCAGTCGGCCTGGCTGTAATTGCGTTGCAGGCAGCGGTTGCCGAACATGCGGACCGGGCCCTGGTGGGTTCGGATGCGCCTCAGGCAATAGCCGGGCAGCGGCGCGCGGCCCCGTTTGAAGCCGCGGTCCTTGTCGCCGCGATGCGAGTACCCGCGGTTGGTGTAGCCCCGGTCAGTGTCGCGATTGTCACGATAGACATTGGCGCTTCCGCCTCTGGAGAACTCGTTGAGCAGCAGGATCGTCCCGGCGCCGGCAATGAACCGGTTGAGGTTGTGCCTGTGGTCGGCAGCGGCGGGGGCGGCGGACAGGCTGGTCAGGGCCAGGGCGGCGGCCACCAGGCTGGGTATGACTTTACGCGACATCGGAATTTCCTTTCTACGGCACCTCTTCGTTTCATCAGGGTCCGCACCGGGGGATGACCGGCATCGGACCAGCGATGACAAAAGCTTGGGGTCGAGCCGGCCAGAGAGGCAATAACAGGGGGCTGTTATCGGATAACGCCCCGTGAAAACCCCTGTTGTTATTGAAAAACACCGCCAAAGCGCGCAGCTTGGAGAGATGAGGAAAACCCTTGCTTCTATCGCCCTTGCGGCCTCTGTCGGCCTGACGCCCGCCTGGGCCGGCGCCGCCTGTCTGGCCGAGTACAAGGCCAAGCGCGACAACCCGCTCGAGCTGATCTATGACATCACCCCGATCCGCGGCGCCTGCACGCGAGAGAACGCCGAGGCGCAATTGCAGGCCCAACTCGCCGAACAGGGGCGGACGCTGCTCAAGGTGCTCTCGGTGCGGCAGGAGTGAGGCCGGTTGACGCCGGGCGCGGCTTCATGCGTCATGTCGCGGCCAGGATCCGGAGACAGATTTGATCGATACCGACACCACCGCCGCAGAGCTGCGCCGTTCGGGAAGCCGGCTGGTGCAATGGGGCATCGGCGCCGTGGTGGCGATTCTGGCGCTGGCGGCGGTTTTCCTGTTCATGACCCTGCCGGATGCCAATGCCTTCAACGCCCGGGTCGAGCGCATCTTTGTCGAGAACGACGCGCTGACCAGCGCGGCCGAGATCAAGCTGCTGGAGATCCTCGCGCTGTCCGGCACCGCTTTTTCCGAAACTCTGACGTCGTATCGCATGGTGATCTTTGTGCTGCTGGTCTTTGCCGCCAGCCTGTTGATCGCCACCCTGGTGTTTCTGGTGATGCTGGTCACGCTCAACCGGCGCATGGCGCAGATCGAGCATTCCGGCATCCAGGTCTCATCGCTGCTGATCAGCCGCGATGAAAAGACCGTCTATCTCAACAACATGGGCTTCCGGCTGACCGATGCCGCGATCGAGACGCTGTGCGTTCTGGCCGAGGCGCGGATGGATGAAGAGGTGCTGACCGGAGCGCAGATCGAGGCGATGATTTCCGGCCGCTCGGAGGCCGATTGCGAAGAGGCGGCCGGTGCCACGCGAATCAAGCGCCTGCGTGACGGGCTGGGCAATCAGCTGGTCAGCGCGCTGCTGGTCAAGAACATCGCCCGGCGCGGCTATGTGCTGTCGGTGGGCAAGGAAGTAATCCGGGTGCTGTGAGGCGGAGGACCGGGAATAATCTGACCCGGTTCCGGGGCCGCCTGAGACGAACCGCGAGGCCCCGGCGCGCGGGCCGGGGCGGGGATGGCTTGAAACCTGCGGGTCTCCACGCTACATGATCCTTATTGAAATTGTCAGGATATACCCATGCCCCAGACCGGCACCTTTGAGACCCCCAATGCCTCGAAATACCTCCAGCAGCTCTGCAAGCACTTTGCCCACAAGGTGCCGGCCAGCTTCGACACCACTCGCGGCGCGATCGAATTTCCCTTTGGCGAGGTGCGCCTGAGTGCCGACGACGCCGAGCTGCGCATCGAGATTCCCGGCTCTGACGAGGATACCCGCGAACGCGGCCGCAACGTGATCGACCGCCATCTCGAACGCTTTGCCTTCCGCGAGGCGTTCACCCACATGAACTGGCAGCCGGTCTGACCCCGGCTTGAGCCTTTCCCCCCGGCGGTCTATGTCTCGCGGGAGCCATCAGGAGCCCGCCATGCCCGTCTTTCTGTCGACCTCAGCGCCCGATTTCGAGGCCAAGTTCCGCGCCCTGCTGAGCGCCAAGCGTGAAGACAGCCCCGATGTCGACGATACCGTCGCCAGGATCATCGCCGACGTCCGGTGCCGGGGCGACCGGGCGGTGGTCGAGTTGACCGAGCGCTTTGACCGGCTGACGCTCGACCCCGCGGGCATGGCCTTTACCGCAGAGGAGATCGCGGCGCAGTGCGCCAAGGTGCCCGACGCCGAGCGTCAGGCGCTGGAAACTGCCGCCGAGCGGATCCGCGCCTATCACGTGCGCCAATTGCCCGACGATCAGCAATGGACCGATCCCGAGGGCGCCACGCTCGGCTGGCGCTGGACCGCCGTCTCGGCGGCGGGCCTCTATGTGCCCGGCGGGCTGGCCTCTTATCCCTCTTCGGTGCTGATGAACGCGATCCCGGCCAAGGTCGCCGGTGTCGACCGGCTGGCGATCACCGTGCCGACGCCGGATGGCGTGGTGAACCCGCTGGTTCTGCTGGCCGCGCGGATCGCCGGGGTCGACGAGGTCTATCGCATCGGCGGTGCCCAGGCGATTGCCGCGCTGGCCTATGGCACCGAGACCATTGCGCCGGTCGACAAGATCACCGGCCCCGGCAATGCCTTTGTCGCTGCCGCCAAACGCAGGGTCTTCGGCAAGGTGGGCATCGACATGATCGCCGGCCCCTCCGAGATTCTGGTGATCGCCGACCGCGACAACGACCCCGACTGGATCGCGCTCGACCTGATGAGCCAGGCCGAGCACGACGAGAGCGCGCAATCGCTGCTGATCACCGATGACGCGGAGTTCGGCCGTGCGGTGGCCGAGGCAGTGGAAAAACGCCTCGAAACGCTGGAGCGCCGCGCCATTGCCGGCGCCAGCTGGCGTGATTTCGGCGCCGTAATCACCGTTGCCGACCTCGACGAAGCCGCCGAGCTGTCAGACCGCATCGCGCCTGAACACCTCGAGCTTTGCGTCGCCGACCCGGAGGCGTTGAGCGGGAAAATCCGCCACGCCGGCGCGATCTTTCTCGGCCAGTGGACGCCCGAGGCGATCGGCGATTACGTCGGCGGCCCGAACCACGTGCTGCCCACCGCCCGTTCGGCGCGGTTTTCCTCGGGGTTATCGGTGCTCGATTTCATGAAGCGCACCACCCTGTCAAAGATGTCGCCCGACGCCCTGCGCGCCTGTGGCCCGGCGGCCGAGGTGCTGGCGAAATCCGAGAGCCTTGAGGCGCATGGTCTCTCGGTCACCGCGCGGCTGCGCAAGCTGAACGGATAAGCCATGGCGATTGTCATCTTTCACAATCCCAATTGCTCCAAGTCCCGCGCCGCGCTCGATCTGATCCGCGCCGCCGGACAGGAGCCGACCGTGGTGCCCTACCTCGGGACCGGCTGGACCCGGCCGCAGCTTCAGGCGCTGTTCGCGGCGGCCGATCTGCGCCCGCGTGACGCCCTGCGCAGCGCTCGCGGCCCGGCCCGGGAGCTGGGCCTGCTCGATGAGGGCACCAGCGACGAGACGATCCTCGACGCCATGGTGGCCCATCCCGAGCTGGTCGAACGGCCGCTGGTGTGCAGCCCGAAAGGCGTGCGCCTCTGCCGTCCGCCCGAGCGGGTACGCGACCTGCTGTAAGCCGGGCTTGATCGGGCGCGATGGCGCGCCTTATGGTTGGGCTGAGCAGAACCGACAGGACAGGCCATGTTTGCAAAAGCCCTGAGTCTCGCGGGGGGGATCGCCGGCGCGGTGGGCCTGTCGCAATTCCCCGAGTTCTCGCAGCAATATGCCCAGCGGCTGGGCGGCGCGGTGGACGAATTGGCGCGCGTGGTGGAAGACTTCGATGCGGATGCTTCCGACGTCGGGCTGAACCGCGACGAGGCGCTGTCGCAGCTCTCGCGCGGCGGATCGCTGGCACGGGCGCGGGCCGCGACAATGGCGGCGACCATTGCGCGGCATCAGAAGCTTTCGGCGGATCTGGCTGCGCTCGAGGGCGCCGGGCCCTTTACCCGCGCCTATTTCGCCACGCGAATGACCGACAGCGTCATCGCCGAACGCGCCTGGCAGGCCTACAAACCGGCGGTGCCCACCACCTTCGAGGGCGTCACCTTTGCCGGTGTCGGCTATCTGACCGGGCTGCTGCTGGTCGGTGCGGCGCTGTCGGTGCTGCGGCGGCTGTTCCGCCGCCGGCGTCCGGTCACGACCTAAAGCTCGATCTCGGTGTCGCCGGTCACCGGCGCGTCAAGCATCTCTTGCGGGGTCTTGCGGCGGATGATGATATCGCCGTTGGGCAGAATCTCGGGCGGGTGATAGGCGCTCCAGTCCTCGACCTCGGCCATCAGATCCCGCAGCGCTGGGCCCATTTCGCGGACAAAGCTGCGCAGGTTGGGCTCGATCTCGCGGGCGAAGCCCTCGAGCTCGCGTAGCGCCGGTTCCATTTCGTCCATCAGCCCGCGAAAGAACAGCTTGGCGCCTTCTTCCATCAGGTTGTAATTGTCCTCCGACTCCTCCTGCGCGGCGGCCGGCAGGGCGAGGCAGGTGGCAAGCATGGTGGCGGTGACGATCTGTTTCATGATGCGGCTTTCATCGCTGCAAATGTCGTATGACATATAGGGCTCAGAGCGCGCGCATCCAGACCTGCAAGGGTTTTTCGGTGGCCTCGGGCCGATCGATATCCTGCCATTCCAGCCAGGCCTCGGCCCCCGCCACGGGCGCATAACCACGCTTGCGCCAGAAGCCGTCGAACGGGCGATACCCCGCCGGCCGCAGGGGGTGATCGTCGGGCCGGCGCACGGCGCAGAACAGCGCGTGGTCAAAGCCCTGTGCCCGGGCAAAGCGCTCGCGCCGGTCAAAAAAGGCATGGCCGATGCCGCGGCCGCGATACGCGGGCAGCAACACGCTCTCGGCGCAATAGAAGATGCGCGCCAGGGGCACCGGCAGGGCGGCGGCCACCGCCCGGAATTCCTCGGCGTGGTCCTCCAGCGGCGTGCCGGTGGCGGCGCCGATCAGCCGCGTGCCGTCAAAGGCGCCGACAAGGATCGCGCGGTCCGAGTTGCGGTAACTCTCGAGATAGGCGGCCTCGTAGGCCGGATCGCCGTCATAGAGATAGGGCCAGTCGCGAAACACGGCGATGCGCAGCCGGGCCACATCGTCGAGCGCCGCATCCAACGCCGCGCCGGTCAGTACCCGCAGCTGCGTCATGCGCTGACCGAGCCCCAATCGGCCTTGAGCTGGTTGACGATCTGATCGCGGGTCTGGCGATAGGCGGCGAGCTTGGCTTCGCGTGTGTCGCCCTGGGCGGTCGGGTCCATGATCGGCCAGTAATCCACCGTCAGATGGAAAAACCGCGTCAGCTCCAGCGCCCGGTGCTGGCTGGCGGGCGAGAGCGCGACCACCAGATCGAAAGAGGACAACGCCTCGCCCATCTGCTCCAGCTCGTCGAAGCTGCGCGAGCGGTGGCGGTCGAGTTCCACCCCGATTTCCTGGCAGACGGCGATGGCAAATCCGTCGATCTCCAGATCGTTGCGCACGCCGACCGACTGCACATAGGTCTGGAGCCCGTAGAATTTCTTCATGATGCCTTCGGCCATCGGCGAGCGGACGGCGTTGTGATCGCAGCAGAAGAGGATGGATTGCGGCAGCGGGCGCGTCACCAGGTCAGGCCCCGAAGTGCAGGACACAGATCAGCGTGAACAGCCGGCGCGCGGTGTCATTGTCGAGCTCGGCCTTGCCCTCGAGCCTTTCCTGAAGGATGCGCGCGCCTTCGTTGTGGATGCCCCGGCGGGCCATGTCGATGGTTTCGATCTGGCTGGCGGGCAGCTTCTTGACCGCATCGAAGTAGCTTTTGCAGATGTGGAAGTAATCCTTGACCACCTGCCGGAAGGGGCTGAGCGACAGGTGAAACTCTGCCGCCTTCTGATGATCCTCGGTGTCCAGGTCGAAGACCAGCCGCTTGTCGCGGATGCAGAGCGTCAGCCGGTAGGGCCCGGGCGGGACCGCCGCGCCCTCGCGGGCGGGCAGGGCAAAGGAGTTCTGCTCCATCAGATCGAAGAGCGCCACCTTGCGTTCCTGTTCGACCTCCGGGGTGGGGGGCGGCAGGTTGGCGTCGTCCAGGTCAATCGCGATGATACGGCTCATGAGACTTGGCCTTGGCTGGGAAGGGTATCAGAGGCGTAGCGGATCGGCGGGGGCGGGGCAATGCGGCGGGTCGACACCGGGGTCCGTGGTGTTGCAGGCGGGGTGCAGTGCGGCCCGGCGCCGTTCCTCGCGCATCAGGGCAGCGCGATGGCCAGCATCGCGCTGATGGTGAGAAATGACAGGGCGGTCATCACCAGCATCGCCAGGGAGGCATTGCGGTCGTCACCATACCGTTGTGCCAGGATCGGATAGATGGCCATCGCCGGCGTTGCGGCCAAGATCACCGCAGCCGATGCCAGCAGAGGATCGCTCACCCGCTGACCCAGTGCCGCCATGAGGAGCAGGCCCAGGGCCACCGCCGCCGGATGGCCGAGCAACTTGCCCGCCACGACGTGAAACACCGATGCCCTCGCCGTGCGCAGGCGCAGCGCGGCCACCGAACCGCCGATCACCGCCAGCGAGACCGCGGCACTGGCGGAGGCCAGGATGTCGATCGGGCGATCGATCAGCACCGGCAGGGTGATGCCCGATGCCGAGATCGCCAGCCCCAGCACCAAGGCAATGAGGATGGGGTTGCGCGCCAGCCTTGCGGCGATCTTCCGCACCAGTCTGCCGCCCGTCAGATCACCGCCCGCCGCCCGTTCGGCCATCACAAGGACAAGCGGGATCATGACAAGGTTTTCGACGATCATGTTCAGGGCAAGCGCCGTCGCCGCCACCTCCGGCAGCGCCATCAGAAGGATGGGATAGCCGATGAAGCCGCTGTTGGCACAGGACATCCCCATCGCGGCGAAGGTGCTTTGCCGCACCGTTCCACCGGTGACGCGCCGCGTCCAGAGATAGCCCAGCGCAAACACCGCCAGCGAACCGAACAACACCGCGCCGAGGTAGCCCAGGTTGGCGATCTCGCCCAAGGGGCGGGTCGAGACAGCGCGCAGGATCAGCGCGGGCAAGGCGAGGTTGATCACGAACTTGCCCAGCGCGTCCATATCGGTCGAGGTGAAAACGCCAAGCCGGACCGACAGAAACCCGATGCCGATCAGCACGAAGATCACGCCGGTAATGGCCAAGATATCAAGCATAGGGGCCTCTACCCTGCAAGCTGCGCAGCGGTCGCGTCAGTGGTCGGAAGGTCTCAGGAACCGCGAGGCGCCGGGATGCGGCGCCTCACTGTTCGTCGTGCTCAGACGGCGCCGGCGTAAATCGCCGCGATGCGCTTGACCGCCTCTTCGGGGGGCAGGTCCTCGCTTTCGCCGGTGCGGCGCGAGGTCAGTTCCACCACGCCGTTCTTGAGCCCGCGCGGTCCGACGGTGATCCGCCAGGGCAGGCCGATCAGGTCCATCGTGGCGAATTTCGCCCCGGCGCGTTCCTTGCGGTCGTCGTAGAGCGGGTCGAGACCCAGCGCCTTGAGCGAGGCGTAAAGCGCCTCGCAGGCGGCGTCGGCCTCACCGTCGCCCTGCTTGAGGTTGACGATGCCGCAGTGGAACGGCGTCACGCCCTCGGGCCAGATGATGCCCTTGTCGTCGTGGCTGGCCTCGATGATCGCGCCCAGGAGGCGCGAGACGCCGATGCCGTGGCTGCCCATGTGCACCGGCACCTTGGTGCCGGCGTCATCGGTGACGGTCGCGCCCATGGCATCGGAATACTTGGTGCCGAAATAGAAGATCTGGCCGACCTCGATGCCGCGCGCGGTGCGGCGGCGCGCTTCGGGCACCTGGTTGAAAAGCGCCTCGTCATGGGTCTCGTCGGTGCGGGCATAGCGCGAGGTGAACTCCTCGAGCACCGCCTGACAGGCGGCGTGATCGTCGAAATCGATCTCGCGGTCACCGAATTTCAGATCGGTGATCTCGCTGTCGTAAAACACCTCCGACTCGCCAGTCTCGGCCAGCACCAGGAATTCATGGGTGTCGTCGCCACCGATCGGACCGGAGTCGGCGCGCATCGGGATGGCTTGCAGGCCCATGCGTTCATAGGTGCGCAGATAGCTCACCAGGTGGCGGTTGTAGGCATGCAGCGCGTCTTCCTTGGTGAGGTCGAAGTTGTAGCCGTCTTTCATCAGGAACTCGCGGCCGCGCATCACGCCGAACCGCGGGCGGATCTCGTCACGGAACTTCCATTGGATCTGATAGAGCGTCAGCGGCAGATCCTTGTAGCTGCCGACATGGGCGCGGAAGATGTCGGTGATCAGCTCTTCGGCGGTGGGGGTAAAGAGAATGTCGCGGTCGTGCCTATCGCGGATGCGCAGCATCTCTTCGCCGTAATCGTCATAACGCCCGCTTTCACGCCAGAGCTCGGCCGACTGGATCGTCGGCATCAGCATGGCGATATGGCCGGCGCGGGCCTGTTCCTCGTGGATGATCTGCTCGATCTTGCGCAGCACCTTGAAGCCCAGCGGCAGCCAGGAATAGATCCCGGCGCTGGCCTGCTTGATCATGCCGGCCCGCAGCATCAGCCGGTGGCTGACGATCTGCGCCTCGGCGGGGTTTTCCTTGAGGACGGGAAGAAAGTAGCGGGAGAGACGCATCGCGTGACCTTTGGCAATCCGGGGTTGGCAGCGGTTTTGAGCCATGGGCGCAGCGATGGCAAGGGGCAGGGGCCCCGCACCGCCCATTCCCCCGCAATCTGCTGGCGCAAGCGGCGTTTTCCCCGTGCCGCACCGCTTCGCGCCCGCCCCGTCGCTCTTGCAACCCTCTTCGCGACGGGCGATGTATCGATAAACTAAAGGGGAAGCCCACATGGCCCTGCCGGTACGGGAACAATTCAAATATTGGGGCGTCGCGGCGGTGGTTTTTTCCGTCGTGCTCTGGTTTCTGGGCGATGTGCTCCTGCCCTTCGTGCTCGGGGGGGCGATTGCCTATCTGCTCGATCCGGTGGCCGACCGGCTGGAGCGGGCCGGGCTGAGCCGGGCGGCCTCGGTCGCGGTCATCACGGTACTGGCGATGGTGGTCTTTGTGCTGCTCTCGCTGCTGGTGGTGCCGACGCTGGTGCGGCAGGCGGCGGATCTGGTCAATATCGCGCCCCAGCTCTTTACCAATCTCAAGGATTTCCTGGTCTCGCGCTTTCCCGATCTGGTGGATTCCGAATCCGCCGTGAGGCAGTCGCTGGTCTCGATCGGTGAGCGGGTGCAGGAATATGGCGGCAAGTTCCTGGAAACAGTACTGTCTTCCGCCGCCTCGATCATCAACGTGGTGCTGCTCTTTGTCATCGTGCCGGTTGTCTCGGTCTATCTGCTGGTCGATTGGGATCGCATGGTTGCCCGGATCGACGATCTGCTGCCGCGCGATCATGCGCCGGTGATCCGTCAACTGGCGCGTGATATCGACAGGACGCTGGCCAGTTTCATCCGTGGCATGGGGATGGTCTGCCTGATCCTCGGCACCTATTACGCCGTGGCGCTGATGCTGGCGGGGCTGCAATTCGGGCTGATCGTGGGCTTCATTGCCGGGCTGATCACCTTCATCCCCTACGTCGGCGCCTTGGTCGGCGGGGCGCTCGCCGTGGGGCTGGCGCTGTTCCAATTTTGGGGGGATTGGTTGCAAATTGCCGCGGTTGCGCTAATTTTTGTTGTAGGCCAAGTAATTGAGGGCAATTTCCTGACGCCCAAGCTGGTAGGCGACTCGGTGGGATTACACCCGGTCTGGCTCCTCCTGGCGCTAAGCGTTTTCGGGTCGCTGTTCGGATTCGTAGGTATGCTGGTTGCGGTGCCGGTCGCGGCGGCGCTGGGCGTGATTGCCAGGTTCGCCACACGGCAGTATCTTGACAGCCGATTGTACCGGGGGGTGTCTGATGACTAGGCCTTTGGATCACGAGGCATTTTTGATGACGCGACAACTGAAGTTCGATCTGACGGCGCGGCCTGCGCTGGGACGCGAGGATTTTTACGTCTCGCCGGCCAATGCCGTGGCGCTGAGCATGATCGACGCCTGGCGCGACTGGCCCAACCGCAAGCTGGTGCTCAAGGGCGCGCATGGCAGCGGCAAGACCCATCTGGCACATGTCTGGGCCGAGATGTCGGGCGCGCGCATCATCCGCGCCGTCGACCTGCCCGACGTCAATGTCGCCGAACTGGCGCAGGCGCCGCTCTGCATCGAGGATGCCGAGAGCGCGGCCGGCAACGAGGACGCCGAGGCGCATATGTTCCACCTGCACAATCTGGTGCTGGCCGAGGGGCATGCGCTGCTTCTGACCACCACGCTCGAGCCGGCCTATTGGTCGCTCGAACTGCCCGATCTCAAGAGCCGGGTGCAGGGCACGCAGGTGATCTCGCTCAACCCGCCCGATGACGAGCTTTTGGGGGCGGTCTTGGGCAAGCTGTTCGCCGACCGCCAGATCAGCCCCAACCCCGATGTGATCCCCTATCTCGTGCGCCACGCGCCGCGGTCTTTCGACGTCGCGCGCAAGATTGTGGCGACGCTCGACGATATGGCGATGGGCACCGGCAAGCCGATGAGCCGCGAAATGGCGCGCCGCGCCGTCGCCGGGCTGAACGACAGCGAAGAATGATTGCCGGGCGCCTCAAGAGGTTGAATTAAGGCTGGAAGCGCCGCGTGATCTGCCCGATGATCCCGCCATGACACAAGCCGATTTTCTCAATTCCGATTTTCCCGAGTCCATGGCCCTGACCGAAGACGCCCTTGATGGGCCGGGCCGTTTCGTCAACCGCGAGATGAGCTGGCTGGGCTTCAACTGGCGCGTGCTGGAAGAGGCCGGCAATCCGCGCGTGCCGCTGCTGGAGCGGCTGCGCTTCCTGTCGATCTCGGCTGCCAATCTCGATGAATTCTTCACCGTTCGGGTCGCAGGCCTGCGGGAACTTGAAAAGGAGGGCCATACCGCGCCCTCGCATGACGGGCTGACCCCGGCACAGCAGCTGGTGCAGATCCGCGAGGATGCCCGCCGGCTGATGGCGTCGCAACAGGAGACCTGGGCCGCGCTGCGCCGCGAAATGGAGGGTCAGGGGATCGAGATCGTCGACCGTGTCGATCTCAAGTTCTCCGACAAGCAGCACCTTGATACCGTGTTCCTGCGGCAGGTCTTTCCGATCCTGTCGCCGCTGGCGATCGATCCGGCGCATCCCTTTCCCTTCATTCCCAACACCGGCTACAGCCTCGCGCTCGAGTTGGAGCGGGTTTCCGATGGCCGGGTGCTCAAGGCGCTGCTGCCGATCCCGCATCAGACCGATCGGTTTGTCAGCCTGCCGTCACCCGATGGCACACGCCGCTTCCTGCCGCTGGAGCAGCTTCTGCTGCTGCACACCGAGAGCCTGTTTCCCGGTTACCGGCTCAAGGCGCATTTCCTCTTCCGGGTGCTGCGCGACAGCGATCTCGAGGTCGAGGACGAGGCCGAAGACCTGGTGCGCGAATTCGAGGTGGCGCTGAAGCGCCGCCGTCGCGGCGAGGTGGTGCGGCTCACCGTGTCGCGCGGGGCGCCGCAACGGCTGCTCGATGTGGTCAAACGCGAGCTGCATGTGCAAGACGACGAGATCATCGAGCTCGACGGTATGTTGGGGGTCGCCGACCTGCGCGAGCTGGTGCTCGACAGCCGGCCGGACCTGCTCTGGCCATCGTTCACGCCCCGCGTGCCGGAACGGGTGCAGGACCACGATGGCGACATGTTCGCCGCGATCCGCCGGAAGGACATGCTGCTGCATCATCCCTACGAGACCTTCGACATGGTGGTGCGCTTTCTGCAACAGGCGGCGCGCGATCCCGACGTCGTGGCGATCAAGCAGACGCTCTATCGCACCTCGAAGAATTCGCCCATCGTCGGCGCGCTCTGCGAGGCCGCAGAGGATGGCAAATCGGTCACCGCTCTGGTCGAGCTCAAGGCGCGCTTTGACGAGGCTGCCAATATCCGCCAGTCGCGGCGGCTGGAACGGTCGGGCGCGCATGTGGTCTATGGCTTTCTCGAATGGAAGACCCACGCCAAGATCTCCACCGTGGTGCGGCGCGAGGGCAAGGATCTGGTGACCTATACCCATTACGGCACCGGCAATTACCACCCGATCACCGCCCGCATCTACACCGATCTCAGCTTCTTCACCTGCGACACCGATCTTGGCCTCGATGCCACCAAGGTGTTCAATTACGTTTCGGGCTACGCAAGGCCGCTCGACCTGCGCAACATCTCGATCTCGCCGCATGACATGAAGACCGACCTGCTGGCGATGATCGAGGCCGAGGCGGCGCATGCGCGTCAGGGCAAGCCGGCGGCGATCTGGGCCAAGATGAATTCGGTGATCGAGCCCGATATCATCGACGCGCTTTATGCCGCCAGCCAGGCGGGTGTGAAGATCAGCCTTGTGATCCGGGGGATCTGCGGGCTGAAGCCCGGGGTGGCCGGTCTGAGCGAGAACATTCGGGTCAAGAGCATCGTCGGCCGGTTCCTCGAGCATTCACGCATTGTCTGTTTCGGCAACGGCGGCGGGCTGCCGTCCGAGAAAAGCCGCGTGTTCCTGTCTTCGGCCGACTGGATGGGCCGCAACCTCAATCGTCGGATCGAGACGCTGGTGGAAGCGAAGAACCCCACCGTCAAGGCGCAGATCACCGAACAGATCATGGCCGCCAACCTCGCGGACGTGGCGCAGAGCTGGGTGATGCGACCGGACGGGACGTTTCACCGCCCGGTTCTGTCGGAGGGCGAATTTGCCTTCAATTGCCACCGGTTCTTCATGGAAAACCCGTCGCTTTCCGGTCGCGGTTCCGCCGGGGCGTCGGATGTGCCGGTGCTGACCCATACCGAGGACTGAGGGCGTACGGCAGCTTTTCCGCTCCGCCTACCCCGGAAACCAGTGCCGCGTCCGGTTCGCCACGGCCACCAGCGACAGCATCACCGGCACTTCCACCAGCACGCCGACCACCGTCGCCAGCGCCGCGCCGGAACCAAGGCCAAACAGGCTGATCGCCACCGCCACCGAAAGCTCGAAGAAATTCGAGGTGGCGATCATCGCGCAGGGCGCGGCGACGTTGAACGGCAGCTTCCAGGCAATCGCCGCGCCATAGGCAATGACAAAGATGCCGTAGGTCTGGATCAGCAGCGGCACCGCGATCATCGCGATCACCAGCGGCCGGTCGAGGATGACGTGGCCCTGAAAGCCAAAGAGCAGCACCACCGTCAGAAGCAGCCCGATCACCGATCCCGGCTTGACCCGTGCCTTGAACGCCTCGACCGCCGCCTCGCCGCCGCGCCGTACAAGGGCCTGCCGGGTCAGCATGCCGGCCGCCAGCGGGATCACCACGTAAAGCCCGACCGACAGCAGCAGCGTCTCCCAGGGCACCGGGATGTCGGTGACGCCCAGCAGCACGGCGACGATCGGGGCATAGGCAAAGATCATCACCACGTCGTTCAGGCTCACCTGCACCAGCGTATAGGTCGGATCGCCCCGGGTGAGTTCCGACCAGACAAAGACCATCGCGGTACAGGGCGCCGCCCCCAGCAGGATCACCCCGGCAAGATAGGCCTGGGCATCCTCGGGCGGGATCAGCCCGGCAAAGACATAGTGAAAGAACAGCACGCCAAGCCCGGCCATGGTGAAGGGCTTGATCAGCCAGTTCACCACCAGCGTCACCACCAGCCCCTTGGGCCGGTCGCCGATCTGGCCCAGGGCGCCGAAATCGACGCCGACCATCATCGGATAGACCATCGCCCAGATCAGCACCGCGATCACCAGATTGACCCGCGCAACCTCGGCCGCCGCCAGAAGCTGGAACAGGCCGGGCACAAGGCTGCCCAGCGCCAGCCCCGCGCCAAGCGCCAGCGCGACCCAGAGAGAGAGCCATTTCTCGAAGCTGCCGATGGGGGAGGTGGCGGGCGCGGTCTCGGAGGCGGTCATGTCGGTCTCGCGGTTTTTGGAAAGACAGGGGACTTGTCCGAAGCCGGGAGCGATTTGTCAAATTTGTCATGCGGTGTCATGCGGTCACCGCATGGCAGGTATGAAAAGGCCGGCGCAGGTCCGCCCGCGCCGGCCCGGATCGCATCGGGTTATTCCGCCGGGGCGGGCCGGGCGCCGGCCGGCGCCGCCTGCGCGGCGGGGGCGTCCGGCCAGGCGCTCGGATCGGTGTCGAGATCGGGGAACTTCGCCGGGTCGAAGACCGGCTTGACGATGCCCTGTTTCAACTGGTCGCGGAAATCGGTGATAATCCGCAGCGCCACCGGAAACAGCATCATCAGCGCCATCAGGTTGACCACCGCCAGAATGCCCATCATCGGATCCGAGAAGGCAAAGACCGCCGTCGCCCCGGGCGCCACCGCGCCGAGAAAGACGATGGCCACGATCGCCGCCCGCAGCACATGCACCGCCATCGGATTGCCGGTCATGAAGGTCAGGGCGTTTTCGCCGAGGTAGTAATTGTACATGATCGACGAAAAGGCGAAGAGCAGGATCGCGAAGGTCAGGAAATACTGCGACCAGGCGCCCACATGATCGACCAGCGACTGCTGGGTCAGCGCCACGCCGTCAACGCTTTCCGCGCCGGGCTGATAGACATCGCTGAGCAGGATCACGAAGGCGGTGCAGGAGCAGATGATCATCGTGTCGATAAAGACCGACAGGCTCTGTACGATGCCCTGGCTCACCGGGTGCTTGACATAGGCCGTGGCCGCCACGTTCGGGGCCGAGCCCAGGCCGGCCTCGTTCGAGAACAGCCCGCGCCGCAAACCCTGGGCCAGCGCCGCGCCCATGCCGCCTGCCACCGCCTCGCGGAAGCCGAGCGCATTGGCGACGATGTCCCAGATCACCGCCGGCAGGCTGGTGATGTTGAGCACGATGACGATCAGCGCCATGGCGATATAGCTCAATGCCATGATCGGGATGATCACGTCGGCGGCCTTGGCGATGCGGTGAATGCCGCCATAGATGATGAAGCCGGTAAAGATGGCCAGCGCAATGCCGGTGTACATCCGCGGAATTTCCATGCTGTCGAGCGCCGCGCCAGCCACGGTGTTGCCCTGGAACGCGTTGAAGCCAAAGGCGAAAGAGGCAATCAGGCAGACCGCATAAACCACCGCCAGCCAGCGGTATTGCACGCCCAGGCCATACAGGATGGTGCGCGCCGGACCGCCGCGGTAATTGCCCTCGGGCGTTGTGCGTTTGTAAAGCTGGGCGAGCGAGGATTCGATCAGCGAGGTGCACATGCCGACCAGTGCGATCATCCACATCCAGAACACCGCGCCCGGCCCGCCGAGCGAGATCGCCACGGCGACGCCGGCGATATTGCCGCCGCCGACCCGGCCGCCGACCGAAACGAAAAGCGCCTCACGTGCGCTGATCTTGGAGGGATCGGAAGAATCGTCGTCGCCGGTCAGAACGCCGAACATCCGGCGGAAGAAGCGGAACTGGATAAAACCGCTGGCGATGGTAAAAAATCCGCCAAAGACCACCAGAATGGGAACCAGAGCCCAACCCCAGGTCAAGTCATTGATCAAATTGAATAGTGGATCGAAAAATGCCATTGCAAGGCTCCTTGTAGCACTGCGATTCCTGCAAGCTATCAGGTGCATCTCTGCGGCGTCACCCTAGAAATCATTTCCCGCTAAAAGCGAAAACCCCTGTCTGGCCCGGGCCTTGCCGCCGGCCGACAACCAAGGGCCCCTGCCTGTTCTGCAATACCGCAGGCGCTGGGCCGGCCCGCCTTGACCGGTTCGGCCGCCGGCCTACCTCCGCAGCAAGGAGATGACTGCCCCGAGTGGCGCGGATATGCGCGGTCAGGCGTGACGAGGTCGGATCGCCGCGGAACCCGGTGTGGATCTGGGCGGTTATCCTGGCGCCGGCGCTGCCTGCCTTTCGGGGCACGGGGCCGATGCAAAGCTTAGCCAGGGGACGGCCAGCCGGGCCCGCCCCGAACCACAGAAACACAGGCGCGGTGCCGATCATGGTGCCGCACTTTTGCAGCGGAGAAAGACATGGCCACCAAGGAAGAACTCGAACAGCAACTCGAAGTCGCGCGCCGCGACATCGAAACCCTCGCCACCATGGCGGGCGGCACTGTGCGCGAGCAGGTGCAATCCGGCGTCGACCGCGCCGGCACCGAGATCGAGCATCTCTCGGCCGAGGCGCGGGCGCTCTATGATCAGGCTCGCAATGAAGGCGCGCGGATGCGGCAGATGACCGAAGAGCACATCCGCTCCAACCCGCTGGCGACGGTCGGACTGGCCTTTGCAGCCGGGGTCATCCTGTCGGGGCTTCTGGGGCGGAAATGAGCCTCGGGGGCGGGTTGATGCATCTGGTGACGGAGTTCCTGGCGCTCAAGTCCCGCAGGATCATCCGGCAAGCTACCCTGGGGCTGGCGGCCGGGTTGCTGGTGGTGGCGTTTCTCGGGATCACCCTGACCTTTGCCTGCATCGGTCTCTTTCTGGCGCTTGAGCCGAGCGTCGGTGGCCCCGGCGCGGCCTTGGTCGTGGCCGGGATCTCGCTGGTGCTGGCGCTGGTGATCCTGCTGGCGATCTTCGTGGCGATGCGCCGTCGTCGCCGCCCGCGCCGGCGGCCCGGGCCGATGCCCGCGACCCCGGCGGCGGGCCCGCCGCCGGCCCCGGGAGCACCGCCGCAGACGCCCGGATCGACACCCGGCAGGCGCAGCGTTCCGGTTGCCGCAGCGTCAGGTTTTCTGACCGGGTTTCTGACCGGCCGGGCGACAGAGAAAACCCCGCCCCGGCGTTGACCGCAGCCCGCATGCTGGGCCATATGGGGAAAACGCCGGGGAATATCATGGACGTATCACGCGAAGGTTCCGGTCAGGATCACGGGCCTTTCGGCCGCGCCCTGTTCGACGATCCCAGCGCCCGCCGCCTGGCGCGCGTCGGGGTGGTCGATATCGGGTCGAACTCGGTCCGATTGGTGGTGTTTGACGGCGCCGCGCGTTCACCGGCGTATTTCTACAACGAAAAGATCATGTGCGGGCTGGGCGCCGGCATGGCGGAATCGGGGGCGCTGAACCCCGAAGGCCGCCGTCGGGCGCTTTCGGCGCTGCGCCGGTTCCAGTACCTCGCCCGCGGCATGGATCTGCCTCCGCTGACCGCCGTCGCCACCGCCGCGGTGCGCGATGCGCAGGACGGGCCGGATTTCTGCGACCAGGTGCTGCGCGAAACCGGGCTGAAAATCCATGTCATCGACGGCGAGGAGGAAGCGCGGCTGTCGGCGCAGGGGGTGCTGCTGGGCTGGCCGGGCTCTTACGGGCTGGTCTGCGATATCGGCGGCTCGTCGATGGAACTGGCCGAGATCAACGATGGCGTTGTCGGCAAGCGGGTGACATCGCCGCTCGGGCCGCTGAAGCTGCGCGACGTCAAGGGCGGTGCCAAGGGCCGCAAGGCGCAGATCAAGTCGGTGATGGAAGACCTGCACACCCGCATGGGGCCGCAGTCGAACCGGCTGTTCCTTGTCGGCGGCTCGTGGCGCGCGATTGCCCGGATCGACATGGAGCGGCGCGGCTATCCGCTGCATGTGCAGCACGAATACCGCATGACCACCAGCGCGGTACGCGAGACGGCGAAATACATCGCCGGCTGGGATCTGGAGGAGCTGCGCAGCCTTTGCGGCCTGTCGTCGTCGCGGATGGCGCTGGTGCCCTATGCGGTCGAGGTGCTGAAACGGCTGGTGCAGACCTTCCGCCCCAAGGATATCGCGGTGTCGAGCTATGGCATCCGCGAGGGGCTGCTCTATGAGCAGATGCCGCAGCAGCTGCGCGACCGCGATCCGCTGATCGAGGCCTGTCTCTTTGCCGAGGCCAAGGATGCGCGGCTGCCGGGCTTTGGCCGCGATCTCTATGAATTCATCCTGCCGCTCTTTGCCAATGCCAAACCAGCCAAGCTGCGGCTGGTGCAGGCTGCCTGCCTGTTGCATGACGTGAGCTGGCGGGCGCATCCCGACTATCGCGCCGAGACCTGTTTCGACAATGCTACCCGCGCCAACCTGGGCGGGCTCAGCCACTGGGAACGGGTGTTCCTGGGGCTGGCGCTGCTGCACCGCTACAAGAACAAGCGTTCCGGCACCCGGTTCGAGGATCTGTTTCCCATTCTCGAGGAGAAAGAGCAGCGCGAGGCCGAGATTCTCGGCAAGGCGATGCGGTTCGGGGCGATGCTCTGGATGTCGGAAGGCGGCCACATCGGCGAGCTGGGCTGGCGGCCCAAGAAGCGGGTGCTGAGCCTGCGGCTGTCCGAGGGTGCCTGGCCGCTCTACGGCGAAGTGGCGGAGGCGCGGTTCCTGTCGCTGGCCAGCTCGCTCGACGCCACCATCGACGTGCAATTGACGGGCTGACGGGCGAAAAGGGCGGGCAAGCTAGCGGTGAGGCCCCGGATCAGGTCCGCGGCGGTGTGGTGCGGGACGCGATGCTGCCCCGAAGCCAGGGGGCGAGCGACCGCCCGCCCCCTGTTTCGCAATTCCTCGCTCAGAGTTCGCTCAACCGGGCGAGCGCATCCTTGAGCTTGGCTTCTTCCTCTTCGCGGGCGGCAAGGTTGGCGCGGGTTTCCTCGACCACCTCGTCCGGCGCGCTCTGCGCGAATTTCGGGTTGTTCAGCCGGCCGCGCAGCCCGCCGAGCTCCTTGGCGAGCTTGCCGAGGGTCTTTTCCAGCCGCGCCTTTTCAGCATCGACATCGATGATCTCGGCCAGGGGCAGGCCAAAGGTGGCGCCGCTGACCGGCAGGGTGGCGCAGCCCTTGGGGAAGCCTTCGACGGCGCTCAGACTGTCGATCCGCGCCAGGCGTTTGATCAGCGTGTCGTTGCGCGCCCAGGCGTCGCGGGCGAGGTTGTCCATCTCGGTCACCAGCATCGGCACATGCAGGCCGGCCGGCACATGCATCTGGGCCCGGACCGAGCGGGTGGTCTCGATCACCTCGATCACCCAGTTCATCTCGCGGTCGGCCTCGGGGTCGATCAGGCCGCTGCCATAGGTCGGCCAGTCGGCATGCACCAGCATCTTCTGCCGCTCGGCCAGGGTGCCCCAGAGCTCTTCGGTAATGAAGGGCATGATCGGATGCAGCAGGATCAGGCATTGGTCGATGACCCAGCCCATGACCTTCTGTGTCTCGGCCTTGGTCGCGTCGTCCCCGTCAAGCAGCAGTGGCTTGGAGAATTCGACGTACCAGTCGCAGACCTTGCCCCAGACAAAGGCATAAAGCGCCTGGGCGGCGTCGTTGAAGCGGAAGTCTTCGAGCGCCTGATCCACCACCTCGCGGACCCGAGCGGTCTCGCCGATAATCCACTTGTTGACCATGGCCGAAGCTTCCGGGACCACGCCGTCCGAGCCGGTGGCGTCGTTCATCTCGGCAAAGCGGGCGGCGTTCCAGAGCTTGGTGCCAAAGTTGCGGTAGCCGGCGATCCTTTGCATGTCGAGCTTGAGCACGCCGCCGAGCGAGGCCATGGCGGCATTGGTGAATCGCAGGGCATCGGCGCCATATTCCTCGACGATGTCCAGTGGATCGACCACGTTGCCGGTGCTCTTCGACATCTTCTTGCCCTTGGCGTCGCGCACCAGGCCGTGCAGGTAGACGGTGTCGAAGGGGATTTCATCCACCACGGCGAGCTGCATCATCATCATCCGGGCGACCCAGAAGAAGATGATGTCCTGGCCGGTGATCAGCGTCGAGGTCGGGAAGTATTTGCGCAGCGCCTCGGTGTCTTCGGGCCAGCCCAGGGTGCCGATCGGCCAGAGGCCCGACGAGAACCAGGTGTCGAGCACGTCCGGGTCGCGGAACACCGGGATCGCCTGCGGCCGGTGGCGCTGGTCGACGCCGGTCAGGTCGGGATCGGTGCGAATGGTCTCGGCCAGCAGGTCAACGGCGGCTTTCTCGTCCTCGACCAGGAGGAATTCGGCGTCGTCGCCAAAGGTCGCGTGCATCTGCGCCAGCGCCTCTTCCTCGGTGGCGGCGCAGAACGAGCGCCATTTGTCGCCGAGGCCCGGGGTGTGCCAGACCGGGATCTGGTGCCCCCACCAGAGCTGGCGCGAGATGCACCAGGGTTCGATGTTCTCGAGCCAGTTGAAATAGGTCTTTTCGCCGCTTTCAGGCAGGATCCTGACGGTGCCATCGCGCACCGCGTCGAGCGCCGGGCCAACGATCTTGGCGGTGTCAACGAACCACTGGTCGGTCAGCATCGGCTCGATCACCACTTTCGAGCGGTCGCCGAAGGGCTGCATGATCGGTTTGTTCTCGACATAGGGCATCATGCCGCCGTCGAAACAGGTCTCGCCATCCTCGTTCGGCGGGGCCGGGACCATGACCGCGAGGCCTTCCTCGGTGATCTGTTGCACCACCCGCTTGCGCGCCTCGAACCGGTCGAGACCGCGCAGATCGTCCGGCACCAGGTTGATGGCATCGGCCTCGGATTCGCTCAGCGTGCGGTCGCCGGTGGCAACCTCGATGGCAATCTCCGACGCCTCCTCGTAGGGGTCACCGTCGTCGCGCATCCGCCCCTGGGTGTCCATCAGCCGGTACATCGGGATGCCGCCGCGTTTCGCCACCTGATAGTCGTTGAAATCATGCGCGCCGGTGATCTTGACCGCGCCCGAGCCGAAATCGGGATCGGGGTATTCATCGGTGATAATCGGGATCAGCCGGCGGTGCTCTTTCGGCCCGACGGGGATTTCGCAGAGCTTGCCGACGATCGGCGCATACCGCGCGTCCGAGGGGTGCACCGCGACCGCACCGTCACCCAGCATGGTTTCCGGCCGGGTGGTGGCGATCGAGATATAGTCGCGGGTCTCGCGCAGGGTGACGTTGCCGTCTTCGTCCTTCTCGACGTATTCATAGGTCTCGCCGCCGGCCAGCGGATACTTGAAGTGCCACATGTGGCCCGGGGTCTCGATGTTCTCGACCTCGAGGTCCGAGATCGCGGTCTCGAAATGCGGATCCCAGTTGACCAGCCGCTTGCCGCGATAGATCAGCCCCTTGTCGTACATGTCGATAAAGACCTTGATCACCGCGTCGTGGAAATTGCCCTCTTCGCCGGCGGGCGCATTCGGCGCGCCCGACATGGTAAAGGCCGCGCGGTCCCAGTCGCAGGAGGCGCCGAGGCGCTTCAACTGTTGGAAGATGGTGTTGCCCGAGGTCTTCTTCCACTTCCAGATCTCGGCGGTGAAATCCTCGCGGTCCCAGTCGCGGCGCGGCGGCTTGCCTTCCTCGGCGAGTTTGCGTTCGACGACCATCTGCGTGGCGATGCCGGCGTGGTCGGTGCCGGGCTGCCAGAGCGTGTCATAGCCCTGCATGCGTTTCCAGCGGATCAGGATGTCCTGCAAGGTGTTGTTGAAGGCATGGCCCATGTGCAGCACGCCGGTGACATTCGGCGGCGGGATCATGATCGCATAGGTCGAGGCGCCGTCCTTGGCGTTGGCCCCGGCGCGGAAGGCGCCGATCTTTTCCCAAGCCTCGTAGATCCGCGTTTCGGCGGAGTTCGCGTCGAATGTCTTGTCCAGTGCCATGGGGCTTCTTCCGCTGTCGTATTGGGTCCGGCTCGGTCTAGCGAATGTGCGAGCGAAGGTGAAGCCGGTAAGCTACTCGGTGACCATCTCGACCTCGCGCCGCACGTCCTCGATCTGGCCGCGATGCTCGTGACGCGCGCGGGCGGCGGTGACCAGGGCGCGAAAGATCGCCCGCTGCCTTCGGGCGTAGAACAGGTGTTCGGGGTGCCATTGCACGCCAAGCGCGAAGGGATCGGCGATGCGCTCGACCGCCTGCACCATGCCGCCGAGATCGCGGGCGGCCACTTGCAGCCCTGCGCCCAGGGTGTCCACCGCCTGCGAATGCAGGGCGTTGATCTGCATCGGTTTCAGGCCCGAGACCCCGGCCAGCCTGGTCTCGGCGCAGATTTTCACCGTCTTGCGCGGCAGGATGGTCCAGACCCGTTTGGAGGCGGTATAGACGCCATAGGCGTCCTGGTGCAGTGTGCCGCCAAGCGCCACGTTCAGCATCTGCGAGCCGCGGCAGATGCCGAGCACCGGTTTGTCATGCTCGAACGCCGCGCAGACCAGCCGTCGCTCCAGCGCGTCGCGGTCCGGGTCGAGCCGGGCCGACGTGACCAGCCGGCCGCCGTAGAGGTCGGGCGAGATATCGTCGCCGCCGCCGATGATGATGCCGTCGACCCTGTCGATATCGGCATCGCGGCCGGCGACCCAACGGGTCGCCCGGCCGCCTGCCAGCCACACGTTGAGCGCGACCAGAGGAAAGATCCGCCATCCCGAGCGGCGCGAGGTGGTCACTCCGATCAGCGGTCGGCTCATGTTATCGGCTCCTCGGCCAGACCGGCGCCGATCAGCAGGTCGCCGCAGCGCTGCGCCCAGGTGCGGCGCGACAGGGTGACCGGCCCGTGCGCCGCCTGCCAGACCCGACCCATGGCGGCCAGCAGGCGCGGGTCTTCGGCCAGCCTTTCGACCAGCAGCCAGCGCTGCCATTCGGTCAGCAGCGACCAGTCGGGTTCGTCGATGCGACAATCGGGCAACCGGAAATGAAAGGTGGGCCGGGCCGAGGTGGCTTCGGTCTGGACGCTGGCCAGGTGGTCGGGGGCGAGATGCTTGAACAGAGGAAGCATGTCGAGCCCGCGATTCCGGGTCGGATTGTGCTGGACATAGAGATCGACCAGCTCGGCGAGCGGCGCGTTCTCGGGGAGCGCCAGAAGCGCGCGCACGAAGGTCGTGGGGTAGGGCGCGGTGAACGGCAGGATGCGGCGGGTGTCGTCGATCGGCATGGCGGCGCGCAGCCAGTCTTCGAGCAGGGCATAGGCGGTCAGCGGGCGGCGGATGTCCTCCATGCTGTCCGAGGCGATCTGAACGTTGAAATGCACGCCAAAGCCCAGCACCAGCCCGGCGCTGCTGCCGCGCGCGCCGCCATCGCGCAGGTGCGGCAGAAGCCTGTTGAGCCGGGCCAGCCCGTCAAGATCGAGCGGTTCGGTGACGATTTCGACCGGGATGATATCGCGGCCCAGGGCCATCGCCGCGTCGCGCAGCGCGCTTTTCTCGGATTTGCGCAGCGAGGTGTCGAGATAGATATCGAGCGCGCCGACCGGGCTGTCTTCCAGTTTCCAGGACGGGCCGCTGCCCCGGGCGAGCGTGCCGCCAAAGGCCTGTTGCGCGATCTTTGCCACCCGCGCCTCGGACAGTCCGCCCAACTCGATCTCGACCCCGACACGGCGGGGGCTGCCATCGGCGGCATCGGCGCGGGGCAGGGGGGCAAAGGCGGGTGTCGCGTCACTCATGCCAGAAAGCTTAGTGCCCCGGCGCGAAAAGGAAACGACGACCCGCGGTTCCGGCTCAGAGAATGCCTTCGTAGATCGGCTCCAGCGTCTCGTGATCGAACAGCGACGAAACCGAAGTGCCGTTCCAGATGTTCAGGATCGCCTGGGCAAACACCGGGGCCGTGGGCACGATGCGGATGTTCTTGGTCTTTTTCACCGCCTCGGTGGCCTCGATGGAATCGGTGATGACCAGCGATTTCATCACCGATTTCGAAATCCGCTCGACCGCCGGGCCGGACAGGACGCCGTGCGAGATATAGGAATGCACCTCGGTGGCACCGGCCTCGATCAGCACTTCGGCGGCCTTGCACAGCGTGCCGGCGGTGTCGCAGATGTCATCGACGATGATGCATTTCTTGCCTTTGACGTCGCCGATCACCGTCATTTCGGCCACTTCGCCGGCCTTTTCGCGGCGCTTGTCGACAATCGACAGCGGCGCGTTGATCCGCTTGGCCAGTTCCCGGGCGCGGGCCACGCCGCCGACGTCGGGCGAGACCACCATGATGTCGTTGAGCTTGCCCTTGAACTGGTTCTTGATGTCCAGCGCAAAGACCGGGCTGGCATAGAGGTTGTCGACGGGAATGTCGAAGAAGCCCTGGATCTGGGCGGCGTGCAGGTCCATCGTCAGAACCCGCTCGATGCCGGCCTCGACGATCATGTTGGCCACCAGCTTGGCACTGATCGGGGTGCGGGCCTTGGACCGGCGGTCCTGGCGGGCATAGCCGAAATAGGGGATCACGGCGGTGATCCGCGCCGCCGACGACCGCTTCAGCGCATCGGCCATGATCAGGAGTTCCATCAGGTTGTCATTCGCCGGGTTCGATGTCGGCTGGATGATAAACATGTCTTCGCCGCGCACGTTTTCGTAGACTTCGACGTAAACTTCCTGATCATTGAACCGCTCGACGCGGGCATTCACCAGATCGACATTGATGCCGCGATGCATCGACATCCGGCGGGCGATCGAGCGGGCCAGTGGCAAATTGGCGTTGCCGGACATGAGTTTAGGTTCGACGAGCTGCGGCATGTGAGTGAGATCCCGGGCAAGAAAAGTAAAGGATTCGTGACGTTGACTTCGCTTAGCACGCGGTTACGGTCCGCAAAACCCAACTGTCAGGGGACAGCGCGACATGACACAAATTGACTACTATCTGGCGACAATCTCGCCTTTCACCTATCTCGCCGGCACCGAGCTCGAGGCGATCGCCGCCCGCCATGGCGCCAGCATCACCTACCGGCCGTTCGATATCATGGCCTGTTTCGCCCGCACCGGCGGCACCCCGCCCAAGGACCGCCACCCCAATCGGCAGGTCTACCGTTTGCAGGACATGGAGCGCCGCGCCAAGCGGTTGGGCAAGCCGCTCAACCTCAAGCCGGCGCATTTTCCCACCAACATGGCGCCGTCATCTTATGCGCTGATCGCGGCGCAGAATGCCGGTGGCGGCGATCTGGGGGCGCTGGCGCACAGCTTCCCCCGCGCGGTCTGGGCCGAGGATCGCGATATCGCGCAGGATGACGTCATCCGCGACCTTCTGGAACAGGCGGGCTTTGATCCGGGGCTGGCCGACAGCGGGCTGCTGACCGGTGCCGAGACCTATGCCGCCAACCTCGAGGCGGCAATCGAGGCCGGGGTCTTCGGCTCGCCCTTCTACGTGGTGGGCGAGCAGCGGTTCTGGGGGCAGGACCGGCTCGAGGATCTCGACCTGCACCTCGCCGGCAAGCTCTAGCCGGGGCGGGTGCCTGCCGGACCAGTCCGGGCAGGCGCCGTTTTCCGGTTCAGGCCGTCTCGGGCACGTTGCTGCGGGCTCGGGCGAGCCATTGCCAGACCAGCCCGATGACCAGCGCCATGCCGACGTGACCGACAAAGGACGATTGCGTGTAGGCGCCGAACCCCATCATGAAGCTGCGCCCCATCGCCGGCGCGAGGATGCCCTGCGCCACGAACCAGAGCAGGACCCCGGCGCCGAGACCGGCGGCCGCATGGCCGACGCCAGAGAGCCGCTTGACCGCCCAGACCGTGGCAGCAAATCCGAACACTCCGATCAGCACATGCACGGCAAAGGCCGCCGCATAAGGCACCTGCACCCCGCTGGCCATCCGCGTCAGGCCGATGACCAGATTGGCCGGTTCAAGCTGCACGCCGAAGAGCGAAGGCGATATCAGCCAGGCATAAGCCTCGAAGCTGAGTTCGCCGGCAAGCCCGGCTAGGGCAAGATGTGTCGCGGTGCTGGTGATCTTCTTGGTCATGGTGTCCCTTGTCTGTCCTGATCCTGTGATCCTGCCGGGCCTGTCCGGGGCGCCGGTCAGTGACAGATGTGCGGGTGTCCGCCGCGCCACCAGAGGCCAGGGCGGCCGCTTGCGGTGACGTTATCAACCGTGATGACCGCCGGGCAAAGAAAGACCCCGGCAGATGGGCTGCCGGGGTCTTGTCTGAGCGGATTGTCTGAGCGGGCTCAGGGCTGTTCGTCTTCGTCGTCATCTCCGCCGGGCAGGTTGAAGAAGCTGTCGGCATCGCGGATGTCGCGGTTGTCCTCTTCCTCGTCGTCGTCACTGTCGGACAACGAAAAGGTTTCCAGCCCCTCGATGGCGGTCGGCATGCGCGGCTCGGGCGCCATTTCAAGGCTCTGCTCGGTCGAGAGCAGCTTGCGGCGCTCGTCGTCCGACATCGCCTCGCCTTCGGCGGCGCGTTTCTTGGCCGCCTTCTGCACGGCGGCGTCAAGCTCGGTCTGCTTGCAGAGCCCCAGCGCCACCGGATCGATCGGCTGCATGTTGGCGATGTTCCAGTGGGTGCGCTCGCGGATCGACTGGATCGTCGGCTTGGTGGTGCCCACCAGCTTGGCGATCTGGCTGTCGGCCAGCTCGGGGTGGAATTTCACCAGCCAGAGGATCGAGTTCGGCCGGTCCTGACGCTTCGAAAGCGGCGTGTAGCGCGGGCCCCGGCGCTTGTCCTCGTCGTGGGCTGCGGGATTGAACTTGAGCTTCAGCTTGGCCAGCGGGTTGGCCTCGGCCTTGTCGATGTCGGCCTGGGTCAGCTGGTTGTTGGCAATCGGGTCGAAGCCCTTGACACCGGCGGCGACATCGCCGTCGGCGATGCCCTGAACCTCGAGCTCATGCATGCCGGTGAAATCGGCGATCTGCTTGAAGGTCAGCGTGGTGTTGTCCACCAGCCAGACGGCGGTTGCCTTGGGGTGCAGCAGTTTGGCCATGCGGCGGTCTCCTTGAAAACAAAACTCTCCCGTCGCCTGGATTGGGCTGTCCCGGTCTCTGCCGGAACGGTTTCCATTGTCGGGGAACTTCGGAGGCTTATAGTGCCGCAAACCGCGAAAGGGAAGTAAAAATGCGTGTGATTGCTCTGTGCGCGGTGCTCTGCCTGCCGCTGATGGCCCGGGCCGATGGCGAGAAAGCCGGCGATTTCGACTATTGGGTGCTGGCGCTGAGCTGGTCGCCGAACTGGTGCGAGATCGAGGGCGATGCCAAGGGGTCTGAGCAATGTGATCCGCGTCACGACTTTGGCTGGACGTTGCATGGTCTCTGGCCACAGTACCAGCGCGGCTGGCCGGCCTATTGCCCGACGGCCGAGCGCCCGCCATCGCGGGCGATGACCCGCGACATGAGCGATATCATGGGCACGGCCGGGCTCGCCTGGCACCAGTGGAAGAAACACGGCAGCTGTTCAGGGCTCTCGGCGGCGGGCTATTTCGAGGCCTCGCGTGCGGCTTACGAGGCGGTGGTGCGGCCGGAGGTGTTTCGCAAACTCGACCGCCCTGTGCGGCTGCCGGCGGCGGTGGTGGAGGAGGCCTTTCTCAAGGACAACCCGGCGCTCGAAGCAGACGGGATCACCGTGACCTGCCGCGACGGGCGTATCCAGGAAGCGCGGATCTGCCTGTCGCTGGAGATGGAGCCGGTGCCCTGCGGGCGCGACGTGGTGCGCGATTGCACCTTGCAGGATGCGCTGTTTGCGCCGGTGCGGTAGCGATTGCAGGGCTGGGTGGGGCGGCGCGCCTGTCAGGCGCGCGTGGCGTGTGATCGCTGAACCCCCGCCCCGGGCCTGAACCGGGGCCTCGCCGGCCGCCAGGAGGTCCCGGGTCAGGCCCGGGACGGTTGCGCTCAGAGGCCGGTTTCCGCCGCGATCTCCTTGCGCGACTTGCGCGCTCGTTCGGTGGCGGATTTCAGCTGGCCGCAGGCCGCCATGATGTCTTCGCCCCGCGGTGTGCGGATCGGGCTGGCATAGCCGGCCTTGTGCACGATATCGGCGAATTTCTCGATCCGCTCCCAGTCCGAGCGCTCGTAGGGCGAGCCGGGCCATTCGTTGAACGGGATCAGGTTGATCTTGGCCGGAATGCCCTGGATCAGCTTGACGAGCCGGCGGGCGTCGGCATCGCTGTCGTTCACGCCTTTCAGCATGACATATTCAAAGGTGATCCGCTCGGAGTTCGACAGACGCGGATAGTCGCGCAGCGCGCCCAGCAGCTCTTCGATGTTCCAGCGCTTGTTGATCGGCACCAGCTTGTTGCGGGTCTCGTCGGTGGTGGCGTGGAAGCTGACCGCCAGCAGGCAGCCGATCTCCTCGGCCGTGCGCGCGATCTCGGGCACCACGCCGGAGGTCGAGAGCGTGATGCGACGGCGCGAGAGCTGGATGCCCTCGGCGTCCATGGCGATTTTCATCGCGTCGCGCACGTTCTCGAAATTGTAGAGCGGCTCGCCCATGCCCATCAGCACGATGTTGCTCAGCAGCCGCGTTTCGTTCTTGGGTGCGCCCTTTTCCGGCCATTCCCCCAGGTCGTCACGCGCCAGCATGACCTGGCCGATGATCTCGCCGGCGGTCAGGTTGCGCACCAGTTTCTGGGTGCCGGTGTGACAGAAGGAGCAGGTCAGCGTGCAACCCACCTGGCTGGAAATGCAGAGCGTCCCGCGATCGGCCTCGGGGATATAGACCACCTCGACCTCGTGGCCGCCGGCAATCCGCACCAGGTATTTCCGGGTGCCGTCGGCGCTGACGTTCTTTGACACCAGTTTGGGCACATCGATGCTGAAATGCTCTGCCAGCTCAGCGCGGTAGGCCTTCGACAGATTGGTCATGGCGTCGAAGTCGCGCACACCCCATTGGTAGATCCACTGCCAGATCTGGCCCACGCGCATCTTTGCCTGCTTCTCGGGCGTGCCGATCGCCAGCAGCGCGTCGCGCATGGCGTCACGGGTCAGGCCAACGAGGTTGGTCTTGCCGCCTTCGGGCAGCTTGCGGGGGATGGTCATCACATCCTGGGTGATCGGCGCGGTCATGTCAGCGGCTCATTTTCCGAAAGAAGTGCCCCACATATAGGATTCGGGCGCGGAATCAAAAGGATTCCCGCCCCTTTGCGACAAGTCGCCCACCAAAGCGCCCGGGTCAGGGCGCAGGCCGATCAGCCGGCGCAGCGGTTTTCGGCATCCTCGATCATCGCGGTGAACCCCAGAAGCGAGAAGGTGTCCTTGGTGACCGTCCCGCGCGACGAGCGTGCGGTCAGCACCGCCGCCGAGCCGCGCTTCATCGCCGTCACGATCTTGGCATCGTCGCTCGGCGACGCCGCCCAGGCCCATTCACCCTCGGTGAACATCTCGAACTCGGTGCCGTCGATATCGACGGTCACCGTCGAACCGCTGGCAAAGGGATAGCCGCCGGTAAAGGTGATCTGCGGCGTGTTCACCCCAGCCTCGGGCCGGAAGAAGGCAAACAACAGGATATCGCCCCGCCGCACCGCCACCACCCGGCCATCGCGGGTGTTCACCGTTTCCTTGGGCCGTGTCACCGCCCAGCATTCCTTGGGATCGTCCTCGGTGAAGACGCTCCAATCCGTCTGGGCCGCGACGCGATTGGTGCTTTCCTGCTGCGCTGCCACGGCCGTTGCCGCCGCCAGTGCGATCACGGCGGCCATGCTGCGGGCAAAGGGAAGAATCATATGTCCAGCCTCCAAGCTGTCCTAGCCTCAACTACAATAACAAGGCCGCGCTGCCCCGTGATTTTGCTTCGGGTTTGCCACGCGGCCGTTTTCTTCTCGACAAAAGCACATTAGCGTCAAAGGTGCGACGGGCGAAAGGCCCGTTGGCAGAAAATCGCCAATATTTGAACGGTGTTTGATGACCCCAAATCCCCATGCCGCCGCTGTCCCGCTGGTCGAAATACGACGCGGTCCCTTCCTTGAAAGCCTGCATCACGGGCATGCCGTGATCTGTGATGCCGGCGGCGAGATCACCGAGGCCTGGGGCGACCCCGAGGCGGTGATCCTGCCGCGCTCCTCGATCAAGATGATCCAGGCGCTGCCGCTCCTGAGCAGTGGCGCCGGGGACGATCTCGACAGCCGCCGGCTGGCGCTGGTCTGTGCCAGCCACGATGGCGCCGCGATCCACACCGACCTCGCCAGGGCCTGGCTCGAGAGCCTGGGGTTGGGCGAGGACGACCTGCGCTGCGGCCCGCAATGGCCCGACGACCGGCCGGCGCAGGCCGAGCTGATCAAGGCCGATGCGCGGCCCTGCCAGGTGCACAACAATTGTTCCGGCAAGCATTGCGGCTTCCTGATGCTCAACAAGCATCTCGGCGGCGGTCCCGAATACGTCCTGCCCGATCACCCGGTTCAGCGCGCCGTTCTGGCAGCCTATGAGGAGGTCACCGGCGAGACCAGCCCGGGCTATGGTATCGACGGCTGTTCGGCGCCGAATTTCGCCGCCTCGTTGCAGGGCGTCGCCCGCGCCATGGCCTGGTTTGCCAGCGCCCATCAGCGCAGTGACACCCAGAGCCGGGCCGCCGCCCGGCTGGTGTCGGCGATGCATGAGCACCCCGAGCTGGTGGCCGGCGAAACCCGCGCCTGCACCGAGCTGATGCGCGCCATGGACGGCGTGGCGATCAAGACCGGCGCCGATGGCGTCTATACCGCGATCCTGCCGCGGCAGGGCCTCGGCATTGCGCTCAAGATCGCCGATGGCGCTACCCGCGCCAGCGAGGCGATGATGGCGCAGCTGCTGATCCGGTTGGGCGTGCTCGATCCGGCGCATCCGGCCGCGCTGCGCCGCGTCAACCACGTGATCAAGAGCCGCCGCGGTATCGAGGCCGGGGTGATCCAGACCGTGGAGGGCGTCTGATGCCGGTCGAGGCCGTCGTTTTCGACATTGGCAACGTGCTGATCGAGTGGAACCCCGAGCGTTTCTTCGATGCGCGGCTCGGGGCCGAGCGGCGCAGGCAGCTGTTTTCCGAGGTGCCGCTCCTGGCGATGAACGACGAGGTCGACAGGGGCGTCGATTTCGCTGCCTCGGTTTCGGCGCTGGCGGCGGATCATCCCGGCTGGGCCGAGGATATCGCCTGTTGGCATGACAACTGGATCGAGATGGCCAGCCCCGCCATCGACCGGTCTGTGCGGCTGCTGCGGGCGCTGCGGGCGCGGGGCGTGCCGGTGTTTGCCCTGTCGAATTTCGGCCGCGCGACCTTTGACATCGCCTGCGCCCATTACCCGTTCCTGACCGAGTTCGATCAGCGCTACATCTCGGGCCATATCGGCGCGATCAAGCCCGAGCCGCGCATCTACGAGCTGCTCGAGAGCACCTGTGGCGTGGCACCGGCCGGGCTGCTCTTTGTCGACGACCGGGCCGACAATATCGCCATGGCGCAATCGCGCGGTTGGCAGGTGCATCACTTCGAGGGTGTGGAGGGCTGGGCCGACCGGCTGGTGGCCGAGGGACTGTTGGAAAAAGAGGAGGCGGAATGAGCATTCCTATCATCGGATTCGACGAGGGCGAGGCGCGGCTTGACTGGCTGCGACTGACCGAGGCGCTGGCGGCGGGCCACAGGCTGCCCGAGGCCGAGATCGGCGACACCTTCCTGCGGCGCGGCGGCGATACGCTTCTGAGCCGCGCCGCCTGGATCGACGGGCTGGGCGCATTGGTCAAGACGGCGACGATCCACCCCGGCAATACCGAGGCCGGTCTGCCCACGATCAACGGTGCGGTCAGCCTGTTCGACGACCGCACCGGGGTACTCAAGGCGATGGTGGATTTCCACCTTGTGACCAAATGGAAGACCGCCGGGGATTCGCTGCTCGGCGCCCTGCGGCTGGCGCGCAAAGATGCGCGCAACGTGCTGATCGTCGGCGCGGGCACGGTGGCGCGCTCGTTGTTCGAGGCCTTTGGCGCCGGGTTTCCGGATGCCCGCTTCACGGTCTGGAACCGCACCCGCGCCAAGGCCGAGGCGCTGGCGGCCGACTGCCCCGGCATGGCGGTGGCCGGGGAACTCGAGGCGGCGGTGCGGGCGGCGGACATCGTGGTCTCTGCCACCATGGCCACCGAGCCGGTGATCCGTGGTGACTGGTTGCAGCCGGGCCAGCACCTCAACCTGATCGGCGCCTACCGTGCCGACATGCGCGAGGTCGATGACGCGGCGCTGCAACGCGGGCGGGTCTTTGTCGACAGTTTCGACACCACCATCGGGCATATCGGCGAGATCGCGATTCCGCTGAAGTCAGGGGCGATTGCCCGAGAGGACCTGTTGGCCGATTTCTATCAGCCCGAAGCGATGACCCGGCAGCGCGAGGACGAGATCACCGTGTTCAAGAACGGCGGTGGCGCGCATCTCGACCTGATGACGGCGCAGCATATCCTCGATCAATGGTCCGACGGCTAGGGGTGCAGCGCGCGGCCTGCGCTCAGGCCGTGACCGGCAGCGGCCGGTTTTCCTTGACCGGCAGATGCACCACCGCCGAAAACGCCCCGACACCGACGCCGATCCACCAGACCATGGTGTAATCGCCGTAAAGGTCATACATCCGGCCGCCCAGCCAGACGCCGAGGAAACTGCCGAGCTGGTGGCTGAAAAAGACGATGCCGTAAAGCGTGCCCATGTAGCGCAGCCCGTAGAGATGCGCGATCAGCCCCGAGGTCAGCGGCACCGTCGCCAGCCAAAGCGCGCCCATGGAAACCGAAAACAGCAGCACCGTCGCCGGGGTGATCGGAAACATGATGAAGGCCGCCGCAACGATTGTCCGGGCGGCATAGATGCCGGCCAGCAGGTATTTCTTGGAGTAGCGCTTGCCGAGGTAGCCGGCGGCCAGAGTGCCGGCGATATTGGCCAGACCGATCAGCGAAATCGCCCAGGCCCCCAGCGCCGACGTGGTGGTGATGCCGATATTGTACAACACGCCGCCGGGCAGGACGGGGCGGCTCATCTCGGTCACCAGCGCCGGAAAATGCGCGGTGACAAAAGCCAGCTGATACCCACAGGAGAAAAAGCCGAGGAAGATCAGCGTATAAGACGGATCGCGAAAGGCCCGGCCCAGGATCGCGCCCATGCTTTCCTCGAGCTCGAGCTTGCTGACGGGCTGCGGTGCGCGCATCAGGGGCAGCGCCAGCAGCGCGGCGAGGATCACCACCGCGAAGACCAGAAAGACGCTCTGCCAGGACATCAGCCCCAGCAGGTATTCCGCCACCGGCGCGCCAAAGACCTGCCCGGCGCTGCCCGCCGCGGTGGCAATGGCAAGGCTCATCGAGCGATTCTCGTCTGAACTGGCCCGGCCCACCACCGCGAGGATCACGCCGAACCCGGTGCCGGCGATGCCGAAGCCCACCAGCACCTCGAGCAGCTGATGCGCTTCCGGCGTCACCGCCAGCGACGACAGCACCAGCCCGGCCGCATACATCACCCCGCCCAGCACGATCGCCACCCGGTCGCCCAGCCGCTCGCCGACCATGCCGAACAGCGGCTGGCCGATGCCCCAGGCCAGGTTCTGGATGGCGATGGCCAGCGAAAACTCGGCCCTGAGCCAGCCGAATTCCTCGGCAATCGGGATCTGAAAGACGCCAAAGCTCGCCCGGATGGCAAAGCTCAGCAACATGATGAAGCACCCGACAATCAGGACGGGCGTGAAAAGCGGCGTGCGGGCCTGCATGGCGGCCTCCGTCAGAGAAACGCCGGCGACATTAGCTGATCTGAACGGCCGGTCAATTCAGCAATTGTGATGGATACAATTCAGCCCCGGAATGCACCCGGGGCGATCGCGCCCCGAGCCTGATCCGGGCCTCGCCCTCTGCGCGGTCCGGGAGGTTCCGGCACGGGGGCCGGAACGGGGCCGCGGGGGGGCCGGTATGCGCGCTCTGGGCAAGGCAGGTCCCGCGCGTTATGTGCATCTCATGATGACGATACAGGACATTTATGCCGCCCGGGTGGTCGCAGGGACGCTGGAGCCGGACGACGCCCAACAGGCCGTGCTGGCGGAATTCGAACGCATCCGCGCCGGCCTGGCCCAGCCGGTCAAGCGCGGGCTGTTTCGCAAGGCGCCGGAGCCGCCCAGGGGGCTCTATCTCTGGGGCGGGGTCGGGCGCGGCAAATCGATGCTCATGGATCTCTTTGTCGAAGCGCTTCAGGCGCAGGACATTGCCGTCCGCCGGGTGCATTTCCACGCCTTCATGCAGGAGATTCACAAGGGCATGCACGCCGCCCGGCAATCCGGTGCCAAGGATGCGCTGGCGCCGGTGGCCAAACAGGTGGCCGAAGGGCTGCGCTGCCTCGCCTTCGACGAGATGCAGATCACCGATATCACCGACGCCATGGTGGTGGGCCGGTTGTTCGAATTCCTGTTCGCCGCCGGCGTGGTGGTGGTGACCACCTCGAACCGGGTGCCGGACGATCTCTACAAGGACGGGCTGAACCGCCAGCTCTTTCTGCCATTCATCGAGATCATCAAGCAGAACCTCGAGGTCTGGGAGTTGGTCAGCCCGCGCGACTACCGGCAGGACCGCCTGTCGGGCGCGCAGGTCTATTTCACCCCCGCCGACGACCGCGCCCGGCGTGAGATCGAGCAGGTCTGGGAGCACCTGACCGGCGGGCAGGGGGCGCCGCTGACCCTGGTGGTCAACAAGCGCCAGGTCGAGATCCCGGCGTTTCACAACGGCGTGGCGCGGGCAAGCTTCTATGACCTCTGCGGCCGGCCGCTGGGGCCGGCGGATTACCTGGCGCTGGCCGAGGCGGCGCGGGTGCTGATCCTCGAGAACATCCCGCAGCTTGGCCGCAGCAATTTCAACGAGGCGAAACGCTTCGTGACGCTGGTGGACGCGCTGTACGAGGCGCGGGTCAAGCTGGTGGCCAGCGCCGCGGCGGCGCCGGAATTCCTCTACCTCGAGGGCTCGGGCGCCTTCGAGTTCGAGCGCACCGCTTCGCGACTTCGGGAGATGCAGGACGCCGATTGGGGCCGCGAGGCCTGAGGCCGCGCGTCTGGCGTTTGCTGATTTTCTTGGAACGCGAGGCCCCGGCGCGGGGCCGGGGCGGGGAGAGCGCTTTTGTCACCTCCCGCGTCCCGGCCGCCGCGCCGGGACCCCGGTCCGGTTTGGCCAGACCCCTGCCGGCGCGGGGCTGGCGCGGGGGCGCTACAGCGGCTTGCCCTGCATCAGACGTGGCACATCGCCGGTCAGCCCGGCGGCCTCGCGGATGAAGCCGCGGCGCAGGGAAGGGACCGCGTTGACCAGCCCCAGGCCGATGTCACGGGTGGCGCGCAAAATCGGGTTGTCGTTGGAAAACAGGCGGTTGAAGACATCGGTCGCACTGGCCAGCGTGGTGATGTCGAAGCGGCGCCATGCGGCGTAGCGGTCGAGCACCAGCGGACTGGCGATGTCTTCGCCGCGCCGGGCGGCCAAGGTCAGCACTTCGGCCAGGGCGGCGATGTCGCGGAAGCCGGCGTTCAGCCCCTGTCCGGCAATCGGATGCAGGCCGTGGGCGGCATCGCCGACAAGCGCGAGGCGCGGCGCGGTGAGCGCATCGGCCAGCGACAGGCGCAGCGGATAGGAAAACCGCGCGCCGGCAAGGGATATCTCACCCAGGAAATCGCCGAAGCGGGGCCGCAGGATCTCGAGATAATCCGCGTCGGAAAGCGCGTTGATGGCTGCCGCCTGTTCATGGCTCTCGCTCCAGACGATCGAGCTGCGATTGCCGGTCAGCGGCAGGATGGCCAGCGGTCCGGCGGGCATGAAGAACTGATGCGCGCAGCCATCGTGCGGGCGGGCATGGCCGATGGCACAGACCAGCGCGGTCTGGCCGTAGTCGTGTTCGGTGCGGGTGATGCCGGCGCGCCGGGCGGTGCCCGAGGCGCGGCCGTCGCAGCCGATCAGCAGCCGTCCGGTGAGGGTGCGGCCCGAGTCCAGCGTGACGCCGGCGCGCCGGCTGTCGGTCTCCTGCGCGGTGACAGTCTCGCCCGGCAGATGGGTGATCGCGGGTTCATCCGCCATGGCGTCCAGCAGGCGGCGGCGCAGGTGGCGGTCTTCGACCATGAAGCCCATCGGGCCTTCCTCGATCTCGTGATGGTCGAAATGCAGCACGAAGGGCGACGGCCCTTCGCCGGCGCGGCCGTCCGAGACCTTGATGTCGTGCATCGGCTGCGCTTCCGGGGCGAGCCTGTCCCAGAGCCCCAGCGCCGCCAGCATTCGCTGCGAGGCCAGCGCCAGCGCGTAGGAGCGGCCGTCGAAATTGTCGGCGCGCCGGGCCTGGGCCGATTGCGCGTCGATCACGGTGGCGGAAAACCCGGATCGGGCCGCTGCCAGCGCCAGAAGCGGACCATTGAGCCCGCCGCCGACGATCAGGATATCGCTGTCATAGGTCATGGCGCGAATATGACCCGCGCGGCGGGATTGTCCATGCGTGTCAACGCCGCTACCGTCCGGGCAAAAGGAGGCGCGACATGCAGGACTGGCTTTGGATGACGGCGGCGGAGCTGGGACGCGGCATCGGTGCGGGCGAGATCGACCCCGAGGCGCTGACCGAGGCCTATCTGGCGGCAATCGCCGCCCATGAGCATGGCGCCAGCACCTATGCCCGTCTGACCGAAACCCGCGCCAGGGCCGAAGCCGCGGCGGCGGCCGCGCGCGCCCGCACGGGGCAGCGACTGTCGCTGCTCGACGGGGTTCCGGTGTCGTGGAAGGATCTCTTTGACACTGCCGGCGTGGCCACCGAATCCGGCAGCGCGCTGCTCGAAGGGCGGGTGCCGGTGCGGGATGCCGAGGTCTTGCGCACGGCCGGCGCCGCCGGTCTGGTCTGTCTCGGCAAGACCCATATGAGCGAATTCGCCTTTTCCGGCCTCGGGTTGAACCCGATCACCGCCACCCCGCCCTGCGTCAATGGCGAGGGCGCGGTTCCGGGCGGCTCGTCCTCGGGCGCGGCGACCTCGGTGGCCTATGGGCTCGCCGCCGGGGCGATCGGCTCCGACACTGGCGGGTCGGTGCGCATTCCGGCGGCCTGGAACGATCTGGTCGGCCTCAAGACGACCCATGGCCGGATCTCGACCGACGGCGTGGTGCCGCTGGTGCCCTCCTTCGACAGCGTCGGCCCGCTGGCGCGCACGGTCGAGGATGCGGCGCTGTTGCTGGCCGCGCTCGAAGGGCGCAAGCCGGTCGATTTGCGCGGCGCGTCGCTCGCGGGGCGGCGCTTCGCGGTGCTCGAAACGGTGGCGATGGACGGGCTGCGCGAGGCCCCGCGCGCGGCATTCCTGAGCGCCATCGACCGGCTGCGCGCTGCCGGCGCGCGGGTCGAGGCTCTCGCGGTGCCGGAAGTGGCCGAGGCGATGGCGCTCTCGGGCATCCTCTACACGCCCGAGGCCTACGGCACCTGGGGCGAGGTGATCGAGGCCGCGCCCGAGAAAATGTTCGCACCGATCCTGGAGCGGTTCCGCGGCGGCGCCGAGGCCCGGGCCAGCGCGCTGATCGTGGCGGGGAACGTCCTGAAGCGCTGCAAGGCGGCCTATTTCGCGGCCACGGCCGGATATGACGCCGTGCTGATGCCGACGGCGGCCAACCTGCCCCCGGATCACGAGCGGCTGTTGAGCGATGCCGAGTATTATGTGACCGAGAACCTGCTGACCCTGCGCAACACCCGGATCGGCAATCTGATGGGCGGCTGCGGGATGAGCCTGCCGACCGGGGTGCCGTCCTGTGGCATGCAGATGCTTGCGCCGCCGATGACCGAGGCGAGGCTGTTGCGGCTGGCCGCGGCGGCGGAACGGGCCCTGGGGTAGGGGCGGCGGCGGGTTTGCACCCCGCCGCGCTCCGCCGGACAGCGGCCGGCCTGCAATCCGCCGCGGCTACGGCCGCCCGGCGCGCCGGAAAACCGCCGCTGCGGGGCGGAATTGGCGCAAATGCCACAAACCCTTACCGGATCGTGTCTTTTTCTGGACGGCGGCGGGGCACTGCCTTATCCTTGGGCGCAAACGGGGCGACAACGACCCCGGCACCCGAGGCAGAAAAAGCAGTAACCCCATGTTCCCCGAACGGTTCTCGAACCTTCCGGCCTATGCGTTCCCGCGTCTGCGGGCACTTCTTGATCCTCATGCACCGGCTCCGGCGCATGCGCAGGATGTGCTGCACATGACCATTGGCGAGCCGCAGCATGAATTTCCCGCCTTCGTCGGCGCGGTGCTGGCCGATAATCTGGCCGGATTCGGCAAGTATCCCCCGAACGACGGCACGCCCGAGCTGCGCGCCGCCATCGCCGATTGGGCGCGGCGGCGGTATGGCGTCACGCTTGACGCCGAGACCCAGGTGATGCCGCTTAATGGCTCGCGCGAAGGGCTCTACAACGCTGCCATGGCGCTCTGTCCCGAGCAGAAGAACGGCCAGCGGCCGGTCGTGCTGACGCCGAACCCGTTTTACCAGGTCTACATGATCGCGGCGATTTCGGTGGCGGCCGAGCCGGTCTTTGTGCCGGCGACCGCGGCGACCGGCCATCTGCCGGATTACGCCGGCCTGCCCGAAGAGGTGCTGAACCGCACCGCCATGGCCTATATCTGTTCGCCGGCCAATCCGCAGGGCGCGATTGCCAGCGCCGAGTACTGGCGCACGTTGATCGGGCTGGCGGAGCGATACGATTTCCGCATCGTCGCCGATGAGTGCTATTCCGAGATCTACCGCGATGCGCCGCCCACCGGCGTGCTGGAAATCGCCGCCGAACTCGGCGCCGACCCGGAGCGGATCATCCTGATCAACTCGCTCTCCAAACGGTCGAACCTGCCGGGGCTGCGCTCGGGCTTCATCGCCGGCGGTCCGCAGAGCATTGCGCGGGTCAAGCAGCTCCGGGCCTATTCCGGTGCGCCGCTGCCGCTGCCGCTGCAACGGGTGAGCGAAAGGGTCTGGGCCGACGAGGCGCATGTGGCAGAGAACCGCGCGCTCTATCAGGCGAAATACGCCGTGGCGGACGAGGTGTTTGCCGGGGTCGCGGGATATGCAGGGCCGGAGGCGGGCTTTTTCCTCTGGCTGCCGGTGGATGACGGCGAAGCGGCCGCAGTGAAGGCGTGGCAGGAAACGGCGGTGCGGGTCTTGCCCGGCGCCTATCTGTCGCGCGATGTTTCCGGGGCGAATCCGGGACAGGGATACATACGGGTCGCCATGGTGGCCCCAATAGACGACATGCGCCGCGGGCTCACGCGCCTGCGCGACTGTCTGTACGAGGTGAGGTGAGAATGGCTTTTCAGGCACGGGGACGCGATCCGCTACTCGACAGCAACACGCAAGCCGCGGTTGAAAAACGTGGCAAGGAGCTTTTCGGCATCGCGCTGATTCTTGTGGGTCTGGCGGCGGCCGCGATGATCTATTCCTACACCCCCGAAGACCCGTCCTGGATGTCGGCCACCGATGCGCCGGTGCAGAACTGGATGGGCCGCGCCGGGGCCTCGATTGCCGCGCCGCTGTTCATGATCGTCGGCTGGGGCAGCTGGGGGGTCGCGGTGGCCTTCCTCGCCTGGGGTGTGCGCTTTGCCCTGCACCTGGGTTCCGACCGGGCGACCGGCCGCGCCGTCTTTGTGCCGATCGCCATCGCGCTGGCGGCGGTCTATGCCGCGACGTTGGTGCCGGGGCCGGACTGGACCCATGCCTTCGGCCTTGGCGGGCTGTTCGGCGATACCGTTCTGGGCTCGGTGCTGACGGCGATGCCGGTGGGCTCGTCGCTGGTGGTCAAGCTGGCCTCGCTGATCATGGGGGTCGCGATCCTTGCCGTCGGCGCCTTTGTGCTGGGCTTTACCGTGCCGGAACTCAAGAGCATCGGCCGGTTCCTTCTGGTCGGCATGATCATGGTCTATGTCACGGTGCTCAAACTTCTGGGCCGGGGCGCCCATGGCGCGGTGAGTGCGGCCCAGACGCTTCAGGCCCGTCAGGCCGAGCGCCGCGCGCAACGCGCCGAAGAGCGGCGCGAGGCCGAGGAATGGGCCGCGCAGCAGGCCGTCGCGGCCGAGGCCGTGCAGAGCTATGTGCCGCCGGTGCCCGAGGAAGTGCCGGCCCAGAGCCCGCCGGAAAAGCCCGGCCTGCTGGCGCGCATGCCCTCGCTGATCCGCCGGACCGAGAGTGCGCCCGAAGAGATGCCCTCGCCGGAGCTGATCGAGAACGATGGTCCGCTGATCGAGCCCGACATGCCCGGCGAAGACCGGATCAAGGCCAAGATCACCTCGGTCATCAAGGACCGGGTGCGGCGCAACCCGGCGATCCAGGTCGAGGCGGTCGCGCCGCTGACCAAGGGCCGCGGCCGGGGCCCCGATCCGCTGATCTTCCGCAATGTGCCGCCGACGGGTGCCGAAAAGACCGAGCCGCCGCTGACCGCGCCCGCCGCCGCGATGCCGGCCGAACCGCCGCTGACGGCCGCTGCCGCGCCGGCCGCCGCGAGGCCCGCCGAACCGCCATTGACCGCACCGGCTGCACCGCGGGCGGCGCCCTCCGATCCGGCGCACCCGGCGCAGGCGCAGCCCGTACAGACGCAGCCCGCGCAGCCACAACCTGCCCAGGCCCAGGCCACCAAGACCCAGACGGCCCCGACACGCCCCCCGCAGGCACAGGCCTCCCCCTCCCCTGCCGTGCTCAGGGGCGGCATGGGCGCGCCCGAAGACTTCCCGGAGGATGAAGAACCGCGCAATATCTTCGTCGAGGACAGCTCCGGCTTTGTCACCCCGGACGAGGACGAATGGGCCGTCACCGCACCCACTCCGACGCAGGCGCCGGCCCGCGTCACCCCGGCCGAGCCCAAGAAGGTGGTGCAGCAATCAATGCGCAAGCCAACGCCGATGTCGCGCCGGGCGAGAGCCGAGGCGCAGCCCGAACTGGGCTTTGACCCAGCGGATGCGGAATACGAACTGCCGCCGCTGGCGCTTCTGGGCGATCCGGCGCTGATCGAACGGCACGTGCTCTCCGACGAGGCGCTCGAGGAAAATGCGCGGATGCTGGAATCGGTGCTCGACGACTATGGCGTCAAGGGCGAGATCGTTTCGGTCCGCCCCGGCCCGGTGGTCACCATGTACGAGCTCGAGCCGGCGCCGGGCCTCAAGGCCAGCCGGGTGATCGGCCTGGCCGACGATATCGCGCGCTCGATGTCGGCGCTTTCGGCGCGGGTCTCGACCGTGCCGGGCCGCTCGGTGATCGGCATCGAACTTCCCAACGAAAAGCGCGAGATGGTGTCGTTCCGCGAGATCCTCTCGGGCCGCGACTATGGCGACGGCAACCGCACCCTGCCGCTGGCGCTGGGCAAGGACATCGGCGGCGATCCAATTGTCGCCAACCTCGCCAAGATGCCGCACCTGCTGATCGCCGGGACAACCGGCTCGGGCAAATCGGTGGCGATCAACACGATGATCCTGTCGCTGCTCTACAAGCTGACGCCGGACGACCTGCGGCTGGTGATGATCGATCCCAAGATGCTGGAGCTTTCCGTCTATGACGGCATTCCGCACCTGCTGTCGCCGGTGGTGACCGATCCCAAGAAGGCCGTGGTGGCGCTGAAATGGGTCGTGGGCGAGATGGAAGAGCGCTATCGCAAGATGTCCAAGATGGGCGTGCGCAACATCGACGGCTACAATTCCCGGGTTTCCGATGCGCTGAACAAGGGCGAGATGTTCTCGCGCACGGTGCAGACCGGCTTTGATGACGAGACCGGCGAACCGGTGTTCGAGACCGAGGAATTCGCCCCCGAAAAGATGCCCTTCATCGTCGTCATCGTCGACGAGATGGCCGACCTGATGATGGTGGCAGGCAAGGAGATCGAGGCCTGCATCCAGCGGCTGGCGCAGATGGCACGGGCGAGCGGCATTCACCTGATCATGGCCACCCAGCGGCCTTCGGTCGATGTCATCACCGGCACCATCAAGGCCAACTTCCCGACGCGGATTTCCTTCCAGGTGACCTCCAAGATCGACAGCCGCACGATCCTGGGCGAGCAGGGCGCCGAGCAGCTTCTGGGGATGGGCGACATGCTCTACATGGCCGGCGGCGCCAAGATCACCCGCTGTCACGGGCCGTTCTGTTCCGATGAAGAGGTCGAGGAGATCGTCAATCACCTCAAGGCATTCGGTCCGCCGGCCTATGTCTCGGGGGTGGTCCAGGGGCCGGACGACGACAAAGCCGACAATATCGACGCGGTTCTGGGCCTCAACACCGGCGGCAACACCAATGGCGAGGATGCGCTCTATGATCAGGCGGTGGCGATCGTGATCAAGGACCGCAAATGCTCGACCTCCTACATCCAGCGAAAACTTGCCATCGGCTACAACAAGGCGGCCCGGCTGGTGGAACAGATGGAGGACGAGGGGGTTGTCTCCGCGGCCAATCACGTGGGCAAGCGCGAGATCCTGGTGCCGGAGCAGGCCTGATCCCGGCCGCTGTCTCACGGCATGGTGAGCGTTGATCCGTCCGTCGCGTCTGGCGCGCGCCGGGCGGGGGCTTACATGAGAGGTCAGAGGGCGTGATATCGCATATCATCGCGGTTTCGCCCATTGTGACGGCAGAAAAACCAGTGAGACCTATCCACATGCATGCACTCAAGACCCTCTTTCTCGCCCTCGGCGTGACCATGGCCGCCCTGCCGGCCGCCGCCGAGAAACTGTCGCTGGGGCAGATCTCGGCCTATCTCAACGAGTTGCAGCAGGCCAAGGGCGACTTCACCCAGATCAATGATGACGGCTCGATCTCGACCGGCACGATCTCGCTGCGGCGGCCGGGCATGGCGCGGTTCGACTACAACCCGCCGGCCAAGGCGCTGGTGCTGGCCTCCGGCGGCGAGGTGGCGATCTTCGACAAGAAGGTCGGCAGCGCGCCCGAACGCTATCCGCTGGGCGACACGCCGCTGAGCATCATCCTCGCCAAATCCGTCGATCTGTCGCGGTCGGGCATGGTGACCTCGCATACCTATGACGGCACTTCGACGGTGGTGCGCGCGCGCGACCCCAAGCGCCCCGAGATCGGCACCATCGATCTGGTGTTCACCGGCAATCCGGTCGAGCTGCGGCAATGGGTGATCCGCGATGACAGCGGCGGCGAGACCACGGTCATCTTGGGCGAACTGGACAAGAACGCCCGGCTGCCGCACACGGATTTTTCGATCATCCGGGCGATCGAAAGCCTGAACTGAGGCACCGGGCAGGGGCGGGGCAGCCTGTGGCTGCCCGCTTGGTGTCCGGGTTCCGGCGGCCGCCAGAGCGGCGTCCTTACAATCCCGTCTTGCGCAGAACCTCCGACAGGATCGGTGCCAGGCGTTCCGCCCAGGCGCGCTGCGTGGCCGCTTCGGCGATCAGGTCGTTGCGGATCTCGATCAGCACGTTGGGCAGCCCCATGGCGAGCGCATGCCGCTCGATGCTGTCGCCCGGCAGATGGCCGGAATAGGGCACGTTGCCCTCGACGCAGAGGTCGGGTTCCTGTTGCAGCCGTGCGATCAGCGGCTGCGCCAGCCGGGTGTCATGGGCATGCAGGATGCCGAGATGCCAGGGCCGCGGCGCGCGGGCCTGGAGCTGCGGCGTGAAACTGTGCACGGCACAGATCGCAGTGTCGGGCCGGCGCGAGGCGAGACGGTAGTATTCGGCGTGATAAGGCCGGTGATAGGCGTCGAGCCGGCGTTCGCATTCGGCGGCATCGGCATGGCGGTTGGCGGGAATGATCGTGCCGTCATACAGCTTCATCAGCAGCGTCGGATCGTCCTCGCCACGATTCGGATCGATCACCAACCGCGAGAAATTGGCAAAAAGCGCCGGGGAATCGAGCAGTTCGCCGAGATGCCGGCTGACCCCGAGCGCGCCCGGATCAAAGGCGATGTGGCGGCGCATGTCGTCGCGCGCCAGACCCAGATCACCGCCGTTCACGGCCTCCGGCACGGTATTTGTCGCGTGATCGCAGGTAATCAGCCAGCGGCCCGGCCGATCTGCGCCTTCTGTCCAATAGGGGTGGAAGCTCATGTCATCCCTTCGTAATGTGGCCGGGGGAATATGTACCGCGCCTGTCGCTTGCCTGCGAGGCCGAAGTGGTGCATAGAGCGGGTGAAGAGCGTTAGCGATAACATCGCCAGACTTGCGCGGTGTGTCCGACAAATACGAAAGGGCCTGATGCGCCATGAAACGCGACCGCAAAGTTAAGATCGTTGCCACACTTGGACCCGCGTCCAACGATTACGACATGATCCGCAAACTGCACGAGGCCGGCGCGGATGTGTTCCGGCTCAACATGAGCCACGGATCGCACGAAGAGATTGCCGAGCGGCACAAGATCATCCGCCAGGTGGAAAAGGACCTCGACAGCCCGATTGCCATCCTGGCCGACCTTCAGGGTCCGAAGCTGCGCGTCGGCACTTTTGGCGACGGTCCGCAGGATCTTCAGGAAGGTGCGAGCTTCCGGCTCGACCTCGACAAGACGCCGGGCGACATCAACCGTGTCTGCCTGCCGCACAAGGAAATCTTTGCCGCCCTCGAGCCGGGCGCGCATCTGCTTGTCAATGACGGCAAGATCCGCCTCAAGGTGGACAACTGCGGCGCCGATTTCGCCAATTGCACCGTGATCACCGGCGGCGTGATCTCGGACCGCAAGGGCGTGAACGTGCCCGACGTGGTGCTGCCGCTGGCGGCGCTGTCGGAAAAGGACCGCAAGGACCTCGAATTCGTGGCCGAATTGGGCGTGGACTGGATGGCGCTGAGTTTCGTGCAGCGCCCCAAGGACGTCTGGGAGGCACGCGAGCTGATCAACGGCCGCGCCGCGGTGCTGTCGAAGATCGAAAAACCCGCCGCCGTCACCAACTTCGACGAAATTCTCGACGCCTCTGACGGTATCATGGTCGCCCGTGGCGACCTTGGCGTCGAACTGCCCGTCCAGAATGTGCCGCCGATCCAGAAACGCCTGGTGCGCAAATGCCGCGCCGCCGCCAAACCGGTGATCGTCGCGACCCAGATGCTGGAAAGCATGATCGAGAGCCCGATGCCGACCCGCGCCGAAGTGTCCGACGTGTCGAATGCGATCTACGAAGGCACCGACGCCATCATGCTCAGCGCCGAGAGCGCCGCCGGCGATTACCCGGTCGAGGCCGTCACCACGATGAACAACGTGGCGATCGAGGTGGAAAGCGATCCGACCTATACCGACGTGATCGAGGCCAGCCGCAAGGCCGAGCGCCATTCCGTGGCCGACGGCATCGTCGCCGCCGCACGCGAGATTGCCGAGACCACCGAGATCAAGGCGATCTGCTGCTTCACCTCCTCGGGCACCACCGCCTCGCTGGTGGCACGCGAACGGCCCCGGGTGCCGATCATCGCGATGACCAACCGGCGCAGCACCGCCCGCGTCATGGCGCTGACCTGGGGCTGCTACTGCGTGGTGACCGGCGATCTCGAACGCTTCAAGCAGGCGGTGGTCAATGCCGCCCGCGCGGCCCGCGCCAGCGGCATCGCCAGCGAAGGCGACCAGATCGTGGTGACCGCCGGCGTGCCCTTCAACGTGCCGGGAACCACCAACATCCTGCGTGTCGCGCCCTGCGATGAACGTTTGATTTACAGCACTGACCCGGAGTAACCTTTCCCGGGTTCAATCGGGAAACGTTTGATGGATTCAGACCTCGCTCTGGTCATCGGGATCGTGGTGACCATTCTGGCGCTGCCCGCGATCATTTCAGCTGTCAGCGATGGCCGCGCCCCCCGGGCCGCGGCCATTGCCGTTCTGGTGGGCGGCGGACTCATTGTCTTTGCGGTCACCAGCCATCCCGGCGGCTACCGGATGGACGATCTGCCCGAGGTCTTCTACCGCGTGGTCGACCGTTTCGTCTGATCCCGTCCCCTCGCGCATTTGCTCTTGGCATTTCGGGCTAGCCGCTCTATACGGCGCTTTCCATCGCGCGGCCGGCCTGAGTGGCATGCCGAGTCGCGCGCATAGTTCCGACTTAGAGGAGACCGAAATGCCCAAGATGAAGACAAAATCGAGCTGCAAGAAGCGGTTCAAGGTGACGGCGAAAGGCAAGATCAAAGCCGGCCAGGCGGGCAAGCGCCACGGCATGATCAAGCGCAGCACCAAGTTCATCCGCGATGCCCGTGGCACGCAGGTTCTGTCGAAGGCTGATGAGCAGATCATCAAGCCGATGATGCCCTATTCGCGCTAAGGAGACCTGACACATGGCACGCGTTAAAGGTGGGACCGTTACCCACGCCCGTCACAAGAAAGTCACCAAGGCGGCGAAAGGCTATTACGGCCGTCGCAAGAACACCTTCAAGGTGGCCCGCCAGGCCGTCGACAAGGCCAACCAATACGCCACGCGCGACCGCAAGGCCCGCAAGCGCTCGTTCCGCGCGCTGTGGATTCAGCGGATCAACGCCGCCGTCCGCGCGCATGACGAGAGCCTGACCTATTCGCGCTTCATCAACGGCCTGACGCTGGCCGGGATCGAAGTGGACCGCAAGGTTCTGGCCGATCTGGCGGTGCACGAGCCCGAGGCGTTCAACGCCATCGTCGACCAGGCGAAAGGCGCCCTGCCGGCCTGAGGCCCGCAGCAGCCGTGAATTCGAAAGGCCGCTCCTCGGGGGGCGGCCTTTTGCGTTCGGCGCCGGTTTTCGCCACGCCTGCGCGTGTCGACGGTGGCGGGCTTCGCCCGCAGTTTTTTAAGAGGGGGCTTTGCCCGCAGTTTGTCAGGAGGGGGGGCTTTGCCCCCCGGGCTTCCAGCCCTCCCCCCAGGAATATTTGTGGCCAGAAGAAGGACTGGCGGCGCGCCGGCGCTGACGGCTTGCGCAGGCCCGCGGGGGCGGGTAGGTGAGGCGCAACGCCGAACTGAACCGAGGGCCCTGCGATGGATGACCTGCGCGACAAGTATATTCAGCTGATTGCCGATGCCGGCGAGGAAGCCGCGCTCGAGGCGCTGCGGGTGCAGGCCGTGGGCAAGAAGGGCGAGATCAGCCTGAAGATGCGCGAGCTGGGCAAGATGACGCCGGAAGAGCGGCAGGTCATGGGGCCGAAGCTCAATGCGCTGAAGGACGAGATCAATTCGGCGCTCTCGGCGCGCAAGGCCTCGCTGGCCGATGCGGCGCTGGAAGAGCGGCTGCGTGGCGAATGGCTTGACGTGACATTGCCGGCCAACGGCCGCCGTCAGGGCAGCATCCACCCGATCAGCCAGGTGCGTGAAGAGGTGACGGCGATCTTTGGCGAGATGGGCTTTTCGGTCGCCGAGGGGCCGCAGATCGACAGTGACTGGTACAATTTCGATGCGTTGAACATCCCCTCGCATCACCCGGCGCGGGCCGAGATGGACACCTTCTACATGCACCGCGCCGAGGGCGACGCGCGTCCGCCGCATGTGCTGCGCACCCATACCTCGCCGGTGCAGATCCGCTCGATGGAGAAACAGGGCGCGCCGATCCGCATCATCGCGCCGGGCCGGGTGTACCGCGCCGATTACGACCAGACCCATACGCCGATGTTCCACCAGGTCGAGGGCCTGGCGATCGACCGCGAGATCTCGATGGCGCAGCTGAAATGGACGCTGGAGGAATTCCTGCGGGCGTTCTTCGAGGTCGAGGGGGTGGAGTTGCGCTTCCGCGCCTCGCATTTCCCCTTCACCGAACCTTCGGCCGAGGTCGATATCCGCTGCTCCTGGGAGGGCGGTCAGCTCAAGGTGGGCGAGGGTGACGACTGGCTCGAGATCCTCGGCTCGGGCATGGTGCATCCCAAGGTGCTCGCGGCGGGGGGCATCGATCCGGACGCCTGGCAGGGCTTTGCCTTCGGCATCGGCATCGACCGGATCGCCATGCTGAAATACGGCATCCCCGATCTGCGCGCCTTCTTTGACAGCGATCTGCGCTGGCTGCGGCATTACGGGTTCGGCGCCTTGCAACAGCCGAACCTGCATGGCGGGTTGAGCGGCTAAGCGGGCATTCTCTCCGCGCCCCGGGCTTGATCCGGGGCGTGTCGTGCCCGCAATCAGCGCCGCGTGGCGGCCCGGACGGCGCGCTCCAGGGCGTCGAGAAACCGCGAGCGGTCGGATTTGGAGAACGCCTTGCCACCGCCCTGGCGAAAGGGATCGGCGGCGCGCAGATCGGTCATCAGGTCGCGCATCGCCAGTTGCTGGCCGATATTGGCCGGGGTGAAGGCCTCGCCATTGTGGCGCAGCACCTGGGCACCGGCCGCGACGCATTTGGCCGCCAGGGGAATGTCGCCGGTGATCACCACATCACCGGGGCCGGCGCGCTCGGCGATCCACATGTCGGCCACATCCGGCCCGTCGGGCACGATCACCGCCTCGACCAGCGGGTTCTGCGACAGCCGCAGCCCGCCGTTCGACACCAGATACATCTGCATCCGGTGCCGCGTGGCGACCTTTTCGGCCTCGGGTTTGACCGGGCAGGCATCGGCGTCGACGTAGATCGCCACGGTTCAGGCCCAGAGCGCGTCGGCGTGAAAAGCGATATGTTCTTCGATGAAGCTCGCAACGAAGAAATAGCTGTGGTCATAGCCCTTCTGCATGCGCAGGCTGTGCGCCACGCGTTTCTCGGCCATGGCCTGGGCCAGGGCTTCGGTCCGGAGCAGGTCGCCGAACTGGTCGTCGGTGCCGGTGTCGATCAACACCGGGATGTCGATCCCGTCCTGGCGCATAAGCCGGGCGGCGTCGTGGGCCTCCCAATCCGCATCCGCGCCGAGATAGGCGGTGAACTGCTTGCGGCCCCAGTCGCTGTCGGAGGGGTTGCAGATCGGTGAAAAGGCCGAGACGCTGGAAAAGCGGCCGGGGGTCTTCATCGCCAGGGTCAGCGCGCCATGGCCGCCCATGGAATGGCCCATGATCGACTGCCGCGCCGCGTCCAGCGGGAAATTGGCAGAGAGCAGGCCGGGCAGCTCGTCCGCGATATAGCTTTGCATGCGGAAATGCGGGGCCCAGGGGGCTTCGGTGGCATCGATGTAGAAGCCGGCGCCCTGGCCCAGATCATAGGCCGCGTCATCGGCCACCGCGGTGCCGCGCGGCGAGGTGTCGGGAAAGACCATGGCGAGACCGTGTTCGGCGCACCAGGCTTGGGCGCCGGCCTTGGTCATGGCGTTTTCGTGGGTGCAGGTCAGGCCCGAAAGATACCAGATCAGCGGCACCGGCCCGTCCTGCGCCTGCGGCGGCAGGTAGAGGCCGAAGGTCATGTCGCATTGGCAGGCCTCGGAGGCATGGGTGGCAACGATCTGGCGACCGTCGAAGGCGCGGTTTTCTGCGGTGATGTCCATGGGATCCCTTTGATGTGAGTGCGATGGGAGATGTGCCTGTCGGGCCGGAGAAGACGCGCTGCACGGCGCGAGGTCAAGCGCCGGAGATCCAGGCGATGACATAGGGCAGCGTCAGGATCGAGGCGGCGGTGGAAAACAGGATCGCCGCCGAGACGCGGTGCGGCGCCACACGGTAATGCTGGGCGAGGATGTAGACATTGCCGGCCACCGGCAAGGCCGCTGCCGCAACCACCACCGTGGCGATGAAGGGATCGAGCGGAAACAGGAGCAGCACCGCCAGCGCAACCGCCGCCGGATGCAGCACCAGCTTGCAGAAGCTCAGGTAGCCCGCGATGGTGACCCGCTCGGCCGATTTCGAAGCCAGCGAGGCGCCGATGGCAAACAGCGCGCCGGGTGTGGCGGCGCCGCCGAGGATGACGACAAACTCGTTGACCGGGTTGGGCAGAGGGGTGCCCAACGCCGCCCAGCTCAGCCCCAGCACCATCGAGACGATCATCGGATTCTTGAGCAGGCCCATCCCGACGGTGCCGAGCACGCCCAGCGACATACGACCGTCGCGCGCGCCGGTGATCAGGATCACGATCAGCGAGGAGAACACGATCAGGTCGACCGCCAGCACCAGCATCACCGGGCCGATGACCTGTTCGCCGAAGAGCACCACGAACATCGGCACCCCGAGAAAGCCGGTGTTGCCGATTACCGCGCATTGCGCCTCGATCGCGGTCTGTTCGATGCCGATGCCGCGCGCCAGCCCGATGGCGGTGGCCAGCAGATAGACCGCCAGGCTGCCGACCAGATAGCCCAGCACCAGCTGGCTGTCCCAGATTTCGGCCAACGACAGGTTGGCAGAGAAGCGGAAAATCATCGCCGACAGGGCGAAGTAGAAGATGAACTTGGTGAGATAGGCGGCCGCTTCCTCGGTAAAGAACCGGGTCCGCCCGGCGCCGTAGCCCAACGCGATGATCGCAAAAAACGGCAGGGTCTTGAGGAAGATGGCCAGCATGGGCCAAGGGGTATCATCTCGGGCGGCGGGGTCAATTTGAAAGGCGGGCCTGCCGCGTTTCGGCAGGCCCGTCCCGGACCCGTCAGAGCAAGGCTCGGCGTTGGTGGGGCGTGGGGCCCCGGATCGGGGTACGGGGCAGGGTGGGCTAGCCCGAGCCGATCAGCACGCCGGCGGCAAAGACCAGCGCGCCGCCCAGCACCACCTGAAAGGCGGCGCGCAGCATCGGGGTTTCCATGAAACGATTCTGAATCCAGGCGATGGCCCAGAGCTCGACAAAGACCACCAGGATGGCAACCGTGGTCGCGGTCCAAAAATCCGGGATCAGATAGGGCAGGGCATGGCCCAGCCCGCCAAGGGTGGTCATCACGCCCGAGGCGATGCCGCGTTTGACCGGCGAGCCGCGGCCCGAAAGCTGGCCGTCGTCCGAGGCGGCCTCGGTGAACCCCATGGAAATGCCCGCCCCGACCGAAGCGGCGAGGCCGACGAGGAAGGTGGTCCAGGTGTCCTGGGTGGCAAAGGCGGTGGCAAAGATCGGTGCCAGCGTCGAGACCGAGCCATCCATCAGCCCGGCTAACCCGGGCTGCACCCAGGTCAGCAGAAAACGCCGCTTGGCGGTGGTGGTCTCGCCGGCCGCGCTGGCGCTGTCGAGGTGGCGTTCGCTGAGCTGTTCGGCGCTGAGCTGGTGGTCCGCCTCGGCCGCCGCCAGATCGCCCAGCAGCCTGCGGGTGGCTGCGTCGCCGGTGCGCTTGGCGGCGGCGAGGTAGAAGCGCTCGGCCTCCTGTTCCATCGCCGCGGCCTCTTCGCGGATGCGCTCCAGCCCGAGGTTCTCGACCAGCCAGACCGGGCGGCGGGCGTGATAGCCGGCCACATGCTCGCGCCGGATCAGCGGGATGACCTCGCCGAACCGGGCGCGATGCGCCGCGATCAGTTGCTGGCGGTGGGTGTCCTCTTCGGCCGCCATGCCGTCGAACACCCGGGCGGTGTCCGGGTAATCTTGGCGCAGCCGTTCGGCATACATCCGGTAGATCCGCGCATCGTCTTCCTCTGACGAGATCGCCAGGGCAAGGATGTCCTGCTCGGACAGGTCGGAGAAACGGCGTCTTTGGGTGATGAATCGCATCGGCTTGTCCAGTTTAGAATAGTTCTAAACATAAGGAAGCTGCCCGGCTTGGCAAGCCCTTGCCGGGGCGGGCATCTCCGGGTCGGCGCGGCCCGCCCGTGCTTGAAACTGAACTGTCTGGTCTATAGCTATGAGGAAACGGGGAGAGGCGAGATGAGCTCAGATGCCAGGCTGGTGGACGGCGCAGAGATGCCGCAGGTGCGCCGGGGCCGTAAATTCGATCAGGTGCTGGCCGGGGCCCGCGACGTCTTTCTCGCGCATGGGTTCGAAGGCGCCTCCGTGGACGATATCGCCCGGGCGGCCGGGGTGTCGAAGGCCACGCTCTACAGCTATTTTCCCGACAAGCGGTTGCTGTTTTCCGAGGTGGCATCCTGCGAATGCTGCCGTCAGGCCGATCACGCGCTGACGGTGATCGATGCCGAGGCGCCGCCGCGCGAGGTGCTGGAAAAATGCGGCCGGCAGTTCCTCGGCTTCATCCTGTCCGAGTTCGGCCAGTCGATCTTTCGCATCTGCGTGGCCGAGGCCGACCGGTTCCCCGATCTGGGCCGGCAGTTCTACAACTCCGGCCCCGCCGTGATGCATTGCGCGGTGCGGGATTACTTGCAGGCGGCGGCAGCGCGCGGCGATCTTAGGATCGAGGATTTCGACCTGGCGGCCGATCAGTTTGCCGAATTGTGCAAGGCCGATCTCTGGACGCGGATGATCTTCAACGTCGCCACGCGGTTCGAACCGGAAGAGATCGACCGGGTGATCCGGGGGGCGGTCGATACCTTCATGGCACGTTACGGAGTGGTTTGACCCCGTCATGCGGTCGCCGTGCCCGGGCCTCGGGTGTTGCGGTCTCGCCGGAGAGCGGGCTGGCGCCCGGCGCGCCCGCTCAGACCAGCGGCGGGCGCGGGGCGAGCTGCGTCAGCCCGTCGACCCAGGCCAGTTGCCGCGGCAGGCAGGTGGATTTCAGGTCGTACTCCGCCACCACCTTGGCCCGCGCCGCGGCCCGCAGATGTGCCCGCAGCGCGGGATCGTCGAGCAGGGTGCACACCTGATCGACCAGCGCCTCGCGGTCGAAGAAATCCACCAGAAGCCCGGTTTCGCCGTTGCTCAGCACCTCGCGCACCGGTTCGGTGTCGCTGGCCACGATCGGCGCGCCGGCGCTCATCGCCTCGAGCAGGGACCAGCTCAGCACGAAGGGGTAGGTCAGGTAGACATGCGCCCGGCTGACCCGCATGAACGACAGGAACGTGTCGTAAGGCACCCGGCCGAGGAAATGCACCCGCGCCCAATCGGCATCGGGGATCTGGCCGCGCACCTCGTCGATGAACACCTGTTTCCAGGTCTGGCCATCGGGCGCCTTGGCGCCATAACTCACCTGGTCGCCGCCGATCAGCACCACCTGCGCCCGCGGCCGCCGCCGCAAGAGCTCGGGCAGGGCGCGCATGAAGACGTGATAGCCGCGGTAGGGCTCGAGATTGCGGTTGATGAAGGTGATGACCTCATCCTCCGGCGTCACCTCGCTGCCGTCCGGCAGGGCCAGGCGCGCGGTGTCGTCGGCGGTGACCTGGGCGGTGTCGATGCCATCGTGCACCACGGTGATCCGCTGGCGCATCTCGGGCGGGAAAGTGTCGGCCTGAAAGGCGGTCGGGCTGATTCCGGCATCGCCGATTTCGAAATGCAGCCGGTTGTTGAGGTTCTTCATGCGCAGACGCAGCGCGTCGGCCTCCGGCGCGCTGCCGGTAAACTCCGGGTCGAAGCCGACAAAGGGGTAATCGGCGGTGTGGTAGAGCTCGCAATAGAGGCCAAGCCGGGCCTCGGGCCAGACATCCTTGAGAAACAGGCTCTCGCCCCAGCCGTAATGGGCGAGGATCACATCCGGCGTGAAGCCGCGTTCCCGGAGCGCGCGGGCGGCGCGGTAGCAGGACTGGCCGCGGATGAACTTGGTTTCGAAATCGACCAGCCAAGGATGCAGCCCCCGGGCGGGTTTGCCCTGGTACTTGTAGGGCAGGATGGTGACACCCAGCCACTTGGTCACCTTGTCCACCTTGGGGGTGAGCGCGACCACCTGATCGCCACGCGCCGCCAGCGCCGGAGCGAGATGCTTGTACTGGCCGGGGAAATTCTGGTGAATCAGGAGGTACTTGGTCACTGGGATCACTGCTCTGGATTTTTGCTGTGACTATGGGACAGAACCGGGCGGCGCTCAACTGCTGCCACGCCGGACCGGTCATGCTATGATCGCGGCAGCCATCGCAACAGGTCGAAAAGGAGCAGCAGCATGCCGAAGGGCTATCTCATTGCGCATATCCGCGTGCAGGACAAGGCGGCCTTCGAGGAGTTCAAGGCGCTCTCGGGACCGGCAATCGAGGCGCATGGCGGCAAGGTGCTGGTGCGCAACCCGGCGCCGGACCACCGCGAAGGCGCGGCCGAGGGGCTGGCCGTCGTGATCGAGTTCGAAAGCCTCGCGGCGGCGCAGGCGTTCTACGACTCAGAAGCCTATGGCGCGGCGCGCGCGGCCCGCGAAACCTGTGCCGAGACCGACCTCGTTCTGGCGGAGGGTCTGTAGCCCCCGGGGAACCGCCGACGGCGAATCGAAAAGGCCGCGCGATCTCTCGCACGGCCTTCCGAATTCGTCGCTGTCAGCGCTCAGCCCTGACGGGCCTTGAACCGCCGCTGCGTCTTGTTGATCACATAGACGCGGCCTTTGCGGCGCACAACGCGGCAATCGCGGTGGCGATTCTTGAGCGAACGGAGCGAGTTCTTGACTTTCATGTCCGTCTCTCCTTCTACGCGGCGCGTGGCGTGCGCCTTGGTTGCGGTCTGCCTTGTCCCGGGGGACAGGGCGGTGAAATGGTGGGCGATACTGGGATCGAACCAGTGACCCCTTCGATGTCAACGAAGTGCTCTACCGCTGAGCTAATCGCCCGGAAAACCCGAACCGGCCAGGAGCCCCAAATGAATGGGGCGCGGAACCCCGCGCCAGTGGCCGGTTCTATAAAAGGGAACGGTGGGGGGATCAAGGGCTTTTGCTAGGGAAAAAAAAGGGACTATGATCCAAGCACATCCGAAGGAGGGCTTCGTGCCGAAATTCGCCTTTCACCTGACCCGGCCGGAGCGTCCCGCCACACCGGTTGTTTTCGCGTCGCCGCATTCCGGGCGGGATTATCCCTGGTCGTTCCTGCGGCGCACGGTGCTCGACGAACATGTGATCCGAACCTCCGAAGATGCCTATGTAGACAGGCTTTTCGAATGCGCCCCGCAGTTTGGCGCGGCCTTTCTCAGGGCCGGCGCACCACGCGCCTTCATCGATCTGAACCGCTCGGCCGACGAGCTGGACCCGGCGCTGATCGAGGGCGCGCGCAAGCCCGGGCACAATCCGCGGGTGACCTCGGGCCTGGGCGTGATTCCCCGTGTCGTGGCCGGCGGCCGGTCGATCTATCGCGGCAAGCTGTCGCTCTCCGAGGCGGAAATGCGAATCGAAAAGTACTGGCGGCCCTATCACGGCCAGTTGCAGCAGCTTCTGACCGAGGCGCATGACCGGTTCGGCGAGGCGATTCTCGTCGATTGCCATTCGATGCCGCATGAGGCGCTCGATCCCATCGCCCGGTCCGGGGCGCGGCGGCCCGAGGTCGTCATCGGCGACCGGTTCGGCGCCTCGGCCAGCGCGGCGGTGGTCGACCGGATCGAGACCGCCTTTCTCAATGCCGGGCTCTGCGTGGTGCGCAATGCGCCCTTTGCCGGGGCCTATATCACCCAGCATTACGGCCGCCCGTCGCGGCGCCAGCATGCGGTGCAGATCGAGATCGACCGGTCGATCTACATGAACGAACACGCGATCCGGCCGAATGCCAATTTCCAGGCATTTCGCAAGGTGCTGCGCGGTGTCGTGTCCGAGATCGCCACCATCGGCGGTCAGGACATGCCGATGGCGGCGGAGTAGCGGCGGCCGGGGTCCACCCGTCCCGGACCGGGTCCGGGACCTCTGGGCGGCCGGGTCTGCCGGCTAGCGCAGGGCGCGGCCCTTGAGAATCGCATCCGGCCCGAAGCGGGCGCGAATCGCATCCGTCGCCCGTTCGGCGCCGGCGCGGCGCGCGGCATTGGGATCGAGCAGGTCGGCCGAACGATCGGCCTCGGCCGCCGGCACCAGATGCGACAGGCCGCAGCCGATCAGCCGATAGGGCCCCTTGTCGCCCACCGCATCGAACAACCCGCGCGCGCAGCGATAGATCGTGTCGGCCATCTGCGTCGCGTCGCGCAGCGACTGCCGGCGCGAGAGTGTCTGGAAATTCGCCTGTTTCAGCTTCAGCGTCACCACCAGCCCGGCCTTGTCCTTGGCCTTGGCGCGGTCTGCCACCTTTTCGGCCATGCGCCAGAGGTGCCCGTCGAGCAGATCGGGGTCGGAGGTGTCCTCGCCAAAGGTGGTTTCGTTCGAGATCGACTTGACCGGCGCATGGGCCGAGACCCGCCGCCGGTCCTGCCCGCGCGCCAGGTGCCACAGCCGGGTGCCCATCGAGCCGAAACGTGCCGTCAGATCGCGTTCGTCCCAGCGCCGCAGATCGTCGAAGCTGCGGATGCCGGCACGCTCCAGCGCCTCCTGCGTCGCCTGACCGACGCCCCAGATCATCCGCACCGGCTTGCCGGCAAGGAAATCCTCGGTCTCGGCCTGGCCGATCACCGAAAAACCGTGCGGCTTGTCGAGATCGCTGGCGATCTTGGCAAGAAACTTGTTGTGCGACAGGCCGATCGAGCCGGTCACTCCCAGCTCGTCCCGCATCCGCCGCACCAGCCGGGCCAGCATCACCGCCGGCGGATGGCCATGCAGCCGCGCGGTGCCGGTGAGGTCGAGAAAGGCCTCGTCGAGCGACAGCGGCTCCACCACCGGCGTCAGCTCGTCCATCATCGCCCGGATGGCGCGCGAGACCTCGACATAGGCGCTCATCCGCGGTTTGATCACCACCGCGTCGGGGCAGAGCTTGAGCGCCTTGAACATCGGCATCGCCGAGCGCACGCCGCGGATTCGCGCCACATAGCAGGCGGTCGAGACCACGCCGCGCCGGCCGCCGCCGATGATCACCGGCTTGTGTGCCAGCGTAGGATCGTCGCGTTTTTCGACACTGGCGTAAAAGGCATCGCAATCCATATGGGCGATGCTCAGCGCCATAAGTTCCTTGTGCGCCACCACGCGCCGCGACCGGCACGCGGGACAGGCGGTGCCGCTGTCGAATTCGTGAAGGCAGTCGCGGCAAAGGGTGGGCATTTGGAGGACTCGGGCAAAAGGCACACTATATATACGGAACGCGGCCCATCAGAGCGAGAGGCAGTATGGAGAATTCGCAATTTGCAGGTACCAAGCTGGCGCTGTTCATCGGCGGCAAGCTGCTGGTGATCCGGCGCGACAACGATCCGGATATCCCCTGGCCCAACCACCTGGATCTGCCGGGCGGCGGGCGCGAATGCGGCGAATCCGCTGCCGATTGCGTGCTGCGCGAAACCCACGAAGAGGTGGGGCTGCGGCTGGACCGCAAGCAGCTTGTCTATGAAAGCGCCTATGACCGGCCGATCGGGCCGATGGTGTTCTTTGCCGCCCATCTGCCGCAAGATACCGTGGCCGACATCGTCTTTGGCAACGAAGGCCAGGGCTGGATGCTGATGTCGCCGGAGGATTACGCCAATCACCCCGAAGCGGTGCCGCATTTCCGCGAACAGATCACGAAGTACCTGGGAAGCCGGTAGCGGGGCGCGGGCAGAAGATGCCTTCAACCGGAACGGAGGGGACGAGATGCCATCAGAGCGCGGGGCGCGGCGCATAGCGATCATCGGCATGGGCCCACGCGGGCTGGGCGCGCTCGAAGCGCTGGCGGCGCGCTGGCCGGGCGCGGGCGACAGGCTCTGCGTCGATGTCTTCGAGCCGCGGGCGGATCCGGGCGCGGGGCCGAATTTCGCGCCCGACGAGGCGCCGGTCTGCCTGCTCAACACGCCGTTGCGCGCTCTCGACATTCCGCCGCCGGAGGTCTCGCGCGTCGGACGGTTCGACATGCAGTTCGACGCGCCGCTCGATCCCGACAGTTTCCCCACCCGGGCAGAGATCGGCGGTTATCTCACCGCGCGGTTCGCCGATCTCCATGCGCTCGACCGAATGGCGGTGACGCTGGTGCCGGCCCGGATCGAGGCCCTGCGCCCGCTGGCGGGTGGCTGGGAGCTGCGCTCTGACCGGGGCTGGCACGGGCCCTATGCCGCGGTGCTGCTCACCCCCGGTCAGCCCTCGGTGGAGCCGGACCGGCAATGGGCGCAGTGGCAGGGCCATGCCGCCCGCGGCCAGGGCGCGGTGGCCCAGGCCTATCCGGCACGGCAGCTGATCGTTGCGGCACAGGGCTGGCGTGGCTGCACCGTGGCGATCCGCGGTATGGGGCTGTCGGCGATCGACGTGCTGCGGGGGCTGACCGTGGCGCAGGGCGGGGCATTCTTTGACGGGCAATACCTGCCGTCGGGGCGCGAGCCGGCGCGCATCCTGCCCTTTTCGCTCGATGGTCTGCCGCCCTTTCCCAAGCCCGAGACCGGCGCGCTGGATCGGCGGTATGCCCCCAGACTGGCCGAGACGCGGATTTTCGATGACGCCATGGCCGAGGCCGCCCAGTCGGCACCCTACACCGCCCGGCGGCTGATCAACGCGGCGCTGATCGCCCCGGTGACGCGCATCCTGCGCGACGCCGATGACGAAGACGGCGCCGCGCAGGTGGCGGATTGGCTCGAATGCGAATGGGATGCGCCCGGCACGCAGGAGACCGACGGCCCGGTCGACACCCTGCGCCAGGGCATTGCCATGGCCGAGGGCAGTCGCGCGCCGTCGGTGGGCTATACCGTGGGCCAGGTCTGGCGGCACTGGCAGAACCGCCTGCGCGCCGGGTTCAACCCGGCCCGCCCGCCGGCCGAGACGGCGGCGTTGATCGTCGGGTTCGACGAGGGGCTGAAACGCTATTCCTATGGCCCGCCGGTGGCTTCGGCGCGGGAATGGCTGGCGCTGGCGGATGCCGGGCTGGTGGACATGCGACTGTCGGCCGATCCGGCGATCGCGCTGATCGAGACCGGCTGGGAAATGACCGCCGGCGAGGCCGAGGCGCAGGTCGACCTGATGATCGACGCGGTGCTGCCCGACCCGGACATCGCGATCGTCTCGGCGCCGCTGATCCGGTCCCTGTGTGCCGCCGGGCGGCTGGTGCCGGTGGCCGAGGGGCTGGGCGCGCGGACCCTCGCCGATGGCACCGTGGTCGGCCGCGACGGGGCGCCGCAAGCGGGACTTTATCTGCTGGGGCGGCTGTCGCTCGGCAGCGTGATCGCGGCGGATTCGCTGCACGATTGCCTTGGCGCGGCGGCGGATCGCTGGGCGGAGGGGGTGATGGCGCGGCTGCTGTCCCAGGCGTTGGACGAGGCGGGACCTTGACAGCGCACGCACATCGCGCCCCGGCCCCCGCGCCGGGGCCCCTTCGCTCGGGGATCGCGGGGTCCCGGGTCAGGCCCGGGACGGGGTGGTTTGGTGGCCGGTCGGCTCAGCCGCAATGCGCCAGCATTTCGTTGAGGTCAGTCGGGGGGTTGTCCTCCGCGACCGGCTTGCCCCTGCGCCCGCGCAACCAGCGCGCCAGATACATCGCGCGCCGGCCCCCGCGCCGGGGCCTCTTCGCGGGCGGGCCGCGGGGGCCCGGGTCATGCCCGGGACGGGGTGGTTTGGAGGCCGGTCGGCTCAGCCGTAAAGCGCCAGCATTTCGTTGAGGTCGGCCAGGGTGTTGGCCTCCGCGACCGGCTTGTCCCTGCGCCAGCGCAGCATGCGCGGAAAGCGCAGTGCGACGCCGGATTTGTGGCGCGACGAGGCCTGTATCCCTTCGAAGGCAATCTCGAAGACATGGGCCGGCGTGACCTGCCGGACCGGGCCGAACCGCTGTAATGTGTTGCGCCGCACCCAGGCGGTGATCTCGCGGAACTCGGCATCGGTGAGGCCGGAATAGGCCTTGGCGAAGGGCACCAGATCGTCGCCGTGCCAGACCGCGAAGGTGAAATCGGTGAACAGGTTGGCGCGCCGGCCGCTGCCCGATTGCGCATAGATCATCACCGCGTCGACGGTCAGCGGATCGACCTTCCATTTCCACCAGTCGCCGCGCCTGCGGCCGGCCAGATAGGGGCTGGCGCGGCGCTTGATCATCAGGCCCTCGACATTGTGGCTGCGGCTCTCGTGCCGGACCGCGGCCAGCGCCGCCCAACTGTCAAAGGCGACTTCCCGCGACAGCCGCAGGGGCGCGTCGGGAGGCACTTCGGCCAGAACAGCTTCGAGCCGGGCCCGGCGCGCGTCGAACGGCTCCTGTCGCAGATCCGCCCCCCCGGCTTCGAGCAGATCGTAGGCCATGAAGATCACCGGTGCCTCGCGCAGCGCCTTGGCCGAGACCTTCTTCAGCCCGATGCGTTTCTGCAAGGCGTTGAACCCCAGTGGCGCACCCGCGGCAAAGGCCAGGATCTCGCCGTCCATCACCGTGCCGTCGGGCAGGAAATCGGCGAGCTGCGCCAGCTCCGGGAAGCGGTCGGTCATCAGTTCTTCGCTCCGCGACCAGATATGATGCCCGCCGCCGCGCCGGATGAACTGGCCCCGGATGCCATCCCATTTGCGTTCGGCGTGCCACCCGGCAGGGGCGCCCAGATCGGCCGGGTTCTCCACCGGATGGGCGAGGTAGAACGGATAGGGGCGCGAAAGAACGGCTGTCGGGTCATCGGCCTCGATCAGTGCTTCCCAGCTGGTGGTTTCCGGCGTCCAGTTGCCCATCAGCTTGTGGGTCAGCACCGCCACGTCCTGACCGGTGGAGATGGCCAGCGCGCGGGTCATCAGCCGGGCGCTGACACCCATGCGAAAGCCGCCGGTCAGCAGCTTGTTGAACAAGAACCGCTCTTGCGTGGCAAGGCTGTCCCAGGCGGCGATGACGGCGGATTTGCGCGCCGCCTCGTCGAGCGTCGCCAGCGCCTTGACCGTGGCGATCCAGTGGCTGAGGCTCTGGTCGCGCGGTTCGCGGGGCGCGGGCAGGACGAGGCTGATGGTCTCGGCCAGATCGCCGACCACGTGATAGCTGTCTTCGAAGAGCCATTCGGGCAACCTCGCCACCTCGGCCGCCCATTGGCGCAGCCGGGTTGCGGTGACGGCGCGTTTCGGCCGGCGGCCGGTAAAGAGCGCGATGGTCCAGAGCCGATCCTGTGGCGTGGCGCGGCCCAGGTAATCGGCCAGCGCCGCGAGTTTGACATTGGTCTTGGTGCTTTCGTCGATGCGGGCGAAGAGGGCGGCGAAATCCTTCATGTCGCGTCCTCGCCATCGTCGCCGCTGTAATCGGTCGAGACGACATGGGCGTCATGGCCCTGTTCGCAGAGCCAGCGCTGAAATGCCGAAGTGTAGCCGTGGGTGACAAAGACCTTCTCGGCCCCGGTCGCCTTGATCGCGGCGTTCAACCCCGCCCAATCGGCATGGTCGGAGACCACGAAACCGCGATCGATGCCGCGCCGCCGGCGCACGCCGCGCAGCGTCATCCAGCCCGAGGCAAAGGCGGTGGCGGCCCCGGGGAAGCGACGTGCCCAATTCTGCGTCGTGCTGCCCGGCGTGGCGATGATCAGCGCGCCGGGATGGCTCTTGGCCGAGACGTCCTCGGTGATCGGTTGCGTCCCGGGCAGGGTGATCCCCTGGGCACGCAGTACCGCGTTGGTGTTTTCCACCGCGGTCACGGTCAAGAGCGGGCCGATCCCGGCGTCCACCGTCCGCATCAGCCGCTGCGCCTTGCCCAGCGCATAGGCGCCAAGGATCGAGGCCCGCCCCTCGGCCGCATTGGCGGCCCACCACCCGTTGATCTGTTGCGCGAGCTGTTCCTGTGGGGTCCATTTGAAGATCGGCAGGCCAAAGGTGCATTCCGAGATGAAAGCATGGCAGCGCACCGGTTCGAAGGCCTCTGAGAGCCCATCATCGACGGTCTTGTAATCGCCCGAGGCAACCCAGACCTCGCCGGCAACCGCGACGCGGATCTGCGCCGAGCCGGGCACATGGCCGGCCGGGTGAAAGGAGACGTCTGCATCGCCGATCCGCCGGGTCTCTCCATAGGCGATGGTCTCGATCCGGGCGTCATCGCCCAGCCGGTGGCGCAGCACCGGGGCTGTGCCTTCGGTCGCCAGGTAACGGCCTATCCCGGGGCGGGCGTGGTCGGAATGACCGTGGGTGATCAGCGCGCGCGCCACCGGGCGCCAGGGGTCGATGTAGAAATCGCCCGCCGGGCAATAGATGCCCCTGTCGGTGAAGGTGAGAACGCCGGCCATGCCCCTTGTTATAGGACGGCAGGCCGGGCGGCAAAGACGGCAGTGGCCCGTGTGACGGGGGGCGGGGGCATCGCCGCGCCGAAACGAAGAAGGCCCGCCCTTTCGGGCGGGCCTTCGGAAGGTGCGGGGTGGGTTTTCAACCCACCGCGCCTCACAGTTTCTCGGTCAGCTCGGGCACCGCGGTAAAGAGATCCGCCACCAGGCCATAGTCGGCCACCTGAAAGATCGGCGCCTCCTCGTCCTTGTTGATCGCGACGATGACCTTCGAATCCTTCATCCCTGCAAGGTGCTGGATTGCGCCAGAGATGCCGACGGCAATATAGAGGTCCGGCGCCACGACCTTGCCGGTCTGGCCAACCTGCCAGTCGTTCGGCGCAAAGCCCGAATCGACCGCCGCACGCGAGGCGCCGACCGCCGCGCCGAGCTTGTCCGCCAGGGCTTCGATGATCTTGAAGTCCTCTTCCGAACCGACGCCGCGGCCGCCCGAGACAACCACGCCCGCCGAGGTCAGCTCCGGCCGGTCGCTCTCGGCCAGCTTGTCCTCGACCCACTCGGACAGGCCCGGATTCTCGGCCGCGCCGATGGTTTCGACCGGGGCGGCCGCCTGGTCGCCCGCCGCGTCGAAGGTCGAGGTGCGGATCGAGACCACCTTCTTGGCGTCCGAGGATTTTACCGTCTGCACCGCATTGCCGGCATAGATCGGGCGCTCGAAGGTGGCACCGTCGATCACCCCCGAGACATCCGAGATCACCATGACGTCGAGCAGTGCCGCCACGCGGGGCAGCACGTTTTTCGCATCGGTCGTGGCCGGGGCAACGATATGTTCATAGGTGTCGGCCAGGCTGACGATCAGCGCGGCGGTGGATTCCGCCAGCCGGTGGCCCAGCGAGGCATCCTCGGCCACCAGAACCTTGGCGACACCCGCGATCTTCGCGGCCTCATCACCTGCGGCGGCGGCATGGCCACCGGCGCAGAGCACATGCACGTCGCCCAGCTGGGCCACCGCGTTCACCGCCTTGGCGGTGGCGTCGAGGCTCAGCTCGCCATCATTGACTTCGGCAAGAAGGAGTACAGCCATTTAAACAGCCCCCGCAGCTTTGAGTTTCGCGATCAGCTCGTCGACCGAACCGACCATTTCGCCGGCGGCGCGCGCCGGCGGCTCTTCGGTCTTGAGCACTTCGAGCCGCGGGCTCACATCGACGCCGTAATCCTCGGGGGTCTTTTCCTCGAGCGGTTTCTTCTTGGCCTTCATGATGTTGGGCAACGAGGCATAGCGCGGTTCATTGAGGCGCAGGTCCACGGTGACCACGGCCGGCATCTTGACGCTGATCGTCTGAAGGCCGCCGTCGACCTCGCGGGTGACCTTGGCGGTCTCGCCCTCGATATCGACCTCGGAGGCGAAGGTCGCCTGGCTCCAGCCAAGCAGCGCGGCGGTCATCTGGCCGGTTGCGTTCATGTCGTTGTCGATCGCCTGCTTGCCGCAGAGCACGAGGCCGGGGGCCTCTTCCTCGACGATTTTCGCCAGGATCTTGGCCACGGCCAGCGGCTCGATGTCCTTGTGCACGTCATCGGCGGCCACCACCAGGATCGCGCGGTCGGCGCCCATCGCCAGCGCGGTGCGCAGGGTTTCCTGCGCCTGCTTGACGCCAATGGACACGGCGACGATTTCCTCGGCCTTGCCGGCCTCTTTCAGGCGGATCGCCTCTTCCACGGCGATCTCGTCGAAGGGATTCATCGACATCTTGACATTGGCCAGATCGACACCGCTGCCGTCCGCTTTGACACGAACTTTCACGTTGTAGTCGATCACGCGTTTGACGGGTACGAGGACCTTCATCTGCGCAACTCTCCTATTGGTTTTCGCCCCTTGCGGGCCGAGTCAGAACTTCTTGTCCGGGGTTGTTGATAAAGGCTGGTTTCCGGCGGCAACAGGCCAAAATCGTCACGCTAGCGCTAAAGGACGCCGCGTTTACGCGAAACTCCGACGCCTATGCGCTCCGCCAATCGAAGAAACCGGGGCCCGCGCGCTCCAGCAGACGGCGGCCCATGTCGCGGCCCAGCGCCGCGCCATCGGCGATCGGCGCCTCGCCCGCATCGGTCAGCGTCTCGGAGCCGTCGGGCCGCAGGATCTCGCCGCGCAGGCGCAACGTGCCCCCCGAAAGCTCGGCCAGCCCGGCTATCGGTGTTTCGCAGGAGCCATCGAGCGCAGCGAGAAAGGCGCGTTCGGCGGCAAGCCGCTGGGCGGTCTCGCGGTGATGGATCGGCTCGAGCAGGGCGGCGGTGGCCGTGTCATCGGCGCGCCGTTCGATGCCGATGGCGCCCTGGGCCACGGCGGGCAGCATGTCTTCGGGGGCAATCGGATAGGCCGGCACCTCGGCCAGCATGCCCAGCCGGGTCAGCCCGGCCATGGCGAGAAAGGTGCAGGAGGCGACGCCCTCCTCGAGCTTGCGCAGCCGGGTCTGGACGTTGCCGCGAAACTGCACCACCTCGAGATCGGGACGGCGGTTGAGCAGCTGCGCCCGGCGCCGCAGCGACGAGGTGCCCACCACCGCGCCGCGAGGCAGATCGGCGATGCCGCCGAGGCGGGGCGAGATAAAGGCATCACGCACATCCTCACGCGGGAGATAACAGTCGAGCACAAGGCCCTCGGGCTGGTCGACCGGCATGTCCTTCATCGAATGCACCGCGATGTCGATGGCGCCGGAAAGCAGGGCCGCCTCGATCTCCTTGGTGAACAGCCCCTTGCCGCCCAGCTCCTTGAGCGGTGTATCACTGGCGATCAGCGCCCGGTCGTCGCCGGTGGTCTTGATCACCACGATGGCAAAGGCCGCCTCGGGCAGGGCGAAGGCGGCGCAGATGCGGGCGCGGGTTTCATGCGCCTGGGCCAGCGCCAGCGGCGAGCCACGGGTGCCGATTTTCAGCGGCGCGTCGGGGGAGGGGAGGGCATGCGTCATGCGCCGATGTCTAGCTGCGGGCCCGGGGCGTGGCAAGCGGCTGGCTTGACATCGCTGTCCGGGCGAGAGACCAACCCCGGAACCAAAGCGGAGACCGGCATGACCCAAGCGAACAAGACCATCCTGCGCGCGCTGGCGGGCGAGACCCTGCCGGTGCCGCCGATCTGGATGATGCGCCAGGCCGGCCGCTACCTGCCGGAATACCGGGCGACGCGGGCCCAGGCGGGCGATTTCCTGTCGCTGTGCTACAATCCCGAGCTGGCGGCCGAGGTGACCTTGCAGCCGATCCGGCGCTACGGGTTCGATGCCGCGATCCTCTTTGCCGATATCCTTCTGGTGCCGCAGGCACTGGGCGCCGATCTGTGGTTTGTCACCGGCGAGGGGCCGCGGCTGTCGACGATCACCGAACAGCGGCAGTTCGACGCGCTGAAACCGGCCTCGGACATCCACGACACCCTGGCGCCGATCTACGAGACGGTGCGCCTCCTTTCGCGCGAGCTGCCTTCGGAGACCACGCTGATCGGCTTTGCCGGCGCGCCCTGGACGGTGGCGACCTATATGATCGCCGGGCGCGGCACGCCCGATCAGGGCCCGGCGCATGCGCTTAAAGACGAAAACCGCGCGCTCTTCGAGGCGCTGCTGGATCGGATCACCGAGGCCACGATTCTCTATCTCTCGGCGCAGATCGAGGCCGGGGCCGAGGTGGTGAAACTGTTCGACAGCTGGGCCGGCTCGCTCAAGGGGGCGGATTTTGACCGTTATGCGCTGGCCCCGGCCAAGCGGATCATCGCGGCGCTGAAGGAAAAGCATCCGGGCATTCCGGTGATCGCCTTTCCGCGTGAGGCGGGCGAGAAATACGTGGGCTTCCATCAGGCGACCGGCGCCGATTGCGTGGCGCTCGACAATTCCGTCGATGCGGCCTGGGCGGCTGCGCATGTGCAGGTGGATGGCTGCGTTCAGGGCAACCTCGCCTCGTCGCATATGGTCACCGGCGGCCAGGCCCTGGTTGCGGAGACCCGCGCCATTGTCGAAGCCTTTCGCGGCGGGCCGCATATCTTCAATCTCGGCCACGGGATCACCCCGGATGCGGACCCGGAGAACGTGGCGTTGATGATCGAGACGGTGCGCGGAATGTAAGGCGCGCGCCCCGGACCTGATCCGGGGCCTCCCCGCCCTTGGCCCAAGAGGTCCCGGATCGGGGTCCGGGACGCGGAGCGCTTTGGGGCGTGCTTCAAGTTGGCGCCGCGCCCGACTTATGTGCGTCACCGCACAGGCGGCTCTGCGCTGCGAATTGCACATTGCACCGTCACACATGACCATTAGATTGCCGCTGCGCGCGCAAGGAGGCTCCGATGACGACGATCGTGGAAATCGACGACCTGAAAAAAGTGTATGACGGCGGCTTCGAGGCGCTCAAGGGGGTGTCTCTCGATATCCGCGAGGGCGAGATCCTGGCGCTGCTGGGGCCGAACGGCGCCGGCAAGACGACGCTGATCTCGACCGTTTGCGGCATCACCAATGCCACCTCGGGCAGCGTGCGCGTCGGCGGGCATGACATCGTCACCGACTTTCGCGCCGCGCGCGCGATGATCGGCCTGGTGCCGCAGGAAATCTCGCTCGAACCTTTCGAGACGGTGATCCGGGCGGTGCGTTATTCACGCGGGCTGTTCGGTTGCAAGCGCGACGACGCCCATATCGAAAAGGTGCTGCGCGACCTGTCGCTCTGGGACAAGCGCAATGCCAAGACCATGGAGCTCTCCGGCGGCATGAAACGCCGGGTGCTGATTGCCAAGGCGCTGAGCCACCAGCCCCGGGTGCTGTTTCTCGACGAGCCCACCGCCGGGGTCGATGTCGAACTGCGCCGCGACATGTGGAAGGTGGTGGCCGAGCTCAAGGCCTCGGGCGTGACCATCATCCTGACCACCCACTACATCGAGGAGGCCGAGGCCATCGCCGATCGGGTGGGGGTGATCGCCAAGGGCGAACTGCTGCTGATCGAGGAAAAGACGGCGCTGATGGCGCGGATGGGGCGCAAGACGCTCGACATCGAGCTGACCGATCCGGTCGAAACCATTCCGGCGAGCCTGTCGGGCTATGAGCTGGAGATCGTCCAGGACGGCGCCGCGCTGCGCTACAGCTATGACACCAACGCCGACCGCACCGGCATCACCAAGCTGCTGTCCGACCTGTCCGGGGCCGGGTTGCAGATGAGCGACCTGCAAACCCGGCAGTCCAGTCTGGAAGAGATTTTCGTCGACCTCGTGGCCGACAACGGCAAGGAGGAAGCGGCATGAACCTGCGCGCGGTCGGGGCCATCTACAAGGTTGAAATGGCGCGGTTCTTCCGCACTCTGGCGCAGAGCTTCATCTCGCCGGTCATTTCCACCTCGCTCTATTTCGTGGTCTTCGGCACCGCCATAGGCAGCCGCATCGATCAGGTTGAAGGCATCAGCTATGGCGCCTTCATCGTGCCGGGGCTGATCATGCTCACGGTGATGACCCAGGGCATCTCGAACGCCTCTTTCGGCATCTATTTCCCGAAATTCATCGGCACCTTCTACGAGTTGCTTTCGGCGCCGATCAACTTTCTCGAGATCGTGGTGGGCTTTGCCGGGGCGGCGGCGACCAAGGCGCTGTTCATCGGGCTGGTGATCCTGGCCACCTCGGCCTTCTTTGTCGATCTCACGATCCTGCACCCGATGGCGATGCTGGCTTTTCTGGTACTGACCTGCATTTCGTTTTCGCTCTTCGGTTTCATCATCGGCATCTGGGCCAGAAACTTCGAGCAATTGCAGCTTATCCCGCTGCTGGTGGTGACGCCGCTGGTCTTCCTCGGCGGGTCGTTTTATTCGATCTCGATGCTGCCGCCGTTCTGGCAGGGGGTCTCCTTCTTCAATCCGGTGGTCTATCTGATTTCGGGCTTCCGCTGGGCCTTTTTCGGCACGTCGGACGTGCCCATAGGGCTGAGCCTGCTGGCGATCGCCGGCTTCACCACGCTCTGCCTTGCCATCGTCTGGTGGATCTTTCGCACCGGCTGGCGCATCCGGACCTGACCGGGTGCCCCAGGCAGATGGTGGCCGCTCTGCCGGGAACGGACGCCCGGGGTCTGTGTGACGCAAGGATATGCCCGGGGTTTTCGCACCCACGGAAGAGATTGCGCAGATGAACCTTGTTTATCGGTGCCCGGCCTTCTAGATCCCTCGTCATGAAACGCTGGCTTCCCTTTGTGAAATCCGGGCCCACCGTGGCCGTCCTGCGGCTCAACGGCGCGATTGGCCTCGGGGGGCGCATGGCGCTCAGCGATACCTCGCTGGCGCCGCTGATCGAAAAGGTCTTCAAACGCGGCAAACCCGATGCGGTGGCGCTGGAGATCAATTCCCCCGGCGGCTCGCCGGTGCAATCCTCGCTCATTGCCGGCCGTATCCGGCGGCAGGCGGCGGAAAAGAACATTCCGGTGATTGCCTTCGTCGAGGATGTGGCGGCCTCGGGCGGCTATTGGCTGGCCAGCGCGGCAGATGAAATCTACGCCGACCATTCCTCGATCATCGGCTCGATCGGGGTGATTTCGGCGGGCTTCGGCGCCAATGTCTTTCTTGCCCGTCAAGGGCTCGAACGGCGGGTGCATACCGCTGGCGCGTCCAAGAGCTTTCTCGATCCCTTCCAGCCGGAAAAGGAAGAGGATGTGGTGCGGTTGCGGCGCCTGCTCGACCAGTTGCATGTGAATTTCATCAGCCAGGTCAAGGAACGCCGCGGGGCCAAGCTGGCCGACAACCGCGATCTGTTTACCGGCGAGATCTGGGTCGGCGAGACGGCGCAGGAAGTCGGGCTGATCGACGGCATCGGCCATCTCGATCAGGTGATGAAGGACCGGTTCGGCGACAAGGTGAAATTCCGCCGCTACGGCCGCGGACGCAGCCTGGCGCAGCGGCTCGGCCTGTCGCTGGCCGAGGATGCCCTGGGGCTGATCGAAGAGCGGGCGGCCTATGCCCGGTTCGGGCTCTGACGTGATCGTCAAGATTGTCACATTGTTTCTCATCGGGATGGGCGTGCTGGCCATGTTCGGAAAGCTGCGCCTGCCGAAACGCCTGACCTCGGCGAAATGCCCGGCTTGCGGACGCTACCGGATCGGCAAGGGCCCTTGCCCCTGCGGCAAGGACAAGGGTCGCCGGGGATGACGGTCTGGCTTCTTTGTGGACTGGGGCTGGTGATCCTGGTGCTGGCCGGCGACGCACTGGTCAAGGGCGCGGTCAACCTGGCGCTCCGGGTGGGTATTCCGGCGCTGATCGTCAGCCTGACGATCGTTGCCTTCGGCACCTCGGCGCCGGAGCTGCTGATCGCCATCGAGGCGGTGTTGCAGAATGCCCCGGGTATCGCGCTGGGCAATGTCGTCGGCTCGAACACCGCCAATATCCTGCTGGTGCTGGGCCTTCCGGCGATCATTTCCGGCCTGCATACCTCGGGCTGTGACACCCGCGCGACCTATGTCCAGATGCTGATCGCCTCGGTGCTGTTCATGGGGCTGGCTTTTGTCGGCGTCTTTGTCTGGTGGTCGGCGCTGATCCTCCTCGCGGCGCTGGGGGCGATGCTCTACCTCGCCTCGCGCCAGGCGGTGCAGCATCGGCGCGACGCCAAAGCCGCGGCCGCGGTCGAGACGGTGGACGATCTCGAAGGCGCCGATCCCAGCATGTCCTGGGCCAAGATCGCCATGTTCCTGGCGCTGGGCCTCGTCGGCCTGCCGCTGGGTGCCGACCTGCTGGTCGAGAATGCCGCGGTGATCGCCCGCCGATATGGCGTCTCGGACACGGTCATCGGGCTGACGCTGGTGGCGGTGGGCACCTCGTTGCCGGAACTGGCGACCACGGTGATGGCGGCGCTGCGACGGCAGGCGGATGTGGCGCTGGGCAATGTGATCGGGTCGAACATGTTCAACCTGCTCGCCATCATCGGCGTGGCCGCCCTGATCAACCCGGTGCCGGTGGATGCGCAGTTCCTGACATTCGATCTCTGGGTCATGCTGGGGGCGTCGCTGTTGATCTTTCCCTTCGTGTTCCTGCGCTGGGACATGGGGCGGCTCTGGGGCGTGGTGCTCACGGCGTTGTATGTCGGATATATTGTGGTGGTGATCGCCTGAGAAGGAGGCCGGGATGCGGGCACTGGTGACGGGAGCGGGCAAGAGGTTGGGCCGGGCCATGGCGCTTTGTCTGGCCGAGCGGGGCCATGATGTGGCGGTTCATTACGCCAGCTCGGCCGAGGCCGCCGACGAGGTGGTCAGCCTGATCCGCGCGATGGGGCGCAAGGCGGTGGCGCTGGAGGCCGATCTCCTGGACGAGGCGGCGACGCAGGCGCTCTTGCCGCGGGCGGCCGAGGCGCTGGGCGGGCCGGTCACGGTGCTGGTGAACAACGCCTCGATCTTCGAATACGACACGATCCAGACCGCCACCCGCTCGGGCTGGGACCGGCACATGGAAAGCAATCTGCGCGCGCCCTACGTGCTGATCCAGGCGCTCGCGGCGCAGGCACCAAAGGCGGTGGCCGACGCGGCGGGCGAGCCGGTGGCGCAGGGCCTGGCGGTCAACATGATCGATCAGCGGGTGCGCAAGCTGACGCCGGAATTCTCGACCTATACGCTGGCCAAGATGGGCCTTTGGGCGCTCACCCGGACGGCGGCACAGGGGCTGGCGCCGGACGTGCGGGTCAATGCCATCGGCCCCGGACCGACACTGCGCGGCGCCCGCCAGAGCCAGGAGCATTTCGACCGCCAGCGCGCCGGCACGGTGCTGAACCGGGGCGCCGACCCCGCGGATATCACCGCCGCGCTGGGGTATCTGCTGGAGGCGAAGGCGGTGACCGGACAGCTGATCTGCGTCGATGGCGGGCAGCACCTCGGATGGCAGACCCCTGACATTCTCGGGGTGGAATGAGCCGTTTTGAAGACGCTTTGAGACCGGCCTCGGACGAGTTGTGCACTGCCCGCAGTCGCCCTCGGCGAAAAATCGAGAATCTGCAAAGTTTTCATGGCGTTACAAATTGGATATAAAAGTTTCCTTTGAAATCAAGGGGTTGAAAATGTGCCTAAAAAATAGGCAATTTAATCAACCCGCGTGAAGAAAACGGAAAAACCCCGGTCTCCAGTTGTAACCCCCAGAGTTCTCCACAGGATCCGTGGATTTGTTTTTGCTTGCCGCCGTAGGGAGGCCGTTGCAGCGCCAGAAGGGGAATCATAGGTTAACGCAATGACGGAATTGCCAGAGGGGCGGGCTGCCCCGGACCTGACCGGCCACGCCTGTATTCAGGCTTATCTCAAGACGTTGGACAGTTCGCCCGGCGTGTATCGGATGCTGGATGCCAAGAACGCCGTGCTTTACGTCGGCAAGGCGCGCAACCTGCGGGCGCGGGTGTCGAACTATGCCCGGCCGGCCGGGCACAGCCCGCGCATCGCCCGGATGATCCGCGATACCGCCTCGATGATGTTCCTGACGACGCGGACCGAAACCGAGGCGCTGCTGCTCGAACAGAACCTGATCAAGCAGCTCAAGCCCAAGTACAACGTGCTGCTGCGCGACGACAAATCCTTTCCCAATATCCAGGTGACCAATCACGCCTATCCGATGATTCGCAAGCATCGCGGCGCCAAGAAGGAGAAGGGGGCCTATTACGGCCCCTTTGCCAGCGCCGGCGCGGTCAATCGCACGCTGAGCCAGTTGCAGAAGGTGTTTCAGCTGCGCAATTGCGCCGACACGATGTTCGAAGGCCGGACCCGACCCTGCCTGCTGCACCAGATCAAACGCTGCTCGGCGCCCTGCGTCGGCAAGATCTCGGAAGCGGATTATGCCGAGAGCGTGCGCGATGCCGAACGCTTCCTGTCGGGCCGGTCGACCAAGATACAGGAAAAGCTGGCCGGCGAGATGCAGGCGGCCTCGGAGGCGATGGAATTCGAGCGCGCCGCCAGCCTGCGCGACCGCATCCGCGCCCTGACCCAGGTGCAGACCGCGCAGGGCATCAACCCGCGCACGGTGGACGAGGCAGACCTGATCGCGCTGCACCTGGAGAACGGCCAGGCCTGCGTGCAGGTGTTTTTCATCCGCGCCGGGCAGAACTGGGGCAACCGCGACTTCTATCCCCGGGTCGGCGAGGATGTGGAGGCGGCCGAGGTGCTCGAGGCCTTTGTCGGCCAGTTCTACGACAGCAAGGAGCCGCCGAAGCAGCTGATCCTGAGCCATGCCATCGAGAACGCCGACCTGATGGTCGAGGCGCTGGGCCAGAAGGCCGGGCGCAAGGTCTCGTTGCTGGTGCCCCAGCGCGGCGAAAAGGCCGAGCTGATCGAGAGCGCCACCCGCAACGCCCGCGAGAGCCTGGGCCGCAAGATGGCCGAGACGGCGACCCAGGCCAAGCTGTTGCGGGGTGTGGCCGAAGCCTTCGGGCTCGACCGTCCGCCGGCGCGGATCGAGGTCTATGACAACAGCCACATCCAGGGCGCCCATGCGGTGGGGGCGATGATCGTGGCGGGGCCCGAGGGCTTCATGAAGAGCCATTATCGCAAGTTCAACATCCGTGGCGACGACCTGACGCCGGGGGATGACTTCGGCATGATGAAGGAGGTGCTCACTCGGCGCTTCAAGCGGCTGCTGAAGGAGGACCCGGAGCGCGAGAAAGGGCTCTGGCCCGACCTGCTTCTGATCGACGGCGGTGCCGGCCAGGTCTCGGCGGTGGCCGAGATCATGCGCGAATACGGCGTCGAGGATATTCCGATGGTCGGCGTCGCCAAGGGCATCGACCGCGATCAGGGCAAGGAGGAGTTCCACCGGGTCGGCCAGCGGGTGATGGCGCTGCGCCGCAATGACCCGGTGCTCTATTTCATCCAGCGCCTGCGCGACGAGGCGCACCGCTTTGCCATTGGCACCCACCGGGCGAAACGATCGAAGGCGGTCGGGGCGACGCCGCTGGACGAGATCGCCGGCGTCGGCGCGGCGCGCAAGCGAGCGTTGTTGGCGCATTTCGGCTCGGCCAAGGCGGTGAGCCGGGCCAACCTGGTGGACCTCAAGGCGGTGGACGGCGTGTCGGAGGCGCTGGCGGAGAAGATCTACGCCTTCTTTCACGAGAACGGCTAGCGGCTCTCTCGCGGGGCGCTGGCGCGCGCCGGCCTGTCTCCGTTCACGCCACGGAGGCGTTGGGGGCGCTGCCCCCAAACCCCCACTTCAAACCGGGGGCTCTGCCCCCAGACCCCCGGCGGTATTTTCAAAGAGAAGAAGACCGGGTTGCGATGAGATTCGGCAGGTCGGCGAAGCTGGAGAAGCTGGCGGTATGGGACAAGTCTTCGACCGCGGACTTGCGGTAGCCTTCGGTGAACAACAGGAAGGGAATGCCGGCCGCCTCGGCGGTTTCGGCATCGGTTTCGCTGTCGCCGACGTAGAGCGCGGTCCCGGAGCCGTCGAGGGCGGCATGCAGCATCGCGGGATCGGGTTTGCGGGTGGGCAGGCTGTCGCCGCCGATCACCCGGTCGAAGAGCAGCGTCAGGCCGGTGTCGGCAAGGCATTTCAGTGTCGCCGCATGCGGTTTGTTGGTGCAAATCGCAAGGCTGTGGCCCTCGTCCCTGAGCACCGCCAAAGCGGCGCGGACGCCGGGATAAAGCGCGCTCGCCGGGGTTTCGACACGGGTGTAGAGCGCGAGGATCTCGCCGTGCAGCGGGTCTGTGTCGGCCTCGGGCAGGCGCAGTTCCCGGGCGACCTGACGGACCAGCGCGGGCAGGCCCTTGCCGACAAAGCCCTGTACCGTCCGTTGCGTGAGCGGGCCGGCCCCGCGGGTGGCCAGCGCCGTGTTCACGCAATCGGCGATCTGGGGCACGCTGTCGATCAGCGTGCCGTCGAGATCGAAGGCGATGGTCAGGCTCATGTCAGGCTGTCGCGAATGGCCTGCATGTTGCGGCCGTAGACCTCGGGGGCCTCGACCGAGCCGCCCTTGAACACCGCCGAGCCGGCGACCAGCACGTCGGCACCGGCCGCGACCACCAGCGGCGCGGTGTTCGGGTCGACGCCGCCGTCGATCTGGATATGCACCTCGCGGTCGCCGATCATCTCGCGCACCTTGCGGACCTTGGCGGTCAGGTCGATGAACTTCTGCCCGCCGAAGCCGGGGTTGACGGTCATCACCAGCACCATGTCGGCGAGGTCGAGCACATCGGCCACCGCTTCGGCCGGGGTGCCGGGGTTGAGCGCGACACCGGCCTGCATGCCGGTCGCCTTGATCGCCTGAAGCGTGCGGTGGATATGCGGCCCGGCCTCGACATGGGCGGTGAGCATGTCGGCGCCGGCTTCGGCATAGGCCTCGATATAGGGATCGACCGGGGCGATCATCAGATGCACGTCCATGAAGGTCTTTACATGCGGTCGGAACGCCTTCACCGCCGGGGGGCCGAAAGTAAGGTTGGGCACGAAATGCCCGTCCATCACGTCGACATGCACCCAATCGGCGCCCTGATCCTCGATGGCGCGGATCTCCGCCCCGAAGTTGGCGAAATCGGCGGAAAGGATCGACGGGGCGATCTTGACGGAACGGTCGAAGGGCATGGGCATCTCCTGGCGGTTTGCCGCCTCATAAGCCGCGCCGGCCACAAGGTCCAGTGATCCGGGCGCCGGCCGGGCTTCAGCCCGGCCCCCCCGAAGACCAGCAGGGCATCGTGTCCTCCGGCGCCGGGGTGGCGTGAAACACCGCCCGCGCGATTGCCCGGCTGAGGCAGGTGGCGGCCGCGTGGCAGATCTCGATCATCTGCCAGTCCGGCGCGGTCATCTCCATCGCTCCGGTGGCGGCCGCAAAGACCAGGTCGCCGTCCATCGGCGTATGGGCCGGCACCACCGCCCGCGCGATGCCGTCATGCGCCGCCACCGCCATGCGCCGGGCCTGCGCCTTGGTGAGCCGGGCGTCGGTGGCGACCACGGCGAGGGTGGTATTGGCGCCTGGGGCCAGCGCCGCGAGCTTGCGGCTCTGCGCCAGGTCGAGGTGTTGCGGCGCGGGATCGGGGCCCAGACCGCCGAATTCGCCGCCAAGTTCGAAAGGCGCAGCCCAGAAATGACCTGTGCCGGGGGTGGTGACGCTGCCCACCGGGTTGGCGGCGACCAGCGCCCCGACGGTGATCTCGCCGCGCCGGAGCGAGGCCGAGCCGAGACCGCCCTTGAGCATTGCCGTGGTCGCGCCGGTGCCGGCGCCGGCAGTGCCGAGGGCGAAATCCTCGGCCGCATTGGCCAGGGCGCTGCGGCCGAGCGCGGGATAGGGGTTGGCCGCCCAGGCCTTGTCGCCGCCGTTGAGCAGGTCGAAGAGGATCGCCGCCGGCACGATCGGCACACGGGCGGGGCCGACGGCAAAGCCGCGGCCCTGTTCGGCCAGCGCGTCCATCACGCCCTGCGCCGCCGCAAGGCCGAAGGCCGATCCGCCGGAGAGCACCAGCGCATCCACCGCCGGCGCCATCTTGTCGGGTTCCAGGAGATCGGTCTCGCGCGTGCCGGGGGCGCCGCCCATGACCGCGACCGAGGCCACGAAAGGCGCCGCGCCCACCAGCACCGTGGTGCCGGATTTCAGCGTCGCGTCCTCGGCATTGCCGACGCGCAGACCGGCGATATCGGTGATCAGGTTGCGGGGACCGGGGGTCATATGCAGCGGCCTCCGTCGACTTCCATGCAGACCCCGGTGACAAGACCGGCCTCGTCGGAGCAGAGGTAGCAGGCGGCGCCGGCGATGTCCTCGGGCGTCGAAAAGCGGCCCAGCGGGATGGTGGCGAGGAACTGGGCCCGTCGTTCGGGCGTGTCCTCGCCCATGAAAGAGGCCAGCAGCGGGGTGTCGCCCGCCACCGGATTGACGGCGTTGACGCGGATGCCATGTGGCGCCAGCTCGATCGCCATGGCGCGGGTGGCGGTGGTCATCCAGCCCTTCGAGGCGTTGTACCAGTTCAGGTTCGGCCGGGGCGAGACAGCGGCGGTGGAGGCGATGTTGAGGATCACGCCCGACCCGCGCGCCTTCATCAGCGGCACCACGGCGCGGGCGGCAAGATAGACCGATTTGCAGTTCACCGCGAAGACCCGGTCGAACTCGGCTTCCTCGATCTCCTCCATCGGGGCCGGCATATGGGTGACGCCGGCGTTGTTGACCAGGATGTCGATCTCGCCCATGGCCGCGCGGGCCTCGGCCACCATCCGCGCCATGCTGCCGCCGTCGGAGACATCCACATGTGCCGCGCGACCGCCAATCTCGCGGGCCTGCGCCTCGGCGGCCTCGTGATTGATATCGGCGAGCAGGACCAGCGCGCCCTCGGCGGCAAATTTCCGCGCGATGCCGGCGCCAAAGCCCGATCCCGCGCCGGTCACGATGGCGCGTTTGTCCTTCAATCTCATGCTCTCTCTGCCTCCCTCAGCCATGATAGGCCGCCACGGTCTTGAGCGTTGAAAAGCCGTATAGCGCCTCGAAGCCCTTTTCCCGGCCGTGGCCGGATCTGCCGGTGCCGCCAAAGGGCAGTTCCACCCCGCCGCCGGCGCCGTAATTGTTGAGGAAGACCTGGCCCGAACGCAGCCCCCGCGCCAGCCGCATCTGCCGCGCGCCGTCCCGGGTCCAGACACCGGCCACCAGGCCGTAATCGGTGCCATTGGCAATCCGCAGCGCCTCTTCCTCGGTGTCGAAGGGAATGATCACCTGCACCGGGCCGAAAATCTCCTGCTGGGCCAGCGGGTGGTCCGGCGGCACCCTGTCGAGCAATGTCGGCGCGGTGAAATAGCCCGGGCCCTCGGGCACCTCGGCCCGGGCCGCCATGGCGAGCCCCTGCGACTGGTCCAGAAAGCAAGCGACAAGGCCTTGCTGGCGGGCGCTGATCAGCGGGCCGACATCGAGATCCTCGAGCGCCGGGCCGACCCGCAGGGCGGCGTAGCGCGCGGCCATCCGGTCGCGCAGCGCGGCATGCACCTCGCGCTGCACCAGCACCCGCGACGCGGCCGAGCAGGTCTGGCCGGCATTCTGGATGCCGGCGCCGACGAGAAAGGGCAGGGCGGCGTCGAGATCGGCATCGGCAAAGACCAGCTGCGGCGACTTGCCGCCCAGTTCCAGCGTTACCGGCACGACATGTTTCGCCGCCAGCGCCTGCACTGTCGCGCCGGTGGCGACCGAGCCGGTAAAGCTCAGGTGGTTGATGCCCGGATGGCCGGCCAGCGCCGCACCGGCCTCGGCGCCGAGGCCCGGCACCACGTTGAGCGCGCCCTTCGGCAGCCCGGCCTCTTCGGCCAGCCAGGCAAAGGCCAGCGCGGTCAGACAGGCCTCTTCCGCCGGTTTCAGCACGCAGGCATTGCCCGCCGCCAGCGCCGCGCCGACGGATCGGCCGATGATCTGCATCGGGTAGTTCCAGGGCACGATATGGCCGGTCACCCCATGCGGCTCGCGCAGGGTATAGACGGTGTAGCCATCGAGATAGGGCAGGGTTTGGCCGTGCAGCTTGTCGGCGGCGCCGCCGTAGAATTCGCAGTAGCGCGCCAGCGCCACCGCATCGTTGCGCGCCTGGGTCAGCGGCTTGCCGACGTCGCGCGCCTCGAGCTCGGCAAGCCAGTCGACACGCGCGCGGATCAGCCCGGCCAGGCGCGTCAGGATGCGGCCGCGCTCTGCCGCGGGCATCCGGCCCCAGCCGCCATCGCGGGCAGCCTGCGCGGCCGTGACGGCGGCGTCGATATCTTCGGGGCCGCCGCGGGCGATGCGGGCCAGATCGCTGGCGTCCGACGGGTCGATCAGCGCGAGCGTCGCGCCGCCCTGCGCCGCGCGCCAGCCGCCGCCGATCAGCACCAGCGACGGATCGAACGGCAGATCCGTGAGCGTCATCCGAGCCTCCTCTTGCTTTGCCCCACGATCCGTCAGCGGTTCGCGGACCGCAAGCCACGATTTATCCTTGCGTCACGGCGCCCGCTTCGGCCACGATCTTGCGCGGCAAAGTGCGGTGGTCACTGGATTCCCCCGATGGCCGCTGTTACATCGGGGCAACGCGAAGCAACCGGAGGCCCGCCATGAGCGCGACCGCCCGCCAGAAAGCCCTCATGCCCAGTGAAATCCGGGCGATGAAGGGCGGCACACCGATCGTATCCCTCACCGCCTATACGACGCCGATGGCGCAGATGATGGACGCGCATTGCGATTTCGTCCTTGTCGGTGACAGCGTCGCCATGGTGCAGCACGGGCTCGCCTCGACGCTTTCGGCGACGATGGAGATGATGATTCTGCACGGCCAGGCCGTGGCGCGCGGGCTCGAGACCGCGATGATGGTGGTCGACCTGCCGTTCCGCAGCTTCGAAGAAAGCCCCGAGCAGGCGTTCCGCAATGCTGCGCGGATGATGGCCGAGACCGGCGCCGGAGCGATCAAGCTCGAGGGTGGCGAACATATGGCCGAGACCATCCACTTTCTCACCCGGCGCGGCATCCCGGTGATGGCGCATGTGGGCCTCACGCCACAGGCCATCCATACGCTGGGCGGCTACAAGGTGCAGGGCCGCGGGGCTGGGGCCGAGCAGATCCTCGCCGATGCGCGCGCCGTGTCCGACGCCGGCGCCTTTGCAGTGGTTCTGGAAAAGGTCACCGAGAGCCTGGCCGACCGGATCACCGCCGAAGTGCCGATCCCCACCATCGGCATCGGCGCCTCGGTGGGCTGCGACGGCCAGGTGCTCGTGGTCGACGACATGCTGGGGCTGTTCACCGCCTTCAAGCCGAAATTCGTCAAACGCTATGGCCAGCTCGGCCAAGACGGCGCGGCGGCGATTGCCGCCTATGCCGCCGATGTGCGCGCCCGCGCCTTTCCGGCGGCCGAACATGTCTTTGCCGACGAAGCGCCGGGAAAAGCCTCGTGAGCGTGCCGATCATTCGCGAGCCCGCGGCGCTGCGGGCGATGACCGCCGGGTGGCGGCGCGCCGGCGAGGCGATCGGCGTGGTGCCCACCATGGGCGCGCTGCATGACGGCCATCTCAGCCTTGTAGCGGCGGCGAAACAGCGCGCCGACCGGGTGATCGTGACGATCTTTGTCAATCCAAAGCAGTTCAACAATCCCGACGACCTCAAGAACTATCCCCGCACCGAAGAGGAGGACGCCCGCAAGCTCGAGCGCTTCGGGGTCGATGCGATCTGGGCGCCGGAGGGCGACATCATGTATCCGCCGGGGTTTTCGACCAATGTGTCGGTGGCCGGGCTGACCGACGTGCTCTGCGGCGCCTATCGGCCGGGGCATTTCGATGGCGTGGCGACGGTGGTGACCAAGCTCTTTCGTCAGACTGCGGCCGATTTCGCCTTTTTCGGCGAGAAGGATTTTCAACAGCTTCAGGTCGTCCGCCGGCTGTCGCGCGATCTTGATCTCGGGGTCGAGGTGGTGGGTTGTCCGACGATCCGCGAGATCGACGGGTTGGCGATGTCGTCGCGCAACCTGCTGCTGTCGGATCGGGCCCGGGTCAAGGCGCCGCGCCTGCATGAAGTGATGGAAGAGATCGCCGCCGGGCTGGCTGCGGGCCGGCCGATGCCGGAACTGGTGCCGCCGGCGCTGCTGGCGCTGGAAAAGGCGGATTTCCTCAAGGTCGACTACCTCGAACTGCGCAGCTGCAACACGCTCGCGCTGCTCGAGTCCCCGCGCGAGCCGGCCCGGCTCTTTGCCGCCGCCTATCTCGCCGGGGTGCGCCTGATCGACAATATCGATATCCCGGTGCGTGGCTGACGCTGCCTCGGTCGGCGGCGAGCTGACCGCGGGGCGCGCGGCGATATCCGGCTTGAGGCTTGGTTTGCCGCCGGCGGCCAGGCCGCACCGGTGTCGCACGGGCAAGCGGCCGGGCACCGGGGTGCCCGGCGCGGCTTCATGCCCGGGCTTCCGTTTCTCCCGGCAGGCGGGCGAGGGCGGCGACGAGGAAGGCCGCCGCCAGGGTGATGGTGATGATGATCGGCCAGCTTGTCAGGAACCAGCCCGCCACGCCGGTCAGCACCGCGGCAAGCAAGGCAAAGGCCGAGGCGGGCCCCTGTGAGGGGTGGTGCGGAAAGAGCGCGACATAAGCGGCCAGCAGTGCCGCTGCGGCACTGCCCAGCGCGGTGAGCAGCGCGCCCAGAGTGCCGTCTCCTCCGGTCGGCGTGCCGAAATAGAGCCGGAGCGAGATTGCGAAGGCCCCGAGCCCGAGCAGGACGGAGAGGGCCAGAAAAATGCGGGTCATCGAACACCTCGGATGCTTGCGGTAATCTAGGAAAAAACGCATGGCAGCCGGCGAAGGTTCCGGCCGGTTCCGGGGTGTCGCGAGGTCAGTCGGTCAGCAAAAGCGTAGCCAGGGACAGCGCCATGACCTGCGCGCTCTGGACCATGTCGTCGATGCCGACCCATTCGTCGGGCTTGTGCGCCAGTTCCAGAACGCCGGGGCCATAGGCGATGCAGTTTTTCAGTCGGCCGATGCGGTCGATATGCTTCTGATCGTAGGTGCCGGGCGAGGCGACATATTCCGGCGCCTTGCCCATGACCTCGCGGATCGCCTGCGCCACCGTTGTGACAACCGGCGCCTCGCGGTCGGTCATCGAGGGGGCGACATGGTTGATCTCCTGCAACCGGTAGTCGAACCTCGCGCGGGTCGCCTTCAAATCGTCGAGCAGCGCGCGGACCTCGCCGGCGACGCCGGCATGGGTCTCTTCGGCAAGATAGCGCCGGTCGATCACCACGCGGCAGCTGTCGGGCACGCAATAGGCGGGCAGGCCGGTGTAATCGTCGGGCGGCTCGGGTTCGCCGCCGTGGATCGAATTGATGTTCATCGTCGATTGCCGCGCGCCTTCGGGCACCACCGGCATGTCGGTGCGCCGTTGCGCCATGGCGGGGTAGAGCCGGCTCTCGAAGGCATCGATCACCGCCCCCATGTGGCGCACCGCGCAATCGCCGAGAAAGGGCATGGCGCCATGGGCGATCTCGCCTCTGGTTTCGATCTCGGCCCACCAGGCGCCGCGATGGCCCAGGCAGATCCGGTCCTTGTTGAGTGGCTCGGGGATGATGACATGCTGCACGCGGTCGGGTGCAAAAAATCCCTGTTCGGCGAGATAGGCGACGCCGCCATAGCCGCCGGATTCCTCGTCGGCGGTGCCGGAGATCTCGACCGCGCCGTGAAAGTCGGGGCAGAGATCGACAAAGACCTCGGCCGCGAGGATCGCCGCCGCCAGCCCGCCCTTCATGTCACAGGCACCACGGCCATAGATCCGACCTTCCTTCACCTCGCCGCCGAAAGGATCGACCGTCCATCCTTGGCCGACCTCGACCACATCGGTATGCGAGTTGAAATGCACGCAGGGCCCGGTGTGCCGGCCCTCGCGGCGGGCCATGACGTTCCAGCGCGGGTATCGGTCGCTGTCGCCCGGGGCGCCGGTCGCGCGGATCATCTGGATGTCAAAACCGCGTTTTTCCAGGCGCTGGCCGAGAAACTCGCAGATTTCCCGATAGTTGGCGCCGGGCGGGTTCAGCGTGGGAATGCGGATCAGCGCCTGCGTCAGCGCGATCAGATCGTCGCGCCGGGCGGTGAGTTCGTCTTTCAGGCGGTTGGTGATGGCGGTCATGGGCGCAGTCTCGCGTTTGGGACCGCGGGGCGCAAGGGCATGATCCGGCCGCTCCTCAGGCCGCGAGGTCTTGGGTCGAGCCCGGGACGGGGTCAGCGCAGGAGGAACCTCGGGGCCTCACCCACCGGCACCGGGCCAAGCCAGATCGCGCCCTCCTCGAGCCGCAGCGTCAGATCGAGCGAGCGGCGACCGCCGGAGAGCCCGGCCATCAGCGTCAGCGTCGCTTCGACCCCGTCGGCCAGCACATCCGCGACCTGCCCGGAGGCGCGGGCCACTGCGAGCATCTCCTGCCAGTTCTGCGCCTGCACATGCACATCGCCGGTGGCATGGCCTTCTCCATCGATCTCGAGATCGCCAGTCAACCGGAGCGCCATCGGACCCCATTCCAGCGCCGCTTCGCGGACCGCGATCCGGGTCGGCTGCGGCCGCGCCTCGGCCGAGGTCAGCGTCCATGGCGCGTCAAAGCGCAGTTGCGCCGCGATCCGCGCCTCGGAAAAGGTTTGCGGCAGGGCGCCGCCGGTGGCCTGGTTGAGCCCGCGCGGCAGGGCCAGCCCCTCGGCGGTCAGCGCCACGTCATAGCTGGCCGCGTCCACCCGGGTGCCGGCCAGGCGCAGCTGCGCCAGCGCCGTGGTCGCGCCATCGGTGCCGGTGATGTTGAGCACATCGGCCACCAGGGTGCCCCGCGTCAGCGCGTGGTCCTCGCCCTCGGTCACCAGGCTGGCTTGCATCTGCTCGCTGGTGACGTGCAGCGGGCCGTCGGGCGTCACGATCACCTGGTGGCGGGGCCAGGCGGCAATCGCGTGATGGCGGTTGTAGCTCAGCAGAAAGAGCTGAAAGAACGGCGCTTCCCAGCCCAGACCGCTTTCGGGGTCCAGGATGCGCAGATCGGTCCAGGTGGTGTCGTGGCGGTTGGGAAAGCCGCGCACCTTCATCTCGGCATACCCGGCCTCCCAGCCATCGTCGCGGCGCTCGGCGAACCAGCGCTGGTAGCCGGCCATGAGGCTCTGTTTGCCCCAGAGCCAATAGCCCGACCAGGCCAGGGCGGCGGCGAGGATCACAAAGGCGAGACGTTTCATCATGGGCTTTCTCCGCGCGTGGGCTTTCGCCTCTTGCGGCAATGCTTTACTGGCAGAAGGCGGAAAGGAAAAGCATGATGGCACTCTGGGTCTTCGGATACGGCTCGCTCCTGTGGAACCCCGGCTTTGCGGTGGCGGAAAGCCGCCTTGCCTCGCTTGAGCATTATCACCGCAGTTTCTGCATGCATTCGATCCATCATCGCGGCACCGAAGCGGCGCCGGGCCTGGTTCTGGCACTCGACGAGGCGCCGGGCGCGATCTGCGACGGGGTGGCGCTGCGGGCCGAGCCGGGCACCGAGGACGACACGCTGGCCTATCTGCGCGACCGCGAGTTGGTGTCTTCGGCCTATGTCGAACGGCATGTGATGCTGGGGCTGGAGGATGGCCGCCAGGTCGAGGCGCTGGCCTATGTCATCAACCGCGATCACTGGCAGTACTGCCGCGACATCCCGCTCGAGGACCAGGCGCAGATCATTGCGCAGGCGGTGGGCGGCCGGGGGCCGAATACCGAATATCTCTGGAACACCGCGCAACATCTGACCGAACTGGGCATCGAGGATGCAGATTTGCAATGGTTGGCCGACCGGGTCCGTGACATTTGCCGATAACGCCTTGGCTTGACCGGGAATCCTCCCTAGAGTCCGGACGGATTTAGCTATCTTCAGGAATGGTCCCTCATGGTGGACAAGCCGGACCGCGAGGCCGCACCGAGATTTTCCCAGCCTGTCCGTCAGGTCTTCTTCATGGTCACCGTTCTGGGGCTTGTCGTGGCCGGTCTGGTGCTGGCGTTGCCCCGCGTGCTGCCGGTGTTCCTGTCGAACCCCTATCTGAACGGCTTCATCGTGCTGGTCTTCGTGATCGGCGTGCTGGCGACCTTCTGGCAGGTGCTGACGCTGATCGGCTCGGTCCGCTGGATCGAGAATTTCGTCTCGGAGAACGACGCCGGCAAGGAGGCGCCGCGCATCCTTGCGCCCCTGGCCGCGCTGATGCGGACCAGGGGCAAGCGGATGCAGATTTCGGCCACCTCGTCGCGCTCGATCCTCGACTCGGTGGCGCAGCGGATCGACGAGGCGCGCGAGATCACCCGCTACATCGTCAGCCTGCTGATCTTTCTGGGGCTTCTGGGCACCTTCTACGGGCTGGCCACCACGGTGCCGGCGCTGGTCGATACCATCCGCTCTCTGACCCCGGCCCCGGGCGAGACCGGCGGCCAGATCTTTGAGCGGTTGCAGGAAGGCCTCCAGGCGCAGCTCGGCGGCATGGGCACCGCCTTTGCCTCGTCGCTGCTGGGGCTGGCCGGCTCGCTGGTCGTGGGGCTGCTGGAATTGTTTGCCGGCCATGGCCAGAACCGGTTTTACCGCGAACTCGAGGAATGGCTCTCGACGATCACCCGTCTGGGGTATGCCGGCTCGGGTGAGGGCGAAGGCGCGAGCGACCAGCAATTGCTGGTCGCGGTGGTCGATCACATGTCCGAACAGATGGAGCATCTGCAACAGATGTTCGCCCAGTCCGACGAAAGCCGCGCGGTGGTGGATGACAAGCTCTCGACGCTGGCCGACAGCGTCGAGCGGATGACCGAACAACTCGAGCGGCAATCGGCACCGACCACGGCCCTGACCCGGCTGGCCGAGGGGCAGGAACGGCTGATCGACGCGCTCGAGAGCCGCAAGGGCGACGGCGAGGGCGGCATCGACGCCGAAAGCCGGATGCGGCTGCGCTCGATCGACGTGCAGATGTTGCGCATTCTCGAGGAAATGTCCGCCGGCCGGCAGGAAAGCATGGCCGAGCTGCGCACCGATCTGGCGCAGCTGACCCGGGCGCTCAACATGGCGGTGCGGCAGGTCAGCGCCGCAAGCGCCGCCTCGTCCCGGCCCGGCCGCCACCTGAGGCCGCCCAAGGTGGGAACCCCCGAACAGGAGGGCTGATCCATGGCGTTGTCACGCCGCACCGGTCAACGGTTTCAAAATTCGATCTGGCCCGGCTTCGTCGATGCGATGACCGGCTTGCTGCTGGTGCTGATGTTCGTGTTGACCATCTTCATGGTGGTGCAATTCACGTTGCGCGAAACCATCACCGGCCAGGAAAGCGAGCTCAACCAGCTCTCGAACGAGATCGCGGCGCTGGCGCAGGCCTTGGGGCTCGAACGGGAAAAGACCGCCGAATTGCAATCCGAGGTCGGCAATCTGGTCTCGACGCTGGTCGATGCCAATACCCGTGCCCGGGAACAGGCCGCCCTGATTGCCGGCTTGCAGCAGGACGTGACCGAGCGCGATGCCGCGCTGTCGCAGGCTGGACAGCGGATCGCCACGCTGGAACAGACCGTTGCCGAACGCGAGGATGCGCTGGGCGCGGCCAATGCGCGGATCGCCTCGTTCGAGGATCGGGTCGCCGGGCTGCTGGCCGATCAGGAAACCGCCACCGCGCGGATCGCCGAGCTGGAAGATAGCGAGCAGGCGCTGCTGTCGGAGCAGGAGGCGCTGCAACTGGCCTTGGCCCAGGCCCGCGACGAGATCGACGCCGAGGTCGAGGCGGCGCGGCTGGCGGCGGCGCAGGCCGATGCGCTCGAGGCGATGATTGCCGATCTCAAGGCGCAGCAAGAGGAGTCCTCGGCGGAATTTATCAGCCAAGTCAGCGCGTTGGAAGACCGGCTGAGCGAGGAAGAGGCGCGGCGGCTGGCCGAGGCGGCAGCGGCGGAGGCCCTGCGCGAAAAGCTGATGACGGCGGATGCCGAGCTTTCGGCAATGACGCTGGCGCTCGAGGAGCAGCGGCGCGAGGCGGAAGAGACGCTGTCGATGTTGGCGGCGGCGCAGGCGGCGGAACAGGATCTGGATGCGCGGCTGGCGGCGGCGCTGCTGTCGCAACGGGCGGCCGAGACGCGGGTTGCCGAGATCGGTGCAACGCTCGATGAAACCGCGGCCGAGACCGAGGCGCTCAAGCAGCAGCTGGCGGCGGCGCTTCTGGCCCAGCGGCAGGCCGAGCAGCGCAATGCGGCCCTGGCCGAGGATTTGCAGGCCGCGATCAGCGACGACCGGAGCACCTCGTCTCAGCTCAATGCGCTCGAGGCGCAACTTGCGGCCGCGCTGCTGGACAGCCAGGACCAATCGGCCCGGATCGGTGAGCTGGAACAGGCGCTGACCGCCCTGCGTGACAGCACCGACGCGGAAAAGGGCGCGCTGGAGCAGCAACTGGCCGAAGCGCTGGCCGCCAAGATCACCGCCGAACGCAGCGCCCGCGAGGCCGGGCAGGCGGCACAGGCCGCCGAGGACCGGCAGGCGACGCTCGAGGCCGAGTTGGCGCGGGCGCTGGCGGCCCAGTCCGATCTGGCGGGCGTCGAGGACGAGTTGGCCGAAGCGCTGGCCGCTCAGGTCGCGGCGGAACAGGCGCGGGCGGCGGCGGAAGGCCGTCTCGAGACCGCGCAGGCGCGGCTTTCGGAGGCGCGGACCGAGACGCAATCGCTCGAGGACCGGCTGGCCGAGGCGCTGGCGGCACAATTGGCGGCGCAGGAAAACGCCGCGGCGTTGGGCGGGCAGCTGGAAGCTGCGCAGGAGGGTGTGGCGGCGCTGGAAAGCCAGCTTGCCAAGCTGCGCGCGACGCTGGACGAGACCGAGACCGGCGAGGCCAGCCTGCGCGATCAGCTTTCGGCGGCGCTGGCGGCGACGGTCAAGGCCGAGACCGCGCAGGAGGACATTCGCAAGCAGCTGGCCGAGGCCCTGGCGCTGAAGCTCGCCGCCGAAGAGGCGGCCGAACAGGCCGAGGCCGCGGCCCGGACGCGGGCGCAGGAAGTGACCAACCGCGAAGCGCTTCTGGCGGCGGCACGGCAGGAGCTGGAGCAACAGACCCAGGTTTCGACCGAAGCGCAGAGGCGCGCCGCGCTTCTCAACCAGCAGGTTGCCACGCTGCGCGACGAACTCGGGCAGTTGCGGGCCTTGCTCGATGATTACAAGGCCCGCGACGCGGCGCAGAACATCCAGATCGAGAACCTCGGCTCTGACCTCAATGTGGCGCTGGCGCAGAAGGCGCTGGAAGAGCGCCGCCGGGCCGATGCTGAGGCGCGCAATGCGGCGTTGCTGGCGGCCGAGAAGGCGCGGCTCGAGGAAGAGGCCAAAGACCTCGAAAGATACCGTTCGGAATTCTTCGGCCGGCTGCGCGATCTGCTGGGCAGTCAGGAAGGCGTGCGGATCGAGGGTGACCGCTTTGTCTTTTCCTCGTCGGTGCTGTTCGGCTCCGGCGATGCCCGTCTCTCGGACGCGGGCCAGCACGAGATCGCCAAGGTGGCGAACATCCTCAAGGCGGTGGCCGATGACATCCCCGACGAAATCGACTGGGTGATCCGTGTCGACGGCCATACCGACGATGTGCCGATCGTGGGCTCGGCGCAGTTCGCCGACAATTGGGAGCTGAGCCAGGCCCGGGCGCTTTCGGTGGTGCGCTACATGATCAATTTCCTCGGCATCGCGCCCGAGCGGCTGGCGGCAAACGGCTTTGGCCAGTTTCAGCCGGTCGATCCCGGCACTTCCGAGGCCGCGCGGGCCCGCAATCGCCGGATCGAGCTGAAACTGACCGAGAAATAGCCCGACCGGTCAGAGCGCCACGATCTGCTTGCCGAGGTTGCCGCCCCTGAGCATGTCGAGAAACGCCTGCGGCGCGTTCTCCAGCCCCTGCGCCACATCCTCGAGCCAGGTGACGCCGCCGGATTTCACCAGCGGCGCGACCTCGTCGAGGAAGGCGGGGAAATCGTCCCAGTGGTCAAAGATGATCAGCCCCTGGATGCTCAGCCGCTTGACCAGCACCTGACGCCAGAGGGCGGGCAGGGTGTCGGGCCCGTCGGTGGAAACGCCCTCGTACCAGGCGACGGTGCCGATCACCGGCACCCGCGCATGGGTGTTGAGCAGGGGCAGCACCGCGCGCAGGACGTCGCCGCCGACATTCTCGAAATAGACATCGACGCCATCGGGCGCGGCAGCGGCAATCGCCGCGCGCAGATCCGCCACCTCGTCAAAGGCATGGTGATCGATCGCGGTGTCAAAACCGAAGGTCTCTTGTGCGATGCGGCATTTCTCGGCCCCGCCGGCAATGGCCACGGTGCGCATTCCGGCGCGTTTCGCCAATTGCCCGACCATCGATCCCACAGGCCCGGTCGCCGCGGCGACGACCAGTGTCTCGCCCTGTTGTGGCCGGCCGTATTTGGTCATCCCGGTCCAGCCGGTAAAGCCCGGCATCCCCAGCACCCCGAGCGCGGTCGAAGGCGCGAGAACGGCGTCGAGCTTGCGCAGCTCCTTGCCCGACAGCACCGCGTGGCTTTGCCAGCCGGTCATGCCGGTCACCAGATCGCCCTCGGCAAAGCCTTCGGCGCGGCTCTCGACCACATGGCCCACGCCCTGGCCGGTCATCACCGCGTCCACCGCCACCGGATCGGCATAGGATTTCGCATCGCTCATCCGCCCCCGCATGTAGGGATCGAGCGACAGATGGCTGACCTTGACCAATACCTCATCTTCGCCCGGGGCCGGCATTTCCGCCTGCTCGAGCCGGAAATGTTCCGGCCCTGCTTCGCCTTTGGGCCTTGCTGCCAATACCACACGTTCTACGACCATCTTACGTTCAGTCCTTTTCCGAAATCTGTTGCACCGCGGCGCGCTTCGCCGCCAGACTGTCACCTAGGCCGCCGGGAGAGCAAGCCAAAGGGAGGACGCCCCATGATGGGTCAAATGATGCAGCGCCCGCTGCAAGTGATTGAACTCTTGCGATATGGGGCGGAAATCTTCCCCGAGGCCGGGCTGGTCTCGGCGCTGTGCGAAGGCGGGCGTCACCGGCAGAGCTACCCCGAGACCCTGGCGCGCACCGCGCAGCTTGCGCATGGGCTGGCCGGGCTGGGCATTGTGCCGGGCGACCGGGTCGCGACCCTGGCCTGGAACACCCATCGGCATTTCGAGCTCTACTACGCCACCGCCGGCATGGGCGCGGTGGTGCATACCATCAACCCGCGGCTCTCGCCGGAACAGATGCTCTATGTCATCGGCCACGCCGGGGATGCCGCGATCTGTGCCGATCTGACCTTCGTACCGATCCTCGAGGCGCTGGCGCCGCAACTGCCCGAGGGGATCCGCCTGATCGTGATGACCGACCGGGCGCATATGCCCGACAGCCCGCTCGACCTGATCTGCTACGAAGAGCTGCTGGCTGGCCAGCCCGAGACCTACCATTGGCCCGAGACCGACGAGAACGCTGCCATCGGCCTGTGTTACACCTCGGGCACCACCGGCCACCCCAAGGGCGCGCTCTATTCGCATCGCTCGACGGTGCTGCATGCCTTTGCCATCACCCTGGCGCTGCGGTCCTCGCTGACCGAGGGCGCGCGCATCCTGCCCGTGGTGCCGATGTTCCACGTCAACGCCTGGGGGCTGCCCTATTCCGCGCCGCTGGCCGGGGCCTCGCTGGTGATGCCGGGGCCGGGGCTGGCGGGCGATGCGCTCTGGGAGCTGATGAACGAGGAAGAGGTGACCTCGGCCTGGGGCGTGCCCACCGTTTGGCTCGGGCTTCAGGCAGAGATCGCCAGGCGCGGCGGCAATCCCAAGGGGTTCTCGCAGGTGGTGATCGGCGGTTCCGCCGCCTCGCGCGCGATGATCGAAAGGTTCGAGACGGCAGGGGTGTCGGTCTGCCACGCCTGGGGCATGACCGAGATGAGCCCGGTCGGCACCCACGGCATCCTCAATGCCGCGATGCAGGCCCTGCCGCTGGACGACCGGCTGAATCTTCAGGCCAAGCAGGGCCGCCGGGTGTTCGGCTGCGAGATGAAGATCATCGACGCGGATGGCGCCCCGCTGCCCCATGACGGCACTTCGGTGGGCGAACTGCATGTGCGCGGCAACACCATCATCTCGGGGTATTTCGCCAATGACGCCGCCACAAGTGAGGCCTTCGATGCCGAGGGCTGGCTGGCCACCGGCGATGTGGCGACGCTTGATTCGCAGGGCTTCCTGTCGATCCAGGACCGCGCCAAGGACCTGATCAAATCGGGTGGCGAGTGGATTTCTTCGATCGACCTCGAGAATTGCGCCATGGCGCATCCGGGGGTGGCCAATTGCGCCGTGATCGCCGTGCCGCATCCGAAATGGGACGAGCGGCCGCTGCTGGTGGTAGTGCCCGACGGCGATGACCGCCCCGTGCTGTCGGAGTTTCACGACCTGATGCAGACGCGGTTCGCCGCGTGGCAAATGCCCGACGATCTGGTCTTTGCCGAAGATCTGCCGCTGACCGCCACCGGCAAGGTCTCCAAGCGGCAGCTGCGCGCGCGCTTTGCCGAATACACACACCCCGATCTGCGAAAGGGATAATCCATGGATCTTGGTATGACAGACCGGGTGCGCCCGCTGGTCGAGGCGGTGCGCGCAATGGTGCGGGACGAGATCGCGCCGCTGGACCGGGAGTTCCACGCAGAGGTGGGCCGGCATCCCTCGGGCGACCGGTTCCGCCACAGCGCGCGGCAGATCGAGATTCTCGAAACCCTCAAGGCCCGGGCCCGCGACCGCGGGCTCTGGAATTTCTGGCTGACTGACAGCACGCGCGGCCAGGGGCTGACCACGGTCGAATATGCCTATCTCGCCGAGGAGATGGGCAAGGTGCATATCGCCGCCGAGGTGTTCAACTGTAACGCCCCGGACACCGGCAACATGGAGGTCTTTGAACGCTACGGCCCGCAATGGATGAAGGACCGCTGGCTGGCGCCGCTGCTCGAGGGCGAGATCCGTTCGGCCTATGTGATGACCGAGCCCGATGTCGCCTCGTCCGATGCGGCCCAACTCGCCTTTGCCGCGCGGCGCGACGGCGACGATTACGTGCTGAATGGCGAAAAGTGGTGGATCTCCGGCGCCGGCGATCCGCGCTGCAAGGTCTATATCCTGATGGCCTGCACCGATCCCCAGGCCCCGAAGCACCAGCGGCACACGATGTTCGCGCTGGATGCCGAGACGCCGGGGATCGAGGTGCTGCGCCCGATGCAGGTCTTTGGCCAGGACGACGCGCCGCATGGCCACATGCACCTGCGTTTCACCGATGTGCGCATCCCGGCGGAGAGCGTGATCCTGGGCGAGGGCCGGGGCTTCGAGGTGGCGCAGGGGCGGCTGGGGCCAGGGCGCATCCACCATTGCATGCGCGCCATCGGTCAGGCGGAAAAGGCGCTCGAGATGATCTGCCGTCGCGGCCTCACACGCGAGGCCTTTGGCAAGCCGCTGGCCGAGCTGGGCGGCAATTTCGACAGGATCGCCGACGCCCGGATGGAGATCGAGATGGCGCGGCTTCTGTGCCTCAAGGCGGCCTGGATGATGGACACGGCGGGGGTGCGCGCGGCGCAGCCGTGGATTTCCAAGATCAAGGTGGTGGCGCCGCTGATGGCCGGCCGTGTGCTGGACGAGGCGATGCAGATCCACGGCGCGGCCGGCATCTCGCAGGATTTCGATCTGGCGCATATGTGGACCCATGTGCGCACCCTGCGCTTTGCCGACGGGCCCGACGCGGTGCACCGCCGGCAGGTGGCGCGGGCCGAGCTGCGGAAGTATCGCAATGGGTGAATGGCGGCGCGACAGAGGGATGCGCCCGCCCGGGATCGGCGCGGAATGCGCCCGGCCTGGGGCGGGGCGGGCCATGCGGGGGAGGCCGAGCTGATGGACAGCGATGCGCTTTCGCGCCTGACCCCCTGGCTGGCTGACCATATCGCCGGCTTCCAGGGCCCGGTCACCGTGGAAAAATTCGCCAGTGGCCAATCGAACCCGACCTTCCGCCTCACAACCCCCGGCGCGGATTACGTGCTGCGCCGCAAGCCGCCGGGCCAGCTCCTGAAGTCCGCCCATGCCGTCGACCGCGAATTCCGCGTGCAAAAGGCGCTGGCCGACACCGATGTGCCGGTTGCCCGCGTACTGGCGCTCTGCGACGACGACAGCATCCTCGGCGCGATGTTCTATGTCATGGAGCATGTCCCCGGCCGGGTGATCCTTGACCCCTCACTGCCTGGCGCCACGCCGGACCAGCGCGGTGCGCATATGGCCGAGATGAATCGCATTCTTGCCGCCATCCACGAGGTCGACCTGGCCGCCTGTGGCCTGTCTGACTATGGTCCGCCCGGCGATTTCTATGCCCGGCAGCTCGGCCGCTGGACCAAGCAGTACCGGGCCAGCGAGACCGGTGCGCTGCCCGAAATGGACCGGCTGATCCTCTGGCTCGAAAGCAATCTGCCGGAAGAGGACGGCCAGCGCTGCCTTGTTCATGGCGATTACCGGATCGACAACCTTCTCTTTGCCCCGGAAGCGCCCGAGATCCGCGCCGTGCTCGACTGGGAACTGTCCACCCTTGGCCATCCCTTTGCCGATCTGGCCGGCGTCATCATGCAATGGCAGTTGCCGCCCGGCGAAGAGGGCCGGGGGCTGGCCGGCCTCGACCGTGCGGCGCTGGGCCTGCCCGACGACGCGGCCTTTCTTGCCAGCTATTTCGACCGCCGGGGAATCGACCCGCCGGACAGTTTCGGCTTTTACCTGGCCTTTGCCTTCTTTCGCATGGCGGCGATCCTTCAGGGGGTCAAGAAAAGGGCTCTGGACGGCAGCGCCTCGAACCCCGAAAAGGGCCGCAGGCTTGGCGCCTTCGTGCCGCGCTTTGCCGAATTGGGACTGGAGGCCGCAGATGCGCGATGACACCGCCGCCGATTGGGAAAGCCCCTCGCCCTGGGGCAGCCATATCGGCATGGACCTGACAGAATGGCAGGCGGATTTCGCCCGGGTCGAGCTGTCTCTCGCGGCGTTCATCCGCAATCGCCATGGTGCGCCGCACGGCGGGGTGCATGCCAGCCTACTCGACACCGCCATGGGCTTTGCCGGATGTTACACCGGCGATCCGGCGCGGCGGCAGATGTGCCTGACGCTGAACCTCTCGGTCAATTACCTGTCACGGCCGCAGGGCAGTCGGCTGGTCGCTGAAGCTCGCAAGACCGGCGGCGGCCGGTCGACTTTCTTTGCCGAGGGCAAGGTGCTGGATGTGGATGGCACGGTGATTGCCACCGGCACCGGGGTGTTTCGCTACCGCAAGTAAGGCTCAGCCGATCGCTTCGAGCAGTGCGCGCCGGGGCGCGTCAAGCGGGCTGGGGCGGTGGCTTTGGGCATCGACCTGCACCTGCGCGAAAAAACCGGTGGCGGCGGCCTCTTCGGAGGTGCCCCGAAACAGCGCCAATTCCAGCGTGAAAGAGCTGGTGCCGATGCGGCCACAGCGCAGGCCGGCATGGATCAGATCGGGAAAGCGGAGCTCCTGGAAAAAGCGACAGCCGTTTTCGACCACCAGAAAACGGGGCGAATCCACGGTCTCGCCGAGAAAGCCGGTCTCGATCTGCCACAGGGTCAGCGCGGTGTCGAAAAGCGAGAAATAGGTCGCGTTGTTGAGATGGCCGTATTGGTCATTGTCGGCCCAGCGGGTGGGCAGGGCCGTGTGCCAGGGATATGCGCCGCGCGCGCGGGTCATCCCCGGTTGAGCAGACGGAAGGCCGAAGAGGCGCCCCAGCCGGCGGCGATGGCAATCGCCAGCGACAGCAAGCCATAGATCAGTGGTTGTTCGCGCGACAGGTTGAACAGGAAGCGTTCCAGCCCGACCTTGCGCACATCGATCACCGTCTGGTGCAGCGAGATGACCTTTTGATCGCGCACCAGGAAGACGCGGGCGATATAGGGGCCTTCGGTCAGGTTCGCCGGCATCTGGACAGTGCTGCGGAACAGCGCCTGTTCGGCCACTTCCACCGCGCCCTCGTTGCGCTGATACAGCCCGTTGTTGCTACGAATCCGCAGCACGGCCTCGGCAAAGGCGGCTTCGGATTTCAGCGTCCAGACCGCGCGGTCGGCGGTGATCCGGTACTGGTTGTTGGCGTTCTCGCTCAGGATTTCGTCGAGCGGACGCGAGGAGGACACGGCATAGAAGCTGGGTGCCGCCGAGACATCGACCGACTCGGTGTTGATCCAGATGCCGAAGCGCCGCTCCTTGCGGCGCACCACCACCGGCTCGGACGGGCCGGCAATGGCGATGATCACGTCAAGCTCGCCCTCGGGCTGCGGCGCATTGCGCTTGATCGCGCCAAACAGCAGGATTTCGGAGCCGTCGAAATTGGCGGTGATGCGAACCCGCTTCTGCGACAGGCCCAGAACCACGTCTTCTTCGACGGCTTCGGTCTGTGCGGTGACACCAAGCGGGGTGAGCAGGCAAAGCAGGAAGGCGGCCAGTCGCAGCATCAATGGCCCTCCACATCGCCGATGGAATAGAGCTCACCGGGTTGCAGCAGCAGGTCGAGCGCCAGTTTGCCGCACACCACCAGGACCAGGATCGCCAGCAGGATGCGCAGTTGCTCGGCCTTGAGCTTGACACCGATCCGGGTGCCGATCTGGGCGCCGATGACACCGCCCACCAGCAAGAGGACCGCCAGCGCCATGTCGACGGTAAAGTTCGTCGTGGCGTGCAGCAGCGTGGTAAAGGCGGTGACGAAGATGATCTGAAAGAGAGAGGTGCCGACCACGACCTTGGTCGGCATGTGCAGGATATAGATCATCGCGGGCACCATGATGAACCCGCCGCCGACGCCCATGATCGCCGCGAGAATGCCGACAAGCACCCCCACCATGATCGGCGGGATCACCGAGATATAAAGACCGGAGGTGCGGAAGCGCATCTTGAACGGCAGCGCGGTGACCCAGCCGCGATGCTTGCGCTTGGCCGGGGCGACGCCGCCGGACTGGCGCATCTTGCGGATCGCGCGCAGGCTTTCGATGAACATCAACGCGCCGATGATGCCGAGGAACACGACATAACAGAGGCGCACAAGAAGATCGACTTGGCCCAAGGATTTCAGGTAGTTGAAGACAAATACACCCACCGCGGCGCCAATCAGGCCGCCGATCAGGAGGACAACCCCCATTCGGAGATCGACGGTCTTTCGCTTGAGATGCGCCAGGAGGCCAGAGAAGGAAGAGGCGACAATCTGGTTGGCCTCGGTGGCCACGGCAACCGCCGGCGGGATGCCGATGAAGAACAGCAGCGGCGTCATCAGAAAGCCGCCGCCCACGCCGAACATGCCAGACAGGACGCCCACCATGCCGCCCAGCCCGAGGAGCAGGAAGGCGTTTACCGAAACTTCGGCTATAGGCAGGTATATTTGCATGCGGTTCTCTAGCCGCAACTCAGAGGGCTTTGCAAGCGGGCCGGCGGCCTCTGAAGGCAAGTTTTTCCGCGTTGCGGCATTTTTTTTGACGACGGGTCAGGTTGAAGCGGTTTGATGTTGTGTCTTCTGCGAAAAGATTTCCGTAAATACTCGTTATGGTTGTGCAATCTTTGAGGGAAAGGAAAAAATGTCTCTGGTGCGGGCGGTTTTGCAGGAATCTGTCGCAAAAGGATTCGCAGGCGCAATTCGTGCTGCGCCTGCGAGATGTCGGCCCCTGGCGTTCAGCGCTCCTTGACGTAGGGCTGGCCGCCGGCGCGCGGCGGGATCGCCTTGCCGACAAAGCCTGCGAGGATCACCACGGTCAGCACATAGGGCAGCGCGTCCATGAACTGCACCGGCAGGGTGATGAGGCCGAGATCGATGTTCTGATAGCGCAGAGCCACGGCTTGCAGCAGGCCGAAGAGCAGACAGGCATAAAGCGCATACCACGGCCGCCACTTGGCAAAGATCAGCGCCGCCAGCGCGATGAATCCGCGACCGGCCGTCATGTCCTTGACGAAGCCGGCCTGAAGCCCGGTCGCCAGATAGGCGCCGGCGATGCCGCAGAGCACGCCGCAGATCGCTACCGCCGCATAGCGCAGCCCGACGACCGAGACGCCGGCGGTATCGACCGCCGCCGGGTTTTCGCCCACGGCGCGCAGGCGCAGGCCGAAGCGGGTGCGAAACAGCACCCACCAGCTCAGCGGCACCATCAGGAAGGCGACATAGACGAGGATGGAGTGGCCCGAGATCAGTTCGTAATAGATCGGGCCGAGCACCGGGATGTCGATGACTTCTTCGGCGAAGGGCAGGGTGATCGGTTCGAACCGGCCCTTGCCGATCAGCGATGGCGTGCGCCCGCCCTGGCTGAACAGATCCTGCGCGATCAGCACGGTCATCCCGGCGGCAAGGAAGTTGATGGCGACGCCGGAAATCAGCTGGTTGCCGCGAAAGGTGATCGAGGCCAGCCCGTGGATCGCCGAGAGCATCAGCGAGGCGGCAATGCCCGCCAGCAGCCCGAGCCAGACCGAGCCGGTGATCGCCGCCAGCGCGGCGGCAAAGAATGCCGCCGCCAGCATCTTGCCTTCGAGGCCGATGTCGAAGATGCCGGCGCGTTCGGAAAACAGCCCGGCGAGGCAGGCAAGAAGCAGCGGCGTCGCCAGCCGGACGGTGGAATCGAGCACTTGCAGGATGGTGAAAAGATCCATGACTCAGCCCTCCTTCCGGCGCAGCGCCAGGAAGACACGTTCCAGCGGCATGCGCACCATATTGTCGAGCGCGCCGGTGAAGAGGATCACCAGAGCCTGGATGACGACGATCAGCTCGCGCGGAATATTGGTCCAGAGCGCCAGCTCGGCCCCGCCCTGAAAGAGGAAGCCGAACAGGATCGCGGCAAGAAAGACGCCAAAGGGATGCGACCGCCCCATCAGCGCCACGGCGATGCCGATGAAGCCCGCGCCCTCGGTCGCGTTGAGGATCAGCCGCTCGCTTTCGCCCTGGGTGGTGTTGAGCGCCATCATGCCCGCAAGCGCGCCAGAGATCAGCATGGCGATGACGGTGATGCGCACCGGCGAGATGCCGGCGTATTTCGCCGCGCTCTCGGAATGACCGAAGGCGCGGATCTCATAGCCCAGACGGGTGCGCCAGAGCAGCAGCCAGACCACGAGACAGGCAATCACGGCAAGGAAGAAGGTGACATTGGCCGGCGCACCGCGAAACATGATGGTCTCGGCGCTCGAGAACATGTCGCGGAAGGTGGGCAGATGGGTGGCCTCGGGGAATTTCTCGGTCGCCGGGTCCATCGCGCCCTGTGGCCGCAACAGGTTGACCAGAACGTAGTTGAGAAAGGCGGCGGCGATGAAGTTGAACATGATCGTGGTGATCACGATATGGCTGCCGCGCTTGGCCTGAAGGTAGGCCGGGATGAAGGCCCAGATCGCGCCAAAGGCGGCCGCCCCCAGGGTTGCGGCCAGCAGCGCCAGCGACCAGTGCGGCCAGGGAATGTAGAGCAGCACCAGCGCCACCCCGAGCCCGCCCAACGTGGCCTGCCCCTCGCCGCCGATGTTGAACATCCGCGCATGGAAGGCGACGGCCACGGCAAGGCCGGTGAACATGAAGTTGGTGGCGTAATAGAGCGTGTAGCCCCAGCCGGCCGAGCGCATCAGCGCGCCTTCGACCATCAGGTTGAAGGCGGCGACCGGGTCTTCGCCGATACCGATGATCACCAGCGCCGACAGGATCGCCGCGAGGATCAGCGAGATCAGCGGCACGAGGACGGCATCGGCCCAATGTGGCATTCTATCCATGGAGCGGGTCTCCGTCGTTGAGTAACCAGGCGTGAAGCCGCGCGATCGCCGCCTCGCGAGGGGGTGAACCGACGGCGCTTCGGGCCACTTTATGGCGCCAAATCCGCAGGAGTTCGGAACAGAGCGCCAAATTTGCGAAATCGCCGCCCCGGGCGGCAGTCGGGTAATCTCGCGGCGGCCTCGGGCCTTGATCCCACGCGCGGGAACCTGTCTCACCCATGTTGCTTGGCCTCCCGCGCTTCCTTGGCCGCCAGTTGCTCTTCGACCGCGTCGATGATCGGCTTGTCCGGCATCTCGGTGATCCCGGCCATCAGCAGCCCCAGCTCCTTCTCGTCGGTCTCCGAGGCGCGCCGTTCGCCCATGATCACCCCGTCGAACATCACCGCCACCCGGTCCGCGAGCGACAGGATCTCGTCCAGCTCGACCGAGACCAGCAGCACCGCCTTGCCGGCCTCGCGCAGGGAAACGATCTGCTGGTGAATGAACTCGATGGCGCCGATATCGACGCCGCGCGTCGGCTGGCCCACGAGCAGCAGATCGGGATTGCGCTCGATTTCGCGTGCGACGACGATCTTCTGCTGGTTGCCGCCCGAGAAATTCTTGGCGGCAAGGTTGGGATCGGGCGGGCGGACGTCGAATTTTTCCATCTTGCGTTCGGTGTCGGCCTTGATCGCGGCATTGTTCATCAGAATGCCGGATTGATAGGCCGCGTCGTGGTGATAGCCAAAGGCCACGTTTTCCCAGGCGTGGTAATCCATGATCAGCCCTTCGCGCTGGCGATCTTCGGGCACATGGGCGATGCCCCGCTTGCGGCGCGACTGGCCATCGGATTTCTTGCCGGTCAGGTCGATCACGTCGCCGTTGAGCCGCACCTCGCCGGTGGCGTCGCGATAACCGCCCAGCACTTCGAGCAATTCCGACTGGCCATTGCCGGCCACCCCGGCGATGCCGAGGATCTCGCCGGCATGCACCTCGAGGTCGATGCCCTTGAGCCGTTCGACCCCGTCGCCATCGACAACCCGCAGCCCCCGCACCTGTAGGATCGGAGCGCCGGGCTCCGCCGGCTGTTTGTCCACCCGGAGCAGGACCTTGCGGCCCACCATCAGCTCGGCCAGCGCCTCGGGGTCGGTCTCGGCGGTCTTGACCGTGGCGGTCATCTCGCCGCGGCGCATCACCGACACCGTATCGGTGATATCCATGATCTCGCGCAGCTTGTGGGTGATCAGGATGATCGTCTTGCCCTCTTCACGCAGCCGGTTGAGGATGCGGAACAGCTGATCGGCCTCGGCCGGGGTCAGCACGCCGGTGGGTTCGTCGAGGATCAGGATATCGGCCTGCCGATACAGCGCCTTGAGGATCTCGACCCGCTGCTGGTGACCGACCGAAAGGGTCTCGACCACGGCATCCGGGTTGATCTTGAGTTCGTATTCCGCCGCCAGATCGGTCAGCGCCTCGCGCGCCTTGGCCAGCGAGGGTTTGAGCAATTCGCCATCCTCGGCCCCGAGAATGACGTTTTCCAGCACGGTGAAATTCGGCACCAGCTTGAAATGCTGAAACACCATGCCGATGCCGGCGGCGATGGCGGCCTGGCTGTCGGGGATGGTGGTCTTCTGCCCCTGAATGAAGATCTCGCCGGCATCGGCCTTGTAGAAGCCGTAGAGGATCGACATCAGCGTCGATTTGCCGGCGCCATTCTCGCCGATGATGCCGTGGATCGTGCCCGGCATCACGCGGATCGAAATGTCCTTGTTGGCCTGAACCGGGCCAAAGGCCTTGGATATGCCTTTGAGTTCAATGGCGGGGGCGGTCTGGGTCATCCGGTCTGTCCTCGTGATCCTGGTCAGAGTTGCAAAGCTGGACGGATTTGCAAAGAGGCAAATGCCCCGTGCCGTGGCGGCAGGGCGGGGCCTGGTGCGACTTGTGCGTTTTGTCAGTCCGGGGCCGGGCGTCGGGCGGTCGGCGGCGCAGAGAGCGGCGAAAAATCCCGGCGCGCGAATGTCCGCCGGCTTGGTCCCGGGTCTCGGGCCTCGGGAGATGCAAAGAAGCCGCGCCATTGCGGGCGCGGCTTCGGTTTCAGTCTCGCGCGGGGATCAGAAGTTCAGATCCGGGCAGCTGTCGTCCGAGGTGTAATCATGCACCGTCAGCTCGCCGCTGGCGATCTTGCCCTTGGCTTCATCGACGGCGGTCTTCATCGCCTCGCCGACCAGCGCTTCGTTGTGCTCATCCAGCGCGTAGTCGATGCCGCCATTGCCGACGCCCATCACGTTGATGCCGGTTTCCAGCGCCTCGCCCTGGGTCATCGCGTCATAGACCGCGTTGTCGACCCGTTTCAGCATCGAGGTCAGGACCTTGCCGGGGTGCATGTAGTTCTGGTTGCTGTCGACGCCGACCGAGAGGATGCCCTCGTCGGCCGCGGTTTGCAGCACACCGACGCCGGTGCCACCGGCGGCGGCATAGATCACGTCGGCGCCCTGGGAGATCTGCGCTTTGGTCAGCTCCGAACCCTTCACCGGGTCGTTCCAGGCCGCCGGCGTGGTGCCGGTCATGTTCGACAGCACGGTGATGTCACCGTTGACCGCCTTGGCGCCCTGGGCATAGCCGCAGGCGAACTTGCGGATCAGCGGAATGTCCATGCCGCCGATAAAGCCGACGGTGCCACTGTCAGAGGCCATCGCCGCCATCATGCCGACGAGGTAAGACCCCTCGTGCTCGTTGAACACCACCGAGCGCACGTTGGGCTCGTCCACCACCATGTCGATGATGGCGAATTTGGTCTCGGGGTAATCGGGGGCCACTTCCGAAAGCACGTTGCCAAAGGCAAAGCCGGTCATGACGATCGGGTTGTTGCCGTTTTCGGCAAAGCGGCGCAGCGCCTGTTCGCGCTGGGCCTCGGATTGCAGCTCGATCTCGCGGAAGCTTTTGCCGGTTTCTTCGGCCCAGCGCTGCGCGCCGGCAAAGGCGGCTTCGTTGAAGCTCTTGTCGAATTTGCCGCCGAGGTCAAAAATCAGCGCGGGTTCGGCCAGCGCCGCCCCGGCAGACAGCGCCATCGCGGCCGTGGTGGCAAGTACTTTATGCATGAATGTCATATGGTTGCTCCCGTTGGTATGCCTCGGGGTAGCCCCCCGGGCAAAGGTCTCTTGCCCGGGCTGCCCCGGATCATGGCCAATTAAGGCCGGGTTGCCGGCAAAGGGTCAACCGATTCTTGTGCAGTTCCGCTGCGGAAACCGGGGGTTAGCCCAGCGCGCGGCGCAAGATCAGCGCATCGACGGCGGCGCCGTCGCGACGCGGGTAATAGCCCCTGCGCCGGCCTGCCATCGCAAAGCCCGCGCCGGCATAAAGCGCGCGGGCGGCGGCATTGTCCTCGGCCACTTCCAGAAACAGCGTCTCGGCGCCGCGCCCGGCCAGTCCGCCGAAGAGCGCGCCAAGCAGCCCGCGCGCGACGCCCTGGCGGCGCCGGGCGGGATCGGTCGCGATGGTGAGAAGCTCGGCCTCGTCAAGTGTCACCCGCGCCAGGGCAAATCCTTCGGGGCGGGCCACCAGAAGACAGGCGGGATCGGCCAGAAAGCTGTCGAATTCAGCGGCGCTCCAGCCGCGGGCGGGGGCAAAGGCGGCGGAGTGCAGCGCCGCCAGAGCCTCAGGCCTCATCGAGGATCACCGGTGGCAGATCGCGCGCCGGTGCGGCATCGGCCGGGCGAATGTAGAGCGGCGCCGGCGGGCGGGTCTCGGTCGCAAAGCGCTGCGCGGCAATCCGGGCGATGGCCTCGGCTATCGGCACCGGCTGGGGCAGGGTCCGGGCGCTCAGCAGCGCGGCCCCGGGGCCGGTGATCGCGGTTTCCGGGGCAAAATCCGCCAGCGCCACCAGACCCGGAGCGCCGTCGGGAAACCGCTGCACATAGGCGCGCTCGCGCCGCGCGTCGACCACCGCCGTCACCGGCTCGGGCAGGCCGAAGGCCGCCGCCTCCAAAGCCGAGACGCCCACCGCCGGAAGGCCCAGCGACAGCGCCAGCCCGCGGGCGGCGGCGACCGAGATGCGGATGCCGGTGAAATTGCCGGGGCCGGTGCCGACGCCAAGCGCCGTCAGGCCGCGCCAGGTGACGCCGCCTTCGGCCAGCAGTTCCTCGAGCAGCGGAAACAGCCGTTCTGCCTGGCCGCGGCCCATGTCTTCGGCGCGTTGCGCGACAACCCGGTCGCCGCACAGCAAAGCGGCCGCGCAATGCGCGGCCGATGTGTCAAATCCCAGAACCAGCGGTTCAGACATCAGGACTATCCGCGCCGCCGCTCAGACAGCGACGGGGCGCACCTCGGTGACCTCGGGGATATAGTGGCGCAGCAGGTTCTCGATGCCCATCTTCAGCGTCAGCGTCGACGAGGGGCAGCCGGCACAGGCGCCCTGCATGTGCAGATACACGACGCCGCGCTCGAAGCCGTGGAAGGTGATGTCGCCACCATCCTGTGCCACCGCCGGGCGCACCCGGCTGTCGAGCAGTTCCTTGATCTGACTGACGATTTCGCCATCTTCGCCGGAATGCTCGGCATGGCCCGAGGGGCCTGCGGCATCGCCCGCCATGACCGGCGCGCCGGATTGGAAATGCTCCATGATCGCGCCGAGAAGCGACGGCTTGAGGTGATCCCAGTCCATTGCCTCGGCTTTGGTGACGGTCACGAAATCATGGCCGAAAAACACGCCCTCGACGCCATTGACCGCAAACAGCCGCTCCGCCAGCGGCGAGGCCGAGGCGCCCTCGGCCGAGGGGAAATCCGCGGTGCCCATTTCCAGCACGGTCTGGCCGGGCAGGAATTTCAGGGTCGCGGGGTTCGGTGTGGATTCGGTCTGGATGAACATGGGTCAGGGTCCTTATCGCTTGGATGAGATATGTCCATCCGCCGGCGCATTGTCAATGTTTGGAATGGTTCTAAACGGCGGTGCCCGGCGCATCCTTGCGGGTGCCGGCCCGCGGTGTATCGACAAGGTGAAGCGCCGAGTCCGCCTCGGGAGCCGCCCGCGGGCCGCGATGAGGGCCAGCGCTGGCGGTCAGGTGATCGCTTCCAACCGCTCCTTGGAAAGATCCCCCGGCACGATCGTGACCGGGATCGGCAGCAGGCCGGAGTTGCGGGTGAGCTGGGTGACCAGCGGGCCGGGGCCCTGCTTGTCGGTGCCGGCGCCCAGCACCAGCACGCCGATTTCGGGGTCCTCGCTGACCTGGGCGATGATCTGATCCACCGGCTCGCCTTCGCGGATCACCAGCTTGGGGTCGACGTTCTGCCGGTCGCGCATCCATTTGGCGAAGACCTCGAAATGCGCATGAATGCGCTCGCGCGCCTCTTCGCGCATCACTTCGCCGACGCCGATCCAGTGGTTGAACTCGTCCGGCGGGATCACCGAGAGAATCTCGACCCCCCCACCGGTATGGTTGGCCCGCATCGCGGCGAACCGCATCGCGTTCAGGCATTCTCGGCTGTCATCCAGCACGACGAGGAATTTGCGCATCTGTCCACTCCTTGCGACGGATCATGCCCGCCTTCGTCCTTACGGACAATTGGTTATTGCTGCGAGGCCGCCCAGTCCCAGTACAGCGCGCGGGCGCGGCGGGTCAGGGGGCCTGTTTGATAAACGGTGCCGTCGAACCCGGTGACCGGGGTGACCTTCATCATGTTGCCCGACAGAAACACCTCGTCGGCGGCATGGAAATCGGCAAAGCTCAGCACCTTTTCCACCACTTCGACGCCATCGGCGCGCAGGTTCTCGATATGCCGTGCGCGGGTGATCCCGGCGAGGAAGGTGCCGTTGGCCACCGGCGTGAAGACCACGCCGTCGCGCACCATGAAGACATTGGCTGTCGCGGTCTCGGCCACATTGCCCAGCGCATCGGCCACCAGCGCATTGCCAAAGCCCTTGGCGCGGGCCTCGGCCAGCATGCGGGCATTGTTGGGGTAGAGACAGCCGGCCTTGGCATTGACCACGGCATCGGCCAGCACCGGGCGGTGAAACTGGGTCCGGGTCAGCGTCGTGCTGGCCTCTTCGGACGCCATCGGGATGGCCTCGAGGGAAATGGCGAAGCCGGTGGCGCCAAGCTTGGGCACGACACCGAGGAAATCCCCCTCGAGCGCCCAATACATCGGCCGGATATAGACCGCGGTGCCGGGGGCATAGGCCGCGAGACCTTCCTGGACGATCGCCACCATGTCTTCGGTGCTGACGGTGGGGGTGATCATCAGCGCCTCGGCCGAGCGGTTGACCCGGGCGCAATGGCGATCGAGATCGGGGGTCAGGCCGTTCACCATGCGCGCGCCGTCGAACACGGTCGAGCCCAGCCAACTGCCGTGATCGGCCGCCTTCATCACGGCGACATCGCCGTCATGCCACTGGCCGTCGAAATAGGTGCGGATCTCTGTGCCGGTCGCCATATGCGTCCTCCTTCGCGCGGACACTAGGCGGGCCGGCGGGCAAGGTCCAGAGGTTGCGCCGGGCCCCGGCGCCAAGGCCCCGGGGCCATCGGAAAACCCGTTTTGCCCGAGAACCGCCCTCAAGAGGACACAATTACCGAGAAAAACCGGATTTGTTTCCAATTCGAGCGGTACAAGGAGACCCGCGTTGCCCGACGTCCTGTCCTTTGGCAAGAGCCTGACACTTTTCGCGACCTCGCCGATCACCGGCACGGCGCTTGGCGATTATCTGCGCGGCACGGGTGCGGCCGATACGATCCTTGGCGGGGGCGGCAGCGATACCCTGCGCGGCGGATATGGCGATGACCTGCTCTCGGGGGGCGCCGAGGCGGATTACCTGCATGGCAACCGGGGCGCGGACACGCTTGAGGGCGGCGCGGGCGACGATCACCTCAGCGGCGGCGGCGACGATGACATGCTGTCCGGCGGCCTGGGCGCCGATGCCCTGCGCGGCGGCAGCGGCAGCGATCTGCTCTACGGCGGTGCGGGGGCCGACACGCTCAATGGCGGCAGCGGCAGCGACACGCTGGATGGCGGCGCCGGAGATGACAGGTTCTACGGCGGCACCGGCGCGGATGTGATCCTTGGCGGCGCGGGGCATGACACGGCCTACGGCGGCACGGGCAACGACACGATCGCCGGCGGCGACGGCAATGACAGGGCCTATGGCGGCAGCGGCGCGGACCTGATCGGCGGCGATGCGGGCGATGACACGATCTACGCCGGCGGCGGCAATGACACGGTGCTGGGCGGCGCGGGCCACGACCGGATTTCGGCCAATGGCGGCCATGACAGCGTTGACGGCGGCGCCGGATACGACAGGCTGGCCGGCGGTGCCGGGCATGACACACTGGTCGGCGGCGCGGGCAATGACCGCCTCTCGGGCGGCAGCGGCCACGATTTCCTGACCGGCGATGAGGGCCGCGATGCTCTCTTTGGGGGCAGTGGCGACGATGTTCTGTTCGGCGGCGCGGCGCAGGACACCCTGACCGGTAGCAGCGGGCATGACCGGCTTGACGGTGGCGGTGACAGCGATCTGCTGCGCGGCGGGTCGGGCGCGGATACGCTGACCGGCGGGGCCGGCGACGACCTTCTGATCGGCGGCCAAGGGGATGATGTCTTTGTCTTTCTTCCGGGGTTCGGCGCGGATACGGTCGCGGGCCACGGCACTGGCGACGACCTGATCGACATGACCGCGGTCGGGGTGAGCGACCTTTCCGACCTGGCGTTTGCCGAGACCGAAGCCGGGCTGGTGATCACCGCGCCCGAGGGCGACAGCCTGCTGATTGACGGCGCCACGCTGGCGAATTTCGACAGCGACACCATCCTGATCTGATACGCATAGGCGCGCCGGGTTTCCCCGGCGCGCCTATGTGTTTCTCTCAGGTGTCTTTCGCTCAGTGAACGACGGCATCATCCGGCCGTGGCCGGTTGGTCGCCGCCACCCGATCGCCGATGATCAACCCCTCGGACCCGGCGCTCACCGGCACCAGATCGCCATCGGCCACGTCACCGGCCAGCAGCATTTCGGCCAGCGGATCCTGCAAGGCGCGCTGGATCACCCGCTTGAGCGGACGCGCCCCGAACACCGGATCATAGCCTTCGTCCGCCAGCCATTTGCGCGCCGTCTCGTCCAGCTCGAGCGCGATTTTGCGCGTGGCCAGCCGCTTGAGCAGCCGGGCAAGCTGAATGTCGACGATGCCCGACATGTCCTCGCGCTTGAGCCGGTCGAAGATGATCGTCTCGTCCAGGCGGTTGAGGAACTCGGGCCGGAAATGCGCCCGCACCGCATCCATCACGTCGCGTCGGGCCTGCGCCGAATCCGCGCCTTCCGGCAGTTGCGACAGCGCCTGACTGCCGAGGTTCGAGGTCAGCACGATCAGCGTCTGCTTGAAATCGACCGTGCGGCCCTGACCATCGGTCAGCACGCCGTCATCGAGCACTTGCAACAGCACGTTGAAGACATCCGGGTGCGCCTTTTCCACCTCGTCGAAGAGCACGACCTGATAGGGCCGGCGCCGCACCGCTTCGGTCAGCACCCCGCCTTCGTCGTAGCCGACATAACCCGGCGGCGCGCCGATCAGGCGGGCAACGGCATGTTTCTCCATGAACTCGGACATGTCGATACGCACCATCGCATTGTCGTCGTCGAACAGGAAATCGGCCACCGCCTTGGTCAGTTCGGTCTTGCCCACACCGGTCGGCCCGAGAAAGAGGAAGGAGCCAAGCGGCCGGTTCTCGTCGTTGAGCCCGGCGCGCGCGCGGCGTACGGCATTGGAGACCGCTTTGACCGCCTGATTCTGACCGACGACACGGCGGTGCAGGTCTTCCTCCATCCGCAGAAGCTTCTCGCGCTCGCCCTCGAGCATCTTGCCGGCCGGGATGCCGGTCCAGCGTTCGACAACCGAGGCGATCTGATCGGGGCGCACGGCCTCTTCGACCATGACGCCGTCCTGCTCCTGCTCTTCGGCTTCTGAGAGCTGCTTTTCGAGCTGCGGAATGACGCCGTAGGACAGTTCGCCGGCTTTGGCCAGATCGCCATTGCGCTTGGCAATGTCGAGCTCGGCGCGGGCGCGGTCGAGCTGTTCCTTCAGGTCGCGGGCCGAGGCCAGCTTGTCACGTTCGGCCTGCCATTTGGCGGTCAGCTGCGCCGACCGGTCCTGCAAGTCGCCCAGCTCCTTTTCCAGCTTTTCCAGCCGGTCCCGGGAGGCCTGGTCATCCTCGCGCCGCAAAGCTTCGACCTCGATCTGCTTTTGCAGGATGTCACGGTCGAGCGCGTCGAGCTCTTCCGGCTTCGAATCCACCGCCATGCGCAACCGGCTGGCGGCCTCGTCCATCAGGTCGATTGCCTTGTCGGGCAGGAAACGGTCGGTGATGTAGCGGTGCGACAGGGTCGCGGCCGCGACCAGGGCGCTGTCGGAGATCCGCACGCCGTGGTGCAGCTCGTATTTCTCCTTGATGCCGCGCAGGATCGAGATCGTGTCCTCTTCGGTCGGCTCGGCCACCATCAGCGGCTGGAACCGCCGCGCCAGAGCCGCGTCCTTTTCCACGTGCTTGCGGTATTCATCCAGCGTTGTCGCGCCCACACAGTGCAGCTCGCCGCGCGCCAGCGCCGGTTTCAGCAGGTTCGAGGCATCCATTGCGCCATCGGCCTTGCCGGCGCCGACCAGGGTGTGCATCTCGTCGATGAAGAGGATGATCTCGCCGGCGGCCGCCGTCACCTCGGCCAGCACCGCCTTCAGACGTTCCTCGAACTCGCCGCGGTATTTCGCGCCGGCGATCAGCGCGCCCATGTCGAGCGATAGCAGGCGCTTGTCCTTCAGGCTCTCGGGCACGTCGCCATTGACAATGCGCAGGGCGAGGCCCTCGGCAATCGCCGTTTTACCGACGCCGGGTTCCCCGATCAGCACCGGGTTGTTCTTGGTGCGGCGCGACAGCACCTGCATGGCGCGGCGGATTTCCTCGTCGCGGCCGATGATCGGGTCGATCTTGCCTTCGCGGGCCCGTTCGGTGAGGTCGAGGCTGTATTTCTTCAGCGCCTCATATCCGTCTTCGGCGCTTGCCGTATCGGCGGTGCGACCCTTGCGGATGTCGTTGATCGCGCTGTTCAGCGCCTGGGCATTGACCGCCCCGGCCTCCAGCGCCTTTTTCGCTTCGGAGCGGACCAGCGCCAGCGCCATCAGGATGCGTTCGACCGGCACGAAACTGTCGCCGGCCTTCTTGGCGACCTTCTCGGCCTCGTCCAGCACCTTGCCGGTGCCGCTGTCCATGTAGATCTGGCCGGCGTCGCCGGTCACCTGGGGGATCTTGCTCAGCGCCAGATCATTGGCCTGCACCACCCGTTCCGGCGCGCCGCCGGCACGTTTGATCAGGTTGGCGGCCAGGCCTTCCTCATCATCTAGCAGGGCTTTGAGAATGTGTTCCGGGGCGAGCCGCTGGTGGCTTTCCCGCATTGCGATGGTCTGCGCGGCCTGAATGAACCCGCGCGACCGCTCCGTGAACTTCGACAAGTCCATGGCTGTCTCCTTCATGTCAAGCGCCCGGTAATGTGGATGCCCGGCTTGGCGGCACATCCCCTTGTGGGCCTTATGACAGAAAAATGGGCACGGCGCCCGGCATTTCAAGCCTGCGGGTGCAGGCTTTGCCAGCCCGCACCGATGGGTCCGCCGGGGCCTCTGCGGCGCCGCGCCCGACAGCCCCGGAGCCAGGCGCGGGGCAGGGCGCGCCGGGGGTGGGCGGGAACAAACCCCGGACCTGCCGGGTTTTCTTGCCAGGGGTCACGCCCCGCGAGCAGACAGATGGAGGCAGGAGCATGCCGTTCAAGACCCGTATCACCGACGCCCGCCACAATGCCGAAACCGGTTGTTTCGAGGCGCATGTCACCCTGATGGAGGGCACCGAGAGCTTCACCTATTCGGTTGAATGCCCCGCCCCCATCGACAGTGACACCGACGAGGTGCAGGCGGCATTGGTGGCCCGCGCCCGGCGCCGGCACCGCCCGGCAGAATGCCGGCTGGTCCGTCGCCGTGTGGCCACGCCCCTGCCGGACCGGCAGGAGGATATCTCCCGCCGCATCCTCGACGCCCGGCCCAATTACCTCGAGCAGATCCTCACGCGGCACTGAGCTACATCTGTAGAACCACGCGCCCGCGCGCGTGCGTATGCCGATGGCGTGCAGGTCCGTGACCTCGGTAGCGCGGTAGAACCACGCGCCCGCGCGCGTGCGTATGCGCGAGGCTTGACCTCCTGCGGCCACTCGGCCAACAAGGCGCGACCCTGCCCAACGGAGCTGCGCCATGACCCTTCCCCCCTCTGATGACCGCCTGATCGTTGCCCTCGACGTGCCGAATGCCGTGGCCGGGCTGGCACTGGCCGAAAAGCTGGGGGACAGCGTTTCGTTCTACAAGATCGGGCTGGGCATGCTCACCGGCGGCGGCATGGCGCTGGCCAACGAGCTGAAGGCGGAACAGGGCAAGCGCATCTTTCTCGATATGAAGCTGTTCGACATCGGCGCCACGGTCGAGGCCGCGGTGCGCGGGCTGGCGCAGTTCGATCTCGATTTCCTGACCGTGCACGGCGATCCGCATGTGGTGCGCGCCGCCAAGGAGGGTGCCGCCGGCAAGGAACTGAAAATTCTCGCGGTGACGATCCTCACTTCGCTTGATCGCGACGATCTCGATGACGGGCTAATTGCGCCGGGCGACATTCATGACATCGTCGCCACCCGCGCCGCCCGCGCGCTGGAGGCGGGCGCCGACGGGGTGATCGCCTCGGCGCAGGAAGCCGCGATGATCCGCGGCCTGCCCGAGGCGCAGGGCCGGCTGATCGTCACCCCCGGCATCCGCCCCGCCGGTGCGGCGGCCGGCGACCAGAAGCGCATCGTCACCCCCGGTGCGGCGGTGGCCAGCGGCGCCGATCACATCGTCGTCGGCCGCCCGGTCTGGCAGGCCGGCGATCCGCGCGCCGCGGCCCAGGCCATCGTGGCCGAGCTCAATGGCTGAGCCCGGGCACCCCGGGGCGCCAAACGTTACAGAAAGGCCACGCAGAGTTGAGCAAGCGTGGTTTTGTCCAGACCCCGACGGCCGCTAGATAGAAGGCTAAGCGGGGCGCCTGCACTCGGACCCTGCGCGACAAACCAAAGGGAACGACATGGCCAATCGCTGGAAGAACACGCTGACCGAGACCGACGTCACGCCGGAAACCGTCTACCTTAATCGGCGGCAGCTCATGGGAGGGGCCGCCGGCATCGGCCTCGCCGGCCTCGCCGGCCCGGCGATGGCGCAGGAGGATGCGCTCGAGCCCAATGAATGGGACGACATCACCACCTACAACAACTTCTACGAATTCGGCACCGGCAAGGATGACCCGGCGCGCAATGCCCATGCGCTCACCACCGATCCGTGGAGCGTGAAAATCGATGGCATGGTCGACAATCCCGGCGAGTTTGCCTTCGAGGACATCATGGCCCGGATGACCGTCGAAGAGCGCATCTATCGCTTTCGCTGCGTCGAGGCCTGGTCGATGGTGGTGCCCTGGAACGGCTTCGAGCTGGCCGACCTGCTGAACCTGGCCGGGGTGCAATCGGGCGCGAAATACGTGGCCTTCGAGACGCTCTATCGCCCGGACGAGATGTGGGGCCAGAAATATCCGGTGCTGGAGTGGCCTTATGTCGAGGGGTTGCGGCTGGACGAGGCGATGCATCCGCTCACCATCATGGCCACCGGCATCTATGGTCGCGACATCCCCAATCAGAACGGCGCACCGCTGCGGCTGGTGGTGCCGTGGAAATACGGCTTCAAGTCGATCAAGTCGGTGGTGCGCATCACCCTGACCGATCAGGAGCCGCCGACAAGCTGGAACATTGCCAATGGCCGCGAATATGGGTTCTACAGCAACGTGAACCCCGAGGTGGACCATCCGCGCTGGTCCCAGGCCAGCGAACGGCGGATCGGCGGCGGGCTGTTTGCGCGCAAGATCCCGACGCTGATGTTCAACGGCTACGAAGAAGAAGTGGCCAGCCTCTATGAAGGCATGGATCTGCGAAAGTTCATCTGATGGTCGATTCCCTCAATACGGCGTTGCGCCGGGTGCCGGCGTGGCTGCTCTATATCGTGCTGCCGCTGCCGGCGTTCTGGTTCCTCTATCTCGGCCTGACCGGCGGGCTTGGCGCCGAGCCGATCAAGGCGCTCGAGCAGGAGCTTGGCGAATTTGCCCTGCAATTGCTGATCGTCGGGCTGGCGGTGACGCCGCTGCGGCGGTTCGCCGGGCTCAACCTGATCCGGTTTCGTCGCGCCATCGGCCTCATGGCCTTTTTCTACGTGGCGCTGCACCTGCTGACCTGGCTGGTACTCGACGTGCAGATCCTGTCGCAGATCTGGGCCGATATCGTCAAACGCCCCTATATCACCATCGGCATGGCGGGCTTTGTCCTGTTGGTGCCTCTGGCGCTGACATCGAACAACTGGTCGGTGCGCCGCCTGGGGCCGCGCTGGCGCAAGCTGCACAAGCTGACCTATCTGGCGGTGTTGCTGGGCGGTGTGCATTACCTGATGCTGGCCAAGGGGCTGCAACTGGAACCATTGCTCTATCTCGGCGTTATCCTCGGACTGCTCGCGCTCCGGATCGAACCCGGCAAGCTGCGTCGCCGCATCGGCCGGCGCAGCGCGGCCTGACCGGCGCCATAGACATATTGGAGAGACCCATGTTGCGTTCCCTCATCCTCGCCTTGCCCTTTCTGGCCGCCACCGGCGCCGGCGCCGAGACCGTGAAGGTCGCCACCGGCAAATCCGTGGCCGAAGCCGCCGAGGCGCTGGCCCAGGCGATCGAAGCGGCCGGGGCCACGCTCTTTGCCCGCGTCGATCACGGGGCAGGGGCGCAGAAGGTGGGCCAGGACATCGGCGCATCCGAATTGCTGATCTTCGGCAACCCCGAGGTCGGCACGCCGGCGATGGTCGAGGCCCGCGAAGCCGGGCTGGCCCTGCCGCTCAAGGTTCTGGTCTATGAAGACCGCCAGGGCGGCACTTGGCTGGCCTATGAGGCGCCCGCCGAACGGCTCGCCGATCTGGCCGATGGCGCCTTGCCCTCCGAGGTGACCGATCCGATGACCGGCGCGCTCCGGAAGCTGACGGCCAAGGCGGCGGAATAACCTGCGGGGTCCGGCGGGCGCGATTCCAGGGCGCGCGTCGGTCACATCCGGAGATTCGACTCGGCAACGGCTCCTTTCGGGGCCGTTTTTGATTCCGAAGGGGGTGACTCGGCCGAGTCACGGGGCTGAATCGGGGGCTATAGGGCCCGGAACTGTGGGTAAGCCTGTGGATAGGCCGTTCGAGTCGGAATCGCCGCCTCCGAGAGGCCTTCCGGCAGGCGGCAAAATCCGCGCCCAAGCAAGAAAGCGCAGAAAAAATGACATCGTAACCTTATGATTTTGTGTCATTTTTTGTATTTGTGTTAGAAAGTTTTGGATTTGAGTGAAAAAGCGCTTGCGGGTTTGTGTGGGTATACGTAAAAGCCCCCTCACCGGCGGCGCTGAGGCGCACAACGGGACGCCAGACGGGGCGGCGGCGACGAGGCAACGAGACGCTGACGCAGACGAGGCGGAAGATTTTGAGGGAATGACGGGCGGGCGCGCCAAGAAGTTAGGGCGCATCCGGTTGGTTTTTGTCTCTACGCTGTTTGAAATTGATGGTATCTGAAGAGATATGTGGGCGGTTTGGTTCGTTTCGACGAACGACGTCTGTATATCAACGCTGGTAGGGTTTCGACCCGATGATCCAGTGTCAGCTTCACTGTTTGAGCGGCTTTCGGTTTCTTTAGGAAACCAGAAGCACAATCAAACAGATGACTTTCAATACGTGTCCAATCCTTAGCCGGGTGGACATAGGGTTCTGCCCCCAAAGCGGACCTGAAGTATTGAAGATGTGCAGAGGTTCGAACGTCAAGGATACGCTGGTGACAGCGTTTCAACTTGAGAGTTTGATCCTGGCTCAGAACGAACGCTGGCGGCAGGCCTAACACATGCAAGTCGAGCGAGCTCTTCGGAGCTAGCGGCGGACGGGTTAGTAACGCGTGGGAACGTGCCCTTCACTGCGGAATAGCCACTGGAAACGGTGAGTAATACCGCATACGCCCTTCGGGGGAAAGATTTATCGGTGAAGGATCGGCCCGCGTTAGATTAGATAGTTGGTGGGGTAACGGCCTACCAAGTCTACGATCTATAGCTGGTTTTAGAGGATGATCAGCAACACTGGGACTGAGACACGGCCCAGACTCCTACGGGAGGCAGCAGTGGGGAATCTTGGACAATGGGCGCAAGCCTGATCCAGCCATGCCGCGTGAGTGATGAAGGCCTTAGGGTCGTAAAGCTCTTTCGCCAGAGATGATAATGACAGTATCTGGTAAAGAAACCCCGGCTAACTCCGTGCCAGCAGCCGCGGTAATACGGAGGGGGTTAGCGTTGTTCGGAATTACTGGGCGTAAAGCGCACGTAGGCGGATCAGAAAGTTGGGGGTGAAATCCCGGGGCTCAACCCCGGAACTGCCTCCAAAACTCCTGGTCTTGAGTTCGAGAGAGGTGAGTGGAATTCCGAGTGTAGAGGTGAAATTCGTAGATATTCGGAGGAACACCAGTGGCGAAGGCGGCTCACTGGCTCGATACTGACGCTGAGGTGCGAAAGTGTGGGGAGCAAACAGGATTAGATACCCTGGTAGTCCACACCGTAAACGATGAATGCCAGTCGTCGGGTAGCATGCTATTCGGTGACACACCTAACGGATTAAGCATTCCGCCTGGGGAGTACGGTCGCAAGATTAAAACTCAAAGGAATTGACGGGGGCCCGCACAAGCGGTGGAGCATGTGGTTTAATTCGAAGCAACGCGCAGAACCTTACCAACCCTTGACATCCTCAGCTACATCGAGAGATCGATGGTTCCCTTCGGGGACTGAGTGACAGGTGCTGCATGGCTGTCGTCAGCTCGTGTCGTGAGATGTTCGGTTAAGTCCGGCAACGAGCGCAACCCACATCCCTAGTTGCCAGCAGTTCGGCTGGGCACTCTATGGAAACTGCCCGTGATAAGCGGGAGGAAGGTGTGGATGACGTCAAGTCCTCATGGCCCTTACGGGTTGGGCTACACACGTGCTACAATGGCAGTGACAATGGGTTAATCCCAAAAAACTGTCTCAGTTCGGATTGTCGTCTGCAACTCGACGGCATGAAGTCGGAATCGCTAGTAATCGCGTAACAGCATGACGCGGTGAATACGTTCCCGGGCCTTGTACACACCGCCCGTCACACCATGGGAGTTGGGTTCACCCGAAGGCCGTGCGCCAACCTTTCGAGGAGGCAGCGGACCACGGTGAGCTCAGCGACTGGGGTGAAGTCGTAACAAGGTAGCCGTAGGGGAACCTGCGGCTGGATCACCTCCTTTCTAAGGATGTTTCTGGTATCAAGAGCTTGCTCCTGATCGTGAAACACTTAGCAGCTTCCAGTCCTCAAGTAGCCGCAAGGCGGTAGGACATAAGCGGAAGCAATATCAGCTCCTCAAGAGCTTGAACCCGACCGTCCTCATATCTCTTCAGACAGAACAAGCGGGCCGCCGGCCCGTCGATATTTGCCAGCAGGCAATATCAACTTGGGTCGGTAGCTCAGGTGGTTAGAGCGCACGCCTGATAAGCGTGAGGTCGGAGGTTCAAGTCCTCCTCGACCCACCAACGTCATCTTCGCCGGAGGCGAAAATGACGGTCGCGGCAGTGCTTGGCATGGCCAAGCACCTGCGACACGGCTGAACCACAAGCGGATCGCAGGGTCTTTCCCCTCTCGGTGATTTCCTTCGGAATCACCTGTCGGGTTTACGGCCCCTTTGATGATCCGCAGGCGGATCATCAAAGGGGCCTTAGCTCAGCTGGGAGAGCGCCTGATTTGCATTCAGGAGGTCAGGAGTTCGATCCTCCTAGGCTCCACCAACGTCACATCGCGACGCGAGGTGACGGCGAGCGAAAGCACGTGGCGCAGCCAGGTGCGTGCGAGATGACATTGTTCTGACCCGGTCGATTAGATCGTTAAGCACTGTCTGAGTGTTTAACCGTCCAATCGGACGTTGGCTTTCTTCGGAAAGCCTTTGACATCGTTTAGAGAGATACAAATATCAACACTGTTTGGTCACCCGAGTATGGGATTGACCTCGGTTTGGTTCTGCTTCGGCAGAAGGCACATTCTGGAATGCTTCCTCACTCCAGCCTGTGTATCCCGGATCGAAAAGAACAGCGTTGTCCAAGTCAAGTACACTAACTGATGCTGATCAATGATCAGCATGGGATAGTTTGCTTTTGATCGGAAAGAGCATTTGCACATATTGCGATACGGCTGGCTGCCTGGTGTTTAACCGCGCTCAAGTAGCCGAATAGGCGGTAGCGCAAGCGAATCTGTCTCTTTCTGGATCAAATCAAGCGCGAGAAGGGCGTTTGGTGGATGCCTTGGCAGTAAGAGGCGATGAAGGACGTGATACTCTGCGATAAGTCATGGGGAGCCGAGAATAGGCTTTGATCCATGAATTTCCGAATGGGGGAACCCACCTGAATGTTCATTATAATAACTTCGGTTGTTTATAATGTGCATGACCAGGTACTTGAGACCTGAATACATAGGGTTTTAAGAGCAAACCCGGGGAACTGAAACATCTAAGTACCCGGAGGAAAGGACATCAATTGATACTCCCCTAGTAGCGGCGAGCGAACGGGGACCAGCCGAGCTGTGAGTGTGAATAGAATGGCATGGAATGGCCAACCAGAGTGGGTGACAGTCCCGTATATGAAGCATGATCAGACGTATTAAGTAGGGCGGAACACGTGAAATTCTGTCTGAAGATCGGAGGACCACCTTCGAAGGCTAAGTACTCCTTACTGACCGATAGCGAACCAGTACCGTGAGGGAAAGGTGAAAAGCACCCCGACGAGGGGAGTGAAACAGTACCTGAAACCGAACGCCTACAATCAGTCGGAGCTTGACTGGACTCTAATGACAATCTGATGCACCTCTGATCCCGGAAACCGGGAGACGAAGATGGCAGACGGAACCTTTGCAATTCTCATGCTGGTCGCAGGGCTGGCGGATATGGGATTGAACTATTGCGGCACGGAGACGGGCTGCGTCGGCCGGACCGAGACAGCGCCCCGCGTTGCGATCTCGGGCGGGCAGGTTCTTGAACGCCGGGCAGAGACGGGTGGCGAGGCTTACCTGCGCTACGATCTGGGACACCGCATCGGGCCGTTCGGCCAGGCTGTGGGGCTCAGCATCGGCGACAAGGGTGAGGCTTGGGTCGGCTTCGGCCAGACCTACAGGCAGAGCTTCGGATCGACCCCGTTCTATGCCGAGCTGCATGCGATGACCGGCCTTTACCGGGCCGGTGACGGTCTTGATCTGGGCGGGCCCATCGTGTTCCGCTCGGGCATCGAGGCCGGCTGGGAAAACCGCCGGGGATGGCGGTTCGGTCTCGGCTTCGACCATCGGTCGAACGCGGGGATTTACGACGAGAACCCCGGTGTCGAGACGGTGCACCTGCGGGTGTCCATTCCGACGCGGTAGCATCGAGATTATTATTAGTGTCCAGTCTTGTGACGGCGTACCTTTTGTATAATGGGTCATCGACTTAGTGTATCTAGCAAGCTTAAGCCGTTAGGTGTAGGCGCAGCGAAAGCGAGTCTTAATAGGGCGACTGAGTTAGATGCATTAGACCCGAAACCGAGTGATCTAGGCATGACCAGGATGAAGGTAAGGTAACACTTACTGGAGGTCCGAACCCACACCTGTTGAAAAAGGTCGGGATGAGTTGTGCCTAGGGGTGAAAGGCCAATCAAACTCGGAGATAGCTGGTTCTCTGCGAAATCTATTTAGGTAGAGCGTCATCCGAATACCCCGGGGGGTAGAGCACTGGATGGGTAATGGGGCCCCACAGGCTTACTGATCCTAACCAAACTCCGAATACCCGGGAGTACTAGATGGCAGACACACTGCGGATGCTAACGTCCGTAGTGGAGAGGGAAACAACCCTGACCTACAGCTAAGGCCCCCAATTCATGGCTAAGTGGGAAAGCAGGTGGGACGACCAAAACAACCAGGAGGTTGGCTTAGAAGCAGCCATCCTTTAAAGATAGCGTAACAGCTCACTGGTCTAAACAAGTTGTCCTGCGGCGAAGATGTAACGGGGCTCAAGCCATGAGCCGAAGCTTAGGATGCCGTAAGGCATGGTAGCAGAGCGTAGTGTGACATAGGACCTCTCCTCTTTAGCGATCTTCGGATCGCCTTGGAGGAACGGGTTCTTTCTGTGAAGCCGGCGCGTGAGCGATCCGGTGGAGAGATCACTAGCGAGAATGATGACATGAGTAGCGACAAAGAGTGTGAGAGACACTCTCGCCGAAAGTCCAAGGGTTCCTGCTTAAAGCTAATCTGAGCAGGGTAAGCCGGCCCCTAAGGCGAGGCAGAAATGCGTAGCCGATGGGAACCACGTTAATATTCGTGGGCCAGGAGGATGTGACGGATCAAGAGGGTAGTTCATTCTTATCGGATTGAATGGGCTGCTTATTGGTCCCTGGAAATAGCCCTCCATCAGACCGTACCCTAAACCGACACAGGTGGACTGGTAGAGAATACCAAGGCGCTTGAGAGAACGATGTTGAAGGAACTCGGCAAAATACCTCCGTAAGTTCGCGAGAAGGAGGCCCGGTTCCTAGGCAACTAGGGGCTGGGGGCACAAACCAGGGGGTGGCGACTGTTTACTAAAAACACAGGGCTCTGCGAAGTCGCAAGACGACGTATAGGGTCTGACGCCTGCCCGGTGCCTGAAGGTTAAAAGGAGAGGTGAGAGCCTTGAATTGAAGCCCAGGTAAACGGCGGCCGTAACTATAACGGTCCTAAGGTAGCGAAATTCCTTGTCGGGTAAGTTCCGACCTGCACGAATGGCGTAACGACTTCCCCGCTGTCTCCAACATCGACTCAGCGAAATTGAATTGCCTGTCAAGATGCAGGCTTCCCGCGGTTAGACGGAAAGACCCCGTGCACCTTTACTACAGCTTCGCACTGGCATCAGGACTGCAATGTGCAGGATAGGTGGTGGGCTTTGAAGCGCGAACGCCAGTTTGCGTGGAGCCTCCCTTGAGATACCACCCTTTGCATTCTTGATGTCTAACCGCGGTCCGTTATCCGGATCCGGGACCCTGCGTGGCGGGTAGTTTGACTGGGGCGGTCGCCTCCTAAAGAGTAACGGAGGCGCGCGATGGTTGGCTCAGACCGGTCGGAAATCGGTCGTTGAGTGCAATGGCAGAAGCCAGCCTGACTGCAAGTCTGACAAGACGAGCAGAGACGAAAGTCGGTCATAGTGATCCGGTGGTCCCGAGTGGAAGGGCCATCGCTCAACGGATAAAAGGTACGCCGGGGATAACAGGCTGATACTGCCCAAGAGTCCATATCGACGGCAGTGTTTGGCACCTCGATGTCGGCTCATCTCATCCTGGGGCTGGAGCAGGTCCCAAGGGTACGGCTGTTCGCCGTTTAAAGAGGTACGTGAGCTGGGTTTAGAACGTCGTGAGACAGTTCGGTCCCTATCTGCCGTGGGTGTAGGATACTTGAGAGGAGTTGCCCCTAGTACGAGAGGACCGGGGTGAACGATCCACTGGTGGACCTGTTGTTGCGCCAGCAGCAGTGCAGGGTAGCTATGATCGGACAGGATAACCGCTGAAGGCATCTAAGCGGGAAGCCCCCCTCAAAACAAGGTATCCCTGAGGACCGTGGTAGACCACCACGTCGATAGGCCGGAGATGTAAGTGCAGTAATGCATTCAGTTGACCGGTACTAATGGTCCGATAGGCTTGATTTGATCCAGTAACAGACAGATTTGTCAAACTGGTCACGATCAAAGCAAACTACACACACATATATCAGTAACTTGACTTGGAATTTGCCTCTGTCTTACGGCCTTGAACGCATAACGCGCTCAAGTAGCCGAATAGGCGGTAGCGCAAAATACCGGGGCTTTCCCGGTTTGGTGATCACAGCACGAGCAAAACACCCGGTCCCATCCCGAACCCGGCCGTTAAGTGCCGTCGCGCCAATGGTACTGCGTCTCAAGACGTGGGAGAGTAGGTCATCGCCAAACCTGATAAGCCCCGAGAATACGTATCTCTCAAAACGATGAAACACCCAGGCCTCAAACAGCCGTCAGGCGCGAGGCCGCACCGGCCTCAAGCAACCGCAAGGCAGCAGGCCAACAAAAGTGTCGCGGGGTGGAGCAGCCCGGTAGCTCGTCAGGCTCATAACCTGAAGGTCAGAGGTTCAAATCCTCTCCCCGCAACCAAATCTACACACAAAAATATACCGCCAAAACAGACCAGCCC
>NZ_FNYY01000031.1 GCF_900109145.1 Marinovum algicola
TCGCCCTCGGCCACGACCGGCGTGATCGGCAACATCCAGGCGATCACCGCCGTGGTGATCGGCGGCATCTCGCTCTTTGGCGGGCGCGGCTCGATCCTCGGCGCGTTCTTCGGGGCGCTGATCGTCGGGGTCTTCGAACTGGGGCTCCGGATGGCCGGCGCCAACCCGCAATGGACCTTCCTGCTCATCGGTGCGCTGATCATCGCCGCCGTGGCCGTGGACCAGTGGATCAGAAAGGTGACAGCATAACCCAACCCATACTCAAAGGACGCAACCTCACCAAACGCTACGGCAAGGTGACGGCGCTCGACCGCTGCGACTTCGACCTCTATCCGGGCGAGATCCTCGCCGTGATCGGCGACAACGGCGCCGGCAAATCGACGCTGATCAAGGCGGTCTCGGGCGCAGTGATCCCCGACGAGGGCACGGTGGAGCTGGACGGCAAGCCGGTCAACTTCCACTCGCCGATCGACGCCCGCAACGCCGGGATCGAGACCGTGTACCAGACGCTGGCCATGTCGCCCGCCCTGTCGATCGCCGACAACATGTTCATGGGCCGCGAGATCGTGCGCCAGGACTTCATGGGCAAGTGGTTCCGAAAGCTCGACAAGAAGGAGATGGAGCGGTTCGCCCGCGAGAAGCTGTCGGAGCTGGGCCTGATGACGATCCAGAACATCAACCAGGCGGTCGAGACGCTCTCGGGCGGCCAGCGTCAGGGGGTGGCGGTGGCCCGCGCGGCGGCCTTCGGATCCAAGGTCATCATCCTCGACGAGCCGACGGCGGCGCTCGGCGTCAAGGAGAGCCGCAAGGTGCTGGAGCTGATCCAGGACGTGAAGTCGCGCGGCATCCCGATCATCCTGATCAGCCACAACATGCCGCATGTCTTCGAGGTCGCCGACCGGATCCACGTCCACCGGCTGGGCAAGCGGCTCTGCGTGATCAACCCCAAGGATCACAGCATGTCCGACGCCGTCGCCTACATGACCGGCGCCAAGGTGCCGGACGGGGCCCAGGCCGCCTGACCCCGCCCCGGGCCTGCCCCGGGGCCTCGCGGCCCCAAATGGCGCGGCCCCGGTTTTCCCCGGGACCGCCCGCCTCGATACCGCCCCCGCTCACGCCGCCGTGACGGCAGTGACAGATATTGGACAAACCGACCCCGCCACCCCACATTCGCTGCAACGGAGAAAACTGGAGGGGTCCGACGTGACATATGACAAATCCGCTGACGCGATCGCCGCGCTCAGCCCCGAGGAATACCGGGTGACGCAGGAGAATGGCACCGAGCGGCCGTTCACCGGCAAGTACAACGACAGCAAGGAGCTGGGGATCTACGTCGACATCGTGTCGGGCGAGCCGCTGTTTGCCTCCACCGACAAGTTCGACTCCGGCTGCGGCTGGCCCAGCTTCACCAAGCCGATCGAGCCTGCCCATGTCAACGAGCTGCGCGACACCACCCATGGCATGATCCGCACCGAGGTCCGCTCGACCCATGGCGACAGCCACCTCGGTCATGTCTTTCCCGATGGTCCGCGCGACCGGGGCGGGCTGCGTTACTGCATCAACTCCGCCTCGCTGCGTTTCATCCACCGCGATGACATGGAAGCCGAGGGCTATGGCAAATATCTCGATCAGGTCGAGGAGGTGACCCAATGAGTGAGACAGTGAAACGCGCCGTGCTGGCCGGCGGCTGCTTCTGGGGGATGCAGGATCTGATCCGCAAGCTGCCGGGGGTGACATCCACCCGCGTCGGCTATACCGGCGGCGACGTGCCCAATGCCACCTATCGCAACCACGGCACCCATGCCGAAGGGATCGAGATCAGCTATGATCCCGACCAGATTTCCTTTCGCGCGCTGCTGGAGTTCTTTTTCCAGATTCACGACCCGTCGACCCTGAACCAGCAGGGCAATGACCGCGGGATGAGCTATCGGTCGGCAATCTACTACGTGGACGAGGCGCAGAAAGAGGTGGCGCTCGATACCATTGCCGATGTCGACGCCTCGGGCATCTGGCCCGGCAAGGTGGTGACCGAGGTCGAGCCGGTGGGCGATTTCTGGGAGGCCGAGCCGGAGCATCAGGATTACCTCGAACGCTTCCCCGGCGGCTATACCTGCCACTTCCCGCGCAAGCACTGGGTACTGCCCCGGCGCTCTGCGGCGGAATAAGCCGGTCTGACGGCGAGGTCCCGGGGCACGCCCGGGACAGGCGTCGGTGTCCACCCCCGCCCCGGGCGCGACCCGGGGCCTCTCGCCACAGGCGGCCCGAGCTCGGCCCTGCGGACCCGGCCGGCGCCCCGGCACCTCGACCGCGCCCGCGCAGGGCCGCCGCGGCTGCATTGCTGTCGGCCGCGCTGCGGAAAGCGCGATCGCCCCTTGGAAATCCGCCGCAACCGACACACCTTACAGATATGACACATCACACGCCGGATTTCACCTTCGACAACAGCTACGCGCGCGAGCTTGACGGCTTCTATGTCCCCTGGGAGGGCGACAAGGTGCCGGAACCGCGCATCGTGTTGCTGAATGCCGAGCTGGCCGAGGCGCTGAACCTCGACGCCGATGCGCTCGACAGCGACGAAGGCGCGGCGATCCTCGCCGGCGCCCGCGCCCCCGACGGCGCCGAGACGCTGGCGCAGGCCTATGCCGGGCACCAGTTCGGTGGCTTCTCGCCGCGGCTCGGCGATGGGCGGGCGATCCTTCTGGGCGAGGTGATCGACCGCGACGGCAATCGCCGCGACCTGCATCTCAAGGGGTCCGGCCGCACGCCGTTTTCGCGCGGCGGCGATGGCAAGGCGGTGCTCGGTCCAGTGCTGCGCGAATTCGTCATCGGCGAGGCGATGCATGCGCTGGGCATCCCCACCACCCGCGCGCTCTCGGCGGTGACCACCGGCGAGACGGTCTGGCGCGAAAGTGCCAAGCCCGGCGCGGTGCTGGCCCGGGTGGCCGCCTCACACCTGCGCGTCGGCACCTTTCAGTTCTTTGCCGCCCGGGGCGAACGTGACCGGGTGCGCCAGCTGGCCGAGTACGCCATCGCGCGCCACGATCCCGCGCTGGCCGGCACGGACGACCGCTATCTCGGCTTTCTGCGCGCGGTGATCCGGCGCCAGGCGGCGCTGATCGCGCAGTGGATGCATGTGGGCTTTGTTCACGGGGTGATGAACACCGACAACATGACAATCTCGGGCGAGACCATCGATTACGGCCCCTGCGCCTTTATCGATACTTTCGATGCCAAGGCGGTGTTCTCCTCGATCGACCATGGCGGGCGCTATGCCTATGGCAAACAGCCGGTCATCGCGCAGTGGAACCTGGCGCGGCTGGCCGAGACGCTGGTGCCGCTGCTGCACGAAGATCAGGAAGAGGCGGTGCGTCTGGCCACAGAAGAACTCGAGGAGTTTCCCGAGATCTACTCCGCGCAGTGGCTCGACGGCGCGCGTGCCAAGATCGGGCTGACCGAGGGCGACGACAGCGACATCGGCTTCGTCAACGCGCTTTATGCCGCGATGTCGGGGCAATCCGTGGACCATACGCTGTTTTTCCGCCACTTGCCCGACGCCATCGCAGGCGATGAGACGGTGGTGACCGATCTTTTCGACGACGCCTCGGCGATCCGCGAATGGCTGCCGCACTGGCGCGAACGGCTGGCGCGCGAGGGCCGCGATCCGGCGGATCGCCGCTCGGCGATGGCGGCGGTCAATCCGATCTATATCCCGCGCAATCACAAGGTCGAAGAGGCGCTGACCGCGGCCGAGACCGAGGGCGACATGGGGCCGATCACCCGGCTGCTCGAGGTGTTGCGCGCGCCGTACCAGGAGCGCGCCGGGCTCGAGGATTACGCCCGCCCGGCGCCTCGGGATTTCGGCCCCTACAAGACCTATTGCGGCACCTGACACCCCGATGAAAGAACGGAGACACCATGGACAAATCCGTGCTCAAGACCCGCCTTCTCGAACTCACCCGCGCCGATTACGAAGCCGCGCGCGAGAAATACGAAACCCTCGTCGCCGAGGCCCGTGTCACCGGTGACGAGCCGCTGGATCACGATCAGCAGAGCCGGGCGGAATCGAACGGCGAGCTGGCTGCCGCCTGGGACGAGGCAATGCATGACGACGAGGCGCGGCTGCGCCGGCTGAACGAGATCGATTTCGGCGCCAAGGACGAGGTCACCGCCGGTGCCGCCGTCGAGCTCGATGGCCGCATGCTGGTGGTCTGCGTGGCGACACCCGAGTTTGATCTCGATGGCCGCAAGGTGATGGGCATTTCCCCCGCCGCGCCGATCTTTCGCGCCATGCGGGGCCTGGGCGCCGGCGACAGTTTCGAATTCAACGACACCCGCCACGAGATCACCGCCGTCTACTGACCCCGACCAGGAGTATCCGGTTTGCGCTTGCTCATCTCTGCCCTGATCGCGCTCTTGCCGCAGGCCCTCTGGGCCGGTTGCGAAGGCACCGACCTGCGCGCCGGCCTCTCGCCGGCCCAACAGGCGGCGCTGACGCAGGCGGCGGAACAGACGCCTTTTCCCGAGGGCAACCGCTGGCGCGCAAGTCGCGGCGACCGGGTGATCGATCTGGTTGGCACGATCCACATCCCCGACCCGCGGCTCGACCCGGTGATGGACCGGCTGACACCCGATATCGAACGCGCCGAGCGCCTGTTTCTCGAGGCCAACGCCGAAGACCGCAAGGCGCTGGAGCGCAATCTGGCAGCCGATACCTCGCTGTTGCTGTTGCAGGAGACCTCGCTGCCCGACCTGCTTGCGGAAGACGACTGGCAGGCGCTGGCCGAAGCCGCCCGCAGCCGCGGCATCCCGCCGGTGATGGCGGCCAAGATGCAGCCCTGGTATCTGTCGCTGGTGCTGGCGCTGCCGGGCTGCGCGATGGATCTGATGAAGGACGGTGGCGGGCTCGATGCGCGGATCGAAGCGGTCGCCACCGAGGCCGGGGTGCCGCGCAGCTCGATCGAGGCTTATGACACGGTCTTCCGGGTGTTCAACGAAGAGCCGCTGGAAGAACAGCTCGACATGCTGCGGCTTGGCGTCTTTCCCGAGGCCACCGGCGCCGATCTGCTGGTGACCACGGTCAACGGCTATTTCGACGAGGCGCATTCCGACAACTGGCAAGTGTCGCGGATGATGACCTTTGCCCATCTCGATCTGCCGGAAGCGCAGACCGAAGCGATGCTCGACGAGATGGAGGACAAGCTGCTGACCGACCGCAACCTGGCCTGGATCGAGGTGATCGAAGCGGCGCCGGAAGACCGCCTGATGGTGGCGGTGGGCGCGGCGCATCTGATGGGCGAGAGCGGGCTGCTCAACCAGTTGCAGCGCCGGGGCTACAGCCTCGAACGTCTGGAATTCTGAGGGCCGGGGATCAGCTGGCCAGGCCGCGCCCCTTGAGCAGCGCCTCGACGCCCGGCATGCGACCACGGAAGGCGAGATAGAGCGCCTCGGCCTCCTGCGAACCGCCGGCCGAGAGGATGTGTTTTTCCAGTTTCCGCGCCATTTCGGGATCAAAGGCGCCGCCGGCGTCTTCGAAGGCGGCAAAGGCGTCGGCGTCCATCACCTCGGACCACATGTAGCTGTAATAGCCGCTGGAATAGCCGTCGCCGGCAAAGACATGGGCGAAATGCGGCGTGGCGTGGCGCATGCCGATGGCGGCGGGCATCTCGAGCGCCGCCAGCACCTCGGCCTGTTTCGCCATCGGAACCGCCGGCGCCGCGCCTTCGTGAAAGGCCAGATCGACCAAGGCCGAGGCGACATATTCCACCGTCTGGAACCCCTGATCGAAGTTTGCGGCCTTGAGCACCTTGTCGAGCATTTCCTGCGGCATGGCGTCCCCGGTCTCGACATGGGTGGCAAAACGGCGCAGCACCTCGGGCACCTCGAGCCAATGCTCGAAGAGCTGGCTTGGCAGTTCGACGAAATCGCGCGCCACCGAGGTGCCGGCAACCATGTCGTAGGTGACATCCGACAGCATCTGGTGCAGCGCATGGCCGAACTCGTGGAACAGCGTCCGCGCATCGTCATAAGACAGCAGTGCCGGGGTGCCCTTGGCAAAGTTGCAGACGTTGACGACCACCGGGTGCTGCACCTTCGGGAACTTGCCCTGCATCCGCATCGCCGAACACCAGGCGCCCGAACGCTTGGAGCCACGGGCAAAGTAATCGCCGATGAACACCGCCACATGCGCACCACCCCGCGTCACCTCCCAAGCCCGGGCGTCGGGGTGATAGAGCGGCAGATCGAGCGCCCGGAACTCCAGCCCGAACAACCGGTTGGCACAATCGAAAGCGGCCTCGATCATCCGGTCCAGTTGCAGATAGGGCTTGAGCGCCGCGTCGTCGAGATCATGTTCGGCCTTGCGCCGTTTCCCGGCGTAGTAGCGCCAGTCCCAGGGTGCCAACGCAGCGTTGACCCCATCGGCGTGCATCCGCTCTTCGAGCAGCTGCGCATCGGCCTCCGCCTGGGCCCGGGCCGGCGCCCAGACCGCCGAGAGCAGCGCGCGCACCTTCGCAGGCGTGCCGGCCATCTCGGTTTCGAGCTTGTAGCTGGCGAAATCGGCGTAGCCCAGAAGTGCCGCCCGCTCCTGCCGCAGCCCGAGGATCTCGGCGGCAATCTCGCGGTTGTCGGTCGCCCCGCCACCGGCGCCGCGCGCCACCCAGGCCTTGTAGGCCCGCTCGCGCAGGTCACGCCGCGGCGAGAATTGCAGGAACGGCACGATCAGCGAACGCGACAGGGTGAGCACCGGGCCGGCGGCGCCGCGCTCCTCTCCGGCCGCGCGGGCCGCAGCCACGACAAAGCCCGGCAAACCCTCCAGATCGGCCTCGGACAGCGGCATCGACCAGTCGCGCTCATCCGCCAGCAGGTTCTGGGTAAAGCTGGTGCCCAGCACCGCCAGCCGCTGCTTGATCGCGGTCATCCGCGCCGCGTCGTCGCCCTCCAGCGCGGCCCCGGCGCGGATGAAATTGCGGTGCACCAGCATCAGCACGCGCGCCTGCTCGTCGTTCAGCCCAAGCGTCTCGCGGCGCTCCCAGAGGCTGCGGATGCGGTCGAACAGCGGCCGGTTGCCATAGATCGCCGCCGCATGGGCGGCCAGTTTCGGCGAATACTCCCGCATCAGCGCCTCGCGCGCGGGCGTGCTGTCGCTGCCGGCAAGGTTGAAGAACACCCCGGTCACCCGGTCGAGCGTCGCGCCACAGCGTATCAGCCCCTCGATGGTATTGGCGAAGGTCGGCGGCTCGGCGGCATCTGCAACTCCTGCGACCTCGGCCAGATCCTCGGCCAGCGCAGCCTCCAGGGCGGGGCCGAAATCGGCGTCCTCGATGGCGTCGAAGGGCGGCAGGCCGAAGGGGCCCGTCCACTCGGCCAGCAGGGGATTTGTCATGATGTGGTTCCTTTTGCTCCGCCACAGACCGGACATTCCGCGCGCCGTTTCAGGGCGATCTTGCGGGTCTCGGACCACAGCGCATCATAAATCAGCATCTCGCCCCGAAGCGGCGCGCCGGCGTCGGCCAGCACCTTGACCGCCTCGACCGCCATCATCGCGCCGACCACGCCGGGCAACGGCCCCAGAACCCCGGCCTCGGCACAGGAGGGCGCAAGGCCGGGGGCGGGCGGCTCGGGAAAGAGGCATTGGTAACAGGGGGTGCCGCGCGCCGGATCGAACACCGAAAGCTGGCCCTCCCATTGCGACAGCGCGCCGGAGATCAGCGGGATGCCGGCCCGCACCGCCGCCCGATTGGCCAGGTAGCGGGTGTCGAAATTGTCGGTGCCGTCGAGCACCAGATCGAATTCGGCGAACAGGTCATCGGCCACCTCTTCGGTCAGCCGCCGGTGATAGGGCAGCACCCGGGCATAGGGATTTTGCGCCATCATCGCGGCCCGGGCGCTGAACACCTTGGGCGTGCCGATATCGCCGTCACGGTGGATCACCTGGCGTTGCAGGTTGGCATTCTCGACCACGTCGTCGTCGATCACCCCGAGCGTGCCGACCCCGGCCGCCGCCAGATATTGCAGCGCCGGGGCGCCCAGCCCGCCGGCGCCGATCACCAGCACCCGCGCCCGGCGCAGCCGCTGCTGGCCCGGTCCGCCCAACTCGCGCAGCACGATGTGGCGGGCATAACGCTCCAGCTCCGCCTCGCCCATCGGCCCCTCCTGCGCCGCCGCCGGCGGAGGCGGCGCCTCCTGCCCCTGCGCCCGGGCCCGCACCCGTCCCAGCAGGTGGCGATAGGCCAGGATGACCGCGACAAAGCCCGCCAGCAAGAGCCAGAGCGCCGGCTCGCCGCCGGTGGCCGCCCGCAACGCATGCCCCTGGGGAAACAGGAACTGGATGCCCAGCACGGCGACAAACAGCAGCCCGATCAGCGGCCAGCGCGCCGCCCGGGGCAGGCCGAGCGCCCAGCCCAGGCCCCAGATCGCCGCCGCCAGCGCCAGAACCAGCAGCATCAGCCGGCCCCGGTAGAGCCAAAGCCCCCCGCCCCGCGCACGGTCTCGTCCAGGGTCTCGACCAGCGCGAAATCGGCCTGCACCACCGGCGCCAGCACCATCTGCGCGATCCGCATTCCGTGGGTGACCTCGAAATCCGCCTGCCCGGCATTGAGCAGGATCACCCCCAGCGGGCCGCGATAATCGCTGTCGATCGTGCCGGGCGCATTGGCCAGGGTTACGCCATGCTTCAACGCCAGTCCGGAGCGCGGCCGGATCTGCACCTCGTACCCCAAAGGCACGGCCAGGCGCAGCCCGGTGGGCACCAGCGCCCTTGCGCCCGGCGCCAGCACCAGGGGCCGCTGCTCCGGCAAATGCGCCCGGAGATCCGCCCCCGCCGCCCCCGCGGTTTCATATCGCGGCAGCCCCAGCGACACATCCGCGCCTTGGTCCCACATGATGTTCAAAGCAACCACGCCCTGTCCTTCTTCTCTTTCAAAAATACGCCATCCCGCCGTCTCAGCCCAGCGCCGCCGCCAGCCGTTCTGCCAGTCGCTCCGCCACCGCGCGCTTGCCCATGCGCGGCCAGGCCTCGGCGCCCTCGGAGGTGATCAGCGTAACGGCATTCTCGGCCCCGCCCATGATCCCGGTCTCGGGCCGCACATCGTTGGCGACGATCCAGTCGCAGCCCTTGCGTGCCCGTTTCGCAGTGGCATTTTCCACCACGTCATTTGTCTCGGCGGCAAAGCCCACCACCAGCCCGGGCCGCCCGGTCGCCATCTGCGCCACCGTGGCCAGGATGTCCGGGTTCTCGTCGAAATGCAGCGCCGGCAGCGTGCCGGCCTGTTTCTTGATCTTGCGGTCCGACGCCTCGCGGACGCGCCAATCCGCCACCGCCGCCGCGAACACCGCCGCATCCACCGGCAAGGCCGCCTGCACCGCGTCCAGCATCTGCCGCGCGGTCTCGACCCGGTGCAGCGCAACACCATCGGGCGGCGCCACATCCGCCGGACCGGTGACAAAGATCACCTCCGCCCCCAGCCGCAACAGCGCCTCGGCGATTGCCGTGCCCTGCGCGCCGGAGGACCGGTTTGCGATATAGCGCACCGGATCGATCGGCTCATGCGTCGGCCCCGAGGTCACCAGCACCCGCTGGCCCGCCAGCGGCCCCGCCGCGAAATGCCGCTCTACCGCCGCCAGGATATCCGGCACTTCCGAGAGCCGCCCGGGGCCGAATTCGCCACAGGCCATGTCGCCGTCATCGGGGCCCACCACGGTCACGCCGTCCGCTTTTAGCACCGCAAGATTGCGCTGCGTCGCCGGGTGCTGCCACATCCGCACGTTCATCGCCGGGGCGATCATCACCGGCGTATCGGTCGCCATCAGCAGCGTCGTCGCCAGATCGCCGGCCAGCCCGGAGCCCATCTTGGCCATCAAGTCCGCCGTCGCCGGCACCACCAGCACCAGATCGGCCACCCGGCTGAGCTGGATATGGCCCATCTCGGCCTCTTTCGTCAGGTCGAAGAGATCGCGGTGCACCGCCTCTCCGGCCAGCGCCGAGACGCTGAGCGGGGTGACGAATTGCTCGGCCGCGCGGGTCATCACCGGGGTCACCGTCGCACCGCGCTCGCGCAGCCGCCGGATCAGGTCGAGGCCCTTGTAAGCCGCGATTCCGCCGCCGATAATCAGAAGTATCCGCTTGCCCGCCAACATTCCCGGCCTCCAAAAACATCGCGCCGACCCTACGGCCTTTGCAATGAGACCCGCAAGGGCGGAAGAACCCGCTACCGGAAGGCCGCGCAGGGATCCTCGCGCGGCGCCGCCGGGGCAAAAACCACCTCGTCATGGCCGCCCTCGGGCACCACGTCCTCCTCGTCCTGCAACAGCACGTGCACCCGTGCCTCGGGCGCCACCCGCGCCAGTACGCGCGGCAGGCCCCAGTCGCGGCGCGCATGGCCGTTGCCGGTAATCACCGCCACCGGCCCGCCGGTCGCCGCCAGCGCCCGGACCACCGCCCGCGCCAGCGCCGCGTCGCGCAGCCGCTGCACCGCCACCATCGCCGGCAGCATCTCGTCGGGCAGCGCACCGCAATGCGCCTCCTGTTGCAGGGTCTCGCGCTGCGCCTGCTCGGCCGGGGGTAACGCCTCTGTCAGCCCGTACCGCCCGGCCTCATCGCCAAAGGTGGCAGCCAGACCGTCACGCATCGCCGCGCGCGCCGCCGCGCGGGGCACCGCCGCGCCAAGGATCCGCGCCTCGGGCGCCGCCGCAAACACCGGGTAATACATCGTGAAATCGGGCCAGCCGCTCTCGGCCCAGCCCAGCGCCTCTTCCAGGGCCGTCGGATCGCCGCGTAGTTCCGGCAGGGCGCGAGCCGCCTGTGCCTCGGTCAGCATCTCGAACACCAGCGCCGCCGGGACGATCTCGGTCACCCGCCGGGCCTGCTCGGCATGATGCGTCGGATTGTCGTGCACCTCGCCCAGGACATGCACATCAAAAGCCCCGGCCGCCAGGGCGACCGGGGTCAAACTCATCAACCAGACGAAAAACAGAATCCTCATGCGAGGAAGTCGTGAACTTCCTTGCTCTGGCCTTCAAGCGATTTCCGCATTTTCTGAAACGCCGCCGCCTCGAGTTGGCGAACCCGCTCTTTCGACAGGCTCAGCTCGCTGCCGAGGCTCTCGAGCGTGCGCGGCTTGTCACGGAGCTTGCGCTCCTGCACGATGAAACGCTCGCGCTGGTTCAGATCGCCCATCGCGGCCACCAGCCAGTTGCGCAGCTGCTCCATATCATGCTCAAGCTCGACCTGCTCGGCGGCCTGCGGGCCTTCGTCCTCGATGGTGTCGATCCATTCGCGGCCCTCGTCCTCGGTGGACTGGGTGGCGTTGAGCGAGAAATCCGAGCCCGACAGCCGGCCTTCCATCATCTCGACATCCGCCAGCGGCACGCCGATCTCGGAGGCGATCTTGTGACGCATCTGGTTGCGATCCAACTCGCCGCCCTCGGCCGCCGCTTCGCGTTCGATCCGGGCCTGGACCCGGCGCAGGTTGAAAAACAGCGACTTCTGCGACGAGGTGGAGCCGGTGCGCACCATCGACCAGTTGCGCATCACGTAATCCTGGATCGAAGCCTTGATCCACCAGACCGCATAGGTCGAAAAGCGTACCCCGCGGTCGGGGTCGAACTTGTCGGCCGCTTTCATCAGCCCAAGTCCCGCTTCCTGAATCAGATCGTTCATCGGTGCGCCGTAGCGCCGGAACTTCGAGGCCATGGAAATCGCCAGCCGCATGTAGGCCGTGATCAGCCGGTGCAGCGCAACCTCGTCTCGCTCGTCCCGCCATGCATAGGCGAGCCTGCGTTCGGTGTCCGCGTCCAGCAATTCGGCTTTCATGGCGGCGCGGGACAGTGTTCTGTCATCCAGTGCGTCGAGTGCCATTTCCATTCCCCACAATTCCGTAGATGTCTGGTTTCAAACACCAAAGGTACGGGTCCGGTTCCGGTGCGGACCAAAAATACTTGAAAAAACATTCGATTTTCAGCCGCGCGGCCCTAGCCGCATGGCGTCACCAATGCTGATGCGGATGCGAACAAAACTTTGTTGGACAAGAAAAATCCGCGTTTCTAACCTGCTCTGATGACAGATACGCTTCATATCGGCGATTACGCCTATTCCAGCTGGTCGCTGCGCGGCTGGCTGCTCTATCACCGCTTCGACATTCCCTGCCGGATCGCGGTGGTCGACTTCAACCGAGCAGAGAGTGTGGCCGCCCAGCTGGCCCTGCCGCCGGCCCGCACTGTGCCCTGTGCCGAGCTGTCGGGCGGCGGGCTGGCCTGGGATTCTCTGGCGCTCGCAGAAGAGCTGGCCTGCCGCCGTCCCGAGGCCGGGCTCTGGCCCACGGATCCGGTGCGGCGGGCCACCGCCCGATCCCTCGCCGCCGAAATGCATGCGGGCTTTGCCACTTTGCGGACGCTCTGCCCGATGAACCTGCGGCTGGCCTATGCCGGCGTGCCGGTGCCGGCACCACTGGCCGCCGATCTCGCCCGCATCGAGGAGATCTGGAGCTTTGCCCTCGCCCAATCCGGCGGCCCCTGGCTCTGTGGCGAATATTGCGTGGCCGACGCGTTTTTCGCACCGGTCGCCGCACGCATCGCCGGCTACGGTCTGCCGGTGGGCGAAACCGCCGCCCGGTATGTCGCACGCCACCTGTCCGATCCGGCCTTCCGCCGCTTTCGCGCCATGGGGCTGGTCCGGGGCGAGACCCTCGCGCGCTATGCCCAGGAACATGCCACCACCCAATGGCCCGGACCCGCGCCAGAGGCCGCGCAGGCGGTGGACAGGGGGTCTTCGGTCAATGACATCTGCCCCTATTCCGGCGCGCCGGTGGCGCATTTCCTGGGATTTCGCGGCCGGACCTGGGGGTTTTGCAACGCCTTCTGCCGCGACAAGACCCTGGCCGACCCCACCGCCTGGCCCGCCTTTGCCGCCTTGGTCGCGGCCGCGCGGTAACCTTCTCTCGCCCCTGTTAACCCTTCCTCAACCCTTCGCGCGGCACCTTGGTCAAGGCGTGAAAGGTTGAGGAGGTGGCATGATTGCGCGCGCCTATACGGTGGCATTCGAAGGCGTGACGGCACGCCCGGTCGAGGTGCAATGCGCCGTCACCCCGGGGCTGCCCGCCTTTTCCATCGTCGGCTTGCCTGACAAGGCGGTGTCGGAGGCCCGCGACAGGGTGCGCACGGCGCTGTCGTCGATGTCGATCGCCCTGCCGTCCAAGCGAATCACCGTCAACCTCTCGCCCGCCGACCTGCCCAAGGAAGGCTCGCATTTCGACCTGCCGATCGCATTGGGGCTTCTGGCGGCGCTCGAGATCATCCCCGAGGACGCCGTTGCCGGGATCGTGGCCCTGGGCGAGCTGTCGCTCGATGGCGGGCTGGTGCCGGTGATCGGCGCCCTGCCCGCCGCCATGGCCGCCGCCGAGGATGACCGCGCCCTGCTCTGCCCGCGCGCCTCGGGGCCAGAGGCCGCCTGGGTCGGCGCGACCCAGGTGATCGGTGCCGCCACGCTGGCAGACGTGGTGCGCCATTTCACCGGCCAGTCGCCCCTGCCCCCGGCCGAACCCGGCGAAGTCCATGCCGTCCCGGAGGGCCGTGATCTGCGCGACGTGCGCGGCCAGGAACGGGCCAAACGGGCGCTGGAAATCGCCGCCGCCGGTCGCCATCACCTGCTGATGGTCGGCACGCCCGGCTCTGGCAAGTCGATGCTGGCCGCGCGCCTGCCCACCATCCTGCCCGATCTCTCCGCCGCCGAGGCGCTCGAGACCTCGATGATCCATTCTCTCGCCGGGCTGCTCGACGAGGGCGGCATTTCCCGCGCCCGCCCCTTTCGCGAGCCGCATCACACCGCCTCGATGGCCGCCATCGTCGGCGGCGGCCGCGGCGCCAAACCGGGCGAGATCAGCCTGGCCCACAATGGCGTGCTCTTCATGGACGAGTTTCCCGAATTTCCCCGCATGGTGCTTGAAACCCTGCGCCAGCCTATCGAGACCGGCGAGGTCATGGTGGCCCGCGCCAATGCCCATGTGAAATACCCCTGCCGCTTCATGCTGGTGGCCGCCGCCAACCCCTGCAAATGCGGCTATCTGCCCGATCCGGCCCGCGCCTGCGCCCGGGTGCCGCAATGTGGCGAAGAGTACATGGGCCGCATTTCCGGCCCGCTGATGGACCGGTTCGACCTGCGCGTCGACGTGCCGCCGGTGTCCTTCGCCGATCTCGACCTGCCCGAGGGCGGCGACAGCTCGGCCGAGGTCGCCGCCCGCGTCGCCACTGCCCGCGCGGTGCAATCGGCGCGATATGCCGCGCTCGAAGACACCCGCGTCAATGCCGACATCCAGGGCAAGGCGCTCGAGGCCTTTGCCACGCCCGACACCGAGGGCCGGGCGCTGTTGTTGACGGCCGCAGAGCGTTTCGGCCTCTCGGCACGGGGCTATCACCGGGTGCTGCGGGTGGCGCGGACGATTGCCGATCTCGGCGGCGCCGACGACCTGCGCCGTCCACATATCGCCGAGGCGCTCAGCTACCGGCTTCTCGGGGCGAAAGACGTCTGATCCACTGCGCCAGATCGCCCAGCGTGGCCCGGCCTTCGGGCAGCAAGCTGTGCAGGATCGGCCAGACATGCGGCAGATCCCGGGTGATCGTCTCGGAGACTTCGACTCCCTGCGCGCGCAGCGACGCCGTCATCCGGCGGGTGTCGTCGAGCAGGATCTCGCGGTCGGCGGCGGTCAGCCAGACCGGCGGCGCGCCGGTGAATTCTGCAAACAGCGGGGAGGCGCGCGGGTCTGCGGGATCGGCGCCCTGAAGGTACATCTCGGCGATCTCATGACAGCGTTCCGCCGGCAGGATCACGTCGCTGCCGGCATTTCCGACGATGCTGTTGCCGGAATAGGTCATGTCGGTCAGGGGCGAAAAGGCAAACACCCCCAGCGGCTTGCGCAGGCCCTGCGCCAATATTCCGGCCAGCACCGCCAGGGCGAGCCCGCCGCCGGCGCTGTCACCGCCAAGCACCACGCCACCGGGATGATCCATCACCGCCCGGTAGCTGGCCAGCGCATCGTCAAAAGCGGCGGGAAAGGCATGTTCCGGTGCCTTGCGATAGCCCGGCAGCAGCGCCGGGCCGTCGGTGCGCCGCGCCAGATGCGCCAGCATGGCACGGTGGGTGCGCGGCGCGCCAAAGACATAGCCGCCGCCGTGAAAATAGAGCAGCAGCGGCCCGGGTCGGCCCCGGTCGACCCAGGTGGCCGGGCATCCGGCGATCTCGGCCGCGTCAAAGGCCGCACCGCGCGGCGGCCAGAAAAACAGCCGCGCATTGACCTCGAAGGCCCGGCGCAGGGTCTCGGGGTCGGTGGCCCGTGCCAGGCGCCGCCGCTCCGTCACCCGCAACCAGGGATTGAGGAGGCGGCGCATCAGGCTCACGCCAGCTTGGCCTCGATCGCCTGCCAGATCTTCTCGGCGACGTTGATCCCGTCGAAGCGCTCGAGCTCCTGAATTCCGGTGGGCGAGGTGACGTTGATCTCGGTCAGGTAGTCGCCGATCACGTCGATGCCGACAAAGACCTGCCCCTTGTCACGCAGCAGCGGCCCGATCTTCTCGCAGATCTCCTGATCGCGGGCGCTCAGCCCGATCTTTTCCGGGCGACCGCCGACATGCATGTTCGACCGGGTCTCGCCCTTGGCCGGCACCCGGTTGATCGCCCCGACCGGCCTGCCGTCGACCAGGATCACCCGCTTGTCGCCCTTGGTCACGTCGGGCAGATATTTCTGCACGATCAGCGGCTCGCGCGAGAAACTGGCAAAAAGCTCGTGCAGCGAAGCCAGGTTGCCATCGGCCTGGGCAAGCTTGAACACGCCGGCGCCGCCATTGCCGTAGAGCGGCTTGAGGATGATGTCGCCATGCCGGTCGCGGAACTCGCGCAGGGTTTGCAGATCGCGGGCGATGGCGGTGGGCGGGGTCAGCTCGGGGAAGTCGAGCACCAGCAGCTTTTCGGGGTAGTTGCGCACCCAGAAAGGATCGTTCACCACCAGCGTCTTGCCCTTCAACCGGTCGAGCAGATGGGTCGAGGTGATGTAATGCATGTCGAACGGCGGATCCTGACGCAGCCAGACCACGTCGAACTCGGCCAGATCGACCTCGCGCAGCGGGCCAAGATCGGCATGGTCGCCCTGCACCCGACGCACCGTGAGATCATGGCCCCGGGCGGTGATCCGCCCCTCCTGATAGGCCAGCTGGTCCGGCAGGTAGAAGAACAGCTCATGTCCCCGCGCCTGCGCCTCTTCGGCAAGCCGGAAAGTGCTGTCGGCATTGATGTCCACGGCCCCGATCGGGTCCATCTGAAAGGCGATTTTCATGGGCTGTTCCTGCTGATGTCCGCCCCTTACATGGCCCAAGGCCGGGGCGGGTTCAATGCCGCAGCCCCCATCAGTAGCCCAGCAGCGCACCCTCCATGATCTCGATCCGGCCCTGGCCGTCCATCAGCGCCGCGTCAAAGCGCGCCGCGCTGTCGAGCCCGGCCGGACAATCGGCCAGAAATTCCGCCGCGGCGGCGTGGATGCGCGCCACCTGTCGCGGCGAAATGCGGGCCAGCGCGCCGTCGAGATCGCGGGCGGTCTTGACCTCGACAAAGACGAAACCACCGGCGCCATCGCCAAACACCAGATCGATCTCACCGCCCTTGCCGCGCCAGCGGCGGGCGACGGCGGTATAGCCCGCCGCAAGATAGCGCCGCGCGACGGCCTCTTCGGCGCAGGTCCCCGCGCGGTGATTGCGCTCTCCGCGCCGGGCGCGCGCGGCGCCGATGTCGTCATTTTCGAGTTCCGGTGGCATTGCCGGCCCCTCCGGCGTCAATCCTTCGCCAAGCCTAGGGCCATCTGATAAACAATCCGTTTCTTTTGCCCGTATCCCTTGGCCACCACATCCGCCGCGTCGCGCACCGACATGGTTTCCAGTGCCTGACGCAGCGCGGTTTCGATGTCTTCCGCGCTCTCTGCCTGGGCCGCGCCCCGGCCGATCACCACGGCAAATTCGCCGCGCGGCTCGGTTTCGGCCAGGCGATCCGCCAGCTCGCCCAGCGGCGCGCGCTGCACCTCTTCGAATTTCTTGGTCAATTCCCGACAAGCCGCCGCCGGGCGGTCGGCACCAAGCGCATCGCGGGCATCGGCCAGCATCGCCGCCACCCGGCGCGGTGATTCGTAGAACACAAGCGTTGCCGCCACGCTCGAAAGCTCTTCCAGCGCCTTGCGCCGGGCCGCACCGGACGACGGCAGGAAACCGGCAAAAAAGAACCGGTCGGTGGGCAATCCGGCGACATTGAGCGCCGCCAGCACCGCCGAGGCGCCCGGTACCGCCGTCACCGCCGCGCCGGCCTCGCTGGCGGCCCGCGCCAGGTCAAATCCCGGGTCGGAAATCAGCGGCGTTCCGGCCTCGGAGGCATAGGCCACCGATTGCCCCTCGGAGAGCGCCGCAAGCAACCCGGGGCGTATCTTTTCCCCGTTGTGCTCGTGATAGGCGCGGATCTGGCGTCCGTTCAGCGCCACCCCGTGCAGCTCCATGAGCCGGCGTAAGGCGCGGGTGTCCTCGGCCGCCAGCACATCGGCCCCGGCCAGCACATCCAACGCGCGCAGGGTAATGTCGCGGGCGTTGCCGATCGGCACCGCCACGAAATAGAGCCCGCCCGGCAGTTTGCGGGCGTCTCTCTGCCAGTTCCGCCCCTCTGTCACATTCGCCACTGGACCCGCCTCGCTCTGTGTTTATTATCGCGGCGAACCGCACGGCTCCGGCCGCGCCACCCAACCGCGAAGTGAGATAGACCATGTTTGCCGTTTTGTCTGCCGCCCGCAAGCGGCTGCGCCTGCCGCGTTTTGCCCGCGGTGCTGCCGCCACGCTCGGCCTGATCGCTCTCGCCGCCTGTGAGCCGGTGCAGATCGGCGGAGTCGGCGGCGGCACGGGACCGCGCATCAACACCAGCCGGCCGGTGCCAGTGGCGCTGCTGGTGCCCAAGAGCGACGCCGGCGCCGGCGCGGTGGCCCGCGCGCTGGAAAACGCAGCCAGGCTCGCCGTCGCCGATCTCGACGGGGTCCAGATCGACCTGCGGGTCTATGACACCGCCGGCAATGCCGCCACTGCCGCCGCCCAGGCGCAACAGGCGGTGGACGCCGGCGCCAAGATCATTCTCGGGCCGTTGTTCGGCGAAGCCGCCAACGCCGTGGGCGTGCAGGTGGCCGATGACAACGTCAACGTGCTGAGCTTTTCCAACAACCCCTCGATCGCCGGCGGCAATGTCTTTGTGCTTGGCCCGACCTTCCGCAACACGGCCGACCGCCTGATGGGTTTTGCCGCGCGCCAGGGCAAACAGTCGGTGACCGTCGTCTACCCCGACAATGTCGAGGGCCAGTTCGGCAAGGGCGCCATCGAAGCCGCCGCCGGCGCCAATGGCGTGCGGGTCGTGGCTGCCGAAGGCTTTGATTTCTCGCAGCAGGGCGTGATCGCCGCAATGCCGCGCATCGCGGCCGCCGCCCGGCAGTCCGACGCGGTCTTCCTGACCTCGAACGCCGCTGGCGCGCTGCCGTTGCTGGTGCAGCTGCTGCCCGAAAACGGCATCAGCCCGGACGCCACGCAATACATCGGCCTCGCCCGCTGGGACGTGCCGGCGCAAACGCTGTCGCTGCCCGGTGTCCAGGGCGGCTGGTTCGCGCTGCCCGATCAGACCCGCACGGCGAATTTCGCGTCGCGTTACCAGGGCGCCTATGGCACCGCGCCGCATCCGCTCGCGGGCCTCGGCTTTGACGGCATCGCCGCCATCGGCGCGCTGGTCGGCGCGGGCAAATCCGACGCGCTGACCGCGACGGCGCTGACCCAATCCTCGGGCTTCCAGGGCACCGGCGGCATTTTCCGGCTGCGCGCGGATGGCACGAACGAACGCGCGCTGGCAGTCGCCACCGTGCGCGACAACAAGGTGGTGATACTTGACCCAGCGCCCAATCGATTTGGCACTGCCGGTTTCTGAACCGGTTGATACGACCCTACTTGAGACCATGCTGATCTGCCCCGCGGCGCGCATCTTCGATGCCGCCGCGGTTGCGGATCTGATGGAGGACTTCGACAGGACCGATCCGGCCGCCTTTCGCAAGGCGCTGGTCGGGCAGCTGCTTCAGGCCCGCAAGGCCGGCATGGCCACCATTGCCGAGGCCCTGCGCGCCCGCCCGCTCGAGGCCGAGGCCGCCAAGCGCAGCTATACCTGGCTGACCGACGAACTTGTCCTGAGCGCCTGGCGCGCGGCAACCGAATATCTGCACCCGCTGTCCAACCCCACCGATGGCGAACGGCTCGCGCTGATTGCCGTGGGCGGCTATGGCCGGGGCGAGATGGCGCCCTATTCCGACGTCGATCTGCTGTTCCTGACGCCTTACAAGATCACCTCCTGGGCCGAGAGCGTGATCGAATCGATGCTCTACATCCTCTGGGATCTGCGGCTCAAGGTCGGCCATTCCTCGCGCACGATCCGCGATTGCATCCGGCTCGGCGGCGAGGATTTCACCATCCGCACCGCCCTGCTCGAACACCGGCTTCTGGCCGGCGACGCGGCGCTGGCCGCCGATCTGTCGCGGCGGCTAAACAATGATCTCTTCAAAGGGTCCGAGCGGGAGTTTGTCGAGGCCAAGCTCGAAGAGCGCGACACCCGGCACGAAAAGCAAGGCGGCCAGCGCTACATGGTCGAACCCAACGTCAAGGAGGGCAAGGGCGGGCTGCGCGACCTGCAATCGCTCTACTGGATCGCCAAATACGTCCATCACGTCGCCCATTCCAGCGAACTGGTCCGGCTCGGCGTCTTCGAGCCCGAGGAATACGAGGGCTTCGTCAAGGCCGAAACCTTTCTCTGGGCCACCCGCTGCCACCTGCACCTCGTCTCCGGTCGACCGCAGGAGCAACTGACCTTCGACCTTCAGGTCGAAGTCGCCGCCGCCATGGGCTATCAGGACACCGGCGGGCGCCGCGCGGTCGAGCATTTCATGCAGGATTTCTTCCTGCATGCCACCGAGGTCGGCGACCTGACCCGTATCTTCCTGACCGCGCTGGAGGCCGACCACACCAAGGGGCCGGCCCTGCTCGAACGGATTTTCACCCGGAAGACCAAGGTCAAGACCGGCTATACCGTCACCCATGGCCGGCTGGCGATTGCCGACGAAGCGGCGTTCCTGTCCGACAAGCTCAACATGCTGCGGCTGTTCGAAGAGGCGCTGCGCTCGGATCTGCTGATCCATCCGCATGCCATGCGGCTGGTGAAATCCAACCTGCAACTGATCGACGACGGCATGCGCCGCGACCCGGCGGCCAACAAGCTGTTTCTCGATCTGCTGCTGAAACACGGCAACCCCGAGCGGGCGCTGCGACGGATGAACGAGCTGGGCGTGCTCTCGGCCTTCATCCCCGAGTTCGCGCCGATCGTGGCAATGATGCAGTTCAACATGTACCATCATTACACGGTGGACGAACACACCATCCAGGTGATCCACCACCTGGCCGAGATCGAGCGCGGCGAGCTAGGTGAGGAGCTGCCGGTTTCGACCGAGATCATCGAGAAGGGCATCGACCGCCGGGTGCTCTATGTGGCCCTGCTGCTGCATGACATCGGCAAGGGCCGGGACGAGGATCATTCGATCCTCGGGGCACGGATCGCCCGCATCGTGGCACCGCGGCTGGGGCTGAACCGGAAAGACAGCGAAACCGTCGAATGGCTGGTACGCTATCACCTGCTGATGTCGGATATGGCGCAGAAACGCGACATCGCCGATCCCCGCACGGTGCGCGATTTCGCCAAGGCGGTGAAGTCGGTGGATCGGCTCAACCTGCTCTGCGTCCTGACGGTCTGCGACATCCGCGGCGTCGGCCCCGGCACCTGGAACAACTGGAAGGCGGCACTGCTGCGCGCACTCTATCGCCAGACCCGGCGGGCGCTCGAGGACGGAATGGAGGCGCTCAACCGCGAGAACCGCGGCACCGAGGCCAAGAAGCACCTGCGCCGGGCGCTCACCAACTGGCCCCCCAAGGACATCAAGACAGAGACCGGACGGCATTATCCGCCATATTGGCAGGGTCTTCACATCACCGCGCATGTGGTCTTTGCCAATCTGCTGCGCGGGCTCGAGGATGACGCCATCGCCATCGACGTCCATCCCGACGAGGAGCGCGACGCCACCCGCGTCTGCTTTGCCATGGCCGATCACCCCGGCATCTTCAGCCGGATGTGCGGCGCGCTGTCTCTGGTCGGGGCCAATGTGGTCGATGCGCGGACCTTTACCACCAAGGACGGTTTCGCCACCGCCGCCTTCTGGATCCAGGACGCCGAGGGCGCGCCTTACGAGGCCAGCAAGCTGCCGCGCATGCGTTCGATGATCCACAAGACGCTGATGGGCGAAGTGGTCACCGGCGAGGCGATCAAGTCGCGCGACAAGATCAAGAAACGCGAACGCGCCTTCCGGGTGCCGACGCATATCACCTTCGACAACGACGGCTCCGAGATCTACACGATCATCGAGGTCGACACTCGCGATCGGCCCGGGCTGCTCTATGACCTGACCCGGACGCTGGCCAACAACAACGTCTATATCTCTTCGGCGGTGATCGCGACCTATGGCGAGCAGGTGGTCGACAGCTTCTACGTCAAGGACATGTTCGGCCTGAAGTTCCACGCGCCGTCAAAACAGAAGGCGCTGGAACGGAAGCTGCGCGAGGCGATCGAGAAAGGCGCGGAACGGGCCGCGTCCTGAGCCCAAAGGCAAACCGCGCCACCGCCGGCACGTCGCGGCCCGCGCCCCGGACCTGATCCGGGGCCTCCGCAGCCACGCCGGCACGTCGAAACCGCGCGCAAGCCAGCCGGCCATGAGGTCCCGGATCAGGCCCGGGACGGTGTCACATGGCTCAGCCGATGCGGCCCAGGGTGTCGCCCACGGCGCCGCCGATCTGGCCGCGATGCATCAGGATGTGATCGAGCAGAACGCAGGCCATCATCGCCTCGCCCACCGGCACCGCGCGGATGCCGACGCAGGGGTCGTGCCTTCCCTTGGTGATGATCTCGGTCTCTTCGCCGCTCTTGGTGATCGTCTTGCGCGTGGTCAGGATCGAAGAGGTCGGCTTCACCGCAAACCGCACCACGATCTCCTGGCCGGTGGAGATGCCACCCAGGATGCCGCCGGCGTGGTTCGAGGAATAGACCGGCCCGTCCGGCCCCATGAAGATCTCGTCGGCATTCTCCGACCCGGTCAGGGCCGCCGTCGCCATGCCGTCGCCGATCTCCACCGCCTTGACCGCGTTGATGCTCATCATCGCGGTCGCCAGATCGGTGTCCAGCTTGCCATAGACCGGCGCGCCCAAACCGGCCGGCGCGCCCTGCGCCACCACCTCGATCACCGCGCCCACCGAATTATGCACATCCTTGCGCAGATGGCCCAGATAGGCATCCCACTCCGGCACGGCCGCGGCATCCGGCAGCCAGAAATCGTTGTTGCCGATCTCGTCCCAGTCGAACCGCGACCGATCGATGTGTTTCTCGCCCATCTGCACCATGTAGCCGGTGATCTTCAGCCCCGGCAGCATCTGGTTCAGCACCGCCCGCGCCACGCCACCGGCCGCCACCCGCGCCGCCGTTTCGCGGGCCGAGGACCGGCCGCCGCCGCGATAATCGCGGATGCCGTATTTCTGCCAATAGGTGATGTCGGCATGACCGGGGCGGAACTTCTCGACGATATCGCCGTAATCCTTCGACCGCTGGTCGGTGTTGCGGATCATCAGCTGGATCGGCGTGCCGGTCGACTTGCCCTCGAAGACGCCCGACAGGATTTCCACCGCGTCGGGTTCCTTGCGTTGGGTGGTGTTCTTGTTCTGCCCCGGCTTGCGCTTGTCCAGCCAGCGCTGAAGGAAGTCCGGATCGATCTCGATCCCCGGAGGGCAGCCATCCACCGTCGCCCCCAGCGCCGGCCCGTGGCTCTCGCCCCAAGTGGTGATGCGGAACATGCGGCCAAAGGTATTGTAGCTCATGTCAGACCCTCCATTTGCTCCTTCCCTAAGGCCCCGCCCGGCGACGCTCAAGCACTATTGGCTTGATGCGGCCCGGCCCGCACCCTAGGTATGAGGCCACCTCGGGGTGCTGGCGCAGTTCAAACCAGCTGAGATGCAAATCGCGAACCCGTTGAACCTGAACCGGCTAGAACCGGCGGAGGGAAGGTCGACCGCCCCGGCGCTCCCCCACTCCGCCCCGAACTGTGGAGAGACCCATGCTGGGACGCACCCTTGCCGCGGGCATGATCGCCGCCACCGCCACGATGGCGGCGGCCGAGACCCCCGTGCTGACCGTTTACGCAGGCGATTACTTCAAATCCGAATGGGGCCCCGGCCCCGGCATTGAGGCGGGGTTCGAGGCGCGCTGTGGCTGCGATCTGGTCTACAAGACCGGCGAACTGCTGCCCCGCATCCTGCTCGAAGATGAACGCACCGAAGCCGACGTGGTGATCGGCCTCACCTCCGACGTCACCAAGAAGGCGCGCGAAAGCGGCCTCTTTGCGCCGCATGGCCTCGACACCTCGGCCCTGACCCTGCCGGTCGCCTGGCAGGACGACACCTTCCTGCCGTTCAACTACGGCCACACCGCCTTTGTCTACAACAAGGAGAAGGTGGCCACCCCCCCGGCCAGCTTCGACGATCTGCTGAATGCCCCCGACGACCTGCGGCTGGTGATCCAGGATCCGCGGTCCTCGATCTCGGGCCTTGCGCTGGTGCTCTGGGTGCATGCGGTCTATGGCGACGAGGCCGAGGCCGCCTGGGCCAAGCTCGCCCCCAAGATCGTCACCGTCACCAAGGGCTGGTCCGAGAGTTACGGCCTGTTCACCGATGGCGAGGCCGACATGGTGCTGAGCTACACCACCTCGCCGGCGTATCACATCATCGCGGAAGAGGATGACACCAAGGCGGCGGCGATCTTTCCCGAAGGCCATTACTTCATGGTCGAACTCGCCGCCAAGCTGGCCACCACCGACAACCCCGAACTCGCCGATCAATTCATGGCCTATGTCCTGACCGAAGACTTCCAGTCGATGATCCCGACCTCGAACTGGTCGCTCCCCTCGGCGCTGCCGCAGGAGAAATGGCCCGAAGGGTTCCGCGCGCTGCCGATGCCGGAAAAGGTGCTGTTCTACAACGAGGACGAGGCCGCCGCGCTGCGTGACGAGGCCATCGAGGCATGGCGCAGCGCGCTCTCCCGCTGAGCTCTTTGCCCCGGTCCGGGGCGGGGCTCTGGGCGCTCCTGGTCGCAGGGCTGGTGATCGGCCCGGTGACCGCGGTGATCTGGCGCGCCGGCGGGCTCGGCGCGCTCGGACCGGCCGATTTCGACGCGCTCTGGTTCACCCTCTGGCAGGCGGCGGTCTCGGCCGGGCTCAGCGTGGCGCTGGCGGTGCCGGTGGCGCGCGCCTTGTCGCGCCAGCGCTTCCCCGGTCGCGGGGCGCTGATCGCCCTGCTGGGCGCGCCCTTCATTCTGCCGGTGATCGTCGCGGTGCTGGGCCTTCTGGCGGTGTTCGGCGGCAACGGTCTGGTCAACCAGCTCACCGGCGCGCTCGGCCTGCCGCGCATCGACATCTATGGCTATCACGGCGTGATCCTGGCGCATGTCTTCTTCAACCTGCCGCTGGCCACCCGGCTGATCCTGCAAGGCTGGCTTGCCATCCCGGCCGAGCGCTTCCGCCTCGCCGCCTCGCTCGGCGCGCCGGTCGGGCGCCTTCTGGAACGTCCGATGCTGCGCCGCATCGCGCCCGGCGCCTTCGCGGTGATCTTCGTGATCTGCCTGACCTCCTTTGCCGTCGCACTGACCCTGGGGGGCGGGCCGCGCGCCACCACGGTGGAACTGGCGATCTACCAGGCCTTCAAGTTCGACTTCGATCTCGCCAAGGCGGCGACGCTGGCGCTGGTGCAGCTGGCGCTGGGAATCGGCTCGGCGCTGGCGCTGTTGCTGCTCTCGCCGCCCGACGGTTTCGGCGCCGGCCTCGACCGCCTCCAGGCCCGCTGGGACGGCCGGAGCCGGCCCGCCGGGCTGTGCGACGCGCTCTGGATCGGTTTCGCCGCGCTCTTCCTGCTGACCCCGCTGGCGATGATCGTGTTGGCCGGGCTGCCCGGCCTGATGGTCCTGCCGGTCGAGACCTGGCAGGCCGCTCTGCGCTCGGTCTCGGTGGCCCTTGGCGCCACCGCGCTCACCCTGGTGCTGGCCCTGCCGCTGGCCACAAGGGCCGGCGAACTGGCCGGCCTGCTCGGCGTCGCGGTCTCGGGTCTGGTGCTGGGCACCGGGCTGTTCCTCATCGTCCAGCCGCTGATGCGGCCGGCCGAGGCCGCCCTGCCTGTCACCCTGCTGGTCAATGCGCTGATGGCCTTGCCCTTCGTCCTGCGCATCCTGCGCCCGGAACTCGACGCCGCCCGCGCCGATTTCGGCCGCCTGGCCGCCACCTTGGGCATCACCGGCTTCGCTTTGTGGCGCATCGTGCTGCTGCCGCGCCTGCGCCGGCCGCTGGGCTTTGCCGCCGGGCTGACGGCGGCGCTGTCGATGGGCGATCTCGGGGTCATTGCGCTGTTTGCCGATGGCGAACACGCCACCCTGCCGCTGCAACTCTACCGATTGATGGCCGCCTACCGGATGGAGGCCGCCCAAGGCGCGGCCCTGCTGCTTCTGACCCTCAGCCTCGGGCTGTTCTGGCTGTTCGACAAGGGCGGGCGCGCCAATGCTTGAGCTGCGCCGGATCGCCTATCACCAGGAGGATTTCCACCTCACCGCCGACACCCGCATCAGCGCCGGGTTCACCGCGCTGATCGGCCCCTCGGGCGCCGGCAAGTCCACCCTGCTCAACATGATCGCGGGCTTTCTCGCGCCGACCTCCGGCCAGGTGCTCTGGGACGGGCAGGAGATTTCCGGCCTGCCGCCGGCGAAACGTCCGGTGAGCATCCTGTTCCAGGACAACAATCTCTTTCCGCATCTCACTGTCCGCGCCAATCTGGCGCTTGCGATGACCACCCGCCGCCCCGACGCGGACCAGCTCGCGCGCATCGAGGCGGCGCTGGCGCAGGTCGGCCTCGGCGGCATGGGCGGGCGCAGGCCGGCGGCGCTCTCGGGTGGCCAGCAGGGCCGTGCGGCGCTGGCGCGGGTGCTGCTTCAGGACCGCCCGCTGATGCTCCTGGACGAGCCGTTCTCGGCTCTGGGTCCGGCGCTGCGCAGCGAGATGCTGGATCTGGTCGCCCGGCTGGCGGCAGAGCAGGGCATCCGGGTGCTGATGGTCAGCCACGCCCCCGAAGACGCCCGCCGGGTCGCCGATGAGGTGGCGCTGGTCTCGCAGGGCGCGCTGCACCCGCCGCAGCCCACCCAGGGCTTCTTCGCCACGCCGAGCAAACAGCTGCAAGCCTATCTCGGCGACGGCTGAGCCCCTTTCCAAGGCTTTTTCTCTTTGAAAAGACGCCTGGGGGTGTGGGGGCAAAGCCCCCACCCCGGTCGGCGTGCGCAGGCACGGCGACAACAAAAAAAGCCCCGCCGAAGCGGGGCCTTTCGGAATGATATCGGCCGAGCCTCAGGCCTTGGTGCGGTTCTTGACCGGCTTCCAGATGCGCTTGTTGGTCAGGTAGAGCAGCACCGAAAGCAGCACGAGGAACAGGACGCCAGTCAGACCGGCCTGCTTGCGCGCCATCATCTTCGGCTCCGCCGTCCACATCAGGAAGGCAGAGACGTCTTCGGCCAGGGCCTGTTGGTCATTGGAATGACCGTCGGCGTAATCCACCAGCCCGTCGTCCAGCGGCGGCGCCATGGAAATCCAGCCGCCCGGAAAGGCGGTGTTTTCATACAGCGTCACGCCAGCCTCGGTCTTTTCCTCGCCGGTATAGCTGGTGAGGATCCAGGTGATGTACTCCGCGCCGCCCATGCCATTGAAGAGCTGGCTCAGGCCGGTGCCATAGGGGCCGTGAAAGCCGGCACGCGCCTTGGCCATCAGCGACAGGTCGGGCGCGCCAACGGCGGTGTTGGCCGGGAAGTTGTCGGTCTGTTTCGCCGGGCGGAAATCATCCAGCTCGGCGTCGAACACCTCGAAGTTCTGGGCCGCATAGGCGCGAACCTGATCTTCGGGCAGGTGCGGGCCGCCTTCGTCCGCAAGCGTGCGGATCGGCACATATTGCAACCCGTGGCAGGCGGCGCAGACCTCGGTATAGACCTGAAGGCCGCGCTGAAGCTGGAACTCGTCAAAGGCGCCGAACGGGCCCTCGAAGGAAAAGTCCACATCTTCCTTGGGGCCTTCCGCGACGGCGGCAAGGGCCCCGGTCGCCGTCAGCGCAAGCGCGGTGACGGCCGAGATCGTGAGGGTCTTGATGGTCATCTGTCTCTTGCCTCTCGATTATTCGCCGGGGGACACGACGGTCTTGGTGCCGCCGGTCTTGGGGGCATAATGCGCGTCGAAGTCATCCGCGATGGTGGCGGGCGGGGTCTGCGGTTTCTCGATCACGCCGAGCAGCGGCAGGATCACCAGGAAATAGGCGAACCAATAGGCAGAGGCGATCAGCGAGAAGGTGGCATAGGGCTCTTCCGCCGGCATGGCGCCCAGCCACATCAGCAGCATGAAGTCGAGCGCCAGCAGCCAGAACCACCACTTGAACATCGGGCGATAACGGCCCGAGCGCACCGAGGAGGTATCAAGCCAAGGTGCCAGCGCCATCACCGCGATGGCACCGAACATGGCCAGCACGCCAAAGAATTTCGCATCGACGATGCCGCCGGTCACGAAAGAGGCGAATTGCACGACCCAGACTTCCGAGGTGAAGGCGCGCAGGATCGCGTAAAACGGCAGGAAATACCATTCCGGCACGATATGCGCGGGCGTCGCCAGCGGGTTGGCCTCGATGTAGTTGTCGGGGTGGCCGAGGTAGTTCGGCATGAAACCGACGATGGCAAAGAACACAACCAGGATCACCGCCAGGGCAAAGAGATCCTTGATCACGAAATAGGGCCAGAACGACACCGTGTCCTTTTCGGCTTCCGCCTTCGAGGTGCGGCGCACTTCGACACCGGTGGGGTTGTTGTTGCCGGTGGTGTGGAAGGCCCAGATGTGCACCGCGACCAGCGCCGCGATCACGAAGGGCAGCAGGTAGTGCAGCGAGAAGAAGCGGTTCAGCGTCGCGTTGTCGACCGCCGGCCCGCCCAGAAGCCAGGTCTGGATCGGCTCGCCGATGAAGGGGATCGCGCCGAACAGGCCGGTGATCACCGTCGCGCCCCAGAAGGACATCTGACCCCAGGGCAGAACGTAGCCCATGAAGGCGGTGCCCATCATCGCCAGGTAGATCAGCATGCCGATGATCCAGGTCACTTCACGCGGGGCCTTGTACGATCCGTAGTAGAGACCGCGGAAGATGTGCATATAGACCGCGACAAAGAACAGCGAGGCGCCGTTCATGTGCAGATAGCGGATGAAATGGCCGCCGTTGACGTTGCGCATGATGTGCTCGATCGAGGCGAAGGCCAGATCGACATGCGGCGTGTAATGCATCACCAGAATGATGCCGGTGACAATCTGCAATACAAGGCAGAAGGTCAGAACGATGCCCCAGATCCACATCCAGTTGAGGTTCTTGGGGGTGGGGATCATGATCGTGTCATACAGCAGCCCGACAATCGGCAGCCGCTTGTGCAGCCACTGCTCGCCACCGGTCTTCGGTTCGTAATGGTCGTGAGGAATACCAGCCATATCTTACGCTCCTTATCCCAGCAGCAGAGTGGTTTCGTCTTCGAAGACGGCAGGCGGCACATGGAGGTTTTCCGGCGCCGGACCTTTGCGGATGCGGCCCGCGGTGTCGTAGTGCGAGCCGTGGCAGGGGCAGAACCAGCCGCCGAACTCACCGGCACCATCGCCCAGCGGCACACAGCCGAGGTGGGTGCAGACGCCCATCTGAACCAGCCATTCGCCGGCTTCGTCCAGGGTGCGGTTCTCATCGGTGGCCGCGGTCTCGCCCGAGATGTTGGGGTTGCGCGCGATCGGATCGATCAGGTCGTCCAGATCCACGGCGCGGCCCTCTTCGATCTCGGCCGCGGTGCGGCGACGGATGAAGACCGGCTTGCCGAGCCATTTGACCGTCAGCTGCGTGCCCTGCTCGACACCCGAGACATCGACCCGGATCGAGCTGAGCGCGCGCACGTCGGCTGAGGGGTTCATTTGATTGACGAGCGGCCAGACCGCTGCACCGGTCGCAACGGCGCCCGCGCCGGCGGTGGCATAGTAGAGAAAATCTCTGCGGGTGCCTTCGTGATCGTCTGCGTGGGACACGAGTGATCTCCATTTCAGCGCCAGATGACTGGCTATAAAATCATGGCCGCACACGAGACCGAATGCAGCTTTCCTGGTGCGGTATGTAACCAAGCCTCAAAATGGCGTCCAGCGTTCAAAAGCGCGCAGGGGCCATCGCGCCGTATTGTCGCGCCAAAAAAGCATTGAAATCGCGTTCCCGACGCCCATGAGCCGGCCGAGGGCCGAAATTTCGCCAACCCGGCGAAGCGCTTGGAGCCGAATTCCCGACCGTTCGGCGACTCGGACGAATCTTTGGCCGTTCAGTCCTTCGGTGCGGTGGCCTGCATCGAGGGCCGCTCGGCAAATTCGGCATACCAATCGGCCAGAGCCGGGTTGCCGGTGCGCCAGACCCGCGCGGCATGGCGGAAGTCGAGATAGGAGAGCGCGCAGCCCACCGCGATCTGGCCGATGTCCAGCGGTCCGCGCAGATGGCTGATCCAGCGGGTGTTGAGCGCCGAGACCGCACGGTCGATCTTGGCCCATTGCGCCTCGACCCATTCCGCCGATTGCTTTTCCTCGGGGCGGAAGCGCGCCTCGTAGACCATCAGCACCGCGGCATCCATCATGCCGTCCGCCGTCGCCTCGAGGGTCAGCGTATCCCATTGACGGCGCTCGGGATAAAGCCCGCCCTGCACCCGCGCATCGAGAAAGCGGCAGATCACCCGGCTGTCGTAGATCGTCGGCGCATCGGGCCGGATCAGCGCCGGGATCTTGCCCACCGGATTGGCCGCGATCAGCTCGGGCGAGGGGCCGGTGGGCGAGGCCACGACGGTTTCGTATTCCACCGCATCGACCTGATCGGTCTCATGCAGGGTGACCATGACCTTGCGGACAAAGGGCGACGGCCCCGCCATCAGAAGTTTCATGCCGCTGTCCTTTCCATTGCGGAATTTGCGGCAGGTTAGCAGCCTATCCGCCGGTGTCCACGCCCCGCATCAGGGCGGCGAGCAGAGCCAGCTCCTGCCCCTGGCCATAGGCTGCGACCCCCTCGGCGGCGCGGGCGCGCACGGGCCCGGGCTTGTTCTGGCTCAGCTTCCAGGTGCCGTCGACACCGGTAACCTCGAAACGGTACGGCCGGATCATCCGCATCATCTTGTCCATCACCCCGGCCGACATCTTGCCCGAGGTCCAGGGCGGCTTGGGCAGCAGTTGTTCCTCGAACTTTGCGGTCAGCCGGTCGAGCAGATCCCAGAGCGCCTCGGGCGGCAGCGGGCGCAATTCGCCGGTGAGATGCACGGCGACATAATTCCATGTCGGCACCTGATCGGCGAGCTCGTACCAATCGGGAGAGATGTAGGAATCAGGACCGCTCACCGCGATCCGCCCGGCCATCGCGCCGGTGCAGGCCCGTGCAATCGGATTGGAGCGGACGAGGTGCAGATCGGCTTCGGTCCCCTCGGCGTTCAGCAGGAAGGGCACATGCGACAACAGCGGCGCACCGCTGCCCCCCGACATCGCCAGCACGCCAAAGCCGCGCGCGCGGGCGAAAGCCAGATTGCGCGCCGCATCCTCGCGGCGGAACGCCGGATTGGGATGCATTCAGACCACCAGCTGCTGGCCGTCGAAGCCGGAGATGGTTGCGGTCACGATCTCGCCTTCGGGCTGGGCCGCGGCAAAGCGCACTTCGGCGAATTGTTCGGTCCGTCCCATATGCGGGTTTTCCATCAACATATGATGAACGCGGCCCTGCTGCGCCGCCAGATGCGCCGCGACCTGTCTCGCACCAGCCGCACGCAGCCGCCCGGCCCGGTCCTTGATCGCCCGGCCATCGACCTGCGGCATCCGCGCCGCCGGGGTGCCCGGACGCGGGCTGTAGGGGAAGACATGCAGCCAGGTCAGCCCGCACTCCTCGACCAGCTTGAGCGAATTGTCGAACATCGTTTCGGTCTCGGTCGGGAAACCGGCGATGATGTCGGCACCATAGGTCATGTCGGGCCGCAGCCGCCGCGCCTCTTCGCAGAAGGCGATGGCGTCGTCGCGCAGGTGGCGGCGCTTCATCCGCTTGAGAATCATGTCGTCGCCGGCCTGAAGGCTGAGGTGCAGATGCGGCATCAGGCGGGGCTCGGTGGCAATCGCCTCCATCAGCGCCGGGTCGGCCTCGATCGAATCGATCGACGAGATCCTGAGCCGCGCCAGATCGGGCACCAGCTTGAGGATGCGCCGCACCAGATCGCCCAGTCGCGGCGTCGCCGGCAGGTCGGCGCCCCAGGAGGTCAGGTCGACCCCGGTCAGCACCACCTCGTTGTAGCCGCGATCCACCAGCCGCTTGATCTGGTCCACCACGACCCCCGCCGGCACCGAGCGGGAATTGCCCCGGCCATAGGGGATGATACAGAAGGTGCAGCGGTGGTCACAGCCGTTCTGCACCTGCACGTAGGCGCGCGAGCGGGTGCCGAAACCATCGATCAGATGGCCGGCGGTCTCGGTGACCGACATGATGTCATCGACCTTGACCTTCTCGGTCTCGCCGACAAAATCCGCCGCCAGGCCCTGCCAAGTCTCGGGCTGCATCTTTTCGGTATTGCCGACCACCAGGTCGACCTCGTCCATCGCGGCAAAGGTCTCGGGCTCGGTCTGCGCGGCACAGCCGGTGACGATCAGCCGGGCCTGCGGGTTCTCGCGCCGAAGCTTGCGAATCTCCTGCCGCGCCTTGCGCACCGCCTCGGCGGTGACGGCACAGGTGTTGACCACCACGGCGCCATCAAGGCCGGCCTCGGCGGCCAGCTCCTTCATCGCCTCGGTCTCATAGGCGTTCAGGCGGCAACCCATGGTCGAAAACACCGGCGCGCTCATGTCAGGCTCTCCAGAAAGGCATCGGTCAGGGTGCCGGTAAAGACATGCGCCGTCGGCCCGGTCATCCAGACGCCTTCGTCGGTGACGCGGATGCGGATTTCGCCGCCGTCGAGGTGGATCGTCACCTCCGGCCCGGTCAGCCCGCGGCGATGCGCCGCCACGGCGGTGGCGCAGGACGACGAGCCCGAGGCCAGTGTCACCCCGGTGCCCCGCTCCCAGACGCGCATCCGCAGGATGTTTTCGCCGGTCACGCTGACAAACTGCACATTGGTGCGTTCGGGGAACAGCGGGTGATTTTCGATCTCGGGGCCTCGGCTCTCCAGATCCACCGCCTCGGCGTCGGCGACAAAGAAGGTGCAATGCGGGTTGCCCATGCCGGTGGCGGTGGGGCCGCCTTCGATCGGCAGCTCCAGCGTCTCCATCGCGCGCGCCAGTGGCACCCCCTGCCAATGGGTCTCGGGCGGGCCCATGTTGACCGAGGTGAGCCCCTGCCCCGCATCCCGCGCCTCGAGCACGCGCGCGCCGGCCTTCAGGCGCAGCCGGGTCTTGCCGGTCTCGTCCATCAGGTGCCGCGCGATGCAGCGGGTGGCATTGCCGCAGGCGGCGGAAATCGAGCCATCGGCGTTGTAGAAAATCAGCTCGGCATCGACCTCCGCGCCCGGCACGATGACCGCCAGTTGATCGAAGCCGACGCCACGATGCCGGTCGGCCAGCGCCGTGGCCAGCGCCGGGGTCATCGCAAGCTTGCGCGCACGACCGTCGAGGACAACGAAATCGTTGCCCAGACCGTGCATCTTCATGAAGGTGCGATCTGTCTGATCCATGGTGTTCATGGGCGCGCATATACGCCTCTGACAGAACTTATTCCAGAGGCTGACGATTTTTCGCGTTTTCGGGGTTGACCCTATCGGCCGCAGTTTCTAGAAGCCGCGAACACAGTGGGCCGTTAGCTCAGTTGGTAGAGCAACTGACTTTTAATCAGTGGGTCGCAGGTTCGAATCCTGCACGGCTCACCACTGCACCAAATCGCCGAAAATTCCATGCCACCCCCTCCGGGGACCGGGGCGCCGAGACCTTGTGCGCACAGCAGCGTGGAACCAACCCGGCAGCGCGGCGTTTGGTGGTATGCTTCACCGTATCCGGCTTCTTCTCCTCGCGGTCCTGATCGGCCTCGCGCTTCCCCTCGTGGCCCAGGAAGAGGAAAGCCAGTCGTGGTATGAGGTCGATGCGCTCAATGCCGGGCTGGGCCCGGCGCCGGAAGAACTTGACCGGTCGACGCCGCGCTCGGCGATGCGGGCCTTTGTCGAATTGTCCGACGAAGGCAATTTCGCGGCGGCGCAGCATATGCTCAACCTCAACGCCCTGCCCCCGGAGCGCCAGGCCGAAGCGGGCGAACGCTTTGCCCAACAGCTCTATCAGGTGATCGACCGGCGGGTCTGGTTGGACTGGTCGGGGCTGCCGGCGCGGCCCGATGCGCTGGTCGAAAGTGGCAGCAGCAGCAATCCGCAGGCCGGCCAGGTGCGCCGCGACCTCGGGATCAAGTTGTTTCAGCTCAATGGTCGCGCCTACGAGATTCGCCTAGCCCGGTACAAGGCGCCAACCGGCGAGGAGGCGCATTGGCTGTTCACCCCGCAGACCGTCGAGGACGTGCCGGCGCTGCACGATGCCTATGGGCCGCGCGCCTTCGAGCGCCACATTCCCGACAGCCTGCAACGCGAGTTGGGCGCCCTGCGGATATGGGAGTGGATCGGCCTTCCGGTGATGGTCGTCACGCTGCTCGCGCTGGGCTGGGCGGTCAAGAACACGCTGGACGCGGCCTCGGGCCGGTTACGGCGCCCCTTTCTCAAGACCGCCGCCGAACGCGCCAGCGTGCCGCTTGCGCTGTTCGTCGTGGCGCTGGTGGCGCAGACGGTGCTGGAGCTGGCGGTGTCCTTCTCGGGGCCGGTCACGGCGGTGGTGCAGCCACTTTTCGTGGTGGTCATGACCACCGCGGTGGGCATCGCCATCCTGCGGGTGATCGACGCCGTCCTCGACCGCGTGACCCAGCGCTACGTGGGCGAGATCGACGATGCGCGCAATCTCGACAAGCGCGAGCTTTACACCTCGATCTACGCGCTGCGGCGGGTCATCGTACTGTTGATGGTCGGCTTCGCGGCGATTTTCGTTCTGGTGCAGCTCAACCTGTTCGAATCGCTCGGCATCACCCTGCTGGCCTCGGCCGGGGTGCTGACCGTGCTGCTCGGCATCGCTGGGCAGGCCGTGCTGGGCAATATCCTCGCCTCGCTCCAGATCGCCCTGGCCAAGCCGGTGCGGATCGGCGACAGCGTCGAATTCGAAGGTCACTGGGCCTATGTCGAAAGCATTTTCTACACCTTCATGCGGCTGCGCACCTGGGACGAGCGGCGGATCATCGTGCCGGTGAAATATTTCGTCTCCAGGCCGTTCGAGAACTGGTCGGTCAAGGATGCGCGGTTGATGAAGACCGTCCGGCTCTGGCTCGACCATGCCGCCGACGCCGAGGTTCTGCGCGAGACCTTCGAGACGCTGGCCAAAGACCTGGACGGCGTGATCGAACCCGAATCGCTGGCGTGTTTCGTGACCGATCACAACGAACATGGCCAGGAAATCACCTGCTACGTCATGACCCCCGATCCCTCGACCGGCTGGGAAGTCGAAATGCGGCTGCGCGAACAGCTTCTGGCCTTCATCCGCGCGAACCATCCCGACTGGTGGCCGCGCGAACGGGTCATTGGCGGCCGCCACGTGCCGGACAGCGACTGACAGGCAGGGCGCGGCCTCTGGCGCCCTGCCGCACCCGGGGTCACACGGGGGCGAGAACCGCCACGGCAAAACGCCGCGCCGCATCGGTCAGCAGCGTTTCGACACGCCAGCCGGCGGGCTGCACCAGCCGCGCCAGCGAGGCCTCGGTGTATTTGCGCGAGGCGCTGACGTGAATGGCCTCGCCGGCGTCGAAACCGATGGTCGCCCCGCCCAGCGCCACGTTCTGGGCACGGCGCGAGACCAGCTCCATGTCGATCCGCGCCGCCGCGGCGTTCCAGCGGGCTCGATAGGCGAAGTGCGACAGGTCGAAATCGGCGCCCAACTCGCGATTGAGCCGGTGCAGGATGTTGGCGATGAAATCCGCCGTCACCCCCTGGCTGTCGTCATAGGCCGCCACCAGCGTCTCGCTGTCCTTGACCAGATCGACCCCGAGGATGAAGCCTTCGACCCCCGGCCAGGCACGGGCATGGGCCATCAGCGCCGTGGCGGTTTCCGGCGGCAGGTTGCCGATGGTCGAGCCGGGAAAGAAGCCCACTTTGGGCGTGGCCTCCAGATGCTCCGGCAGGGCGACCGCGGCGGTGAAATCGGCCACCACCGGCGCAATCTCGATCTCGGTGTAGCGGCGCCGCAGATCCTGCGCGGTTTCGGCCAGGAACACCGCGGAAATGTCGATCGGCACATAGGCCGCGAAATGACCGCCGGCATCGAGCAGCCGACGGGTCTTGACCGAGGCGCCGGAGCCGAATTCGACCAGCGCGCCGCCCTCGGGCACCAGCCCGGCCAGCCGCGCGGCGTTGTCCTTCAGGATCGCCGCCTCGGTCCGGGTCAGGTAATATTCCGGCAGGGCGGTGATCTGCTCGAAGAGTGCGCTGCCACGCTGATCATAAAGCCACTTGGGGCTCAGCACCTTTTGGGGCTGTCGCAACCCGCGCAGGGCATCGTCGCGCAGGGCGGCAGCAGTGGCGGAGCGGGCCTGAAGCGAACCGTCCATCAGGCCACGTCCCGCGCCAGCCGCAGCCCCATCATCTGCCAGCGTTGATGCGGATAGAAAAACGTCCGGTAGGTCGCCCGCATCTGTTCGCGCGGTGTGGCGCAGGAGCCGCCGCGCAGCACCCGCTGGTTGACCATGAACTTGCCGTTGTATTCGCCAAGCGCGCCCTCGGGCGGGCGAAATCCGGGATAGGGCGCGAAATCCGAGGCTGTCCATTCCCAGACATCGCCCCAAACACCTGCGCCGGGCATGGGCCGCAACATGCCGATATCGTCGCCATCGCCCATCAGGTTGCCTGCGATGGGCCGGTCGCGAAAGGCCAGCTCGTGCTCGGCCTCGGTGGGCAGCCGCGCGCCGGCCCAGCGGGCAAAGGCATCGGCCTCGTAATAGCTCACATGCACTACCGGCGCCTCCAGCGCCACCGGCTGCGGGCCGCGCAGGGTGAAGGTCCACCAGGTGCCGTCCTGCTGCCACCAATAGAGCGGATGCTGCCAGTCTTCGCGTTGCGCCACGGCCAGGCCTTCCATCAGCCAGTGCCGGGCGTCGCCATAGCCGCCATCCTCGATAAAGCCGATCCAGTCGCGATTGGTGACCGGCCGATTGGCGATCTCGTAGGGGCTGAGAAAGGTTTTGTGCCGCGGTCCTTCGCAATCATAGGCAAATCCCGCGCCATCATGGCCGATCTCGACCAGACCACCTTCGTGGCTGTCAAACCGCAGTTCGGTGCCGGCGGTCACTTCGAGCGGCTCGGGTTCCTTGTAGACCGGCAGCAGCGGATTGAAGCTCAGCCCGTGCAGCAGATCGGTCACCAGCAGTTCTTGATGCTGCATTTCGTGGTGACAGCCAAGCTCGACCAGGCCGGCGATCTCGTCGCCGTCCTCGCGGCGCTGCATCAGCAGGGTGGCAAGGCTGTCTTCCACATGGGCGCGGTAATCGCGCACTGCCTGGCCGCCGGGGCGCGAAACCAGCCCGCGCTTGTCGCGTGCGTGACGCGGGCCGGCCTGAGTGTAATAGGAATTGAACAGAAAGGCGAAACGGTCGTCGGGCGAGCGGTAGTCGGGCACCCGTGGCTTGAGAATGAATTCCTCGAAAAACCAGGTGGTATGGGCCAGGTGCCATTTGACGGGCGAGGCATCCTCCATGCTTTGCAGCATGGTGTCTTCGGGGCTGAGCGGCGCCGCCAGCGCATCGCTGCGCGCGCGGGTCCGGGTGAAAAGCGCGATCGCCTCATTCGGCGTCAGCGGCGCAAGTGCTGGGGTCATGAAATCGTCCTTGGGTCGAAACAGGCCAAACGGTCGTCCGCAAAGACATAGAGGCAGACCGGTCAGATCAAGTCTGCATTCCGAGATTTGACAAGGGTGTGAAGATTGACGCAAAAATCCGCCTGAGCTGCACGGCAGGCTCACCCCATAACCCCTGGGTTGCGCAACGCCCGCAACCGCCGCGCCTGGCGCGACGGTCTCGGTTTGCAGGGATTCCGACCTCAGCCCAGCAGTGCCAGCACCTTTTCGGCAGCGCCGTCGGAAGAGGCAGGGTTCTGGCCGGTCACCAGCCGGCCGTCGACCACCGAATGCGGCTGCCAGTCGGCGACACCGTCAAAATCCGCCCCCAGCTCGCGCAGGCGGGTCTCGAGCAGGAAGGGCATCGCCTCGGCCAGTCCCACGCCGCGCTCTTCGCTGTCGGTAAAGGCCGAGACCTTGCGGCCCTTGACGATGGGCGTGCCCTCGGCGTCGACCGCCTTGGAAAAGGCTGCCGGGCCGTGGCAGACCGAAGCGACGATCTTGCCCTGATCCCAGGCCTTGCCGATGACCTCGGCCACCAGATCGCTTTCGGCCAGATCGTACATCGCGCCATGACCGCCGGGAATGTAGAGCGCGTCAAATTCCGCGATATCCTCCGCTTCGAGCCGCCCCGGCGCGGCAAGCAGCGCGGTTGCCGCCGCATCGTCCCGGAAGCGCGAGACCGAGGCCGGGGCCTCGTCGCCGGCGACATCCGAGTTCGGATCGATCGGCACCGGCTTGCCGCCGAGAGTGACCAGCGTCACCTCGTGCCCGGCGTCGGTGAAGGCGTAATAAGGCGTCGCCAGTTCTTCGTACCAGACGCCGGTCGGCTTGCCGGTCTCGCCCAGGGCGTCAGATGCGGTCGAGAGGATCAGAATACGTGCCATGTTGCTGTCTCCAGTGGTCGTTGGTTTTGTCGGGGCCGAACCAAAGAGCTCCTTGCTCCGGCCAGTCACTCGGGGCGGCTAAGCGCCTCTTGGACAGCAGATAGGGGCGCCTCAGTCGTTTGAGAAATTGATGCAGGCAAGGTCAGAAATCGATATCCTGGACATATGACCCCGGATCTTTCGCTTCTCCGCGTCTTTCATGCCGTCATGGAAGAGCGCAATGTCACCGCCGCCGCCGAACGGCTCGGCCAATCGCAAAGCACGGTCAGCGCGGCGCTGTCGCGGCTGCGCGAGGCGCTGGGGGACGAGTTGTTCCTGCGCGCCCGCTACGGCGTCGAGCCGACCGAAAAGGCGCTGGCACTCGCCCCCGAGATCGCCGCCGGGCTGGCGCAGCTGGAACAGGCCTTTCGCGCCGCCGAACCGTTTGATCCCGCCCGTACCACACGGCGGTTTCGGCTGTTGCTGGGGCCCTACGCCGAGATCGTGCTGGTGCCGGATCTGGCGGCGGCCTTTGCCGAAAAGGCACCGCGAGCAGCGCTGGAGATCGCCCCGCTCGGCCCCGATCTCGATCCGCGCAGCCTGGCCGGGCGGGCCTTCGACCTGGCGATTGGAAGGTTTCATGCGCCGCCAGAGGATCTCGTGGTCTCGGATCTGTTCGAAGACGGCTTCCGCTGCCTCGTCGCGCCCCGGGCCTTGCCGCCGGGCGCGACACTCGACCGGGCGCTCTATGAACGGTTGCCGCATGTGGTGGTGGCGCCGCCCGGCAAGTGGCGCACCGGGCTGCACAAGCGGATGGAGGGCACCGGGCTGCGCCGCAACACGGCGGTGGTGGTGTCGCACTTTCTCTCGGCGCCGCCGGCTGTCGCCCGGCTGGGCGGCATCGCCACCGTGCCCACGCGGGTGGCCACGATGACCGCCGCCCCCTACGGGCTGCGCGATGTCGCCGTGCCGGTGGAACTTGGTGCATTCCCCAGCCAAATCGCCTGGCATCCCCGGCTGCGTCGCGATCCCGGCCATGCCTGGCTGCGCGCATTGATCGCCGAGCTTGTTGCCGGCTTCACCACGGGCCGCTGAGCCGGAAAGGCGCTAGGCGGTGCAATCGATCAGGATCTTCACATCCGCCTCCTCCGGCGCGGCGATCAGGTCAAAGACATGGGCAGACCCGCTCAGCGGCAGCGTCCGGGTGATCACCCGCTCCAGATCCTCGGCCATCGCCTGTGCCAGAGTAATGCTGCGGCGGAATTGTTCGCGGGTATAGACCCGCGAGCCGATCAGGCGCAGCTCCTTGAAGGCAATGTCGAGCAGCGCCACCGGACAGGGCGCCTTGTGCAGCGACGTCAAACAGATCGTGCCGCCCGGCCGGGCAATCCGGGTCATGTCGCGCGCGGCGGGGCCGACCCCGGCGCATTCAAAGACCACATCGACGCCGTCGCCATCGGTCGCCGTCTGAACCTGCTCGGACAGGTCGTCCTGGCGCAGATCGACGGGCCGAAAGCCGAGCGCCCCGGCCAGCGCCAGCCTCGCCGGATCGATATCGGAGACGAGCACCTCGGCCGCGCCGGCCTGGCGCGCCGCAAGCGCCGTCAACAGCCCGATGGGCCCGGCGCCCAGCACCGCCACCCGGTCGGCAAGCCCCAGGCCCGATTGCTCGACCGCCCGCAGCGCCACCGCCAGAGGCTCGACCAGCGCGGCGATGCGATTGTCCATATCCTCGGGCACCGCAAAGAGCATATCCTCGGGCACCGACAGGTATTCCGCCAGTCCGCCCGCCTGATCGATGCCTATCAAGCGCAGGCCGGTGCAGACATGCGGGCTGCCGGTGCGGCAGGGGTGGCAGACGCCGCAGGACAGCAGCGGATAGGCCACGACCCGTTGCCCCCTGGCAAAGCGGGCGCCGGCTTCGACAACCTCGCCGACGAACTCATGCCCGAGGATCAGCGGCGCGGCGGCGCGTGGATGGGTGCCGGAATGGATGCCGATATCGGTGCCGCAGACGCCACAGAGCTGCATCTTCAGCAGCACTTCGCCCGGCTTCGGCCTGGGCAGGGCGGTGTCCCGGATCTCGACCGATTTCGGGCCGGTGTAGACAAGAGCTTTCACGGGGTTTGCCTTCTGACGTCAGGCGACCGCATAGCCGCCGTCCACGGGGAGGATCGTGCCGGTCATGAAACCGGCCAGCGGCGTGGTCAGGAACAGCGAGGGACCGGCCAGATCACCCGGCTCGCCCCAGCGGCCCATCGGGGTCCGCGACAGGATCGCCTCGGCGCGCGCCGCGTCTTCCTGCAAGCCGGCTGTCAGCGGTGTCCTGATCCAGCCCGGCGCGATGGCGTTGACGCGGATGCCCTCTGCCGCCCAGGCGATGGCCAGCGACTTGGTGAGCTGCGCCACACCGCCCTTGGACGCGGAATAGCCCGGCACCAGCCCGCCGCCAAAGAACGACAGCATCGAGGCGGTCATCACCACGGAGCCGCCGGTGCGCGCCAGCGCCGGTTTCGCCGCATGGGCACAGCGCATCGCGCCGTTGAGGTTGACGTCGACCACCTGGGCGAAAACCTCCGGCTCCAATTCGGCGCCCCGCCGGATCACCCCGGCGCAACAGACCAATGCGAAGAGATCCGCAATGCCGCCGACCTCTCGGGCCACTGCCGCATCGTCGCGCACGTCAAGCTGGCGGAAAGAGAGACTGGCGCCCAGCCCCTCCGCCTCGGCCCAGTCGCGAGCCGCCGTGACGTCGGCTTCGGCCACACCGGTCGCCACCACCTCGGCGCCGGCCTGGGCGAAGGCCTGCGCAATGCTGCGGCCGATGCCCGAGGAGCCTCCGGTCACCAGGACTTGCCGGCCCGAAAGGAAAGGCGCCGCCCAGGCGCCGGTGTCTGCCGCCCCCGACATCAGCGGATGAACTGGTCGACGTAATCCGCCCCCAGCCCCACCTCTTCATAATGGTTTCGGCACATCTCGATCTTGGTGAAGACGTCTTCGAACCCCATGGTCTTGCCGTAGGGATCGACATAAAGCATCACGCCGTTGACCTGGAAGAAGGTGATCATCTCGGTCACATCTTCGGGCACCACAAGCGTATGGGTCTCGCCCGGCGGCTCGTAGACATAGCCGCCTTCGCGGGCCTCCCAGTCATGCTCCAGATAGTGCCAGCGGCCTTTGAGGACAAAGCCATGCACCGGCTGCGGATGGCGGTGACGCGACAGCACGCCGGATTGGCGCACCCGCAGCAGGTTCATCCAGTAGCCCTGCGAGGCATTGAGGCAGAGCGGCCGGAAGGACACCGTTTCGGTCTGCGGCACCCAGACGCGTTCATCACTGGCGATCGCCTCGGGAACGACGATCTCTTCCGCGGCATCCTTGGGAAAAGGCAGTTGATAGGGGGTACGCGCATCGTCCTGCGCTTCCACTTTATCGGGTTCGACGGGCATGGGGGTCTCCTTTGTCGAATTACGTGAGCTCGGGGGTGCGCCGTCTCCGCCGCCACATGGCGACAAGGGGCGGCAGGATCCAGACGAGGATGGTGATCACGCCCAGCGTTCCGGCAATGGGGCGTTCGAAGAAGGTCAGCAGGTTGCCGTCTGCCTTGATCATGCTGGACATGAAGCTCTCTTCGACGATCTTGCCCAGCACCAGGCCCAGAACGAGCGGCGCGGCCGGATAATCGTTGGCCTCCATGATCCAGACCAGCACGCCGATGGCGGCCAGCGTCCAGAGGTCGAAAAGCGCGTTGTTGGTGGCGAAGGTGCCCAATACGCACATCAGAAGGATCGCCGGATAGAGCAGGCCGGGCCGCAGCCCCAGCACGTGCCGCCCGCCCATGACCGCCGCCAGCCCCAGCGGAATGATCAGCAGGTTTGCCAGGACAAAGACGATGTAGATCGCATTGACCAGATCGGGCGAGGTGACAAAGACCATCGGCCCCGGCTGGATGCCCTTGAGCACCAGCACGCCGACGACGATGGCGGTGATCGAATCGCCGGGGATGCCAAAGACCAGCGCCGGCACATAGCTGCCCGAGAGCGCGGCGTTGTTGGCCGAGGCGGAGCCGGCGATGGCTTCGGGCTCGCCCTTGCCGTAGTTGGCCTTGACCTTGGAAAACCGCTGGCTGACCGCAAAGGCGATCCAGGCGGCAATATCGGCCCCTGCCCCGGGCAAGGCACCGATCACCGTGCCCATCAGGCTGCCGCGCAGCACCGGCAGCTTGAAGCGCCAGAGGTTGCCGAACTGTCCCTTGAGGATCGAGAACCCGGCGGCGGCGGGCTTTCTGGGCTGCGTCAGCGGTGCCGCGGCCGAGCGCAGGATCTCCGCGACCGCGAAGGCGCCGATCATGACGGCGATCAGCGAGACGCCGGCCTGAAGATCGATCACCCCGAAGGTGTACCGCGGCAGGCCGGTGGTCACGTCGAGCCCGACCATCGTCAGCGCCAGCCCGAGCAGCAGCGACAGCGTGCCCTTCAGCCTGTCCTTGCCGGCCACCATCGTCGCACAGGACAGACCGAGCAGCGCCAGCCAGAAATATTCGTAGCTCGAGAAGCGGAGCGCCACCCGCGCCAGTTGCGGCGCGGCGATCACCAGCACCGCGGTGCCGACCAGCCCCCCCATGACCGAGACACACATCGAAAGCCCGAGCGACAGGTCAAGCCGCCCTTTCTGCGTCAGCGCATCCAGCTCGCGCATGTAGGCGGCCGAGGCCGGGGTGCCGGGGATGCGCAACAAAGCCCCCGGAATGTCGCCGGCAAAGATCGACATGGCCGAACAGGCGACGATGGCGCCGATGGCCGCGACCGGCGACAGGAAGAAGGTGACCGGAACCAGCAGCGCGACGGCCATCGTCGCGCTCAGCCCCGGAGTGGCGCCGACAAAGAGGCCGAAGGCCGCGCCCAGAAGGATCACGCCGATGACCTGATAGGTGAAGACCATCTGAAGCGATGACAGGAACACATCCATGGCGAAACCTCAGAACCAGGGGCCGAAAAACGGCCCAGTGGGAAGCGGAACGCGCATCACCCGCGTAAAGAACACGGTGACCACCACGCAGATGACCACCGCCGACACCAGCGCCGGCACCGGTTTTTCCTGCCAGGCCAGCGCGTTGAGAAAGATCAGCGGCGTCGCCACAAGAAGCGTGCCGAAGGCCGGCGAGAGCAGGCCGAAGGCGACGATGGTCAGCGGGATCAGAAGAACCCGGACCATCCGCCTTGGCGACCGCATCCAGTCTTCGGCCACGGGCCGGAACAGGCGGCCGTCGTCATGCCGGCGGGCGCGCAGGCTGCGCGCGACGACGGCCAGTCCCAGCAGCACAAAGGCGCTGCCGATCATGTAGGGGAACAGTCGTGGGGATGCGGCTCCGGCCGGTTCCGGGAAGGTCGTGGCGCGCAGCACCACGAACCCGCCCAGACACGCGAAGCCCAATCCTGTCCAGATATCGGGGAGCCGCATCTGTCCGGCCTCAGTTTTCGCGCTGCGACAGGCCGATGGACTTCATGACCGCGCCAACGCTTTGCTGGGTTTCGGCCAGGAAGGTCTCGAAGGCCTCGGACCCGCGGTAGTCGGCGCCAAAGCCCTGTTTGGACATGAAGCCCTGAAACGCCTCGCTGTCAAACACCGCCTGGGTCGCCTCTTCCAGCCGCGCTGCCGCCTCGGCATCCATGCCCGCCGGGCCGACAACCCCGCGCCATGTGCCGCCGGCAAACGGCTCGCCGGTCTGTTCGGAGGCGGTCGGCACCTCGGGGAAGGAGGCATTGCGCTCTTCCGAGAAGACCGCGATGGCGCGCGACAGGCCCGCATCCATCATCGTCTTGCCTTCGGGCAGCGAGGACGGGATGATCTGCACGCCCCCGGCAGCCAGTTCCTGGAACCCGGGCGCGGCGCCCTGTGACGGCACCATGGTGACCTTCAGCGGATCGATGCCCTGCTGTTGCAGGAAGCCGGCGAAGGCCAGGTGATAGGCCGCGCCCACGGCGGTGCCAGACATCTTGTAGGTGCCCTGCGGATCGGCCTTGATCGCGGCCACCGCCTCCTCGACGTTCTGCCAGTCGCTGCCGGCGGCGATGTGAAAGGCCGCCGGGTCGAAGTTGATCAGCGCGATCGGCGTGAAATCCTCGGCCTGGAACTCGGCATTGCCGGTCCAGTAATAGGTCAGCATCTCGGCGGTGGCAAAGCCGATGGTGTAGCCGTCGGTCGGCGCGGTAACCATCGCGTTGTGGCCGACGACGCCGGCGCCGCCCGAACGGTTGACCACCGAGACCGGCACGCCCAGCTCGGCCTCGAGACCGTTGGCCAGGGTGCGCGCAATCGCGTCGGTGCCGCCGCCGGCATTCCACGGCACGATCAGGGTGATGGGTTTCTCGGGATATTGTGCAGCGGCCATCGTCGTGGTGGCCACCGCTGCGGCCATCGCCAACAGGGTGTTCTTCAGCATGTAAAATTCCTCCTGATTTCAGCTGATTGGTTTTATGATCTGGTAATTCTCCAGGTTTCGGCGCGTAAAGCCAATCATGTCGAGCATCGCCTGTCGCGCCTCCTCCGGCCTGCGTTGTTCGATCGCTTCGAGAACCCGCAGGTGATTGGCCAGGTTCTTGCGAAAACTTTCCATGTGCCGTTCGATCGCGGCCTTGAACAACAGCCCCAGTACCGCATCGATGGCAGTGTCGAATGCCTCGAGGATCGGGTTGCCGGTGGCAGCCAGGATCGCGAGGTGGAAATCCTTGTCTGCCTGAATGGCCGCTTCCACGTCGTCGTTTTCGGCGGCCCGCTCCATCGCTTCATAGGCCAGCCGGATGCGGGTGATCTCGCGCCGGTCGGCGCGGACAGCGGCCAGCGCGCAGGCTGCCGGCTCGAACACCTCGCGGGCCTCGTCGATGGCCGAGGACAGCTCGACGTTGACCCCCTCCACCGGCTGCATCCAGCGCAGCACGTCGCGGCTGAGCAGGCTCCAGTCCTGCCGTGGCCGGACCCGCGTGCCGTGGCGCGTGCGCACCTCGAGCAGACCCAGCGCCGTCAGCGTCTTGATCGCCTCCCGCAACGTGGTTCGGCTGACCGACAGCTCTTCGATCAACTCTTTCTCGACCGGAAGCGTTTCGCCGACGGCGTAGTCGCCGGTCACGACGCGCCGGCCGAGAAGCTCCAGCACCTCCGAGACCTTGGCCGGCCGGCCTCCGGCCGCACGCATGGCGCTCTGAGCGGTGATGTTCGGTTTTTCCATTTTCACCTCCCTCTTCAACTCGCCCCGGCGAAGGGGCCGCCATGCTTCTTGGTGATTGGTATGACGAATCGCCAGCGCAGTCAATGGTACGATTAATGGTTTTCATTTATCACACCATATATCGAAAAACGCGGCGACGGCGGCGCCCAGACCCCGCACCCCGGCCCAGGCCAACAAGCGCCGGGCCTGTGACGCACCGCAGAGCGCCGCTCAGCAAATCAGGGAGTTCGATCAGGAAAAGGGCCTGACCAACGGCAGGGCAGCCGAGGCAGAGGCCATCGCCTGCGCAAGCTGCGGCGGAAACCGGGGCCCGAAAAAACAAACGACGCCGCAAGGGCCAGCCCTTCGCGATTCGCGGCGCAGCCTCCGAAGAAGGCCTTTATGAGTGCGAAGGCATGTCCAGCAGAGGCGCCCGAAAAATCCTCGGGAGCCTCTGTTCGATGTCAGCTAAGCCGGACAAAGCTGCCGTTGCGTGGGATTGGGCCGAAAGGTTCGCAATCGGACCATGCCGGACAGAAGTTTCAGGCCACGTAGAAGAACAATGGCACCGGGGCAACGGCACAGATGACGACCGCCAGAAAAGGCCAAAAGGAATATAGCCGCGAGGCACCCGCGATGAACGCCAGTCCACCTCCGCCGCCGAGGAGCGAGTTTCCCGGTGTGTTGAGCGCTATGGCGAGCAGCAAGTGCCTGTTGCCAATCAGTCTTCGACCGAGGTTCGACGGAATGATCCCGGAGAGCGCTTCCATTCGGTCAACCGGGGCGGCGGCGTCATATTCGGCGACGAAGTCCGCGGCCCTGGTCAGTCTAAGCCAGTTCAGCAGACCTGCGAGGATCGTTGCGGGTATCAACCGCGCGACAGCGAATGACAGGACCAGCGCGCTGACCATCCCAAGGTAAACAAGCGGTGCAACTTGCCCACCAAACAACAAGAGCATTGCGAATCCGATTTCCGCGCCCGGAACAAAGGGGATAGCAGCGAGAAGGATGAATGCCACGAATGCCGTCATCACAATCCGATGGATCAATGGCTCATTCATCGGGCGCATGTCTGGAACGGTCAGGTCCTTCAACAGGTCACCCAGATACCAGCCCCCCAGCAAAAGCAGGCCGTAAAATGCAATTGCTCTTCGCCTTGCCCAAAAACCTTTCAAAACCGCCCGCACAACGGATTGCCGTCCGGGTCCATCAACTGCATATCCTGAAGGATGTCCGCAGGCGAAGCCGTCTCGAACGCTGACGCAGATTCTCCGATGAAGACGATCTCGCGTCGGGACGTCCAGTACCATCGACGACGCTCCCAGGTGATCGAAACGCGGATTGACCCGTCTCCCTTTACCAGCCCATCGTAGTCGAAACGGCCACGGCTTTCGCTTTCAAGCATACCGGTGAAGCGAACGCCCTCGGCGGTCTCTTCCGTGTGGTAGGGTCCCGGAACGAAACCGCAACGCGTACAGATATCGGACCAGAATTGGCCGTCGTTGAAAAACAAGCTGTCTTCCATGTCGGGATTTTCAATCGGCCCGATCATGCCTGAAAAGGAACGGCCATCAAGGACGCCCTCGGCGTTCGCACCGCCTGGCCCGGTGAACGTGACGAATAGCGTTGCGGCTAATGAGATGACAATTCGTCTGAACAATTCCCTCACTCCTGCAGCCTGCAAGCTAAACAGCAAACCTTGTGTGCGCAACAAATGTAACGATTTGGTCGCCGAGGCAGGTCTGCCTCGGGCTCGAAGCGGAGAGTGCACCTTGGGCCCAAGTCTCGCTCACCTGCACCACGAAGCGCAAAAAAGGCGCCGCAAGGGCGCCTTGTTGTCGAGAGTCACCGATTTTGTCCTTTTGGCTTCGGATAAGCCATTGAAAACTATCAGGACGATTTTGAACTTAAAACTGAAATGACCTTTATCGTCAGGGAATCTGTCCCGCGCGAACCCTGCCAGACTTCCTCAAAAGCAAGAGGTGGGCATTGGCGTCCGCTACGACCGGCGGTATCTTAGGGTCAGGACTCATAGCCAGTAAATGACGAGTGCGGCGAGAGCGATGGCTGACAGGAAGACCTTCGGGCACCGGTCGTATCGGGTCGCCACACGCCGCCAATCCTTCAGCCTGCCGAACATGATTTCGATCCGATTGCGGCGTCTGTAGCGGCGCTTGTCGTACTTGACGGTTTTCTTGCGCTGCTTGCGACCGGGGATGCAGGCGCGTATCCCTTTGTCTTTCAACGCTTCTCGGAACCAGTCGGCGTCATACCCTCGATCTCCGAGCAGCCATTCCACCTTTGGCAAACTGCTCACCAAGGCGCGGGCACCGATATAGTCGCTG
>NZ_FNYY01000021.1 GCF_900109145.1 Marinovum algicola
TGGCATTACATCGCACCGGGAAAGCCAATGCAGAATGGGTTCGTCGAGAGTTTCAACGGGCGGATGCGCGATGAACTGCTCAACGAGACCATGTTCCGCAACCTGGCACACGCGCGCGTCGTGATCGCCGCATGGGTCGAGGACTACAACACCGAACGCCCGCATTCGGCCTTGGATTACCAGACCCCGGTCGACTACGCGCGGACCCTGACCACCGCAATCGCCCGTCCCGCTGCGCGAGATGATAGCTCCGCGCGTCGGGCGATTGCTCAACCTGCGCCAACCGGCGTAAACACCAATTGGGCTCCGGTCGCGGCTGGATGAAAGTTCAGTGGCAGGTCACGAGGGGTAAGCAACTTTTCGACGCGATGACATGGTGCACTACCGACTACTATGTGAAGGCGAAATCTGGCCAACCCTTTGAGGCCCGGGGTATCATGGTTATCGGGGAATCCCGCCAAGGAAAGTCGAAAGAAATTGAGCGGCTCCGAGAGAAGTTCAACGACGGGACGGTGATTATGCCCGACGGGCGACCGGCCAAGATCCTTCACTGCATACTCTCAGGCAAGATCACGTGGAAAGATCTGGGCCAAAAAATTCTCGACCTCCTTGGCTACTCCCTAAAAGGGCGAAGGACCCAAGCCGAGATTTGGGAGAAAGTCATCAAATACGCCGAACTGCAAGGTGTGGTGGGCATTCATTTCGACGAATGTCAGCACGTCTTCGTCGAAAAGAGCTACCGAACCAACCAGCAGATACTCGACAGTTTCAAAACCCTCCTGAAAGAGTCCCGCTGGCCTTTGATGCTAATCTTGTCTGGTGTTCCGAGCCTGGCGCTGCACATTGCTCGGGAGGAACAACTTTCATTCCTCCTCAGGACCGTTCGTTTCGAGAGCATCGACATGGAAAAACAAGGCGATCTCGATGAGATGCTACAGCTGACGTTTACTTACGCCGAAAGAGCCGGACTGGATTTCGAACCGCTCGGAACTAAAGACTTCTTGGAGCGGCTTGCCTTTGCCTGCTGCAACCGCTGGGGCCTGGTTATCGAAATGCTGATTGAAGCTTTCACCTATGCTCAATTAAATGGCGACGAGGTCTGCGCTATAGATCATTTTGAACATGCCTACGCGAAGGCTTATTCGGCCCCGCTTGGATATTCCCCATTCACCATGCCGGACTATCGCGACGGGTTCGATCACGAACGAATGATGGAACTGCTCCTTCGCACTTAACTCCTCGACATCAGTAACAAGACATCAGGCCCGCTTCAGCGGGCCTTTTTCTTTGCAAGCCCTCCGGTGTAGGTGCGCATGCTTTTGATGTCAGTGCGCACGCTTTTCCCTGACCGGAAAAAGGGTGTCCATTTAACTGAATGAAAACAGTTGGTTGTAGTGTGGTCGAATCACCCTCTATCGCTGGATGCGCACGCTTTTGGTGATTTGGCACATGTTGCCACGCATGGCCACGCCCCTGCGTCACGTGCGCCGACTGGCCTGGGCCGCCGAGAGCGCAGTCAGCTTTCCGGCGAATAATGGGCGAGGAACATGTCCACGCAATCGGCAATGACGCTGCCTGCGTTTTCACCGGCCTGCGTTCCCAGCAGGAATTGCGGCCAGACCAGGAAATGCTTGACCATCGACAGGAGCTGACCGGCCGCGAAACCGGGCTCGCCCTGCCGCAAGGCGCCCGCCTGCATGGCCTCTGCGATCAGCCCCGAGATCGGGCCGTCCTGCAAGGCGGCCTTGTCAAAGAAGGCGCGCGCCAGCACCTGGTCGCGCAGAAGCTCGGACAGCACCAGCCGGTTCAGCCCCATGTAATGCTCACCGGTCAGATGCGAGATGTAATCCTCCACCGCCGCGATCAGCTGCGCGCGCAGCGGCGCCTCCGGGTGATAGCGCAGCCTCGGTGCGGCCGCGATCTCGTCGAGAAGGATGTCGGTGATGGCCTGAAACAACACCTCCTTGCTTTCGAAATGCTTGTAGAGCGTGCGCTTCGACACTTCCGCCAGTTCGGCGATTCGGTTCACCCGCGCGGCGGGAAAGCCCTGCTCCCGGAACTCCTGAATCGCCGCATCGAGAATATCTTTTCGTTTCTTTTCAGTCAGTTTCATCTCTTTTGCCCGGTTTGGATCGAAAAATGTAAACATCAGGGTTTACACGTATCGCTGCCGCTTCTATGTAAACACCAAGGTTTACCAACGCAAGCGCCACGGCGCGAAAGGAGCCAGGATGAAATACAAGCAACTCGGACAGACCGGCCTTTACGTTTCGGAGCTGACACTGGGGACGATGACCTTTGACACCGAGGGCGGCAGCTATGCCGGGTTGATCGGCGCCACCGGGCAGGATCTGGCCACCCGCATGGTCGACCTGTCGATCGAGGCGGGGATCAACATCTTCGACACCGCCAATGTCTACAGCTCCGGCGTCTCGGAAGAGATGCTGGGCAAGGCGCTTGGCGCGCGGCGGCAGGACGTGCTGATCGCCACCAAGGTCTACAACACCATGACCACCGGGCCGAACGATCTGGGCACCAGCCGGCTGGCCATCATGCGCGAAGTCGAGGCCAGCCTGAAACGGTTGGGCACCGATTACATCGATCTCTACCAGGTGCATAATTTCGACATCACCACGCCGCTGGAAGAGACGCTGCGCGCGCTCGATGACCTCGTGCGCCAAGGCAAGGTGCGCTACATCGGGCTGTCAAACTTTGCCGGCTGGCAGATCGCCAAGGCCGATGGCATGGCGCGGCTGCTGGGCACCGAGCGGTTCTGCTCGGCCCAGTCCTACTACTCCCTCGTCGGTCGCGAGCTGGAGCGCGAGATTCTTCCGGCGGCGATGGATCTCGGCCTCGGCACCTTTATCTGGAGCCCGCTGGCCAGCGGCTTTCTGAGCGGGAAATACACCCGTGACAGCGAAGCTTCGGGGCGCCGGGCCAACTTTGACTACCCGCCGATCGACAAGGATCAGGGGTTCGACATCGTCGACGTGCTGACGGACATCGCCGAAACCAAGGCCGCCTCGGTGGCGCAGATCGCGCTGGCCTGGCTGCTGCACAAGCCCGGCGTGACCAGCGTCATCGTCGGCGCCCGCAAGGAGGCGCAGCTGGTCGACAACCTCGGGGCCGCCAACATCGCGCTGAGCGAAGAAGAGATGGCACGGCTCGACACGGTAAGCGCGCTGAAGCCTGAATATCCGGGCTACCTGCCGACGTGGAGACGCGGCGACACCCTGTTCGGCATGCTCGACGACTGAGCGAAAAACATCGCGGCCTTCACCGGGCGCCTCTCACACCAAGGATGACCCCCATGAAAGACACTCAATTCGGCCCCGAGGGCTGGACGCCCGAGCGCCTCGGCGACCTCAGCGGCAAGACCTATGTCATCACCGGCGCCAACGCTGGCGCCGGCTTTCAGGCGGCACGTATCCTGCTGGGCAAGGGCGCGGAGGTGGTGATGCTGAACCGCAGCGCCGAGAAATCCGCCGCTGCCGTGGCTGAGCTGAAGCAGGAATTCGGCGCCGACGCCCCGGCGCGCTTCATCCGCATGGACCTGGCCGAGCAGGCCTCTGTCCGCATGGCTGCCGAAGAGGTGCTGAGGACCACCCCGCGCATCGACGCGCTGATCTGCAACGCCGCCATCGCCCAGGTGCCGACCCGCAAGCTGACGCCCGACGGCTTCGAGAGCCAGCTCGGCACCAATCACTACGGCCATTTCACCCTTTGCGGCATGCTCTTCGACCGCATCGAGGCGTCGAAAGGCCGGATCGTCGTCGTCGCGAGCCTCGGCTACAACATGGGGCTGAAGACCATCCGTTTCGAGGACATGAACTGGGACAAGGGCTATGGCCCGAACACCGCCTATTCGCAGAGCAAGCTGGCGCAGATGATGTTCGCCTACGAGCTTCAGGACCGGGCGCAGGCCGCCGGCCGAAAGGTCGCGGTCTATGTCTGCCATCCCGGCTCGTCCCGCACCTCGCTGATCTCGACCAGCGGCGGCTGGGCCACCCGGATCATCTTTGGCCTGATGTCGCTGTCGCCGATGGTGCAATCGGCCGAAAAGGGCGCCTACCCGGAGATCATGTGTGCCACTGAGGACGGCCTGCAACAGCGCGCGCTTTATGGCCCCACCGGTCGCATGGAATTCGTGGGCCCGGTCGGCCAAGGCACGCTGGAGCCGCACGCCCATGACAAGGCAGTAATGGTCAAGCTCTGGGAGCGGAGCGAGCAGGACACCGGTTTCACCTGGGCGTTGTGACACCCGCGTGGCGCCGATCCCTAAAACGAAGGGCAGAACCATGGACATCTTGAAAACAGCGACGGAGTGGACGCGAGCCGAGATGCTCTCTTCCACCGTCTTCATCCTTTTCGCGCTGGCATTTCTTTTGGCCAGCCTGGGGTTCTGGCAGATGGGCAGAACCGATGTGGCGCGGGCCTATGTCATCCCCATGCTGATCGCCGGCACATTGATCCTGATCCTCGGGCTTGGATTGTTCTTTCTCAGTCAGGCCCGGTTGACCGGATTTCCGGCGGCTTATAGCGCCGATCCTGCCGGTTTTCTCACCGCCGAGATCGCGCGGGCCGACAAGGTGCTGAACGACTACCGCATCGCCGTTTATCGCATCTTCCCGGTGATCATCGCCCTCTGTGCTGTCTTGATCCCGTTTCTCGCGGGGCCGATCTGGCGGGCGAGCCTGATTACCACCATCGCCGCGCTGGCGGTCGCCCTTGTGGTCGACACAAACGCCGATGCGCGGCTGCAAGCCTATCGGGCGCAGCTGTCCCTGGCGGGGGCGTCCGGCTGAGGCATTGCGGCTGCGCCGGGCGCCGCGCTCGGGGCGGCCGCTCTGGTGACACACTCCCCGGCGGGGCCTTGCCGCCGGCGAGATGCGGCTCTAAGCCTGCGGCATGCGTATCCTGGAGAATGTCATCACCGACCGCGGATCGAAATACGCGGTCTCGGGCGGGCCCTGTACCTCGGCGGCGGAGGCCAAGGCCTTTATCAAGGCGCTGTGCCGCAACAAGAAATTCGCCAAGGCCACGCATAACACCTGGGGCCTTCTGACCGAAGATGGCCCACTCAAGAACGACGATGGCGAGGCCGGGGCGGGCATGGTCATCTTGCGGATGCTGGAGCGGGAGCGGCTGCACAACCACATTATCGTCGTCACCCGTTGGTTCGGCGGCAAGCACCTGGGCGGAGATCGCTTTCGCCACGTGCAGGGCGCGGTGCGGATCTATCTCGACGATCTGGGGACGTCCTGACCGCGGGAACATCGCCACGGCGGCCGGTCTTCGCAGCCGGATGCAATCCGTGTTATGGCATCCGGCGTGCGCCGCGGGGGGCACGTTTTCGGGCCTTGCGGAGCCAATCGACAGATGGACAAGCTTTCCGTCATGCACGCCTTCCGGCGCATCGTTGAACGCGGCAGCTTTGCGCGTGCGGCCGAGGATCTCGGCGTTTCGCCGGCGCTCCTGAGCCGCGAGATCAAGCTGCTGGAGGAAAGCCTCGGCAGCACGCTGCTGACCCGGACAACCCGGTCGATGTCGCTGACCGAGGCGGGGCGCTTGTACTACGACGAGGCGAGCGGCATCCTCGAGGCGGTGACCGGGGTCGAGGCCCGCATCCGCGCCGGCGCCGGGGCGGTGCGCGGGCACCTCAAGGTCAATGCCTCCAGCTCATTCGGCCAGGCCGTCATCGCGCCGATGCTGCCGGGGTTTTTCGCGGCCTATCCCGAGCTTCGGGTCACGCTGTCGCTGGACGACCGGATCGTCGACATGGTCGAAGGCGGCTTCGACCTGTCGATCCGCATTCGCGCCGTCCTGCCGGATTCGGCCTTGCTGGCGCGCAAGATCGGCAGCATCCGGCAGAGGATCTTTGCCGCGCCCGCCTATCTTGACCAGGCCGGCCGCCCTGAGACGCCCGAGGATATCGCCGGCCACCGGGTCGTCGGTTTCCTGCTGGCCGATCACCTGAGCTCCTGGTCGCTGCACGGCCCCGCCGGCCATCGCACGATCGAGCTTGATCCGCCTGTCCGGGTCGGCAACAGCCTGGTGCTGCGCGATCTCTTGATTGCCGGGCAGGGGCTTGGCACCTTGCCGGATTTTGTCTCGAAAGAGGCCGAGGCGCGCGGCGCGCTTGTCCGGGTGCTGCCGGAGTGGGAGCTTCCGGCGCCGGAGGTCTTTGCCGTGACCGGCTCGCGGCTGGGCATGGATGCCAAGGTCACCGCCTTTCTCGATCACCTGCGCGTGGCCATGACCGCCTGACATTCTTCAGCCGGCGTAAAGAATGAAGTGAAAACCCGCCGGTTATTCCGGCCCGCCGCCGGCGCCATTCTCTTGGACAGCGAAACCGCAAACCCCGAGAGGATACCATGACCCGCGTTCTTGTTCTTTATTACTCCAGCTACGGCCATGTCCGCGCGTTGGCACAGGCCGAGGCCGAAGGCGCCCGGAGCCAGCCCGGCGTGCAGGTCGATCTGCGCCGCGTGCCCGACACCGTGCCCGAGGAGATCCGCCGATCCGCCGGCTTTGTCGCCGATGACACCCCGGTGGCGGCGCCGGCTGATCTCGAAGCCTATGACGCCATCATCTTCGGCACGCCGACGCTGTTCGGCATGATGGCCGGGCAGATGAAATCCTTTCTCGATCAGGCCGGCGGGCTCTGGGCGCGCAACGCGCTGGTGGGCAAAGTCGGCGCCGTCTTCGCCTCGACCGGCTCGCAGCATGGCGGGCACGAGGCGACGTTGCTCTCGACGCAGATTCCGCTTCAGCACTTCGGCATGCTGATCGCGGGCATGCCCTATACCTTTGCCGGCCAGACCTCGGCCGAGGGGATCGTCGGCGGCGCGCCTTACGGGGCCGGCACCATCGCCGGCGCGGATGGCGCCCGCACGCCCTCCGAGACCGATCTGGCCGGCGCGCGGTTCCAGGGCGCCCATGTCGCCCGGATCGCCACGCTTCTTTCCGGGGCCGCCCTCGCCGAAGAGGCCGCGTGATGGCTGCGCTGACCGTGGATTTCTTTCATGACGTCGTCTGCTGCTGGTGTTTCAACATCTCGTCGCGGATGCGCGGGCTTGCGGCGGAGTTCGACCTGGATATCCGCCACCGGACCTTTGTGTTGCAGGCGAGCCGGGCGGAAATGGCGGCGCGCTGGGGCACGCCCGAGGACGCGCGCGAAACCATCCTGGGCCATTGGGAGCTGTGCCGGCAGGCCAGCGACCGGCCCGAGCTGGTCGATATCGCGGCCATGCGGGCGGCCCGCTTCGACTATCCCCACGGGCTGATCGCCGCGCAGGGCTGCAAGGCAGCCGAACGGATCGGCGGGCAGGGCGCGCATTGGGACATGTTCGACCGCCTGCAATTCGCGCATCTGACCGAGGCCCGCAATGTCGCGGACCGCGCCACCATCTTTCAGGCCGCCCGAGATCTCGGCTTCGATGCGGCGGCTTTTGCCGGGGCGTTCGAAGACCTGGCCACCAGCCATGCGGTAGAGAAAGACCGGCAACTGGCCCGCAGGCTTCAGGTGCGCGCGGTGCCGACGCTTGTGGTCCGTGAGACCGGCGCCCGGCTGGTCAATGGCCCGGTCGAGGATCTGCGCGCCCAACTGCGCGCGGCGCTGCGGCTTGCGGCGTGAAAGGGGGGCAGATGTTTCTTTCGTTGTTCCGGCCCCGTCCGAGCCGTCGCCGCCGCGCTCCGCGTCGCGTGCCGCCCTGTCTGTTGCGCGACCTCGGCCTCTTGCCCGGGCCGGAAGGGCCGCGCTTTTCCCATCACTGGCCTTGGTAAACCTCGAACAGGAGACATCATCATGTCGCGCACGACCGATATCCTTATCACGGCACTGGCCCCTGCCGTCTGGGGCAGCACCTATCTTGTCACCACCGAGGCGCTGCCGGCCGGCTATCCGGTGACGCTGGCCGCGCTGCGCGCGCTTCCGGCCGGGCTGCTGCTTCTGGCGCTGACCCGGTGCCTGCCACCGCGCATCTGGCTTGGCCGCGTCTTCCTGCTGGGAAGCTTCAACTTCGCGCTGTTCTGGGTGCTGTTGTTCGTCGCCGCCTACCGGCTTCCCGGTGGGGTCGCCGCGACCCTGGGCGCGCTCCAGGCGATGATGGTCATCTTCATGGCCCGTGGCTGGCTTGGTACCGCGATCCGGGCCGGCGCGGTGGCCGCCGCCGCCGCCGGTGTCGCCGGGGTGGCGTTGCTGCTGATCGGCCCCGGGGCCGCGCTCGACCCCATCGGCATTGCCGCCGGCCTGGGGGGTGCCGCGTCGATGGCGGCGGGCACGGTGCTCAGCCGGAAATGGCAGCCGCCGGTTTCCGCCCTCAGCTTCACCGCCTGGCAGTTGACCGCCGGCGGTCTGATCCTTCTGCCGCTGGCGCTGATCGTCGAGCCGCCTCTGCCGGCGCTGACGGTCACCAACCTTGCCGGTCTTGCCTGGCTCGGCCTCATCGGCGCGGCGGCGACCTATGCGATCTGGTTCAGGGGCGTCGCCCGGCTCGAACCCGGCGCGGTTTCCATGCTGGGGATGATGAGCCCGGTGACCGCCGTCATTCTCGGCTGGGTCTGGCTGGGGCAGTCGCTGTCCCCGGTGCAGGGCGCCGGCGCGGTCATCGTCCTTGGCTCGGTCTGGTACGGTCAGCGGGCGAACCGGGTCCGCGCTGCGCCGGGGGCGGACCGCGGGGCCGCTCGCCTGGCCCGAGCCTGACTTCGACCCGGGGGAACTATCGTCCAAGACATCGCATCTAGGGGTCGAGCGGGAATTCGCTCTGCACCCGGTCGCGGGCGTCGCGCAGCGCGGCGTCCAGCTGCGGCCTGACGGCCGCGAAGCGCAGGGTCGGAACCGGAACCGAGATCGCGTGATAATTGCCGCTGAGGTCGCGAAAGGCAAAGCCCGCCGCAGAAATGCCAGGGGTGTGCTCGTCGATGTCATAGGCCAGGCCGGTTTCGCGGATCTCGGCGAGCTTGCGCAGCGTCGCCTGGCGGTCGCTGACGGACAGCGCGCGGGCGGTTTCCTGTTCGATCAGGCGCAAGGCCTCGTCATCGGTCATCAGCGCCAGGCAGGCGCGGCCGTTGGCGGTGGTCGACAGCGGAAAGACCTCGCCCACCGAGGACACCGTGCGCAGCCGGTGCAGGCCGGGCACCTGATCGAGAAAGATCATGCTGCCGTTGCGCAGCACCGCGAGATCGGTGGTTTCGCCGGTTGCCTGCGTCACCTCGTTGAGGATCGCGCGGCAACGTTCGACGATGTTGAAGTTCGCGGCTTCGGCAAAGGCGCCAAGCTCCGGCCCGAGCCGGATGCCGCCGCCTTTCGGGTCCTGGATGATGAACCGCTCTGCGGACAGGGCGCCGGTGATTCGCTGTACCGTAGAGCGGGGCAGGTCGACCCGCGTGGCGATCTGGCCTAGGCTGAGTCCGCCACGTTCCTCTTTGAGAACCCTCAGTATGGCCGCCGCGCGGGCAATGACCTGAATGCCGGAACGGTCTTTTTTGTCTTTTTCTTCAAGCATGTATCATCTGATCCCTTTGCATTCTTCCGGCGTGCGCGCCCAGTGCTGATATAAATTTATGTATCGCAATGCGGTGCACGTCAACCGCATTGTAGGTTTTTTGTTGACCGCATCGTGGTCGATACGTACCGTAATTCGGGACAGAGGGAGGAGCTCTCTGCAAAGTTTTAAGCCAACCGACACCGGCCCTCGCCGGTGAACAGAGAAGGTGAATCCGATGGTCGAGATCCGCGGAATCGAGTTTCAGGCAAATACCGACAACGACATGGGGCTGGAGTTCTACAATCTCAGCCACCGCTTCGGGTTTCAGAACCCCAACTGGCCGTATTTCCAGGATACCAAGATCGAACGTATCCACTACATGGCGAAATCCGGCGTGTTGAGCCAGCGCATCACGACCACGATGCATGCCACCACCCATATCGACGCGCCGGCCCATGTGGTGCAGGGCACGCCCTTCATCGACGAGGTGCCGCTGCCGCATTTCTTCGGCACCGGCCTGGTGGTGTCGATCCCCAAGAAGAAATGGGAGCCGATCACCGGCGAGGATCTGGAGAAAGCCTGCGGCCATGCGATCCGCAAGGGCGACGTGCTGATCATCAACACCGGCTGGCATCATGATTACGAGGACGGCGATTACTTTGCCTATTGCCCCGGTCTGGTGTCTTCGGCCGCCGAATGGATGGTGGAAAAGGGCGTCAAGGTCGTGGGCCACGACACCCAGGCCAACGACCACCCGCTGGCCACCGCGATCGGCCCGCAGCGCAACGGCCCGTTGCTGCCGCATCTGGAAGAGGAATACCGCGAGTGGTCCGGCGGCAACGACTGGAAAGACGATTTCCCCGAATGGGAGCCGGTGCACAACATCCTGTTCAAGAACGGCATCCTCGGCATCGAGAACGTCGGCGGCGACCTTGACGCGGTGACCGGCAAGCGCTGCACCTTCGCCTTCTTCCCGTGGAACTGGGATCGCGGTGACGGCTGCATCATCCGACTGGTGGCGATGATCGACAAATCCCAGGGCTTCCGCATCGACGACGGCGCCGAATTCTGAACCAACGGTGCGCCGTGAAGGCGCACCCTACAGGCACCGCGTAGGGTGCGCATTCATTGAGCACCGCTCCAGAGAGGGACCGCCATGCACATCAAACGTTTCAAGGACGCGCAGCCCTACGAGGCGCCCAATCATTTCGGCTGTCACGGGCTGCGGCTTCAGGGTTTCGAGGAGGGTGGGCCGAAGAACCAGTGGCTCGGCTACAGCCAGTTCCTGCCGGGCGGCGGCGCCGGCCCCGACAGCACCCCCTTCGAGAAGGTCTATGTGCTGCTCGAAGGCGAGATGACGGTGATCATCGACGGCAAGGAGACGGTGCTGCGCCGGATGGACAGCTGCACCATCGCGCCGGGCGAAGTCCGCAAGATCGAGAACCGCAGCAACGACACCTGCAAGATGCTGGTTGTCATTCCCTACCCCCCGGAGGTGTGAAATGAACGCGATGACGAACCCCCTTTCCATGTTCGACGTCAAGGACAAGGTGGCGCTGATCACCGGGGCCTCGGGCGCCTTCGGCATGGTCGCCGCGCGCATCCTCGCCGGGGCCGGATGCAACCTTGTCCTGGCCGCCGGCAACCAGAAGGCATTGGACGCGATCGCCGAGGAATGCCGGACGCTGGGGGCCGCGGTCTGCGCGGTCAATACCCGGCCCAGCGACGAGGGTGCCTGTCAGGCGCTCGTTGACGAGGCGGTGAACACCTTTGGCCAGCTCGACATCCTTGTCGTGGCCTCCGGCATGAACAAGGTCGCGCCGATCAACGATATGGCGCCCGAGACCTTCGAGAGCGTGATGGACGCCAATGTCACGCAAAGCTGGCTGCTGGCCCGTGCCGCCGCCGGGCAGATGAAGGCGCAGGGGCAGGGCGGCAAGATCGTGCTGGTGTCGTCGGCGCGCGGGCTGCTGGGCCATCCGGCCGGCTACACCGCCTATTGCGCCTCGAAGGCCGCGACCGACGGCATCACCAAGGCGCTGGGCTGCGAGCTTGGGCCGACCGGCATCACCGTCAACGCCATTGCGCCCACCGTCTTCCGTTCGCCGCTAACCGCCTGGATGTTCGAGGACACCGAAAAGGCCAAGGAGGTCCGCAAGGGCTTCCTCGCCCGCGTGCCCAAGGGCCGGCTGGGTGAGCCCGAAGACCTGGCCGGGCCGCTGCTGTTCCTCGCCTCCAAGGCGTCAGATTTCTATACCGGGCATATCCTCTATGCCGACGGCGGCTATACGGCGGGCTGAGCGATGGTTCCCAAGAAGCAACAGATGGCCGTCATCGGTGCCGGGCTCATGGGCCATGGCATCGCGCTCACCCTGGCGCGCGCCGGGCAATATGTGACGCTCACCGACCCGCATGAAGAGACGCTGAAATCCGCGCCAAAGCGGATTTCGGACAGCCTCAAGTCGCTGGGCGCCGCGGAAGACGAAATCGCCCGCGCGCTGAAGATGATCGAGCTGTGTTCCTCGGTGCGGGCGGCGGTGAAAGAGGCGGATGTCGTCTTCGAGGCGGCGCCGGAGAAACTCGACCTGAAGCGCAAGATTTTCGCCGAGGTCGAGGCGCACGCCCCAAAGGAGGCGGTGCTGGCGTCGAATACCTCGGTGATTCAGATCACCAGGATCATGGAAGGGCTGAACCTGCGCGAACGGGCGCTGGGCACCCATTGGTGGAACCCGCCGCACATGATCCCGCTGGTCGAGGTGATCAAGACCGAGTGGACCGACGCTGCCGTCGCCGACCGGATGATGGCGCTCCTGGCCAGTGCCGGCAAGACGCCGGTGATGGTGGAAAAGGACGTGCCGGGCTTTATCGGCAACCGGCTGCAACATGCGCTCTGGCGCGAGGCGGTGAGCCTGGTGGAACGCGGCATCTGCGATGCGGAAGCGGTGGATACCGTGGTGAAATCCTGCTTCGGCCGGCGGTTGGCCGTGCTCGGCCCGCTGGAGAACGCCGATCTGGTGGGCACCGACCTGACGCTCGATATTCATGAAAACGTGCTCTTCGACCTGGAGAGCCGGCAGGGGCCGTCGCCCTATCTCAGGCAACTCGTGCAAGAGGGCAAGCTCGGGATGAAAAGCGGCGAGGGGTTCCGCACATGGACCGAGGCCGAGGCCGATGCGGCGCGCGCCCGGGTGGGCCGTCACCTGACGAAACTCGACGGCATTCTCGACTAGGTCAGCAAAAAGCCGGTGGGAGACCGGCGCAAGGGAGGAACCAATGAACAAGTTCAAGACACCATCACGACGCGGCTTTCTGGCCGGGGGCACGGCGCTTCTGGCGGCCCCGGCCATCCTGCGCGGCACCCGCGCCTATGCCCAGACCCCGACGCTGAAAGTCGGCCATGTCAGCCCGCGCACCGGCCCGCTGGCGGGCTTTGCCGAGGCCGACGATTATGTCCTGGCCGCCGTGGCCGACGCCTTTGCCGGCGGCATCGAGAACAATGGCAAGACCTGGAACATCGAGATCATCTCGAAGGACAGCCAGTCCAATCCCAACCGCGCCGCCGAAGTGGCCGCCGACCTGATCCTGGGTGACGAGGTCGACATCATCGTCGCCGCCTCGACGCCCGACACGGTGAACCCGGTGTCGGATCAGGCCGAGATCAACGAGGTGCCCTGCATCACCACCGACTGCCCCTGGCAGCCCTATTTCTTTGGCCGCAACGGCGTGCCGGGGCAGGGGTTCGATTACACCTATCATTTCTTCTGGGGCCTCGAGGACGTGATCGGCGCCTTCCTCGACATGTGGGACCAGTCGGGCGTGCAGAAGGTCGTTGGCGGGCTGTTCCCGAACGATGCCGATGGCAATGCCTGGGGGCATCCCGAGCTGGGCCTGCCGACACCGCTGGCCGCCGCTGGCTACGACCTGACCGATCCCGGCCGCTACCAGCCGCTGACCGATGATTTTTCGAACTACATCAACGCTTTCAAGGAGGCGGGGGCCGAGATCGTCACCGGCAACATGATCCCGCCCGATTTCGCCACCTTCTGGGCGCAGGCGGCGCAGCAGGGCTTCAATCCCAAGGTCGTGACCATCGGCAAGGCGCTGCTCTTCCCTTCGGTCATAGAGTCGCTGGGCGATCGGGGAGACGGGCTTTCCTCCGAAGTCTGGTGGTCGCCGGATCATCCCTTCGCCTCGTCGCTGACCGGCGCGTCGGCCAAGGCGCTTGCCGAGGGATACACGGCAGCCTCGGGCCGGCCCTGGACCCAGCCGATCGGTTTCAAGCACGCGCTGTTCGAAGTGGTCGCGGATGTCGTGCGTCGCGCTGCGGATCTCGAGGATTACGAGGCCATCGCCGCCGCGATCCCCGAGACCAGGCTCGACACCATCGTCGGCCCGGTCGACTGGTCGAACGGCCCGATCAACAACGTCACCAAGACGCCGCTGGTTGCCGGCCAGTGGCAGAAGGAAGGCGAGGGCTTCGACCTCAAGATCGTCGCCAATTCCGCCGCGCCGGATATCCCGCTGACCGGCGAGCTGAAGCTGCTCTGAGTCCAAGGGGCGGCGGCATCCCGCCGCCCGACACCGCGCAGGGGAGACCCCGATGACGCAGATATTGCAACTCGACGCCGTGTCGAAAGCCTTCGGCGCCGTGACCGTCGCTGACGACCTGAGCTATGGGCTCGAAGAGGGTGAGGCGCTGGGCGTGCTGGGGCCGAACGGGGCCGGCAAGACTTCGATGTTCAATCTGATCACCGGCACTTTGAAGCCGGACGCCGGGCGCATCACCTTTGCCGGCGACGACATCACCGCGCTGGGCGCCGCCCGCCGCTCGCGCTCGGGCATTGCCCGCAGCTTTCAGGTGCCACAGCCCTTCACCCACATGACGGTGTTCGAAAATGCCATGGTGGCGGCGACGCAATCGGCCGGGCTTGCGGGGCGCGAGGCCGAGCGGCTCTGCATCGAGGTGCTCGACCAGACCGAGCTTCTGGACAAGGCCAATGACCGGGCCGGGGGGCTGACGTTGCTCAACCGCAAGCGGCTCGAACTGACCCGCGCGCTCTGTGCGAAACCACGGCTCCTGCTCCTTGACGAGATCGCCGGCGGGCTGACCGAGGCGGAATGCACCGCGTTGATCGCCACCATCAAGTCGATCCACGCCAGCGGTGTCTCGATCATCTGGATCGAACATGTGGTGCATGCACTGATGGCCGTGGTCGAACGGCTGATCGTGATCGATTTCGGCCGCAAGATCGCCGAGGGCGAGCCAAAGGCGATCATGGACAGCCCCGAGGTGCAGGAAATCTATCTGGGGATCGAAGCCGATGCCTGACCCAATTCTCAAACTGAACGGTCTCGATGCCTTCTACGGCGATTTCCAGGCGCTCTATGGCGTCGAGCTGAGCGTGCATGAGGGCGAGGTTCTGGCCATCATCGGCGCCAATGGCGCGGGCAAGACAACCATGCTGCGCTCGATCTCCGGGCTGATCACCAATGACGCGGCGCAAATCTCCTATCGCGGCCAACAGATCGGCAATGCCCGCCCCGACGTGGTGGCGCAGATGGGGCTGGCGATGGTGCCCGAGGGCCGGCAGCTTTTCCCGTCGCTCTCGGTCGAGGAAAACCTGATGATCGGCGGCCGGGTGAACCGCAAGGGGCCGTGGAATCTGCGCCGTGTCTATGACCTTTTCCCGATCCTCGAAGAGCGGCGCGCGCAGGCCTCGACCTCGCTCTCGGGCGGTCAGCAGCAGATGGTCGCCATCGGCCGCGCGCTGATGTCGAACCCGGATCTGATCATGTTCGACGAGATCAGCCTCGGCCTCGCGCCCGTCATCATCCGCGACATCTACAAGGCGCTGCCGGGGATTGTCGGCGGCGGCATGTCGGCGGTGATCGTCGAGCAGGACATCACCAAGGCGCTGGCGGTCTCGTCCCGCGTCTATTGCCTGCAAGAGGGCCGGGTGTCGCTCGAAGGCAGGTCCGACACCGTCTCGCGCGACGAGATCGCGCGCGCCTATTTCGGAGTGGAATGACATGGATTTCGTGAACGCCCTGGTTCAGGGCACGCTTCTGGGCGGGCTTTATGCCCTCTTCGCCGCCGGGCTCAGCCTGATCTTCGGGGTCATGCGGCTGGTCAATATCGCCCATGGCGACTTGATCGTGCTGGCCGCCTACCTCGGGCTGACGACGACGGTGGCGCTGGGGGTGCATCCGTTGGTGGCGCTGATCGTGGTGGTGCCGGCGATGGCAGGCATTGGCTATGTGCTGCAACGGGCGGTGCTGAACCACACGCTGGGCGACGACATCCTGCCACCCTTGCTGGTGACGTTCGGCCTGTCGGTCATCATCCAGAACGCTTTGTTGGAAGGCTACAGCGCCGACCCGCAGAAGATGGACGCAGGCGCGCTCGAGACCGCCTCGGTGGCACTTGGCCCGCTGTCGCTGGGGGTGCTGCCGCTCCTGACCTTCGCCATTGCCGTGGCGGTGATCGCGGGGCTGCAATGGTGTTTCTACCGCACGCCACTGGGCCGCGCCTTTCGCGCCACCTCGGACAATCAGGACATCGCCCAACTCATGGGGCTGAACAAACGCCATGTCTTCGGCCTTGCCATGGCGCTGGCGCTGGCAGTGACGGCGGTGGCCGGCATTCTGCTGGGCATCCGCACCAGTTTCGACCCCTCGGTCGGCGGCGGGCGCCTGATCTTCGGCTTCGAAGCGGTGATCATCGGCGGGCTGGGCAACCTCTGGGGCACTTTGGTTGGCGGCGTGATCCTCGGCGTGGCCCAGACCGTGGGCGCGACGATCAACCCGGGCTGGCAGCTTCTCGCGGGCCATATCGCCTTTCTCGTCATCCTTGCCGTGCGTCCCAACGGCCTGTTCCCGAGGATCTCGGCATGAGCACTGACATTCGCATAAGCCGCACCTCCAACGCTGCGAAAGTGGCCGCCGTTCTGGGCGCGCTGATCGTGGTGATCCTGATCGCCGCACCCTATTGGGCGGGCCGGGCCGACCTGCGGCTGATGGGCGAGATCTTCCTCTACCTCGCGCTGGCCTCGCTCTGGAACCTGCTGGCGGGCTATGCCGGGCTGGTCTCGGTCGGGCAGCAGGCCTATGTGGGTTTCGGCGGCTACATGCTGTTTGCGCTGACCATCTTTTCGGGCCTGCCGCCGCTGGTGGCCATCGCCTTGGCGGGTCTGCTGGGGGCGCTGATCTCGATCCCCGTCGCGGCGCTGATCTTTCGCCTGCGCGGCGCCTATTTCGCCATCGGCACCTGGGTCATGGCCGAGGTCTTCCGGCTGGTCTTTGCCCAGGTCTCGGCGCTGGGCGGCGGATCGGGCACCTCGCTGCCCACCGATATCGTGCGTTCCATGGCTGACGGCCGTTCGGCGCGCGAGGCGCTGTCTTACTGGCTGGCTCTGGGCGCGGCGCTCATCGTCGTCACGGCCGTCTACCTGCTGCTGCGCTCGCGCAAGGGGCTGGCGCTGACCGCGATCCGCGACAACGAACTGGCCTCGGCCTCGCTCGGGATCGACATCTGGCGCACCAAGTTCTTTGTCTATGTCGTCACCTCAGGCCTGACCGCCATCGTGGGGGCGCTGATCTTCCTGCAAAAGCTGCGGATCTCGCCCGATGCCGCCTTCAGCGTCAACGACTGGACCGCCTTTGTCATCTTCATTGTCGTCATCGGCGGCATCGGCACCATCGAGGGCCCGATCATCGGCACCATCGTCTTTTTCCTGCTGCGCGAAACCCTGGCCGATCTGGGCACCATTTACCTGATGGTTCTCGGCCTTGTGGCCATCGTGGTGATGTTGAAGGCGCCGCAGGGGGTCTGGGGCTTCATCCGACACCGTTTCGATCTGCAACTCTTCCCGCTCGGCTATCGCGTCGAGCGGTCCAAAGACAGTTAAGGAGGCCGCCATGGCTCGCCAGAAGACAATCATCACCTGCGCCGTCACCGGGGCGATCCACACGCCCTCCATGTCGGATGCGCTGCCCTATACCTATGACGACATCGCCACCCAGGCCGTTGAAGCGGCCGAGGCCGGCGCCTCGATCCTGCACCTGCACGCCCGCGACAACGAGACCGGCGCACCCTCGGTCGATGTGAAGGACTTCCAGCCCTTCCTGCCGCGCATCAAGCAGGCGACGGATGCGGTGGTGAACATTTCGACCGGCGGTTCGCTGTCGCTGTCGATCCAGGACCGGATCACCCCGGCCAAGACGTTTTCGCCCGAGATGTGTTCGATGAACATGGGGAGCATGAATTTCTCCTTCCACCCGCTGGCCAAGCGCTATGGCGACGACGACTGGAAATTCGACTGGGAGAAGGAGTATGTCGCGGGTTCCGACGGCAATATCTTCCGCAACACCTTCCGCGACATCAAGGAGGCCGCCGACACGCTGGCGCCGCATGACATCAAGTTCGAGCATGAATGTTATGACGTCGGTCACCTCTACAACCTGAAATTCTGCATGGATATCGGGCTGTTCAAGGCGCCGGTTTTCATCCAGTTCATCTTTGGCATCCTCGGCGGCATCGGCCCCGAGGTCGACAACCTGGTGTTCATGAAGCGCACCGCCGACCGGCTCTTCGGCGACGATTACCGCTGGTCGGTGCTGGGCGCGGGCGGATCGCAGATGTCGCTGGCCACCACCGCCAGCCAGATGGGCGGCAACGTGCGCGTCGGGCTGGAGGACAGCCTGTTTCTGTCGCGCGGCAAGCTGGCCGAGAGCAACGCCGCGCAGGTCGCCAAGATCCGCCGCATCGTCGAGGACCTGGGCTGCGAGGTCGCCACGCCGGACGAGGCGCGCGAGATCCTCGCGCTCAAGGGCGGCGACCGGGTGAATTTCTGAGAGAGCGAACAGATGCCGCGCATAGACCCGCAAGACCCGACACTGAAAGACCTGCAAGGCCTGCACCTCTGGCACGCGCCGATGTCGAGCTGTTCGCAGCGGGTGCGGATCGTTCTGGCCGAGACCGGGCAGGCGTTTGAAAGCCACCTGATCGATCTGGAAAAGGACGAACACGCCAGCGCGGCATATCAGAAGATCCACCCCAAGGGGCTGGTGCCGGCGCTGGTGGACGATGGCGCGCTGATCATCGAGTCGATCGACATCATCCGCCATCTGGCGCGCCGGAATGACGCGCTGGCCGCCACCGCCAAGCCGGAGCTGCTGGAGATGGCGGATGCGGCGCAGCTCGATCTCAAGCTGCTGACCTTCGAGTTCCTGTTCCGTGCCGCGCCACCGCCGCCGCCAGAAGTGGCCGAGGCCTTTCAGGCACGGCACCAAAACGCCTGGCTCAAGCAGTTTCGTCGCGATTTCGCCGCCGGCTTCGACCGGGACCGCATCGAGGCCGCGGTGCGCCGGACCGACGCAGGCTTTGCCCAGCTCGACGCGCTCTTGGCGGACGGGCGGGATTATCTGGCGGGCGCGGATTTCTCGCTGGCCGATATTGCCTGGATGCCGAACCTGCACCGGATGGACCTGATGGGCTGGCCCTACGCCCGCAGGCCGCATCTGAAAGCCTGGTTCGACAGGGTCTCGCAACGGCCGAGTTATCGCTCCGCGCTCGAGGCATGGGAGCATGCGCAGACGGTCGAGGCCTTCGCGGCCTACACAGCGAAACGCCGGGAGGAGGGCACCGATATCCGCAGCTTTGGCGGATTGGAGGACTGAGGATTGAAGACGGTGTGACCACACCGCAAGCTGGTCGCAAAACGGGAGAGAGAACATGACACTGAAACTTGCACTTGTGGCCTCGGCGCTGGTTGTCGCCGGCAGCGCCGCCACCGCCAAGACCCGGCTCTTGGTCAACTGCTTCTGGCCATCGAGCCATTTCGCCTGTTCCGAGGTGCTGCCCAACTGGATCGACGAGGTCGAGCGCGTGACCGAGGGCCGCGTAACGGGCATCATCCCGCCGAAATCGGTGGCGCCGCCGCCCGAGCAGCTGGCCGCCGTGGAAAAGGGCATCGCCGACGTCTCCGTCATGTTCAACGGCTTCTTCGGGGACGGGGTGCAGGGCCCCCGGGTCGCGATGCAGCCCTTTGTCGCCATCAGGGGCGCCGAAACTATGTCCAGGGCGCTCTGGGCCACCAACCGGAAATACTTCCCCGACGAGGTGAGCACGGTGCACCTGCTGTCGCAGTTCGTGATCTCGCCGGGCGAGCTTTACAGCCAGACCGACACGCCGATCACCACGCTCGAGGATCTGGCCAACCGCAAGATGTGGGTGCTGCCCGGGCCGCTTGCCGCGATCACCAAGGAGCTGGGCACCGGCGTCGTCGCAACCCCGGCGGTGAAATCCAACGAGATCATTTCGCGCGGCGTTGTCGATGGCCATCTCGGGCTTGATCCGCAGGCGGTGGAGGCGTTCCAGCTCTTGCCCTACACCAAGTCGACGACGCGATTGTCACAGCCGATCTACGCGACCTCCTTCTCGGTTTTTGCCAACAGCGACAAATGGGCCGAGATCTCGCCCGAGGATCAACAGGCGATCATGAGCGTTTCGGGCGACGTGCTTGGCGCGGCCTTTGGCAAGCGCTGGGACGAGGCGGCGGCGCAGGGCGAGGCTGCCTATGAAGGCGCGGGCCTTCAGGTGATCATGGCCGATCCGGCTTTCGAACAGGCGCTGATGGAGGCCTCGGCCTTTGTCACCGAAGGCTGGCTCAAGGCGGCCGGCGACACCGGCATCGACGCGCAGGCGGCGCTCGATTTCTACCGCAGCCAGCTTGACGGGGCGATGAACTGATGACCCGGCCGACAGACAGACACGCGGGCGCGGGCGTTCTCGCGCAGATCGTCAGGGGGCTGGAGATCTTTTCCAGCGCCGTGCTGGCGCTCATGATGCTGCTGACCTTCGTCGATGTCGTCGGCCGCTATCTCCTCGGCGCGCCGATCTTCGGGGCGTCGGAAATGATCTCGGTGATGCTGGCGCTGGTGATCTTTGCCGGCCTCGGCATCGCCAATGCCCGCGACAAGCACATCGTGGTCGAACTCATCGACGCCCGCGTCCGCGCCGTGGCACCGCGTGTCTATGACATCGCGGTGCAGGGGCTGTCGCTCTTCGTGATGTGCCTGATCGTCTATGTGCTGTTCGAGGCCGCCCTGCATGCCGCCGAAACGAATTCGCGCACCATCGTGCTGGAATGGCCGCTGTCCTCGATTTTCGGCGTGGTCGCGGCCCTGGCGGCGCTGAGCGTGGTCTGCCAGGTGCTGGGCCTGATGACCGGGGCAGGGCGCCACGACGATCATCTGGAGGATCTGTGATGGCCACCGCATTGATCGGTTTCGCCGCCCTTCTGGGGCTCTGCTTCCTGGGCTTCCGGGTGGGCTTTGCCACGCTGGTGGTGGGCTTCGTCGGCTTCGGTTTGCAACGCGGGTTCGAGGCGTCGCTGGCGATGGTCGGCCAGCAGGTTCTGGAAGACAGCATGAACTACAATCTCAGCGTCATTCCGCTCTTTATCCTGATGGGCGTCTTCATCGTGCATGCGCGGATTTCGAAAGATCTCTACGACGCGGCTTATGCCGGTCTCGGACGTTTCCGCGGCGGGTTGGCGCTGGCCACGGTGCTGGCGGCGGGGGGCTTTTCCGCGGTCTGCGGCTCGACGTTGGCGACGGCGGCGACGATGGCCAAGGTCGCGATGCCGCCGATGAAGACCTATCGCTATTCGGACCGCCTCGCCTCGGGCACCATCGCGGCGGGCGGCACGCTGGGCATCATGATCCCGCCCTCGGTGCCCTTGGTAATCTACGGGCTGATCGCCGAGCAGGACATCGGCCTTCTGTTTATCGCCGGTATCCTTCCGGGGCTCTTGCTGGTCACGCTGTTCATGATCTGCGTCGGCATCGTGGTGCGCCGCGATCCGCTGGCCGCCCCCGAGGCGCCGCCGCTGGAGCCGGCGCGCAGGACAGCGGCCATTCGCGGCACGCTGCCGGTGCTGATCCTTTTCTTCGTGGTGCTGGGCGGCATCTATACCGGTGCCTTCACTGCGACCGAGGCTTCGGGCATCGGCGCCTTCGGGGCAGCCGTGATCGCCGTTCTGCGCGGCAACCTGCGGACCTTGGGCGAATGGAAGGACTGCCTGTCCGACGCCACCGTGACCACCGCGACGATCTTTATCGTGCTGCTCGGCGCCATCGTCTTTTCGCAGTTCATCAATCTGAGCGGCATGCCCTATGATCTGCTCGACCTTGTGGACGCATGGGAGCTGTCGCCGTTCCAGCTGGTGCTGTTTGTCTGCGTGATCGCCATCCTGATGGGCATGGTGTTCGAGGCGATCGGCATCCTCGTGCTGCTGGTGCCGGTGTTCCTGCCGGCCTTGCAGATCAGCGGCATCGACATGATCTGGTTTGGCATCCTCGTGGTGCTGGTGTCCGAGATCGGGTTGATCACCCCGCCCATCGGCATGAACGTCTTTGTGGTGAAGTCGGTGCTGCCCGACGTCCGCCTCGGCGCGATCTTCCGGGGCGTGACGCCCTATATCATCGCGCTGGTCGCGGGGCTGGTTCTCGTCCTGGTGTTCCCGCCGATTGCCACCTTCCTTCCCGGACTGATGAGATAAGTACATGACAAAGATCAAGAACATCCTCTTCATCATGGCCGATCAACTGCGCTGGGATTACCTGTCCTGTTACGGCCATCCGCATTTGGACACGCCCAACATCGACAAGCTGGCCAGCAAAGGCCTGCGTTTCGACCGGGCCTATGTGCAATCGCCGGTCTGCGGCCCGTCGCGCGCCTCGACCTACACCGGCCGCACGGTGTTCAGCCACGGGGCCACCTGGAACCGGGTGCCGCTGCCCCTGGGCGAGTTGACGCTGGGCGACTACCTGCGCCCGCAGGGCGTGACGACGGCGGTGGTCGGCAAGACCCATATGGTGCCCGACCGCGAAGGCATGGCGCGGCTCGGGGTGGAGGCAGGCGGTGACATCGGCATCAAGGTCAGCCAGCCGGGATTCGACCCCTACGAGCGTGACGACGGGCTGCACCCGGATGGCGTGCTCGCGGCCAAGGGGGGCAAGCTGCGCTACAACGACTGGCTGCGTGACAAGGGCTATGCGGGCGACAACCCCTGGGATCGTTGGGCCAATTCCGCCGAGGGACCGGAGGGCGAACTGCTCTCGGGCTGGCATCTGAAGAATTCGAACCTGCCGGCGCGGGTCAGGGAAGAGCATTCCGAAACCGCCTATATGACCATGCGCGCCCGGGAATTCATCGAGGAGATGGGCGATCAGCCCTGGCTCTGCCACCTCAGCTATATCAAGCCGCATTGGCCCTATATCGCCCCGGCGCCGTATCACGACATGTATGGCCCCGAGAGTTTTCTACCGCTCCATCGCAGCGCGGAGGAGCGCGCCGACCCCAATCCGGTCTATGCGGCATTCATGGGCATGGAGGTCAGCGAGACCTTCTCGAAACAGGGCGCGCGCGAGGTTGTGCTGCCGGCCTACATGGGGCTGATCAAGCAGATCGACGACCATCTCGGGCGGCTCTTTGACTGGCTGGAAGAGACCGGGCGCGATCGCGACACGATGATCGTGCTGACCTCGGACCATGGCGATTACCTTGGCGATCACTGGATGGGCGAGAAAGAGCTGTTTCATGAGTGCTCGGTGCGGGTGCCGCTGATCATCTGCGATCCGCGCCCCGAGGCGGATGCCACGCGCGGCACCGCCTGCGATGCGCTGGTCGAGGCCATCGATCTGGTGCCCACCTTCCTCGAGGCCACCGGCGCGCCGCCGGCCGATCACCGGCTGGAGGGGCGGTCGCTGATGCCGCTCTTGCAGGGCGAGACACCCGAAGACTGGCGCGACGCGGTGCTGTCGGAAATCGACTATGCCTTCTATGCCGCGCGCGAGACGCTGGACGTCGGCCTGTCGGAGGCCCGCGCCTACATGCTGCGCAGCGAGCGGTGGAAATACGTATATTACCGGGGCTTTCCGCCGCAACTTTTCGATCTTGAGAATGATCCCGAGGAATTCCGCGATCTGGGCCGGGATCCGGCCTATCAGGCCGAGCGGGACCGGATGCAGGCGGCGCTGCTCGACCGGCTCACGGCGCGCAAGAACCGGGTGACCATGACCGACGCCGGGGTGCGCGCGATGCGGCGCGACGAAGACGAATCCGGCATCATGATCGGCAAATGGGGGGCGTGAACCGCGCGACGATCAGGCCCTAGGCTGGCCGCGGCGCGCTCAGGCCTCGGTGTCGAGCCAGATGGTGACCGGACCGTCGTTGACAAGGCTGACCTGCATGTTGGCGCCGAAACGTCCGGTTTCGGTGGCAATGCCCTCACCGCGCAGCGCGGCGGCGAACGCCTCGTAAAGTGCCGCGCCGGTTTCAGGCGCGGCGGCGGCGGAAAAGCCGGGGCGGTTGCCGCGGCGGGTATCTGCGGCGAGGGTGAACTGGCTGACGACAAGCGCCGTGCCGCCGATATCCGTGACCGAACGGTTCATCTTGCCGGCCGCGTCGGGAAAGATGCGCAGGCGGGCGGCTTTGGCGGCCAGCTTTCCGGCCTCGGCCTCAGTGTCGCCCTGCATGGCGCAGACCAGGATCATCAGCCCCGGGCCGCATTGGCCGAGGACGTCGCCATCGACCGTCACCTGGGCTTCGCGCACCCGTTGCAGCAGCGCCCTCACGCCAGTTCGTGCGCCCAGGGCGGATTGGCGCCGGCGCGGCTGACAGTGACCGCGGCGGCGCGCATGCCGAGCGCGATCGCCGGTTCCAGGTCGGCCAGCGTGGCCTGCTTGAAGGCCTGTTTGGTGGCAAGACCCTGCTGGTGCAGGCCGGCCAGCATGCCGGCGTTGAAGGTGTCGCCGGCGCCGACGGTATCGACCACCTCGACCTTGGTGGTGGGCAGGTCGAGGCTGCCCTCGGCGTTCTGCGCCAGCACGCCTTCGCCACCACGGGTCATCAGCACCAGGCCCACCCCCTTGTCGGTCAGCGCCTTCGGGTCGGTGCCGCCGGTGAGCCAGACGAGGTCCTCATCCGAGACCTTGACCACATCGGCCACCGCCAGCATCCGGTCGAGCCGGGCGCGATAGCGGGCCTCGTCGCGGATGAACCCGGGGCGGATGTTGGGATCGATCATGATCAGGCGGCTGTCGGCCTCGCGGATGGCGAGCGCCGCATAGGTGTCGCCGCAGGGTTCGACCGGCAGGCTGATGCCGCCAAAGAACAGCGCCGTCACCGCCGCAGGCACCGCGGGCAGGTCAGACTGCGCGAGCATGCGGCCGGCGGTGTTTTCATCGTAGAAGGCATAGGTGGCATGCCCATCCTTCAGCGTCACGAACGCCAGGGTCGTGGGCCGGTCACTGCGCGGGGCCAGAGCGGTATCCACCTTGGAGGCCACCAGATCGGCCTCGAGCAGCTGGCCGAACATGTCCGAGCTGAGCCCGCCGAAATAGCCCGCCGGAGCCTCGAGACGGCCAAGGGCGATCGCCGTGTTGTAGACCGCGCCGCCGGTATGTGGCGCGAATGCCGGCTCATCGAGGGTCGATGTGCGCGGCAACATGTCGATCAGCGATTCTCCGCAGCAGAGGATCATGAGGCAATTCCTGTATCCGGGGGTAAATTGTTTGCGCTAACTGTGACGTATTCGGCCCCTGCGCGCAAGCGCTCTCGGGGTGTGGGACGCCATGCCGCAACCGCTGTTGCGGAAATTTCCGGCCGGATGTGGCATAGTGCCGGGCACCGGAAGGACCACGGAATGCGTGCGGTCAGGGAGTGGATCGACCCGTTACGAATTTCCGCCTGGCCAGGGGAGCTTGCGCTGGCAAGGCGGCGTCGGCCTTCCGGTACGGGCTGACGTGCCCCGGGGAGGTGCGTCAGCCTATTGTTGCGAGATTGCCCAGAGATAGCCCAGCCCTCCTGCCAGGATGAGACCGATGACGACGGCGATGGCGATCTTGATCGCCGACCAGGGGCGTTCGCCCTGCACCCGGCCGGTGCGGCCGTTGACGACGAAACGATAGGTCTGGCCGCGATATTTGTAGGCGGCCAGCCAGACCGGCAGCAGGATATGCTTGAAGGTGATGTCGTCGACCGTGGTGTCGATGTCGGTGATGCGCTGGCGGTCGCCGCCGATGTCGAATTTCACATCGCGCTGAATCATCCTGTCCATCTGCACACGCGCCTCGGCAAAGCCATCGGCCAGCTCGACCGCATAGCCCTCGGCCCGGAACCCGGCCAGGAATTCGGGACGGTAGGGTTCGAGCGCGGCCAGATCCCAGGGTTCGAGATTGTCGGTATAGCGCTTGGGCAGCGAACGCGAGGCCAGCACCAGTACATCGTCGAAAAACCGCGCCACCCGGCCCGAGACCGCGCGCCAGCGCACCTTCTGCACCCGCTGGGTGACGCGCTTGCCGTTGCGGGTGACGGTGCGGCTTTCGTAATAGACCGTGCCGCGCTGGCCTCGATACGAGGATTTGGTATCGGCATCGAAAGTCCAGTAGGGGACATAGATACCATCCATCCTGCGGCCCTTGCGGGCGTATTGCTGCAAGCCGTTGGGCGCGAACCAGAGTTTGCCCAGCCAGTCGGTCATCGCCTTGTGCGCCTGGCGTTCCTCGAGCGCGAAGGGCAGCAATCCGCGCGGCTTGATATGGCGATGGGTGCCGGTGTCGATCACCACGGGGGTGGCGCAGAACGGGCATTCCCGGGCATGGACGTCGGCGTCGAATTCGACCTGGGCGCCGCAATTGGGGCATGTCGAAACGCGGGTTTCCTCGATCTCCTCCTGCGGCAGTCGTTGCGCCAGGGCCGCTTCGAAATCCAGTTCGCGCAGGGCGGCGCCGCCCCAGGGGCCGATGGCGATCTCGGCGCTGTTGCCACAATGGTCGCATGTCAGCCCGCCGGTGGCCGGATCGAACCGCATGTCGGCGCCGCATTCATCGCAGGCAAAGCGGTGTTCGGCTTCGGGGGCCGGCGGAGGAGAGAGCGTGTCGGTCATGCGGGGGCTTTCGCGAAGGATGACAGGGCGGAACTTGCCATATTTTCGACCGGGGAAGCAACGTGTTACAGCCCGCTGCTCACAGCGCCAGCTTGTAAGAGCAGCTCACCGCCAGCACCTCGATCTGGGTCTCGACAAAGGCAAACCCCAGGACATCCTCGAGCAGGGTCCGGAGCAATCCGCCTTCGGTCGTGCCGGGCTTGCCGAGATTGTCCTGCGAGACCGCCAGCGCCTCGGTGACGGGGTCCAGCAGATTGCCCAGGCCACGGGCGGATGATGCCAGGACGCATCCGGTCAGAAGACGGCAGGCGTGGTCGGAAGCCTTGCCCCCGGTCTCGGCCCGGAAGGCGCCGATGAGATCGGCCACCGCGCCGGTGATCTGTTGCAGGCCGTGGACATCGATCTGATAGTGGTCGGCGCGGATTTCCTTGACCTTGCCCTGCGCCACCTCGTCATGGGTAAATCTGATCCGGGTATCGCTGCTTTCCATCAGCTTGAGCGATTTGACCGGGGCCAGCGGTCTGTCGAGTGGCAGGCCCAGCAGGCGCAACGAGGCGTCCACGTTCAGCAATTCGGCGGTCACCGGCGCGAAGACGGCGGCGGTGTCCGTGCCGACGCGACTGCACTGGCGGCCCTGGGCGGCCAGCGTGGCGGTGCTGTTGGCCAGGTTGATCCCGAGACTGAGCCGCAGCAGCGACGACAGATGCAGCCCGTCGACGGCAATCCGGATCTGCGCGCTCTGGGCGCGGGCGTCCCGGCTTCCGGGGTGTGCCCCCAGCACGATCACGCGGGGTTCGGAAATCTGTACGCTGATCCCGGCGCCGGCAAAGGTTCCAAGCGATAGCCGCGCGTCGAGATCGACGATCCGCGCGCCAAGGACTTCCAGCGCGCCAAAGACCACATCCGAGATATGCAGCTCAAGCGGCGGAAGCAGCGTGTTGGTGACCTGCACCTCGCGCAGCCCGGGCGCGAGGTGCAGGAAGTCGCCCAGCCGCAGCCGCTCCGAGGCAAAGACCGGGGCCGCCAGCTCTGCCGCCAATCCGGTCTGGCCATAAGCCGCCTCGAGAATGTCGATCAGCGGCAATTCTGCGTCGAGAATGTCGCCATAGGTGGTATCGGGTGCCAGCAGTTCGCCCCTGAGCGCCAATTGGTTCATCAGACTCACGGCGTTGATACGAAGCCCGTGACCGGAACACAGAAGATCCATGTCGGCCCCCAGCAGCGGTTCGAGCAGACCGTTCAGAAGCCGCAGCGAGAGCAGGCAGTTTGACAGGGCAAAGCTGACCCGCGGGTCGACCACGGCCACCGCCGACCGGGTGACAAGCGGCGGCGCGTCGCGCAGGAAGAAGCGGCCGAGAACCGGGAAGCGCGCCGGCGAGGTCGCCACCACCTTGACCGCGGTGACACCATCGAGGTGCGACTGGTCCGGGTTGGCGACGAAGTCCCCGGCCGCCAGACGCCCGAACAGGATGTGATCGGCCGCCGGCGGGCGGATGTCGTAGATCTCGGATTGCACCAGCGTCCGCGCGGCGGCGGCGCGGGTTGTCGAGGCGGTGGAGAGGTTGCGCACCCCCGACAGCGCCGCAAGGTCGGCCTGCGACTGCACCGCCTTGCGCTGCGCGTTCAGGTCGGACAGGTCGATGGCAATGCCGGCCACCATGATCATTGCCGGCAGGAGAATGGCCATCACCACGCTCAGAAAGCCATCTTGGCACCGGAAAAAGCGGGCAAGCGGGCGAGAGAGGGAAGCGTTTGCGATACGACCTTGCATGGCGACCTCTTACAGAACGATCTGCGCGGAACGTTCGATCTGTTTCAGCTCGACGCCGAAAACCTGGACCGCACGATCGAGAAAGCTGCCGTCAATCGAATAGGACAGGGTGACCCTGCCCAGGGTCCGGCCGTCATCGATCTGGCAGGTCAGAGATTGCACCTGGGCCGGGTCGATGAAGGTAAGCTGACCGGTCACTTTTTCGAGCATGTCGGCCTGGAGCCAGGCACAGACCGCCTCCGGCTCGAGTCCGAGATCGATGTATTTCAACGATTGTCGCGTCAGGTCATGAGCGGCCTGCTGGACTTCGCTTGTGGTGGCAATATGGATCGCGAGGGAAACAAACATCACGACCACCAGCATGATTGCGGTCAGAATGATCGAGAATTCGACACTCACACTTCCGCATTCATCGTTTCGAAATTTGGAAAGTCGGGTCTTGAGGGGGGGATAAGGCATTTTCTGTCCTTATGGTACAAATACTATGGAATAACTCGTCTTATGGGGGAGTTTTGGACAAGGAATTGCGGCTCAAATCGGGCGAAATTGGGCACTTTTCAGGTAGGAAGAACTCTGGAATGCGACGCCTTCCTTGTGCGGCAACAATTTTTATGTTTTTTAACAATGACTTGGATGTTATCAGGCAGGCCTGCGCGGTCTGCGGATTAATCGGAAAATGAGGTGCTTCGAAAAGGTAAACAATTTATGCAACTTTTGAGAGATAAATCTCTCTACGACTTTGGTGCCTGTTAATTGATCAGAATAAATTTCCAAAGCCCATTGGCCGCGAATGAGAATCGGATCGTCGAATCACGGGAGTGGACTGCGGGAAATAATTCCGGAGCCTGGCCGGTCGCTCCCGGGCGCGTGACGGGCGAATGCGCGCCCGCAAGAGGCGCGGCCAGGCTCCGGGGCGGGCCCGGCCGCGCCGTGCAAGGATCAGTGTCCGGGTGGCGGCGGCGGCAGGATGGTAAAGAGCTGCGCCAGCTCCTGCACGTCTTCGGCGCGTTTCCAGCCGTCCTGACCGGCGGTCCAGACATAGGTTTCGCGGGTGATCTCCCCGTCCTGGGCCATGCGGCCAAGACGCGCCTTGGAGAAGGGGCCCTTGGTCTGGCCGCCCTCGGCGATGTGCCAGACGTGTTCGACCGGCGGCGGCGGGGGCGGCGCGGCGGGACTGGCGGCGGGCTGCTGGCCCCAGGAGCCTTGCGAGCCCGCCATCTGCTGCGCCATCGCCATGCCCATTCCCATGCCGAGACCGGCGCCCATGCCACCGCCGCCGCCGGGGTTGGATGCCGCCTTGGTCATCGCTTCGGCGGCGGAATACTGGGTGAACTTGCCGAGATCGCCGGCGAGACCCATCGAGGTGCGCTTGTCGAGCGCTTCCTCGACCGCCGGCGGCAGCGAGATGTTCTCGATGTAGAACTCGGGGATCTCGAGGCCGTAGCCTGCCACGATCTGGCTGATCTCGGCGGCGATCATCCGGCCGAGATCGGCGGTATTGGCTGCCATGTCGAGCACCGGTATGCCCGATCCGGCAATCACGCGGCTGAATTCCTGAACGATGATGTTGCGGATCTGATAGGAAATCTCGTCCATGGTGAATTCGCCGTCGGTGCCGACGATTTCCGTCATGAAGAGCGCCGGCTCCCTGACCCGCACCGTATAGGTGCCGAAGGCGCGGATGCGGGTGGGGCCGAACTCGGGATCGCGCAGCATGATCGGGTTCTTGGTGCCCCACTTCAGATCGGTGAAGCGGGTGGTGTTGACGTAGTAGATCTCGGATTTGAACGGGCTTCTGAAGCCGTGATCCCAGTGCTGCAAGGTCGTCATGATCGGCATGTTGTTGGTCTCGAGCATGTAGAGACCGGGGGTGAAGACATCTGCCAGTTGGCCCTCGTGCACGAACACCGCCGCCTGGCCCTCGCGTACCGTCAGCTTGGCGCCATACTTGATCTCATGGCCCTCGCGCTCGAAGCGCCAGACCATGGTGTCGCGGGTGTCGTCGGTCCAGTGGATGACGTCGATGAATTCACCGGTGAGGAAATCGAAAATGCCCATCGGGTCTCTCCCTTGGTTCAGCGAAAGTGGTCAGATCAGGTGCTTAGCTCGGTCCGCCGAGCATCTCGTCGGCGATGGTTTCGACAATCGGTTTCGCCTCGTCCCAGGACATGCCGGCGCGGAGCCGGCGGTCATAGAGCATCTTGAGCAAGAGCTCGTCATGGCTGGTCAGCAGGGCAAATTCGTCGTCGTCATTGAAGATCGACGGCCGGGCGCGCGGGCTGTCATTGGCCAGGCCCAGACCCTGCGCCAGCTCCTCGTGCACGCAGCTCTTGCGCAGGAGCGAGGGGTGTTCGGCGCGGATCAGGGCGATCGACTTGGCGTATTCGTGGCCGCCCGGCTCGGAGGAAAAGGCGATCACAAGGCAATGGATCGAGCGCGGCAGGCTGCGAAAGATGTCGAGCGCGTTCCGGTTGATGTTGGGCACGATCTCCTTGACCCGGGCGGGCAGGCGATCGCCGTCATCCTCGGACATGTAGAGCACGTAGTAATTGGGATCCCTGTCGGTCATCGTGATCGGATGGCCGGTGACGCGGGACAGCCGCGCGGCATAGCGGGCAACCTCGGCCCGGTCTATTGCCTGCTGCGCCTCCGGCACGGTGCGGCCGAACTCGACCGACATGCGGATTGGCTGGCCCCAGCGTTTGAGCCGGCTGGCACCGCCACGGCCCGAGCGCAGCCCGGCGCCGCGCACGTATTCATCGAAAAACGCGATCCGTTCGAAATTGTCGATCAGCATGCGGCGGCTGAACTCGGTGTCCGGGCCGCCGCCATCGGTGCGCAGCAGGCCCTGGGCCACCAGCTCGGTTTCGACCTGGGTATAATAGGCCGCGAGCTTTCGGCTGTCGTCCGAAGGGGTGGTCGGGCGCGCGGTCTCGGGCGGCTTGGGCGAGACAGGCGTGACGGGGCGGTCAGGCGGGACGGGCACCGGATCGACCGGGGTGGTGCAGGCCGACAGCGTCAGGGCGCCGGCAGCCACCGCACAGAGGAAAAGGCGCCCGACCATGCGCTCAGGCCGCCGGAACGGCGGTGCCGGCGGTGTCGCCCAGCCCGGTTTTTTTCGCCTTGGCCGCAGCCAGGGTGTCGCGCAGCTCTTGTTCCATGCGTTGCAGCTCCTCTTCGGCGTCGGCGCGGCGCGCCTTGCCTTCGTCGGCGATTTGCAGGCTTTCCTGGATGGTGCCGATCAGATCGGCATTGGCCTGTTTCACCGCTTCGATGTCAAACACCCCGCGCTCCATTTCCTCGCGGATCACCTTGTTCGAGTCCCGCAGGTTCTTGGCGTTGGCGGTCAGCAGCTCGTTGGTCAGGTCATTGGCCTCGCGCACCGCGGCGGCGGCCTCGGCCGAGCGCTGGATCGTCACCGCCTGCGCCAGCTGGGTTTCCCAGAGCGGCACTGTGTTGACGAGGGTCGAGTTGATCTTGGTCACCAGCGACTTGTCGTTCTCCTGCACCAGCCGGATCGAGGGCAGGGATTGCATGGTCACCTGGCGGGTCAGCTTGAGGTCGTGCACCCGGCGTTCGAGATCGTCGCGCGCGGCGCGCAGGTCGCGCAGCTCCTGCGCCTGCATCACCTGGCTGTCCTCGGGTGCCGCCTTGACCTCGGCCTCCTTGGCCGGGATCACCGTGTCATCCAGCTCTTTCAGCTTTTCCTCGCCCGCGGCGATATAAAGCGCCAGCTCGTCATAGAAATTCAATGTCTTTTCATACAGCATGTCGAGAGACTTGATGTCTTTCAACAGCTTGTGTTCGTGTTCGAGCAGATTGCCGGTCACCCGGTCGATCTGGCCCTGCACCTCTTCGAAGCGGGCGGTGAATTTGGCAAAAGGCGCGGCGCGGCCGATCAGTTTTTCCCACCAGCTCCGTTCGCGGCGCACATCAAGCTCCGACACCGAAAAGCCGCGGATCGTGGTCACGATAGAGCGCAGCGAGTCGCCGGCCGGCCCCACGTCCTTGTTGCGCACGTCCTGCAACATCGCCTGAGAGATTTCCTGAAGCTCGGCCTGGGCCGCCGATCCGAACGCGACGATGGAATTGGTGTCGTCCATGTCGATCTCGTCCATGCGCTGGCGGATTTCGCTGCTCACGGTGGGATCGGCCTGCTCCAGAGACACGATTTCCTGTGCTTGTCTCGGCTCGGGCAGGACCACGGCGCTCACCTCTTCTACCAGGGCCAAATCCTGTTTGGCCTTCTCTCTCACATTGTCCGACATGGGTTTGTCCTTCCCCGGTTAAACTGTCTCGGGCTCAGTCGAGCCGCACCCCTTCGCGCTGCAAACGGTCGCGCAGCACGTCTATTTCGATTGCCAGATCGGCGTTGCTGTCGCTCAGCAGCTTGCGTGTCTTGGCGACATAATTCTCTTCCAGATCGGTCAGCAGCATCAGGTAGTCAGATTTCGCCGCCACATCCCGGTCGCGGGCATAGATGTCGGCGAACTTGATCGTCGCGTCGCGGGCACCCATCAGGTAGACGCCGAGATAGCGCCGCGCCGAGGTCAGATCGCGCGGATCCTCCTCGACCGTGCGCAGCATTTCACGCACCGATTGCTGAAACCGTTCGACCCGCGCCTCGAGCCGCGGATCCTGTGCCCGGCGGATCGCGCCCATCATCGCAGCCAGATGCGCCTCGGCCTCGTCGATGACGCGCGCCACCCGGTCCTGCTGAAATTCGTCGACGCCCTCGATCGACTTGTTTCTCAGCGGGTCAGGGCCGAAAGCGGTGATATGCAGCGCCGCCGCGATCACCCCGTAGAGCCCGCTGGCGGCAAAGCCCAGCTCATGGCTCAGCCCGGCCAGTGCGGTGCCGGCGCCGATCAGGAGCGTGCCGAGGATCTTGCGCGGCAGGGCAGGGCGGCGCGCCACCTTGCGCGCGTCATAGGCAGCCTCGGCTTTGAGCCCCTCGCGGGTGAGCCATGCCGCCAATGTCCAGGTGCCGGCGCCGGCAAGTCCCAGCGCCAGCGCCTCGGGGCCCGTGCCGAAAGCGGTGAAGGCCAGAAGCGCGCCGGGCACGAACAGAAGGTTCGACCGGGCGCCGGTGGGGCTTACCGTCGCTTTCAGCGGCCGCAGGTCGGAGGCCGCATCTGTCTTGCCCTTGGGGCTGTAGGTTCCGCCGTATCTCTGCGCCATCACTCGGCCCCCAGCCAGCCGACGGCCACGCCGGACATCAGGAAGAACAGGCAGGCATAAGCCACCTTCTGCACGCCGTTCAGCTTGCCGCCACGATTGCCCGAGGACCAGACGGCCACCGCCACCGCGCCCACCGCAACAATCACCGCGGCCAAAATCAGCAGCGTGACAAACCGGATCATCAAAAAACCCCCTCAACCTCGCTCACAAGATAGGTGATGACAGGCGCCATCGCTAGTGCCGTGCCGCGGTGCGCCGCTCGGCATTGAGCTTGCGGGTATAGCCCGATTGCAGGATTTCCACCGCGAAAAGCACCACAACCGCAAAGTAGAAGGTGGTCTTGGACATCGGGATGATCTCGTAACCAAAGACCTTGAGCGCCAGGGTGTCGTCATGCATCGCATGCGCCGCCGCCTGACCGGCTTCGCCCAGCAGGACCACGCCGACAATCAGCAGGATGAAAAGGCCCAACACTTCGTACATCCGGTTTTTCTCGAGAAACCGCGTCACCCCGTCGGCCAGCACGAGCATCGCCAGACCCGACAACAGGATCGCGGCGGCGAGGATCGGGAAGACATCGGTGATGGCGATGGCCGAGAGCACGGAATCGAAGGAGAAGATCAGGTTCATGGTCACGATCAGCCCGATCACCTGAGCCGCGGATTTGCCGGATTTGCCCTCGATATCGGTCGTCAGATGCTCGATCGACAGCATGTGGCCGATTTCCTTGACTGCGGTGTAGATGATGAACACCCCACCAAGGACAAAGACCAGCGTCGCGAAATTGACGCCGCCGGTCAGCACGCCCTCCCAGTTCAGCACGAAAAACGGCGCGCTGAGCCCGTCGATCAGCCGGATCATCACAAAGAGCAGCACCACGCGCAGAACCACCGCGATGATGATCCCCCAGAAGCGCACCGCCTTTTGGTGCGCCACCGGCGCCCGCTGGCTTTCGATGGAAATATACAGCAGGTTGTCGAACCCGAGCACCGCCTGCAAAAAGCAGAGCATCACCAGATTGCCCAGGTTCTCGATGGTGAGAAGATCGGCCATGGTCCTGAAACCCCTTAAAAATAACGTCGATACTGCATAACGCAGAATCTCATGAATGAACAACGACAGGCAGGGGGAAAAAGGTCCCTGCGGTCTCAGCGAATGCGCTTTCTCCGGGTGCGCTGCGGTTTCGGGCGGTCGGGTTTGGCACCGTCGAGGCCAAGCTGATCGCGCAGGATCTTGCTGCGCACCTCCTCGACCTCGCCGGGCTTGAGCTGGCCAAGCTGGAACGGGCCGTAAGACACCCGGATCAACCGGTTCACGCTGAGGCCGATGCTTTCCATGGCGCGGCGGATCTCGCGGTTCTTGCCTTCGCGCAGCCCGACGGTCAGCCAGGCGTTGGCGCCCTGCTGGCGGTCGATCGAGACGATCATCGGCAGGTAATCGGTGCCGTCGACATGGGCGCCCTTGCGCAGCGGCTCGAGCAGCGCGTCGGTGGGCCGCCCCTTGACCCGCACCCGGTAGCGCCGCAGCCAGCCGGTCGAGGGCAGCTCGAGCTTGCGCTTGATGCCGCCGTCATTGGTCAGCAGCAGCAGGCCTTCGGAATTGAGGTCGAGCCGGCCGACTGACATCACGCGCGGCAGGTCTTCCGGCAGCTCGTCAAAGATCGTCGCCCGCCCCTGGTCGTCCCTGTGCGAGGTCACCAGCCCGGCCGGCTTGTGATAGAGCCAGAGCCGCTCGGGCTCGGGCGCATCCAGCGGCTTGCCGTCGACCTCGATCTTGTCCTTGCCGGTGACGTTGAGCGCGGCCCGGGCGATGATCTCGCCGTTCACGCGCACGCGGCCGGCCTCGATCATGCGTTCCGCTTCGCGCCGCGAGGCGATGCCCGCGCGCGCAAGAACCTTGGCGATCCGGTCGCCTTCAGGGGGTTTCTGAGCCATGCCGCAGCCTTAGTCAGTTGCGCCTTTGCACGCAAGCGGGCAAGAGAGGCCATGACCTTCCGTTCCCACATGGACCTGGCCCTCGAAGAGGCGCGTGCCGCCGGCCGGCGCGGCGAGGTGCCGGTGGGCGCGGTGGTGGTGGCGCCCGACGGCACGGTGGTGGCCCGTGCCGGCAACCGCACTCGCGAGCTCTGTGACCCCACCGCCCATGCCGAGGTGCTGGCCATTCGCGCCGCCTGTGCCGCGCTGGGCTCGGAACGGCTGGTGGGCCATGCGCTTTATGTGACGCTGGAGCCCTGCGCGATCTGCGCCGGCACCATCGCCGCGGCGCGAATCGCCCGGGTCTATTACGGCGCCTCGGACCCGAAATCGGGCGGCGTGGCGCATGGCGCGCGGGTGTTCTCGCATCCCCAGGCGCATCACGCGCCCGAGGTGTATGACGGCATTGCCGCCGAGGCGGCGGAAACCCTGCTCAAATCCTTCTTTGCGGAGCGGCGATGACGCGGCTGATCCTGTTTCACAAACCTTTCGGCGTGCTGTCGCAGTTCACCGACAAGGGTACCGAAGGCACGACGCGCCCGACGCTCTCGGACTTTGTCGATGTGCCCCGGGTCTATCCCGCCGGTCGATTGGATCGCGACAGCGAAGGGCTGTTGCTGCTGACCGACGATGGCAAGCTGCAACACCGCATCGCCCATCCCAGGGCCAAGCAGCCGAAAACCTACTGGGTCCAGGTCGAAGGCCTGCCGGAGCCCGAGGCGCTCGAAGCGCTGCGCCGGGGTGTTACGCTGAAGGACGGCAAGACGCGGCCGGCCAAGGCCCGCCGGATCGAGGCGCCACAGCCACTGTTTGACCGCGACCCGCCGGTCAGGTTTCGCAAATCGGTGCCCGATTGCTGGCTCGAGCTGACCATCACCGAAGGCAAGAACCGCCAGGTGCGCCGCATGACCGCCCATGTCGGCCACCCCACGCTGCGCCTGATCCGGGCGCAGATCGGCCCCTGGCATCTGGGTGGATTGCGGCCGGGGGAATGGCGCGACGCGTGAGTGGCAGAGAGCCGCGCCCCGGCCCCCGCGCCGGGGCCTCTCGCGGCAGAGCTGACCGTGAGGTCCCGGGGCACCCCCGGGACGGGGTCACGTCGGGCCCGGCGTCACGCGCTGGTCGGCCGGGCTTCAGCCCGGCACAGCCCGAACGCCGCTCACACCCATTTCGCCAAGGGCGGCAGCGACATCAACACCGCATCGGGGTCGTGCCCGGTGGCCAGCCCGAACTTCGTGCCGCGGTCGTAGACCAGGTTGTATTCGGCATAAAGCCCGCGATGGATGAGCTGCTGCTCACGCTCCGCCGTGCCGAAGGCCATCTCGCGCCGCTTTTCGACCAGGGGCAGATAAGCCGGCAGAAACGCCCGCCCGATATCCTGCGTCAGCGCGAAATCCGCCGCCCAGTCGCCGCTGCACCGGTCATCCATGAAAATGCCGCCGACGCCCCGCGCCCGCTTGCGATGGGGAATGTAGAAATACTCGTCCGCCCATTCCTTGAGCCGCGGGTATTCGCCCTCGCCATGCGGATCGAGATGCGCCTTTTGAACGGCGTGGAAATGCGCTGTGTCCTCGGCATATTCGATACAAGGATTGAGGTCGGAGCCGCCGCCGAACCACCAGGCATGCGGGGTCCAGAACATCCGCGTGTTCATATGCACTGCCGGCACATGCGGGTTGCGCATATGCGCAACCAGGCTGATCCCCGATGCCCAGAACCGCGGGTCCTCGGCCATGCCGGGCAGCCCCTTGCGCGCCGCCATCGACGCCTGCGCCGCCGCGCCAAGCTGGCCATAGACGGTTGAGACATTGACCCCGACCTTCTCGAACACCCGGCCGTCGCGCATCACGCTCATCAGCCCGCCCCCGGCATCCGAGCCATCGTCGGACGCCCGGGTGGTTTCCGTCACCTCGAACCGCCCGGCCGGCAGATCGGCAAAGGGGCCGTTCTCATGGCTTTCTTCCAGGGCCTCGAAGGCAGCCACGATCCCGTCGCGCAGATCGCGAAACCAGGCCGAGGCCTGCGCCTTTTCGGCTGCAAAGTCTTCCGTCATCGCCTCTTCCCTTCGTCCTGCCCGGGTCTCTTGTCTGGTTGTCGCAGGGCCGCAGCCGCACGGGGCCACGGAGGCAGGGCGCCCCCGTCAGCCCGATCCGCCGATCTCGTCTGTCGGGATCAATGCGCCGGCGCGGTCACCGGGTCAACCAGCGTGCGCCCGCCATCCACCGTCATGATCTGCCCGGTGACAAATCCGGCGCCCTCGGAAGCCAGGAATTGCGTCGCCTCGGCCAGTTCGCCCGGCGAGGCGATGCGGCCCAGCGGCGTGTTGTCCTCGATCTCGCTGCGGAACTCGCGGTTTTCCTTGAGCGCGCCCTTGAGGCTGGCCGACATCACGGAGCCGAAGGCCACGCCGTTGACCCGGATGCGATGCGGCGCCAGCGCCACCGCCAGCGAGCGGGTCATCTGGTCGAGCGCGGCGGTCGAGACCGAATAGGCCAGAAGCTCGGGATGCGTCCGCCGCGCCGCAATCGACGAGACATTGACGATCGAACCGAGCTGGCCCTCTTCCTGGCCTTCGCCCTGCTTGATCATCCGCCGGGCAACCAGCTGCGACAGCCGGAGCGAGGTCAAAAGGTTCTGCTGCAACAAAGTTTCGACGGTTTCGTCGTCCATGTCGAGCGGATCGGACGAGAGGATCTGCCGGCTGCCGTTGACCAGGATATCCACCCGGTCAAAGGCGTCGAGGGTGGCCGAGAGCAGATTGGCCAGCGTCAGCCTTTCGCGCAGGTCGCCGGCGAAATAGCGCGCCGGGCCGTCATCCTTGGTTTCACCCACCTCGTCGGCCAGCTTGGCTTCGTCCATGTCGGCAAAGACCACATTGGCGCCCTTGTCGATGAAATGCCGCCCGATGGCCAGCCCGATGCCATTGGCCGCCCCGGTCACGATGGCGGTCTTGCCTTCGATCGAGAAACCCATGTGTCGCTCCTGATTCCCTTGCGCCAGCCTAATCCGTCTCAGCGGTGGCCGCGAGCGGGGCGTGACGCCTGCAATATCTTGAATTTTCCATCGCCTGCCACTTCCTCGACCTTGCCGAAAGCGGCGTCAAGCGTGGCCTCGTAGGGCAGGTGGCGATTGGCCACCAGCACCAGCCGCCCGGCGGGCCGCAGGATGCGGCGCGCGGTGGCCATAAAGCTCTGGCCCAGTTCCGGCACTCCCTTGCGCCCTTGATGAAAGGGCGGATTGGTGATCACCGTGTCGAACAGCACCGGCGGCTCCCAGCGGCGCACGTCGGCCCAGTGGAACCGCGCCCGGGGATCGGTGACATTGTGGCGCGCGCAGTCCAGCGCCGCCGCGTCGCTTTCCACCAGATGCAGCTCTTCGATCGCGGGAGACTCGAGCGCCCTTGCCGCCAGAAAGCCCCAGCCGGCGCCGAGATCGGCCACGTGCCGCCCCGGCTTTGCCGGCAGATGCGCGGCCAGAAGCGCCGAGGCCGGATCGACCCCATCGGCCGAGAAGACGCCGGGCAGGGTGCGAAAGCCATCGGCTGTGCCCGGCGCGGCCTGCCAGTCGTCGAACACCGGCGCCGCCGCGAACCAGAAGGCCCGGCCATGTGCCTTGGTCATCTGCCCGGTGATCGCGACCCGGCCACGGCAGGCCTTGAACAGGCTGTCGACGCCGTCGGTCTTTTGCCCGTCAACGAGGATCGGCCCCTCGGGGCAATGGCGCACCGCCTCGGCCAGCAGCGCGCGCGCCTCGGCCTTGGCGCGCGGCACGATCACCACGGCCCCGGCGTAGGGCCCCTCGGCCCGCGTCACGCAATCGATGCCGGTCAGCGCGTCATGCACCTCGGCCGCGCGGCTGATCACCTGCATCCGGTCGCGGGGCAGGGCAGAAAGATCGGTATCCGCGGTGGGGGCAAAGACGGCGATGCGGCCGTCGGCGGGCATCGCGGCCTCGGCCAGCGCTAGGGAGAGACGGGAGGAAGCCATGTCAGCGGCGCGCAGCGGGGCGCGGCTATTCCTTTTCCATGGTGCATTGCAGCGGATGCTGGTGCCGGCGGGCAAAATCCATCACCTGGGCCACTTTGGTTTCGGCGATTTCGTGACTGAAGACACCGACCACGGCAATCCCCTTCTTGTGCACCGTCAGCATGATCTCGAAGGCCTGGGCATGGTTCAAACCGAAGAATCGCTCGAGCACATGCACGACAAACTCCATCGGAGTATAATCGTCGTTGAGCAGCAGCACCTTGTAGAGCGGCGGCCGCTTGGTCTTGGGACGCGTCTGGACCGCGATACCGGTGTCGGCATCGTCGTCCTTGTCCTGAGACACGGTGGGGCGTGCCATCAATACGGGCGATGTGATCATATCTGTCGGTCGCGTCCAGCTTGGTGCAGATCGGGTCGGTCCCTCTATATAACGCGCTGCGCGTTATAGAAAAGAGGGCGGCGGCGCTTTCCGCGATTTCGATAGCGGGCCCGCGGAGCCGCGCGCCTTGCCGGACAATGACAGGATTCGCCACATTCCCGCCACAATGGCTGGTTTAGTAACCGCATCGCAAGTACCCCCAAGATATATGAGGAAATGAAAGCGCTTTTGGTAAAATCCGTTGATAGTTAAGGGTTTAAAGAAAGAACTTCATATGATAAGCTACGGTTAATAAAAAGCTGACCAGACTGACAGAATACTGGCGGCACGAGGCAAAAGGCAGTTTTATCGTGAAGGTCCGGAACGTCGAGTCCGCCCGCCTGGGCGTCCTGTGTATTGCATTGATCTGGCTGTGCTTGGTGCTCCCGCTCAGCCTTGCCGCGGCGCCTTATGCCGCGATGGTGATGGATGCCCGGTCCGGCAAGGTCCTGCATTCCGAAAATGCCAATACCCGTCTGCATCCCGCTTCGCTGACCAAAATGATGACTCTTTATGTCACCTTCGAGGCGGTGCAGAACGGCGAAATCTCGATGGACACCGTGGTGACGATCTCGCGCAAGGCGGCGTCGGAACCGCCGTCGAAACTGGGCCTTCGGGCCGGGCAGAAGATCAAATTGCGCTATCTGGTGCGCGCGGCGGCGGTCAAATCGGCCAATGACGCGGCCACCGCGATCGGCGAGGCGATCTCAGGCTCCGAGGCGGCTTTTGCGCTGCGGATGAACCGCACGGCGAAATCCATGGGCATGACCCGCACCACCTTCAAGAACGCCCACGGGCTGACCGAAGACGGCCACCTGAGCACCGCCCGCGACATGACCATCCTCGGGCGGCATGTGATCTATGATTTTCCCATGTATTACAACCTGTTCAGCCGCAAGACGGCGGATGCAGGCGTGCGGAACGTCAGCCACACGAACTCGCGCCTGCTGTCGGCCTACAAGGGCGCCGATGGCATCAAGACCGGCTATACTCGCGCCGCCGGGTTCAACCTTGTCGCTTCGGCCGAACGCGGCCGCGAACGGGTGATCGCCACGGTCTTTGGCGGCCGCTCGACCACGACGCGCAACGCCCGCGTTGCCGAGCTGCTGGACCTCGGGTTCAATCGCGCGCCGACCCGTGTGGCGCTGAACAAACCCAGACGGCCGCAATATCGCGGCAATCAGGGGCTGGTCACCGGCGGCAACGATGTCGCCGTCGCCTCGCTTGGCAATGGCGCGCGGCCCGCCGCCGGCAAGACCATTGCCGTCAAGCTCGCCGTGGCGCGCAGCCTGCGGCCCCGGGCGCGGCCCGGCGCGGCGATCAAGATCCCCGAGGCGACCATCGTCGCCGCGGTCAAGGAGGGGGTGGCCGACGCGGTTGCCGAAGCCACCGCGGCCAAGGTAGCCAAGGCGTCACTGGCCGATATCGCCGAGACGCCCGCCGTGCGCCCCGAACCGCGGCCGGTTGTCCTGGCCAGCGCAGGCGCCGTCGCCGCCCCGGCCCCTGATCCGGTGGTGCGCGAACAGGTGCAGGAGATCATCACCCGCGTTTCGACCTCGGGCGGCCGGCACTGGGGCATCAACATCGGCCGCTACGGCTCGAGTTTTGCGGCGGAAAAGGTCTTGCTGAAAACCGCGCTGACCGAAATGTCCACTCTCGACGGCGCGCTGCGCAAGGTGGTGCGGCGGAGCTCCGGCTTTGACGCCAACTTCATGGGGCTCTCGCGTGAAACCGCCGATCTTGCCTGCCGGCGGCTGCAAGCGCGCAATATCTCCTGCTTCATGATCGGCCCGTCCTGACGGACTTTTTCCAGGGCGGGATACAGGTTTGATTTCAGAGGTTTGCAAAGCCCTGTTGTGACAGGGCTTTAAGCAATTGATATCGGCGGATATACGGATTGCAATGCGCGAATTGCGCAGAGATATCGTACAGAGAAATTCGTTCTACACACAGGTTTCACCATATGCTTGTCTTATTCGGACATCATATGCGACTTACTCACAGAATTTACAGCCAGGTCTTGATGTCGCTGCCCACGGCCTCCGAGACATTGCCGAAGCCGTCTTTTTCGAGCAACCGGTCCAGTCCGGTGACAATCTCCTGCACCAGCGACAGCCCGCCAAAGACCAGCGCGGTATAAAGCTGCACCGCGCTCGCGCCTGCCTTGATCTTGGCATAGGCCTGTTCGGCCGAGGCGACGCCACCGACGCCGATCAGGGGAACCGTGCCTTCCGTCAGATCGGCCAGCCGCGCCAGAACGCGGGTGGACTTGGCAAACAGCGGCGCACCGGAAAGACCGCCCTGTTCGCCGTGATGCGGCGACCGCAGCCCATCGCGATCAAGGGTGGTATTGGTGGCGATGATGCCGCTGATTCCCGAGGCGGTGGCGACGTCGGCAATCTCGGCCAGTGCCGCATCGTCGAGATCGGGGGCGATTTTGAGGAACACCGGGATCGGGCGCGCCAGCGCGGCCCGCACCTCCATCACCCCGGCAAGCAGCGCCATCAGCGCCGCGCGGCCTTGCAGATCGCGCAGCCGTTCGGTGTTGGGCGAGCTGACATTGACGGTGGCGAAATCGACATGTGGGCCGCAATGGCCCAGCACCTTGGCGAAATCGGCGGCACGGTCCTCGGAGGTCTTGTTGGCGCCGAGGTTGAGGCCGATCACCGCGCCCTGCGGCCGTTTCGCAAGCCGCGCGGCAATGGCCTCCATACCGTCATTGTTGAACCCGAAGCGGTTGATCGCCGCGCCGTCCTCGGTCAGGCGAAACAGCCGTGGCTTGGGGTTGCCGGGCTGGGGCAGGGGGGTTGCGGCGCCCACCTCGACAAAGCCGAAGCCGGCGCGGGCGAGCCCGGCCAGCGCGGTGGCGTTCTTGTCGAATCCGGCGGCGAGGCCCAGCGGGTTGGGCAGCGCCAGCCCGGCAAGCTCGGTGCGCAGGCGCGGCGCGCTCAGCGGCCCGGGGGCGGGCGTCACGCCCAGTTGCAGCGCGCGGATCGCCAGCCCGTGGGCGGTTTCCGGATCGAGCCGGTAGAGCGCCCGAAGGCCCAGCGTCTCGAGCAGGCTCACGCCAGGTCCTCCGGGAAGACATGTCCGCCGTCGCGCCAGGGCAGATCGCGGTGCCAGAGCACGTCGGATTGGCGCAACTTTCTGTAAAGATGCGGGAAAAGCGCGCCGCCGCGGGACGGCTCCCAGGTGATGTCCTTGGCCATCGCGGCGCTGTCGCAGGCCAGCAGAAGCAGGCCTTGCTCGCCCGAGAAATGCTTGGCGGCGGTTTCTTGCACCTGCTGGGCGGTCGAGAAATGCACGTAGCCGTCGGCCACATCGATGGGCGCGCCGGAGGTCTCTCCGTCGCGCACCAGAGCGGCCCATTCATCGGCCCGGAAGATTTTATAGATCAGCATGGCCGCTCATATCCCGCGCCGGGTGCGCCGGGTCAAGAGCCTCGCGCTGTCATCCGCCTGTCGCATTTCGGCGCAATGGATGCGCCATCCGGTGCTGCCGTAACCGGGTGGCCCTGCGTAGGCTTTGACAAGGCCCCGGTCCCGATGCAGCATCATCGCATAAAACCAACGGAGAGGTTCCAAGTCATGTCTGTTCGTCTTTTGACAAGCGCCGCCGCGCTTGCCCTGAGCGCAGGTGTCGCCAGCGCGGAATATGCGCTGACCATCCTGCACACCAACGATTTCCACGCCCGATTCGAGCCGATCAGCAAGTATGACAGCGGCTGTTCGGCCGAGGATGACGCCGAGGGCAAATGCTTCGGCGGTTCGGCGCGGCTGATGACCGCGATCAACGACGCCAAGGCGCGCAGCAACAACTGGGTGCTGGTGGATGGCGGCGACCAGTTCCAGGGCACGCTGTTCTATACCTATTACAAGGGCAAGCTCGCCGCCGAGATGATGAACCAGATGGGCTATACCGCGATGACCGTGGGCAACCACGAGTTCGATGACGGTCCCGAGGTGCTGCGCGGCTTCATGGACGCGATCGACTTTCCGATCCTGATGTCCAACGCCGATGTCAGCCGCGAGCCGCTGCTGGCCGATGTCTTGCAGAAATCCACGGTGATCGAGCAGGGCGGCGAGAAGATCGGCTTTATCGGCCTGACGCCGCAAGATACTCACGAACTGGCGAGCCCCGGCCCGAACATCACCTTCACCCCGCCCGCCGATGCGGTCCAGGGCGAAGTCGACAAGCTGACCGAGATGGGCGTGAACAAGATCATCGTCCTGTCGCATTCGGGCTACAAGGTCGACCAGCAGGTGGCCGAGAACACCACCGGCGTCGATGTGATCGTCGGCGGCCATTCGAACACCTATCTCGCCAATGACGACGAGAATGCCGATGGCCCGTACCCCACGGTCGTCAACGGGGTGCAGATTGTGCAGGCCTATGCCTATGGCAAATACCTGGGCGAGCTCAACGTGACCTTCGACGACGCGGGCAATGTCACCGAGGCCAGCGGCAACCCGCTGCTGATGGATGCCTCGGTCACCGCCGACGAGGCGGTGGCGGCGCGCATCGCCGAGGCCGCCCTGCCGCTGGAGGAAATCCGCAACAAGGTGGTGGCCGAGGCCGCCGAGGCCATCGAGGGCGACCGGTCGGTCTGTCGCGCGATGGAATGCCCGATGGGCAATCTGGTCGCCGATGCGATGCTGGACCGGGTGGCTGATCAGGGCATCGAGATCGCCATTGCCAACAGTGGCGGACTGCGGGCCTCGATCGACGCCGGCGAGGTGACCATGGGCGAGGTCCTGACGGTGCTGCCGTTCCAGAACACGCTGTCGACCTTCGAGGTTACCGGCGCGACCATGGTCGAGGCGCTGGAAAACGGCGTGAGCCAGATCGAGGAAGGCGCCGGCCGCTTCCCGCAGGTTGCGGGGCTGACCTTTGCCTTCGACGCTGCCGCCCCGGCGGGCGAGCGGGTGTCCGACGTGATGGTCGGCGGCGCGCCGATCGAGTTGGACAAGACCTATGGCGTGGTGTCCAACAACTACGTGCGCAATGGCGGCGACGGCTATCGGATGTTCGTCGATGCCGAGAATGCCTATGACTATGGCCCCGACCTGGCCGACGTGACGGCGGAGTACCTGGCGGAGCAGGGCCCTTACACGCCTTATACCGACGGGCGTATCACGGCGAAATGAGCCTCGGGGTGGCGCCGTCACCGGCGCCACCCCTTGCCATGCCCTCTTGCGGGGGCCTGCCGGATAGGCGAAACTTCGGTGATGGACCATCCGCTGATCGATCTGATTTCCGCCCGCATCCGCGAGGCCGAGGCGCAGGGCGCCTTTGAAAACCTGCCGGGCGCGGGCAAGTCCCTGCCGCCCTGCGACGATCCCGAAAACGCACTGCTCAATCGATTGGTGAAGGAAAGCGGCGGCGCGCCGGAATTCGTCAACCTCTCGCGCGAGCTGTCGCGGCTGCGCGCGGAACTGCGCGACACCGGCGGCAGGACATCCTCAAGGAGATGTCGATGATGGAAGCCCGCATCGAGTTGGCCCGCAAGGCGTATCGCTAGGCGGGCGTCCCTTTCAAAGACACTGCCAACCCCGGTCGCCGGCCCGGGCGCCCGTCGAAGCGGGCTTGAGAGAATCCCTGTGGCGGGGCAAACCGGGACGTGCGGGCAAGCAGGAGCAGACATGGTCACCGTCAAAGAGCAATACGAGGCCTTTCCCTATCCCGAACGGGACCCGGCGGAAGAGCGCACAAGGCTGATCACCGGATCGCCATCGCATCCGGTGGAACTGGATCACTATGTCTTTGCCGGCAAGCGCGACTGGCGTCAGCCGCTGCGGGTGCTGGTGGCGGGCGGCGGCACCGGCGACGGGCTGATCCAGATCGGCCATTATCTGAAGCTGCTGGGGCGCCCGCATGAGATCGTCTACCTCGATCTCTCGACAGCCTCGCGCCGGGTGGCCGAGGCGCGGGCCAGGGTGCGGGGGCTGACCTCGATCACCTTTCACACCGGCAGCCTGCTCGATGCGGCAGAGTTTGGCGCCTTCGACTACATCGATTGCTGCGGGGTGTTGCACCATCTGCCCGATCCCGATGCCGGCTTTCGCGCCCTGCGCGCGGCGCTGGCACCTGGGGGCGGCATGGGCTTCATGGTCTATGCGCCTTACGGCCGAACCGGGGTGTACCCCCTGCAAGAGGCCTTTGCGGCGCTCTTTGCCGATCTGCCGCCGAGAAAGCGGCTGAAGGCAGCCCGGGCGGCCTTTGACCGGCTGCCCGAGGGCCATCCGTTCAAACGAAACCCGCATCTGGGTGATCACCGGGCGTCGGACGCCGGGTTCTACGATCTGCTGCTGCATGGGCAGGATCGGGCCTATGACGTCGCCGAACTGGTGGCGACGCTGGAGCGGACCGGCTGGGCGCTGTCGTCCTTCACGCCGCCGGCGGCCTATGATCCAGGGCGGTTCGCGCCGGTGCCCAAGGCGATGGACCCGGTGGCGCGGATGGCGCTGGCCGAGAAGCTGGCGGGCACCATGCGGGTGCATATCGCCTATGCGGTGGCCGCGGGCACGGCCGCGGGCCGGGTGGCGGACGGCCGTGACCCGGCGCTGGTGCCGCATCTGATCGGGGTGGCGCCCGGGGCCCTGGCCAAGGCGGTGGCCGCGGGGCGACCGGTGCCGGTGACGTCCGGCGGGGCGCGGACCGAGCTGAAGCTGCCGCGCGAGGCGGCGCAGCTTCTGGCGCAGATCAACGGCAAGCGGGCCCTGGGCGAGATCGCCGGCAGTGCGGGGCTGGACGACGCGCGGTTCGCGGCGCTCTGGGCGCGGGCAACCGAGGGGCTGACGCGCTGGGGCCTGCTGCTCTATTCCAATTTCCTGAGGTAGCCGCGATGTGTGGCCGTTTCGCCGTGACCCTTCCGACCGATGCCATGGCGCAGCTGTTCGATGCTCTGCCGGCGAACGACCTGCCCGAGGTGCCCGATTACAACGTCTGCCCGACGACCCGGATCGCCACGGTGCGGGCCGAAGAAGGCCAGCGGCGGCTGGCGCCGATGCGCTGGGGCTTCCTGCCGCAGTGGTACAAGAGCCCGACCGACGGCCCGCTGCTGATCAACGCCCGCGCCGAGACCATCGCCGACAAGCCGGCCTTTCGTGCCGCCTGTCGTGCGCGGCGTTGCCTGATCCCGGTCACCGGTTTCTATGAATGGACCAAGGACGGCGACGGCAACCGGCTGCCCTGGTACATCCGGCGGGCGGATGGCGACACGCTGGCCTTTGCCGGCATCTGGCAGGACTGGGCGCGCGACGGCGAGGCCTTGCGGACCTGCGCCATCGTGACAACCGCCGCCAATACCAAGATGCAGGCGATCCATCACCGGATGCCGGTGGTGCTCGAGCCGGCCGACTGGCCGCTCTGGCTGGGCGAGGCGGGCAAGGGTGCGGCGCCGCTGATGCAGCCTGCCGATGACGCGGTGCTGGAGTTCTATCGCGTTGATCCGAAGGTCAATTCCAACCGCGCCGGCGGGCCGGAGCTGATCGAGCCGTTTGACGATTGAGCGGCCCGTGGCCGGGCGCGAGATATTCTTGCCGGTTCCGGTTGACCTGTCTGCCGGGGTGATTTAATCACCACTCCTGCCGAGCGGGCGTTGTGTAATGGTAAGACCCTTGCCTTCCAAGCAAGAGATACGGGTTCGATTCCCGTCGCCCGCTCCAAAGAATTCCCGACACGCTCCGGACCCGTCCTGCCAGGCGCGACAGATCGCCCGGGCTCTCTTGCCCCTTGTCGTGCTATTCAATACACCCTTGCCGGAACAGCTAGGAGCGCCACATGCCGCGTGGATTGGGCCAGCCGCAGGAAGAGCGGGACAAGTCGAAACGCATCGGCGCATTGGGCGCGCTCTGGCCGTTTCTCAGGCCCTATCGCGGGCTGCTTCTGGCCTCGATCCTGGCGCTGGTGGCCACCGCCTGCATCTCGCTGACGCTGCCGCTCGCCGTGCGCCGGGTGGTCGACAATTTCCGCGCCGAGGATGGCGCGCTTCTCGATCTCTATTTCGGTGCGGCGCTGGGCATTGCCGCCGCGCTCGCCATCGGCACGGCGCTGCGCTATGCGCTGGTCACCCGGCTGGGCGAACAGGTGGTGACCGACATCCGCAAGGCGGTCTTTGACCGGGTAATGGGCCTGTCGCCGGCGTTCTACGAAAAGATCATGACTGGCGAGGTGGTCAGCCGGATCACCACCGATACCACGCTGATCCTGTCGGTGATCGGCTCGTCGATCTCGATTGCCCTGCGCAACGTGCTGATCTTCTTTGGCGGCATGGGGCTGATGTTACTGACTTCACCCAAGCTGACCGGGTTGGTGCTGCTGATCGTGCCCGCCGTGGTGGTGCCGATCCTGACGCTCGGCCGCCGGTTGCGGGTGCTGAGCCGCGAAAACCAGGATTGGATCGCCGCCTCTTCGGGCAGCGCCTCGGAGAGCCTGAGCGCGGTGCAGACGGTGCAGGCCTTTACCCATGAGGTGCTGACCCGGCGGGCCTTTTCCGAGGTGACCGACAAATCGCTCGACGCGGCCAAACGCCGGATCACCACCCGGTCGCTGATGACGGCCATCGTGATCTTTCTGGTCTTTACCGGCGTGGTCGGCGTGCTCTGGATCGGCGCCCGCGACGTGCGCGCCGGCGAGATGAGCGCCGGCAGCCTGGTGCAATTCGTGATCTACGCGGTGATGGTTGCGGGATCGGTGGCGGCGCTGTCGGAGATCTTCGGCGAGTTGCAACGCGCCGCCGGGGCGACCGAACGGCTTGTCGAGCTGCTGCACGCCGAGGACGCGGTGAGCGATCCCGCAGACCCGCTGCCGCTGCCGGAAAGGGTCAGCGGAGCGATCTCCTTCGACGCGGTCAGCTTTACCTATCCGCAGCGCCCCGATGTCTCGGCGCTGGATCACGTCACGCTCGACATAGCACCCGGCGAGACGGTTGCGCTGGTCGGCCCTTCCGGCGCCGGCAAGACGACGATCATCCAGATGCTGCTGCGCTTCTATGACCCGGCTTCGGGGCGGATCACCCTGGACGGGGTGGATATTGCGGCCATGCGTCGCGACGCCTTTCGCCGTGCCATCGCCCTGGTGCCGCAGGATCCAGTGATCTTTGCCGCCTCCGCGCGCGAGAACATCCGCTTTGGCCGCCCCGAGGCCAGCGACGCCGAGATCGAGGCCGCCGCCCGCGCTGCCGCCGCGCATGACTTTATCTCGAAACTGCCCGAGGGTTATGACAGCGGGTTGGGCGAACGTGGCGTGATGCTCTCGGGCGGGCAGAAACAACGCATCGCCATTGCTCGCGCCATCCTGCGCGACGCGCCGGTGCTGCTGCTGGACGAGGCGACCTCGGCGCTGGATGCCGAAAGCGAGCGGGCGGTGCAGCAGGCGGTCGATGCGCTCAGCCGCGACCGCACGACGCTGATCGTGGCGCACCGGCTGGCGACGGTGAAAAAGGCCGACCGGATCGTGGTGATGGACCAGGGCCGCATTGTCGCCATCGGACCGCATGATCAGCTTGTGGCGCAGGACGGGTTGTATGCCCGGCTGGCGCGGATGCAGTTCACCGACGGGATCGCGGCAGAATAACACCAAAAGGACGCAGCGTTCAGCCTGATGCTACCGTGCGTCACTCTTGCGTGAACCGCGCTTCGCCCGCATCCTGTCGGCCATGTCAAAAACCCGCAGAAGACGGGTCAGGGGAGAGAGATTTATGGGATTTGCATCGGTTGCCGACCGCGACGCGATCGAAAACGAAATGCCGTGGAGCGACCGCGACGTGCCGGTCACGATCTATGGCTTGCTCGACAAGGTAAAGACACGCTTTCCGGAGCGGCCGGCCATCAGCTATCAGCTGATGTCGGGGCCCGGTGATCCGGCGCAGACGGTCTCCTGGTCCGAGCTGCACGGCAAGGTTTGCCAGGCCGCCAACCTGTTCCGCAGCCTCGGGGTGAAAGAGACCGATGTGGTGGCCTTCGTGCTGCCCAACTGCCTCGAAACCTCTTATGCGCTGTTCGGCGGCATGGTCGCCGGCATCGTCAACCCGATCAACCCGCTGCTCGAACCCGAGCAGATCGCCGCCATCCTGCGGGAGACCAAGGCCAAGGTCGTGGTCACGCTGAAAAGCTTTCCCAAGACCGAGGTGGCGCAGAAGGTGGCCGAGGCGGTGCGCCATGCGCCCGAGGTGACCGATGTGCTCGAGATCGACCTCAACCGCTATCTGACGCCGCCCAAGAGCTGGATCGTGCCGCTGGTGCGGCCGAAGAACCCGGTCCAGCACCGCGCCACGGTGCGGAACTTTGTCACCGAACTGGCACGCCACAACACGTCGCTGGATTTCGAGGACGTGCAGAAGGACCGCGTCGGCGCCTATTTCCACACCGGCGGCACCACCGGCATGCCCAAGGTGGCGCAGCACCTCTATTCCGGCATGATCTACAATGGCTGGCTGGGCGACCGGCTGCTGTTCGACGAGACCGACAGCATCATGTGCCCGCTGCCGATGTTCCATGTCTTTGCGGTGCATGTGATCCTGATGGCGGCGCTCAGTTCCGGGGCGCAGGTGGTCTTTCCGACACCGCAGGGCTATCGCGGCGAAGGGGTCTTCGACAATTTCTGGAAGCTGATCGAACGCTGGCAGATCACCTTCATCATCACCGTGCCAACCGCCGTTTCGGCGCTGATGCAACGGCCGGTGGATGCCGATATCTCTTCGGTCAAGACCGCCTTTTCCGGCTCGGCGCCGATGCCGCTGGAGCTGTTCAAGCGGTTCGAGAGCGCCTCGGACGTGCAGATCATCGAAGGCTACGGGCTGACCGAGGCAACCTGCCTGGTGTCGGTCAATCCCACCGAGGGCGAAAAGAAGGTCGGCTCGGTCGGCATCCCGCTGCCCTATTGCCACGTCAAGATCGTCAAACACGCGGGCAACGGCCCCGAGGAATGCGCGGTCGACGAGATCGGCGAGATCTGCGTGGCCAACCCCGGCGTCTATGCCGGCTCGACCTATACCGAGGAAGACAAGAACCACGAGCTGTTCCACGAGGACATCTACCTGCGCACCGGCGATCTCGGGCGGGTCGATGCGGATGGCTATCTCTGGATCACCGGCCGCGCCAAGGATCTGATCATCCGGGGCGGTCACAATATCGATCCGGCCGAGATCGAGGATGCGCTGCTGTCGCATCCGGCGGTGGCCATGGCCGGCGCCATCGGCCAACCCGACGCGCATTCCGGCGAGCTGCCCTGCGCCTTTGTCGAGCTGGTGGCGGGGGGCAATGTCACCGAGGAAGCGCTGATGGAACATTGCCGCGCCAATGTGCACGAACGCGCGGCGATCCCCAAGCATCTGACGATCCTCGACGAGTTGCCGAAGACGGCGGTGGGCAAGGTGTTCAAACCCGACCTGCGCAAGATGGCGATCACCCGGGTCTATGACGCGGCGCTGGCCGAGCGCGGGGTGGATGCCCATGTCGCCGAGGTGATCGATGACAAGAAACGCGGCCTGGTGGCGCGGATTTCCAAATCCGGCACGGCAAGGGAAGAGGACGTGAGCCATGTTCTCGGCGCCTATACCCGGCCCTGGGAATGGGCCGAGTAAGCTGCCAGGACCGGCCCGCGCCCCGGGCTTGACCCGGGGCCTCTTGGCAGGCCGGTCGCGCTGCCGTTCATTCTGGGGCGTGGTGGGCGAGCCGGGAGGTCCCGGCACGGCGGCCGGGACGGGGGTGGCTTGCGGCGTGCCTTACGCGTCCCCGCGCCCCGGGCTTGACCCGGGGCCTCTTGGTAGGCCGGTCGCGCTGCCGTTCATTCTAGGGCGTGGTGGGCGAGCCGGGAGGTCCCGGCGCGGCGGCCGGGACGGGGGTGGCTTGCGGCGTGCCTCACGCGTCCCCGCGCCCCGGGCTTGACCCGGGGCCTCTTGGCGGGCCTGTGGCGCTGCCGGAAGTTTTGGCCCGAATAGCGCCGCCCGCGCGGCCCCGGCGCGGAGGGCGGGGCGTCAGCCGAGCGCGTTCTCCCGCAGCACCTCGAGCGAGACGATCTCCAGCGCCTTGCGGTGGGTTGCCGCCAGGTTGACCTTGGGCGCGCAGCCCTCGTCATGCGCTTGAAGGAAGCGGCCGGCGCAGAGGCACCAGTGATCGCCCGGGGCCAGCCCGGCAAAGCCGAAATCCGGGCGCGGCGTCGAGAGATCGTTGCCGACGTATTTCGAAAAGGCCAGGAACTCGGCCGTCATCACCGCGCAGACCGTATGGTTGCCGCGGTCCTGGGCGCAGGTGTTGCAATGGCCATCGCGAAAATAGCCGGTGAGCGGCCGGGTGGAGCAGGGCGCAAGGGTCTCTCCCAGCACGTTGATCGCAGGGTCTTTGTCCATGATGTGTCCTTTCCCGCCTCAGCGAAACTTGTCGGCCAGCTTCTGCAACGGCGACCGGCTGTCTTCCTCCGGCGCGGCAGCCGGCCCTGCGGCCTTGGCCGGGGGGGGCGTCTTCGCCCCGGACGCGGATGAAGTGGAGCTGCGCGGCGGCGCGACCTGAAGCGCCACGGCGTTGAGAAACTTCGACCGATCTCCGCGCGCCAGATCGTCGGCGCCCTGGCTGATGCCGGTCAGCAACGGCTCGAGCCAGTCGCCATCCGCCTTGGCGAAATCGTGCAGCACATAGCCCGAGACCAGCTCCTTGCGGCCGGGATGGCCGATCCCCAGCCGCACCCGGTGATAGGCCTCGCCGATGTGGCCGTGGATCGAACGCAGCCCGTTGTGGCCGGCATGGCCGCCGCCGGTCTTGACCCGGCATTTGCCCGGCGCCAGGTCAAGCTCGTCGTGAAACACGGTGACGTCCTCCGCCGCGAGCTTGTAGAACCGCATCGCCTCGCCCACCGCCTGGCCGGAGCGGTTCATGAAGGTGTCGGGCTTGAGCAGCAGCAGCTTGTCGCCGCCCAGCCGGCCTTCGGCCACACGCCCCTGAAAGCGGGATTTCCACGGGCCGAAGCCGTGCGCCTCGGCGATCCGGTCGACCGCCATGAAGCCGATGTTGTGCCGGTTGCCCGCATACTGCCCGCCGGGATTGCCCAAACCCACGAAAATCTGCATCTGCTCCGCTCCTCTGGCTCTGTTTCCTTGTGCCCGCTTTCCGGCCCGGGCTTCAATGCAAAAAGCCCCGGACCTGCGCCCGGGGCTTTCCATCAATTCTAGGGCAGCGAAGATCAGTCTTCGGTCTGCTCGGTCGCCGGAACCTCGTCGGCATCCACATCCTCTTCCTCTTCGTCGGCGGCCTTGAGGCCGGAGGGGGCAGAGATGTTGCAGATCACGAAATCCCGTTCGACGGTCGGCTTGGCGCCCTCCGGCAGGGTCACGTCAGAGATGTGCACGATGTCGCCGATTTCCATCCCGGTCAGGTCGACGGTGATGTGATCGGGGATGTCACCGGCGGTCACCACCAACTCGACCTCGGGGCGAACGACGGTCAGAACGCCGCCCTTCTTGATGCCGGGGGCCGCGTCTTCGTTCACGAAATCGACGTGGATGAAGAGGTTGATCTTGGTGGTACGGCGCAGGCGCATCAGGTCGAGGTGCGTCGGCAGGTCCTTGACCACATCGCGCTGCACGTCGCGGCAGATCACCCGAACGTCGTCATGACCGTCAACCTTGAGGTTGAACAGGGTCGACTTGAAGCGGCCTGCCTTCAGGCGCTTGAACAGCTCGTTGAACGGAACCTGAATCGGAAGCGGATCAACGTCGCCACCAAAAACGATACCCGGAACCATGCCGTCGCGGCGTGCCTGACGAGCGGCGCCCTTGCCTGTCCCCGTGCGTTCCTGGGCAATAAGATCTGGGATCTCACCAGCCATGTCATTTTCTCCTAAAACAAGGCGGGAATCCTCCAAGGCTGTATCCCCGCGTGAAGGCGCGCGTATAGACCGGATTGCGAAGTTTGGAAACCCCATTTCCGGCAGAGCCGGGCCTGCGTTTTTGCCGATTGCCAGCGCGGCCGTGTCATGGCACGGCTTGGCGATGATTTCACGTGACGATATCCGCGCCGCGCGCGCGCCCCTGGCCTGCTTTCTGACGCTGGGTCTGCTCTGGGGCGCCTTTGCCGCGCAGGTGCCCGGCATCAAGGCACGGATCGACGTCAATGACGGCGTCTTCGGCCTCTGCCTGCTGGTGGCGGCGCTGGGAACTATCGTCGCGATGTGGCTGGCGCCGCGTCTCGACGCGCGGCTGGAGCAGCGCACCCTGCCGGCGCTGGCGCTGGCGGCCGCGGTGCTGTTTCTGCTGCCGGGGCTGGCGACCGGGCCGCTGGGTTTTGCGCCGCTGCTTCTGGTCGCGGCCGGCACCACCGGCGCGCTCGACGTGGTGATGAATGCGCGGATCTCGGGGGTCGAGGCGCGGCGCGGCCGGCCGCTGATGAACTTTGCCCATGCGGTGTTTTCCATGGCCTATGCGGTCTCGGCCCTGACCGCCGGGCTGCTGCGCGAAGCCGGCTGGCCGCCGGTGGCGGTCTTTGCGCTGATCGCGCTGGCCATCCTCGCGCTGGTACGCGTGGCGCTCAGCGACCGCGCCGCGCCGCTCGACGAGGCGGCCGGCGCAGGGGCACCGGCGGCGGGCGGGCTGATCTGGCTCGGCGGACTGGTGATCCTGATCGGCTTCATGGCGGAAAACGCCACCGAGGGCTGGTCGGCCCTGCACCTCGAACGGTCTCTCGGTGGCGGCGCGGCCGAAGGCGCGATGGGCCCGGCGATCCTCGGCGGAACCATGGCGCTGGGGCGGCTGGGCGGCCAGGCGCTGGTGACCCGGTTCAGCGAGGTTACCGTTCTGGCGCTGGCCGCGGCGCTGTCGGCGACGGGTGCCTTTGCGGCCGCCTTTGCCGAGAGCCTCGCCATGGCCTATGCCGGATTTGCCGTGCTGGGGCTGGGTGTCTCGGTGGTGGCGCCGATGGCGTTTTCCTATGTCGGCCGCAATGTCGGCAACCGCGCCCGCACAGGTGTCATCGCGCAGATTTCCATGATCGGCTATACCGGCTTTTTCATCGGGCCGCCGGTCATGGGCTTCGTCTCCGAGGCCATCGGCCTCGGCTGGTCCTTCGCGGCGATGGGCGCGGCGCTGCTGGTCATCACCTTCGTCCTCGCGCCGCTGCTCGCAACCCATCACAGGAGAGGCCATGTTGGCTGACGGTTCCCACGACATTCCCCCCGGCAAGGTGGTCGAGGTCACCACCTATCTGGAAATGCGCCGGCCGCCGCCCGCGCGCGGCGGTGCCATGCCCGAAGGCTGCACCATCCGCCACGTCACCGATCCCGATCCGGCCTGGTATCGCGCTCTGTTTCTGCGCGTCGGCGGCGCGGACTGGTTGTGGTTTTCGCGGCTGCGTCTGTCCGAGGCCGCGCTCGGCGCTGCGATCACCGACCCCGGTGTCGAGGTCTATGCGGTCGAATGCCAGGGCCGTGCCGAAGGCCTGCTCGAACTCGACAGCCGCGACGGGGAGAGCTGCGAACTGGCCTATTTCGGCCTCACCCCGGCGCTGATCGGTCAGGGCGTCGGCCGCGCCCTGATGAATTTCGCCATCGAGCGGGCCTTTTCCCGGCCCATCACCCGGTTCCACGTCCACACCTGCCAGCTCGACAGCCCGCAGGCGCTGGGGTTCTATCGCCGCGCGGGCTTCACCCCGGTCCGCCAGAGTGTCGAAGTCAGCGACGACCCCCGTCTCACCGGCGATCTGCCGCCTGAGGCCGGGTCGCATGTGCCGATTTTCCGCCCCTGATCCCCGGTCTTCTTCTGTTCACAAATACCCGCGGGCGAGGCGCCGCAGGCGGCGGGGGCAGCGCCCCCTTTTTCCGCCTCGGGCGGCCATCAACCCCGGTGGCGCTCAGCGCTGCCAGCGGCCGCCGAAATCCTCCGGCACCCGCAGGATATCGCGGTTCACCTGCTTGATGTCGCGTTTGCCGCAGAGCGCCATCGAGACGTCGAGCTCCTTGTGGATCACCTCCAGCGCCCGGGTCACGCCGGCCTCGCCCATGGCCCCGAGACCATAGATGAAGGCGCGGCCGATATAGGTGCCCTTGGCGCCCATGGCGACGGCCTTGAGCACGTCCTGGCCCGAGCGGATGCCGCTGTCGAGATGCACTTCGATCTCGTCGCCCACCGCATCCAGGATTTCCGGCAGCACCCGGATCGAGGACAGCGCCCCGTCGAGCTGCCGTCCGCCATGGTTCGACACCACGATGGCATCGGCGCCGACCTTGAGCGCCATCCGGGCGTCCTCGGCATCGAGAATGCCTTTCAGGATCACCTTGCCGCCCCACAGCTCCTTGAGCTTTGCGATCTTGCCCCAGTCCAGCGTGAGGTCGAAATTCTCGTTGGTCCAGGCCATGAGCGAAGCGGGGTCGGAGATGTCCTTGACATGGCCGACGATATTGCGGAACTCGCGCCGCCGGGTCTGCAACATGCCCAGCCCCCAGCGCCAGCGGGTCGCCAGATCGGCGATCACGGCCGGGGTCAACTTGGGCGGGGCCGACAGGCCGTTCTTCAGATCCTTGTGGCGCTGGCCGAGGATTTGCAGATCGAGGGTGATCACCAGCGCCGAGCACCTTGCGGCCCGGGCGCGTTCGACCAGGCGGCGCACATAATCCTCGTCCTTCATGGTGTAGAGCTGGAACCAGAAAGGCTTGCTTGTGGCCTCGGCCACATCCTCGATCGAACAGATCGACATGGTCGAGAGGGTGAAGGGCACGCCGAATTTTTCGGCGGCTTTCGCAGCCAGGATCTCGCCGTCGGCATGTTGCATGCCGGTCATGCCCACCGGCGCCAGCGCCACCGGCATCGCCACATCCTCGCCGATCATCCGGCTGGCGGTGGCGCGGTTGTCGATGCTCACCGCCACCCGCTGACGCAGGCGGATCTGGTCGAAGTCCGAGCTGTTTTCGCGAAAGGTCTGCTCGGTCCAGCTGCCGGATTCGCAGTAGTCGTAGAACATCCGCGGCGCCCGCGATTTGTAGAGTCGTTTGAGGTCGTCGATGGAGGTGATCACGGGCATGAGCGGCTCATTTGCTGGATTGGTAAATTTTCCTTACCAGTTTGCCGATTTTCTCGCAAGTGGCCTGCGACGGAGTTTAAGCGCCTTTTTACTTCTCTGGGCTAGACCGGATCCAGCAGCCAAGGAGACGGCAGATGAAAGGCATGGTTTTCACCGAATTGCTGAGCATGGCGGAGCATGCGCTCGGCGAAGCGGCGGTCGACGATATCCTCGACGGGCTGGCACTGGACAATGACGGCGCCTACAGCGCGGTGGGCAATTATTCCTGTGGCGAATTGATGCGCATTGTCGGCGCGATCAGCGACCATACGGCGATTCCGGTGCCGGAGTTGCAACGCCGCTTCGGCCAATGGGTTCATGGACGGTTCGTCGAAGGGTATCCGGCGTTTTTCGCCGACAAACCCAATGCCCTGGCCATGCTCGACGCGATCGAGAACGAGGTGCATGTCGAAGTGCGCAAGCTCTACCCCGATGCCGAGCTTCCGACGTTCGAGACCGAGTGGCACGGCATGCGCGCGCTGACCATGACCTATCGCTCGGACCGGCCGCTGGTGCCCTTCTGCCATGGCATGATCGAAGCCTGCGTAGCGCATTTCAGGCAGCCGGCCGAGATCACGGTGACCGAGATCGGCGATGATCACGCCCGCGCGGCGCGTTTTCACGTGCAACTGACCGGGTAGGCGGGTGGACGGCGATCCGCCCAGATCGGACACCGCGCCGGTCTCGCGCCGGCGCTACCTGCGCGAGCGCAGGGCCCGCGAAGAGGCGGAATCCCTGCTCGACCAGAAAAGCCGCGAACTCTTTGTCGCCAATTCGGCGCTGCGCGAGCAGGCGGCCACGCTGGAGGATCAGGTGCGCGCGCGCACCGCCGAGCTGACCCGCGCCACCGCCGCGGCCGAGCGCGCCAATGCCGCCAAGACCGCCTTTCTGGCAATGATCAGCCATGAGATCCGCACGCCGCTCAACGGTGTGCTCGGCATGGCCGAGGCGCTGAACGATACCGGGCTGGAACTGGCGCAGAAGGACATGCTCGACGTGATGACCGCCTCGGGGCAGGCGCTGCTGTCGATCGTCAACGACATTCTCGACCTCACCAAGATCGAGGCCGAGCAGATGGAGATCGAGGAGATCGCCTTCAACCTGCACGAGCTGCTGGAAGGGGTCTGCCGGCTCCATGCGCTCAAGGCCGAGGAAAAGGGGCTGAGCTTCGAGCGCAGCTTGGAGTTCGGCAGCGACCGGCGGGTGGTGTCCGATCCGACGCGGATGCGGCAGGTGATCTCGAACCTGGTGTCCAATGCCGTCAAATTCACCCTGCGCGGCAGCGTGCGGCTGGAGGCACGGGTGCTGTCATCGGCGGAAGCGTGCGCGCGGCTCGAGGTGCGGGTCAGCGACACCGGTCCCGGGGTGCCGGCCGACAAGCGCGACCGGTTGTTCCAGCCGTTCTCGCAAACCGATGCCTCGATCACCCGCCGCCATGGCGGCACCGGGCTGGGCCTGTGGATCGCCCGGCGGATCTGCGCGCTGATGGCGGGCGACCTGGTGTTCGACAGCCCGCCGGAGGGCGGTGCCGTCTTTGTCGCTTCGTTCCGGCTAGCCGCCGCAGATGCCCCCGAGACCACCGGCCTGCTCGGCCCGCGCGAGGCCGAGGCCGTATTGCGCGCCCGACCCTGGCGGGTTCTCGCGGCCGAGGACAACAAGACCAACCGGCTGGTGCTGCACCATCTGCTCAAGCCCTATCCGCTCGAGCTGACCATGGTCGGGAACGGCGCCGAGGCGGTTGCAGAGGGGCGGGGCGGCGGGTTCGACCTGATGCTGATGGATGTGAACATGCCGGTGATGGGCGGGCTCGAGGCGGTGGCGCTGATCCGCGCGCATGAGGCCGAAACCGGGCGTGCCCGATGCCCGGTCATCGCCCTGACCGCCAATGCCATGACTCATCAGGTCGAGGAATATCTGCGGCGCGGGATCGATGGCCATGTCGCCAAGCCGGTCAAACGCGAGGTGCTGGTGCAGCGCATGGCCGATCTGCTGCGCGCCGGGGGTGCGGCGGGGTGAGGGGCTCGCCCGGGAGCAAGGCGGCCATCAGGCCCGGTGCGCACCTGCGGCCAGGGTCGCCACATAGGCCAGCACGTCGTCGACGCTTTCGCCGTCGCCAATCCGCTTGACGATGGCCGAGCCGACGACGCAGCCATCGGCCACCGAGGCCACCGATTGCGCCTTGTCCGGCGAGTTCACGCCGAAGCCGACGATCACCGGCAGATCCGAGGCCGCCTTGATCCGCGCCACCTCGGGGCCGACATCGGCCGCCTGGGCCTCGGCCGCGCCGGTGATGCCGGTGATCGAGACGTAATAGACAAAGCCCGAGGTGTTGGTCAGCACCTTGGGCAGCCGCTTGTCATCGGTGGTCGGCGTGGCGAGGCGGATGAAGTTGAGCCCGGCGGCCTGTGCCGGCAGGCAAAGCTCCTCGTCCTCTTCGGGGGGCAGGTCGACGACGATCAGCCCGTCGATGCCGGCGGCGCGGGCCTGCTCCAGAAAGGTATCGACGCCGCGCGAATAGATCGGGTTGTAATAGCCCATCATCACGATCGGCGTCGTGTCGTCGTCTTCGCGGAAGCGGCGGGCCAGCTCGAGCGTGCGGTCGAGCGTCATGCCGCCTTCGAGCGCGCGCTGCCCCGCCAGCTGGATCGTCGGGCCGTCGGCCATCGGGTCGGTGAAGGGCAGGCCGAGCTCGATCACGTCGACGCCGGCGCCCGGCATGCCGCGCACCAGGGCCAGAGAGGTGTCGAAATCGGGATCGCCGGCCATGACATAGGCGACGAAAGCCTTGCGGTTCTGGTCTTTCAGAGCGGCGAATTTGGCGTCGATGCGGGTCATGGGGCTGTCCTTCGTTTCCGTCCTAGCCATGTGCCGAATTTACGCCGTCTTGGCAATGGGGATCGGGTCCGGCCGGGCGGTGGGTTGCAAACCCACCCTACGGGCGCGTGTAGGGTGGGTTTGCAACCCACCGGCGCCGGCCACCGCTTGCCTTTGACCCGCAGCGCCAATAGAAGCGCCCCGACATGAGACAAAGGAGCGGCTCCCATGGGCTTCAGGATGGGGATTGTCGGGCTGCCCAACGTGGGCAAATCGACGCTATTCAACGCGCTGACGCGCACCGCGGCCGCACAGGCCGCGAATTTTCCCTTCTGCACCATCGAACCCAATGTGGGGGATGTGGCGGTGCCCGACGCGCGGCTCGACACGCTGGCCGGGATCGCCCAGTCCAAGCAGATCATCCCGGCGCGGATGACCTTTGTCGATATCGCCGGCCTGGTCAAAGGCGCCTCCAAGGGCGAGGGGCTTGGCAACCAGTTCCTCGCCAACATCCGCGAGGTTGATGCCATCGCCCATGTGCTGCGCTGCTTCGAGGATGGCGACGTCACCCATGTCGAGGGCCGCGTCGATCCGGTGGCCGATGCCGAGGTGATCGAGACCGAGCTGATGCTCGCCGATCTCGAAAGCGTCGAGAAGCGCCGCGCCGGTCTGGTGCGCAAGCTCAAGGGCGGTGACAAGGAGGCCGCCCAGCAGGAGCGGCTGCTGGCCGCCGCCCAGGCGATGCTCGAGGATGGCAAGCCGGCCCGGCTGGTCGAGGTCGATGATGAAGACCGCAAGGCCTGGAAGAATCTTCAGCTTCTGACCGCCAAGAAGATCCTCTATGTCTGCAATGTCGACGAGGGCAGCGCCGCCGAAGGCAACGAACATTCCGCCAAGGTGGCCGAGATGGCCGCCGCGCAGGGCGCCGGCCATGTCATCATCTCGGCCCAGATCGAAGAGGAAATCAGCCAGCTCGACGCCGAAGAGGCCGAGATGTTCCTGGCGGAGATGGGTCTCGAAGAGGCCGGCCTCGACCGCCTGATCCGCGCCGGCTATGACCTGCTGCACCTCGAAACCTATTTCACCGTCGGTCCCAAGGAGGCCCGTGCCTGGACGATCCGCGAAGGCACCCGTGCGCCGCAGGCCGCCGGGGTCATTCACGGTGATTTCGAAAAGGGTTTCATCCGCGCCGAGACCATCGCCTATGACGATTACATCGCCGGCAATGGCGAGCAGGGGGCCAAGGAGGCGGGCAAGATGCGCGCCGAGGGCAAGACCTATGTGGTGCAGGACGGCGACGTCATGCATTTCCTGTTCAACACCTGACCCCCGTCATCTGACGGGCGAGCACGGACACCCGGTCCGCGCTGTTTCCGCCGAAAGACGGCCCGGCCGGCGCGGCGTGCTCAGGCCGGCGGGTCGAGCTTCACCACCGCCGAGAGCCGCTTTGCGGCATCGGCCAGGTGGTCCTTCATCCTGTCATACGCCGCCTCCGCATCCTGCGCCTCGATGGCTTCGGCAATGGCGCGGTGCAGCGGCACCGATTGGCGGTTCAGCCGCTCCTCGGGATTGGTCAGCCGGATCGACAGCATGAGCCCGGCAAAGATCGCGTTTTCCAGCGCTTCGAGATAGCGGTTGTTGGTGGCGCGCAGCACCGCGATGTGAAATCGCGCGTCGGCCAGGACATATTCGCTGTTCTCGCCGGTATGGGCTTGCATCTGGTCCACCGCGTCGCGGATCGCCGCGAGCTGCGCCGCGCTGCGCCGGCTGGCGGCGTAATAGGCGGCGTCGGGTTCGATCGATTGCCGCAGTTCCATCAGGCTGATCAGCCGCTCGTCCTCGATGGTCAGCGACTGGTGCCACATCAGCACGTCGCGATCGAGCATCTGCCAGTGGCTGACGTCCTGCACCCGGGTGCCGATCCTTTGGCGCACCTCCAGAAGCCCCTTTGCGACCAGCATCTTGACCGCTTCGCGCACCGCCGTCCGGCTGACTCCGAATTCATCGCAAAGCGCGTTCTCGTCCGGCAGGAGCTGGCCGGGCAAGAGCTGGCCGTCGAGAATGCGCTCGCCCAGCTTGCGCGAGATCTGGCCCGAGAGCGAACGGGACAGGGTGGCCGACGCGGGGTTCAGGACGTCTGTGTCAGAGGCGGGCACGATGCGGATACTCCTTTTTGATTAATCATAATACGTTTGCCGCGGAGTGCAACGCGCGAGTTTGCGCCGCGTTTGGCGCGGCGAGCCCGAAAACTTGCATCTCAATCCTGCCCGACCGAAACTTGCACAAACATAATATGTTTGACTTTATGGCCCCGCGGCAGTACCAGAGACAACGTTAACCGGAGGGAGGACAGGATGACGAATTTCAAACAGGGCGTGGCGGCCTCGGGCCTGGCGATCTGGTGGATCGAACGCCCGCGCGCGACCCCCTGAAACCACTTTGAAAGTATCCGCATGACCGCGAAAAACATCATCCTCTTCATCACCGATCAATGGCGCTGGGACACGCTGAACCAGCCCGGCCATCCCTGCAAGCTGCCGCATCTTCAGGCGTTTCGTGACGAGGCCACGAACCACGTCAACGCCTTCACCTCGGTGCCGCTCTGCACGCCGGCGCGCGGCAGTCTCTTTACCGGAAAATGGCCGCATCAGACCGGCACCATGGACAATGTGCAGGGCTCCTCCTTCTATCCGCAGGGCAAGCTCCACCCCAGCCACAAGACCTATATGGAGCGGTTGCAGGAGGCGGGATACGACGTGTCCTTCATCGGCAAATGGCATCTTGGCGCCGGCACGTTGTCGGATCGCGGCATCGACGCCCAACTGTCGGACGGCGGCAGCGAGCCGCTGATCCCGGCCAATGATCTGGAGTTCGCCACGCCGCGCAAGACGCCGTTCTACGGCACGATCACCAAAGGCACCCACATGGACGAAAAGCGGGTGATGGCGGGGATTGAAAAGCTCGAGAGCCTCTCGGCCAGCGGCAAGCCCTTCTGCCTGATCGTGTCGCTCCCCGGGCCGCATTTCCCGCATCACGTGCCGGCGGAATGGGTGGGGATGTATGACGATCTGCCCGACGACTACATGCCCGAGAATTTCGTTCCGCAATTCACCGAAGCGGGCAAGCCGCAGGCCCAAGGCGCGCATTACTGGCCCTGTCAGGACACCCGTGGCCTCGACCAGCAGGACTGGCGCCGCACCGCGCAGCATTACTTTGGCTTCTGCTCCTTCATCGACGATCTCTTTGGCCGGTTCCGGCGCGAGATGACGGCGCTGGGGCTGGACGAGACCACCAGCCTCGCCTTCACCGCCGATCACGGCGAGATGCTGGGCGCGCATGGCTGGTTCGACAAGGGGCCGTTTTTTTACGAGGAGGTGATGCGCATCCCGATGCTGATCCGCGAGGCGGGGCAGGGGGCCGGTGCCGTCAACGCCGGGTTCGTGGGCTTCCGTGACCTCTTTCCGACGCTGCTGGCCGAAAGTGATGCGGCCGGTCTGCTGACGCCGGAGGAGGCCGGGCGCAGCTTTGACGCCACCGCGCATGACCACGCGACTTATGGCTACGACGCCTATCAGGGCCGGCAGTTCAAATTCCGTGGCATCCGCGAAGCGCGCTACAAATACGCCTGGAGCCCGCATGACCTCGAAGAGCTCTACGATCTCGAGACCGACCCGCAGGAGCGCATCAACCGGGCGGAGGATCCGGCGCTGAAGGCGGAAAAGGCGCGGCTGAAAACCCGGCTGTTCGACTGGATGCAGGCCGAGGGCGATGCGCTGGCCTTTGGCGGCTATCACCTGCCGGTGGGCAGCTATATCGACGGTCGCCCGGCGCAGGAACAACACGACCATCAGCAACATCTCAATCCGGCGTTGAAGCAATGACAATCACCGAAATCAGGACCTGCATGGATCATCTTCCGGGGGCATGGGATCGGGGTCGACTCCTGTTTCGGCGAGTGTTAAACATATTATGAATGTACTTACAGCCTGCGGAGACGCCCATGGTCCGGCACAAGAAGATGTATATCGGCGGTGAACTGGTGGAGGGGCAGGCCCGCCTCGACGTGGTGAACCCGGCCACCGAGGATTGCGTGGCCACGGTCGCCGCTGCCGGGCTGGACGACGTGGACAGGGCCCTGAAGGCCGCCCGGGCCGCCGCGCCCGGCTGGGCCGCGACGCCGGTGGCCGAGCGCCAGCGCTGGATGCTGAAACTGCGCGGCGCGGTGATCGCCAATCAAGAGATGCTGCGCGAGTGCATCCATCAGGAGATGGGCAAGCCCTGGGGCGGCACGCAGGAGGATTTCGACCTGCTGGAGCGGTCGCTGAAATTCTATGCCGAGGAAATCCAGCGCGTTCACGACGAGACGTTGCGCGATCTCGACGGCACTCACGACCATCGCATCGTCTATGAGCCTGTCGGCGTGGCGGTGGCCTATCTGGCGTGGAACTTCCCGCTCCTGAACCTCGCCTACAAGATCGCCCCGGCCATGGCCGCCGGCTGTCCGGTGATCATCCGCCCCTCGGCCGCGACCCCGGTCTCGGCCTATGCTGTGGGGGAATTGTGCCAGGAAATCGGCCTGCCGGCGGGGGTGGTCAATATCCTGACAACCGATGGCTACGGGCCTTCGGATGCGCTGGCCGCCTCGACCATTCCCAACCTGATCACCCTGATCGGCTCGACCAACACCGGCCGGCATCTGATGAAGGTGGGCGCGACCTCGATCAAGAAATTCTCGATGGAGCTGGGTGGCAATGCACCGGTGCTGATCTATCGCGACGCCGACCTCGACCTGGCGGCAGAGATTGTCACCACGGTGAAATTCAACAACGCGGGCCAGATCTGCGTGACCCCGAACCGGGTCTTCGTGGAACGCGAGGTCCATGAAGCCTTCCGCGACAAGGTGGTGGCACGGGCCAGGGCCGCCAAGGTGGGTTTTGACCGAGAGGCCGATATCCTCACTGGCCCGATGATCGACCGCCGGGCTTGGGCCCGGGTCAAGGGGCTGATCGACGAGGCGGTCGAAAAGGGCGCGACGCTGCTCGCCGGCGGCGACCGGCCCGAGGGGCTGGAGACGGGGCATTTTCTGGCGCCCACGGTGCTCGATCAGGTCACCCCCGAGATGCGGATTTACCAGGACGAGATCTTTGGCCCGGTGGTCAGCCTGATCCCCTTCGACGACCGCGAGGCGGTGCTCGACCGTGCCAATGACGGCGAGGAGGGCGGGTTGGCCTCCTACATCTTCACCGCCGATCTGGCGCTGGCCGAGGCGGTCGCCAAGCGCCTGCGCTATGGCGAGGTGCAGATTAACGGCGTCAAATACGACATCTACCTACCGCATGGCGGGATCGGGCAATCCGGCATCGGGCACGATTGCTCGCGGCTTGCCCTGAACGACTATCTCGTCGTCAAGCGTATCAGCCGGGGGCTGATCTGATGGAGGATTTCATGAAACTCGAAGCAATCGCCAGCTCTCTGAAGATCACCAGGATCACCAGCCACGTTCTTCAATGCGACATGCCCGAAGAGCTGGGCTATTCGCAGCAATACTATTCGAAACGCACCGCCCATATCGTCGAGGTCGAGACAGATCAGGGGATCACCGGCTGGGGTGAATGCTTTGGCCCGGGCAATGTCGCGCTGGCCAACAAGGCGATCGTGGAAAAGGTGATCCAGCCGCTGGTGCTGGGCATGGATCCGATGGACCGCGACGTGATCTGGCACCGGGTCTACAACCTGCTGCGCGATCACGGACAGAAGGGGATGCCGCTGCAATCGCTCTCGGGCGTCGATATCGCGCTCTGGGACATTGCCGGCAAGGTGACGGGCCAGCCGATCCACAAGCTGATCGGCGGCGCGCATCGCAGCCATGTGCGGTCTTATGGCTACGGCATGATGCTGAAACGCGAGAGCACCGCCGATCACGTCGCGCGCTTTGTCGATGAGGCGGCGGCGATCCGCGACATGGGTTTTGCCGCCACCAAGATGAAGATCGGCCTTGGCGCCAAGGACGATGTGAAACTGGCCGAGGCGGTGCGGCGCGGGGTGGGTGAAGATTTCGATTTCATGGCCGACGCCAACCACGCCTATACAACCTCTGACGCCTTCTACGTCGGCCGGGCGTTGGACGAGCTGGGCGCCTTTTGGTTCGAAGAGCCGATCGCCCCCGAGGATCTCGATGGCTACCGCGAGCTGCGCGCCGGGCTCAAGGTCAACATCTCGGGCGGCGAGGCCGAGTTCAACCGCTGGGGCTGGCGGGCGCTGTTGGAGAGCCGCGGGCTGGACATTGCGCAGCCCGAAGTCTGCGCGCTGGGCGGCATCACCGAATACCTGCGGGTGCTGGCGCTGTGCCATGCGCATTTCACGCCGGTGTTCAACCACGTCTGGGGCTCGGCCATCGCCGTGGCGACCAACCTGCACCTGCTGGCGGCCATGCCGCCGATGCCCGGCGGGCTGTTCCCGCGCGAGCCCTGGCTCGAGTTCGACACCACCGAGAACCGCTTTCGCGATCACCTGCTGGCGGAACCGCTGGATATTCAGGGACAGGTCAAACGCAACGACGGGCTGATTGCGGTGCCCACCGGGCCGGGGCTGGGGGTGGAGCCCGACCGCGGCTTCATCGAGGCCTACGAGATTGAAGGGTAGCCGCCGGCCCGACGGCTAGAGCGTTTCGGGAAAACCTTGAATCACCAAAACCCTGCCACGCCTTCGGCGCTCTCGGGCTTTTGGTGATGCTTAATGGCTCAGGTATTCCCCGAAACGACTTAGGAGCCTTTGTCCGCGTCCGGCAACAGTCCCGCCGGTTCGATGCCGCGTTTTTCGGCGCTGGCGCGCACCGCCTTGCGCAGCGCCTTGCTGCGCACGATCAGCCGGCGAAAGCGGTCCTCGTCCAGCACCAGCAGCGTGGTGGGGGCGATGGCATGGGCCTCGGCGCGGATTGATCTCTGCGTCAGGATCGCCATCTGGCCGAACATCTCGCCGCGCCCCAGCCGCCAGGACTGGCCGGCGGACTTCAACTCCACCGCGCCCGAGGCGATGAAGAACACCCGTTTGGCGGCGCTGTCCTTGTGGATGACGACTTCGCCGGCATTGACATAGCGGGTCTCGAGCACCCGCCCGAGCCGCTTTACCGCGCTTTCCTCGAACTCGGCGAACAGCGGGAACTGCCGGACCAGCGTCGTCCTTTGCAGCGCGATATCGAGCCGGGGGCGGGTTTCGGCGGCGGCCCGGCGCGCGGCGAGTTCCTGCATCAGCGCGGTATGGACCTCGGCGCCGATCAGCCCGTCCTCGCGCATCATCATATATTCGCGTTCCTCGAGCCGCAGCGCGGTGCGGCGGATGAAACGGCGCTCGAGCTTTTCGGCATAGCCGGGATATTGCAGGCGCAACCCCTCAAGCGCGGTTTCCACCGATTCGATCCGCCGGGACAGCAGCTCGTTCAGCAACTCGGCCACGCGGCGGCCGTGAATCCTGCGAATGCGGCCATCGATAAAGCCGCCGAGATCGCGCAGGATCAGCCGTTGCGACAGCAGCAGCTCGAAGCGGTCGGCGGTCATCCTGGCCAGCGGCGCCGCCAGGCCGATCCGAGCATTCAGCGCGACCGCGGTGCGGAACGCCAGGCCATAGGCAACGCTGCGCCGCGCAGCGCGCTGGTAACCGCTGCGGCCCTGTGATCGCGCGCCCTCGATCAGCCGGTCGGCATCGGAAAGCACCTTTTCCGCCATCCTGGCCGAGATCGTCCGTTCGCGCATCCGGTGCAGGATGGTGTCGCGCTCGTGGCCGGCAAGAACGATCAGGCCCAGGGCAATCCGGTCGCGGTCGAGGATGTCGGCGCTGTCCTCGGCGGTCTTGACCGCCGCGTCGAGCCGTTCGCCAAAGCGTTTGGCTTCCGAGCGCACGATGTCGCGGCTCAAGTCGTAGTTCTCGGTGGTGCGCGCCACGTCCTCGCGCACGGTCTGAAGCGCCACGGCGACCACCTGCCGCGACAGCGCCTGATCGATCGGCGACAACTGGTCGAGGCCGAGCCGGCCGATGATCCAGCGCAGGGTCGTGCCCTGCACGATCAGGGTAAAGAGCGTGAAACCGGTGGCGAGGATGCCCACCACCCGCTGGATGCCGTCGGGCACTCGGAAGCTTTCGGTGACCGCCAGCGCCAGCGCCAGGGTCACCGCGCCGCGCAGCCCGCCCCAGAGGATCGCGACCCGGTAGGGCCGGTCGACCGGCGGCGACAGCTTGAGCCGCGACAGCAGCGGCAGCAGCCCGAACAGGATCACCACACGCGCGGCGATGGCGGCGAGGATCACCACCCCGACCAGCAGGAAATCGGCGAACCTGACCTCTTCCAGAAGCCGCGGGATCAGCAGCGCGGCAAGGATGAAGATCAGCGCCCCGGCCCAATGGGCGAGCACGTCCCAGAGCTCGCGCAGGTTGGCCCAGGCCTGCGGCGGCAGGCGACCAGGGGCGGTCAGGTTCATTGTCAGCCCGGCGGCAACCACGGCGATCACCCCGGAGGCGCCGACGATCTGTTCGGCACCGATATAGGCAAGGTAGGGCAGGGCGACCGAGATCGAGATCTGCGCCAGCTCGTGCCGGCTGAACAGCGCCATGACCCAGACCGCGACCCGCGCCGCGAACCAGCCAGTAAAGGCACCGCCGGCGATCAGCATCGGAAACCGGGCCAGCGCCTCGCCAAGTTCGGGATCGGGCAGGCCCAGCATCACAAAGCCCATGAACAGCCCGAAGAGCGCGATGGCGGCGGCGTCGTTCAGCAGGCTCTCGCCCTCGATGATCCGCGCCAGCCGGCGCGGCGCCGAGATCGAGCGGAAGATCGAGACCACCGCCGAGGGGTCGGTCGTCGAGACGATGGCGCCGATCAGCAGGCAGGCCGCCAGCGGCAGGGAACTGGCCCAAGCCAGCGCGTATCCGACGCTGAAGGTGGCCACCACCACCGCCACCACCGCCAGCACCAGGATCGGAACCCAGTCGTCCAGCATCCGGCGCAGGTTCATCCCCAGCGTCGCCTGAAACAGCAGCGTCGGCAGAAAGACATAAAGAAAGACATTCGAGCGGATGGGCAGCCCGAGGATCGCCTCGGCCACCGGATTGAGCGCATCGGTGAGCTGGGTGCGCAGGAAAAACGTGGCACCAAGGCCGATCATTACCCCGAGCACCGCGAGGATCACGCTGTAGGGCAGGCGCAATCGCGCCGCCAAGGGCTCGGCCGCGCCGATGACCAGGAACAGCGATGCGATAATGGTGGTGATCAATACGATATCCATGTCTATGGAATATCAGAAGCATTCCGGGGCGCACGCGAGATTTTGGCATTTCTGCCCGGCACCGGCGTCTTCAGCGAGAAAACCGGCATGCGTGGTTCGTCGGATGGCAGAACCGGAAAATGCGGGCGGGGCCCCGTGGTCGCGAACGAACCAATTTGCAGACCAATCCCATCTGCGGCATAGGGCGGAAACGTCGACGCGAGGAGCCTGGAATGCTGTCTTATGCCGTACTTGTCATCGCGGGCCTTCTGGCCGGGATGATCAACGCCATCGCCGGCGGTGGAACGCTGCTCAGCTTTCCGGCGCTGGTCTGGCTGGGGGTGCCGCCGATCATGGCCAATGCCACCGCCACCCTGACGGCGCTGCCCGGCTATATCGGCAGCGCCTGGGCCTACCGGCACGACATCCGCGCCGAGGGCAGCCTGCCGTTGCGGGCCATCGTGCTGGTCTCGGCTCTGGGCGGCCTGGCTGGGGCGGGGCTGTTGCTGATCACGCCTGGCGACGCCTTTGTCGGCATTGTGCCCTGGCTGCTGCTCACCGCGACGCTGCTCTTTGCACTGGGGCCGCGGCTGGTGGCGGCGGTGCGGGCGCGGGGCCACGCGGTGATCGGCCCGCTGGTGTCGGCCGTGGCGTTGCTTCTGGTGGCGGGCTATGGCGGCTATTTCAACGGCGGGCTGGGGATCATGCTGCTCGCCGCCTTCAGCCTGATCGGCTTCGAGAACCTGCACAACATGAACGGGCTGAAAAACCTGCTGTCGGCCGTGCTGTCGTTGGTGTCGGTGACGACCTATGCCACCGCCGGGCTGATCGCCTGGGAATCGGCCGTGGTGCTGGCGCTGGCGACGACGCTGGGCGGCTATATCGGCGCGCGCCAGGCGCGTCGCATCCGGCGCATGGATCTGTTGCGGCTGCTGATCGTCGCCATCGGCGCGGTGCTGACCGTCGTGTTCTTTGCGCTCTGACAGCGGCCGCGCGGGTTGATCCGTCGCGCCGCGGCCCCTAGACAGACAGAAAGCCGCGAGGCGCGCGATGGCGTCGCCGCCGCAGTCGCGCGTCCAAAGCCCGTATTCTCCGTCCTGAACGCCCGGACATCCGGCCCGCTTGCGGGCCTGTCATTCGTGAGGTGATCCATGTCCGACTCGACACTCGGGATGATCTTCATGGCCCTGGCCATGCTGCTGCTGCCCATTGGCGACACCTTTGCCAAGGTGCTGACCGCCGATTTGCACCCGGCCGAAGTGACGCTGGCGCGGTTGCTGGCCCAGGCGCTGTTTCTCGTGCCGGCGGCGCTGCTGCTGCGCCATCGCCTGCGCGGGCCGATGTTTTCGCCGGTTGTCGCCCTGTCCGGTGGCCTGGTGATGGTGACGCTGGGCAGTCTGATCTGGGCCTTCTCGGTGATGCCGATTGCCACGGCGATTGCCATCTTCTTTGTCGAGCCGCTGATCCTGACCGCGCTGGTCGGGCCGCTTCTCGGCGAAAAGGTCGGCGCACGCCGGATGGCGGCGGTGGGCATCGGGCTGATTGGCGCGGTGATCGTGATCCGCCCCGGAGGCGGATTTGGCGCGGCGGCCCTGCTGCCGCTTCTGGCCGCCGTCGCCTATGCGCTGAACATGATCGTGCTGCGCCGTGCCTCGAAGCTGCGCTCGGCCCTGACGGTGCAATGCGGCGCCACCTTCTATGCCTGCCTCGGCATGGGCGGGCTGACGCTTGTCTTCGGGTCGGCAGGGGCGATCACGGCCAGTTTCGCGGCCCTGCCGCCCGCCGGCTGGATGGCGATCCTCGGCGCCGGGGCCTTTGCCGCCACCAGCTTCGTTCTGATCGCCGAGGCCTTCCGCAGGGCCGAGGCCGGCACCTTGGCGCCGTTCCAGTATCTCGAGATCGTCGGCGCCACGGCTGCGGGCTATCTGGTCTTTGGCGATTTCCCCGACCTCTGGACCTGGGTCGGGATTGCCATCATCCTGGGCTCGGGGCTCTATGTCTTCTGGCGCGAGCGGTTGCCGGCCAACCGCCCCGGCATCGCGCCGGGCCGCCGCCGCAGCCGCCGCATCCGCGCCCGCTGATCGCTCAGTCCGGGCCGGAAGAGGCGGCCCTGATGGCCTGTCGCACCAGCGCCAGGTGGCCGGCCATCTCGCGTCGGGCCGCCTCGGCATCACCGGCGGCAATGGCATCGACAATCGCCTGGTGCTGATCGGAATGAACGTGACGAAAGGCATCGACGCCGACCCGCCGGTAGGTGCGGTCCCATTCCCGCTGCCACACCGACCGGCAGCGCGTGCCGGAAAAATGCCGCAGGAGGGCGATCAGCACCGGATTGCGCGTCACTTCGGCAATCGCCTGGTGAAAGGCGTCGTCTGCGCGTTCGCAGGCCGCGTGATCGCCCGCCCGGCGCCCGGCGGCGACCCGGTCGCGCAGATGCGCGATGTCGGCCGGCTCGCGCCGTTCGGCGGCGGCCGCCGCGACCTGCGGTTCGAGCAACACCCGCGCATCCATCAGGTCGAGCGACGTGGTTGCTTCGATCAGGATCGCATCCCGGAGCGGCTGGCCGATCGGCGCCCGGCCGCGAAAGGTGCCCTGGCCGACCCGCCGCCAGATCTGGCCCCGGGATTCGAGCTCGGCCAGCGCGGCACGCAGCGTCGCCCGGCTGCATCCCAGGGTCTCGGCCATGCGGCGCTCGGTCGGCAACCTGTCGCCCGAAGCCGGCGCTGCGCGGTCGATCAGCCGCTGCAACCGCCCGAGGGCGTCCTGTTTCGTCATCCGCATGGGATGCGTCCCTCCCTTCAATTGCGGCGTCCCAGCCGCAGTACCGCCCGCTTGTCCGGCGCGCCGGAGTTTCGCCCCGGCCCTGTATACGCTCCGACAGCCCCAGGGCAAACCTGCGCCGTTTCGGTCCTCGTGCCAGGAGGTCGCCACAGACGATCTCGCCGCAACCGCCGCCCCGGCAATCGGATGGGCGGGCCCGAACGACTGGCCCGCAGTGATCCGGGCCGAACCGCCGCCGCCCCTGCGGGCGCGCGTCGTGACTGGGTGCAATCCGGGGCAGGTCCGGCCAGTCGAGAGGTTTTTTCGGCACGGGGCAGTTTTGCCTTGTAATCCGGACGTTGGCTTGGATATACGCGTCGGCGGAGACGTGGCCGAGTGGTCGAAGGCGCTCCCCTGCTAAGGCCGCAGACACTCTGGGTAAGCCGCTGAAATTCAGCGGCTTTTTTAGTTCCCCGTTTTGGGATTCCCAAATGTTTCCCATCATGGCCGAAAGTCCCAACCATGTTTGAGGACACGCTCGCCCAGATCCGTGGGCGGGCGCTTACGGTAGCGGCGTGCCATGGCCGCGCCGGCCCAGCCGCCCCTGTCGATCAACAAGTCGTGGTCGCCGACCAAGGCACTGAACCAAGTGGCCCAGGCGTGACGCAAGCTGTAGAGAACCAGGCGCTCCTTCTCACCAGCCTTCGACAGTCCAGCGGCGGCGCAAAGCTTGTGGAACTGCCGGATCACTGTGGTGCCGCGCACCCCGTCCGGCACAATTTCTCTGCCAGTCGTCGACAGGAAGACTCGACCTTCCTGTGGCAACTCCCCAATAAGCTCCCATGCCCTAACGGGTAGTTGCACCATTCGTGCGCGGTATGGAGTCTTCCCGCCCCCGGGTTCCTCACCGCGTATCCAAATTTCGCGGGAAGTCCGGTGGATATCTTCGGCCCGCACGCAGAACATCTCCCCCGGCGTCGCGCCACTGCCGATCAGGAAGGCGAGCATCTTCAGCAATCGCCGTTCAGGATCGCGCACGTTCTCGGGAGGATCTTGCGCTACAGCGATCAGACATTCGAACTCCTCCGGGGTCACGATGCGGGTGCGCTTATTGTCGGTCACCCGTTCCGGCCTCAGGCCGCAGGCATTGTGAATTACAGCCTTGAGCGGGACAGTGACTTGTCGTCGCGCGGTCGCGTCCGACCAGCCCGGCTTCCTAAGTTCTACCTTGCACTGCTTTATCGTGAAGGCATCGATCTCGTTGACCCGGGTCAGCGGACCAAAATAGGCGATCAGGCGTCGCACGAAGCTTCGGTTCTTGCCGAACTCGGCAAGATAGAGCTCGGCGGCCTCCTCGAACGATGGAAAGGCCGCCATGGCGCGTTCCCACGCCGCGTAATAGACCCCTTTCGCAATCTCTTCGGCTATCGTAATCGCTTCCGGATCGCGGACGCCCGTCGATCGCCGGTAGCGGTCTCCCTCGACACGAAAGTCGTAGCACCACGACCCGTCCTTCCAGAATGGATACCAGCACGGCTGTCCCTCATCTTGTTTTCGCATTTCATTACCTCTCTTATATTGTTGATGTGTTTCTCGTAGAAAACAGGCTTCCGCCCACGCATTTCACAGACTTCTATTTTGGTTCTGTATTTCTTGCGGATATCGAATAGTGTGCGCACACAAACGCCAAGTGCGCGGGATGCTTGAGCACAATCGAGAGGAACCTCGAAGCTCACAGCCTCAATATCCTTCTTGCTCATTTCACCTCGCAATCTGCATTGAACTCAAAAAGCAGCGCTTCCTGGTTGCTTCTCGCTATGCATTTGATCCCATAGTTTCCGTTGTTCACTTGGCTCCTTTCCGCGCAAACTTCTCCTGACCGCCGCCCGGAGGCGACGTCGACGAATGCGCCAACGACCTGATTTAACTGACCTAAGCAAGGTTGAGGCTGCTCTGGCCGCTGTTCAAGTCCGAAAATTCCATTCCGCTTCTGGAGGTGTTGTGCAGGCTTTAGGCGATCGGTCGGAAATTTCCGATTTGGAGCGGAACATCCATTTTCGCGGCGCGTGGAAAACACAACGCGCATCTTGAGGCGCGGGGATCGCGACAAAGAAGGAAGCGGTTCCAGTTCGTTTTTTCCGCGCTCGGTAAAAACTCCGTCAGAGAATTCTAAATTCGGGGGCGGAAAAAACTGACGGTAATCCGAAGAAGTTTTTCCTTCCGGTAGACCAAGGCGGAAAAACTATCGGGAATTCGCTTCGCCTTCTCGAGCACCGGCCAAGCTTGTTTGCACAACAGGCGAACGGAGGCCAGACTTGGGGAAAAAACATCCTTGGAAACCGACGTGGTCGGAAAAAACAAATGCTTGGATCATCGACTTTTGGGTCGACGGAAAGCGTATCAGACGGCGCCTGCCAATCCATGACAAGGAACTCGAGCCTGTCGCCGAGGCGCGGGCAAAAGAAATCTATGCTGAGGCCTGGCGAAGCTCAGGCCAGGCTGCAACGAAACAGAAAATTCCGACCTTCTGGGAAGCTTCAAGCCTCTATATCGAGGCCGGGGGGGAGGCCCGGTTTCTTCCGAGGATCGTCGCTCACTTCGGCAAGAACACCCAGTGTGATGAGATAAACGAAATCGCGATCGCTCGCGCGGCGCGCGCGCTCTATCCCCTGGCAAAACCGGAGACCGTCAGGCGGCAGCTTCGCGTGCCAATCAAGGCCGTTCTGAACTTCGCGGCCGGTAACCGGCGTCAGAAGCTTCCCGACACGCGTCGGACGCGGTGGCTGACACCGGAGGAAGCAGAACGGCTGCTGGAGGCCGCGGCAAATCCGGAGGTCGCTGGCCTCCGCGACCCGCACTGCCAGACATTGCGCAAGATCGCCTTCATGTTGGGCACTGGCGCGGGCCCCGGCGAGACCATGGGCCTCGACGGAAAACACTGGAATCCCGCAACAATGGAGTGGTGGCTGCCCGGGACCAAGACAGTCTACCGAGCCCGCTTCGTGCGTCTGCCATCCCGCACGGTGGAGCTCATCTGGCCTGTTCCCGATGAGGGACCGGCCTTCCCGGCGCCGAACGGTCAACCCTACGTCTTCCGGAAAAATCGGGGCGGACAGATGGCGGCGGCGTTCGGGAAAATTCGGGCCGCTGCGGGGCTCGGACCTGATGTCGTTCCCTATACGTGTCGGCATTCTTGGGCGACATGGTTCTATGCGCAAACGACGGATTGGGCGGCACTCCTCGACCAAGGCGGCTGGAACCGCGCGGATACGGCCAACCGATACAGAAAAATCGCGCCGGCGGATCTCGGCCAACGACTTCTTGCGCATGGGTGGGATTTCCGTCCGGATAGGGGTGAGCCTGTGCGGTTCGGTGAAATGGTTTCCCTGCGCTTCAATGGGGGAAGCTGAATGGCCTGCAAACAACAACCGGCGGAAATTACCGAATGCTCTGGCGCTGAAATTTCCAGTTTTTTCGCCTGGCCGTCGTGGGATGTCGTCTTCCGCTTATTTTTCGTGTCCGTGTCAGCAAAGAGCGATTTGAGCCGAAAGCGTGGGCACTATCAGTTCCCGGAAAATTCCGGACCAAGGGTGCCCGAAATTTCGCAGCGCTTAGCAAGTAATCGACCAGTGATCAGACCTACCCGCCTCGCGAGCGACCTGCGGCACAGAGCGCGCGTGTCCATCCGCCAGCCGTCACGCTCTCATGGGGCCGCTTTGTGTTCGAAGGCACGCGGGAGTCCTGACGCCGCCGCGCTTGGCGCGGGGGAGGGGGAGAAAAAACACGGTCGATGGACGATGGGCTCATTCGCCGCGCTCTTAGCACACCCTCGGAAAAAACGCTGGTCCCCAGTAGCTTAACAAGCCCCGATAAGAACCGATGCGCGGCTCAAGCCATGTTGCAGAATGAAACAATAGGGGGAACAATGTGATCGATTTATCGCTGTAAAAGAGCGCGAAGTCGGGCCCGTGCACCGAATCATTTCGGTGTCTCGGAGTCCGAAACCCGTTCATGCAGCGTCCTGGTGGGCTCGCCGGCGGTCGGTCCTCACACGAGACCGTGCCGACGGGCGAGCTCAACCAAGTGCAAGCGAGAGACGCGGGATAACTGGACCCGAACCTATGGGACCATCTTGACAAGCACCGAACGCTGTCGCTCGAGAAATGGAATTAGCTCAATGACACTTCACATTACGCGAAAGACCTGCCCCGCTCTCCAGGCGGAAGCCGCTCTGAAAGGCTTTCTTGGAGGCCATGTCGAAGCGCTGATCTGTGCCGCCGGCCTCTTGGGCTGCCAGCCCGCCGTCCGGCGCACCGCCCGCCTGATCGAGGCAATCCTTACGGCACCCCGTCTCACACGGCGGATGCGGAAGGACCTCATCGGGCTGCACCGTCTTCTCTCGCTGGATTGCGTCGATGATCGCGCCAGCCTCGAAGCTGCGTGCTTTGCTAAGATCGATCCTGCTTCCCCCGTTGTGGAAGAAGTTTGCGAACTGTCGGATTGTCTTCGCGGGCACTTGACCGCCTTGGCAGATGCCGAGGCTCAGGACCCGCTTTGGAATGACCTCACAGCTGCGGCTTGAGCCGCCTCCAGAGCTCCGCATTGCGGGGCTCTCTTGACGCGCCAATAGCGGCGCACCGCAAACCAAAGGGGTAGTGCACATGGTCACCAAATCGAACGCGACCGACTTTCATCTGAGGGCCAAGGCGATCCTTGCTGTCCGCCACGGCCGTGAGCTCGCGGAGCTCTTGTTGACGACGCGCGGCCTGCCGATCGGGGAGGTCCGGAGCGCGATACTCAGTGCCTGCATTCGGCGGCTACAATGCGGCGAGGTTACCGACGGAAGGGATCTTACGGTCATAGAGGCGATGTTGGAGAACGTTGCAGCGGTGCTTCCAAACGAAGTTGTTGACGTGAGGGTCGATTGGTGCTTGGCGACAGGTGAGGATGGAGAGGAATTCTGGTGCGCAGAGAACGTTCCGGTATACAGCCAGCGTGGGGAGATACTGTTTGAGCTCCAAATCCGGATGAAGCGGTTCCTTGAGGTGCGGCAACGTTTTATCGATCAAGTTAACGCCGAACGGCTTGAAAGGCAGCACCTCCGGTAAAGTCTTGAAAGAAGCCCCTGCTTTCCACCTATGGCATTCCAAGCAGGGGCATGACTGATACATCGTGGAATTCGCATCGAAGGCGCCTGTCGGCTTTATGCCAATCTGATGCGAGAGACTGTCACGAACTTTCTGCAAGTGCTTATCCGAAAGCCCGCGTCTCCACTAAGGAAAGCAGGGGTAATAGCACCCGGCCCGTTTGTAATGCGGAACTTCCTGCCGTTTGCTGCGGACGCACAGTTTTCGCTTCAGTTGGGAGACCCCCGGTCGACGGGGTGGGGAAGGGCCAAGCCGCACGGCTCACGAATAACCGAAATCCGCCCGTAGCTGAACCAGACGCGTCGGCGGGGATGCAGCGACCTGTGTAAACGGCAAACCATTTGGGGGCGACGTTCACTTGCCTTGCGGTCCCCTGGCGCTCGCGCGCGGAGTAAAGCTTGACTGCACCATTGCGAAGTTGCCCTTAACTGTGTTGGGCTCAGAGTAGTTTACGGTGAGGCGCAGAGGGAGCCGCGAGCATGGAGACATTCCATTATCTGATCGGGCAGGATACGCCGCATATTGCCTGGTGGCAGATGAGCCTGCGCGCCGTGATCATCTTCCTCTACGCCATCCTACTCTACCGGGTGGCCCCGCGACGATCATTTTCAAATCTGTCTGCGCAGGACATTGTCCTGACTGTCGTCCTGGGGTCGAGCCTGAGCCGGTCGCTCACCGGCAATGCTCCGTTGCTGCCCACCCTTGCCGCTACCGGCCTGCTGGTGGTCCTGTATGTGTCCGTGACCGCTTTGGCGCCCCGGTCCAAAGTCGTCTCCCGCCTCCTGAAGGGCCGCCCCATAACTCTTGTTCGCGACGGAGAAGTTGACGACGAGGCGTTCCGGAAAGCGCATTTCGGCGAGAACGATATCGCAGAGCTGTTGCGGCTGAATGGCTTGCGGGATCTCTCGGAAGTCGAGGAAGCGCGTCTTGAACGAAATGGTCAGGTCAGCGTGATACCAAAGAGCAGCACCTGACCTTGTGCCCGGCCGTTTTGACGGCGTGATCAGAGGACCGCCCCGGACGCGAATGGCCGGGGGCTGGCTCCCCCGGCGTCGGCAGAATTATTTGCCGTTGTGGCTGTTCACGTAGTTCTTCACGAAATCCTCGAGCTCCGGCGTGTCACACTCGAAGCCCATTTCCTCCGCCTTTTTGATGACCTCTTCGCCGGTCATGCCTTTCTCGCAGCCGATGTGCATCATTACGAAGGCGCCGGACCGCTTGCCGGAGGCGCAGTGCACGAGAACGGGCGCCGGCAGATCGGTGGCCTTTCGGCGGAAGTCATCCACAAGATCTTCGGACAGTTTCTCGCCGTCGACCGGATGGTGCAGGAAGGTCAGACCGGCCTCCTTTGCCTTTTGACCTTCCTCCTGAGGCTTCATCTTCAGCTTCTTGTCCTCGTCATCGGTCTGCATGTTGATGAGCGATTGGAAGCCCTCCTGCGCGGCCTGCCGGATCTGATCTGCCTCGGGCGCGAACTTGGCGATGGTGAAACGGTCGTTGATCTGAACTGTATCTTGCATGGTGTCCTCCTTAACTCGGTTTTTCAGTTTCGTAGTCAGCAGCCTGCCAGGCCTTCCAGCTTCCGGGCACGTTGCGCACCTGCTCGAAGCCATTCTTCTTCAGCAGGCTCGCGGCAATCGAGGCGCGGAAACCGCTGGCGCAATAGGTGGCATAGGGAGCGGAGCGATCGAGGTCGTCCAGCTCCTCGCGCAGCTTGCCGAGAAAGGCATGTCGCGCGCCGGGGATGTGCCCGCCCTCCCACTCGCCGGGTTTGCGCACGTCGAGCGGTTGCAGGTCCTCGGCCTTGTTCAGTTCATGCACGGAAATCTGCGGGATCTGAGCAAATTCCCGTCCGGCTTCGCGCCAAGACGCCATGCCCCCGGCGAGGTAACCGCCGAAGTTTGTGAAGCCGGTGCGCCAAAGCAGGCGCAATACGTCGGGCAGATCGCCGTCATCATGCAAGACGAGGTATAGCGGCTTATCGGGCTCGAGCAGCCATCCCGCCCAGACCGAAAGCTCCGGTCGGGCGCCGATATTGAGGCTTCCCGGCACGTGACCCGCGCCGAAATCCATCATGTCGCGGACATCCAGCAGCTGCGCGCCATCCTCAGCGGCCGCTGCAAAGCGCGCGACGGTCATCGGCTCGATCCGCGGCAGGTTGCGCTGGACCTCGGGCCCTTCGGAATTCACCTTCTTCATGCGCGGGTAATGCGTCGGCACCGGCGGGGCATCCCCCAGGATCGCCTCTTTGAACTCCTCCAGATCGTCGATCCGAGCGTAGCGGTTGAAGCGCCGCTCGTATCCGATGGTCGAGCACATCCGGTCACCGATATCCGGCCCGCAGGCCGAGCCCGCGCCGTGGCAGGGATAGATGATGACATCGTCAGGCAAGGCCATGAAAACATCACGGACCGTGTGAAAGAGCTTCTCGGCCAGTTCCTCGGACTGATCGTCCCCCAGAAGGTCGGGTCGCCCCACGCTATCGACGAAAAAGGCGTCGCCGGAGAGCACACCCCAAGGGGTCTCGGAATCGCCGTCGAAGAGCAGGTAGGACATATGCTCCGGCGTATGGCCGGGGGTGAAGCGCGCCTTCATCCGCATACCGCCGAAGGTGAATTCGTCCCCGTCGCGCACCGCCTCATGGTCAAAGCCGTATTCAGCCCCGCCCTCGGTGCTCACATAGAGCTTGGCCTGCCCATCCAGCCGGTCCACCAGTTCGCGGGCACCGCTGAGAAAGTCGGCGTGAATATGGGTCTCGAAGACATGAGTGATGGCCATCCCAAAGCGTCGGGCGGTCTCGAGATAGATCTCCACGTCGGGCCGCGGGTCGACAACGGCGCAGGTGTGGGACGCGTCATCGCCAAGCAGGTAGGAGCATTCGGCGACACCGTCGGCGAGTATCTGTTCGAAGCGTAGGGTCATGTCAGGTCCTCCTGCTGACAAACCATTGACTGCCGCAGGGTGTTCCAATGTGCCTGGTTAGGCAGGTGAGGTTTCGCTGACGCCGCCGACTTCGCTCGTGATCGTATTCGCCTGGGCGGTCTATCTCCCGCTCTCGCGGGTCCGGAGCCTGGATGTGTCTTTCAGATATAGCTCAGCCTCGTGCTGGCTCAGGAAGATCTCGCCCGTCAGCTCATCGAGGAAATGGCTCCGCTTGAGGCGGTCCATCACCGGTCCCTTCACTTCGCTCAGGTGCAGGCGGATGTCGGCGTCACGGAGGCGTGCATTGATCGCCTCAAGTGATTCCAGCGCCGAAAGATCAACCTCATTGACCGCGGGAAACATCAGCACCACGTCCGTCAGTTCCGGCTTGTCGGCGGCATAGGCGGCAAGCTGGTCTTCGAGATAGCGTGCGTTCGGAAAATAGAGGCTCTCGTCGACCCGCAGCGACAGGACATGCGGCTGGGTTTCTACCTCGTGGCGCAACACATTGCGAAAATGCTCTGTGCCAGGCACGCGGCCCACGACCGCCATGTGCGGGCGCGACGTCTTGTAGAGATGCACGAGGATCGAGGTAACGACCCCGGCCGTCACGCCCAGCTCAACCCCGGCCAGCAAGGTGAGCAGGATCGTTACTGCAACAGCGGCAAAGTCGGCACGGCTGAAGGCCCAGGCGCGCTTGAGGATCGACAGATCGACGAGGCTCAGCACAGCAACGATGATCGTGGCCGCCAGGGTGGCTTTGGGCAGATAATGGATCAGCGGTGTCAGAAACAGCGCCGCGAGCGCCAGACCGAGGGCGGTGAAAGCGCCGGCGGCCGGGGTCTCGGCGCCCGCGTCATAGTTGACCACCGAGCGTGAGAAGCCGCCCGTGACCGGGAAGCCGCCAGTGAAGGCCGCACCCATATTGGCCGCGCCGAGGCCGATCAGTTCCTGGTCGGGGTCGATCCGCTGGCGCTTCTTCGCGGCCAGGGTCTGCGCGACCGAAATCGATTCAACAAAACCGATGATCGAGATCAGCAACGCGGGCATCGCAAGCTGTTTGATCAACTCCGGAGAGACCGACGGCAGGGTAAGTGGCGGCAGACTTTGCGGCACCTCTCCCACGATGGCAACGCCGCGCTCGCCGAGATCGAAAAACCAGACGGCCAGCGTGGTGCCGACGATGGCCAGCACCGGGCCGGTCTTCGCCCCCAGGTCGGCCGCTCGCGGGCCGAGCCCGGCACGAAGCAGAAGCGGCTTCAGCCCGCCCCGCACCCAGTAGAGGAAGGCCGTGGCCGAGGCACCAAGCGCAAGGGTGATGAGATTGACGTCACCCAGATGCGCCCAGAGGCTTGCGAGAATTTCGATCAGCGTGTGGCCCTCGGCATCGATGCCGAGGATGTGGCGTAACTGGCTGGCGGCGATCAGGATGCCGCTGGCGGTGATAAAGCCCGCGATTACCGGGTGGGACAGGAAATTGGCCAAAAATCCCAACCGCAGCAGCCCCAGGGCAAGGAGCATCGCGCCAGAGAGCGCCGCCAGCGTCAGCGCCGCGGTAACATAGCCCGCCGTGCCGCTTTCGGCGATATTGCCGACTGCCGCAGCTGTCATCAGCGACACCACGGCCACCGGTCCAACCGCGAGCGCCCGCGACGTGCCAAAGATCGCATAGAGGAGGATCGGCGCGATAGACGCGTAAATCCCGGCCTCCGGCGGCATCCCGGCCAGCAACGCATAGGCCAGCGACTGCGGGATCAGCATGATCGTGACGATCACCGCTGCGACAGCATCGCCGGTAAAGGCGGAGCGATCATAGCGACGCCCCCAGTCAAGGATCGGGAAATAGCGCGGCAGCGACATAGCATCAGGTCCGGGATCAGTGAGGAACTGGAGGGTGGCCTCATGACCACCCACCCGAGGTTCAGTCGAAGCGGTTGACCGGCAGCTTCAAGTAATGATTGCCGTCATCTTCCGCCGGTGGCAGCCGCCCACCCCGCAGGTTCACCTGGAGCGCGGCCAGGATGCGGTCAGGTAGCGGCAGCGTCGCATCGCGCTCCTGTCGGCGCTTGATGTAGTCCTCACGGTCGGTGCCGTCCTTGACGTGCTTGTTGTTTGCCTTGTGCTCTGCAACCGTCGCTTCCCACATCGGCTCGTCGCGGTCCGGCCCGCCGTAGTCATGGCCGACGAAGAGCCGGGTGTTGCCCGGCAGCGCCAGGATCTCCTGGATCGATTCCCAGAGCTCGGATGTCTTGCCGCCCGGAAAGTCCGAGCGCGAGGTGCCGACGTCGGGCTGCATCAGCGTGTCATGCACAAAAGCCGCGTCGCCGCAGACGTAGGTGATCGAGCCGAGCGTGTGGCCCGGCGACAGCATGACCTTCACGTCGAGCTCACCGATACTGAATGTCTCGCCCTCCTCAAATAGGCGGTCGAAATCGCGTTCGGGGTCAAAGGCATCTGGCAGGTTGTATAGATCGGCCCAGATCTTCGCGATCTCGGGAACCAGAGCCCCGATGGCGTTCGGCGCACCAGTGCGCTCCTTCAGATGCGCCGAAGCCATCACATGATCGGCATGCGGATGCGTGTCGAGCACCCACTCAACTTCCAGCCCGTTCTCGCGCACGAGGTCCAGAACCTGGTCCATGCTCTCGGTCGAGAACCGATAGTTCCGGTGATCGAAGTTCCACGCGACGTCGATCAGCGCTGCTTTCTTCGTCGTCGGATCGGCGCAGATGTATTGGATGGAACCGGTGTCGGGTTCATAGATGCCCCAGACATCGGGGCTGCCTTCGCCGGTCGAGGGCGAATGGCGGACGACACGGGACTTCAGCGGATCTTTCATTGGGTGGCTCCTTTCAGCGAGAAGGGTTTGTCGGGCGCATGGCGGGCCGCCCACATGCCAATCAGCATGAACGGCACGAAGATGAGGGTGCCTGTGGCGGCGATGGGAAGGGCAGTGAGCGCCGGTCCGGGGCAAAACCCGCCGAGCCCCCAACCCGTTCCAAAGATCGCAGCTCCTACTACCAGCTTCGGCTCGAGGTCGCTCTTCCGCGGGATGCGGAATTCGCTGTCGAAGAATGGACGGTCGAGCGCCCGGGTGAGCCAGGCGAACCCTGGCGCCGTCACCAGGATGGCGCCACCCATCACGAAGGCGAGGCTCGGGTCCCAACTGCCGAACAGGTCGAGAAAGTTCAGCACCTTGGCCGGGTTGGCCATGCCTGAGATGATCAGGCCGAGGCCGAAAATCAGGCCGGAAATTAGGGCAAATATCTGTTTCATCGCTGAGACCTCAAATCAGGTGACGGGTGACGAGGACGGTCACGAAGGCCGCCGTCATGAATACGATCGTTGCCACAATGGAGCGCGCTGAGCCGCGGGAGATGCCGCAGACCCCATGGCCCGAGGTGCAGCCGCTGCCGAAGACGGCGCCGAAGCCCACAAGCAGGCCGGCAATCGCCATCAGAACCGGGCTGGACGGCACCCATTGCTCAGGCCAATCGCCCGACACCAGCAGCCAGAGCGGAGCGGCCAGCAACAAGCCCAGGACGAACAGGGCTGAAACGCCGCGCGCTTCACCGTCGCTGCTACGCGCGAAGATGCGTGAGGTCAGCCCGCTGATCCCAGCGATGCGGCCGTTCGTGGCCATCAGCAATACCGCCGATGCCCCGATCATCATGCCGCCGCCGAGCGACAGCCATGGTGTGAATGCAGTTTCCATCTCTCCACTCCGTGATGGCGCGCAAGATCGTGCACGCTTGATGTTATCTATTGTCGATGTATATCGGAGCCTGAATATTCAAGGTGAGGCATGTAGTGGCCGACGACGACCTGCTTGACGGCGACATCAAAAAAGCCGCTGAACTGATGAAGATGCTGGCCTCGGAGGCCCGTTTGCGGATTCTGTGTCGTCTGGTGGAAGGCGAGCGCTCGGTAGGCGAACTCGCCCAAGCCTGTGGCGTCGCTCAGCCCACGATGTCTCAGCAACTCAAACGGCTCAAAGACGCCGGTCTGGTAGAAGGCCGCCGGGAAGCCCAGACGGTCTACTATCGACTTGCAGGGAATGAAGCTGCGGCGGTGCTGGAGACCCTGCACACCCTGTATTGCGCACGTTAGCGCTGGCCAATGTCGATTGAGAAGGGGCTCGCAACTTGAACGGACAAGAACATTGAGTATTGATCGCGCTTGCCGTGTAATCGCTGTATGAACACACAAGCGATCAGGCGACTTGGCGTCCAGATGGGCCGCCGCTTAACCAAGGATGCCCGGCATCTGAAGATCGGCTTGGGCGGAGCCGTGGCAACGCTCTTGTTGGCCTCGATCTGGATCGTGGTGGACGCGCGGCAGGACGAGCAGGCCGATGTCCGCACCGCAGCGACGAACATCAGCGCGCTCCTTGCGCAGCAAGGCAGGACCGCGCTTGAATCAACCGACCTCGCATTGCGTGCGATCGCCGCTCGGCTCGAACGCGAGGATCTCCCACAAGACGACGCGGAATTTCGCACGTTCATTCGCAGTCTCAACGAACGCCTTGAGACGGTTCGTGCGCTCTTCGTGATCGGAGCGGACGGCCACATCAGTCACGACACCGATTACCCGGACACTCCGCGCGTTTCGCTGGCCGACAGGCAGTATTTCAGCGTATTGCGCGACGACCCCGACAGGGATTTCTACGTCGGCCGCCCGATTCTGAGCCGGTCGGTCTCGCGCTGGTTTGTTCCCGTCGCGCGTCGCCTCGAGTCCAGCGATGGCCAATTCGCCGGGGTTGCGGTGGCGGCGCTTGAGCCGAACTTCATCGAACGAACCTACGGCCGCCTGAAACTCGAGCCGCGTGACGTAGTCGCCCTGTTTCATGCGGACCGAACTCTGATTGCGAGCGTCCCGCCGCTGCCCGACGCCTATGGAAAACAGGCCGAGAATGTCAGGATTTTCGCGCCCGACCTGGCCGAGGCTTCAAACGGTATTTATCAGACCATGAACCCACTTACCGAGCGCGAGGCGGTGGTCGGGTTTGAACGTTTTGGCGCGTTCCCTCTGGTAGTCGCCGTCGGGCTTGACCACGGCGACGCTCTGGTCGATTGGCGCCGGACACTCTGGACCGTCGTTCTCGCCGATATCCTCCTGATCTCGCTGATGCTACTGCTCTACTCGGCGCTGGAACGTCGTCGGCTCGAGCGGCAGGTCGAGCGCCAGAAGGCAGTGATGGAGCAGAAACTTGAGACCATCGGTTTCATGACAAGCGGAGTCGCACATGACTTCAAGAACATCCTTGCGGTGATCGACTCCGCGGTGCGCTTGCTGCGTCGAAGAGACGTTGACGAGACCTTGCTTCGGGGCATTGATGAAGCCCGAGAGCGCGGTGTCGGGCTAATCTCTGATCTGCTCAAGTTCGCCAAAGATCAGGAGGTGCATACAAGCACATTCAGCCTGGATGGGCAGATCCGCTCCCTCGAAGCTCTGCTCCGCCGCAGCACGGGCTCAGGTATCACGCTTTCACTCGATCTCGAGGCCGGCGAAGCCTGCGTGGAGGCGAGCCGAGCGCTTTTGGATGCGGCTTTGATGAATCTGGCGGTCAACGCCTCGCACGCAATGCCCAAGGGGGGCGAACTCGTTATTTCGACGAGGGTCGTCGACCTCGAAGAACATCCCAGCCTTCATCCCGGACGGTATGCGTCCATTCAGGTTGAAGATACCGGACAAGGCATCACTCAGGAAACACTGGCCAGCCTGTTCCAGCCGTTCACAAGCACGAAAGGGGCTAATGGCACCGGTCTCGGTCTCTATCAGACACAGCGTTTCGCGCGGGAGGCTGGTGGAGATATAGGCGTCACCAGCGAGCTTGACCACGGAACGCGAGTGCAAATTCTGCTGCCGGTGGCAGACAGTTCTGCGCGTTAAAGATTGGCGGTTTGTTCCCGCCGAATTCTATGTGATCGCGCAGATAACGCCCGGATTCCGGATTATTAGACCGAGCTGCCCGGCCTCAGGCCGGACAGCCTTTCAGGCAGTTCGAGTTAGATGATCCGCACCTGCGTTCCGACTGGCGTGATCTCGAAGAGCTCCGCGATCATCTCATTGTAGAGTCCGATACATCCGTCAGAGGATGTGACCTGCCCCCCGAGGCTCCCTCATTCATAACGAGAGTTTGCGGGTTTGGATTTCATATTCTTCGTCGTAGGTTTGGGCAAGCGCGGCGAGCGCGGAGCCCTCAATTTGCTCAAGCGCTCGCCGCGCCTCTGCGGGTGTTTGGTTTCCGAGTGATGAGTGCGGTCTGACGTTATTGTAATCGTATCGCCAAAGGGCCAGCTTTCGGCGGGCATCATCTAACGTGTCGAAGATCTCCTCATTCAGCAACTCGTCTCGCAGGCTGCCGTTGAAGCTTTCGACGAAGCCATTCTGCTGAGGCTTGCCGGGGTCAATGTAATGCCAATTAACGTCGTTATCGCCGGCCCATTTCAGGATCGCACGGCTGGTGAACTCCGTCCCATTATCGCTGACAATACAAGCTGGCTTCCCGTAGACACGCACAAGCGCGTCCAATTCGCGGGCTACACGTGCGCCAGATATGCTCGTGTCGGCCATCAGGCACAGGTTCTCGCGGCAGCAGTCGTCGTTCACGGCTAACATACGGAACTTGCGGGAAGCACCAAACGTGTCAGACACAAAATCCAAGGACCAACGCTGACCTGGGTGCAAGGCCAGCGGCATCGGTGTTCGCGATCCTCGCGCTCGTTTGCGGCCCCTGCGCCGTCTGACGCCCAGCTTTTCCTCAGTGTAGAGGCGATACAGCTTCTTGTGGTTCATGATCATCCCTTTGCGTTCCAACAGCACGCCGATCCGACGATAACCAAACCGACGACGCTTGCTGGCAATCGCCTGCATTTCTTCGCGAACTTCTGGATTATCCGGCGAGTGATCACGCCGGACGGTCTTGGGATCGACACCGACAAGCCTGCACGCGCGGCGTTGCGAGATATCATGATCCAGCATCGCCTTGCGTGCAGCAGCCCGTCGCACATTCGGTGTCGTCAGTTCTTTCCCAGCAAATCCTTCAACACAACGTTGTCGAGCATGGTGTCAGCCAGCAGGCGCTTCAGCTTGGCGTTCTCGTCCTCGAGCGACTTTAAGCGATGGGTGTCAGAAACATTCATGCCGCCATATTTGGCTTTGAACTTGTAGAACGACGCAGGGCTCAGCCCATGTCTGCGGCACACCTCAGCTGTCGGCATCCCAGCTTCTTGCTCTTTGATCATCCCAATAATCTGGGCCTCTGTAAAACGACTCTGTCGCATTTGTTTGCTCCTTCAAGGGTTGAGCAAACTCTACATTAAAGTGAGGGACGTTTCGGGGGGCAGGTCAGACACGTTAGATGATGCCCGCCGAAAGCTGGCCCTTTGGCGATACGATTACAATAACGTCAGACCGCACTCATCACTCGGAAACCAAACACCCGCAGAGGCGCGGCGAGCGCTTGAGCAAATTGAGGGCTCCGCGCTCGCCGCGCTTGCCCAAACCTACGACGAAGAATATGAAATCCAAACCCGCAAACTCTCGTTATGAATGAGGGAGCCTCGGGGGGCAGGTCAGATGCACTGTAAGCGCCCGGTTTCTACCGCAGCGGCTGGTCCTTGACGCGGGCGATAATGTC
>NZ_FNYY01000019.1 GCF_900109145.1 Marinovum algicola
CTCGGCTCATGATTTTGCGAGTTTTTTGAGGGTAATTTTGAATGTGTTTTCGTCCGGGTCGGTGAAGTAGAGGTCGGCGTCGTAGCCCTGGTCGTCCATGAAGTTGAAGATGCGTTTGGGTTCGGAGCGCCGGTAGGGCACCAGCAGGGTGGCGATGCGGTGGCGTCTGGCGGCGGGGTATGTCGCGTGCAGGCAGGTGCTTTCGGGCAGGCCGGCGTAATCGGCCGGGTCGACGCCGGGGAAGCCGGTGACCTGGCTGAGTTCGGGCTTGCCGGCCTCGGACCAGACCACCTGGCCGTAGAAGCCCGCCGTCTCGCCGGTCATGCGGAAGGAGGTCCGGCCGAGGTCGTAGGGCTGGTTGGCATGCAGCAGCCAGTCGATGGTGACGGCTGCGTCGGCATCGACGCTGTCGACGATGACGAAGTAGCTGCCGTTCACGAAGTAGACTTCGCGGCCGGCGCGGGTGACCTCGGGCGAGAGGCTCTGATAGGCGGCGGTGGCGTCGCCGTGGATGTAGATGTGGTCGTCGCGCTGCTCGGCGGCGAGGATCGTGCCGGTTGCGGCCATGGCGCGGGCCTTGTCCTTGTCGGCATATTGGCCCTTGCCATTGATCAGGATGGCGTTTTTCGACCGGGTCTGGCGCCGCCAGTTGCGGTGCATCGATGAGTTGAAGGCGACGTAATAGCCCGATTGCACCGCCAGGTCCTCGCCGAAGGCGGCCAGGCAGAAGGCGTTCTGGTCGCCGTGGCTGTGGCTGATCGAGCCGAACGTGCTGCTTTTGAACACGAACTGGATATGGCGGTCGGGGTCGGCCATCTCGTGCTGGATGCCGACCCAGCCGATGCCCTTGAAGTGGCGCATGCCCGAGGGCGGATCCGTAGCTTCGACCAGGGGGAAGTCGGTGAGATAGGTCAGCTCGTCAAAATGGGTGTCCCACCAGCCCCAGTTGTAGAAGGCGCCCTCGGTGCCGGGGTTCAGCCGGGCCAGCTCCTCATGGTACCATTGATAGGCGCCATTGCCGGTGACGCCGGCGTATTGCCGCAGGTTGATGCCGGTCTTGATGCAGGGCAGATCGCCCTGGGTGCTGTCGTCGCCGAAGGTGGCGCGGCGGGTGTTCGGCGCCTTGCAATAGAGCGGGAAGTCGCCGGTGTTGCGGAAGAAGGGGCGCTGGTAGAGGTCGATGCCGGCAAAGCTCTTCAGCCGGTTGGCGGCCTCGATCAGATAGGCCATGCCCATCATCCAGTAGTTGGTGCCCTCGGCCCAGCCGCCATCGGCATCGCCCCAGGGCGAATAGACCGTGGCGAGGAACTCGATGCAGTAGTTCAGCCAGTCGCGGGCCTCGCCGCTGCCGTTCTCGCCCTCGTCCTCGCCCAAGAGCGCGATACAGGCCGGCACCAGGGTCAGCGAGACCGAGCGCACCGCATGGCTGTCATAGGGAAAGAGGTGGATCTTGGCGTTGAGGATGGCGTGTTCGGCAATGTCGCGGGTGCGTTCGTGCAGCGCGTCGCGCACCAGCCTGCGCTCGTCGTCGGAGAGCTGGTCGTAAAGCCAGTCGTAGCCCCAGGCCAGGGCATTGGTGACGCGGTAGGCCCATTCGTCGGTATAGGCACGGCTGGTCACCCCCATCGGATCCCAGGAAGCCACCTCCAGCAGCCAGTCCCTGGCGCGGTCGAGCATCGCCTGGTCGCCGGTCACCTGGCCGCCGATGGCGAGGTGACGGATGGCATAGATCACCTCCTGCAACTCGATGTAGGTCTGGCGCCAGACCGGCGCGGTGCGCTGGTGGCCGGGATAGCCCGCCGGCTCGCGGGTGATCTCGCGGTCCATCCAGGGCAGGACGGATTTCTCGTAGAAGCGCGCCCAGGTGCAATGGTCGGGATCGGCCTTCACCGCCTTGCGGAAGGTCTCGAGCCGGGCGGCGTCGAGCCAGAGCCGCGGGTGGCTTTCGGGGGCCTCGGCAAAGCGGCTGGCGCGGCCGGGCAGCGGGGTTTCCGGCAAGCCCTCGGCCAGGGTGAACTGCCGGGTGGCGCTCCAGCCGGTGACCGGCTGGCCCTCGGCGTCGCAGACCGCATAGGCCCAGTGCCAGGTGCCGGGCTCGAGCACCCGGTCGGGGGTGAAGAAGTTGAGCGGCACCGGCCCGTGGGTTCGGGTCTCGGCGGCGGGAAAGGCCGGGTCCTGCGACAGGCGCAGCAGATAGAGCGCCTCGTCTTCGATCACCGGCAGCCAGGTGAAGCGCGGCGGGTTCTCGACGATCGGGGTCTCCGCGTCGGGCGCATACTGGATCGTCAGGCGGCCGGTTCTGGGTTCGTCGAGCGTGGGGGCGGTGGCGCCGGGCATCGGGATATCCTGTTGCTTGCGGGGAAGATTCGGGGAGCCTGCGGCCGGCGACGGCCGCAGGCGGGTCTGTCCGGGGGGCTCTGGCCTAGCCGCCGTACTGGCGCTCGTAGGCCGAGTTCATCACCTCGAGCACCTCCTCGTAACCCATCTTGTTCAGGGTCTCGATGTAGCTGTCCCAGTCCTCCTGGATGTCGCCGGAGCCGAGAATCCAGGCCTGCTGGCGCTCCAGCATGTAGGTCTGGATCGAGGGGAAGTACCGGTCGTAGACCTCCTGCTCCTCCTTGTTGAAGGCGACGCCCAGGAACTGCTCGATCAGCAGGTCCTCGGTGTCATAGAGCTCGATGCCCTTGCGCGCGCTGTCGCGGGTCCATTGCCATTCGTAGCGGTAGTCCTGCGGGTAGCCGCGATAGACCTGCGCGCCCTCGAGATACATCTGGCTGTTGACCGGCTGGCCCGAGCTCAGCACCTCGTCCTTGTAGACCGGCGCGCCGTCGATCATGTCCCAGGTCTTGCCCTCGACGCCGAAGTTGGCGAGCAGCGCCCCTTCTTCCGAGAACCAGTAGTCGAAGTACTTGATGGTCTCGACCGGATGGTCGTTGGAATAGGAGATCGCCCAGCCGTCGGGCTTCATCGGGATGCGGCGGTTTTCCTCGATGCGCACGCCCGAGACCGATTTCGGCGGCAGGAAGGGGATGAAGTTGAAGCCTTCGACCTTGTCTTCCAGCGCCACGTTGTAACCCGAGGTGGAAGCGAACCAGTCGTGCGTCATGCCGCCCAGGTTCTCGCCCAGCAGATAGTCGCGCGCCGAGGAGCCGCGGGTGAAGACCTCGGGGTCGATCAGGCCTTCCTCGTACCATTGCGCGATATTGGCCAGACCGTCGCGATAGGCCTCCTGGGCGTAAGGATGCACCACGCGGCCGTCCTTGACGTAGAACTGGTGATAGACATCCGCCCCGGTCGAACGCGCATCCCAGAGCGTCAGCAGCCGCAGCACCTCTTCCCAGTCGCGCACGAAGAAGGGGATCTCGTCCTGCACGCCGTTGCCGTTGGGGTCCTGATCGCGGAAGGCCACCAGCACGTCGTAGAGTTCTTCCACGTTGTCGGGCGCCTCCAGCCCCAGCGCGTCGAGCCAGTCCTGGCGGACGAACCAGGCGCGGGCGTATTTGCCGTCCGGCAGATAGGGGATGTAATAGACATTGCCGTCATAGGCCTTGATCGCATCCCAGATCTCGGGATGGTCGTCGAACCAGGCCTTGATGTTGGGCGCATGGTCCTCGACCAGATCGTTGAGCGGCACGAAGGCGCCCTCGGGGCCGTACTGGTTGACCGGCTGCTTGATCAGGTTGCCGCCGACGATGTCGGGCAGATCGCCGGTGGCGAGCAGCAGGTTCATCGCCTCGTTGTTGTCCTTGGTGTTGCGGCCCGAGGTCTGGTCGATCAGGTGGATATTGGTTTTCTCGCGGGCCACTTCCTCGACCGGGTAGAGCTTCGAGGTGTCGCCGCCGGGGCCATAGCCCTGGGCGCGCGGCCAATGCATGTGGATCGTCAGCTCGAGCGGCTCCTCGGTGATCGGCAGATGGCTTTCGGCAGACGCCGGCACGGCGATGGCCGCCGTCAAGGCCGTCGTCGCCAGCATGGTCAGTGACAGGTTTCGCATGGTGTCCTCCCTTTATGCGAATTCATTCGGTCTTCGGTTGCCAGGCCCTCGGGAGGGCCTCGGGCGTTCGCGCCCGGACAGGGCTCCGCCGGAGCCCTGTCCGGGCGCCGCTCACTCCTTCACCCCGCCGAGCAGGATGCCCTTGGAGAAGTATTTCTGCAGGAAGGGGTAGATCATCAGGATCGGGATGATCGAACAGACGATGATCGCCGCGGTCACGGTCTCGACCGAATAGGCCGCGGTCAGCAGCGAGGTGGCGAACTCCTCGTCGTCCGAGAGCTCGACGATCACCTTGCGCAGATAGACCTGGAGCGGGATCTTGTCCTCGTCCTGGAGCAGCACCATGGCCCAGAAGAAGCCGTTCCAGCGCGACACGATGCAGAACAGCGCCACGGTGGCGATCGCCGGCTTGGAAAGCGGCACATAGACCTTCCACAGCACCTGGAACTCGTTGGCGCCGTCCATCCGCGCGGCCTCTTCGAAGCTCCGCGGAATGCCCTCGAAGAAGTTGCGCAGCAGGATGATGTTGAAGCCGTTGACCGCAAAGCCGATGATGATGCCGAAGTAGCTGTCGAGCAGGCCCAGATCGCGCATGTTCAGGAAGAACGGAATGAGGCCGGCGTTGAACCACATGGTGAAGGCCACCACCAGGTTCCAGAACCGCCGGCCGTAGAGCTGCGGCTTGGACAGCGCATAGGCGCCGGGGATGATGAAGGCCAGGCTCATCAGCGTGCCGCCGATGGTGTAGATGAAGGTGTTGGCGTAAGACGACCAGAACAGCGGCTCGGAGAGCACCTGCTTGTAGGCCTCCAGCGTGAAGCCCACCGGGGTCAGGATGACATTGCCGGCGCGGGCCTCGAAGCCGGTGCTCATCGACATCGAGGCGATGTAGATGAAGGGATAGAGCGTCGAGATGGTGAACAGGCCGATCAGCACCATGTTGACGATGACAAAGAGCCTGTCGCCGCGCGAATAGAGGTTCATGTTGGTCATGTCCGGTCCTCCCTTACCAGAGCGAGGTGCGCGAATAGCGCTTGGAGATCGTGTTCGCCGTCATCACCAGCACGAAGGCCACCACCGCGTTGAACAGGCCCGCGGCCGCCGCCAGATCGTATTGCCCGCCCTGGATGCCCTGGCGGTAGATGAAGGTATTGACCACATCCGCCGTCTCGTAGGTCGCCGGCTGATAGAGCAGGATGATCATCTCGAAGCTGATCTCGAGCATGTTGCCGATGCGGATGATCAGCATGATGATGATCGTCGGCAGGATCGAGGGAATGGTGATCTTCCACATCATCTGCCAGCGGCTGGCACCATCGACCACGGCCGATTCATACAGCGTCGGCGAGACCCCGGCGATGGCCGCCAGATAGACGATCGACTGGAAGCCCGCCTCCTGCCAGATGCCGGTGCCGACAAAGATCGGCCGGAACCATTCGGGCTTGGTCAGGAAGTAGATCGGCTCCACCCCGATCCAGCCGAGGAAGGTGTTGACGATGCCCGCGGAGGGGCTGAAGGCGGTGATCACGATGCCGGCGATGATCACGCTCGAGATGAAGTGCGGCAGATAGACGATGGTCTGCGCCGTCTTCTTGAAGCTCTGCTTGAGGATCTCGTTGAACATCAGCGCCAGGATGATCGGCATCGGAAAGCCGAAGAGCAGCCCGTAGAAGGAGATGATGATGGTGTTCTTCAGCGCCCGCAGGAACTGGTCGTTGCCGAACAGCGTCTGGAAGTGCTCGAAGCCGATCCAGGGGCTGGCCGCCACGCCGCGGAAGATCGAGTAATCCTTGAAGGCGATCTGAAGCCCGTACATCGGCTTGTAGAGAAAGACCGCCAGCCACAGGATGGTCGGGATCAGCATGACATAGAGCTGCCATTCCCGGCGCAGGTGGTCGCCCACCCTCTGGATGCGGCTCGGCCGGCGCGCGCGCCGCGCCTCGGAGGCGTCGAAGATCAGCTCTTCGGTCGCCGGGCCGGCGGCGCCGGTGAAGTTGGGATCGTTGCTCATTGTTCCAGCACCTGCCCGGGCAGCGTCCGGCCGGTCTCGGCGTCGAAGACCTTGATCAGATGCGGCGCGATGGTGAAGCCCGAGATGCCGTCGAGGATGTGCATCTGGCCCACCGTCTCGGTGCGGATGACAAAGGGCTCGCCCTGCAGGCTGGCATGGATCAGCGCCTCCGAGCCCAGGGTCTCGACCAGATCGACATCGAGGCCGACCCGGGTCGGGTCGGAGGCCCCGGCGACCGCGACGAACTCGGGCCGGATGCCGAGAATGACCGTCTGGCCGACCGCGTTCTGCAACGACGGGATCGGTTGCAGCTGGATGCGCTGGCCGTCGAACTCGGCCACCGGGCCGCGATCGCCGGCCACCACCTGCGCGCGGATCATGTTCATCGGCGGCGAGCCGAGAAAGCCCGCGACAAAGGTGTTGGCCGGGTTCAGGAAGAGCTCCATCGGGCTGCCGATCTGCTCGATCCGCCCGTCGTGCATGACCACGATGCGATCGGCCAGGGTCATCGCCTCGACCTGGTCGTGGGTGACATAGATCGAGGTCGCGCCGAGCCGCTTGTGCAGCCGCTTGATCTCGGCCCGCATCTGGGTGCGCAGCTTGGCGTCGAGGTTCGACAGCGGCTCGTCGAACAGGAAGACCTTGGGCCGGCGCACGATGGCACGGCCCATGGCGACCCGCTGGCGCTGGCCGCCCGAGAGATCCGCCGGCCGCCGCTCGAGATAGGGCGTGAGCCCGAGGATGCCGCCGACCTCATCGACCGAGGCGGCGATGTGGTCCTTGCTTTCCTTGCGGATGCGCAGCCCGAAGGCGATGTTGTCGGCGACGTTGAGATGCGGGTAGAGCGCGTAGTTCTGGAACACCATCGCCACGTCGCGATCCTTCGGCGCCACCCGGTTCACATGCCGGCCGTCGATCGTCAGATCGCCGTCGCTGATCTCTTCCAGCCCGGCGATCATCCGCAGCGTCGTCGACTTGCCGCAGCCCGAGGGCCCGACCAGCACGACAAACTCCTTCTCCGCCACCTCGAGGTCGATGCCATGCACCACCTGCACCGCGCCATAGGCCTTGACGATGCCCTCCAAACGAACTCCCGACATGTCCTCTCCTCCGTTAAAGTTGCCGGCGCCCGGCCCCCGCCGGTCCCGCCTGTGCGGATGCCGCCCCCAATCAGTTGCATGGCGGTGCGATTCGGGGCTAACTTAAGACTGGTATACTAGTAACAAATCTGGAATACTAGTATGAAGTTCGGCAGGGCGCCCGCCAGACCCCCCAAGGGGCCCGGCGCGCCGGCGCCGCAGCCACAGCCATCAGGGGGCAGCCGCCGGCCCCGCACAGGGAGACCCGAGGGATGCCACACAGCCTGTCCAGCGACCGGCGCACCGCCGTCGACGAGATCTTCGACCACCTGCGCGCCGAGATCGACGCCCTGCGCCTGCGCCCCGGCGACCGCATCTCCGAGGCCGAGATCGCCGCCCGCTTCGGCGTCTCGCGCCAGCCGGTGCGCGATGCCTTCACCCGGCTGGCCAATCTCGACCTGCTGCTGATCCGGCCGCAGCGCGCCACCGAGGTGAAGCGGTTCTCGGCCCGCGAGATCGAGAAGTCGCGCTTTGTCCGCGCCGCCGTCGAGGCCGAGGTGCTGCGCCGCGCCGCCCTGGCCGCCGCCGAGACCCAGGCCGCCGCCCGCCAGGCCCTGACCCAGGAACTCTCCCGCCAGCGCGCCGCCCTCGCCGCCGGCGACGCCCATGGCTTCAGCGCCCTCGACTACGCCTTCCACCGCGCCCTCTGCACCATCGCCGGCGCCGCCTTCGCCTTCGAGGTGATCGCCGCCGAAAAGGCCAAGGTCGACCGCCTCTGCCTGCTCGGCCTCGCCAAACAGGACCGCATGCCCCAGCTCCTCGCCGACCACGAAGCCATCGCAACCGCCATCCTCCAAGGAGACCCCGAAACCGCCGTCGCCAACGGAATGAAACACCTCAAAAGACTCGACTCCACCCTCGAAAAAATAACCAAAGACAACGCTTCATACTTCGAAAATGAAAAGTGACAGGGGCCCTGCCGCCCCTGCCGTCTCCCCCCTGACCCTTGCCGCCAGGGCGCCCCGCGCGCCCGCCGCCCCATAGCGACCGCCCACCCGGGCCGTCGCGAACCCATGGACCCAGTCACGATGACCCATTTCCCCCTGACGAGGGACATTCCCTCGACGCGCGCGGTGTTCAACCTCGCCTGGCCGCTGACCTTCAAGGCGATCATGCTGCATGGCATCGTCGTCATCGACGCCTGGCTCGTCTCGTCGCTGGGCGAGCCGGCGGTGGCGGTGCTGGGCCTCTCGGCCTCGATCGCCGGTCTGCTGCTCGGGCTGATCGTCGCCTTTTCAAATGCCACCCAGATCCGCATCGCCCAGGCCTTCGGCTCCGGCGACCGGGTGTTCCTGAAATCCGCCCTGCTGGCCGGGCTGACAATCAATGTCTCGGTGATCCTCGCAGGCCTCGCCGTGCTGGCCCTCGCCGCCGGCCCCGCCATCGAGGCCCTCGCACATGACGCCTGGATCGCGGATCAGGCGCGGCGCTATCTCTCGGTCTTCGCCGTGGTGATCCTGGCCGAGGCGGTGGGCCAATGCCTGACCGGATTTTTCAACGGCTGCGGCGACACCCGTCTGCCGGCGCTGAGCTATGGCCTCGCCGTGCCGGTCAACATCGCCACCAGCGTCATCCTGATCCACGGCCATTTTGGCGCCCCGGCGCTCGGCGTGCTCGGCGCGGCACTCGGCAGCGCCCTGGCCTCCATGGTGCAGGTCGGCTTTCTCGCCGTCGTGCTGCTCAGAACCCGCCGTGACCTGCTGCGCACACCGGGATGGCGCAACGGCAGCTTTTCCGCATCACTCCGGCGGCATCTGGTCTTTGCCCTGCCGATCGCCGCTACCTTCGCCAGCGCCACCATCGCGCTGCATGTCTGCGGGCTGATCTATGCCACCTTGCCGGTCAACCAGTTCGCGGCGATGACGATCATCATGCCCTGGGTCCAGGTCGCCGGCACCGTCGGCATGTGCTGGGCCCAGGCCACCGGCATCATGGTGGGCCAGATGCTGGGCCGCCAGACCCCGCCCGAGGATCTCGAGGTCTTTCTTGCCGCCGCATGGCGCGTGGCGCTGCTGGCCGCGGCCCTGGTCGCCACCTTCTACGCCGGGGTCATCCTGGCCAGCCCCTGGCTCTACGCCGATCTGTCCCGCGAAACCCAGATGACGCTGCTCGGCTTCCTGCCGATCCTGCTGGTACTGCCCTTCCCCAAGGGCTCCAACGCGATCTGCGGCAACACCCTGCGCGCCGGCGGCGACACGGTCTATGTGATGCATATCTTCATCTGGTCGCAATGGCTCTTCCGGGTGCCGGCGACCGCCGTCATGGTTCTCTGGCTCGACCTGCCGGTGATCTGGATCTTCTCGCTGCTGCTGCTCGAGGAGCTGGTGAAATTCCCGCCCTTCCATCTGCGGCTGCTGAAAGGCACATGGAAGACCGCCCCGCCGGAGCCCTGAGAATCGGGCCTTCAGGCCCCTCGCAAAACGCGAAAAGCCCTGACAAACAGGGGCTTTTTCGTCACCGTCTTTCTCGCGAGAGAGAATTGGTGCGGTCGAGAAGACTCGAACTTCCACGGGAGTTACCCCACAGCGACCTCAACGCTGCGCGTCTACCAATTCCGCCACGACCGCACTTTGAACTGGTGGGCGGGGTTTAGCCAATAGCCCGGACAATGCCAAGAGCGAAAACCGCCCCCCGGCACTTTTTTTCCCACCGCCGCCAAAGCCCCCTTCCTGCCGCTTCCTCTTGCCGAAAATACCCTCGGGGGAGTCGCCAAAGGCGACGGGGGCAGCGCACCCGACACCGCTTTCCGCTTCCCCCTCCCGCGCCGCCGGTGTACCTCATCCGCATGGTAGAATGGATCATCTCCGACGGGCTGACCGAATACGACGCCGCGGTCGCCTTCATGGAAGCCCGCGCGTCCGCCATTGCCGCGGGCCGCGAGGACGAGGCCGTCTGGCTGGTCGAACATCCGCCGCTCTACACCGCCGGCACCTCTGCCAGGATCGAGGATCTGACCGATCCCGACCGCTTCCCGGTGCATCCCAGCAAGCGCGGCGGCCAGTATACCTATCACGGGCCGGGGCAGCGGGTGGCCTATGTCATGCTGGATGTCGGCCGGCGCGGCCGCGACGTGCGCCGTTTCGTGCATCAGCTCGAGTCCTGGGTGATCGCCACCCTCGCCGCCTTCAACGTCAAGGGCGAGATTCGCGACGGCCGCGTCGGGGTCTGGGTCGCGCGCGGCGACAAGCCGCTGACCGCGACCGGCGAGCCACAGGAAGACAAGATCGCCGCCATCGGCATCCGCCTGCGCAAATGGGTGAGCTTTCACGGCGTCTCGATCAACGTCGAGCCGGATCTCGAGCATTTCTCCGGCATCGTCCCCTGCGGCATCACCGACCACGGGGTCACCAGCCTGGTCGATCTCGGGCTGCCCGTCACCATGGCCGACCTCGATGTCGCGCTGCGCAGCCAGTTCGACGCGGTCTTCGGCGAGATCGACTGATCCCGACCCGCGCCATCACCGGGCCGGGCGCCCGCTGGCTTTTCCGACCATCCGCCGGGCCGCAGCTCAGCTCACGAAGTCGCGCCATTCACCGCATATCCGCCCCCCTGTGCCCGACTGCGCAGCATCAGTTCTGGCGTCGCATGAAAACGCGCCGGGGTGGTGATAGATGTCACTGGCCCGCGCGCATTTCGCTTTCTGCACATCGGGCCATCTGCATCATCGGGCTGGAACCAAATCGCCTTCCCAACCGTTTCGCCCCGTAAGCACCGCCCGAGGTACCCCCGTGGCCCGTCGTCTGTTTCACTGTCCCAGCTGCGCCCATCGCCTGCGCTTTGGCGCGCCGGTCTGTGGCAATTGCTTTCAACCCACCCCGATCTGGAACCGCAGGCTGCCCTATTGGCTGGCGGCGCTGGTGATTCCCCTGCTCGGGCTCATCGTCGTCGCCAGCTAGAGCGTCGCCAGCCAGGCGCCACCGGCGAAGCCACGCCCCCCGCGACACTTTTTCTTGATCTAGGTCAATCTGACCCGTTGCCGATCCCGGGCGTGCATTCTAGAACCGGTCCGAGAGTCCGGGCGCCGGCTATGGTGCATGCGCCCATGTTTTGTCTAGCAGGAGGCACGAGACATGGCTGACGCCGCCATTCACGGCCACGAGCATGAGGATCAGCGCGGTTTCTTCACCCGCTGGTTCATGTCCACCAACCACAAAGATATCGGGATCCTGTATCTCATCGTCTCTGCGTTTGCGGGCTTCATCTCGGTGGCCTTCACCGTTTACATGCGTCTGGAGCTCATGGAGCCCGGCGTGCAGTTCATGTGCATGGAAGGCGCCCGGCTGATTGCCTCGGACGCGGTCTGTACCCCGAACGGCCACCTCTGGAACGTGCTGATCACCGGCCACGGCATCCTGATGATGTTCTTCGTGGTCATCCCCGCCCTCTTCGGCGGGTTCGGCAACTACTTCATGCCGTTGCAGATCGGCGCGCCCGACATGGCGTTCCCGCGGATGAACAACCTGTCCTTCTGGCTTTATGTCGCCGGCACCACCCTGGCCGTCTCCTCGGTCCTGGCCCCGGGCGGCAACGACCAGCTTGGCTCCGGCGTGGGCTGGGTGCTCTATCCGCCGCTCTCGACCAACGAAGGCGGGTTGTCGATGGACCTGGCGATCTTTGCGGTGCACGTCTCTGGTGCCAGCTCGATCCTCGGCGCGATCAACATGATCACCACCTTCCTGAACATGCGCGCCCCGGGCATGACGCTCTTCAAGGTGCCGCTGTTCTCCTGGGCGATCTTCGTCACCGCCTGGCTGATCCTGCTCTCGCTGCCGGTTCTGGCAGGCGCGATCACCATGCTGCTGACCGACCGCAACTTCGGCACCACCTTCTTCGACCCCGCCGGCGGCGGTGACCCGATCCTCTACCAGCACATCCTGTGGTTCTTCGGTCACCCGGAAGTCTACATCGTGATCCTGCCGGGCTTCGGCATCGTCAGCCACGTGATCGCGACCTTCTCGCGCAAGCCGGTCTTCGGTTACTTGCCGATGGTCTGGGCGATCATCGCGATCGGCGCGCTGGGCTTTGTCGTCTGGGCACACCACATGTACACCGTCGGCATGTCGCTGACCCAACAGAGCTACTTCATGCTGGCGACCATGGTGATCGCGGTGCCGACCGGCGTGAAGATCTTCTCCTGGATCGCAACGATGTGGGGCGGCTCGATCGAGTTCAAGGCGCCGATGCTCTTTGCCATGGGCTTCCTGTTCCTGTTCACCGTTGGCGGCGTGACCGGCATCGTGCTGAGCCAGGCAGCGGTCGACCGGGCCTATCACGACACCTATTACGTCGTGGCGCACTTCCACTACGTGATGAGCTTGGGCGCGGTGTTCTGCATCTTTGCCGGCATGTACTTCTGGTTCGCCAAGATGACCGGCCGCCAGTACAACGAGAAGCTGGCCCAGGTGCACTTCTGGATGTTCTTCATCGGTGCCAACCTGACCTTCTTCCCGCAGCACTTCCTCGGCCGTCAGGGCATGCCGCGCCGCTACATCGACTACCCGGAGGCATTCGCCACCTGGAACTGGTGGTCGTCGATCGGTGCGTTCATCTCCTTCGCCTCGTTCCTGCTGTTCTTCTACATCGTCGGCCAGGCCCTCCTGCGCGGCGCCAAGGAGACCCGCGACAACTACTGGAACGAATTCGCGGATACGCTGGAATGGACGCTGCCGACCCCGCCGCCGGAGCACACCTTCGAAATCCTGCCCAAGCAGGAAGACTGGGACAAGCATCCGGCGCATTGATCGCGCCAGACAGAAACAGGAAAAGGCCCGCGCATTGCGCGGGCCTTTTTCATGCGCCGGTTGAAAGCGGTCGGAAGTGTGACCGGTCACACAGGTTGACGTTGGGTCACGCACTATGCTGCAACTGCATTATTGCCGCAAAGGACTTTGCCATGACCCGCCTTCTCACCCTGCTCGCCGCCGGCTTTCTGGCCAGCGCGACACCCCCGCCCGCACAGGCTTTCGGTGCCGGCACTCTGCCCCTTCTGACCTTTCCCTCGGACCCGCGGCCGCAGGGCGACACCCCCACCCGGGGCCCCTGCCTGCTCTGCCCGAAAACGGCCGGCTGACCCAAACGCGTTTTCCGGTTTTCTCCAGAACCGGGCGGGCAGTGGTTGGCGCTGTGACCTGTCTCACAGGGGCGCCGATGATTTCATGCCAGCCTGACGCGGGGGCGCCGCAAGGCGCTCTTGCTGGCGGACCCCCCAAGGATCGCCAGCCGGGGCCGCGGTGCGCGACCATCCCCTGGCTCGCTTCCCGTGCGCCCGGCCCCGTCCTGCGGCGATATTTCAGTCGACGCCGGCCCGGCCGACTCCTATATACTTCCTATGCCCTATCGATGGTTGCCAAGCCCCTCTCCGAACGAGGCCGAACTGCGCCTCTGGCCGCATGAATCGCTGCCACCCCGGGGCTATGCGGCGTTTCTCCTGGCCACCTTCACCCTCGCCACGATCCCGCTCTATACGGTGCTCGGCACGGTGCTGCTCTGGGGACTGCTGCCGTTCCTGTTGCTGGCGCTCGGCGGGCTGTGGTACGCGCTCGACCGCAACCACCGCGATTGCCAGCTGCTCGAGGTGCTGCGCCTGACGCCCGAGACGGTATCGCTTACCCGCCACAACCCCAATGGCCCGGATCAGAACTGGGCCTGCAACGCCTATTGGACCCGGCCGCACCTGCATGCCGACGGCGGCCCGGTGCCCAATTACGTCACCCTCACCGGCTGCGGCCGCGAGGTCGAGATCGGCGCCTTCCTGTCCGAAGACGAACGCATGGCCCTATTCCAGGACCTCAGCCGGCAATTGCCCCCGGCGCGCCGCTGATCCCGACATGGCCCAGATCCCCGCGACCCCCAAACCTGCCCGTCTGCGGCGCCTCGCGGCTGCCGCGAGCCTCGGCCCCTCGCGGCTGATGGCGCGCGACACCGGCCTGCAATCCTCGGAACGCGCGGCGCTGACCCTGCGCCCGCATCGGGCCACCGCCCCGGCCGACACGGTCGTCTTCCTGATCCCGCTGGTCGGCCGCCACCATGTCGGCGACTGGGCGGGCACCTGCGCCCGCCTCGCCGCCACGCTGGCCAGCCTGCGGCGCCAGAGCGACGCCCGCTGGCAGGCGGTGATCTGCGGCCAGGACCGGCCGAAAGACCTGGCCGACGATCCGCGCGTCACCTTCCTGCCTTTCACCACCCCGGTCGAAGGCAACGACAAATGGCGCAAGCTGGCGCAGCTCTGCGATCACCTGCCGGCGCTCGGCACCGCCGCCGGCTATGCCATGACCTTCGACGCCGACGATCTGGCCCATCCCGGCCTGGTCTCGGAAATCATCAGTCGCGAGGCCCGCGGCGGCTATCTGGCGCAAACCGGCTACGTCTACGACAAATCCGCCGACGCCCTGGCGCTGGCGGCGCCGCGCAGCCTGACGCAACCGCTGCGCAAACCCTTCTGGAAGCTCTGCGGCTCCTGTGCCGCCCTGCGCTTCGATCTCGCCAATGGCCCGGCAGAGATAGACCTGCTGCGCGAGATGAGCCAGCACGAACACCGCATGTTCCCCTATCTGGCGCGCCTGGCGGGCCGCCCGCTGACGACGCTCGAGGCACCGCGCGTGCTCTATCTGCTCAACCACGGCGAAAACTTCGGCGCCCGCCGCGGCCGCATCAGCTTCAAGACCCGCTTCGTGCAGCGCTTCCGCGTCGCGGACGACCGGGCCATCCGGCAGGAATTTCACCTGTAATCCGACGCGCCGCTCCATGCGCAGGCGAAACGCGCCACCGGAGCATTTCCGGGAAGCCTTGGGCTCCGCCCATGCGCAGGCGAAACGCTCCACCGGAGCGTTTCCGGGAAGCCTGCTCATTGCTTCGGAGCCGCCCCTCGCCCGGGGAGGACAGGACAGCGCGCACAGGGAGGGGCCAGCCAAATCGCCGAGGGCCCCGCTTGCGGGGAGACGGCTATTTTGCTTGCCCCGGACGCGCACGCTGTCAGGTCCGGAGAGGGCGTGGGGTGTCTTCGAGGCATTGCTTTGGTGAGCCCTGAGCCCGGCCTCATCAGCGAGGCGCACAGACAGAGATGAAACAGGGTCGGCCCGCCAAGAGGTTCCTTCCCCCGTGTCCGGGGGAAGGTCAGGATGGGGGCCGAGGCCTACTGTGCGCCGCAGGCGCCCCGGATCGAAGCAGGCTGATCGAAACAGGCCGATCGAAGCCGGCGGAGCGACGCCGGCTCAGCCCTGCGCCAGCCGCGCCTTGACCTGCGAGCCGACCGCGCCGAAATCCATCTGCCCGGTGTGGCGCGCCTTGAGCGCCCCCATCACCTTGCCCATGTCGCGGATCGACGAGGCACCGACCTCGGCCACAGCCGCATCGATCGCCGCCGATACTTCCTTGTCGTCGAGCTTGCGCGGCAGGAATTCCTCGATCACCTCGATCTCTTCCAGCTCGCGCGCGGCCAGGTCCAGCCGCCCGCCCTCTTCGTAGGTGCGGGCGCTTTCCTGCCGCTGCTTGACCATCTTGCCCAGGATGGCAAGCACATCGGCCTCCCCCAGGCTCTCTTCCTCGCCGGACCCACGCAGCGCGATCTCGCGGTCCTTGATGGCGGCGTTGATCAGGCGCAGCGTCGACAGGCGCCGGGCGTCCTTGTCCCGCATGGCCTGTTTGAGCGCTGAATTGATCTCTGCGCGTAAACTCATGTCGTCCCATCCCCATGGGTGAATACCAGCCTCGAACCATACGCGATGCCTCGATCCGAGGCAATGCCCGGAGTCGCGATCCAAGCTATTGAAAAGACAGGAAAATCGAAATTTCCGGCAGGACGATCTAGCCCCTTGACCCCGTGTCGGTCCGGGCATAGGTTCGCGCAAATTTGCCCCACAGTCCGTCACAGGGAGTCGCCCAGATGACCGCACGCGCCGATCAGACGCCCACCGCCTGCCTCGCCCTTGCCGATGGCACGGTTTTCTACGGCACAGGATTTGGTGCCACCGGTATCCGGGTGGCCGAATTGTGCTTCAACACCGCCATGACCGGCTATCAGGAGATCATGACCGATCCCTCTTATGCCGGCCAGGTCGTCACCTTCACCTTTCCGCATATCGGCAATGTCGGCGTGAACCCCGAAGACGACGAAACCGGCGATCCGGTGGCCGAAGGCATGGTGGTCAAATGGATGCCTACCGAGCCCTCGAACTGGCGCGCGGTGCAGGAGCTCTCCGACTGGCTCGCCGCCCGCGGCCGCATCGCCATCGGCGGCATCGACACCCGCCGCCTGACCCGCGCGATCCGCCAGCAGGGCGCGCCGCATGTGGCCCTGGCGCATGATCCCGACGGCAATTTCGACATCGAGGCGCTGGTTGCCAAGGCACGTGCCTTCAAGGGGCTCATGGGCCTCGATCTCGCCAAGGAGGTCACCTGCTCCCAAAGCTACCGCTGGGACGAGATGCGCTGGGCCTGGCCCGAGGGCTATGCCCGCCAGCAGGCGCCGAAACACAAGGTTGTCGCCGTGGACTACGGCGCCAAGCGCAACATCCTGCGCTGCCTGGCCTCGGCCGGCTGTGACGTCACCGTGCTGCCCGCCACCGCCACCGCGGAAGAGGTGATGGCCCACAACCCCGACGGCATCTTCCTGTCGAACGGCCCCGGCGATCCGGCGGCCACCGGCGAATATGCCGTGCCGATGATCAAGACGCTGCTGGACGAGACCGATCTGCCGATGTTCGGTATCTGCCTCGGCCACCAGATGCTGGCGCTGGCGCTTGGCGGCCGCACCATCAAGATGAACCACGGCCACCACGGGGCCAACCACCCGGTCAAGGACATGCAGAGTGGCAAGGTCGAGATCACCTCGATGAACCACGGCTTTGCCGTCGATGCCGCCACCCTGCCCGAGAACGTGGTGCAGACCCATGTCTCGCTGTTCGACGGATCGAACTGCGGCATCGCGCTGAACTCCGACGTCCGCAAGGTCTATTCGGTGCAGCACCACCCCGAGGCCAGCCCCGGCCCGCAGGACAGCTTCTACCTGTTCGAGCAATTCGCCGAGGCGATGGCCGCACGCGGCTGAGCCGGGCACCATTGCGACAAGATGATTAACCGCGCTCCGGCGCGGTTAATTTTTTGTTAAGCTCTTGTTTACCTAGTATTAATCTAAAGCTTGTCAATCTTGGCCCAGCAGCTACGAGGCCAGGATCATGAGTCCCCCACAACTGCAATTGCGCGGTCTTCAGTCCGCGCGCCTCAGTCGTCATTACCAACTGCCGCTGGGGCGCATCCTGGTCGACATGGGGGTGATCTCGGCGGCCGATCTCCTGCGCGCGCTAGCGATCCACAACCAGTGCCAGGCACCGATCCACCAGGTCCTTCTGGCCGAGGGCTTCGCCTCGGCGCGGGACATCCTGCACGCCCAGGCGGCGCAACATGCCGCCATCTCGCTGATGCTGGACGAGGCGCCGCCGGATGCCGATTGCGCCCTGGCGCTCGATCCGCTCACCTGTCTCGAACACGGGGTCATTCCCTGGATGCGGCTCGGCGAGACGCTGGTGCTGGCCACCTGCCATCCCGACCGGTTCGAGGCGCTGCGCGATCTCTTGCCGCGAGATATCGGCCCGGTGGTGATGGGCATCGCCACCGAGGCCGACGTTCACGCCGCGATCGCCCTATGTCATGGCCCGCAGCTCTCGGAGCTGGCGGAAACCGCACTGCCCGAGGAGGACAGCTGCCGCAGCCTGCGCGCCGTGGCCAGCCCGCGTCGTCTGCGGCGGGTGGCGCTGGCGGCGCTCTTTGGCGTCGCGGCGGTGCTGGTGCAGCCGCTGCTTTTCTTTGCCCTGGCCGCCGGCTGGGCGGGGCTCACGCTGGTGGCGGTGGCCGGGCTCAAACTGGCGGCCTTTCTGGCCCGGCTGCGCACGCCGCTGCCCCGGCCCCAGGCCCCGCCGAAGACGTCCGGCCAGCCCGCCCCGCCCAAGGTCTCGATCCTGGTGCCGCTGTTCCGCGAAACCTCGATTGCCGCGCAGCTGGTCACCCGGCTGTCGCGGCTGACCTATCCGAAATCGCGCCTCGATGTCGTCCTGCTGCTCGAAGCCGAGGATCTGCTGACCCGCCAGGCGCTGTCATGTGCCGATCTGCCGCCCTGGATGCGCATTCTCGTGGTGCCGCCGGGCGAACTCACCACCAAGCCACGAGCGCTGAATTACGGGCTGCGGTTCTGCGACGGCGATATCATCGGCATCTACGACGCCGAGGACAATCCCGCCCCCGACCAGATCGGCCGGGTCGCGGCGCATTTCCAGGAGGCACCGCCAGAGGTCGCCTGCCTGCAAGGCATCCTCGATTACTACAATCCCTATTCCAACTGGCTGTCGCGCTGTTTCACCATCGAATACGCCACCTGGTTTCGTATCGTCCTGCCCGGCCTGTCGCGCTTGGGCTTTCCCATTCCGCTGGGCGGCACCACGCTGTTCTGCCGTCGCAGGGTGCTCGAGCAGGTCGGCGGCTGGGACGCGCATAATGTCACCGAGGATGCCGACCTGGGCATTCGTCTGGCCCGGCGCGGGTTTCGCATCGAGTTGATCGATTCCGTCACCCTGGAAGAGGCCAACTGCCGCCCCTGGCCCTGGGTCCGACAGCGCTCGCGCTGGCTCAAGGGCTACATGGCGACCTATCTGGTGCATATGCGCCGCCCCGGCGCCCTGCTGCGCGATCTCGGCTGGAGGCGTTTTCTGGGCTTTCAGGCGCTGTTTCTCGGCGCCATCAGCCAGGCGCTTCTGGCGCCGGTGCTCTGGTCGTTCTGGATCGCCGTCTTCGGCCTCGGCCACCCTCTGATCGACTGGATGGGCCCGGCCACCGAGACCGTTGTGCTGTCGTTCTTCCTGCTGGCGGAATGTGCCGGGCTGGTGATCGGCGCCACGGCAGTGGCCAGCCCGCAGCACCGTGGGCTGATCCCCTGGGTGCCGACGCTGCTGTTCTATTTCCCGATGGGCAGCATCGCGATCTACAAGGGGCTGATCGAACTGCTGATCAAGCCCTTCTACTGGGACAAGACCGAGCACGGCCATTCCAACAGCGAAGCGCTGATCGATCACCGGGAGGCTGCGCCCTAACCCTCATTGCGCGAGTCGAGTTTGAGCCGCGTGACAAAAGCCACCGAGATATGCGATTTCAGCGCCTCGTAAGCCGCCGCCTCGTCGCGCGCCTCGATGGCGCGGACGATGGCGTCATGCTCCTCCAAGGCCTTTTCGCCGCGCCCTTCGGCGGCCAGAGACGTGGTGGCCATCAGCGCCATCGACCGGTGCACCAGGTCGAGCTGCTGCACCAGGAAGCGGTTGTGCGAGGCCAGGTGAATCTGCTTGTGAAACCGCCGGTTGGCGCGCGACAGCGCCGACGGGTTATCGATCAGCGCATGGTCCTCCTTGACCATGTCGCGCAGCACCCGCACCTCTTCCGCAGTGGCATGTCGCGCCGCCAGCCGCGCCGCCAACCCCTCGAGCTCGGTGCGCACCACGTAAAGCTCGGCCATCTGATTGTGGTCGAGCGAGGCGACGATCAGCGAGCGGCCATCGCGCGACAGCAGTGACTGCGTCTCCAGTCGTTGCAGCGCCTCGCGGATCGGCGTGCGGCTCATGCCCAGACGTTCGGCCAGATCACTTTCCACCAGCCGATCACCGGGGCGAAAGGTGCCCACGTCAATCGCTTCGAGGATCATCGTATAGGCGTCTTTCTGCGGCGTCGTCTTCTGGCTCACGCGTGTCTCCTTTGTCCCGGGCGAGACCTTACCCAGCCCGACCTTGGCCGGCAATACGGCCATTGCGCCGCGCCCGCGCCGGGCGTAGCGTCCGGCGCATGGCAAAAGAATACTTCTCGCATGTGGCCCATTGGGTCTTCGATCTCGACAATACGCTTTATCCGCCCGAGAGCCGGCTGTTTTCCCAGATCGAACCGCGGATGACCGCCTATGTGATGCAGGCGCTCGGCGTCACCGAGGCCGAGGCCAGTCACCTGCGGGTGCATTACTGGAAGACCTATGGCACCACCCTCGCCGGGCTGATGCGCGAACATGACGTCGATCCCACGCCCTATCTCGAGGACGTGCACCGGATCGACTTTTCCGTGCTCACCCCCGACCCCGAGCTGGCGGCCCGCATCCGCGCCCTGCCCGGCCGCCGCATCGTCTACACCAACGGCACCTCGCCCTATGCCGAAGAGGTGCTGGCGGCGCGCGGGCTCTCCGGGCTCTTCGATGCGGTCTATGGCGTCGAACATGCCCAGTTCCGCCCCAAGCCCGAGCGCGAGGCCTTCGAGGCGATCTTTGCCCGCGACGGCACCGATCCCGCCCGCGCCGCCATGTTCGAAGATGACCCCCGCAACCTTGCCGCGCCCCATGCCATGGGGATGCGCACCGTGCATGTGGCGCCCGAACGGCTTCTGGCCGATCACATCCACCACCACACCGACAATCTGAGCCGATTTCTCTCCGGCCTTGCGTAGGGCGGGTTTGCCCCCACCGCCGCGCTTTGTCCCATGGCCCCCGCCCGCGCCCGCGCTATAACCTCGGGCAAAGGAGTCGCCCCATGGACCACGACATTCTCATCGCCGGCGGCGGTATCGCCGGGCTGACCGCCGCCGCCGCCTTTGGCGCCGCCGGTTTCACCGTGCTCTGCGTTGACCCCGCGCCGCCGGTCACCAGTCGCGAGGCCGAGGGCGCCGACATGCGCAGCACCGCCTTTCTGCAACCGGCGCAGGCCTTTCTCGACGCGGCCGGTCTCTGGGACAGGCTCGCCCCGCACGCCACGCCGCTGCAAACCATGCGCATCATCGATGCCGGCGGGCCGGAACCCGAGGCCCGCCTCAGCCGTGATTTCGAGGCCGCCGATCTCTCGCCCGATCTGCCCTTTGGCTGGAACCTGCCCAACTGGCTGCTGCGGCGCGAGATGGCGGCGCGGCTCGAAGAGATGGCCAACGTCACGTTTCGCACCGGTGTCGCCGCCGAGGCGCTCTTTACCCGCACCGACGAGGCCCGCGTCACTCTGTCGGACGGCAACCGCATCCGCTGCCGCCTGGTGATCGCCGCCGATGGCCGCGACAGCGCGCTGCGTCAGGCGGCGGGCATCGATGTTGCCTGCACACGCTTCGGCCAGAAGGCGCTGGCCTTTGCCGTCACCCACCCGATCCCGCATGGCAATGTCTCGACCGAGATTCACCGCACCGGCGGCCCCTTCACCCTGGTGCCGCTGCCCGACCACCAGGGCCGTCCGTCGTCCGCGGTGGTCTGGATGGAGGAAGGCCCCAGAGCGGCAGAGCTGCACGCGCTCGACGTGCCGGCCTTTGAAGCGGCGATGACCGAGCGCTCGGCGCATCTCTTCGGCCCGCTGACATTGGCCTCGCGGCGGTCGATCTGGCCGATCATCGCGCAGCACGCCAAGGCGCTCACCTCCGAACGGCTGGCGCTGGTGGCCGAGGCCGCGCATGTGGTGCCGCCGATCGGCGCGCAGGGGCTGAATATGTCGTTGACCGATCTCTCGGCGCTGCTCGATCTGGCCCGCGCCGCGCCGGAGAGCCTCGGCAGTGCCGAGATGCTCGACCGCTATCACCGCGCCCGGATCACCGACATCCGCGCCCGCGTCACCGGGATCACCGCGCTCAACCAGGTCTCGATGCTCAAGCCGCCGCCGCTGCGCGACCTGCGCGCCGCCGGCCTGGCCGCGCTGCATGGCGCGGCGCCGCTGCGCCGGGCGCTGATGCAGCTTGGTCTTGGCCAGTCGCGCTAGCGTTTATTGCGGCTGATCACTGTCAAACGGCGGCAGCTGATACTGCGCCTCGGGTTCGGCCTCGAGCACGCCCCGGGTCTGCTTGACCCGGGCCAGATTTTCGCTGTCGGCGGTGCCGAAAATCACTCCGATCGCCGGAATGCTGTCTTCGATCCGCAGACCCGCCGCTTCCAGCGCGCGGCAGACCTCGTCCGACTTGTCGCGATGCGCGTCGTCGAGCACGATCTTCAGGGTGACGTCTGACATGGCTTCCATCCCGTGGCGGATTGCCCTGATGATATAAGAAGCCGCTGCCTGCTATGCCACCGGCGTCTTGCCATAGCCCTCGTCCGGCGCGCCTTGCGGCGCCTGCGCCAGACCGGCCCCGACGTCCGAGGCCGGCGCCGAGAGCGCCTTGGCACTGTCGGTCAGCGCCGTCCACAGGGCCTTGCCGCGCAGGTTGGCATCGCTCTGCGCCAGCAGCGCCGCGATGCCGGCGACATGCGGACAGGCCATGCTGGTGCCGCTTTTGACGTCATAAAGCTGCGGCCGCGGCACCGAAGACAGCACGTTCACCCCTGGCCCGGCGATATCGACTTCGCCGCCGCCGGCGTTGATCTCACCGCAGGAGAAATCGGCGATCTTAAGATTTTCATCCAGCGCCGCCACCGCCATGATCGACTGGGAATTGGCCGGCGCCCCCACTGGCGCGATAAAGCCGAACTGGCGGGCGCTGTCATTGCCGGCGGCGGCAATGATCAGCGATCCCGAATCCAGCGCCAGCTCGCCGACACGCTCATAGGCGGCCGAAGGCCCTTCACCCTGCCTGACCCGGCGGCCCAGCGACATCGAGATCACCGCGCAGCCCTGCTGGATCGCCCAGATCATGCCGTTGATGATGTCGCGCTCGCGCCCCGAACCGGAATCGTTGAGCACCTTGCCGACATGCAGATGCACCTCCGGCGCGACACCATAACGCGGCACGCCCTGGCTCACCTCCCGGCCCGCAGCGGTGCCACAGCAATGGGTGCCATGGCCCTGGACGTCCTGCGCCAATTGACCGGTGACAAAGCTCTGCTGCACCAGATTGCGGCCGGTGAAGTCCGGGTGTTCGAAATCGAGCCCGGTATCGAGCACCGCAAGCTTGATGCCCGCGCCGGTAAACTGCGAGGTCTCGGCCCCGGTGGCGGCAATTCCCCAGGTGCGGTCAGCCGTGTCCTGAAAATCCTGAATGGCAAACAGCCAGAATTCCGGCCGCGCCTCGACCACCGACTCCTCGCCGCTCAGAATGCCGGCTGAGCGCTGGGCATCCACATGCTCCGAGATCACCCCGATGCCCACCTCTTCCAGGTGAAACGCCGGGGCATCGTCGCTCATCTCGGCCGAGCGACCGGGACCGCCCGAGAGCGATCGCACCCCCTCGCCGGCACTGCGCACCAGAGCCTGGCGCTGGGTCGCGACGTCTGAGTCCTTGTGAAAGGTGACAATGGTGCCCCCGGTGGGCTGCGGGCGAAGGAATTCATGAAGGATCTGGGACATGGGACCAACCGAATTGTTGCGAAAAAGGACGAGAAAATAGACTGCAATAATACTCGCAATGGTAGCGCAAACTGGCAAATTTTCAACCGTGGAGAACTGGCATCGCTGCCCCGGCCGCATGCAAAAACGCCCGGCAGCCTCTCGACTGCCGGGCGCAAATCGCCTGAAATCAACGCCGGTGGGCGTAGATCAGTTCTTTTCCTTGTCGACCATCTTGCCGGCGGAAATCCACGGCATCATGCCGCGCAGCTTCTCGCCGACCTGCTCGATCTGGTGCTCGTCGTTGAGACGGCGGGTGCCTTTGAAGTAGGGCTGACCCGCTTGATTTTCCTGCATGAAGTCGCGCACGAAGGCACCGGTCTGGATGTCGCGCAGCACGGCTTTCATCCGGGCCTTGGTCTCGTCGTAGGGCAGAATGCGCGGGCCGGAGACATATTCGCCGTATTCCGCGGTGTTCGAGATCGAGTAGTTCATGTTGGCGATGCCGCCTTCGTAGATCAGGTCCACGATCAGCTTCACCTCGTGCAGACACTCGAAATAGGCCATTTCCGGGGCGTAGCCGGCTTCGACCAGGGTCTCGAAGCCCATGCGAATCAGCTCGACCAGACCACCGCAGAGAACCGCCTGCTCACCGAAGAGATCGGTTTCGCATTCCTCGCGGAAGTTGGTCTCGATGATGCCCGAGCGGCCGCCGCCGATGGCCGAGCAATAGCTGAGGCCGATTTCCAGCGCCTTGCCGGTGGCGTCCTGGTGGACGGCCACGAGGCAGGGCACGCCGCCGCCCTTGGTGTATTCGCCGCGCACGGTGTGGCCGGGGCCCTTGGGCGCCATCATGATGACGTCAACGCCGGGCTTGGGCTCGATCAGACCGAAGTGCACGTTCAGACCGTGGGCAAAGGCAATCGCCGCGCCTTCGCGCAGGTTGTCGTGGACGTATTTCTTGTAGGTCTCGGCCTGAAGTTCGTCGGGCATGGTGAACATGATCACGTCACACCAGGCCGCCGCTTCGGCGATGCCCATGACCTGAAGACCTTCGCCTTCGGCTTTCTTGGCCGAGGCCGAGCCTTCGCGCAGGGCGACGACGATGTTCTTGGCGCCAGAGTCGCGCAGGTTCAGCGCGTGGGCGTGGCCTTGCGAGCCATAGCCCAGGATGGCGACTTTCTTGTCCTTGATCAGGTTCACATCGCAATCGCGATCATAATAGACGCGCATATCGGTCTTCCTTCTTTCGGTGTGCGTTTGAGCGGCAACCTACGCGAGGCCTGCCGTGAATGCGCGTTCATAACCGCGATGATTTCGCCATTTGGCGATTTAACTATTCGCCTGAATGCGGTATCTCGGTGGAATCATGCTCGACGATACAGACAGACGCATCCTTCGCCAGATGCAGGCCGCCCCGGACCTGCCGCTCTCCGATCTCGCGCAGCGCGCCGATCTGACGCCGGCCACCCTGTCGCGGCGGCTCGAACGGATGCGCGAGGCCGGCATCGTCAAAGGCAAGCGCGCCGAGATCCACTGGCCAAGCCTCGGCTATGCGGTCGAGGTCTCGTTGCGACTGACCCTGGACAAGACGCAATCGCGCGCCTTCGAGGATTTTCTCGCCGCCGCCCGCCAGGTGCCAGAGGTGATCGAGATACAGACATTTCTCGGCCAGGTCGACGTCCGCCTTGCCGTCATCGCCCGCGACATTCCGCATTACCAGCAGATCTATCGCGAAAGGCTGCTCACCCTGCCCCATATCGCCGATGTCGAGGCGCTAATGCATGTCGCCCGGATCAAGGACGACGAGGCGCTGCCGGTATGAGCCCGCTTTCATGACCATCGAGATCGACGACACCGACCGCGCCATCCTGCGCGCCCTGTCCCGCGACGCCAGCCTTTCGGCCGGTCAGATTGGCCGGCGTCTCGGCCTGTCGCAACCCGCCACCTGGCGGCGGATCAAGCGTCTGCGCGAGGCCGGCGTGATTTCGGGCACCCGCCTGCTGCTCGACCGCGAAAAGCTGGGGTTTGGCGTCACCGTCTTTCTCGGCATCAAGCTGGCCACCAAGGGCCGCATCAGTCTCGAGGATTTCGAACGCGCGGTCACCGCCATCCCCGAGGTACAGACCGTCGAACACATTCTCGGCCTCTACGATTACCGCCTGCGCATCGTGGCGCGCGATCTGTCGGATTTCGAACGGGTTCTGCGCCGCCGGATCATGACCCTGCCCGGCGCCGGCCAGGTCGAGGCCAATGTGGTGCTCTCCGAGGAACGTCTGCCCGGCCCGCTGGGCTGATCTTGCCGCGGCCCGGCCCGAGGCTAGGTTTCGGGCCATGGGATACAAGCTCAAGCGATCCGACGAGGATGTCTCCGAAGGGCTGCGCCGCATCGCCTGCGACCAGCTCGACAGGGCGCTTGCCGCGCTTGATGGCACCGGCGACATGGCCGAAGCGGTGCATGACGCCCGCAAGCGCTGCAAGAAGCTGCGCGGGCTGATCCGCCTCGTCCGGCCGCAGTTCATCGACTACAAGACCGAAAACCGCGCATTTCGCGACGCTGCCCGCCGCCTGTCGGACTTGCGCGAAACCGGCGCGGCGCTGGAGATTCTGACGCGGCTGGAACAAAGCTATCCCGAGCGGCTCTCCGGCCCCAATGCCGCCGCCCTGCGCGACGCGCTCAAGGCGCGGCGCGCCGAAACGCATCTGGACGATTTCGACAGTCGCCGCGCGGCGTTTCGCGACGCGCTGAAGGCGGTGCGCCACCGGGCCGCGCTCTGGGAGGTCGACAAGACCGGCTTTGGCGCGATCGAGGGCGGGCTGAAGAAAACCTACAAACGCGCCCGCGCCGCCTGGGCCACGGCGCTCGAGACCCGCGATCCCCGCGACCTGCACCAATGGCGCAAACGGGTGAAATACCATTGGTATCACACGCGGCTGCTGAAACCGCTGGCCTCGAAGAAGCTGCGGCGGCGCATCGACCGGCTGGGCGAACTGTCGGACCTTCTGGGCGATCACCAGGACCTGGCCGATCTGCGCCGGATGATCGACGCCGAGGCCCTGCCGCCCGAGGCGGCGCAGGCGCTGGCCTCGCCGCTCGCCATCGAAATGGACCGGCTGCAAAACCGTGCCTTTGCACGGGCGCCCAAGGTGCTCGGCAAACCGCCGAAAGCGCTGGTCAGGAGCTACCGCAAGCGCTGGAAAAAATGCCGCGGCTGACACGCGATTGCCTTTTCACCGCCGCCGCGCTAGCCCTGAGAAAACTCTCAGGAAGGAGGCCCGCATGGCCCTGCGCGACGATATCGATCCCCAAGGTCTCGACGAGTTCTCGGTGGTCTTCACCGACCGCTCGCTCAACCACATGTCGGCCACCTTTCAGCAGGTGATGCGCGACATCAACGACACGTTGAAATCGGTCTATGGCGCCGAGACCGCTGTGGTGGTGCCCGGTGGCGGCACCTTCGGCATGGAGGCGGTGGCGCGACAGTTTGCCCAGGACGCCAAATGCCTGGTGGTGCGCAACGGCTGGTTCTCCTTCCGCTGGAGCCAGATTTTCGAGATGGGCGGCTTCGCAGGCTCGGAAACCGTGATGAAGGCGCGGCGCAGCGGCAACGATCCGCAAAGTCCGTTTGCCCCGGCACCGATCGAAGACGTCACCGCCCGCATCCGCGAGGAAAAGCCCGACCTTGTGATCGCGCCGCATGTGGAAACCTCCTCCGGCATCATCCTGCCCGACGATTACCTGACAGCGCTGGCGCAAGCGGCGCATGAGGTCGGCGCGCTGATGGTGCTCGACTGCATCGCTTCGGGCTGCGTCTGGGTCGACATGGGCGCGCTCGGCGTCGACGTGCTGATCTCGGCCCCGCAGAAGGGCTGGTCCTCGACGCCCTGCGCCGGGCTGGTGATGCTGTCACAACGGGCGCTGGCGCGGATGGAAGAGACCAGTTCGAACAGCTTTGCCGCCGACCTGAAGAAATGGCATCAGATCATGATGGCCTATGAAAACGGCGGCCATGCCTATCACGCCACCATGCCCACCGATGGGCTGCGGATGTTCCGCGACACCATGCTGGAAAGCCGCGACTACGGCTTCGACCGTCTGAAAGAGGCGCAATGGGCGCTGGGCAGCAAGGTGCGGGCGCTGCTCGTCGCCAAGGGCATCGCTTCGGTGGCGGCCCAGGGCTTCGAGGCGCCGGGCGTGGTGGTGAGCTACACCGACAATCCTGAGGTGCAATCCGGCCGCGCCTTTGCCGCCCAGGGCACCCAGATCGCCGCCGGAGTACCGCTGCAATGCGACGAAGGCGACGGCTTTTCGACCTTCCGGCTGGGGCTTTTCGGGCTCGACAAGCTCTATGATGTCGATGCCACGGTGGCGCGGCTCGACAGAGTTCTGTCAGACGTGCTCTGACGGAAACAAAGAGACCCCGGGTCAGACCCGGGGCGCGCTCCCCCCTGTCCGGGGGCTTCTCGATAACGCGGTCGCGCCGGGCCGGACTGGCTCAGACCACGTCCTGCACCGCTTCGACAACCCGGTCGACTACCGCTTCCAGCATCGCCGGGTCTTCGCATTCGGCCATCACCCGGATCAGCGGCTCGGTGCCCGATTTGCGGATCAGCAGGCGGCCCTTGCCATTGAGCTCGGTCTCGGCCGAGGCGATGGCCGCCTTGACGCCATCGGTCTCCAGCGGCAATTGCCCGGCGCCAAAACGCACGTTCTTGAGCATCTGCGGCACCGGATCGAAATTGTTCGCCAGATCGCTGGCGCTGCGGCCGGTGCGCGTCATCGCGGCAAGGAATTGCAGCCCCGCCATCAGCCCGTCGCCGGTGGTGGCGTAATCCGTCATCACGATATGGCCCGATTGCTCGCCGCCGAGGTTCCAGCCGCCGGCGCGCATCGCCTCGACGACATAGCGGTCGCCGACGCCGGTGCGCTCGAGCCGCAGGCCGTGGCCATGCAGGAACCGCTCGAGCCCGAGGTTCGACATCACCGTCGCCACCAGCGTACCGCCGCGCAGGCGCTCTTCCGCCGCCCATTGCGCCGCCATCAGCGCCATGATCTGATCGCCATCGGCCACGGTGCCGGTTTCGTCGATGATCATCACTCGGTCGGCATCGCCGTCGAGACAGATGCCGACATCCGCACCGTGTTCAAGCACCGCGGCCGCGGCGGATTGCGGCTTGGTCGAGCCGCAGGCCTTGTTGATGTTGAAGCCGTCCGGGTTCACCCCGACCGGGATCACCTCGGCGCCCAGCTCCCAGAGAACCTCGGGCGCGGCGCGATAGGCGGCGCCATTGGCGCAGTCCACCACCACCTTCATGCCGTCGAGGCGCATGCCCGCCGGAAAGGTGCTCTTGACCCGCTCCTGATAGCGGAAACGGCCATCGTCGATCCGCTTGGCCTTGCCGATATCACCGGCCAGCGCGGGTTCCACCCCCTCTTCGACCAGCCGCTCGATCTCAGCCTCGGCCTCGTCATTAAGCTTGAACCCGTCGGGGCCAAAGAACTTGATGCCATTGTCCTCGGCCGGATTGTGCGAAGCGGAAATCATGATGCCCACATCCGCCCGCATCGAGGGCGTCAGCAGCCCCACCGCCGGCGTCGGCACCGGCCCCAGCAGCAGAACGCTCATCCCGGTCGAGGTGAGCCCGGCGGTCAGCGCGGTTTCGAACATGTAGCCCGAGCGCCGGGTGTCCTTGCCGATCACCACCCGGTGCACGCCGCCGTTTTCCCGGCGGAAATACCGCCCGGCCGCCGCGCCGATCCGAAGCGCCATATCGGCGGTCATCGGCGCGGTGTTCGCCTTGCCGCGCACCCCGTCGGTGCCAAAAAGCTTGCGAGACATTACTTAAATTCCTTCTTCAATCGCCAACCAGAGCCGCAGGGCCTGCCTGGTGTCACCTACATCATGAATTCTTAGAATCTGCACGCCCTGCGCAACCCCGGCAAGCGCCACCGCCACCGATCCGGGCATCCGGTCCTCGGCCCGAGGCGCCTGGCCCACATCGCGGATCAGTCCCTTGCGCGAGGCGCCGAGCAGCAGCGGCACGCCCAGCCCGTGAAACAAGCTCAGGCCGCGCAGCAGCGCAAGGTTGTGCGCGGTGGTCTTGCCAAAGCCGATGCCGGGATCGGCGACGATCCTGTGGCGCGGAATGCCGGCGGCCTCGGCCAGGGCGATCTGGCGAGCCAGAAAATCATAGACTTCGAGCAGCACGTCGCCGTAGCGCGGATTGTCCTGCATGGTCTGCGGCGTGCCCTGGCTGTGCATGATGCAGACCGGCAGCCCTGCCTCGGCGCAGAACGGCGCGAGACCGGCGTCGAACACGAAGCCAGAGACATCGTTGACCAGATGCGCCCCGGCGTCGGCGGCGGCCGCGGCCACCGCCCGTTTGCGGGTGTCGATCGAGATCGGCAGCGGCACCGCCGAGGACAGGGCCTCGATCACCGGCCCAACCCGGCCGATCTCTTCGGCTTCCGAGATATCGACCGCCCCCGGCCGGGTGCTTTCGCCGCCGACATCGATGATGTCGGCCCCGGCATCGGCCATGGCACGGCCATGCGCCAGCGCGCTGTCAAAGCCGCTGTGCCTTCCGCCGTCGGAAAAGCTGTCGGGGGTGACGTTGAGAATGCCCATCAGCCGGGGCCGGTCCATCTCCAGCCCGGCGATGGCCGCACGCGGCGCGCTGAGACACTGCAACAGGTCGTCGGGGATGGCGTCGGCCGCGACAATAGCCCGGCTGCCGTCGTGGCTCAGCCGCTCGGCCTGGGTGAACCAGCCCGGCCCCCCGGCAAGCGCCACGGCACTCTCCGGCCGGGCGGTGCCGCGTTGGACCAGCGGGCGGAAATATGTCTCACGAGTCGCCGTCATGGCGTTCACATGATCCAATCGTTCCGGTCATGCAAGGTGGCGCTGCGTCACCGCGACGGCGCGGGCCTTCAAGCCTTGGGTTTCGGGCAGATCTTCGCCGATCACCAGGAAGTCGCTGGCCTCGATATGCCCCGCGAACCAGGCCGCAAGCGCCACGCTGTCGCGCGGCCGAGTCTTGGGGCCTTCGACCGCGTCCAGAACGATCTTGGACGGCGCCCAGAGGCTCATCTGATCGTGTTTCATGCCCCAGTCGAGCTCGGTCAGCGTGCCGACGACCACACAGCGCGGATCGCGCGCCGCGAGCACCCAGCCGTTCTGCTCGATCGCCAGAAGATCGACCCGGCGCTGCGCCAGCGGATGATCGGCCTCGGGCCGCGCGCCATCGGGCAACCCGACGCAGAGCACGACCGGCGCCGCCTGCCCGGCCAGCCAGTCGAGCCAGCCGGTCAGATGCGGCGCGGCAATGGCCGCATTGGACAGATAGACCACCCGGGGATGCGGCCGCGCGCCGGTGAGCTGCGCGGCATGGGCCGGATCGAGATCGCCCCGGCTGCGCACGATCTCGACCCCCAGCGCGCCGGGCCCGCGATCGAGCTTTTCGATCCGTACGAAGACCCGCATCGCCTGCGGCTCGAGCAGAATGCGCTCGGCCACCCGTTCGGCCAGGGTTTCCAGAAGGTTGAGCCGTTCCTCGGCGAGCTCGAAGGCGATTGCCTCGGTCACCCGGTCATAGCTGAGGATGCGGTCGACATCGTCGTCGATGCGGTCGCCGGCGCGGGCGACCTCGACCACCACGTTGAAACAGACCCGTTGGGTGTGGCCGCGCTCGGACTGAAAGGCGCCGATCTCGACCTCGACGATATGATCGCGTAGCGAGATGCGGTCGCGCGGGGCCGCGCCCTCGGTGGCGGCGGCCCGTTCAGAGGGGTGGGCGAATGCGAAGTGGATGTCCTGGCTCATCGTGGGTTTCCGGCTTTGGGTCTGCCGCCCGTGTCTAGCAGCAATCCTGCCGCGCTGGCAGACCCAAAACCGGCCTGTTCGCCGCAAGAGGCGAAGTGCATGGGCCGTTACTTCTGCGAAAGACGGGTGTCTTCGCGATAGAACTTGTGCACGCCGATGGTGGTGGTGTGGGCAAAGACCCGCGACCAGTTCGGGCGCACCGCCGTGGTGTGGTAATAGGTGGCGCCGCCGGTCAACTTGTGCGGCAGGCCGCTGAGCATCGCCTTGGCGATCTTGGCCACCCGGGCATAGGCGCCGGGATTGCCCACGGTCTCGGCACGGCCATCACAGGTATAGGTGAACTGGCAGGCGTATTTGCGGCCGGTGCCCTGATTGATCACGCCGCAGACCGTGTTCGGGAACTTATTGCTCTCGACGCGGTTGAGAATGACCTCGGCGACGGCAACCTGGCCCTTGATGCTTTCCCCGCGCGCCTCGAAATAGAGCGCTTCGGCCAGACAGGTGAATTGTTCGCCGCCCTTGCCGTTGGGCAGGCTTCTGAGCCAGGCCTCATCGTAGTCGATGGAACCGGCGGATTTGGGCTGATTGGCGCCAAGCGCCCATTTCAACGTGCCCTTGGGCACGGATTTGAGCCCCTTGCGCTCCAGCTGGATCAGGCTGCCGACCTCGTTCGGACGCAATTCGGCCTTGGCACCGTGACCTGGAAGCCCCAGGATCGCGGCCGCTATACCGGCAATTATCAGACGCATTCTATCCCTCACACGCGAAAGCCCGAGAGGGTCCCGGGCTGCTGGCAACCCGCGTTGTATAGTCAGAAAGTGAATTTTCTTCTAGCGGCAGCCTGACGCAGGGCAGAAAACCGCCACAGCGCGGAGGCGGCGCGCGGATAATCCACAAGATCGACCCGGCCGCAAAGGGCCTTCCTCTATATCTTGCCGCCCAACGCAAGTTGCGCCGCAGCAAGCCTCGCGACCGGCACACGGAAGGGTGAACAGGAAACATAGGTGAATCCCATGTCCCGGCAGATGGCAATCGATTCGGGGTTGCCGCCGTGTTCGCCACAGATCGAAAGCACCACGTCGGGCCGCGCCTTGCGGCCGCGCTCGGCCCCGATCCGCAACAGCTCTGCCACGCCGTCGCGGTCCAGCACATGGAACGGATCTTCGGCAAAGACCCCCTGCTTGACGTAATCCGACATGAACCGCCCGGCGTCGTCGCGCGACAGCCCATAGGTCATCTGCGTCAGATCGTTGGTGCCGAAGCTGAGAAAATCGGTATGGCCGGCGATCTCTTCGGCGCGCAGCGCGGCGCGGGGCGTTTCCACCATCACCCCCAGTCGATAGTCGAAATCCCGGCCCCGTTCGTTGCGCACCGCCGCCGCCACCGCGTCGACACGGGTCTTGACGATTTCCACCTCGCGCTTGGCCGAAACCAGCGGGATCATGATTTCCGGCACCACCGGCGCGCCTTCGCGGCTGGCCGCCAGCGTCGCCTCGAAGATGGCGCGGGCCTGCATGTCGTAGATCTCGGGCAGCGTGATGCCCAGCCGCACCCCGCGCATACCCAGCATCGGATTGTATTCGCCCAGAGATTCCACCCGCCGTTCGACATCCGAGACCGGCAGGTCCAGCGCCTCGGCCAGCGCCCGCATGCCGGGCTTGTCCGATGGCAGGAACTCGTGCAGCGGCGGATCGAACAGCCGGATGCAGACCGGCTGGCCCTGCATGATGCGGAACAGCTCGATGAAATCCGCCCGCTGCATCGGCAGGAGCAGCTCCAGCGCCGCCCGCCGGTCCTCGGAGGATTTGGCAAAGATCATCTCGCGCATGACGATCATGCGGTCGGTTTCAAAGAACATATGTTCGGTGCGGCACAGCCCGATGCCGTCGGCCTTGAAGTTGCGCGCGGTCTGGGCGTCCATCGGCGTATCGGCATTGGCGCGGATGTCGATGTCGCGCGCCGCATCGGCCCAGTCCATAAGCGTCTGAAAACTCTCGTCAAGCGCCGCCTCGAGCATCGGCGGGCTGCCGGCCAGCACCTCGCCCGTGGCGCCGTCGATGGTGATCACGTCGCCCTCGTGGAACACCCGGCCATCGGCCGCCACCAGACGTTTCTTTCGGATGTGGAAGGCCAGGCTCGCGGCGCCGACGATGCAGGGAATGCCCATGCCACGGCCGATCACCGCCGCGTGGCTGGTCATGCCGCCGCGTTCGGTCAGCACGCCGACCGCCGCCTGCATGCCGCGAATGTCCTCGGGCGAGGTCTCGCGCCGCACCAGCACACAGGGTTCGTCGCGCGCCGCGCTGGCCTGGGCTGCGGTGGCGCTGAAGACGATCCTGCCGGTGGCCGCGCCGGGGCTGGCGGCAACGCCGTGGCCGAGGATGTCGCGCGGCGCGTCGGTGTCGATCTGACGGTGCAGCAATTCGCTTAGCGCCCGCGGCTCGACCCGCATCAGCGCCTCTTCGCGCGGAATGATCTTGTCCTGTGCCAGCGCCACGGCAATCCGCACCGCCGCCCGGTTCGAGCGACGCACCCGCACCCCGTCGAGCACATGCACCCGCCCGCCCTGGATGGTGAATTCGATCTGCATCTCGGCGCGCAGCTTTCGGCGCATCCGCTCGGCAATGCCGACGATCTCGTTGAAGGCCTCTGGCGCCACCTCTTCCAGCGACGGCCCGCGCTCGTCCCGCGCCAGAAACAGCGCCTCGGCCGCCCCCGAAAGCGCCTCGCGACCCTGGCTCTGGCTCAGGTAGCGCCCGGTAATCTGGCGCAGCCCGGTGTGGCTGTTGACCAGTTGCAGCACGCCTGATCCGGTCTCGCCGTCGCGCGCCTCGGGGTGGCCGATCCCCAGCGCCATCTCCTGCACCACCAGGCCAAGACCGGCATCCGCCGGCGCGCCCTTGGCCTGGCGCAACAGCCGCGCCGTGGTGCCCTCCCAGGCCCGCGCCATCGAGCGCAGCACCTGCGCCAACTGCGCCGCCGGATCCTGCGGAAAGGGTTCTTCGGCCTCGTCTTCATAGGCGCGCAGCGCTTCGGACAGTGCCTGCGGCCCCTCGGCGGTGATCTCTTCAAAGACATCCGGGTCGAGCCGCGCCACATGCAGGGCGTAAGCCTCGACAAACCTTGCATAAAGCGCCGAGGCCGCGTGGCGCCCCAGAGTATCGCACATCTCGACGTAACGAGCATCGTTCATGCCGATATTGAGGATCGCCCCTGGCCCGCCCCAATCCGGATCCTGGCTCGACGGCCGCACGCAGAGCAGCGCGCCCTCGGGAAAGGCGGCGAGGATTTCCGCCATGTCGGGCATGTGTCCGCTGGCGATGCCATGCACGGTTTCGAAGGAAAGCGCCACGGTCGTCGGCACCGGCATGTCGAGCCGCACCAGACGTTGCAGGCATTTCGCCCGCCCGCCATGGGTGTGGGCCTTCATCTGTGCCGTGGGCGTGATCGGCGTGATATCGGGGTTGTCCTGAAGCAAGCGCGGCTCCTTTGCGTTGCAGCGCAGCATAAGCGCCACCACGCATCGCACAAGCGCTAACTCACGCCGCGCCCCGCCATCGTTACATCACCCCATGCCCGGCCCCGCCGACCATCGGGCCCCCCGATCACCCTTCGATACGCGCCAGATCGGCCACCGAAAGACAGGCGGTGCGGATGCTCGACAACAGGTTCAGCCGGTTGCGCCGCAGCACCTCGTTTTCGGCGTTGACCTGCACCGCCTCGAAAAACCCGTCGACCGCCCCGCGCAAGCCCGCCAGCGCCGACATCGCCGCCTCGAAATCCTGACGCTCCAGCGCCGCCTTGATCTTGGGCTCGGCGGCATCCAGCGCGGAAAACAGCGCCTTTTCCTCGGCTTCCTCGGCGAACTTCACGTCGCCACCAAAGCTGTATTCAACCCCGTCCTTCTCTTCGGCCTGAGTCAGGATGTTGTTGGCGCGCTTGAAGCCCTGCAACAGGTTTTCGCCGTCCGACGTGTCGAGGAAGCCCTGCAAGGCCTGGGCGCGTTTGACCAGCAGCGCCAGATCGTCACTGCCCGGCATGGCGACACAGGCGTCGATCACGTCGTGCCGGATACCCTGATCGCGCAGGAAGACCTTCAGACGGTCGTGGACGAAAGAGAGGAGGTCAAAAAGAATTGCCTCCTTAGCTCCATACGTGATTTGGGACCCTTCGACTTCCATTACAGCCGAAACTTTCGCTTTAGCGTCAGCAGACTTCGCCGCGCTATCCAAGAACTCTGCCGTTTGAGGTCCGAAAGCTGATGCCAAGACGACTTCGAGCTCAATAGCTAGATCGTTCTCCAACACCAACCGGATCACCCCCAGCGCCGCGCGGCGCAGGGCAAAGGGATCCTTGCTTCCGGTGGGCTTTTCGTCGATCGCCCAGAAGCCGGTCAAAGTATCGAGTTTGTCGGCCAGCGCCACGGCGACCGAGACCGGCTCGACCGGCACGTCGTCGGAGGGGCCGAGCGGCGAGTAATGGTCGCGGCAGGCGTCGGCCACCGGCTGCGACAACCCGGCCTCCATGGCGTAATACCGCCCCATGATCCCCTGCAACTCGGGGAATTCATAGACCATCTCGGACGACAGATCGGCCTTGGCCACTTTCGCGGCCAGTTCCGCGGCATCGGCGTCCGCCCCGACCATCGGCGCGATCTCGCGTGCCAGTGCGGCGATGCGGGCGATGCGTTCGGCCTGCGAGCCCAGCTTGTTGTGGAAGGTGACCTGCGCCAGCGGCGCCGCCATGCCTTCGAGCCCCGCATCAGCAACGGCGCGCAAGTCGTTCTCCCAAAAGAACTTTGCATCCGACAGCCGGGCCGAGAGAACCTTCTGGTTGCCGGCCAGGATGGTGGCGCCGTTGTCGGCGGTCTCGCGGTTGGCAACGGTGATGAATTTCTCGATCCGGCCGGTCTTGGGATTCTTCACCGAAAAGAACTTCTGGTGCTCTTTCATCGAGGTTTGCAGCACCTCCGGCGGCAGCCCGAGGAAATCGGCGCCGATCTCACCCATCAGCACCACCGGCCATTCCACCAGCCCGGCCACTTCGGCCAGAAGCCCCTTGTCCTCGACCACCTCCAGCCCTTGCGAAAAGGCTGCGTTGGTGGCGTCGTTCCAGATGTGATCGGCCCGCTCCTGCGCATCCAGAACCACATGCGCGCGCTTTAGCTTTGCCGCGTAATCCTCGTAAGATACAACAGAAAACGCATCCGGTGCCATGAAGCGATGGCCGCGGGTCACATCGCCGGCGCGAATGCCGTCGATTTCGAAGGGCACCACCTCGGCGCCGGCCTCGTCGCTCAGCAGGCAGATCACCGAATGCAGCGGCCGCACCCAGCGCAGGCTGCCCGCGCCCCAGCGCATCGACTTCGGCCAGGGGAAGTTGCGGATCACCTCTTCCAGCACCTCGGCGACGATCTCTGCCGCCGGACGGCCGGGCTTGGTGATGGTGGCGAAATAGACCGCGCCCTTGGGGGTTTCGCGTTCCTCAAGATCGTCGCGGCTCACACCGGCACCGCGCAGAAACCCCTCGATCGCCTTGTCGGGCGCGCCCACCTTGGGGCCCTTGCGCTCTTCGCGCACGGTGGGGCTTTCGGCCAGCAGCCCCTCGACGGTCAGCGCCAGCCGGCGCGGCGTCGAAAAGGCGGCGGCGGAGGCATAGGTCAGCCCGGCCTCGACCAGCCCGTCGGTCATCCGCTTTTTCAGGTCGTCACAGGCGCGCGCCTGCATCCGCGCGGGAATTTCTTCGGAAAAGAGTTCGATAAGCAGGTCGGGCATAGGGTCACCGGGGGTTCTGGATCAACGCCCCGGTGCTTAATGCCCCTGCCCCTGCACGGCAAGCCGATAGCGGCGAAATCGCTATCCCATCTTCTGGCCGGGCCGGGCACCTCTGCCGAAGGCTCGACGCGGGAGGCCGGTGCACCGTGCTCAGTCGGTGGAATTCTCGCGCGGGGGGCATTCCTCGCCCACCACGGTGCCGTCATAGGCCTTGTCGCCGCAGTCGTTCAGCTCGTGCCAGACAAAGCCGCGCCCGTCATCGGTGATCGCCACCACCCGGTCGACGCCATATGCCACGTTCTTCTGGCTCAGAAAGGTCAGCGCGTCCCCGGCCGCCAACGCGGCGCCGATGGCCTCGGCGTCGAAACAGTCGAACCAGCCGGGCGCAATGCGCGGCTCGGCATCGTCGTAGATTTCATAGGTCTCGGTCAGCATGGCGAGGCTGTGGATGGTGGTGAAGCAGGCGCGGTAGCGGATCGGCGAGCTGTCGGCGTCGATCGCCTCGAAGGCGTCATAGACGATCGGCTCCGGCACGCCGGACGTCAGCGAGACAAGCTGCACGTCATCCTGACCGTTGGCGGCCACCGGCGAGTAGAAGGCATAGATCTGCATGTAGTAGACCAGCGCGCCCGCGACCAAAGCCACCAAGACGATCACCCCCGCAATAATCCGGCCGCTCATTCTGCGGCCTCCGCCACATGGCCGCCCGCCTCGGTCAGCACGAAGGCATCGGCGCAGGCCTTGGCCAGCGTCCTGACCCGGCCGATATAAGCCTGCCGTTCCGTGACCGAGATCACGCCCCGGGCGTCGAGCAGGTTGAAGATATGGCTGGCCTTGATGCATTGGTCATAGGCCGGATGCGCCATAACGATGCGCTTGCCGGTCTTGGGATCGTGATGCGGCGCCTCAAGGATGCGGGCGCATTCCGCCTCGGCCTCTTCGAAATGCCGCAACAGCACCTCGGTGTCGGCCACATCGAAATTCCAGCGGGAATATTCCTGCTCGGTCTGGCGAAACACGTCGCCATAGCTGAGCGCGATCGGCGTTTGGGGATCGTTGTAGGGCATGTCCATCACGTGATCGATGCCCAGCACATACATCGCCAGCCGCTCGAGCCCGTAGGTCAACTCGCCCGAGACCGGGTGGCAATCATGGCCGCCGACCTGCTGGAAATAGGTGAACTGGCTGACTTCCATGCCGTCGCACCAGACCTCCCAGCCCAGGCCCCAGGCGCCCAGTGTCGGGCTCTCCCAGTCATCCTCGACGAAGCGGATATCGTGCAGCGCCATGTCGATGCCGATGGCTTGCAGCGAACCGAGGTAGAGCGCCTGAAGATCGGGCGGACTGGGTTTGATCAGCACCTGATACTGGTAGTAATGCTGAAGCCGGTTCGGGTTCTCGCCGTAACGGCCGTCGGTGGGGCGGCGCGAGGGCTGAACATAGGCCGCGGCCCAGGGCTTCGAACCGAGCGACCGCAGGGTGGTGGCGGGGTGAAAGGTGCCGGCGCCGACCTCCATGTCATAGGGCTGCATCACGGCGCAGCCCTGCTCGGCCCAATAGGCCTGGAGCCGCAGGATGATCTCCTGGAAAGAGCGCGGTTTGGTGGCGGTGTCGCGTGTCATGTCATGGCCTTTGCAAGCTTTGCGCCTGCTTAGGCGGATGCGGCGCGAGGGTCAATCAGAGGCCCCGGATTGGCGGCAAATAGTGTCCTGCGGCATTGCGGCAACCCTGGACTGACGATCACGTGACAAAAGCGGAAATCCGCCACTTTCAACGTGCAAGCCGGCCGCCATGCTCTACACTGGTTCGATACGACAGATATGCAGGCCAGGACGACCCACACATATGACACGTTTGTTTTTTGCCACCCTTTGCGCGCTGGTATTTTCCCTGAGCGCCGCCATCGCCCAGGACAACCGGGCCTGGATTCAGATCGAGGCGCTGCCCAGCCTACTCGAAGCCGAAGACCGGGTGCGCGATTACGCCGAATTTCTGCCCAATGTGAACGGATTTGCCGTGGGATCGGGCTGGTATGCGGTGGCGCTCGGGCCCTATGCCTCGCGCAATGCCGCCAATGGCGAGCTGCGCCAACTGCGTGCCCGGGGCCGGGTGCCGCGGGACAGTTTTGTCGTCGGCGCGCAGTCGCTGCAACGCCAGTTCTGGCCGGTGGGCGCCGATGCGCAGACCGCACCGCCGCCGGTCGAGACCTCGGACCTGCCGGATGACCAGGCGGCGGAGGCGGCGGCAGAGGCGGCGCCCGGCGCCCCGGAGGTGCCGGAGGAAACCCTGGCCCAGGCCCGCCGCAGCGAGGCGCAGATGACCGGCCAGGAGAAACGCGACTTGCAGGTCGCGCTGCAATGGGCCGGCTTTTACAATGCCGCCATCGACGGCGCCTATGGCGCCGGCACCCGCCGCGCCATGGCAGCCTGGCAAGAGGCCAACGGCCATGAGGCCACCAGCGTGATGACCACCCGCCAGCGGGCCCTGGCCTTGCGGCAATACAATGCCGTGCTCGAGGGCATGGACCTGCAACAGGTCACCGACAGCCAGGCCGGGATCGAGATGCTGCTGCCGCTGGGCGTGGTGGCATTCGAGGCGCATGAGGCGCCTTTTGCCCGCTATGCGGCCACCGGCGATCTGCCGGCCCAGGTGCTGCTGATTTCTCAGGCCGGTGACCGGCGCCGCCTGTTCGGTCTCTACGACATCCTGCAAACCCTGGAAGTCGTGCCGCTTGACGGCCCGCGCGAGCGCCGCGACGACGGTTTCAGCATCACCGGCCGCAATGACGAGATCGTCTCGCACACCGAGGTCAGCCTGCGGGACGGCGAGATCAAGGGGTTCATGCTGGTCTGGCCGGCCGGCGACGAAGACCGCCGGACGCGGGTGCTTCAGGAGATGTCGGAGAGTTTCACCCGCCTCGCCGGCGTGCTGCCGTCTGACCTGGGGGTCGATGACAGCCAGTCGGTCGACCTGCTGTCGGGACTGCAAATCCGCAAGCCGCGGGTGTCGCGCACCGGGTTCTTTGTCGCGGCGGATGGCACCGTGCTGACCACCCTGGAGGCGGTCGAGGGCTGCACCCGGGTCACGCTCGATGGCACGACCGAGGCGCGTGTCGCCGCGACCGACACCGCGCTGGGCATGGCCCTGCTGACGCCCCAGAGCGCCCTGGCGCCGCTGGAGGTGGCCGAACTGGCCAGCGCCTCGCCGCGCCTGCAATCCGAGATCGCGGTTGCGGGCTTTTCCTACGAAGGTGTGCTGGGCGCGCCCTCGATGACCTTTGGGACGCTGGTCGATCTGCGCGGGCTGAACGGCGAGGACGCGCTCGACCGGGTGGCGCTCTCGGCCCTGCCCGGCGATGCCGGCGGGCCGGTGATGGACCGCTCGGGCGCGGTGATCGGCATGCTGTTGCCGCGCGACGGCGACGGTCGGAGGCTGCCCGAGGAGGTCAGCTTTGCCGCCGATGCCAGCGCGCTGGAGGCGGCGATGCGGCAGGCCGGCGTCACGGCGCGGATGGCGCCGGGCGGCGCGGAGATGGCGCCGGAGGATCTGACCAACAAGGCGCGCGGAATGGCGGTCCTGGTGAGCTGCTGGGACTGATGCCGCAGCGGGGATGGGGGCGCTGCCCCCGTCCCTGCGGGACTCCCCCGAGGGTATTTTCGGCAAGAGGAAGAGCCGGGCTGCGTCAGCGGGGTCGGTCGCAGCCCATGGCGGCGCCAAAGCTGTCGCGGCCCCGGTGGGGGCCGAGATCCCTGCGGGTAAGCGTGCCGTCGTTCAGAGTGACGGCGACCAGCCTGCGCCACTGCGCATCGGCGAGGATCATCTCGGGGCCCTGGCCGCAGTCGCGGATGCCGCCGGCAATGTCGGGCGCGCCGATCCGGTGGTTGCTGAGCCCTTGCAGCTGCGCCACCTCGCGCAGCCCGTCCCCGGCCTCATAGCGCCAGACCCGCAGCACACGCGCCAGATGCGGCCGGTCGACATAGGCGATTTCCATCCTGCCGTCGCCGTCGAGATCCGCGGCGCCCAGCGGCGCCAGCCAGCGGAAGCGCGTGCCGATGAAAGGTGTCGCGGCACGGCGTTGCACGGCGCCGTCGTCCAGCCCCCAGATCGCCAGCCGGGCGCCCCGGTCGCGGTGGCTTTCCACCACGATGACCTCGGGCGGGCCCTGCCCGTCAAGCTGCGCCAGCCGCGGCGCGACATCCTCGAAGACCAGGGCCTCGGGCAGGTCCACGCTGTGGCGGCTGCCGCCGCAGATGACCTGCAAGCTGCCCCATTCCAGATCGTCGCCCAGCACGCCATGCGGATAGCGATCGGTCGGCGCGCCATAGCTGGCCTGCATCGGCCTCTCGCCACAGGGCGGCTTGTCCGGTGTTTGTGCCGCGGCAGCCCCGGCCAGCCACAGGGCTGCCGCCAGCCAAGCGCCGCGGGCGGGGCCGCGCCGGGGGCGCAGCGGGTGACGCGGCGCGCCGCTCAGATCTGTTTCTCCGGCATCTGGACGACCAGGCCGTCCAGGTCGTCGGAGACCTTGAGCTGACAGGTCAGCCGCGAGCGCTCGGGGTCGGGCTCGTAGGCGAAATCGAGCATGTCCTCTTCCATGGCATCCATCGGCGGCAGTTTTTGGGTCCAGGCCTTGTCGACATAGACGTGACAGGTGGAACAGGCGCAGGCGCCGCCGCAATCGGCCTCGATGCCGGGAATGTTGTTGTCGCGCGCGCCTTCCATCACGGTCAGCCCGGTGGCCACGTCGACCTCGTGCCGGGTGCCGTTGTGCTCGATATAGGTGATCTTCGCCATGCCTTGCCCTCTTTCGGAATCTCGCCTTGGTGTTAGCAAAGCCTCTTATGGTGTTTCATCCCCTTTTGCGACCCCGCCTCTTGCAACTTGCGGTGAGGTGTGAATGTTCTATATTCGTTCTAATGAAGATCCTGCGTGCTGCCCCCTCCGGCTCTGCTCTCTCCGACCCGGCGCGTCCGGTTCGCTCCGGGCCCTCCCGCGGCGGTCCGGGCGCCTCCGGTCCGGGCGTCTCTGGCCGCGAGGACTGGCCCCGTCCGCCGGCCGCGCTTCAGGCCGCGCGGCTGGCCGAACCGCCGGAGGGCGCGCGGGTCACCGTGGCGGGGCTGGTGATCCTGCGGCAACGGCCCGGGACGGCCAAAGGGGTGATCTTTGTCACGCTGGAAGATGAGACCGGGGTGGTCAATGTCATCGTCTGGCGCAAGCTCTACGAACGGTTTCGCCGGGCGGTGATCGCCGGCCGCCTGTTGCGCGTCACCGGCCGGGTGCAACGCGAGGCCGGGGTGATCCATGTGATCGCCGAAGAGGTCGAGGACATCTCGGCCATGCTCGACAGTCTTCTCGATGTCACAGATCCCGGCGAAGGTGCCGCCCCGCCGTCCGTCCTGCTTTCCGCCCCGGGCCAAAGCCGCTAACCTGCCCCAAAGCCCCCGGCAGAGGGCAAGAGGCAGAAGCAGATGATCCACCGCACCGCATCCCGAAGGGCCTGCGTCGCGCCGCTTGGCGTGGCGCTTTGTCTTGCCCTGGCCAGTTGCGCTCCGCCCCCCGATCCCCCCACCCGCTTTGCCTTTACCGCGCTGGAGCGGGCCCGGGTGCCCGCCCCCGCAGGCGCGCGGCCCGGCAGTTGCTGGGCCCGCGACGTGACGCCGGCCGTACTCGAGACGCGCACCGCGCAGGTGCTGGAACAGCCCGCCATCCTCAATGCCGACGGCTCGCTGCTGGCGCCGGCAATCTATGCCACCGAGATTCAGCAGGAGATCGTCACCCCGCGCCGGGAATATGTCTTCGAGACGCTCTGCGCCGAGGAGATCACGCCGGAATTCGTCGCTTCGCTGCAACGCGCGCTTCAGGTGCGCGGCAAATACGATGGCGCGATCTCGGGCGAGATCAACCCCGCCACCGAGGCCGCGCTGCGGCTTTATCAGCGGGCGCAGGGGGTCGAAACGGCGCTGCTGACGATCGAGACCGCCCGCGAGCTGGGGCTGGCGGCGGTCGAGCTGGGCTGAGCCACAGACAAAAAGGGGCGCCCCGCAGGACGCCCCCTTTCGGTCTCACGCAAGGAGCGAGATCATTCTTCCAGACCAAGCGCCACAAAGCGCGGGTCACCGGCGCGCCGCACCAGCAGCAGCAGCGACTTGCGACCGGCCTCGCGGGCGGCCTCGATCTGCTCTTCCAGGGCGGCGATCTCGGTCACCTTCTGCTGGCCCGCTTCGGTGATGACGTCACCGGCGCGCAGGCCCTTTTCATAGGCTTCCGACATCTCGTCGACATCGGTCACCACCAGCCCCTCGGCGCTGGCCGGCAGCTCGAGCTGTCCGCGCAGCTCGTCGTTCATCGGCGAGACGGTGAGGCCGAGGATCTCGGCCTCTGCCGGGGCGGTCTCTTCCAGCGGCTGCGAGGCCGGCACCGCGGTGCCTTCGGCCTCTTCGCGGCGGCCCAGGGTCACCTTCAGCGTCTGGGTCTTGCCCTCGCGATTGACGACCACTAGAACCGACTTGCCGACGGTGGTGTTGCCCACCTGCCGGACCAGCGAACGGGTGTCGCTCACGTCGCGGCCATCGAACTTGACGATCACGTCCCCGGCTTCCATGCCGGCTTCCATCGCCGGGCCTTCGGGAACATCAGTCACCAGCGCGCCGGAGGTGGTCTCGAGCCCCATGGCCTCGGCCACGTCCTCTGTCACGTCCTGGATGCGCACGCCAAGCCAGCCACGGCGGGTCTCGCCGTATTCCTTGAGCTGGTCGACGACCTTGGTCACCACGTTCGACGCCATCGAAAAGCCGATGCCGATCGAGCCGCCATTGGGCGAAAGGATCGCGGTGTTCACGCCGATCACATTGCCGTCCATGTCGAACAGCGGGCCGCCCGAGTTGCCGCGATTGATCGCGGCGTCGGTCTGGATGTAATCGTCATAGGTGCCCGACAGCGCGCGGTTGCGGGCCGAGACGATGCCGGCCGAAACCGAAAAGCCCTGACCCAGCGGGTTGCCCATGGCCATCACCCAGTCACCGACACGGGCGGTGTCGCTGTCGCCAAAGCTGACGAAGGGCAGCGCCGCATCGGCCTCGACCTTGAGCAGCGCGATGTCGGTCTTGGGATCGGTGCCGATCACTTCGGCCGGCAGCTCCCGGCCGCCGAAGAACTCGATCAGGATCTCGTCCGCGCCGTCAATCACGTGGTTGTTGGTGACCACGAAGCCGTCTTCAGAGATCACGAAGCCCGAACCCAGCGCCGAGGACCGGCGCGGCCGGTCGCCCTGCCCCTGACCGTTGCGGTCCTGGAACTCGCGAAAGAAATCCTCGAAGGGCGAGCCTTCGGGAACGATGCCCTGCGGGCCGGTGCGGCCGGCGACGGTGGTCGTGGTGGTGATGTTGACCACGGCCGGGCTGATGCTTTCGGCCAGATCGGCAAAGCTGTCAGGTGCGCCGCGCGCCGCGGCAGCCAGCGCCTGGGTCAGCACGAACATCACCGAGATGCCCAGCATCCACAGCATGCGCAGACGCGCGGGATGCGTCTGGTGCTCTGCTCGGGCAATTGCATTGAATTGGGGTCTCAATTGAAGAACTCCTCCTGTTTGACCGCACGCCGCGGTCACTGCCTGAATAACCAGTGCCAATGTAGGTACTCAAAAGCCACAAACAAAGGAACTCTCGCGCCTTCAACCACCTGTGATTTGATCGTGAAGAAAGTAACACATCCGCAACCGGCCCACGATCACATCCGCGGCAGACCTCATCCGCCCAGCGTCTTGGCGATCCAGACCATCAGCACGCCGAGCACCAGTGCCAGCAGGCCGAGGTTGCGGCGCTGGGTCTCCGGCAGGGCGCGCAACGCTTCCAGCAGCTGTTCCACAAGCGAAGGGGCCAGCGCATAGGCCAGCCCCTCCACGATCAAGACCAGCCCGAGGGCCAGAAATGCGGTTTCGATCATTGCGTCACGGCCGCGTCGCCGCTGTCGTCGACCGGTGCCTCGGGGGCGGGGGTCGTTTCGGGCGACGGCGCGTCGGCGGGCGCCGCTTCGGATGCCTCCTCGGCCGGGGCCTCAGCCGCGGGGGCCGCGGCCGTATCGCGCCGCCGGTCGGCCTGCGCCCCGGTGTCGGATTTCAGATAGTTGAAGAAATCGCTGTCGGGCGACAGGACCAGCGTCGAATTGCCTTCCTGCAAGGCACGCTGATAGGCGGTAAGCGACCGGTAGAACTCGAAGAACTCCGGGTCTTCGCCAAAGGCCGCGGCAAAGATGCCGTTCCGACGGGCGTCGGCCTCACCGCGGATGATCTCGGCCTGGCGGGCCGCATCCGAGGTCAGCTCGACCACGGTCCGGTCTGCCTGGGCGCGCACCCTCTGCGCCGCCTCGTTACCGCGGGCGCGTTCATCGGTCGCCTCCCGCTCACGCTCGGCGCGCATCCGCGCAAAGGTCGCATCGAGGTTTTCCGCCGGCAGGTCGGTGCGCTTGAGCCGCACATCGAGCAGGTCGAGGCCCAGCTCGCGGGCATCCTCCAGCGCGCCATTGCGGATCCGCAGCATCAGCGCGGCCCGGTCGGAGCTCAGGATATCGTTGGACGAGACCGAGCCGAGGATTTCCCGGGTCTGCGACCGCAGGATCGAGTCGAGCCGTTGCCCGGCCACCTCGATCGCCAGGTCGCCGCCGGCACCGGTGGCTTCGCGGAACTGGTTCACATCGGCGATCCGGTAGCGCGCGAAGGCATCGACCACCAGGCGGCGATCATCCAGCGGCGTCACTTCGAGCGGATCGACATCGCGGCTCAGGATACGGTCGTCATAGCGCACCACGTCCTGGATCAGCGGCAGCTTGAAGTTCAGCCCCGGCTCTTCCTTGACCGCGACCACGCGGCCAAATTGCAGCACCAGCGCCTTTTCGCGTTCGTCGACGATGAACACCGCCGACAGGGCCACCATCAGGGCGACCACGGCGACGGGCAGAAGATAGGTGGTTCTCCGCATCAGTTGGACCCTCCGGTATTGGTGGTGGCGGTGTTGCGGCGCAGTTCATTGAGCGGGAGATAGGGGACAACGCCCTGCCCGCCGCCGGCGCCGTTTTCGTCGAGGATGATCTTGTCGACCCGGCCCAGCACCTGCTCCATGGTTTCGAGATAGAGGCGGCGGCGGGTGACTTCCGGCGCCTTTTCGTATTCCTGCAAGACGGCAGAGAAGCGGCTGGCTTCACCTTCGGCCTCGTTCACCACCTGGGCGCGATAGCCTTCGGCCTGCTCGAGAAGCTGCGCGGCTTCACCCCGCGCCTCGGCGAGAACCCGGTTGGCGTAGGCGTCGGCGACGTTTTGCAGACGGTCCCGCTCCTGCTCGGCGGCCTGAACATCGCGGAAGGCCGCGATGACCGGCGTCGGCGGGTCGGCCTTGTCAAAGTTGACACGGACGATGTTGACGCCGCTGTCATAGCTGTCGAGCGTCGACTGGATCAGATCCTGAAGCCGCGCGGCGATCACGCCCCGGTCGCGGTTGAGGATCGGCGCCAGATCGGATTGCGCGATGATCTCGCGCATGGCCGATTCCGACACCGCCCGGATGGTCGGCTGCGGCTGGCGCAGGTTGAACAGGAATTTCGCCGGATCGTTGATGTTCCAGACCACCTGGAAATCGATGTCGACGATATTCTCGTCCCCGGTCAGCATCAGGCCGGCATCGCTGCCACGGCCGCCGACGCCGATGTCTTCGGTCTGTTCTCGGGTCACCGGAATGACCTCGGCGGTGACCAGAGGCCAGGGCGCAAAGTTCAGACCGGGGCTGCCGGTGCTGGAGTAATCGCCGAGAAACAGCTCGACCGATTGTTCCTCGGGCTTGACGGTATAAAAGCTCGCCATCGCCCAGAGGATCACCGCGCCGACAATGCCGAGGCCGATGGTGCCCCGGGTCAGCATCGGGCCATTGCCCCGGCCGCCACCGCCGCCGCCGCCGTTCTGACGGCCATCGCCGCCGCGTCCGCCCATGAGCACACGAAGCTGCTCCTGGCCTTTCTTCATCAATTCGTCGATCTCGGGGATCTGTGGGTTCTCGCCGTCGCCGGGGCGACGTCCGCCGCCCCTCTTGCCACCGCCGGAGCCGCGCCCGTCGTCGCCCGATCCACCCGAGCCGCCAGAGCCACCGCCCCAGGGTCCGCCAGAATTGCCTGCCATTTCCGCTCTTCCCTTCAGGTTCGCTTCATCTCTTGTCCTCTCCCTAAAATCGGGGAGCGGACGGTCATATTCAACCCGTACGTACCGGAGTCCGCATGGTCACGATCTCTTCGGACATGGTCGGATGCACCGCCACGGTCCGGTCGAAATCCTCTTTGGTCGCCCCCATCTTCACGGCGATGCCGGCCAGCTGGATCATCTCGCCGGCCTGCGGCGCCACGATGTGGCAGCCCAGAACCTTGCGGCTCTCCTGGCTGACCACGAGCTTCATCATCACCCGGTCGGACTTGCCGATAAAGGCGGTGTGCATCGGCCGGAACGAGGTGCAATAGACCTCGATCGGCTCGCGCTCGCGCGCCGCCTCTTCGCTCAAGCCCACGGTGCCCATCTCGGGCTGGGTGAAGATCGCGCTGGGGATCATCTCGTGATCGACCGGCGTCGGGTTGCCCTTGAACACGGTCTCGACAAAGGCCATGCCCTCGCGGATCGCCACCGGGGTGAGGTTGACCCGGTTGGTCACATCGCCGATGGCATAGACCGAGGGCACCGCCGTCTGGCTGTATTCATCCACCTCGATCTGGCCGCCGCGGCCCAGCTTCACGCCGATTTCCTCGAGGCCCAGATCCTTGGAATTGGGCGCCCGGCCGGTCGCGAACATCACCTGATCGACGGTGTATTCCTGGCCGTTGGTGGCCTTGACCCAGATGCCGTCGTCGACCTTCTTCATCTCGAGCACATTGGTGCCGAGGTGCAGATCGACACCGTTCTGAATCATCTCTTCCGAGACCAGCCCGCGCGCCTCTTCGTCGAAGCCCCGCAGGATCTGCGCGCCGCGATAGAATTGCGTGGTCTTCACGCCCAAGCCATTCATGATGCAGGCAAATTCACAGGCGATATAGCCACCGCCGACGATCAGCATGCGTTCCGGCAACACGTCGAGATGGAAGATCTCGTTCGAGGTGATCGCCAGCTCCGCGCCGGGGATATCCGGCCGCACCGGCCAGCCGCCGGTGGCAACAAGGATATGTTTGGCGGTCTTTGTCTCGCCGGTCGAAAGCTCCACCGTATGCGGATCGGAGATCCGGGCGCGGGCGTCGAATGTCTCGACACCGTTGTTGGCCAGGATCTTGCGATAGACCCCTTCCAGCCGGTCAAGTTCGGACTCCAGGGTGCCGCGAAACTTTGGCCAATCGAAGCCGCCTGCCATCATCGTCCAGCCGTAGTCCTGCGCCTCCTTGGCCGAGACGCCGTAACCCGAGGCAAAGACCATCAGCTTTTTCGGCACGCAGCCGCGTTGCACGCAGGTGCCGCCATAGCGGTCTTCCTCGGCCAGAGCGACCTTGGCGCCGGCTTCACCCGCCGCAACCCGTGCAGCGCGGACGCCACCGGAGCCGCCACCGATGACAAACAGGTCGTAGTCAAATTCCATGAAGGATCCCTTAATCGCGTTTCCAGTCGCCGAGGTCGGCGAACATGTTCTCGTTTTCCACGAAATCGAGGCGTTCATTCTCGGTTTCGCCGGTGTTGATGTCGCGCAACTCGATGCGGCCGTCGCCGAAACCCACAATCACCGTATCGCAGATATCCACGAAAAGCCCGTTTTCAACAACGCCGGGGATCTGATTGAGCACCAGCGACAATTGCCGCGGGTCGCCGATCCGGCCGAGATGCAGGTCGAGGATGTGGTTGCCCTCATCGGTAACATATGGCGCGTCGCCCGTCATCCGCAGCGTCGAATTGCGGCCCATCACATCCATCGACACCAGCATTTCCTCGATCAGCGCCTGGGTCGTCGGCCAGCCGAAGGGGATCACCTCGACCGGCAGCGGAAAGGCCCCCAGGTGCTCGACCCGCTTGGCGGCATCGGCGATCACCACCATCTGATCCGAGGCCGTGGCGACGATCTTTTCCTGCAACAGCGCGCCGCCGCCGCCCTTGATCAGGTTGAAGTTGCCGTCGAATTCATCGGCGCCATCGATGGTGACATCGAGCCAGCGCGCCTCGTCGAGACTGATGACGGTGATCCCCACCTCGCGCGCCAGCTCGGCGGTGCGGGTCGAGGTCGGCACACCGCGAAACCGCAGCCCCTCCTCGCGCACCCGTTCGCCCAGGCAGCGCACCAGCCAGGCGGCGGTGGAGCCGGTTCCCAGGCCGACACGCATGCCATCCTCGACGAGGTCGGATGCACGTTTGGCGGCCACGAACTTGGCCTTGTCAATTGGCGACAATTCTCCGGACATTGTGAGCGACTCCCTCAAGCTTCGCGGAGTTATAGGAAATCGCCGGTGGGGTTGCGAGACCGTTTCGGCACGCATTTTCCCGGATTCGCGCAGTTTTGCGTGATCTTCGGGGCGTTTGCGCCGCTCACACGGCCGCAAAGCCGCGCAAGACGTCGCTTTCCGCCCTTGGAATCTCTGATCCGGGCTGTACCACTCGTCCCGAACCCGCCAACCCGCGCAAGGGAGAGCTTTTGATGTTTCTGTCGGTTTTCGAGATGTTCAAGGTCGGCATCGGCCCGTCCTCGTCGCACACCATGGGCCCCATGGTCGCCGCCGCGCGTTTCCTCGAGACGATGCGCGGCTCTCCGTTTGAGTTCAAAGGCTTGCAGGCGAATCTCCACGGGTCTCTCGCCTTTACCGGCGTCGGTCATGCGACCGACCGCGCCACCATCCTCGGCCTGGCCGGCTTTACTCCTGAAAGCTATGATGCCGCCCGCGCAGAGGCCGAGTTTGCCCGTATCCAGAGTGAAAAAACCATTTGCCCGGAGGGGCTCGGAACGCTTTCTTTTGATCCCAAGAGCGATCTGGTGTTCGATTTCGGCCCCAATCTTCCCGGCCATGCCAACGGCATGGTCCTGCGCGCGCGCGATGCCCAGGGCGACGTGATCCTGTCGGAAACCTATTATTCCATTGGCGGCGGCTTTGTGGTGACCGAGGCCGAATTGGCCGAAGGCCGCGACAAGGACGATGGGCCGCCGGTGCCCTACCCCTTCAAGAGCGCCTCGGAAATGCTTGAAATGGCGGCGTCTTCCGGCAAGACCATCGCCGATATGAAACGCGCCAACGAGGTGTCGCGCGGCGGGCACGACCGGCTGGAAAAGGGCCTCGACCGGATTTGGCAGGTGATGAACGACTGCATCGATCGCGGCCTCGAAAGCGGCGGCACCCTGCCGGGCGGGCTCAACGTGCGGCGGCGGGCGCAGAATATCCACGAGGCGCTGCTGGCCGAGCGCGGCCGCAACCTCTCGGCGCCACATACGATCAACGACTGGATGAGCGCCTATGCCATGGCGGTCAACGAAGAGAATGCCGCCGGAAATCAGGTGGTTACCGCGCCCACCAATGGCGCAGCGGGGGTGGTGCCGGCGGTGATCCGTTACTGGCTCGACCATGTGCCGGGCGCCACGCGCGCAGGCGTGCCGGATTTCCTGCTCACCGCCTCGGCGATTGGCGGGCTGGTGAAATACAATGCCTCGATTTCCGGCGCCGAAGCCGGCTGCCAGGCCGAGGTCGGCTCGGCCGCCGCCATGGCCGCCGCCGGGCTTTGCGCGGCGATGAAGGGCACGCCGGAACAGATTGAGAATGCAGCGGAAATCGCGTTGGAGCATCATCTGGGAATGACCTGCGATCCGGTCAAGGGGCTGGTGCAGGTGCCCTGTATCGAGCGCAACGGGCTGGGTGCGATCAAGGCGGTCTCCGCCGCAAGTCTCGCGCTGCGCGGCGACGGAGACCATTTCGTGCCGCTCGATGCGGTGATCGAGACGATGCGCCAGACCGGGGCCGACATGCACGAAAAGTACAAGGAAACGTCGCTCGGCGGGCTGGCGGTCAACGTGCCAAACTGTTGATACAAAAGCAAAAGGCCGGAGCGCTTGCCCCGGCCTTTTGTACGATATCCGCGAGCCTTATCCGGCGGCGCGATCCTTGGGGCGGAAGCCGATGCTGTCCGAGGCGGCAAAGCGCCCGCCCTGCACCTTTTCGATCTTGCCATCCCGCAGAAGCTGGCCAAAGCTGCGCAGCCGGTCCTCGCGGCTGGTGTCGCCGGTGTCGACCTGGCGCACCTTGGTCATCAGCTGCGGGCGCGAGAACTCGTCGCGGCCCTCGACAAAGGACATATAGGCGGCGGCCGCTTCCAGCAGCTCGGGAAGACGGTTGGCGCCCACCTCTTCGGCAAAGCTGGCGAAACCGCCGGCGCTGTCGTCGTCATCGCGTTCCAGCGGCATCGACACACGGCGCGGACGCACGGTCTGGGCCACGGCGCCGGGTGCCGGCAGCTCGGTTTCCGGCAGGTCGACGCGCTGTTCGGCCACCAGCTTGAGCGGCGCGACGCGCGGCAGCTCGGGATCGGGCTCGGCCGAGGCGGTGCGGCGCGGGCGGACAGCGGCGGCAAGGTCGTCGCGATAGGCGCCACGCGGATCGCTTTCGTCATGACGGCTCTCGCTGCTGCGATCGGCGCGGGTGGCGGCGACGGCGGCGCGCAGATGCGCGATGGCATTGCGGCGCGAGCGGCCTTCGGGCTCTTGCAACTGCTCGTCGGTGGCCGCCAACAGGCGCGACACGTCGCCTTCTTCCCCGGCAAAATTCTCGCGGCGGTCGCGGCGCGACATGGCGCGCACCGCGCGCTGGGTGTCCTCGACCACGTCGGAGACCTCGAGCGCGCCGGCCCCGGCCGCAGGTGCCTCGGCCTCGGGCGTGCCGATTTCGGCCTCCACCTCGGCCAGCTCCCGCATCAGCTCGGCCTCGTCGTCCTGCGACAGGCTGCTCGGCGGCGTTTCAACGGCGCGGCGCTTGACCTTGACCACCCGGACCGGACGGCGCGGGGCCACACGACGCGGCGCGACCGGCGCGGGCTCGGCCTCGGATTTCGGCGCGGGCGCAGGCTCGGCTTCCGGCGCGGATTCGGGTTCGGCGGCGGCGGTAACCTCTGGTTCCGCCTCGGCTTCCGGCGCCGCGGCATCCCCGTCCATCTCTTCGGCCGGTTCGATTTCGGGTTTGGCGGGCACCAGGTCCGCAATGCCGTCAAGCGTGACTTCGGTCACCGCCACGTCCTGCATCTCGGGGGCGTCGGTCAGCCGGTCCTCGGCGTCGCCGGAGGCCAGGGTCGACATGACATTTCCGATCACCGGGTCGACCACGGTCTCGGGCGCGGCTTCGACGCTTTCGGTCCCGGGCCCGGCTTCGGTTTCGGGGGCCGCCGGCGCGGCCGCCGGAGAACTGGCAGAGACGACGGCGCGGATGCGGGCCAGCTTGTCGGCAATCGATTCCGGCATGCGATCGGGCTTGGCGGCGGCGACGGCGGAATCGTCGACTTCTTCGGTCTTCGGGGGCTCTGCTGGGACATCGCTGACCGCTTCCACCGTTTCCGGCGCGGCCTCTTGCACCGGGGCAGCCTCGGGCGTGATCGCTGTCTCGGCTTCCGGCTCGGCGTGAACCTCGAGCGCGGCGGACATAGTCTCGAGTTCGTCGTCGAGCCCGGCGTCGCTCACCGCTTCGGTCACGGCGGCGGGGGCCGGCTCCGACGGGGCGGCGGGCGCTGCGATTTCGGCTTTGGCGGCTGCGGGCTGTTCCGGCGCGGGTCTCTGTGGCGCGGCCTGCTGCGGCGCGGTTTCCGCCTCGGCGGCAGCGGCCAGCGAGGGGCGCAGCACGATGCCGTCATCCTCGAACCGGGCCTCGACGCGGCGCGAAATTTCCTTTTCCGCGATCCGGGCCAGCATTTCGGCGTCTGGCGTGGGCGGCTCCGCCCCGAAATACCGGTCATCCGACGCGAGGTCGCGGAAGTATTCTGCAATTGCCTTCATGGTCTCGAAGGATTCGTCGAACCCTTCCAACGTGCACGAGAATGTGCCGTAAGAGACGGTCAGGATTTTATTTGTCTGTACCATCGTGTGCTCGCCTTCCAAATACCTGCAAGCTCATGTTTATCATGATGGTCCCGGCCAAAGCGGCCCGAATCTGTGCAAGTGAGGGTATCATTTCGTGACCAGATTGTGACCTTTCTCCCGGAATACGGCTAAAAAGCCATGAATCACCCCATCATTACTGCCGAAGCGCCGATCCTGCTTGTCGGTGGCGGAGAGTTCCGCCACGCCGACCTGACGCTGGCGCAAACCTGGGCCGGACGCGCGGTGGCGGCCGACAGCGGGGCGCTGGTGCTGCTGCGCCACGGGGTGACCCCCGAGGCGGTGATCGGCGATTTCGATTCGCTTCCGGCCGAGACCCGCGCCGCGCTCTCGCCCGACACCCTGCATCACATCGCCGAACAGGACAGCACCGATTTCGACAAGTGCCTGCGCAATATCGAGGCGCCGCTGATCCTCGGGCTGGGGTTTCTGGGTGCGCGGGTGGATCATCAGCTCTCGGTCTTCAACCGGCTGGCGGCGCGGGCCGACCGGCCCTGCATCCTGATCGGACGCGAGGATGTGGTGTTTCACGCCCCGCCCCGGCTGGCGCTCGATCTGGCGGCCGGCACCCGGGTCTCGCTGTTTCCGTTGCGGCCGGTGACCGGCCAGAGCACCGGGCTGCGCTGGCCGATCCATGGCATAGATTTCACCCCCGGCGGCCGGGTCGGCACCTCGAACGAAGCGCTGGCCGACGAGGTCACGCTGGAAATGGACGGCCCCGGCATGCTGGTGATCCTGCCGCGGGACTGTCTTGACGCGGCGGTCAGGGCTGTTCTAGCGGCGGGGTCCGCGCCATCGACCGTTCGCGCATGACGATATAGAGACCGGCCGCCATGGTCACCGCGATGCCGAACAGCGCGAGGCCATTGGGCAGATCGGCAAAGATCAGCCAGCCGTAGAACATCGCCACCGGGATCTCGAGATATTGCATCGGCGCGACGGTGGCCGAGGGCGCGTACCGCAGGCTCCAGGTCATCAGCAGGTGCGCCACGGTGCCGGTGATGCCGACGGCGGCAAGCAGCAGGATCTCGGTCTGATCGAGCGCCACGTAATGCAGGCCGGCGCTTGCGCGTTCGGCCAGGACCGAGAGCGGGACAAGCACCAGCGAGGCCATGACGCCATTGATCGCCTGCATCGAGATCGGATCGGTCTCGCGCGCGATCTGGCGGGTGACCAGCATGAAAAAGGCAAAGATCACGGCGACGGCAAGCGGCAGCAGCGCCGGCCAGCCGACGTCGGCAAAGGTCGGCTGCACCACCATCAAGGTGCCGACAAATCCGACCGCACAGGCCCAGGCGCGCCGGGCGCCGATCTCTTCGCCCAGCACGTAATGGCCCAGAAGCAGCATCAGGAACGGCATGACATAGGCAATCGCCGTGGCCTCGGCCAACGGCAGATAGCGCAGCGCGGCAAAGACCGTCGCAATTCCGGCGATATGCAGGAAGGCCCGGAGCCAGGCCAGCCAGAACACCCGCCGCGACATGTACCACGACCGGCCGGTCATGCCGACCAGCACCGCCAGCACCACCGCCTGAATGACGAAGCGGATGGTGAGGATTTCCAGCAGCGGCACCGTCTCGCCCAGAAGCTTGACGATGGCATCGCCCAGCGGCGCCAGCAGGCAGAAGCCCAGCATCAGCAGTATGCCGAGAAAGGGGTTGTCCTGAGCCAGAATGTCGGGCGCGCGCGTCATGGTGGAACGCTAGACCAAAGGCTCGCGCAGCGCCAATGCTGACGCAAGGGAAATTTCGCGCCCCGCCCCGTCATCAGCCGCCGCCGCCCCGGGCCGAGGCCCGAGATCAGGTTTCGGGGTCGCCGTCGGCGTCGGGATCCTCCTGACCGACGCCGCGAAAGACAAAGCGGAACGGCAGCGCCCAGAGGACGCCGAGCAGGATATAGACCAGCAGTTCCACCAGGATCGACGGGCGGCTCAGCATGTTCACGATGCTGACCGCCGCGACGACATAGGCCGGCAGACCGACCAGCAGGATCACCAGCGACCAGCGCCGCCGGGCCTTGTAGCTCAATCCCTTGCCGAGACCCATGACGCCCTCAATCCGCGAAAGGATCGGTGACGAGGATGGTGTCCTCACGCTCCGGCGAAGTCGAGAGCAGCGCCACCGGACATTGGATCAACTCCTCGACCCGCCGCACGTATTTGATCGCATTGGCCGGCAGCTCGGCCCAGCTGCGCGCGCCCTCGGTGCTTTCCGTCCAGCCGGGCATTTCCTCATAGATCGGCGTGCACCGCGCCTGCTGGTCGGCGGCGGTGGGCAGATAGTCGAGCGTTTCGCCGTCAAGCTCGTAGCCGGTGCAGATCTTGAGCGTCTCGAAGCCGTCGAGCACGTCGAGCTTGGTCAGCGAGATGCCGGTGACGCCCGAGGTGGCGCAGGTCTGGCGCACCAGCGCGGCGTCGAACCAGCCGCAGCGGCGCTTGCGGCCGGTGGTGGTGCCGAATTCGTGGCCACGCTCGCCGAGGCGCTGGCCGTCGGCGTCATCCAGCTCGGTCGGGAACGGGCCTTCGCCGACGCGGGTGGTATAGGCCTTGACGATGCCCAGCACGTAATCGATCGATCCGGGGCCAATGCCCACGCCGGTGGCCGCCTGCCCGGCGATCACGTTCGACGAGGTGACAAAGGGATAGGTGCCGAAATCGATGTCGAGCAGCGCGCCCTGTGCGCCTTCGAAGAGGATGCGTTTGCCGGCCTTGCGCTTTTCATTCATCACCTTCCAGACCGGGGCGGCATATTCGAGGATCTTCGGCGCCACCTCTTGCAGCAGCGCGATCAACCCGTCGCGGTCGATCGCCTCGACCCCCAGCCCCTTGCGCAGCGGGTCGTGGTGCTGGAGCGCACGGTCGACGCGGGCCTCGAGCGTCGCCGGATCGGCCAGATCGGCGACCCGGATGGCGCGGCGGCCGACCTTGTCCTCGTAGCAGGGGCCGATGCCACGGCCGGTGGTGCCAATCTTGGTGCCCTTGGAGGCGGCCTCTTCGCGCGCCCGGTCAAGCTCGCCGTGGTACGGCAGGATCAGTGGCGTGTTCTCGGCGATCATCAGTGTTTCGGGGGTGATCTCCACGCCCTGGGCGCGGATCGTCTCGATCTCTTTCAGCAGGTTCCAGGGGTCGAGCACCACGCCGTTGCCGATCACCGACAGCTTGCCGCCGCGCACCACGCCCGAGGGCAGCGCATGCAGCTTGTAGACCTTGCCGTCGATGACGAGGGTGTGGCCCGCGTTGTGGCCGCCCTGAAAGCGCGCGATCACATCGGCGCGTTCACTGAGCCAGTCCACGATCTTGCCCTTACCTTCGTCGCCCCATTGTGCGCCGACCACGACAACATTGGCCATGTCACATCCTTCTCTATGGTGCCAAACCCGCGCCGATATAGCCGTTGCCGCGCGGGGGCGAAACCGCGAAATTGACCTCGCCGCCGGCGCGGGGCGGAATTTGCCGCGGCTGGACATGCGCCGGCAATCGGCTAGATGTGAAGCGCGTTTCGGAAGAACCGGAAACGCGTGTCACCAAAAGAGGCCGTCATGGGTTTTCTCGTTCGCTGGGTCTTTGCCTTCCTTCTGGTTGCCGCCACCTTCAATCCGACCGCCTTCAGCTATCTCGGCTGGGCGTTGCGCGCTTGGGACAGCCAGTTGCCGCTGGTCCTGCTGCTGGGGCTGCTGCTGCTGGTCGGCTGGATCGTCTACCTGCGCGCCACCCTGCGCTCGATCGGCGCCTTCGGCATGATGCTGATTGCCGCCATCGTCGCCGCCCTGCTCTGGGTGCTGCATGATTTCGGGGTGCTGACGCTGGACAACCAGGCGCTCAACACCTGGCTGGGGATCCTGGCGCTTTCGACGGTGCTGGGAATCGGGCTGAGCTGGTCGATCCTGCGGCGGCGGCTTTCCGGCCAGGCGGATGTGGATGACGTCGACGTCTGAATTCCCGGTTAGGGACTTTTGGCTGTCGGCGGGCTGTCGCGGGAATGGGGGGCTCTGCCCCCGGCCTGCGGCCTCCCCCGAGGGTATTTTCAGCAAGAGGAAGAGCGGTGCGGGGCGCTTTGTTCGCGCGCCGTGGTGTATGCGGCCGGGGGGCTGGGCGGGGTGAGCGCGTCTTTGGGGATTGGGCCGGGGGTGGTTTCCGGGCGGACGGCGGCGGGGCTGCGGACTGTTGCCGGGTTGCGGGTTGCGCGTGCGGATCTTTCCGCCTACATACCCCGGCAACACGATACCCGCGAGGCCCCATGGAAAACGTCGTCCTGATCATCCACCTGCTGTTGGCGCTGGCGCTGATTGGCGTTGTGCTCATGCAACGCTCGGAAGGCGGCGGCCTTGGCATGGGTGGCGGCGGCGGCGCCGTGGCGGGACGGTCGGCGGCAACCGCGCTGGGCAAGGTGACCTGGGTGCTGGCCGTGGCCTTTATCGTGACTTCGATCACCCTGACCATCATCGCCGCGCAGAACTCCGCCGGCAGCTCGGTCATCGACCGCCTGACCCCACCGGCCGCCAGCGAAGGCGACGGCCCTGCGACCCCCGCCCTGCCCGGCGACGAGCTTCTGCCGCCCGGCCAGGACGAGAACGCGCCGCTGGTGCCGCGGGCCGACTGACGGGCCTGACCGCGCCGGAATTTCGGGGCTCTACAATCCATTGAGATTTCGTGGCTGACCGCAACAGTATCTTGCGGTCGGCTTGTCAAATCCACGCGAATCCTGTAACGATGGACTCCCGTGGTACTGCGAAAATTTGGCCTCTGGCCGCGCGGTTCAAACGACGTTCGACTACGGGAGTTTCCTTCAGCATGGCGCGCTTTATCTTCATCACCGGCGGTGTTGTGTCTTCGCTTGGCAAGGGGCTGGCCTCGGCCGCGCTCGGCGCCCTGTTGCAGGCCCGCGGCTTCTCCGTCCGGCTGCGCAAGCTCGACCCCTATCTGAACGTCGATCCCGGCACCATGAGCCCCTTTGAACACGGCGAAGTCTTTGTCACCGACGATGGCGCCGAGACCGATCTCGACCTCGGGCACTACGAGCGGTTCACCGGGGTGGCGGCGCGCAAGACCGACTCGGTCTCTTCGGGGCGGATCTATTCCAATGTGCTGGAGAAGGAGCGCCGCGGCGATTACCTCGGCAAGACCATCCAGGTCATTCCGCACGTCACCAACGAGATCAAGGATTTCATCTCGATCGGCGAGGACGAGGTGGATTTCATGCTCTGCGAGATCGGCGGCACCGTCGGCGATATCGAGGGGCTGCCCTTCTTCGAGGCGATCCGCCAGTTTTCCCAAGACAAGCCGCGAGGGCAATGCATCTTCATGCATCTGACACTGCTGCCCTATATCGCCGCGTCGGGCGAGCTGAAGACCAAGCCGACGCAGCACTCGGTCAAGGAGCTGCGGTCGATCGGCATTGCCCCCGACATCCTGGTCTGCCGCTCCGAGGGGCCGATCCCGGCCAAGGAACGCGAGAAACTGGCGCTGTTCTGTAACGTGCGTCCCGAGGCGGTGATTGCCGCCCAGGATCTCTCGACGATCTATGACGCGCCGCTGACCTATCACCGCGAGGGGCTGGATCAGGCGGTGCTCGATGCCTTCCAGATCTCGCCCGCGCCCAAACCCGAGCTGAGCAAATGGGAAGACGTCAGCGACCGCATCCATCACGCCGAGGGCGAAGTGCGGGTTGCCATCGTCGGCAAATACACCCAGCTCGAGGATGCCTATAAATCCATCGCCGAGGCGCTGACCCATGGCGGCATTGCCAATCGGGTCAAGGTCAAGGTGGAATGGGTGGATGCCGAGCTCTTCGATCGCGAGGATCCGGCGGTACATCTGCAAGGCTATCACGCGATCCTGGTGCCCGGCGGCTTTGGCGAGCGCGGCACCGAAGGCAAGATCAAGGCGGCGCAATTCGCCCGCGAGCACAAGGTGCCCTATCTCGGCATCTGCCTCGGCATGCAGATGGCGGTGATCGAGGCGGCGCGCAATGTCGCCGGCGTCTCCGGCGCGGGCTCGGAGGAATTCGACCACGAGGCCGGCAAGAAACGCTTCGAGCCGGTGGTCTATCACCTCAAGGAGTGGGTTCAGGGCAATGCCAAGGTCTCGCGCTCGGCCGATGACGACAAGGGCGGCACCATGCGGCTGGGCGCCTATGACGCGGCGCTGGCCGAAGGGTCGAAGGTGGCGCAGGTCTATGGCTCCCAGGCGATCGACGAGCGGCACCGGCACCGCTACGAGGTCGACATCAAGTACAAGGACAAGCTCGAGGAACACGGGCTGGTGTTCTCCGGGATGAGCCCGGACGGGCGGCTGCCCGAGATCGTCGAATGGCAGGATCACCCCTGGTTCATCGGCGTGCAATTCCACCCGGAGCTGAAATCGAAACCCTTTGAGCCGCATCCGCTGTTCAAGGATTTCGTGCGGGCGGCGAAAGAGATCTCGCGACTGGTGTGAGGCGCGAGACGGTCCGCAGCACCGCGCCCCGGACCTGATCCGGGGCCGTCCGGTCGCCAGCCGCAGGCGAAAGGTCCCGGCGCTGAGGCCGGGACGGGAGGTTGGAGCGCGACGCGCCTAGAGCGAAATGCGGAACCGCGCGAAGCCACTGTCGGATTGGCCCGCCTCTTCGATCGTCACCCCCGGCACGCCGTCGGCATATTGCGCGCCCGCCGGGCCGGTCTCGAAGATCACCGTGGTGCCCTCCATCGGCGCGAAGGACCAGTTGCCATCGGCGCGGGGGCTGACGGTGCCCTTCTCGACTATATACCGCACAATCACGTCGCGGTTGGTGTCGGGCCCCTCGAAAACAGTGGTCTCGGGCGAGGCGCCGGGGAAGGAGCCGCCGCCGCCGGCACGGTAGTTGTTCGAGGCGATGATGAACTCCTGCGCCGGGTCGATCGGTTCGCCATTGTAGGCGAGGTTCACGATACGGCTGGCCTCGGGGTTGATCAACTCGCCCTTGGGCCCGAACTTCGACGGCTGGCTGAGGTCGATCTGGTAGGTCACCCCGTCCATCACGTCGAAATTGTAGCTCGGGAACTCCGGGTTCAAGAGCGTGGCATCCTCGGCCCCCGGTTCGATCTGGTTGAACATGCCGGCCGAGCGCTCGAGCCAGTCCTTGACCTCGGCCCCGGTCACCTTCACCGCGCGCACGGTATTGGGATAGAGATAGAGGTCGGAAACGTTCTTGATCGCCACGTCGCCCACGGCGACATCGGTGTAATACTCCGGCCCGCCCCGGCCACCGGCCTTGAAAGGTGCCGCGGCCGAGAGGATCGGCAGGCCCTCGTATTCGGTGCCCTGCATCATCTGCTCGATATACCAGGTCTGGGCGTTCGACACGATCTGCACCGAGGGGTCATCCGCCACCAGAGCGAAATAGCTGTGCAGCGGCGCATCGGTCTTGCCCACGGCGCGGCGCACATAGGCCAGAGTCTCCTGATGCTCCTGTTCGGCGGCGGCCAGCACCTTGTCGACGCTTTCGACCGTCGGAGTGATCGAACGGTCCTCGCCCCGGGTGTAGATCGGCCGCGCCTCGGCGGTGTGCGAGAGCACCCGCCAGCCGCTGCCGTCGCGCTCGATCATCAGGTCGATCAGCCCCATGTGCGAGCCCCAGAACCCGCCCATCACGGCCGGCTTGCCCATGATCGTGCCCTGTTCGACATCGAGACCGGCGAATTCGGCATAGGTCGAAGACGGGAAGACCAGGTGGCTGTGGCCGGTGAGGATGGCGTCGATGCCGTCGACCGCGGCCAGCGGTACTGACGCATTTTCCATGCCGTCGGTATGATCCGCCCCGCCGATGCCGGAATGCGACAGCGCCACAACCAGATCGCAGCCGGCCTCGCGCATCTGCGGCACATAGGCCCGGGCGGTTTCGACGATGTCGCGGGCCATGACGTTGCCTTCGAGGTGGCGACGGTCCCAGTTCATCACCTGCGGCGGGACAAAGCCGATCAGCCCGAGCTTGATCTGATGGCTTTCGCCGGCGCCGTCGGTGACGCTGTGATCGAGGATGACATAGGGCGGCAGCAGGGTCTCATCCTCGGTCGGGCTGGCGCCCAGAGACTTGGCGATATTGGCGCAGACCACCGGGAACTTGGCCCCGGCGAGGGATTTCTCGAGGAAGGACAGCCCGTAGTTGAATTCGTGATTGCCCAGCGTCGAGGCATCGAACCCCAGCGCATTCATTGCGGCGATCACCGGATGCATGTCGCCCTCTTTCATGCCGCGCTCATAGGCGATGTAATCGCCCATCGGGTTGCCTTGCAGGAAATCGCCATTGTCGATCAACAGCGCATTGGTCGCCTCGGCGCGAACATCGTCGATCAATGCGGCGGTGCGGGCCAGGCCGACCGTATCGATCGGACGGTCGGCGTAATAATCATAGGGAAAGACGTGCACATGCAGGTCTGTGGTTTCCATGATGCGCAGATGTGCCTGATTGGCGGCAGCGCGGAGAGAGAACGGGTGCAGCGCGACGAATCCGGCTGTGCCAGCCAAAAAGCCGCGGCGGGACAAGGACATAGACATGAGAACTCCCCAATTTTCGGTTATTTTGACACACAGGTGCCGTGTGAATGCTACACCTCCGGATCGATTCCGCGAAGGAAAGCTGTCGGTTGACGTGGCGACTTGCGGCGCGCCGGAGGCGCGGCTAGCCTCGCCGCCATGAACGCCCGTTTTGCCTGCACCTGCGGTGCCACTGAATGGCACGTCAGCGCGCCCCGGCGGGGGACGCGACTGATCTGTTATTGCGCCGACTGCCAGAGCTTTCCGCGCCACCTCGGCGCCGATATCCTGAACGAGGCCGGCGGCACCGATCTGCTTCAGGTGGCGCCATCACAGGTGACGTTCACGCGCGGGATCGGCAATCTCGGCCTGCTCCGGCTCTCGCCACAGGGGTTGTCGCGCTGGCACACCACCTGTTGCGGCACGCCGGTGGCCAATACGCTGAAATCGGCCAAACTGCCCTTTGTCTCGCTGAGTTGCGCGGCGCACCAGGGCGAGGACAAGCTGCTGGGGCCGGTGCGGGCCCATGCCAACACCGTCTGGGCCAGCGGGCCCGGCGCACCGCGCAAGGACCGGGGGCTGGGCCGGATGGTGCTGGCCTTTGGCCAGCGGCTCCTGGCCGAACGGCTGTCGGGACGCTGGCAACAGACGCCGTTCTTTGCGCCGCCCGACTGGGCGCCGGTGGCGGAACCGCAGATCCTGAGCAAGCAGGCGCGTCTCAGGGCGCGCGCCTGAGCGGCACGCCGGGCCACGGCGCGGCGCTTCCGTCTTGGCCCGCGCCCCCGCCAAGGCGCCGGCCATCCGACGACCCCTCGGCCGAAGTGCTTGGCCCTCCCCTGGCTTGCGCCTATATCTCCCCCATGTTCGCAGATTTCCTCAGACGGCTGACCCAGCCAGAGCCCGCCCAGTTGCCCGACCAAGACGCCCGCCTCGCGCTGACTGCGCTTCTGGTGCGGGTGGCGCGGTCGGACGAAACCTATGACGATGACGAACGCACCCTGATCGACAAGATTGCCGCCAGCCGTTTCGGCCTCTCGCCCTTCGAGGCCAGCGCCCTGCGGCGCGAAGCCGAACAGCTCGAATCCGAGGCCCCCGACACCGTGCGCTTTACCCGCGCGATCAAGGATGCGGTGCCTTTCGAGGCCCGCCTCGGGGTGATCGAGGCGCTCTGGCAGGTGGTGCTGGCCGATGGCACCCGCGACGAGGCCGAAGATGCGCTGTTGCGCATGGTGGCGCCGATGCTGGGCATCAGCGATGTCGACAGCGCCATGGCCCGCCAGCGCGTCACACGGGAGTGACGCGGGGGGCAAGGGCCCTCCGATTTGGCCTGCCGTGACGGCAAGTCCGGCGGAATCCGGGCATTTCCGCCGTTTTGCAAGTTGCAAGGCCGCAAAATTACTGCCCTATTACAGGGAACCTTCACACACAGAAAAGCGTCACGTGCCAGACCAGCCCCCCGTCATCGAGATCCGCGACCTTCACAAGAGCTACGGCCAGCTCGAAGTGCTCAAGGGCGTATCGATCACGGCGCACCGGGGCGAGGTGATCTCGCTGATCGGCTCGTCCGGTTCGGGCAAATCGACGCTTTTGCGCTGCGCCAACCTGCTCGAAGACAGCCAGCAGGGCGAGATCCTGTTCAAGGGCGAGCCGGTGAGCTGGAAAGGCAGCGGGCTGGCGCGCCGGCCGGCCGATGCCAAACAGGTGCTGCGCATCCGCACCAACCTGTCGATGGTGTTCCAGCAGTTCAATCTCTGGGCCCATATGACCATCCTGCAAAACGTGATGGAAGCACCGGTCACCGTGCTGGGCCGCGACCGGGCCGACGTCGAGGAACGGGCGCGCCACTACCTCGACAAGGTCGGCATCGGCGACAAATGCGCGGCCTATCCGGCACAGCTTTCCGGCGGCCAGCAGCAGCGCGCGGCGATTGCCCGCGGGCTCTGCATGGAGCCCGAGGCGCTGCTCTTCGACGAGCCGACCTCGGCCTTGGACCCGGAGCTCGAGCAGGAGGTCGTGCGGGTGATCAAGGATCTGGCCACCGAAGGCCGGACCATGCTGATCGTGACCCATGACATGAAGATGGCCCATGACGTGAGCGACCACGTGGTTTTTCTTCACCAGGGTCTGATCGAAGAAGAAGGTGCGCCCGGACCGCTGTTCGACGCGCCCAAATCCGAGCGGCTGCGGGGCTTTCTGTCCTCGACCAAAGCCGCCTGAACCACCAACCAAGGGAGCAACAGACATGAAACTTTTCCTGACCGGCACCGCCGTTCTGGCCCTGACCGCCAGCCTCGCCATGGCCGCAAGCCATTCCGAGACCGTGCGGCTCGGCACCGAAGGCGCCTATCCTCCGTTCAACTTCCTCAATGATGCCGGCGAGGTCGACGGCTTCGAACGCGAGGTCGGTGACGAACTCTGCGCCCGCGCCGAGCTGACCTGTGAATGGGTCACCAACGAATGGGATTCGATCATCCCGAACCTGGTCTCGGGCAACTACGATGCCATCATCGCCGGCATGTCGATCACCGACGAGCGCGAGGAAGTCATCGACTTCACCCAGAACTACACCCAGCCCGACCCCTCGTCCTATCTCGGCATGGCCGGCACCGAGATCGATCCGGCCGGCGCGGTGATCGCGGCGCAGGCCGGCACCATCCAGGCGGCGCATATCGCCGAGATCGGCGCCACCCTGCTGGAGTTCGCCAACCCCGAAGAAACCATCGGCGCGGTGCGCGATGGCGAGGCGGATGCGGTTCTGGCCGACAAATCCTTCCTGACGCCTTATGCCGAGGAAAGCGCCGAGCTTGATTTCGTGGCCGAGGATATCCTGCTGGGCGGCGGCATCGGCATGGGCTTCCGCGAGAGCGACGCCGAGCTGCGCGCCAAGTTCGATGCGGCGATCCAGTCGATGAAGGAAGATGGCTCGCTCAATGCCCTGATCGAGAAATGGGACGTCGGCGAAACCTTCTGATCCCGCGGGCGGGCTGACACCCGCCTCCGGCCCTGAAACGCAGGGTGGGCCTGCCGGCCCGCCCGCTCCGCAGGAGAGCTGCCATTTTCAGCTATTGCGCAGAACCCGAGCTGCTCGAAGGCGCCCGCTGGCTGGCGTGCTATCTGACGACCGGCAAGCACATGGCCTTCTATGCCTCTTTCGGCACGGTGCTGCTCTTGCTGGCGATCACCGCGCCGGTGGCGCTGGCCTTCGGATTTCTCGGCGCCATGTCGGCGCGCAGCCACATCTTTCCGATCAACTGGCTGGGCCGGACCTATATCGCCATCGTCCGTGGCGTGCCCGACATCGCGTTCTTCCTGTTCTTTGTCATCGCGCTCGACCAGGGATTCGAATGGCTGCGCCACCAGGCGCTCTGCCCGGGCTGGGATCAGCCGATCCGGCAGGGCAATGATTTCGTGGTCTGCGACGCCGCCAAGCTGCCGCTGGGCACCGCGCCGCAATGGGTGCATGAGACCTATGGGTTCCTGCTGGCGGTGCTGACCTTTGCCATTGTCTTTGGCGCCTTTGCCGCCAATGTGCTGTTTGGCGCCATGCGCGCCGTGCCCCGGGCCCAGATCGAGACGGCGGAGGCCTATGGCATGTCGCGCCGGCAGAGCTTCTGGCGCATTCTGGTGCCGCAGATGTGGGTCTATGCCCTGCCTGGCCTGTCGAACCTCTGGATGGTTTTGATCAAGGCAACACCGCTGCTGTTCCTGCTCGGTGTCGAGGATATCGTCTATTGGGCGCGCGAGCTGGGCGGCACCAAGACCCCGCGCTTCACCGATTACCCGCATGGCGACTGGCGGATGTGGTATTTCCTGGCGCTGCTGGTGTTCTACCTGGGGTTCACCAAGGTGTCGGAGGTGGTGCTGGGCCGGGTGATGCAACGTCTGACCTTCGGGCAGGCGACAGCCGGCGGCGAAGCGCAGCGGAAGGCGGCGGCATGAGGTTGGGTGGCGGTACTCTGGGGGCTCTGCCCCCGTCGCCTTTGGCGACTCCCCCGAGAGTATTTTGTGCAAGAGGAAGCTGCCGGGGGGGCGCGGAATGAGTTGTTGGGAGACTTTTGCCGATTATGCCCTGCGTTCTGTCGGTGTGGGGGAGCGGTTGTTGCCGCGGTCGGATTTTACCCTCTGCCAGCAGTTCGTGCTGATCGGCTCGGGAATGATCTGGAACGTCTATTTCGGGGTGCTGGCGCTTTTTGCCGGCTTCTTCCTGGCGACGGCGGTGGCGCTGGGCAAGGCGGCGCAAAGCCCTTGGCTGCGCAAGCCGGCGGAATGGTTCATCTTCCTGTTTCGCGGCTCGCCATTGTTTATCCAGTTCTTTTTTGCCTATTTCCTGTTCCTGTCGCTGAAACAGGTGGCGCCCGTCTTCACGCCGCTGACCTCGGCCTGGGCCGGGGCGCTTGTGGTGCTGTTTCTCAACACCGCCGCCTATTCCGGCGAGATCTTCTATGGCGCGCTTTTGTCGGTGCCCAAGGGCGATACCGAGGCGGCCGACGCCTATGGCTTTTCCGGCTGGGTGCGGTTTCGGCGCATTGTCTGGCCGACCATGCTGCGGCTGGCCTGGCCGGCCTATACCAACGAGGCGATCTTTCTGTTTCACGCCACCACGCTGGTCTATTTCTCGGGCTTTCCGGCGTTTCAGCAACGCGGCGACGCGCTGTATTATGCCAATTACTTTGCCGACAAGACCTTCAACCCCTTTGTCCCCTACCCGATCCTGGCGGGCTATTTCATCCTGCTGACGCTCTTGCTGATCGCGCTCTTCGGGCTGATCAACCGGCGGCTCAACCGGCATCTGCCGCAGGCGCGGCGGGCCAAGATGAAGCTGCGGCTGAACCTCATTCGCTGACCCGTCCCGGACCCCCGATCCGGGACGTCCCCTGGCCATCGGCGCGGCCCCGGATCAGGTCCGGGGCGCGGCAATCGGGTTTTCATTTCCCGCTTGCCAAACCCCGGCGGGGGTCGTTATCCATAATTTGATCAAATTATTCACCCAAGGTGCCCCATGTCCGGCAATGCAATGAAATCCTGGCTGCGCAAGAATCCGCAGGTGCGCACGATCCGTGTCGCCGCCGCCGACCTCAACGGTCAGCCGCGCGGCAAGCGGGTGCCGGTGCGTTTCGCCGACAAGGTGGTCGAGAGCGGCACCCGCTTTCCGGTTTCGGTGCTCAATCTCGACATCTGGGGCGAGGATATCGACGACAGCCCGCTGGTGTTCGAGAGCGGCGACCGCGACGGCGTGCTCCTGCCCACCGAACGCGGCTTTCTGCCGATGCCCTGGCTCGAGGCGCCGACCGCCCTCCTGCCGATCTGGATGTTCCGCGAGGATGGCCGCCCCTACGAGGGCGATCCGCGCCATGCGCTGCGCGCCGTTCTGGACCGCTACAAGGCCAAGGGGCTGACGCCGGTGGTGGCGGTGGAGCTGGAATTCTACCTGATCGACGACAGCGGCCGGTCGTTGCAGGTGCCGGTGAGCGAGCGCTCGGGCAAGCGGCGCAAGGCGGCCGAGACCATGTCGATCCGCGCGCTCGACAGTTTCGACCAGTTCTTCACCGATCTCTACGATGCCTGCGAAGAGATGGACATCCCCGCCGATACCGCGATCTCCGAGGCCGGGCTGGGGCAGTTCGAGATCAACCTGATGCATTCAGAGGATGCGCTGCGGGCGGCCGACGATGCCTGGCTGTTCAAATGGCTGGTCAAGGGGCTGGCGCGGCGGCACGGCTTTGCCGCCTCCTTCATGGCCAAACCCTATGACGATTATGCCGGCTCGGGGCTGCACACGCATTTCTCTGTGCTCGACGAGAACGGCGACAACATCTTCGACGACGGCGGCGAAACCGGCACCGAGGTGCTGCGCCATGCGATTGGCGGCTGTCTCGATGCAATGGCCGATTCGGCGCTGATCTTTGCGCCGCATCACAATTCCTATGATCGGCTGGTGCCAGAGGCGCATGCGCCCACCGGCATCTGCTGGGCCTATGAGAACCGCACCGCGGCGGTACGGGTGCCGTCGGGCGATGCCCGGGCGCGACGGATCGAACATCGGGTGGCGGGCGGCGACGTGAACCCCTATCTGATGCTGGCGGTGATTCTCGGGGCGGCGATGAACGGCATGGAGGATGCGATCGAGCCGCCGGCGCCGATCACCGGAAACGCCTATGCGCTGGATCTGCCGCGGATTCCGGTCACCTGGGTGGGCGCGATGGACGCCTTCGAAGGCAGCGATCACATCCGCCGCATCTTTGCCCCGGAGATGATCCGCAATTTCCTCCTGACCAAACGGCAGGAGGCCCATTATATGGAAGAACTGACTGAAACGGAGCGTGTCGAGATCTATCTCGACACGGTCTAGAACAAATGGGTGAACCATGAAGATCGGCATCCTCACCACCGGGCACAGGCCCGAGGCGCTGCCAGACCACAAGACCTATTCCGGCATGTTCCGCGATCTGCTGGACGGCCAGGGCTTTGACTTCGACAATTACGACGTGGTGGATGGCCAGTTTCCCGCCAGCGTCGAGGACGCCGATGGCTGGCTGATCACCGGATCGAAACACGGAGCTTATGACGACCTGCCCTGGATCGCGCCGCTCGAGACGCTGATCCGCGCGGCCTATGCGGCCGATATCCCGATGGTGGGGATCTGCTTTGGCCACCAGATCATGGCCCAGGCGCTTGGCGGGCGGGTCGAGAAATTCTCGGGTGGCTGGTCGGTGGGCCGGGTGGATTATGAATTCGACGGCGAGACCCTGCCGCTTTACGCCTGGCATCAGGATCAGGTGACCGTGCGCCCGCAGGAGTCCCGGGTGATCGCCCGCACCGATTTCTGCGAGAACGCCGGGCTGGTCTATGGCCGCAAGATGTTCTCGGTGCAGCCGCATCCCGAGTTTGACGCCGGCTTTCTCACCGGGCTGATGGAGGCGCGCGGCGGGGCGATCCCGCCGGAGATGCTGGCCGAGGCGCGTGCCACGGTCGACAAGCCGGTGGCCAATGCCACGCTGGGCCGGATGATCGGCCAGTTCTTTCGCGACAGGAGCCTTGCATGACCGACTGGATCGCCCAGACCCCGCAGGCCGCGCAGGCCTATCTCGAGGGGCGCCGGCTCGACGAGGTGGAATGCGTGATCCCCGACCTGCCGGGCATTGCCCGCGGCAAGGCGGTCCCGGCGTCGAAATTCGCCCGGCAGTCGTTCTTCTTCCTGCCGGATTCGATCTTCTATCAGACCATCACCGGTGGCTGGGGCGAGGCCGCCGGCGCCGATGGCTTTATCGAGCGCGACATGATCCTCAAGCCCGACATGTCGACCGCCACTGCCGCGCCCTGGACCGGCGACTGGACCTTGCAGGTGATCCACGACGCCTTTGACCGCGAGGGCGTGCCGATCCCGGCGAGCCCGCGCAACGTGCTGAAACGGGTGGTCGACCTCTACCACCAGCGCGGCTGGAAGCCGGTGGTGGCGCCGGAGATGGAATTCTACCTGGTGGCCCGCAATATCGACCCGGCCAAGAGCATCGAGCCGATGATGGGCCGCTCGGGCCGGCCGGCCGCGGCGCGTCAGGCCTATTCGATGACGGCGGTGGATGAATTCGGCCCGGTGATCGACGACATCTACGATTTTGCCGAGGCCCAGGGCTTCGAAATCGACGGCATCACCCAGGAGGGCGGCGCCGGCCAGCTCGAGATCAACCTGCGGCATGGCAATCCGGTGAAACTGGCCGACGAGGTGTTCTATTTCAAGCGGCTGATCCGCGAGGCGGCGCTGCGCCACGACTGCTTTGCCACCTTCATGGCCAAGCCGATCGCCGATGAGCCGGGCTCGGCCATGCACATCCATCATTCGGTGCTCGACCTGGAGACCCGCCGCAACATGTTCGCCGGGCCGCAGGGCGGCGAGACAGATGCCTTTGCGCATTTCATCGGCGGTTTGCAGCGGTATCTGCCAAGCGCCATCGCGGTGATGGCGCCATATGTGAACTCCTATCGCCGCTACGTGCGCGACCATGCCGCCCCGATCAACCTGGAATGGGCGCGCGACAACCGAACCACCGGCATCCGCATCCCGATCTCGGATCCGGAGGCCAGGCGCGTGGAGAACCGCATCGGCGGCATGGATTGCAACCCCTACCTCGGGATCGCAGCGTCGCTGGCCTGTGGCTATCTCGGTCTGGTCAACAAGGTGACGCCAGCCGGGCAGTTTTCGGGGGATGCCTATGAGGGCGAGCCGGACATCCCGCAGGTGCTGGGATCGGCGCTGGATCTGTTTGACGCGGCGACCGAGCTGCACGAGGTGCTGGGGCCGGAGTTCGCCCGGGTCTATGGCATCGTCAAACGCACGGAATACGAGGAGTTTCTTCAGGTGATCTCGCCCTGGGAGCGGGAACACCTGTTGCTGAACGTGTGAGGATCGGGGGCGCTGCCCCCGGACCCCCGGCGGTATTTGTCAAAGAGAAGAAGCAGGGGAGCGGGGCATGAACCTGCTGTTTTCCAACGATCGCCAGGGCCAGTACCCGGAGAGCTGGTATGCGGCGACAACCGCGTTTCTGCCGCCCTTCGCGCCGCTCCAGGGCGCGGTGACGGCCGATGTCTGTATTGTCGGCGGTGGCTATACCGGGCTCTCGGCGGCGCTGGAACTGGCGCGGGCCGGGCGCCGGGTTGTCCTGCTCGAGGCGCATCGGGTGGGCTTTGGCGCCTCGGGACGCAATGGCGGGCAGTTGGGCTCGGGGCAGCGGGTCGACCAGCAGGGGCTGGAGCGACTGGTCGGACGCGCGGATGCGGCGAAATACTGGGCGCTCGGCGAGGCGGCCAAGGCGCTGGTCAAGCGGCTGATTTCCGACCATGACATCGAGTGTCACCTGAAGCCGGGCGTGGCCTGGACCGGCTCGAGCGCGGCGGAGGTGGCCGAGTTGCACGGCTATGTCGATTTCCTGCGCGAGCGCTATGGCTATGACCATGTCGAGGCGCTGGACGAAGCGGCCTGCCGGGCGCTCTGCCCGTCTCCCGATTACAAGGGCGGGATGATCGACCGGGATGCGGCGCATCTGCACCCCTTGCGGCTGGCGGTGGGGCTGGCGCGGGCGGCGGCGGCGGCCGGGGCGGTGATCCATGAGGGCTCTTGCGTGCATCACGTCGCGCCGGGGCTGGTGCAGACCGCCGATGGGCGGGTCAAGGCCGATCACGTGATCCTGGCAGGCAACGGCTATCTTGGCACGCTGGACCGGAAGGTGCTGGCGCGGGTCATACCGATCAACAATTTTGTCATTGCCACAGAGCCTCTGGGCGCGGGCGCGGCGCAGGTGCTGACCGAGGATGTGGCCGTGGCCGACAGCCGCTTCGTGGTGAACTACTTCCGGCTCAGCCACGACAGGCGGCTGCTGTTCGGCGGTGGCGAGAGTTATGGCTATCGGTTCCCGAAGGACATCGCCGCCAAGGTGCGGCGGCCGATGGCCGAGATTTTCCCGCATCTGAAAGACGTCAGGATCGACTATGCTTGGGGCGGCACCCTGGCGATCACCATGAAGCGCCTGCCCTTTCTGGCGCGGGTGGCGCCGGGGGTGCTCTCGGCCTCGGGTTACTCCGGCCACGGGGTCGGCACGGCGACCCATGCCGGCTGGCTGATGGCGCGGGCGATCATGGGCGAACAGGAGGGGTTCGAGACCATGTCCGCCCTGCCCGCCCCCGCCTTTCCCGGCGGCGGGATGATGCGAACCCCGCTGCTGACCCTGGCGATGAGCTGGTATGCCCTGCGCGACAGATTGGGGATCTGACGACACAGGCGACGGGCATTGACGCCCGTTACGGAAAATTCACTTTTTTGCCGCATTGCTCTGATTTAGTTTTCTGAAAACCCCGATTAAGGAAAGCGAATATGAGCAGTCTCGAGGCCCCCAACGTTCATGACGCCGAGCCGATCCCGGAGGCGGCCCGCGCCGAAATCGACCGGTTGCTGCAAAGTGGCGACCTGTTCCGCTATACCGCGCCCGAGGATGCGCCGGTGGCGCTTCTCGAAGCGGAATTCGCCGAAATGATGGGCATGCGCTATGCGCTGGCGGTCGCGTCCTGTTCGGCGGCGCTGTTTCTGGCGCTCAAGGCGCTGGAGCTGCCGCGCGACGCCCGCGTGCTGATCCCCGGCTTCACCTTTGCCGCGGTGCCCTCGGCGGTGGTGCATGCCGAATGTTGCCCGGTGCTGTGCGAGGTCGGCGACGATTACCGCATCGACCTTGAGGATTTCGCCGCCAAGCTCGACGATGTCGCGGCGGTGATCATCAGCCACATGCGCGGCCATACCTCGGACATGGCGGCGATCATGGCGCTTTGCGACGCGCGTGGCATTCCGGTGGTCGAGGATGCGGCACATTCTCTGGGCACCACCTGGCGCGGGCGGAAGATCGGCACCATTGGCCGGATCGGCTGTTTCAGCTTTCAGAGCTACAAGATGATAAACGCCGGCGAAGGCGGCATTCTGGTTACCGACGATGCCGAGCTGGTGGCGCGCGCGATCATCATGTCGGGCGCCTATGAGCACAACTGGAAGAAACACCCGGTGCTGCGCGATCATTTCCCGGCGTTGCAGAACCGCCTGCCGCTTTACAATCAGCGCATGTCGAACCTGTCGGCGGCGGTGATCCGGCCGCAGCTGCCGCATCTGGCGCGCCGGGTGGGCGACGGGCGGGCGAACCACGATCACGTGGCGGCGCGGCTCAACACCTCTCCCTGGATGCAGGTGCCCGACAGCCTGCCCGGTGAAGAGCGCGCGCCGGATTCGATCCAGTTCAACCTCGAGGGCATGACCGAGCCCCAGCGCCGCAGCTTTGCCGAGGCGGCCGAGGCGATGGGCGTCAAGGTGCAGATCTTCGGGCTCTCGGCAGACAATGCGCGCGCCTTCTGGAACTGGCATTTCGTACCGGATCTGCCGGAAGATCTGCCCGCCACCCGGGCGATGCTGATGCGGGCCTGCGATGTGCGGCTGCCGGCGCGGCTGACGCGGGCGGAGTGCGATTTTATCGCCGAGGCGCTGATCGCCGCGGCAGAGACGGTGATGGGCACGCCCCGGGCCTACGGCACCTGATCCGCCGCAAGGGTCGGAACCGCAAAAGCCCCGCGACCGGCGCGGGGCTTTGCAAAACTGAGCTTTTGCTCGCGGTTTACTTGTCCATCTTGGACAATTTGGCCTGAAGCTCGGCCAGCTGTTTCTTGATCGCGTCGAGGTCTTCCTCGTCTTTCTGGTCGCTCTGGCCTTCGCCCTGATCGGGGCCCGACCATTGCGGAGAAATGCCGCCGGTCATCGCCTTCATGAAAGCTTCCTGCTGCGCCTTCATCGCCTCGAAGCCCGGCATCTTGGCCATCGGGCTCATCTCGAGCATGCGGTTCTGGCCTTCGCGCAGCATCTCGAACGAGGCGGTCAGGAACTGCGGCACGACGCTTTGCGCCTGGGTGGTGTAGCTGCGGACCAGGTCGGTAAGCACCCCCAGCGGCAACACATTTTCGCCGCGGCTCTCGTGTTCGGCGACGATCTGAAGCAGGTATTGCCGGGTCAGGTCGTCACCCGATTTCAGATCGACGATCTGCACGTCGCGGCCATCGCGGATGAACCCCGAGATGTCTTCGAGCGTCACGTAATCGCTGGTTTCGGTATTGTAGAGCCTGCGGCTCGCGTACCGCTTGATCAGAAGGGGTTTCGGTTTGTCCGCCACTTGGGCCGTCCTCCCGTGAGTTTCAGCGTTGCAAAAAAGCCTAGGCCAGCGTTTGCAAAAAGAAAAGCGTTGTCACGCCGCAGGCGCGAAAAACATGATGCTGCGCAGCATCACGCGGGATCCGGCAGGGTTTCGACCTCGACCGCCTCGTTCAGATAGAGCGCGGCGGCGCAGTCTTCGTCGACCTCGATCGAGGATTTGACGTATTGATGTTCGAGGTCGGCCTCGGTGCCGATCCAGGTGAAGCTGCCGCCACAGGCCTGGCCGTTGATCCGCGCGATCCGGACCGGCGCGCCAATGGTCACGCCCGAGGATTGCTGTGCCACAAGCTGATCGACGCGCACGAAAACCTCGACCGATTTCTTCTCGGGCGCATAGATCTGCGCGGCCGAGGCGCCGGCGCTGACGCAATCGCCGACATTGGGCGCAAAGCCCAGCAGAACACCGGCATAAGGCGCGCGCAGCTGAAGCGCCGCATGGGCCACCTGCTGCGATTGCAGGTCGAGCTGGCCGATGTCGAGCGCGATCTCGGCGCGTTTCTTGGCGGAGATTGCGCTGGCCAGGGTCTCCTTGGCCTGATCGGCGGCGAAATCGGCGTTCATCATCCGGCTTTCGACACCTTCCATGGTGCTTTCGTTGATCAAGCCGCGGCGGAACATCTGTTCGTTGCGGGCAAATTCCTTGCCGACAAAGGCCAGTTCCTGCGCCCGGCGGTCGACATTGGCCTCGGCGGCGTCGATGGCGAGCTGTTTCTCAGCCACCGCCGCCTCGAGATCGGCAACCCTTGCCTTGGCGGTCTCGAGCGCCAGTTCGGCGTCCTGCGCGTCAAGCTCGACCAGCAATTGCCCGCTTTCGGCCGCGCCGGTGCGGCGGGCGCTGTCCGAGACGGAGACGATGCAGCCGCCGGTTTCATAAGACAGCCCGGTGATCTCACGGGCCACCACGGTACCGGCAAAGGTGAACGGCTGGAATTCGGCCTCTGTCTCCTGGGCCATGGCGCCCGTCGCGGCCAGGCCAAGGACCAACGCCCCGCGTCTCGATGCAATCTTGCCGATCATGATGCGCCCTTCCCCGCTGCGATCCGGGTGATGGTGCGCAATGCCGGGCGATCTGGCAAGAGCGGCGGGCGCAAAAGAAAAGACGGGCCCCGAGGGACCCGTCTTTCCGTGATGTCGTCGCGCATCAGGGGGGAGGAGACAGCGCGGACTACATCCTGATCAGATGATCAGCTTACTTGGCGGTTGCGGTCGCTTTCTTGGTGGCAGCGGTCGCATCCGAAGTGGCTTTTTTCACGGCAGCCGAAGCTTCTTCCGAGAATTCCTTGCCGGCCGCCATCATCAGTTCGACGGTTTCCATCTGAACTTTCTTGGCGATTTCAGCGAAAGCGGCCACGTTTTCGGCGGCAACTTCAGCTTGAGCCGAAGCGAAATCGGTCATCGCCTTGGCATAGTCGGCGGGCTCGGATTTGGCTTTCGACAGCTCGGCCAGTTTGGCCAGGGTGTCTTTGGTCCATTTCGAGGAGATCTCGGTCGACTTCTCGGCAGCTTCCAGAGCAACGCCCGAGAGTTTCTCGTTCAGGGTCGCTTGGGTCTTGAAGGCATCTTCCAGAGCCGAAGTGTCAACCGGGAACGCGCCCATCATGTCTTTCAGCAGCGCGGTGACGTCTTGTGCTTTTGCAGCAGCCATAATCTAAATCCTTTGTTTCTGCGCGGAGCGGGCCCACCCCGTCTCTGCGTCTGCAAAGAATATAGCCGCTGCACCGCAGCATTTCAACCACTTTTTGCTGCGGTGCAGAAAAAGGTTTTCCCTACGTAAATTCAGATGCTTGCCTTGACCCGAACGTAGTCACCCGGGGCATCGCCAAGCGGCGGGTGCTCAGAATCACCCGCGTCGCGTGCATCGATCATCTTGCCTGCACGCGGCTTGAGCCAGGCCTCCCAGCGCGGCCACCAGGAGCCCTCGTGGAACTCGGCGCCTTCCATCCACTCCTCCGCGGTATCGGGCAGATCGTCGTTGACGTAATGGCCATACTTCTTTTTGGTCGGCGGATTGACGATCCCGGCGATATGGCCCGACTGGCCGACGATGAAGCTGCGCGACCGGCTGCCGGTTTGCAGGAACCCGCGATAACAATCCTTCCAGGGCGCGATGTGATCGGTCTCGGTGGCGACGGCACAGATCGGCACGGTGACATCCTTGATCGACAGGCTCTCGCCCAGAAGCTCGAAGGTGCCTTCGATCATCTCGTTGCGCTGGCACAGGCCGCGCAGGTACTGCATCACCATCTTGCCGGGCAGGCCCGAGCCATCGCCGTTCCAGTACAGCAGATCGAAGGCCGGGGGCGTATCGCCCATCATGTAGCTGCGGATTGCCGGCTGATAGATCAGGTCGTTCGACCGCAGGAAGGACATGGTCCGCCCCATGATGAAGCTGCGCAGGATGCCGTGCTGCGCGACCTCGGCCTCGATCCCGTCGACGAAATCATCCTGAAGGAACGGCGTGAATTCACCCTGATCCGAAAAATCGGTCAGCGTGGTGAAGAAGGTGGCGGATTTGACCGACTTGTCGCCACGCTTCTTGAGCAGCGCCAGCACGAGGTTGAGCGTGGTGCCGGCGATGCAATAGCCGATCGCATTGACCTGCTTGACCTTGCAGAGCTTCTTGGCTTCTTCGATGGCGGCCAGATAGCCATGCTCGACATAATCCTCCATGCCCCTGTCGGCATAGGTCGGATCGGGATTGACCCAGCTGACCACGAACAGCGTATAGCCCTGGTCGACCACCCATTTGATAAAGCTATTCTTGTCCTTGAGATCGAGGATGTAGAACTTGTTGATCCAGGGCGGAAACAGCACGATCGGGATTTCATGCACCTTGTCGGTGCTGGGGCTGTACTGGATCAGCTCCATCATGTCGTTGCGAAACACCACCTTGCCCGGCGTGGTGGCGATATTGCCGCCCACTTCGAAAGCTTCGGTATCGGCCAGCCGCACCACCAGCTCGCCATCGTTGGCCTCGAGATCGGCGACAAGGTTCTCAAGCCCCTTGACCACGGAATCGCCCTCGGTCTCGATCGCCTTCATCAGCGCGTCGGGATTGGTGGCAAAGAAATTCGTCGGCGCCATCATGTCGACGATCTGCTGCGAAAAGTAGCGCAGCCGCTTCTTTTCCTTCTCGTCGATGTCCTCAATGTCCTCGACCGCCTGTTTGATGGCGTCGGAATTGATCATGTATTGCTGCTTGATGAAGTTGAAATAGGGGTTGGATTTCCAGACCGGATTGGAAAACCGCTTGTCGTCCGGCGTGTTGTCTTCCGGCGCGGCCAGCTTGCCCTGGGCCAGAAGCTGCTGCGCCTCGACGATATGCTTCAGCGACTTGCCCCAATAGTCCACCTGATGCTCGAGGATCTTGGCCGGGTTCTGCATCCATTCCTGCCAATAAGCCGTCGCTGCACGTGCAAAAAGCTCGGACTCGGGCGCAGCAATTTGCGGATTCGGCGGTTTGCGTCGCGTCAAGGCCTTGGTCAGACGCTGCGTCAACTCGTCAATTTTGGCAATATTCTCGTCTAGATGAGCAATATTATTACTCTGTTTAGCGTCTTCGATTGTCATCTCAACGATTCCTCTTTAATCTTGCAGGCGCAGCATTAGATTGCTTTGTTGGAGGGGGCAAAGCGACAAAAACAACGGGGCGTGCCAGTGCCCCATAGCTCCGGAGCCCACGCAGATGCGTTACATGGTCACCTACGATATGATGGAAACCCTTCGGAACACGAACCAGTGGCTCGGCGCGACGGCCGAGGCGATGGCCTCTTATCCCGCCTTTGCCATGTGGCCCAATCCGGCGATGACCTGGCTCGCGGCGTGGGGGTCGGTGACCGAGCGGGCTTTCGAACGCATGGCCGTCAAGCCCGACTGGGGCATCCATTCGATCACCTGCGAAGACGGGCGCGATCACCTGGTCAATATCCGCACCGAAATCAGCCGGCCGTTCGGCGACCTGATTCACTTCGAGATTGCAGGCCGCACGCCCGCACCACGCAAGGTTTTGCTGGTTGCACCTATGTCCGGACACTATGCCACGCTCCTTCGCTCGACAGTTCGGTCCTTGCTCCCTGACTGTGAAGTCTATGTCACCGATTGGCACAATGCACGTGATATTCCGGTGTCAGAAGGCAAGTTCGATGTCGAGGACTACACCCTCTACCTCGTGGATTTCATGCGGCATCTTGGCCCAGATACCCATGTCATCGCGGTCTGCCAGCCGGCGCCGCTGACGCTGGCCGCCACCGCCTATCTGGCGGAAGAGGACCCCGAGGCCCAGCCCCGTTCGCTGACCCTGATCGGCGGCCCGATCGACCCCGACGCCACCCCTACCGACGTGACAGATTTCGGCCATCGGGTGACCATGGGCCAGCTCGAGCAATCGATGATCCAGCAGGTCGGCTTCAAATACACCGGCGTCGGCCGCAAGGTCTATCCGGGGCTGCTGCAACTGACCTCCTTCATCTCGATGAACGCCGATCGCCACTCCAAGGCTTTCGTCGATCAGATCGGCCGTGTCGCCCGGGGCGAGGCCTCGGACCACGATGCGCACAACCGCTTTTATGATGAATATCTCGCGGTGATGGACATGCCGGCGGAATTCTATCTCTCGACCGTCGAGCGGATCTTCAAGAACAGCGAGATTGCCAAGAACGCCTTCACCGTCGCCGGCAAACCGGTGGATATCGGCAAGATCACCACCGTGGCGGTGAAAACCGTCGAAGGCGACAAGGATGACATCTCGGCACCGGGCCAATGTATCGCCGCGCTCGATCTCTGCACCGGGCTGCCCGACAACAAGAAGGCCAGCCACCTCGAGCCGGGCGCCGGCCACTACGGCATCTTTGCCGGCAAGTCCTGGCGCAACAACATCCGTCCGCTGGTGCTCGAATTCATCGATGCCAACAGCGATACACCGCCGGCGGCAACCCAAATCCGCGCGGTGTGACCCCCCGTAGGGTGCGCCTTCACGGCGCACCTTCCGCCAGATACATCCGCAGGAACCAGGGTGCGCCGTAAAGGCGCACCCGACGGCCGGTCAGGCTCTGGCTTTCTCAAACACTGCATCGATCATTGCCTGCGTCCCGCGCGAGAATTCCAGAGGGCAGGGATATTCGGCCCCATCCAGCACGCTGGCGTTGAAGTTCTCGACCTGGCAGACATAGTGGTTGACCCCCGGCCAGCGCCAGGTCACCGCCTCCATCCCGGCGCGCTCCAGCGTCAGCTCGGCCTGGTCGAAGACCCCGGCGTTGAACGGCGCCTTGACGGTGATGACGCCCTTGTCGCCCTGGATCGCCACATACTGACGAGGCGCCATGCGCATCGAATTGATCCCGGAAAAGTGGAAGGACGGAAAGCGCGCCGTCACATGGCTCCAGACGTCGACCCCCTCTTCCCAGCGCATCTCGGTCGACAGGATCTCCTCGGGCTCTTCGCCGGTCACGAAACGCGCGGTGCCGTAGGTATAGACGCCGATGTCGGGGATCGCGCCGCCGCCGGTGTCGGCGCGGTTGCGGATGTTGCCGGTGTCGGCGCGGTTGTCATAGGAAAACACCGTGTCCCAGAGCACCAGCTCGCCGATCTCGCCGGCCTGCACCAGCTCGCGCACCTTCTGCCAGCGCGGGTGGTGCACCACCATATAGGCCTCGGCCGCCAGAAGCCCGGTCTCGTCGCGCAGCGCGATCACGCTGTCGAAGGCGCCGGCCTTCATCGCGAGCGGCTTTTCCACCAGCACATGTTTTCCGGCGCGCAGCGCCTTTTCCGCCCATTCCACGTGCAGGTGATTGGGCAGCGGGACATAGACCGCGTCCACCGCATCACTGGCCAGAATCTCGTCATAGTCCCCGAACACCTCGATCCCGGGCGTCAGCTCCTGGAACGGCCGGGCCTTGTCCGCGCTCGAGGTGGCCAGCGCCGCCAGACGGCCGCGCCGCGCGGATTGAATGGCCGGAGCCATATGTTGCCGGGCAAATTTCGCCGCGCCCAGAATGCCCCAACGAATGTGGTCTGCCATGATCTCGTCTCCCTGAAATGCTTGCGCCGAACCCTAGCCACCTGCGGCCCGGCTGCAACCCGGAAGCGCCCGGCCCGGCGCTGTCACAGAGGCGTCACTCAAGTTTCACAGCGCCGCAAAATCCCCTTTGCGAAGCGCGGCGAGATTGGGCCTCGGCGCTTTTACAAAAGGGACATCCCACATGCGACTTTCCTCTCTCTCACTGGCGGCCCTGGCCGGGCTTGCCGCCCTGCCCGCCGCGGCCAAGGACGCGAGCTACATTGGCACCGTCGAAACCGTTGCCGGCGACAGCGCCGGCATGGCGCGCGGCACCGTCTTTGTCGACGCCAACCGCAACAGCCGCCTCGACGCCGGCGAAACCGGGATCGGAGGCGCGCTGGTGACCAATGGCCGCGAAGTCGTGGCAACCGGCGCCGATGGCACCTACGCGCTGCCGGCCTATGACGACATGAACCTGAGCGTGATCAAACCCGCCGGCTATGCCAACCCGGTCGATCAACAGATGATCCCGCAGTTCGCCTATGTGCACAAACAGGCCGGCTCGCCCGAGCTGCGCTTTGGCGGCATCGCCCCGACCGGCCCCCTGCCCGCCGCGATCAACTTTCCCATGATCGAGGACGCGGCCGGCGACCGCTTCAGCTGCCTCGCCTTCGGCGACGCCCAGCCCTATACCAATCAGGAGGTCTCTTACGTCCGCGAAACCGCCGGCAAGCTGCTGGCAACCGCCGATCTGTCCTCGACCGAATGCCTGATTTTTGCCGGTGACGTGATGGGCGACGACCTGTCGCTCTATCCGCGTTTCAAGCGCATCATCGCCGTCGGCCAGACGCCGCAATATTGGGTGGGCGGCAATCATGACGTCGATTTCGACGCCGAGACCGATGCCCACAGCTTTGACACCTTCCGCCGCGAATGGGGCCCGGAATACTGGGCGGCCGAGTTCGGCAACGTGCTCTTCATCGGCCTCGACAATGTGCGCTATCCCTGCAACGGCGTCGATCCGCACCCCTTCTGCTCGACCGACAAGAGCCATACCTACAACGGCGTGATCTCCGAGCGGCAGATGGAATGGCTGGGCAACCTGCTGCCGCAGGTGCCCGAGGACAGGCTGATCGTGATGACGGCGCATATCCCGTTCCAGACCTTCACCGACAACACCGCCGCCAAGCACCAGACCGACAACCTCGCCGAGCTGGCCGCGCTGCTCGACGGGCGCAAGGTACTGACCATGGCGGGCCACACCCACACCACCGAAAACATCGAACCGGGCGAAGGCTTTGAAGGTTGGGAAGCGGCCACCGGTCTGGCGACCTCGCCCTTTCATCAACTGGTGATCGGCGGGCTGTCGGGCTCTTGGTGGGCCGGCGACCTGAACGCCCAGGGCGTGCCGCATGCCACCCAGCGTCTGGGCAGCCCACGGGGCTATTTCCGGCTGGATTTCGACGGCGCAACCTTTGTCGATACCTATCTGACCTTCCATACCACCGAGGACAGCCAGTTCCACGCCGCGTTCAATACGCCCCGGTTCCGCAAATGGGCCGATGCGCTGATCACCTATGCCGAGCTCTACGGCACGCCCTCCAAGGTGCTGCCGCCGGTGACGCGCAACGATCTGGCCGATCCCTTTATGCTGACCCGCGCCGATCTGGAAGGTGACAGCTGGGTCGCGGTGAATGTCTGGAACGGCGGCAAATCGACCGAGGTCACCGTGTCGATCGATGGCGGCACGCCGATGGTGGCCACGCGCACCCAGCCCGGCGAGGGCGAGGCCAAGTACCGCGGGCTCGACTATGCCGACCCGGCGGCGATCCTGAAACAGGCGACCCAGGGCAGCCTGGCCATCCGGTCGGACCGCGGCGGTGACGACACCGCCGGCTATGCCATGTTCCAGGGCAACCGCATGTCCGGTGTCGCCGGCCCCTTTCCGCGTTGGCTTCTGACCGACAACAGCCTGCACCTGTGGCGTGCCGATCTGCCCTCGGACCTGTCGGACGGCGTGCATGTGATGACCGTCACCGCCACCGACCGTCACGGCCGGGCCTTCACCACCGATTACACCTTCGAAGTGGTGGCAGAGATCCCGCAGATGACCTGGCAGACGCAGCTCTGGCAATGATCCCGGCGCCTGCTCGGCCCGCAGGCGACAAAAAACGGCCCGGGGTCACCCCCGGGCCGCCGCACTCGTTAAGAAACCCTCGGGCCTCTCTGGAAACGCTCAGGCCATTGCGGCCATGCCCTGTTTCTTGGCCAGTTCCTTCATCCGCTTTTGCAGCTTTTCGAACGCCCGCACCTCGATCTGGCGGATCCGTTCGCGGCTGACGTCATATTGGCCGGACAGATCCTCGAGCGTCACCGTCTGATCCGACAGCCGGCGTTGCGTCAGGATGTCCTTTTCGCGGTCGTTGAGCACATCCATCGCCTCGGCCAGCATCGCGCGGCGCGCTTCCAGCTCGTCGCGTTCCTCGTAATCGGCGGCCTGGTCGGCGTCTTCATCCTCGAGCCAGTCCTGCCATTGCATGGTGCCTTCGCCTTCGGAGCCGACGGTGGCATTGAGCGAGGCATCGCCGCCGGACAGGCGCCGGTTCATGCTGATGACCTCCTGTTCGGTCACGCCCAGATCGGTGGCGATCTGCGCCACGTTGTCGGGGTGCATGTCGCCGTCTTCCAGCGCGCCGATCTTGGCCTTGGCCTTGCGCAGGTTGAAGAAGAGCTTCTTCTGTGCCGAGGTGGTGCCCAGTTTCACCAGGCTCCAGGACCGCAGGATATATTCCTGAATCGCGGCCCGGATCCACCACATGGCATAGGTGGCCAGACGAAAGCCCTTTTCCGGGTCGAAGCGCTTGACCGCCTGCATCAGACCGACATTGGCCTCCGAGATGACCTCGGCCTGGGGCAGACCGTAGCCGCGATAGCCCATGGCGATCTTGGCTGCCAGACGCAGGTGCGAGGTGACCATCTTGTGCGCCGCCTCGGTGTCCTGCTCCTCGACCCAGCGCTTGGCCAGCATGTATTCCTCTTCCGGCTCAAGCAGGGGGAACTTGCGGATTTCCTGCAAATAGCGCGACAGGCCGCCTTCGGGCGTCGGCGCCGGGAGATTTGCGTAGTTAGCCATGTTGGTCCCTCCAATGTTTAGGGCTTTAACATTCCATATGGTGTGGAAATCGGGCCTTTCAAGAGCACATATCCACCTTGATTACGATAATTGTACCGATCCGTTCAGATTGGAAGCCCCATGTGGCCGGATCACAGCCATGTGCACTTCACGACAAAACCTGTCATAAGAGCGTGAATAATTGGTGTCCATGTGCACAAATGCACAGACCCTGCGGATCGGACCGGGGCCTTCGTGCATCATCGCATTGGAAATGTTTCAGCCGCGCAACGCGGCAAGCAGCAATTCCATGTCTTCCGGCAGCGCGGCGGTGAAGCTCAGACGCTCTTCGGTGACCGGATGGACAAATCCCAGCGTCTCGGCATGGAGCGCCTGACGGGGAAAGCCCTGCACCGCCCCCTGCCCGGCCTCGGCAAGCGCGCCCTTGGCGATCTTGCGCTTGCCGCCATAGGTGGCATCGCCGATCAGCCCGTGTCCGGCATGGGCCATATGCACGCGAATCTGATGGGTCCGGCCGGTTTCCAGCCAGCATTCGAGCAGCGCCACCGCCGCCGGCGCGCCAAAGCGCTCGACCACCCGCGCCCGTGTCACCGCATGCCGGCCGCCTTCGAAACAGACCGCCTGTTTCTGACGGTCGGTGCGATGGCGGGCCAGTTGCGTGGTCACCTTCAGCACGTTGCCGGGCTCGAAGCTGATGCCGCGCAGCCCCCTGAGTCGCGGATCGGCCGCATCCGGCACGCCGAAAACCACCGCCTTGTAGGCGCGTTCGGCGGTGTGTTTCTCGAATTGCGCCGCCAGCCCATGGTGGGCGGCGTCATCCTTGGCCACCACCAGCACGCCCGAGGTGTCCTTGTCGATCCGGTGCACGATCCCCGGCCGCTTCATGCCGCCCACGCCCGAAAGCGTGTCGCCGCAATGATGCAGCAGCGCATTGACCAGCGTGCCCGAGGGCGTGCCCGGCGCCGGATGCACCACCATGCCCACCGGTTTGTTGACGACGATCAGGTGATCGTCCTCGTAAAGCACGTCAAGCGGGATGTCCTCGGGCAGGATATGGCTCTCTTCCGCCTCTTCCAGCGTGATCGCCACTTCGGCGCCCTCGGCGACCCTGGCCTTGGGATTGACCTCGACCGCGCCATCCAGCCGCACCGCCCCGCTTTCCAGAAGACGCGCCAGCCGGGTGCGCGACAGGGCCGCCGCCTCTGGCACATCGCGGGCCAAGGCCTTATCAAGACGTCCGGGCGGATTGGCGCCGATGGTGAAACGGAGTTCCGGCATGGATGACCCTTCTGAAACGCAGGCGGAGTTGCCCGAACCGGCCAACCTGCGCTTTCTGCGCCTGCTGGTGACCGTGCTCACGGGCGTGATGATCGCAGGGGTCATACTGATCATCGCGCTGATTGTCATCCGCTTCCGCGATCCCGGGCCGCAGCTGCCCGAAGAACTCAGCCTGCCCGCCGGGGTGGAGGCCCAGGCGGTGACCTTCGGCACCGGCTGGGTGGCGGTGGTGACCGGCGACAACCGCATTCTGATCTTTGACCGGGTCACCGGGCGGATGACCCAGGAGGTGGAGCTCACTGATAGGTGAGCGCCACCCAGATGTGCAGCGCGACCAGCGGAATCAGCGCCGAGGACAGGGCGATGTGCAGCCAGAGCCAGGCCCGGTAGAGCCAGCGGCTGCGATAGGGAATGACCTCGCGGTTCAGCAGGCCGGTGGCGGCGATGGCGACAAAGCACAGCGCCAGCGCCGAAGTCCAGGCATGGCCGAAGCGCACCGCATGCAACGCAAAGACAAGCACCAGCCCGACCCCGACCCAGCGATGCGCGGCATAATGGCGCCGGACATCGGCCGCGGTGCCGCCGGTGCGGGCGCGCAGCAGCATCCATTGATAGCCCATGCCGGTCAGCAGCAGCGTGCCGGTCACCACCTGCCAGGTCAGCGTTCCGCCCAGAGGCCAGGGCCGAAAGGCCGTGCCGGCGGTCAGCGCCGCGACGGCAAAGGCGAGCGCCAGCAACCCGAGCATCACGTAGGGCCGCCGCCGGATACGCAGCAGAACCTCGGTCATGCCCCGCCCTCGCCGCCGCTCAGGATCAGCGCGCGCATCACCGCCCCGCCCGCCCGGGCCCGGACCTCGGCCATGAAGGTCGCGCTGTCGGGCAGCACCGGCGCGCCCGCCTCGGGCCAGGCCGCGCCGATCGTCACCGGAACGGCGAAACCCGCCGCCTTGTCGAGATAGCGCTGATAGGCCTCTTCGACCGCACGGTAAAAGGCTTCGGTCACCTTGAGCGCGCTGTCGGCATTCAGCGCGGCCTCGGGATAGGTCCAGGTCGTGGCCCCCATCACCGCGTCGAGTTGCCAATCCTTGCGCGGGCTGTCGGGATGGTCGTTGTGGCAGCTCACACATGGCGCGGCGCTTGCGAAATCGGGGTACATCGCCACCTGATCGCCGCGCTCCGAAGTGGAAAACACCGGCGCCTTGGTGGCGCGGACCCGGGCAAAGGCCGTGGCCTGCGTCCCGGCAAACAGATTCGAAGCGTTGATCGGCGCATCCGAGCCGAGATAGAGCCCCAGGCGCGGCGGCCTGGCCTCGATCCGCGCCGCCGTCAGCCGCAGGAACAGTGCCGGCAACGGCCCCTTGTCGACCCCCGGCTCGGCCCAGTCCTCGCCGAATTTCAGCCCCGCCTTGCCGCCGGGGCCGACGATCCGCGCCGTATAGGTCGCCCGCGCCGCATCGTTGATCGCATTTACCGCGTCGAACATCCGCGCCACCGGCAGGCTGCGCCCGGCCCCGGCGCGGCTGGCCTCGAGCGGCAGCGGCGGCGGCGCGGTGACTACCAGATAGATCGCCAGACAGGTGAAACAGCCAAATGCGACGATGATCCTGAAACTCATTCCGGCTTTGCCTCGAAATGTTTGAAGGTGCCGTAGGGCCCCGCGCCCTGATGAAAATAGGCGCGGATGGCGGCGCCGGGGATCATCGCCTGCACACGGGTCGGCGGCTCGAAGACATGGTTGCCGTGGAAATCGTGACAGCCCAGGCAGCTTTCCCATTTCTCCTCCGCGATCAGCCGGTCATGCGGGATGTTCACCGGATCCCGGGCCAGCGTCAGATCGCCATGACAGGCGCTGCAAATATCGGGCGTGGCAGACACCCGCGCCGCGTCATGCTCGGAATGGCAGCCAAGGCAGCTGTCGGCGCGGACCGCGCGCAACGCCGGTTCAAACCGCGGCTCGCGGAAACGATAGATCGGATGTCGCTCGTTCGGCCGCGCGTGGCAGGCCAGACAGTGATCGCTGGTCACCGGGCCATTGCCGAAATCGACATCGCTGTCGCGCCGCCCGATGGCAAAGGCGAAACGGGCCTGCACCTGCTGCCGCGTCGTGCCGGGGCTGGGCGTGTGACAACCCTGACAGGAGACCTCGGCATGGCCCTGCTGAATCGGCCCCTGCGCCAGCCAATGCGCCGCCGGCCCGGTCCAGAGGCCCATCGCCCCCAGAAAGGCCACCGGAATGGCCATGGTCACTGCCGACCGGCGCAACGTCATCGCGATCTCTCCAGAATGCCTTGGACCCGAAATCGCTTTTAAGTTGATTAATCACCCTTAATAATTGGTTAAGGCGGCAAAAATTTGCTCTCTTTTCGCGCCTCGCCGCTCCGCCAACCCGACGCCAGCGGCGGAGTTGGACACCTGCGCCATGCGGGGCGTCGTAACATTTGTCAGGTTGGAAATGGTACCGCCTGCCCGGTTCGAACGGGCGACCTCTTGATCCACAATCAAGCGCTCTAACCTACTGAGCTAAGGCGGCACTGGCAGGCGGAATAGCTCTGACGCGCGTCGATTGCAAGCCGTTTGCGGCGAAAAATCTGCCGAAACAGCTCACAAATCCACCTCCCAGCGCATCTCTTCCAGCTCGACGCCAAAGCTGGTGACCGGCCGGCTGTCCAGCAGGCGCCAGCCGGTGCTGGCATAAAGCGCGCAGGCCGCGGCATGGCTGCGATGGGTGGCCAGCACCATGCGGCTGTATCCCGCCTCTCGCGCGAACCCCATGCAGCGCCCTAACATCCAGCGGCCCAGGCCCCGCCCCCGCGCCTCGGGCAGCAGCAGGAACAGCCGCAGCCGCGCGGTCGTGGCATCCTCGCGGGCGCAGAGGATGCTGCCCAGCCGCGCCCCGCCCCGTTGGGCCACGAAGCCGGCTTCGCAGGCCGGCTCCATGTCGCGCAGGAAATCCGCCAGCACCTGGCCCACCAATGTCTCGAAACTGGCGTCGAATCCCTCGTCGCGGGCATAAAGCCGGCCATGCGCCCGGGTCAGCCAGTCCACATCGCCCTGCCGCAGCGCGCGCAATGTCACCTCCTGTTGCATCTCTTGCCTTTCCGCCCCGCCTCCTGTAGCCCGATCCGGCCTTGTCAGAGGCGGCCAGAAGGAGGCTATCATGGGTATCAATTCCGAACGTGACATCGAGGCCAATCTTCAGATCGGCCCAACCGACGCCGGCATGGTGCGCCTCTTCGTGAGCGCCGATGGTATCGAGATTCCGATGGATTTCGACCCCGACGAGGCACGCGAGATCGCCGAAGAGCTGACCGCCGCGGCCGCCGCCGCCGAAAAGGCCGGCAAGCGCCGCTGAGGCCCACCCTCACATCTCGATCCGCGCACCGGGATCGCGCAACGCCTGAAGCCGGCGGGCGGCATGGGTGGCAAAACACTGGATCATCTTCTTGCGCCGCGCCGGCGCAAGCCTGCTCTCTTCGCCCATGCGCAGCACCTCGGCATCATAGGCATCGGCCATGATAAGCCCGGTGCCCTCGGGCAGAAGATCGGTTGGAAAGGCCGCGTCCACCGCCCAGAAATATCGGTCGCACCATTCCAGATATCCCTGCCACTTGCGATCGGTGATGAAATCGCTGCGCGAGGATTTGCATTCGATCACCCAGAGCGCGCCCTTGGGCCCAAGCGCCATCACGTCGACCCGCAAGCCCCGGGTCACCACCAGTTCCTCGACGGTGACAAACCCCAGGCTCGCCATGTGCCGGCATACCCCGCGCGCCAGAAGCTGGCCGGGCATGAGATCTGTGGCAAGATCGGCGGTCGGGTCGGGTCTGGACGCGGTGCTCATGCGGTAAATACTGGAACATAAGGCGAACGTTGACAATCCCCTGCCGCCCCGCCGTTGCCAAATCCACCGGCCCTCATATTTTCAATCCTGCAACCGTCGAGGACAGAATGGCCAAAGAGACCGAATTGACCGAAGCGCAGGCGCGCGGCGTGCGCCATGCGCGCGAATTGCAGGGCCATCTCGGCTGGCTCGACACCTTTTCCGGCACCGCGCTCGGCGTGCTGGCGGTGGCCTCGGGGATCTACACCTATCTCGGGGTCTCCTCGCTGCTGGATGAGAACGGCGCCATGTCGGTCTTTGCCGCCATTGCCTATTCGGTCGCGGTCTCGGTCGGCATCTTTGTCTTCTGGTCCTACATGATGCGGCTGTTTCCTGCGGTGCGCACCGCCCAGGCCCGCGTCGGCCTGCTGGCCGCCATGGGGTTGGGCTCGCTGGCCATCGTCGCCATGTCATCCTGGCTCAATGCCGCCGCGCTGGCCGGCTCTGCGGCCGTCGAACAGCACCTGGCCGAAACCGTGCAACGCTATCAGACTTCGCTCGAACGGGCGCATGAGGTGGCGCTCACCGGCCAGGCGCTGGAGCGCGATGTCTCCCGGGTGCGCCAGGGCTTCGAGGATCTCTCGGAACAGGAGGCGACCGGCAATCTCTCGGGGCTGGCGGGGCGCGGGGCGGTGTTCCGCGTGCTGCGGCAGAAATCCGAAGAGCTGGCCGCGCTCGAGGCGCAGATCGCCGCCCAGACCCCGCGGGTCGAGACCGCCTTCACCCAGGGCAACGCCCTGCTCAGCCGGATGCGCGCCCTGACGGTCGAGCCGGGCGCGGTCGAACCCCGGTCGGTGGAATTCTCCGAACTGGCGGTCGAACTGCAAGGGCTGATCACCCAGCTGCGCCAGCTCTCGGTGGCACCGCTGGTGGAACGCGCGGCGCAGGATCTCGCGGCCTCTGTCGTGCTGCCCGAGCTGGATGGCGCCACCGAGCAGAACCGCGGCGATCAGGCCGCCACCATCACCTCGGTGCTCGACGTGCTGGTCCGCCGCGCCGCCACACTGGAAAACGCCGCCCGCGATGTCCGCACCCTCGCGCCGCCGCCCGAGGTCTCTTATGCGCCGATCTCCTCGGCCGACGCAGTGATCCTCTATGCCGGCAATTTCGTGCCCTCCTGGGCGGGGGCGATTGCCATCGACCTGCTGCCGGCGGTGCTGGTCTTCATCCTCGCCATCACCCAGGCGGCGATTCGCGCCGGCCGCGACGGTGCCGGGGTCGAGGACACGATGACCCTGGCCGAGCTGCGCGCCGCCCTGGCCGCCCTGCGCGATGTCGAAACCGCCATGCGCCAAGTGCCCGAGACCCCGGCAGAGCCCCCCGCAGCCGACAGCGAGCCCCAGCCCGAGACCGGCAAGGACGGCGGCAAGGTCCACCCGCTGACCGGCAAATCCACATGAGCGCCGGCAGCGCCATTGCCCGCATCCTCACCGGCGTGCTGGTGTTTCAGGTCGGCATCGGCGTGCTGCTGGTGGTGGGCGATGTGCAGCGCGGCGGGCTGCGGCTGCCGAAACTCTGGACCGACACGCCGCGGCTGTCCGAACCGGTGCGACCGGGCGACCAGCGCCGGGTCTTCGATCCGGGCCGCGACCGCCCGGCGACACAGCCCCTGCGGGATCCCGGCACCCTTCCGGACCGCCTTGTTCTCACCCCCGCCGAAGGCGGCACCTGGCGGCTCGAAGGCACCATTGCCGAGGGCGACGCCAGCCGCATCATCGACCAGCTCGAGAGCGCCGAGCCGGCGCCGGAGCGGCTGATCCTGCAATCCCCCGGCGGCGCCGTGGCCGAGGCGCTGACTCTCGGCCGCCACCTGCGCGCCAGGGGGATCGAGACGCAGATGCTGGCAGGCGAATTCTGTTACTCTGCCTGCCCCTATCTGTTGGCCGGCGGCAGCAGCCGCGTGATCGACGCCACGGCCTCGGTCGGGGTCCATCAGCACTACTTCGGCGAAAGCTCCCTGCTGCCCGCCTTTGTCGCGGTGGAAGACATCCAGCGCGGTCAGGGCGAGGTCATGGGCTATCTGGCAGAGATGGGCATCGACCCGCTGGTGATGCGCCATGCGCTGGCCACACCGCCGGATGAAATCTACCTGCTCCTGCCCGAAGAGCTTGACCGCTACAAGTTCCGCAGCGCCTCCGACGGCTAGGACAGCGCCTGATCTTCTTCTGTTTTCAAGCCCCCTCGGGGATTTCGCCACAGGCGGCAGGGGCCGCGCCTCCGCCCGTTCGCCGCAGCCGGGCCGGGATTTCTTTCCCGCCCCCCTTGCCGCCGCGCCACGGAGCCCCTATCTGGCGTGAAGGCGGGTGCTGCCCTTCTCGTGTACGGTTGCATTCCGGTGGCCTTAAGCAATTCCGAGGGAGCTGGCTCTGTCCTGGTCCTGGCCTGGTTACCTGGCGCCCACCTGTATATACAGGTCCTCGGGAATGAGATAACCCCACGGTCGCGTTTGCGGGCCCGCCGTTTTCCACCAGATCGCCGCCCCTGGCGGCTTCCCTGCCGTCACGGCACGAAAACAATCACGGCAAAAACGTCATGGCATGAAAAAAGGCGCGCAACGCCTGCGCACCTTCACGAAAAGCCGGGCACCACGCGGCCCCGACGTCAGATCCTGCGGCGCGGCTTCGCGACCGGCACCCGCACCGGGGCATATTCGCGTACCGGCGCGCGCAGGCCCCCGCCGGGGGTGTCGTCATCGTCATCGCCCATTGTGGAAATGCCGAATTGCACCCCGGCGAAAACGATGCCGTTAACCACCCAGAGCAGGAACACGGCAAGGATACCCAGCGGCGACGTGGCAACCAGATGCGCGAGATTGGCGATGTTGAAACCCAGCAGCATGATCACGAAGACCGCCGAGGCCAGGAACCCGATCAAGACGTGCTTGAAGTACTGACGGACAAGTTTCGGCAATTGCGGCTCTCGCATCGTAATCCCTCTCCCGGCGCCCCAAGGAATGTGGCGCTTGCCGTTCAGCATACAGGATATCACGCCAAAGCGATATGAAAAGCCGCTGCGACATCACGTCATCCGGCGTTTTTTCGCTCAGAATGCCTCGGGGCGGGCCTCGCGCGCCATGTGATCGAGCACCGCGTTGACGAACTGCGGCTCGCGGCCCTCGGGAAAGAAGGCGCCGGACACGTCGACGAACTCCTTGATCACCACCCGCGGCGGCGCCTCGCCCTCGACAAGCTCGGCGCCGGCGGCGCGGAACAACGCCCGCAGCACCGGGTCGATTCGCGCGATCGGCCATTTCGCCACCAGCGCCCGGTCGGTCATCTGGTCGATCCTGGCCTGATGGTTGACCGCCTCCGCCACCAGCTGGCCGAACAGGCTGACATCGCCCTCGACCATCTCGTCGCCCTCGTAGACCGCGCCAAAGCGGTGTTCGACAAACTCATGCGTCACCGAAGGCACGGATTGGCCGCGCGCCTCCATCTGAAACAGCGCCTGCACGGCATAAAGCCGGGCGGCGGATTTCATCTTGCGCTTCTGATTGCCTGACAGCGCCTTGGGGGCGGAGGCTTCGGTCTCGTCACTCATGCGGTCGGGGTGCTCTTCATGTCGGCGGCTATCTGGTATTCGTCTCGCGCCGGGCGGAATCCCACACCGTCACGCGAAGCGCCCCATTTACGGCTGAGTGCCACCAGATGCAAGGCCGCCGCGGCCGCCCCGCCGCCTTTGTTGCCGCGGTCCGGATCGGCCCGAACCTCGGCCTGGGTCATGTTTTCCACCGTGAGGATGGCATTGCCGATGCAAAGCCCCTGAAGCCCCAGCAGGGTGATCCCGCGCGAGCTGTCGTTGCACACCGTTTCGTAATGAGTGGTCTCGCCGCGGATCACGCAGCCCAGCGCCACATAGCCGTCGAAGTTGCTCATCCGCTCGGCGATGCCGATCGCCGAAGGCACCTCGAGCGCGCCGGGCACCTCGATCAGCTCCCAGGTGCCGCCCGAGGCTTCGATCTCGGCCTTGGCGCCGGCCACCAGATTGTCGGCGATGGCCTTGTAATAGGGCGCCACCACGATGAGGATCTTCACCGGCTTGTCGAATTCGGCGCGCGGCAGGATGTAGTGGGTCTCGGCTTCGGCCATCTCTTGTTACTCCGTGATCGGGCGGGTGCCCACGATTTCAAGCCCATAGGCGTCGAGGCCGACATAACGCGTCGCCTCGTGGTCGCTCAGCAGGATCAGCTTCGACAGACCCATGGTCGAGAGGATCTGGCTGCCCAGACCGATCTCGCGCACTGTCTTGGGCCCCTCCTCGGCCTCTTCGCGAATGACCCGCGCCTGCGGATTGCGGAACAGGCATACAACGCCCCTGCCCTCGCGCGCGATGATCTCCATCGCCTTGCGCAGCTCGCCGGAATTGCCGATCCCCAGCACGTCCTGCAAGGCCGAAAGCGCATGGGTCCGCACCAGCACCGGCTCGGGCGAGGTCACGTCGCCCTTGGTCAGCACCACATGCTCGACACCTTCGGTGACGTCGGTAAAGACCCGCAGCACCCAGTCGCCGCCGAAGGCCGAGACCACTTCCTGTGTCGCGGTTTCCTTGACAAGATTGTCATGCCGCCGCCGATAGGCGATCAGATCGGAAATCGTGCCGATCTTCAGCCCGTGTTTCTGGGCAAAGGACACCAGTTCCGGCAGCCGCGCCATGGTGCCGTCCTCGTTCATGATCTCGCAGATCACCGCCGAGGGGTTGAGCCCGGCCAGCCGGCTGACATCGACCGAGGCCTCGGTATGGCCGGCCCGCACCAGCACGCCGCCATCACGCGCGCGCAACGGAAAGACATGGCCCGGCGACGAGATATCCGAGGCGGTGGAGCTGCCATCGATGGCCACCGCCACCGTGAGCGCCCGGTCATGCGCCGAAATCCCGGTGCTGACGCCTTCGCGCGCCTCGATCGACACCGTAAAGGGCGTCTCGGTGCGCGAGGAATTGTTGGTCACCATCGGCGGCAGGCCCAGCGCATCGACCCGCTCGCCCGGCAGGGTCAGGCAGATCAGCCCGCGGCCATTGGTGGCCATGAAATTGATCGCATCCGGCGTCGCCATCTGCGCGGGGATCACCAGATCGCCCTCGTTCTCGCGGTCTTCGTGATCGACAAGGATGAACATCCGGCCGTTGCGGGCCTCGTTGATGATCTCCTCGACCGGAGAGATCGCCTCGCTCCAGTTCTCTTCGACCGGCCCCGGGGTCACATATTCCATGGCACGCCTCCTGAATTCTGCCGCTCGGGATAAAGGAGGCCGCGCGAATTGGAAAGACCATCCCGCCGCCGTCCCATCGCGTCAGACCGGATCCGCGGTAAAGCCGGCCTTCTTGTGACTTCCATCACAAAAAGGCTTGTTGCCGGACTGGCCGCAGCGGCAGAGAAAGAGCCGGCCCGCCTGTTTCACCCGCCGGCCGGTGCCGGTGGTCACCTCGGCCGGGCCGACCAGCACCAGCGGCCCGTTCTCGCGGCAGGTGATCTTCAGCGGCCCGGGCGCCTGCGCCTCGCCTTCGGCCTCCGCCGGCTCGCCCGTGGCCTGGAACCCGCCATTGACGTGGCTGTGATCGCAGAACGGCTTGGTCGCGGAGAGCCCGCAGCGGCAGAGCGTGGCGCGCTGCATCCGGTCCTCGCCCATCTGCAAATTTCCGGCCAGAGCGAGCGGCCCGTTTTCCCAGACAGCGACGCGATTGATCGCCGGCGGCGTCTCGTCGCGGCCGCCATCGCGGCGGGCATAGGTCAAGGCGCCGGAGGGACAGGTGCGGATCATCGCCGCGATGTCCTCGGCCGGGGCGGCATCGGGGTCGACCCAGGGCCGGCGCGACGGGTCGAAGACCTGCGGCAGCTTGAGATAGCAATTGCGCGCGTGGATGCAGCGCGACATGTCGAAAGAGATGGCGATGTCCTTACCGTCGTAAGTCCTGGCTTTCCCCATGATGTCCTCCCGGTCAGTCGAAAATATCCTCGATCACGTCGAAGGCCTCTTCCAGAAACCAGCTCACGCCGCGTTTCTTTTTCTTCTTCTTGCGCTTGTAGCCGTTGTCGCGCTTCATCTCCCAGAGCGGATTGGGCGTCGCGGACTTGCGTTTGCCGGCCTTCGGCGTCCTGGAGGCCTTCGCCTGTCTGGGCACTTCGGCGCGGGGGCCGGGCATCATCTTGAGGTCATGCAGCGGCGCGCCGCAGCCCTGACAGCTCAGCTCGTGCCGCGTCTTGCCGGTCAGGATCAGCGCGGCGCGGGTGCCGCAATAACAACATGTGGCGATCTTTGTGCCCTGCGGCATCGCATCCTCCGTGATGTGTGCCCTCCAACCTAAGCACGGCACCGCGAATTGAAAGCCTTCAGCCGCGGCTCAGGCTGGCATAAAGCGCCACGGCGGCAGCATTGGAGACATTGAGCGAACCGAAGGCGCCGGCGAAATCGATCCGGACCAGCGCGTCGCAGGTCTCGCGCGTGCGTTCACGCAGCCCCGGCCCCTCGGCGCCCAGCACCAGCGCCACCGGCCGGTCGGCGCGGCCCTCGAGCGCCTGTTCGATGGTCTGCGCGGCCTCGCCGGCCAGTCCGAGGACGATATAGCCCATGCCCTGAAGCGCGAGGATCGTGTCAGCCAGGTTGCGCACCCTGAGATAGGGCTGCCGCTCCAGCGCGCCGCTGGCGGTCTTGGCCAGCGCACCGGTCTCGGGCGCACTGTGGTGGCGCGGGGCGATCACCGCGCGGGCGCCAAAGACCTCGGCCGAGCGCAGGATGGCGCCCACGTTGTGCGGATCGGTCACCCGGTCGAGCAGCAAGAGCCGCTGCGCTCCCGGCCCGTCGGCCAGCGCCACATCCTCGAGCGAACCCCAGGCCAGCGGCTTGACCTCGAGCGCCGCGCCCTGGTGCACCGATTGCGGATCGATCGGGGCCGGGAACTTGCGCGGATCGGCCTCTTCGGGGGGCAGGCCGCTGGCGGCGATGGCCGCGTCCAGCTTGGCTGCGGCATTGCGCGTCACGATCAGCCGCAGCTTTTCGCGGGCCGGATTTTCCAGCGCATCGCGCACCGCATGGATGCCAAAGAGCCAGACGGTTTCAGCCGCCGCCGCCCGTTTGGCCTGTTCCTTTTCGACAACCCACTTGGGCTTTTTCATCGCAATCCCCTTCGCCTCTGGCGACAATGGCCGCCCGCGCCCCATGGCGCAACCCGCCGCCCCTTACCGGGCGCAAATGCCCCCCGCAAGAAAAGATGCGGGCCGGCAAATTTTCCCGGATTTCCGGCTTGACCTCCCCCGGCCCCATCATTAATCAGCCCCACACAGTGGGCGACAGGCCGCAAGGTGTGGCAGGGGACTGTAACTCCCTCGCGGAGACGCACGCTTGGTTCGATTCCAAGGTCGCCCACCACTTCTCCAGAACCATGACCCGCCCTCCGGCACAGCCTGCGCGGCTGGATACCGATCGATCCCCAGGATCGATCCCGCGTTCCCTGCATGTGGCAGCGGCCACCTGCGGTTCCCTCGCGGAGACGCACGCTTGGTTCGATTCCAAGGTCGCCACCACTTCTCCAGAAACATGACCCGCCCTCCGGCACAGCCTGCGCCGGCCTGTTTCCGCTCGGTTTTCCGCCATCTGCTGTTATGCTTCCCGCAAGATACGGAGGATCAGGCATTGAAGATCGCGGTGATGGGCGCAGGCGCGCTGGGGGGCTATTTCGGCGGACGGCTGGCGCAGGCCGGCCATGAGGTGACATTGATCGCCCGGGGCGCGCATCTCGAGGCGCTGCGCCGCAACGGTCTGACCATCCGTAGCCCCAAGGGCGACGCGCATCTGCCCGGGATCGGCGCCAGCGGCGATCCGGCCGAGGTCGGGCCGGTCGATACGGTGCTGTTCATGGTCAAGAACATCGACGTCGAACCGGCGGCCGAGGCGATCCGCCCGATGCTGACGCCGGAAACCGCCGTCGTGACCTGCCAGAACGGCATCACCGCCTGGGAACGTCTGGCAGCCGCGATCGGCGCGCAACACGTCATCCCCGGCGTCGCCCGCATTCCCGGCCATATTGCCAAGCCCGGGGTCATCGCCCATACCGCGCCGTTCGACATGCTGACCTTTGGCGAGGCCGGCGGCGGCATCAGCCCACGCTGCGAAATGCTGGCCGAGGCGCTGACCGAGGCCAGAACCACCCCGGTGCTGCACGAAAACATTCTGATCGATCTCTGGACCAAGTTCTGCGGCCAGAGCACCATGGCCTCGATGACCACGCTGACCGGGCTCGACATGGGGCCGCTGCGTGCCACCGCCGAGAGCCGGGCGCTGTTTCGCGCCGCTGTCGAAGAGGCGGTCGCCGTGGCCCGCGCGGTGCGCCCCGACATGCCGGCGGACACGGCCGAGACGGTCTGGGGCTTCCTCGACGGGCTGCCCGATCACATGCATGCCTCGATGCTCGACGATCTGCGCAATGGCAAGCCGCTGGAACATGAGTATCTGAGCGGCGATCTGGTGCGGGCCGGCGCAAGTCACGGCGTGCCGACCCCGATCCATAGCGTACTCTACGCGGCGCTGAAACCGATTGCCGAGGCGCAGATGTCCGGTTGAATGCCGGCGCGTTCACCCGTCTTTATCGATGATCCACTTGACGGCGGGGTCGGGCAGGAATCGCCAGTTGCGGCGGGGGCCGGCCATGACGTTGAGGTAGTACATCTCGAAGCCGTAAGGCGCGCCGCAGGGGTGGTGGCCGCGGGGGACCAGAACGACCTCGCCATCGTGCACCGCCATGCATTCGTCGAGCGTGCCATCCTCGGTATAGACCCGCTGCACGCCGAATCCCGAGGCCGGGTTAAGGCGATGGTAATAGGTTTCCTCCAGATAGGTGATGCGCGGGAAGTCGTCCTCGTCGTGACGGTGGCTGGGGTAGGAGGACCAGTG
>NZ_FNYY01000038.1 GCF_900109145.1 Marinovum algicola
AGGATTTCTTGACGCGCGCAATCTCGATGACCTTCAGCTGCGCCGAGATCATGTCGATCAGCTCGCTGACATCTTCGCCCACCACCCGCAGGTCGCCCCCGCAATCCGGACAATTGTCGCCGGGATCAAGCTCGCGGCGTTCGCGCGGCGTGTCCTTCGACACCTTCGGGCGGCGGCGCCTCGGGTCCCGCGCCTCGACCGGTTCCGGGGCCTGGTTTTCCGTCTCCGGTTCATCGTCGTCGTCCTGCGACTGGTCCTCCGCCTCGGCGAGCGCCACCTGCAGGCCCTCCAGCGCCAATTCCAGTTGTTCGATCTCGCGTTCAATCTTTTCCGAGCTGGATCCGAATTTCTGCTTCTGCAATTTGGCGATCCGGACACGCAGCGCCTGAACCAGCAGATCATGGGCCCGCAAACTGGCGGACATCTTCTGGTTTTCCGCCTGCAATGCGGCGATCATCGCCTTCAGGACGGCAGGATCATTGGAGAGAGACGTGGCTTCGTCGGACATGGCGGTGGATACCATGACCGCAGATCAGGTGCCATAAAAACAAACGATTCCAGAGAGATAATTCAACCCGTCCGGGCTGGCGGCGCCCCCCAATCCGGCCGGCGCCAGTCGATTCCTTCCCAGAGCATGGCCAGTTGAGCGGCGGTCAGACGTGCGCTGCCATCCGTCGCTGCGGGCCATGGGAAACGCCCCTTCTCGAGGACTTTGTAATACAGGCAAAATCCCTGGCCATCCCAATACAAAAGTTTCACCCTGTCGCCGCGGCGCCCCCGAAATGCGAACACGGCACCGTTCGAGGGTCTCTGCCGCAGGACGTCCTGGGCGATGGCGGACAGGCCCATAATGCCCTTGCGCATATCCGTGTGACCGCAAGCCAGGTAAACCCGAACGCCGGTGCCGGGGCCGATCATGCCGCCTCAACCGCTTGGATCAAACGGGTCAGCACCGCCGCGTCCACATGGGCATCGACCCGTAGGCTGCGGCCCTCGCGCAGAACCACTTCGATCAGCACCGAGCTCGCGTCAGTGACGCATGTTTCCGGCGGGCCGGGCGGCAGTGCAATATCGACCGGCAAAAACAGCGCCGTGTCGTCAGGCGTCAGAAGCCCCTTCTTCCTCAGCTCGTATCGCCAAGCATAAATCTGCTGCCGCCTGATCTCGTGCCGATGCGCGACTTGCGATACCGTCGCGCCATTCACCCCGACCGAAAGCACAATCGACAACTTCTCCTCGTCGCTCCATCGGCGCCGACGCTCCACGCCCAGAATTTCGCCCCGCATCCCTGCCTCCCTGTAGGAGACGTCTGTAATGACGTCACTATGGACGTCTCTTATCAATCAACGGGACATACGAGCAGGCGGTTCAAATCGGGCGGTTACTGAAATCAAGAGATTGAGTTGCAACCGCTGTTCTGCGATGTGCTCGTCGTCCACTACGACCAAATCAGCGGAACGCGGGGCCGCTGGCAATTAGCTGCTGCGCTTGAGGAGCCGATTGCCTCGCTGGCCAAGTCGCCATTATCGAAGTGACCGAGAAGTTACGGGGTCCCCTTCCCCGCGCGCGGGAATTCGAGGATCGAGCCCTTGGTCAAACGGTTTTGGCAACCATCGATCGTCTGCTCCTTGTGCGCTACGGCCCGTAGCCACGATATCATGCAACAGACATCCACAACCTACCTCTCAGGCATTAGCACCGATGAAGGCCAAGCGAATATCCGAGGCCAGGACCCAAATCGCCGTCAGCAGGCGCCGGATAGCGTAGATCCAGTTATTGAGGGTATTCATCATCAGATCTCAGGCATCGAAAAGGGCAGGGGCCGCGGAGGCGCGCAACTGCTAGGTTGGCTGCAGCGCAACGCTCTGTATGTTCTTCGCTAGCCGCCTTGGCGCTACTAGCAGCGATGGTCACCAGCTGAGGTTTCACCATGGTGATCGGGATGCCCTCGTCATCAGATCTTCGCCGCGACGAAGGCGAAAGCCACTTTCACGATCTCAAATACCGCCATACCTCAACCCCCTAACTTTTCTTTCTCAGACACCGTTTGTGTGCCGAGAGCCTACTTAACAGCTGTTAAGTTATGCCATGCCAGCCGCACGCGATCGGAGTTTAACAGCTGTTAAGCCGCGTTCCGCCGGCCAATCAATGCCATGACCATTGGGCCACAGGAAAACTCGCCTGCCGCAGCTTTGGTAGTCAGAGCTCGCAAGTATCCACCAGGCGATCTTATGTCGGCGAAGCGTTCCAGCATCGCAGCAACGACGATCGACGCTTGCTCCGGACCCATGAACCGCTGTGCTTCTTCCCATGCAGACGCACTGATCCCCATGGCTGGCCGCACATGGCACGCCGCATCGAAAAGCTGATGCCAATGCCGGATCTCACCTTGGTAGAAGGTCTTCAGCGAGGGACATGCCGCTATCACTAGGTGGAGCGGGATCTTTGGCAGATGTCTTGTGTCCTGTTCATCAGCGTCAGCCATCGGCTCATTCGTATCCACATCTGGCACACCCGCCGCCCCGCTTTTTTCTAAAGCAGGTTCAAAATCTATAGATTCTTTATTTGAATTATGATGGTGACGCTCAGATTGGGCATCATCGGTGTTCATTTCTTCTGTTTCAGGGCCATCGATGATGTTGCGTGCCTGGTCAAGGAGAGCTTCAAGATCGGCCCGATAGGCCGCGAGGTCCTCAATTGAAAGCTTGCGGCGAAGCGCGCGGGCTATAAGGGCAGCCTTGTCGCGAAGCTGATCCCATAAGCCTAGGCCTGGCTGCACCTCGTCTCCGAACTCGGCAAGGGCCGCGAGATCGCGTCGCATGAGGCTTACGACCTCTCTCAGGCGCCTGACGCGCTCCTCAGCCTCACGTACGGCCTCTGCGGCCCGTGCTATCTCCTCAGACTGGCAGTAGAGCGGGGAAAGATCGAAGCCAAAGGCGACGCGGTCTTCGCCGTGCTTGCGGACGTAGCGCTTCCCATTGGGGCTATCGCGCCGCTGGAGCAAGCCAGCCTCGACGAGACGCGCGAGGTGACGACGCATCGTTGAGCACGGCATGCCATTCAGGCGCTCGCAGATTGCCTTGTTCGAGGGGAAGACGACCATCTCGGCGTTCCCGCCAAGCGCATCGTCCGGAAAGAAGCTGAGGAGCCCCTGCAAAACAGTCAGATCACGTTCCGAGACCCTAAAGACCGCTTGCGCCTTGGAGAGCTCGCGCAGGAGTTCCCACTTGTTAACGGGTCTGGCCGGAACAGATGCCTCGGGTCGCTCGATGACGCGCAAATGAGCGTGCGAAATCGGCCGCATAAACGGCGAAATTGGTGTGTACTCCATGAAAATGTTCACGAAGACAAAAATTTTAGGGCCCGCGAATCGCTTTGCGCTTGCGGGGTAGGGGCCAGAACGCTACATTCAGAAGTGCGAAAACTGAGATTTTGTAGCGGGCTGATCCCGGTGCGAAACCTTACAAAGGTCTCGTGAAGCTAGCTTCTCGGGGCCTTTTTCTTTTTGCCTGTGTCGTGCCTCCTTCTTGTTGGTTGCTCTTCCTCAGTCTCCTGAACGCTTCCAGCGCTCATGAAGCTCGGTAATCAGCTTTGGGGCGTTGCCCTCCAACCAGCTGATAAAATCAGGTTCATCCGTAGTTAGATCAAGTTTGAGCTGCTTGCCTTGGCGGCCGGTCTTGACCGTCGCAGCTCCAACACCGGGGATCGCCAAAGCAGGCACACCCTTTCTAGACGGGCTTGCTTTCTTCTCTGCGCTCTTCGCAGCTGCCAGAACTGCGAGAAACGCACGCTCAGAAACCTCATCGACCGAGCCGGAACTTTCGGACTTGGCTGCATGAGCTATGGCTAGCAGCTGGTCCCGATCACCGTCGTAGGCACCCAAAGCCTTTTTGAGCTCTTCCCATCTCGGGCGACCAATCCCAGGAGCTGCACCAATTGCCTGGATGAGATCCTCGCCGACCGTCCGAACGACACTCAAGAGCTGTGAAACCCCAGCTTCGTGCAGGTTAAGGACTTCGGCGACACCTCGATTGGTGCGCTCAGCCCCTTCCAAATGATCACCGTCCAGAAGTGCCGTCGCAACGAGCGCACGCTCAATAAAGCTCAGATCACGACGCTCTTGGTTCTCGAGAAGCTGATCTCGAAGCGCTTGATCACCCTCAACCTCTGTGACGATGGCTCGAACTTTGATACCGAGTTCGCGACATGCTTCTAAGCGTCTGCGGCCATAGATCAGGTTGTAGCGATCGCCTTCCAGTGGGCGGACCAAGACAGGCACACGCTGACCGTTCTTGGAAATAGAGTTCTTCAGGCCCTCAACTTCAATCTGAAGCCTGTCATCCAACCGTCCTTCGGTAACAATCTGCGCCGGATCGATCTCAAAAACACCGCCACGCAGTCGGCGCCCTTCAAGAGCGTCAGGAGCGTTGCGAAGGGTCTGCAGAGGCAGGCCAAGTTTAGGCTTTCTTGCCATTCCGCCCCCATGTGTTCTGGATGATTTCAGCGATCTCATCGTTCACTGCGTTCATAGATTCGATCGCACGATCAAACGTCTGACGCGTGAAGTCCCTCTTGTCAGCTTCGTAGAGCGTTTGCTTGGTCAAGCCGGCATCAGAAATTGCGGTCGATTCAACCATGTGATTGGTCAGGACCGACCTCCCAAACAGCCCGCGAATGAAGGCGATGACTTCGGTTTGTGGCGCGTCGCCGACTTTGTATCGCGTTGGCAAGAAGCGCAGCCAATCGAAGCGCAAATTTGCGCCTGCATCCCTGATTACTCCCAGGAGATCCGCCGTCATTCGCAGGAATTGGGACATCGACATAAGGTCAAGCATCTGCGGGTGAACCGTCACGAGGACGCCCGAGGACGCGGAAAGTGCTGACATCGTCAAGAAACCAAGCTGCGGCGGGCAGTCGATCACAACAACGTCGTAGTTCGCTTCAACACTATCGAGTGCGTCATGAACTCTCGCGAAGAACGCCTTCGCTCCGCCTCGCTGGATAGCAGCAGGCGTCTCGTGCTCGAACTCCATGAGTTCAAGGTTGCCTGGGATGAGATCAAGGCCGCGAATGTAAGTCTTGCGGATCACTTCGGAGATCGGAACCGGATCCTCGTAGCGAACGGCATCATAGAGGGTTCCGCCCTCCATGAGGTCGAGTTCTGGCTGGATTCCGTGAAGAGCCGAAAGAGATGCTTGGGGGTCGAGATCGATCGCAAGAACTCTGTACCCCTTGAGCGCCAAGCGCTGAGCGAGGTGAGCAGACGTCGTCGTTTTGCCGCTTCCGCCCTTGAAGTTCACCACTGAAATGACTTGAAGCTCGTCACCGTCGCGACGCCCAGGCACGTAAGTTCCAGACTTTTTTGCGTTTCCTTCAAGCGTCTGCCGGATTTCCCAGATATCGTCGAGCGTATAGCGGCGATGACTTCCCGCCGTCGTCTCGACGTCAACGATCTTTCCTTCTCGATGAAGCTTCCGAAGATAGGTATGGTCGACGCCAAGGAGCTCAGCAGCTTCGCCGCTGGTCAAAGTACGCATCACCTTCTTTGCATCCGGTGGGAAGTGCGCAGCGCGCTGAGCATGCAGGTTCGACGCGAGAAGTTCCGCGTATTGCCCGATGGCGATATCTAGATCCTGTTCTGCTTCGCTCATGTCTGCCCTGATCCGTGGGCGCGTTTTTTATGTGACCGCGCGTTATTTTTCGAGACTATTGCCCGACCAGCCAGATTCGTGCAAGCACTTTCTAGATTTAGTGGCAATCCGTTAGGCCAACACAAGTGTCGTGTTCACAGGAGCCCCAACTTTTCCGCACGCTCAAGCAGCATTTTGACCGAAGACGGCTGCCAGCTAGTGCGGCCGCGAGGGGTGCGCTCACGCATCGATTCTAGCCGGTCGCAGATCGCCTGCAGCGTGATTTCGGGGTCCGCGCCTTTGATCGCTGCGACGATGGCCGGCAGGCGGTCATCGGTTTCGCGGCGTCCGGCGCGGCCAAGCACCTCGGCAGGAAGGAAACCGTCGCGCACATATGCCTTCACAGCGCGGAGCAGTCGGCTTTGTGTCCAATGGCGATCTGGGGGCAGGGGGCCATTGATGATCCGCAGCAGGTCTTCCCAGGCCATATCCGGCCGCAAGCGGCGCACATGGGGCACCCAATCCTGCGCGGTCTCGTTGAGGCGCTCCATGTAGCCGTCCTGTCGCGCCAGCCGCACCTTGCGCAGCGCGGCGGGGTCTTTGGCGCGCAGTCCAGGATTGCCACCAACGCGCCCTCTGGCGCGCGCAGAGGCAAGCCCGGCCTTTGTGCGCTCACGTATCAGCGCGCGCTCGAACTCGGCCGCGGCGCCTAGAACCTGCAATGTGAACTTGCCCTGCGGGGAAGCGGTGTCGATGGGGTCCTGCAGGGAGCGGAAGAAAGCTCCCTTGGCCTCCAGACGTTCGATCACCTCCAGCAAGTGCGACAGAGACCGCGCAAGCCTGTCGATCCGCACAACGACCAGCGTATCGCCGCTCTTGTCGCGTTTAATTCCCGATTTCAATTGAAGCAGAAAGCTGAAACTGAAGCGCTGGAATTTCATCTTAGCGCTTCACCAACGCGTCAAGATTCCTGAGCTTCACAGCCCTGCGGCTTTGGTCAGGTTCACCCTGAACCTGTCGCGCCTGCGCTGGTAACGCCGGGTCATCTCGGCCGACGCATGTCCCAGGTGCTTTTGAACATAGCGCTCATCAACCTCTGCCGACGAGGCGAGCCCGGCGCGCAAGGAATGTCCAGAGAACATTGCCAGCCTTTTGGCTTCCGGCAGATCGGATCTGACGCCGCTCTTCAGAACGGTTGCCTTGATCAGCCGAGCGACGTGCTTGTCGGAGAGGCGGGCCTCGAGGGCACGTTTGCCGTCCCGCGAGGTGCGCACGAAGACCGGCCCAAAGTCGATCTTCGCAAAGTGTAGCCATTGCTCAAGTGCGTGGACAGGACAGGTCTGGTCGCTTGAGCCGCGCCCAACCTCGACCTCGCGCCACCCGGTCTTGGCGTTCAGTGTCAGCAGAGCGCCATCTTCGAAAATCTCGATCCAACCGCCGGAGCCCGGTGTATCATCCTTGTGCACGTCAAGGCTCACGATCTCGGAGCGACGGAGACCTCCAGCATAGCCCAGAAGTAAGATCGCCCGGTCTCGAAGCCCGCGGAGATCATAGGGAAGGGTGCCCACCATGGCCTGGATGTCCTCGGGCAGGATCGCTTCCTTCTGAACCGGCGGACGCGCGTGTTTGCGCCTAATCCCGGCCAGAACGGTGGCGACATGGCGGTCCTTGCGATCAAGAGTGAACCCTCGCTGCCTGTAATTCCAAGCGATGCCGGAGAGGCGCCGCTCAATGGTGGAGACCGAGAGAGCAGGGGCCTTCCCGGTCGCGGCGGCCAGATCAGCCAGATAAAGTCCAACCATCTCCGGCGAGGGGGGCAGAGGCTCCGTGCCTTTCAACCGGCACCAGCGGGTGAAGTGTTTCCAGTCGGCGGCGTAGGCCTTGTTCGTGTTCCCAGCCGTCGAGGCCTCGGCATAGTCCCGGGCGGTATCGATCAGCCGGTCGAGCGCGCCGGAGCCGGCCACATGGGCGGGCAGAGCGATTGAGGCTCCGTCCCGAGAGGTTCTCTCGTCGCGCTCGTCACTGTTCGGCGCGGTATGGGGTGCTGAGCTCGAAATCTCTGCGTCAGACGCGTCAGAATCCTCGATTTTGGTGCCGCTATTCGTGATACTGCTCATGTTTCCGAGCATATCATTTTTCCGTCCGATAATGAAAAAGGTTTGTGGCCGCTGGATGCGCGTTATCCAGCGGCGATAAATCTGCCTTGGACGAAAGCGCGGGCAGAATTTGGGCCTATGGGAATTGCTCTGAACGACTGAGCTCGGTGGCTGTCTGTGTTGCAGATTTTGGGGTGGGGTGGATGCCGAGTTCGACAAGAAACACCTGTCGTTCTTGCAAAACGAGGGCCTTTGCGCGCGCGGTTCCTGAGCATTTGTCGTGCTTTCGAATTTGAGCCACACGGACCCGTGCGGTGCCGGGGCGCCGCAGGTCAAGACAAAGGTTCTGCCCTTGTTTCATGCGGCGGTTCTCCAAGGTGGCGAGCGAGATTTCGGGGTCTTGCCGCGCTCGAATGCATCGATGACGACCATGCTGCCGCCGCATTCCGGGCACGTCAGACTCGAGGACTGTTCGTCCGGAGGGCCGGTCTTGTCGTCTGATGCTTCCTGGTCGTCTTGCGCCTCTGCGGCCAACAGTAATCTGATGGTTTCAAGCCTTGCGCGGCGGATGCCGTTGGCAAGGAAACCGGTATGGCGGATCCGGTGAAACCCCGGAGGCAGAACGTGGGTCAGGAACCGGCGAATGAACTCCCCCGTTTCGAGACGCATGACCTTCTGGCGATTGCGGTTTCTAATCCTGTAGTCCTTCCATCGGAACGCAACCGTCTCGGCATCGGCGCTGACGAGGCGCGAATTCGGAATCGCCACCCTGTGCGTGTACCGGCTGAGATAGGCGAGAACTGCCCCGGGTCCTCCGAAGGGCGGTTTGGCGTATACCACCCATGCGGTCTTTCTGAGCGGTGCGAGGTGGGTCTTGAAGATGTCCGGGCTCGTCAGATGCGCCAATTGCCCGGAGAAGGCCAGATTTCCGGACCGATGAAGAGCCATCAGTCCTTCCAGGAACAAACGCCGGAACAGACGGGACACGACCCTCACGGGCAGGAAGAACCCCGGACGGCAAGCAATCCAGTGCTTGCCGCAGGGCGACAAGCCGCCGCCAGGCACGATGATGTGCACATGCGGGTGATGCGTCAGCGCCGATCCCCAGGAGTGCAGCACACTCGTCATTCCAATCGTCGCGCCCAGATGCTTGGGATCGGCGGCAATCGTCAGAAGCGTTCTTGAAGACGCCTTGAACAGAAGATCGTAGACAGCCGCCTTGTTCTGCAAGGCGATCTTGGCGATCGTTGCGGGCAGGGTGAAGACAACGTGGAAATATTCCACTGGCAAGAGGTCGGAGACCCGGGCCTGCATCCAGTGGTGGGCGGTGGCCCCCTGGCATTTCGGGCAATGCCGGTTGCGGCATGAATTGTAGGAGACGTGCTGGTGTCCGCATTTGGTGCAAGCCGCGACGTGTCCGCCCAGAACAGCCGTCCGGCAGGTTTCAATTGCCGACATGACCTTGAGTTGCGCCTGGCTCAGGTGACCAGCATTGGCACGACGCCAGGCAGGTCCGTGGGCTCGGAAGATGTCCGCGACTTCGAGTGCTGGTCGGGACATTGGGGACCCGCCGTCAGCCGCTTCCGCCTTTCTCGAGGTTCAGCAGATCCAGAGGGCTCGTCACGTCCCGGATCATCTTGATTGCAACCTTTGTGTAGACGGTCGTGGTCTCCAGCGTCGTGTGACCAAGCAGCACCTGGATCACTCGGATGTCTGTTCCGTTTTCCAGCAGGTGCGTGGCGAAACAGTGCCTCAACGTGTGGGGCGAGACGTTTTTCTTGATATCTGCAAAGTCGCACGCGGCGTGGAACGCGCGGCTCAGCTGGCGGTTTGAAATCGGGTTGGCCGGGTCGCGGCCGGGGAATAGCCAGCCCGCAGGACGCGTTTCCCGATAGTAGGCGCGCAAAAGCTCGAGAAGGGTGGGCGACAACATCACCTGCCGATCCTTGCGGCCCTTGCCTTGCTCGACGCGGATCAGCATGCGATCGCTGTCGATATCGGACACTTTCAGATGCGTGACTTCATTCGCCCGCAATCCGCAACCATACGCGACACTGAGAGCGGCCCCATACTTCAAGCCCGGACCCGGCGCCGCGGCCAGAATTCGCGCGACTTCTGCGGCGCTCAGTACGACCGGGATCTGCTTGGCGATCCGCTGGTAACGAAGGTAACGTTTCATTTCGGACCGGTCGCAGGTCACCGAAAAGAAAAAGCTGAGCGCAGTCAGCCGGTGGTTGAAGGTCGGCGCGCCGGTGCCCTTGTTCGTCATATCGAGCTGAAACGCGCGCAAGTCCTCGGGCGTGGCCAAATCGGGCGACCGCCCCAGAAATCTGGCAAACTCGCGCACTGACCGCAAATACATCTTCTGGGTGATTGGCCGCAGGCCCTTGATGCGCATGTCGTCTAAAAACCGTTGCCGTAGGGCTGGAACATGTTCGCTGGACAAAGGAACCTCCTGTCGTTCGATTGAGAAGGTCCCAATCAAACGACGGTCACACCTATCCGCAAAGACCACAGTCGACCCGGCGTAGTTCGGCGGTAACGAGCGCCAATACCGCGTGAGCGGTTTCGTCCAAGGCAAGCTTATTGGACATAAACGGATACGGCAAAGCGGGGCGGTTTTCCCAGTATGTGGTAGAACAAAGCGCCGCCATCGGATAGTGTTGTGGCATGGCATATGCTCGAGCGACCTTCATTGACGACCCTGATACCCTACCTCGGATGCCGCCCTGGGTCACTTCCGCACGCCCCGAAACCCATGAAGATATGGCGTTTTTGTCGGGCGCGGCGCTGGCGCATCTGCATCTGGTGGTCGGGCGCGATGACGTTCCCCAAGCCTTGTTGCGGGAAAGTTTGGCGCTGCGCGCGGCGGAGGCTTGTGTGGTACATTCGGGGCGGCCGGAAAGGGCGGCAGACTTGCGGGACGCGTTGGCGTTTCTGCAGCCGGGTGACAGCCCGGGGCCAGCGGGCGAGAGTTATCTTTCTTGGCGGCGCGCGGTGGAACGACCGGTGGCGGCCAAGGCATTGAACCGGGCGCTGCCGACTTTGGAACCGGAACAGATCGCAACCTGGCTCGAAGTAGTGAAGGCGGCTCCGGTGACTCAAGCGGCCACCGTCCTGGAGGCCGTTCTTGGAGATCGACCCCGCGACCTCACCTCCGCACTGATTCTCGCGGATGCAACTTTGGCGCAGGCGCTCGGGTGGAGCCATGTCCTGCCGCTTCTGGCACTCGGCCTCAAGCGCGGTGATCTTCGAAAAACCGGCGAGGAGTTGCGGCTGATCTGTCATCAGGCAATTGGGACGGCAGCAGTTGAGACAACGCACCAGGCCATCGATCTGACACGACGCGCAGCCCGGCTCAAAGAGGCCGCGCCGAAACTGCGAGCCAGGGGTTCTGACAAGGCAGTGGCCGACTTTCTGGCCCGGGATGCCATCGCCCCTACCGCGCTTACCTCACTGCGGTCCGACCGGGCAGCGCGCCGCTTTTGCGACCGGCTGGTGGCGTTAGGGGTCGCCCGAGAGCTCACCGGGCGTGACACGTTCCGCCTTTACGGGGTCTAGGCATGGTCAAAGATCACGCCGAAACCGACCTCGACCGGGAATTGGACGATCTGCCAACCGAATTGCGCTGGCGAGAATGGAGGCGGCGGATTGAAGCCGTTCTCTTCGCCAGCGCATCGCCGGTGCCGCGCGAGGACCTCGCGCGCGTGGTGGGGCAGGGGGCTTCGGTCGATCTGTTGGTCGAAGACCTGGCCGCCGATCTCGAAGGACGATCCTTCGAAGTGGCGCAGGTGGCCGGCGGCTGGATGCTGCGGACGAGACCGGCCTATGCGGCGGCGATCAGGACGGCCGCGGATGTCGGCGATCAGGATCTCGATCTGCGCGAATACGATGTCGCGGTCCTGGCCGCCATCGCCTACCACCAGCCGATCACAAGAGACGGGCTGAAGGACATCTTCGGCAAGGAGATCAGCCGAGATCTGATCGGTCGGCTACATGCCCGTGGCCTGATCGGCACCGGCCCACGGTCGCCGCGGCGCGGGGCACCCTATACCTATGTGACGACGGAGCAGTTCCTGGTCGCGTTCGATCTGGAGTCGCTGCAGGACCTGCCCGATCGGGAGCAGATGGAGGATGCAGGTGTCATCAATTCCCAGGCGTAGTCGTTGCCAATGATGTTCGACGGTTTGAATGAAGGCGGATGATGGCTCGCTGTAAGGCTGTCAAATCAGGATGTCCGGAGCGTTTCTTTGTTCCCGGTGTTATCTGTGACAATATCTCTGCACTCAATGACGCCACCAGGTCGGAATGCTTGGACGCTGCCAGTGCAATGCGGGTCCAGAGCTCAATTGCGGGATGCTCGGAATATTTTTGGAGGGGCATCATTCCTTCGGTCAACTGGCGGAAGAAAAGATATCGGTCGCGAATTGGAAGACGTGAAATCGATTTGGGTTCCCCATCGAACGTGAAGCAAACGGTCCCAAGCATGGCGGGCAGGGAGGTCCTCCCGTGCAGTCCATGTCCCGCAACATGCATTCGAAGCAGATCGTCGAGCAGCCGCTCGAGACGATGCACATTATACTCGGCGGGCAGCGTGGGTTTTCGGAGATCTGCGTCGCACCAGACACAGAAATGTTGCGGCAGAAGCCGGTTTTGTCGAACAGGCGCGATGCCGCCACGGCAGGTAGGGCAGTGGTCGCGCAAGCGGCATCCATGCCGAAAGCAGGAAACGCGCGTTGCCAAAGTCCAGCCGCGTCGGAAGTACGGTGCGAGATCCTCTTTCAGGCACACTGGACAGTATTGCAGGCGATTGAACTGAGCGGTCGATGTGCCAGGATCTCCAGATCCACTGTTGTGCCGCAAACGCAACCGGGCTAGCGGGTCGCGGTTCAAAGCCAAGCCATCAATATCCTCGGTAGGTAACCGCGTTCGCTCGACCAGCAAATTGAGGATTCGCCCGGGAAGGTCTCGGTCAAGCTTCGCAGACCAATCTCCAACTGCGACATCCAGAACCCGCCCAAAATATTGAGGTGGAATTCCATTGGCCATGGCCAGCCGATGCAACCAGCTCGACAGCAGCTCTCCGGGTACCGGTGCAACAACGACGGGCCAGCCTTGCCCCACCTCGTTGCCGTAGTCGCGCGCAGGTGTGACCGTGATCTCGGACGCAGACTGGTTCACATCATTTCGCGGCGCAAAGGCGCATTTCGGCGTTTCGACAGGGGCGTGTAACCAAGCGAGGTAATGGTCGCCTCAGAAATGTGTTCCTCGCCGTTCCTTATCGCCTTGATGGCCGCGCTGCTCACGATATCGACGACCTCTCCGATCAAGCCCTCTGACAATTCATGGATGATCTCAGCCAGTGACGGTCGCGACAGGTTCGAGGCGCGGGCGAGAGGGATGCTGGTTTCAAGACTATCGAGGAGCGTCGCGAAATCCTCGTCATACGCCCATCTGGGAATAGGGATCGTATCGAACCGCGATCCCATTTCCTCGGTGTCGTGTACCGCGTCATAGACCGCAACCTCGCCAACCAGTACGGGCGAAATGTCGTGGACACGTGCGATACGGCGCAGGAACGAAAAGATAGATTTCACGTCCTGTCGGCGCCCTCGAAGGGCGCTGTGAAACTCATCGAAGATGAGCAGGCGGGGTTTCAAGCTGTCCAGCAAATGATCCACCTGCTCGCCCGCGCGCGACAGGCTCCGCCAACCAGATGCCTGAGGCGCGCGCAACCCGGCAAGAATGCTGGCATAGAAGTGAGACAGTCCGGCACCTTCTCGGGTCTGGATCACCCAGATCCTTTGACGTTCTGACTGCCGCAAATGTTCAATCGCAAAGCGTTCGGCGATCATCGTCTTGCCATTGTGATAGGGGCCTGTCAGCAAGAGCCCTCTGGGACGCAAGGTTACTGGCCGATCAAGCAGCAGACTCATGGCGTTATGGGCGCGACTTGCAACCGGATGGCTGATCCAACGGGCCGACCGGATATGGGCGATGCGGCACGCGTCACCAGCATCGAGAAGTGATGCGGCGGAGTCTAGGAGGTGATCAATCATTTCACCAATCCTCAACCGGAAAGACGCGGCGCGGGCGCTCAGGGTCAGGTGTTTCGCGGATTGGTGTCGGGGAAGAAGTGAGGCTCTGGTAGGGTTTCGGCGCATGAGCCGCATGCCTGGCCCGTGCGACTTCCTTCAGCCTTTGCTTCTTCGATGCCGAGGCATCTACCGTCGCCGCGATTTCGCGGCGGATCGCGGTCTTCTCCTCGATCGGGCGTCGGCCGGTTTCGCGCGCTCGGCTTCTCTCGGCCCTGTGCTGCCAGAGGGTGACCGCCTCAAGCAGTCCATCCCGCCGCTCCACAGGGCGCCAGGCTCCTGTATCGGGATCCTTGATGTAGATGTGACTAATGTCCCGAGGATCATAACGAACATCGAGAGCACCCAATCGATCACGGCGGGCGACCAACGGGCCCAACCATGGATCGAAATAGTCGTTGGCAAACAGGCTGACACCTTGAGGTGAAATCCTGCGTGTCTTGTTCGGGAGAAAGCTGAGCAGAACGTCGAAAGGGTTGTCTTCCGGGCCGTCCGGCTGACGGCATTTTCGTTCCCATTCATTGGTCGGGACTGTCAGCTTGCGTTCATTCTGGCTAAGATTGTGATCGATAATCGCCAGCGCGATACAGCGTTCGAGGTCTGCAAAGTTGAGCCTCGCACGGTCTTCGGACAGATACTCACCCCGATCCGCGATGGAACGCCCGGTCTTGCCAGGCAGGGAGCGCAGCACCGTATTCACCTTGCCTAGAAGTCGTTCGACAACCCCGCCACGATGGACGGTCCCCTTGTTCCGGCTTTGAATTGCAATCCCGTACTCGGCACAACCCAGGATGAAACTGGTGCTTCTGAATTCCATGGCGGAATCCACGACGACCATCTTCGGGCGGCCAAACATCGGCCAGGAATGATTGATGTCGCGCGCTGCCAGCCAGTCCTCCTTGCGGCACATCGCCTGCGCCAGACAGAGGGCGACCGACAAGCGTGAGGGCTGCTCAAGGGTCAGGCAGAAGCCGATAATCGCGCTTGTTGCAACATCAGCTGCGATGGTGAGATAGGGGCGTCCAACATAGATGCCCTGACCATCGATGACTTCCACAAACTGGATGTCGGCGGGGGTATGGTCTATCTGGACGACATCGAGTGCGTGGTTGGCCCGGATATAACCTGGGCGGGGTTTCAGGCGCCGTAGGTTTTTTCCTCCTGAATGTCGCCGTCGTGCAATCTCCTCGGGCGTGAACAGTCGTGGGATACGCTTGGAAACGGTGACATAGGCAGGCGGATCAAGACCCTCGCTGTCACAACGGGTGCGGATTTCATCGACAATCGGCGCAAGGTCCGGTTGCTCGGGCTGAAGCCACATCTCCCGAAGGGTTGCCAAAATGATTTCCTCAACAGCCGGGCTGATCCTCGCGCGCCTAGCTCCACCTGTCTTTGGCAACAGCGAAGACACCCGATGTTCGGTACGATATCGGCGCAGGTGGTTGTAGACTTGGCGCGTCGAGAGACGCAATTCGGATGCGGCCCGAGAAACTGCGGTGCGCATAGGCTCTTGCCCGTCCAAAATGCGATCCAGCTCTCGCGCGATACGCGTTGCCTTGGCCCAAGCCTCGTCAGACGCTTCGTTTTCGCGCAGCGTCATGAACCCGCCGCTCCACGGTTTCTAAACCCCATCTTCTGCCCCATGTTCTCGCTTGTTGAAACGCGAGCTAAAAATTGAAATCGAAACGTAAAATACCACGTCGGATTACGCTTCATCCTACTGGAATCCTGTAAGAACTTTTTGATGAAACGGCAAAGCAATTGCGACA
>NZ_FNYY01000004.1 GCF_900109145.1 Marinovum algicola
TCTGTCAGCCAGAAAAGATCGGACATGTTCACCGCTCGTTTTTCGAACCGTGAATCACGCCGACAGGCGGAAATCAATGGGTCCTGACCCTAGGGAGATGAACATTGACCGCGGAACGGTGAGCAAGCGTCGTGCAAGGTTAACGGCAAGAGGGTGAGAACAGCACGCCAAGGGCGGACAGCAGATTTTCGGCGATGCGGCATTGCCGTCGCAGCATTTCGTCAGAGCGGACGTTCATCTCAAGAATCGTGAAGGCCGTGATCCATTCCGTCTTGCGACGCCAAATGTCTCAACAGTTACTGAGTTTGCCGTATCCTCAAGCGGTTCTCGATCTCTGTTTGAATGTCGTAACGGGTATCGATGGCCAGTTGCAGCGTAACGGCTATGGCGAAGCGGATGTCTTCGTCTGGGCTCAGTCCGCCACCCGAAGAGTCGCTGCATTGTACTCGGATTGGTATGATCGCATCTGCGCCGAATGTGGGGGTCAAGACGCGCGCGTGGGATAGCCGACGCGACCATACGGTTCCTTTGGTAATAGCATTTGACGTCGGAACGTCACCCTTCATCTTAAGTCGCCATTCCTTATCTGGTTCATCCCCTTCATCAGCGGCAACCGCCTCAAGGCGTGCGAGCCTGTACCTTGCGCGAGCGATATCGATAGGAGAGAACCAGGCAAGTGTGACGAGGAGCGATCTATGCACCCGGTCATTTGACAATGACTGAGGCAGCGGCATTTCGAAGACCCGTGCACCATCTTTGCGGACTGTGCCGAGTCCGACCAACGTCGCTCCCTTGGGCGGCCCTTCGCTCATAAGGTCTTCGTTTACAAGGCCATAACCGTATCCGGACAGGACCTCAGCACCGGCATGTTCATGGTGCTGGCCTGACGCCATTTGGGAGCTGCGAAGGTCTGCTGCGCTTTCTGGCCAACGAGCCCCGTGGACAGTCAGGGTTCGCGTCAGAAGCGCCATGTCGCGTCGAGGGAGTTCTTGTCCTTCGTAGGCGCCGTCTGGGCCTGTCAATGCAGCGGCCGCTTGCAAGATGGATCTGGTGGTGAGCGCGGCTGCACAACTTGTGCCGCATGCCCAAGCTCGGTGACCGGATACTGCGGACGATTGCGGTGGCGCAGCGACAAGGAGGCCGGACGCGGGAAGGGCATTTGCTACCCGAAGGTTTAGATTTCCGCCACTGGAAGAAATGCGGACATCATGACGGCCGCCGACTGCCAATACATCAGGCTTGATGGCCCGGTATGCACCAGGCCCAGCCGCTGACGAAACCGCTGGAACCACCGATGCTGCGTCATGAACAGAGAGCACGCCAGCAGGCAGCGTCCCGACACCCTTGGCGGCGCTGCTCGTCGAAGCGGCACCAACCGTAAGCACGTTCATGGCTTCTGCTGGAGATAGCAGAGTTCGCCTATGCCGTTGGGCTCGCCGTGCTTCATCCGCCAACGCTTGACGAGTCTCGATGGCCGCATCCTCAAATGCGGTGGCGTTGATCCCGGAGACTGTTAACGCATCGCCAACATTTCCGGCCGATACGACAAAGAGAACGCCGGCCCTATATGCCCACCAGTCAAGCAACCGGGCCAAGGCGCTCAAGCGGCCCGTGAAATGCCCATTCATCACGCCGATGGAGAGATTCACGACGAAGGCATCAGGAGCAATCGGGTTTTGGCCCTCTAACGCCGCAACAAGCGCTGTATGGATGACGTCGACGAATAGGCGACTTTCAGGCGAAACTGCAGCATTGTCATTGTCGACGAGCACGGGAACCGACAGAAGTCTGCTGTCGGAAACTGGTACACCATCAGCGTCCAAATCACCTCGAAGAATCAACGAAGACATTGAGGTCGCATGACGACGCTGCCGAACCTGTGACAGGCGCACAAGATCATGCACATCCTCGATGTAAACGCCATCGTTCAGATCAGGATGTGCCGCAATGGGGGTGCCATCCAGAAGCAGTGCGCGAGCTGGGAGTTCAGGGTCAAATTGAGCGTCATGCCGATCTCTTGATTCGTGCCCCGGGCCAGCGTCCCCTGCTTCGTCTTCAACCGGTATCGATTGGGCTATGGTTTGAGGTAAGATAAACTGCAACCCGTCCAACGTCGCCAGCCCTTCCGGCGCGGCGGGATTGTCCAGCATCTCTCGGACGGCCCCAGCGGGCATCGATACCAGTAGAGCGTCATAAACGAAATCGATCTCGGAGATTACGCTGCGCGCAATTATGTTGCCCCCGAAAGCTTCAACCCGTGCTTGAGCTTCTCGTCGCCATTGATTTCGGCGCTCATCGCTGCGCGTTGGCCAAATCTCAAGTTCGAGGCTAACGGCGACTTCGTCGTCGAAGGGTAAACGATCACGAATGATTTCGCGTGCCTCGCGTGTCAAACGATCCTGTGGTCCCCAAGGACGGAGTTCAGCCAATAGGTCAAAGAGATTGCGCCAAGGAGTTTGACCGTCCGGAAGGTCTTCACCTCGCCTGTAAGTTCGCCAAAGCCGACGTAAGGTCTGCAATGAGCCTTCAGTGGGCATCGTGGCATATAGAGTTGGATTTGCGAACTCGATTCCATCGATTGGCATCCCGTCAGGGAGGGCGTAATCGTCTTCGAGGTCCACCTCAGCCAGCACCTCAATACCTGCATCGCGCGCCACTCGAATGAGATTTGCGATCGGAACGGCAGAGACAAACACCATCGCGCGCTCGGGCGCTATTCCAGCAGGATCTGCCCGAAGCGAGACGCTGGCATCTTCGCCTTGAAAAGCTTGATCGAGGCGTGAGAATTCTCGTTCAAAGCGCTCAGCCTGAACCGTGTGGCCACCTGCAGCGCGCCGCGGACGGGGCATCTTGGGTGGAGAGCCTTGGATACGCTGAGCCGGCCGCTCTCTAATCGGAAGGGGGAGGATCGGTCGCTCGGTCATGGAAATCACCTTCTGGTGCTCGGCCGGATTGGTTGTGCCAAGCACGTATTCGATCGTTGATCAATGTTCTCAATGTTATACGTCCCTGTGCAAGAGCGCAGCGACGATGTAAGTCATGAAAAAAGGTCTCGGCCTCAGAAAAGCTGAGTGGCGCTACCGCTTCTCTGAGACGCTTCGGCGTATATCCACCCGGACCATCGAATTCCCGAAGTCGCTCAGCAAAATAGGACGTCATGTGCTCATCATCGGGGCGATCGAGCGTCAGACGGATTTCGAACCTGCGCCACGTTGCGCGGTCCAGTAGCTCGGGATGGTTGGTGGCTCCAACCAGAACGCAGTAGGATGGGAGATCGTCAAGCTGCAACAACAGCGAAGTGACCAGTCTCTTTATTTCGCCGGTTTCGTGCAGGTCCCCTCGTTCCTTGCCGATCGCGTCGAACTCATCAAAGAAGAGGACGCAGGGCTCGGTTCGGACATAATCGAACAGCCTCCGGAGCCTTTGAGCGGTTTCACCGAGGTAGCTGGTGATGACCGCGTCATATCGAACGACGAACAATGGCAAGGCAAGCTCAGAAGCTATGGACTCCGCCAAGGACGTTTTGCCGTTGCCCGGCGGACCAACAAGCAGCAGCCGATGCCGGGGTTCATATCCATGTGCCCTTAGTACATCGGCGCGCGCCTGCTCTTCGATGAGTTCAAGGCACGCATTTCGGTTTGCTTGGGTCAGATAGAGCTGAGACAATGCTCGCTCAGGATGGCGGCGATCAATTCCGCCCGAGCCATCTCGAACTCTTAGGCTGCCGTTGGCCGGGCGTCCTGAAATATTGGAGACAGGCGCAGCAGAAACCGCTTTGGCAATACGATCAGCGACGCCAGTGTGCTTCTTCGCGCGCTCCTCAGCCGCGATGGCTTCAGCAGTAACCCGGACGGCGTCCTGGTTACCCGATACTCCGGCCTTGACAAGTTCGACGATCAGCTCGCTGCGCACAAAATTCTCCAGTCCGGTATCTGACCGATTTCGTACTTCTATGACGGATTCTAAAGAATGTCATCCGATTAGCCGTTTTTCTTTCCGCAAGAGCGTTGACCTAGGCGAGGCGACCCTCTTGGGCAATGCCGCGTCCGCATCATCGTTCGAAGTTTGAACGACCGTTTCGGCGGAACCGCACCGCTGCGCGCCGTGTGATCACAAGTGGCCACTTTGGGCCGAAATTTCCGCGACAACGCAGCGAAGCGTAGGCTCGCTGTGTCAGCCATTAGCCTTGTCGGCAACCTTAGGGTTCCGGGCAGATTCCACGTTTTCATGAAGCGGCGCACCCGCATGGCGGGTGCAGATAAGGTGTTTGCCCTCTAGCGGCGGGCAAACCGAGCCAGAGCGCGGCGGCACCCAAAGGGCACATCGTGACGCCAAAGGGCAAATGCCCTGACTATCGACACTTGTTTCATTGGTCGGAGTGAGAGGATTCGAACCTCCGGCCCCTGCCTCCCGAAGACAGTGCTCTACCAGGCTGAGCTACACTCCGACCGTGACCGGCGGATTACATCGGTGCTTGCGGCAATGCAAGAGGTTTCAGTCGCTTTTCCAGCGCTTCAGGATCGCCGACGTGCGAAGGCTGCCGGGGCTGTAGCCGCGACTGCGGTTGCGCAGCACCGGCGTGTTGCTGGATTTGCCGCCGCGGCTCTCGCGATAGACGATGTAGAGGCCGGAAAGGATGATCAGCCCGGCGCCGGAAATCGTCGGCCGATCCAGGCTTTCACCGAACAGCAGAAAGCCGAAGAAGGTGGCCCAGATGATTTGCGAATATTGCATCGGCGCCACGATGGCCGCCTCGCCGAAGCGATAGGCGGCGATGACACACATGCTGGCGGTAAAGCCCAGCAAGGCCATGATGCCGAGACCGCCGAGATCCAGCATCGGCATCGGCACATAGACAAAGGGCAGTGCCAGGCCCATCAGGATGAAATTGCCCGCCAGCGGATAGAGCAGCAGCACAACGGTGCGCTCTTCCTTGCCGATCTTGCGCACCACCACCGAGGACAGCGCGTTGCAGAAGGCAGAGCCCAGCGCCGCCGCATGGCCCAGCGTCAGCTCCTGCGCACCGGGCCGCAGCACCACGATCACCCCCAGCAGCCCGATCAGCACCGCCGCCCAGCGGTGCGGGCCGACGCTTTCGCCCAGCATCGGGATCGCCAGCACGGTAATCAGGATCGGCGCGGCAAAGAGCAGCGTGTAAGTCTGGGCAAGGGGAAGCACGGAAAAGGCATAAAACGCCAGAAGGCCCGCCCCCAGCGCGCCAAAGACCCGCACCGAGACCCACCAGGGATGCACCGGGCGCAGGTTCTCGCGGGTCGGATCGCTCATCAGCACGAAGGTCAGCAACGGAAAGCTGAACAGCCCGGCAAAAAAGATGATCTGGACCGGCGAATAGCTGCTGCCGAGGTATTTCACCACGACATCATGCACCGAAAACATGGCAAAGCCCAAAAGGGCAAAGAGCAGGCCTTTGATGTTCATGGGGTCTCGCAGAAGTTCTGGCCGCGGCCAATTTGCGTCATGCACGTGTTACGGCGATTTGACGCCGGGGATCAAGCCCCGGGGCGGCGCGGCCCGGACCGGAGCCGCAAGCCGTGGCGTGATCGCCCCGCGCGGGGGCGATCACGCGGTCTGGCTCAGAGCGAGGCGTCGAGCGCCGCGAGAACGGCGTCGCCAGCCTCGGAGGTCGAGGCCGGCTTGGCGCCTTCGGCCTGCAAAAGGTCGGCGGTGCGCACGCCGTCGGCCAGCACCTTTTCGACAGCCTTTTCCAGCCGGTCGGCCTCGGCGCCCTGGTCGAAGCTGTAGCGCAGCGCCATGGCAAAGCTCAGGATACAGGCGATCGGGTTGGCCTTGCCCTGCCCCGCGATGTCGGGCGCCGAGCCATGCACCGGCTCGTAGAGCGCCTTCGGCCGGCCGTTCTCCATCGGCGCGCCGAGCGAGGCCGAGGGCAGCATGCCGAGCGAACCGGTCAGCATCGCCGCGAGGTCCGACAGCAGGTCGCCAAAGAGATTGTCGGTCACGATCACGTCGAACTGCTTGGGCCAGCGGGTGAGCTGCATGGCGCCGGCGTCGGCATACATGTGCGACAGCTCGACATCGGGGTATTCCGCCTGATGCACCTCGGTGACCACGTCGCGCCAGAGCACGCCGCTTTCCATCACATTGGCCTTTTCCATCGAGCAGAGCTTGTTGCCACGCTTGCGGGCCAGTTCGAAGGCCGACCGGGCGACGCGCGCGATCTCGCTCTCGGTGTAACGCTGGGTGTTGATGCCGACGCGCTCGTTGCCTTCCTTGATCACGCCGCGCGGCTCGCCGAAATAGACACCCGAGGTCAGCTCGCGCACGATCATGATGTCGAGGCCCGAAACCACGTCGGTTTTCAGCGACGAGAAATCCGCCAGCGCGTCGAAACATTGTGCCGGGCGCAGGTTGGCATAGAGGTCCATTTCTTTGCGCAGACGCAGAAGGCCGCGCTCGGGCTTGAGCGAGAAGTCGAGGGTGTCGTATTGCGGCCCGCCCACGGCGCCCAGCAGGACGGCATCGACCTCCTGCGCCTTGGCCATGGTGTCGTCATGCAGCGGCGTGCCGTGTTTGTCGTAGGCGCAGCCGCCGACGAGATCTTCGCTGACCTCGAACTTGAGCCCGCGCTTGTCGCCGTACCAGTCGATGATCCGGCGGACCTGCTGCATGACCTCGGGGCCGATGCCGTCACCCGGCAGGATCAGAAGGGAAGGCGTGCTCATGAGGCGGTTCCTTTGTCACAAAAACGTTCCCGCATCGCCTATCCAATGCCTGCCGGAGGGTCAAGAATGACGAGGCCCGCGCGCCTCTCGTCCCGCGCGCGCCGGACCGCGCTCCGGGGCCTCCGGGCCAAGGGGGAGGCCCCGGATCAGGTCCGGGACGGGGTCACCGGCCCGGCGGCCAGTCGATATCAACCCAGACCAGCGCATGCCGCGAGGCCCGTGCCGCCAGGCTGTCGGGCGCCGGCCAGCGGGTGCCGCTGCCGAGCACCGTCAGATCGGCCGCGGGCAGGACGTAATCGACCCGCAGGTTGCCCGGCACCGGATCGGTCCAATTGGCGGTGTCGCGCGCCGGATCGCCGCGCTGGCCGGGAGTGGCCTCTTCCGCGGCGGCCGGATCCCGCGGAGCCGGGTCTTGCAGGCGCGGGTCGGCCAGCAGCGTGCGGATCGCCGCATGGCGGCCCTCGCCATCCTCGGGGTCGAGGTTGGCATTGCCCATCAGCACCAGGTTTTGCGGCACCGCCCCGAAAGCGCCGTCGAGATAGTGCCGCCAGAAGATCACCTCGTCGTGGTTGCGCCGGCCGTTGCGGTCCTCGGGCCCGTCGAACACCGGGGGCGTGGCGGAAAAGGCCAGCACGGTCAACTGGCCGCCCGGCAGGGTCAGCGGCACCGCCCAATGCGCCACGCTTGACAGCGGCAGCACGTCCTGCGCCGCCGCCGGGAGCTCCGCCCCCGCCATCAGATTGCCCGGCAGGTCGCGCCAGAGCCGCGCCGAGAAATCCCGCGCGCCCGCCGCCAGCGGATAGCGTGACAGCAGCGCCATGCCGTTGTCGCCGGTGAAAAAGCCGAAGCCCAGCGCATCCTCGGGCTCTTGCCGGCGCCCGTCAGCATCGAGATCCACCCCGATGTCGCGCCCGGCATTCTGTGCCGGTGCGAAAAGATGCGGATAATCGGGTCCCGCCGTGGCGATCCGGTCGCGCAGCGCGTGCAGGCTCAGCAGCGTCAGGTCATGGTCGATGTCGGTGAGCAGCAGGATATCGGGCCGCACCTCGGCCAGCAGCCGCACCACCGCCGCGACCTGCGGATCCTCACCCTTGCGGATATCGCGCAGCAGCAGGCCGGGCCCCTTGCGGCTCAGTTCCACATGCCAAGTGGCAAGGCGCAGCGGCTCGGCGCCAAGCGGCGGCCCGACCAGGCAACAGAAAAGAAGGATCAGCCAGCGTGCTGGGCGCGCGCATAGGCGCGGCGGCGCTTTTCCTCGATCAGGTCGGCCACCCGGCCCATGGCGATGCCGCGCATGATCATGCTGGCGGGAATGAAGGCCCATGCAACCATCGTCCATACAAAGCTCTGCGAGTCAAACAGCGTGAAGGCATCGAACACCCCGGAGGCCAGCCGGATACCGGCCGGGATCACGAAGGGCAGGACAACCCCTGCCGCGATGTTGAGCCAGCCGTCGCGGCGCAGCCGGGGCAGCACGTCGCCGCCGGTGGTCGGATCGAAAAGCGGCAGGTTGACCCAGACGTTGAACGCCCCGTTGCGCGACGGCCAGTCATAGACATGCACCAGAAGCGCGAACGTGCCAAGAGCGGTAAGCGACATGGCATAGACCATCGCCGCGCCGTCGCGGGCCCGCTCGATCAGCTCGAGGCTGGAATCCGTGGGCAGGCCGTAGATGAAGATGCGCACCGGCGAATACGGCAGATCGAGCAGTTCGCCCATTGCCGAAGCCCCGCGCGAGACGATGCCGGTCAGCACGCCGGGATGCCCGGCATGACGGGTCAGCCAGGTCAGGCAGATCACCATCAGCATCAGCATGACAAAGCGCATGCGGTTGAACGGCGGCGCGTGCCGGAACTCGACAAAGCTGGGGTAGGACGAGGAATATTCGGCAAAGACAAAGACCGCCGCGAGGAGCGCGACCAGCACCGATATCTGTGCGCCATCGGAACCGTTCGGGCCCAGCATCAAAGCTGGCAGAACCACCAGGCTTGACACCAGCAACGCCCGTACCGCCGCACCGAATATGCGTGAAATCACTGCCCCGTTCCCTTCAATCCGGTTGGACACGGTACGATGCCGTGCCCTTGTTCCAGTTTGATGCCGCTTGGGTTCTGCGGCCTGCCTCATTCTTGCCCAATTGTTGCCCCCTTTCGGCCGGTCTCTCAACCGTCTGTTCACAGTATTGAAACTATTCGGGCAATTTCGTGGGATAGGTGGTGCCCGATTGCATCAATAATAGGGCAGGAAAACGTCAATGAAAACAGCGCACACCAGATGTAGCGGCGCATAGGTATAGGGATACAAGCCCCACCATATTCCTTCGAATTGCCGCCCTATTCGAAAGTATCGCTGCAATCGTCTTTCGAGCGCGATTGCGGCGCCCCCTCACAATCGCATCCGCCTGTCACCCCGGTCACGGGGCACCATCTTTCCTGCTCCGAGGGAGCCTGATTCGCGCAATTCTACCTTTGGGTGATAGGTTGCCTCGGGTACGCTCCGCTCGGGTCGCGCCTGAAGCGGCCGGATAGATCAAGGGGAGACCTCCATGAGAACGCTTGTCGCAACCGCCCTGCTGAGTCTCGTTCCGGGTGCGGTTCTGGCCGCCGGCCATTCCGACGCCAGCACCTTTCCGAACACCTGCTCCAACACCTCGTTTCAATACGGCGCTGACGGCGGGGCCGAGATCCACGCCACCTGCCTGCGCGCCGACGGCTCGCCCAACCAGACCAGCATCGCCATACCGGCGATCGCCAACAACAACGGCAGGCTCGAGATGTCGGGAGACGTCGCCAGCTTTCAGAAGAGCTGCGGCAACATCATGCTCGAGACCAATATCGACGGCGTGACCCTGACCGCCAACTGCCGCACCGAGGCCGGCACATTCGAAGAGACCTCGATCAATGTGCCCGGCATCGGCAATTCCGACGGCACCCTGTCGAACTGAACGGGGCCGCAACAAAAAACGGCGCGGAGGACCGCGCCGTTTCCGTGACCGTCGTGCAGGCCGTGGGCCTCAGACCCAGGGACGCTCCTGCGCCGCCTTGGCCTCGAAACTGTCGATCGAGGCTTCCTTGGCCATGGTCAGCCCGATGTCGTCGAGGCCTTCCATCAGGCAATGTTTCTTGAAGGCATCGACCTCGAACGTGATGGTGCCGCCATCGGGGCCCTGGATGGTCTGGTTTTCCAGGTCGATGGTCAGCTTGGCATTGGCGCCGCGCTCGGCGTCATCCATCAGCTTGTCGACATCTTCCTGCGGCAGGACGATCGGCAGGATGCCGTTCTTGAAGCAGTTGTTGTAGAAGATGTCGGCGAAGGAGGTGGAGATCACGCATTTGATGCCGAAATCCTTCAGCGCCCAGGGCGCGTGTTCCCGCGACGAACCGCAGCCGAAGTTGTCGCCGGCGACGAGGATCTCGGCGTCGCGGTACTGCGGCTTGTTCAGCACGAAATCCGGGATTTCCGAGCCGTCGCGGTTGTAGCGCATCTCGTCGAACAGGTTCTTGCCGAAGCCGGTGCGCTGGATCGATTTCAGGAACACCTTGGGGATGATCATGTCGGTGTCGATATTGACCAGCGGCATGGGCGCCGCGGTGCCGGTGAGTTTGGTGAATTTTTCCATCGGTTCTTCCTTGTCGGACGGTGCGCAGTACATGCGCACCCTACGGGTGGGGCGTAGGGTGTGCGGTTTCCGCGCACCTGTGCCGTTACATCATCTCGCGCACATCGGTCAGGTGGCCGGTCACTGCCGCCGCCGCCGCCATCGCGGGGGAAACGAGGTGGGTGCGGCCCTTGTAGCCCTGACGGCCCTCGAAGTTGCGGTTCGAGGTCGAGGCGCAGCGCTCGCCCTCGGACAGCTGGTCGGGGTTCATCGCCAGGCACATCGAACAGCCGGCCATGCGCCATTCGAATCCGGCTTCCTTGAAGATATCCGCCAGGCCCTCTTCCTCGGCCTGGGCCCGCACGAGGCCCGACCCGGGAACGACCATGGCCCGCATGCCGTCCTTGATCTTCTTGCCCTTGAGGATCTCGGCCGCGGCGCGCAGGTCCTCGATCCGGCCGTTGGTGCAGGAGCCGATGAAGACCGTGTCGATCTCGATCTCGGTCAGCGGCTGGCCCGGCTTGAGGCCCATGTAATCCAGCGAGCGTTTCGCCGCATCGACCTTGCCGCCCTTGAAATCCTCGGGCGCCGGCACCTTGGCGGTGATCGGCAGCACGTCCTCGGGCGAGGTGCCCCAGGTCACCACCGGGGCGATGTCTTCGCCCTTGATCGTGATCACCTTGTCCCAATGGGCGTCATCGTCGGAAAAGAGCGTCTTCCACCAGGTCAGCGCCGCTTCCCATTGCGCGCCTTTCGGCGCGTGCGGCCGGCCCTTGATATAGGTGAAGGTGGTCTCGTCCGGCGCGATCAGGCCGGCGCGGGCGCCGCCTTCGATCGCCATGTTGCAGACCGTCATCCGGCCTTCCATCGACAGGTCGCGGATCGCCTCGCCACAATATTCGATGACATAGCCGGTGCCGCCGGCGGTGCCGGTCTCGCCGATCACCGACAGGGTGATGTCCTTGGCGGTGACACCGGGGCGCAGCTTGCCGGTGATCTCGACCTTCATGTTCTTGGATTTCTTCTGGATCAGCGTCTGGGTGGCCAGCACGTGTTCGACCTCGGAGGTGCCGATGCCATGCGCCAGGGCGCCAAAGGCGCCGTGGGTCGCCGTGTGGCTGTCACCGCAGACCACGGTCATGCCCGGCAGGGTCCAGCCCTGTTCCGGCCCGACGATGTGCACGATGCCCTGGCGAACGTCGCTGACCGGGTAGTAATGCACGCCAAACTCCTTGGCGTTCTTGTCGAGCGCCTCGACCTGGATGCGGCTTTCGGGGTTGTCGATGCCGTTCACCCGGTCGGGGGTGGTGGGGACGTTGTGATCCGGCACGGCGATGGTCTTTTCCGGCGCGCGCACCTTGCGGCCCGCCATGCGCAGGCCTTCAAAGGCCTGCGGGCTGGTCACTTCGTGCACCAGATGGCGGTCGATATACAGCAGGCTGGTGCCGTCTTCGGCCTCATGCGCGACATGCGCATCCCAGATCTTGTCATAGAGCGTTTTGGGGGACATGGCTGGTCCTCTCCCGTTCAATTAATCATCATTTCAGGGGCGGATTGGCAAAAGGCCGCTTATAGCCGTGCGAGAACCGTGAAGGTCGCACCGAAGAACCGCTCGCTCAGGCGGGCGCGGTCTTGAATATCCGTCAGCATTTGCATAGCTGGCCCTTACAGGTTGGGCGAGATTCTCGCAAGCCTAAGCGAAGGTTTCCCGGAAAACGTGATCCCCCTGAAAGCCGGGGCCGGGGCGTGGGCGGGGTTGAACAATGAGCAAGCTGAGCGTGATCTATCTGGGCCTCTGCGCCGCGGTCCTGACCGCGGGGCTTGCCGTGCAATCTGTCCAGGGCGGCGCGACACCCTCGCAGACCGGCTTTTCGGAAAACACCCTCCGCGCGGTGATCGACGCGACCGGCCAGGGGCCGCATTAGGCGCCCCTGCGGCGCCGCGCCATCGCAGCACTCGAAACGTATTGTCCCGGCAGCGCCGGTCGGGCCGCCATGGCCCCGGCGCGTTGCGCCTGTGGTCCGAGCGGCGCCTAACCGCCCGCCCGACAAGGCTTGTCTGGTGAAACCTGACGGTGCAAGCTGATCTTCCCCGCACCAGGAGCCCAGATGGACCCGCAGACCGACCCCGCCAACGCAATCGCCCTGCTCGAGGGCTTTCTTACCAACGCGCAGGCCTGGGCCGAGTTCTATTTCAACATGCTGCTGCGCCCCTGGATCCGCTATCAGGTGCTCATCGCGGTGACCCTTCTGGCGGTGGCCTGGGGCGTTGGAAGCCTCGCCCGTCCGCGGCTGCACGACTGGATGCGCGGCCGCGAAGGCTGGCCGCGCTGGCGGATGCGGGTGCTGGTGATCGTGCATCGCCGGCTCAGGATGATCTTTTTTGTCGCCCTGATGTGGATCGCCGTGCTGATCATGCGCGAGGTGACCTGGCCCTCGCGCTCCTACCTGCTTGCGATCTTTGCCAATCTTGCCGCCGCCTGGCTGTTTGTCGTCTTTGCCACCCGGTTGATCGACAATCCGCTGTTGCGCACCACGGTCCGGTACGGCGCCTGGATCTGGGTCACCCTGTCGATCCTCGGGCTGACCGCGGACACCCAGCGCCTGCTCGAAGGCCTGGCAATCACTCTCGGCGACATGCGGCTTTCGGCCTGGCTGCTGGTGCAGGCGTTGGTGATCCTGACGGTGACAATTGCGCTGGCGCGCTTCATCGCCAAGACCACCGCCACCCGGATCCGGCGCAACGAGGATATCTCGCCCTCGATGCAGGTGCTGGCGGTGAAATTCCTCCAGGTGGTGCTTTACGGCGCGGCCTTCTTCATCGGGCTCAACATGGTCGGCGTCGACCTGACCGGGCTGGCGGTGCTCTCGGGGGCGATCGGCGTCGGCCTCGGCTTCGGGCTGCAAAAGGTGGTGTCGAACCTGGTGTCGGGCATCATCATCCTGATCGACAAGTCGATCAAGCCGGGCGATGTGATCAGCCTGGGCGAGACCTTTGGCTGGATCAACGCGCTCGGCGCGCGCTATGTCAGCGTCGTCACCCGCGATGGCCGCGAATACCTGATCCCCAACGAGGATCTGATCACCGGCCAGGTGGTGAACTGGTCGCATTCCTCGGATTTCGTGCGGCTGGATATCTTTTTCGGCACCGCCTACGGCGACGACCCGCACAAGGTGCGCAAGCTGGCCATCGCGGCGGCCTCGGGCGTCAAACGGGTGCTGGAACATCCCAAGACCCCGGTTTGCCATATCGTCGGCTTCGGCGACAGTTCGGTCGATTACATCCTGCGCTTCTGGATCAGCGATCCGACCGGCGGGCTGACCAACATCCGCGGCGATGTGTACCTTGCGCTTTGGGACGCTTTCCAGGAAAACGACATCTCGATCCCCTTCCCGCAGCGCGAGGTGCGGATGCTCAATGACCGGGCGGAGGAAACCGAGTCCGGCGGCATATTGCAACCCTGAGCCCAGTTTCATTGAATTGTGACCCTCGGATTGCTAGATTGAGGGTACGCCAAGCGCCGGGCGATGCGGCGCGAAACCAAGGAGGACCGAGTCCTGACTCTTACCGTTGCGGCAAATTCTGCCGTTCAAGGCGCGCCCCGTACGGGCCAACATGCGGAAGTCACCAGCGAAGAGCTGCTTGCGCAAATCCTGACATCTCTTTCCGACAGCAAGGCCGAGGACATCGTGGAGATCGACCTCCGCGGCAAAACGGCCATGGGCGACTACATGGTGATCTGCTCCGGCCGGTCGTCACGTCAGGTCGCGGCGATTTCGGAAAAGCTTGTCGACATGCTCAAGGCCGATCTTGGCCGCAGCGCCAAGACCGAGGGCAAGGAAACCGGTGACTGGGTGTTGATCGACACCGGCGATGTGATCGTTCACGTTTTCCGCCCCGAGGTGCGCGAGTTCTACCAGCTGGAGAAGATGTGGCTGCCGACAGGCGAAGCCGCGTCGCGGCCCACGGGCCACTGACCCAGCCGGATGCGTGTGCATATATGCGCGGTGGGCCGCCTCAGGGCGGGCCCCGAGAAGACATTGATCGAGGATTATGCCACGCGCTTCGACAGGACGGGCCGGGCTCTCGGGCTGGGCCCCGTGACCTTTCACGAGGTCGAGGACCGCAAGGGCGGCGGCATGCCCGCCGAGGCCGCCCTGTTGCGCAAGGCGCTGCCCGATGGCGCGGTCAAGCTGGCGCTGGACGAGCGCGGCAAGCTGATGAGCTCTCCCGACTTTGCAGATGTCCTTGCGCGTCACCGCGATGATGGCCGCGGCGATCTGGCGCTGATCATCGGTGGCGCCGATGGCATCGACCGCGGGTTGCGCGCGGAATGCGACATGGCGCTGTCTTTCGGCAAGATGGTCTGGCCGCATATGCTGGTGCGGGTGATGCTGAGCGAGCAGCTGTATCGCGCCGCCTCGATCCTGGCCGGCGCGCCGTATCACCGGGTCTGAAACGCGCTCCTGCCCGCCCCTCACGCCGACGTCTCATCCGAAGCGAAGTCAGATCGGCGTTGTCAGAAAAGACGCTTTGCGCGGCCCCTGCCCCGCACACGTAGCCACGGCGCCGCTTCGGCTTAGCCGCAATTGCTTGCGGCCCGTGCGCAGCCGGGCGGCGCCGTGGCATGCCGTGCTGCGGCCCGTCGGGCCGCCGTGAGGGTGGTCGCATGCAAGACAGGGACACAATGCCACAGATCCGCTGTCACCGCAATGCCACAGCCGTCAGTTTACTGGCTCCAGAAGGCTGATAAAGGTATCGCCGTACCGGCGCGCCTCGAGCAGATCGAATCCCTCGGGCGCGACCTGTGCCGTGCTTTCCTCCCAGACGATCAGCGCATCGGCGGCGATCCAGCCGCCGGCTTGCGCCGCGGCCAGCGCCTTGGCGCCCAGCGCCTTGCCATATGGCGGATCGAGAAAGACCAGATCGAACCCCGCCCCCTCGTTTGCCGGAAGCCGGGTGGCATCGCGGGCGATCAGCCGCGCCCGCCCGGCCTCGCGCAGCAGCGCGATATTGGCGCGGATCAGCTTTTGCGCCTTGCGGCCGTCATCGACAAACACCACCTCGGCGGCGCCGCGCGACAGCGCCTCGAACCCCAGCGCGCCGGTGCCGGCAAAGAGATCGAGCACCCGCGTGCCATCGAAGGGCGCGCCAAAGCGGCCGCCGCCCAGCATGGAAAACAGGCTCTCGCGCACCCGGTCGGTGGTGGGCCGCAGATGCGCGCCGGCGTCGCCCTTGCCCACCGGGGTCAGGGCGCGGCCGCGGTGCTCTCCGGCGATGATCCTCACCGTTTCAGCAGCTTCTTCAGATCGCCGTCGGGGGTGTGCACCTCGTCGCGGGTGATGGTCTTGCCGGCCTCGATCAGCCGCTTGGCCACCATGTAGCCGCGGGCGTCGTTCATCGCGTCGACCGCCACCAACTGCGCGCCGTGGAAATACCAGAACGAGGTGCGCCCATCGTCGCCATGGCGGGTCTCGACATGGTCATAGCCGGTGTTGAGCCCGGCAATCTGCAACTTGCAATCGTATTGATCCGACCAGAACCACGGCTTGGCGACATAGTCCACATCGCCGCCCATCATGTTCTGCGCCACAACCTCGGCCTGATCGATGGCATTGGGCACGCTTTCCAGACGAATGCGTGTGCCCCGATAGGGAAAAGAGGTGCAATCCCCGGCCGCATAGACATCCGGCGCCGAGGTCCTGCCACGAGCGTCGGTCTTGATGCCGTTGTCGATCTCCAGCCCGGCCGCCTCGGCCAGCTCGGTCGCCGGCACGATGCCGACCCCGACAACCGCCATGTCGACCGCGATCTCGCTGCCATCAGTGAACCTGGCGCCGCTGACGTCGCCGTCGCCCAGCAGACGTTCGAGCCCGACACCTTCGCGGATATCAACCCCGTGGCTTTTGTGCAGCGCCCGAAAATGGTCCGAGGTCTCCCTCGCCGCCACCCGTTGCAGGATGCGCTGGCCCATCTCGACCAGGGTTACCTGCATGCCCTTCTTGGCCGCCACCGCCGCCGCCTCGAGCCCGATGTAGCCGCCGCCGACGATCAGCGCCCGCGCCCCCTCGCGCACCTGCGGCGCCATCGCGTCGACATCGGCCAGGGTGCGCACGGTAAAGACATTGCCCAGATCGCCGCCGATCGCCGCTGGCAACCTGCGCGGGTGCGACCCGGTGCAGAGCGCCAGCTTGTCGTAGGCCAGCCCCTCCGCGCCCAGCGACACCGTCTTGGCGCCGACGTCGAGCTCCGTCACCTCGGTGTTCAGCCGCAGCGTGATGTCCAGATCGTCATAGAAGTGCGCCGGCCGCAGATAGAGCCGCTCCTGCGCCATTTCGCCCAGCAGATAGGCCTTGGACAGCGGCGGCCGTTCATAAGGCGGCACCGGTTCCGCGCCGATCAAGGTGATCCGGCCGTCAAAGCCGCTGTTGCGCAGCTTGGCAACAAGCGATGCCCCGGCCTGCCCGCCGCCGACCACGATGAAATGCGCCATGGGCTGTCCTTTCGCTGAAATCCGAATATCTTGCTGGCCCTCGCCGCGGCAAAGCCTATATCGGGCGTCACGGCGAACGCAATTCGAATAGGACCACAGACATGACGATTTCATCCGGCGACACCCTGCCCACGGCCACCCTGCTGCGGATCGGCGCCGACGGGCCCGAGACGGTGGATCTCGGGGCACGGCTCAAGGGCCGCAAAACGGTGATCTTCGGGCTGCCGGGCGCCTTTACCCGCACCTGTTCCTCGGCCCATGTGCCGAGCTTCATCCGCACCCGGGCGGCGTTCGAGGCCAAGGGCGTGCAGGACATCATCTGCGTCTCGGTCAACGATCCCTTCGTCATGCACGCCTGGGGCGAAAGCAGCGGTGCCAATGCCGCCGGGCTGAGCTTTCTGGCCGATTCCGGGGCCGAGTTCACCAAGGCGATCGGCATGAACTTCACCGCGCCCGCCGTGGGGTTCTTTGACCGCTCGGTGCGCTACGCGCTTTATGCCGAGGACGGCGTCGTCCAGGTGCTGCACCGCGAGGAAAGCCCCGGCGTCTGCGAAGCCTCGGCCGGTGAGGCGCTGCTGGCGGCGATCTGATCTCCCCGTCCCGGACCCCGATCCGGGACCTCGCCCCGCAGGTCGGGACCACGGCCCCGACCATGAGGCCCCGGATCAGGTCCGGGGCGCGGGGCTCAATCGGCGAGCTGGTCCATCTTGCGGGCCAGCTTGACGTCGAGCGAGGACAGCCCGTCGACGTCATGGGTCGTCAGCACCACCTCGACGGTCTTGTAGACATTCGACCATTCCGGGTGATGGTTCCATTTCTCGGCATAGATCGCGACCCGCGTCATCCAGCCGAAGGCGTCGATGAAATCGTCGAACACATAGGTCTTGCAGATCGCGTCGCGATCGTCGTCGATTGTCCAGCCCTTGGCGACCAGCGGTGCAAGCATGGTCTTGCGGCCCGTGTCAGACAGTTTCTCGCTCATTGCTGTTCCTCCTGTTGGTCGCGCCGGAACGGGCCATAACTTGTCAGGATCTCGATATCCTCGTCAATCGCCGTGCGCTCCGCTTCGAGATAGCGCGAAATCGCCTCGGCAAAGCCCTTGTCGGCCACCCAATGCAGCGAATGGCAGGGCACCGGCAGATATCCGCGCGCCAGCTTGTGTTCGCCCTGCGCCCCGGCCTCGACCCGCGCCAGCCCCCGGCTGATGGCAAAGTCGATGGCCTGATAATAACACGCTTCGAAATGCAGGCAGGGGTGATCTTCGATACAGCCCCAATAGCGGCCATACAGCACTTCGCGCCCGATGAAATTCAGCGCCCCCGCCACCGGCCTGCCGTCGCGCTCCGCCAGCACCAGCGCGATATCGTCGCGCAGCGCCTCCTGGGCGATGTCGAAAAACGCCCGCGTCAGATAGGGCGTGCCCCATTTTCGGCTCCCGGTGTCCTGGTAGAACACCCAGAAGGCATCCCAGTGCTCGGCTTCGATCTGATCGCCGGTCAGGGTGCGGATCGTGCCGCCGAAACTTCGGGCGCGCTGGCGTTCCTTGCGGATGGTCTTGCGCTTGCGCGACGAGAGCGCGGCGAGGAAGGCGTCGAAATCTTCGTAATCGTGGTTTTCCCAGTGGAACTGCTGGGTCTGACGGCGCAGCAGACCCATGCTTTCGCCCGCCCGGGCCTCTTCTTCGGTACAGAAGGTCACATGCAGCGACGACAGGCCATTGTTGGCCGCCAGCCGGATCGCGCCCTGTATCAGCGCCGAGGCGCCGATTTCGGCAAAGCCCGGCCGGGTGAGAAAGCGCCGACCGGTGGCCGGGGTGAAGGGCACCGCAACCTGAAGCTTGGGGTAATAGTCGCCGCCGGCGTTCTCATAGGCATGCGCCCAATTGTGGTCGAAGATATATTCGCCCTGGCTGTGGCTCTTGGCATAAAGCGGCGCGCAGGCGATCACCTCGCCGCCCAGCCGCGCGGTCAGGTAGGTCGGCTGCCAGCCGGAGCCGCGCCCGACCGAGCCGCTGGCCTCAAGCGCCTCGAGAAAGCGGTAGGTGGTGAACGGGTCAAAAGGCCGCCCGCCGTCGTCTGTTTCGGGGCAGGCACAGGCATCCCAGACGGCGGCGCCGATCTCGGATATCCGGTCATGGGTCTGGATTTCAATCTGGGTTTCGCGCATCACACCTGCCTTCGTCCTTCAGAGACTTGGCGTCTCGGGACGCGCATTCAAGCCAAATACTGCTCGAAGGTGATATTGCAGGCCACCCGGCGCGCCGCTGCCTCCTGCGCGGGCGTGCGCACGGTCCAGCACAGCACCGGCACCCCGCGGGCCTTGAGCGCGGTGACCGGGGCGGCCGTCAGATCCGAAAGATCATGACTGATGAAACTGGCGCCAACCCGGTCAAAATCGGCGATGTCGCGCAGATGCGCGCGGGTCGCCTCCGGCAGCTTCGCGCTGTCGCCATCGTCAAAGGCGCAGGTGGTCAGCCCGCGCGGCAGATCGGGCGCGAGGCGCGCCATCTCGGCCATGGAATGCGGGTTGAACGACATCACCGCCACCGGCCCGGCATAGCCGTCGAGCGCCTGCGCGGTGGCCTGTTCCAGCGGGCCCACATCCGGCCCCATCGCGCCGTCCTGATCCTTGATCTCGACCAGCAGCGGCACCTGTCCCGCAGTGATCGCGAGCACCTCGGCCAGGGTCGGAATGCCTTCGTCGCCGCCGGTCAGCGCAATCGCGCCCAGGGCCTCGGCCGTCCGGTCCCGGATCGCGCCCCGCGCGCTGGTCAGCCGGTCGAGGGCATAATCGTGAAACACCATCGCCTGACCGTCGGCCGAAAGTTGCAGGTCGATCTCGATGCCATAGCCCCGCGCGATGGCCGCGCGGATCGCGGCGCGCGAGTTCTCGGGCCGCCCGTCGCTGCGGTCATGCAGGGCGCGGTGGGCGATCGGGCGGGTCTGAAAGGCGGCGGGCAGGGTCATGCGATCTCGAAGATGCCTTCGATCTCGACCGCCACGCCGAGCGGCAGCGACGCCGCCGAGACCGCCGAGCGGGCATGCCGTCCGGCCTCGCCCAGAACCTCGACCATCAGGTCCGAGGCGCCATTGATCACCTTGGGCTGGTCGGTGAAATTCGGGGTGGAATTGACAAAGCCGGTAAGCTTGACCACCCGTTTCAACCGCCCCAGATCGCCTTCGCAGGCGGCGCGCACCTGGGCCAGCAGACTCAGCGCGCAGGCCTGCGCCGCCGCCGCCCCGGCCTCGACCGCCATGTCCTCTCCCAGCTTGCCGAGGATCAGCCCCTCGGCACCGGAAGAGATCTGGCCAGAGACGTAAAGCGTGTCGCCGGAGCGCACGAAAGGCACGTAGTTCGCGGCCGGCGCGGGGGCGTCGGGCAGGGCAAGGCCCAGCTCTGCAATGCGGGCTTCTATCGGGTTGTCCATCGGGCACCTCCTGAGATTTGCCGCGACGCTAGTGCGCGGCGGACCTCAGGGCAAGGCCCTTCGATGGCTCAACTTTCGCGCATCGCCCGGGCCAGGTAATCGGCCAGCGGCTTGAGCAGATAGACCATCGGCGAGCGCGCCTCGGTGCGCAGAAACGCCTCGACCGGCATGCCGGGGATCAGCGCCGTGCCCGCCGGCAGTTTGGCCACTTCGCCCGGCCGCAGCACGATCTCGGCGCGGTAGTAAGGCTGGCGGCTGACCTCGTCTACAAAGGCGTCGCCGGAGATCTTGACCACCTCGCCGAAGATCTCGGGCGTTTCGCGCTGGCTCAGCGAGGTCAGGCGCAAAAGCACCTCCTGGCCGACGCGCACCTCGTCGATATTGATCGGCGCGACGCGGGCGGCAATCACCGCCGGGCGGTCACGCGGCACCAGGAACATCAGCGGCTCGGCCGGGCGGATCACCGCGCCCTTGCCGAACACCGCCAGGTCATAGACCGCACCGGCCACCGGTGCGCGGATCTCCATCCGGCCCAGCCGGTCGCGCAGCGCGGTCACCTCCTCGGCCAGCTCCCATTCGCGCACGCGCAGGTCGCGCAGCTGGGTGATCGCCTCTTCGCGCAGCCGCGACCCGATCGACAGGATGGTGATGTCGATTTCGGCAATCCGGGTCAGCGCCTGTGCCTTCTGTGCCGTCAACTCGCCCGCCAGCCCCTGAAGCTCGGCCCGCTGCCGCTGCACCGCCAGCACCCGCGAGGCCTGGGCCAGCTTCTTGTCGAGCAGGGTCTGCTGGTTCTCCAGCTCCTCTTCGATCAGCGCCCGGCGCTCATCGAGCGCTTCCTGTTGCGCCTCGATGCCCTCGATCTGCACGGCGATCTGCCGCGACTGGGCGCGCAGCCGGTCGATCTCGCCCGCGGTGGATTCGGCGCGCGCCAGGAACAGCCGGGTCTGGCCGGCGATCATCTCGGCCACCGAGGGCATCTCGGCGGCGGCGTCACGCAGGCGCGGGTCGTACTCCGGGCGCGCGGCGCCATCGCGCTCGGCCTCGAGCCGTCCGCGCCGGGCCATGATCTCGTGCATCTGGTCTTCGGCGATGGTCAGCTTGCCGCGCACCAGCGCCGGGTCGAGCCGGAGCAGCACCTGGTCACCGGCAACGATATCGCCCTCACCCACCAGCAGTTCCGAGACCGTGCCGCCATCGGGGTGCTGGATCGCCTGCCGGTTCTGGTGCACCTCGACCTGCCCCGAGGCGATCACCGCGCCGCTGATCCGGCTGAGCGCTGCCCAGCCGCCAAAGCCGCCGACCAGCGCCACCAGCGCCAGCGCGCCGAGAAACAGCGGCGTACGGACAGAGAATTCCCGGTTCATTGCACCCCTCCCGGCCCGGCCTGGCGGATCTGTGCCGCATTCTGCACGGTTTTCTTGAGCACCTCGTCGCGCGGGCCAAAGGCCACCCGCGCGCCGTGATCGAGCACCAGCAACAGATCGCATTCCTGGATCGCCGCCGGCCGATGCGCCATGATCAGCACCGCACCGCCGCGCGCCTTGACGGCGCGAATGGCGGCATTGACGGCGGCGCTGCCCTGGTTGTCGAGGTTGGAATTGGGCTCGTCGAGCACCAGGATCTCCGGGTTGCGATACAGCGCGCGGGCGAGCCCGATACGCTGCATCTGCCCGCCCGAGAGCCGCCCGCCATGCGCGTCGATCACCGTGTCATAGCCGTTCGGCAGCTTCAGGATCAGCTCGTGCGCCGCCGCCATCTGTGCCGCCTGCACCACCTTGTCGGCATCCGGCTCCGCTTCGAGCCGGGCGATGTTCTCGGCGATGGTGCCGTCGAACAGCTCGACCTTCTGTGGCAGGTAACCGATGTATTGGCCAAGCTTTTCCGGCGGATATTGATCGAGCGTCGCCCCGTCGAGGCGGATCCGCCCCGAGGCCGGCGTCCAGAGCCCGGTGAGCGCGCGCGCCAGGGTCGATTTGCCGGCCCCCGAAGGGCCGATCACGCCCAGCGCCTGCCCCGGCTTGAGATCGAAGGAGATCATCCGCAGCGCCGCCTGCCGCTCGGTCGGCGGAATGATGGTGAGCTGTTGCACCTCGAGCCGCGCTCTGGGCCGGGGCAGCTCCATCCGCGGCTTTTCCGGCGGCGTGCTGCCCAGGAGCTGCGCCAGCGCCTGCCAGCCATGGCGCGCGCGCTGCGCCACACCCCATTGGCCGATCAGCACCTCGATCGGCGCCAGCGCCCGACCCAGCAGGATCGAGCCGGCGATCATCGCGCCGGCCGACAGCTCGCCACGCAGCACCAGCCAGGCGCCGAGCCCCAGCATCGCCGATTGCAGCAGCAGCCGCAGCGCCCGGGTCAGCGCGGTAAAGCCGCCACTGACGTCAGAGCTTCGGATCTGGCCGTCGAGCGCCAGCTTGCGGGCGCCTTTCCAGCGCGCCAGCGCGGCCTTGTGCATGCCCATGGCATGGACCATCTCGGCCTCGTCGCGCATCCGGCTGGCCACCGCCTCGGATTCATGCGCGGCGCGGCCATGGGCCTGCACCGGCGCTTTCTGCATCTGTTGCGAGACCAGCGCGATCGCCACCAGCACCGCCCCGCCGCCCAGCGCCATCAGCCCGAGCAACGGATGGAAGATGGCGATCCCGGCGAGGAAAAAGGGCGTCCAGGGCAGATCGAACAGCGCCATCAGCACCGGCGAGGTCAGAAAGCGCTGCACCGATTCCAGATCGCGCAGCCCGGTGGCCGCGGCCGCGTCGGGTCGCGCCGCCGCGCGCCGCAGGCTGGCGTTGAACACCCGGTCATCCAGCCGCGCCTGAAACCGCGCGCCGACCCGTGCCATGATCCGGCCGCGGACGAAATCCAGCAGCCCCATCGTCGCATAGAGAAAGATCACCAGCGCCGAAAGCGCTACCAGCGTCGCCTCGGACCGGCTCGACAGCACGCGGTCATAGACCTGAAGCATGTAAAGCGGCCCGGTCAGCATCAGCAGGTTGGCGAAAAAGCTGAACAGCCCCACCGCCCAATAGAGTCCGCGGCTCTCCCGGCGCACCTTGCGCAATTCGCTCAGACCGGCTTCGCGTGGTTGCATACGCGGTTTCTCGCTCTTGTTACCGTGACCCGGACTTGATGGCCGCCGGACGGCTTGCTCACCATGCCCCGATAGGTCAGATTAAACCAGTGTCGCCCAATGGCCACAACGCCGCAAAGCCCCGGATTACGCCGTGGGCATCGGTCCTGAATAGACTACATAGCGATTATTGCGAAGCGATTGAGATTGCCAGTGCCGTCAGATTTTACATCCAGGATCCGCAGGGCCCTTGCCGGGCTCGCGCTTGGCCTTTTGGCCGCCTGCACCCTGCCCGAGCCCGGGCAGGTCACCCGCGACGGCATCTTCGATCCCTATGAGGCCCGCAACCGCCAGATACACGAACGCAGCAAGGCCTTTGATCGCCAGGTCACCCGCCCGGTAGCGATCGCCTATGCCCGGAACGTGCCGGAACCGGCCCAGGACATGGTGACCAATTTCGCCAACAACCTTGCGGTGCCGGGCGCGGTGGTCAACCAGGTGCTGCAATTCGACCTTGGCGGCGCGCTGCACAACAGCGTGCGCTTCGGGCTGAACACCACGCTGGGCTTTGGCGGGGTCTTCGACGTGGCGGCCGATTTCGGCCTTCAGGAGGACGAGGCCGATTTTGGTCAGACCCTGGCGGTGTGGGGCGTGCCCGAAGGCGCCTTTCTCGAACTGCCCATCCTCGGCCCCGCGACCGAACGCGACGCAGTGGGCCAGGTGGTGGATTTGGCGCTTGATCCCCTGAATGTGATCCCCTGGCCGGAAAAGCTCTATCTCAGGCTGCCGGCAGCGGTCGCCGAAGTCGGTCAAAGGGGTCGCTACGCCGCCTCGGTGGATTCGATTTTCTACGAAAGCGCAGACAGTTACGCCCAATCCCGCCTGATCTACCTCCAGAACCGCCGGTTCGAAGTCGGAACGGGGCAAGGCTCAGGTCTTGACGCGGCTTCGGGCGAAATTGACCCTTATGCAGAGTTGTCAGACCAGATTGTCGACCCATATGAAGAGCTTTACGGAGAACAGTGACATGTTGCGCAGACACTTCCTCACCGGCACCGTGGCAGCTGTGGCGGCGACGTCCTTTTCGGCCCTGCCCGCCCTGGCCCTGACCCCGGCCCGCGCCAGAACCCTGGTCGACGCGCTGGTGGCCGATATTAACCGGGTGATCGCCTCCGGCCAGTCACAGAGCGCGATGAACGCCGAGTTCGAGCGGATCTTCCGGCGCTATGCCGATGTGCCGACGATTGCCGCCTATGCGCTGGGGGTGGACGGCCGCCGCGCCAGTGCCGCGCAGAAACGCGCCTTTCAGGAGGCCTTCACCGGCTATATCTCACGCAAATACGGCGCCCGCTTCCGCGAATTCATCGGCGGCCGGATCGAGGTGAACGGCGTGCGCCAGGTCAAGAGCTTCTACGAGGTGAACTGCATCGCGCATCTGCGCGGCGAGGCACCTTTCGCGCTTGATTTCATGGTGTCGGACAATGCCGGCCGCGACCTGTTCTTCAACATGAAGATCGAAGGCGTGAACCTGCTGCTGACCGAACGCACCGAAATCGGCGCGATGATCGACCGCCGGGGCGGCGATATCGACGCGATGATCCAGGACCTGCGCAGCGCAAGCTGACGGAGGGGCTTGCCCGACGCCGGCGGCCGCGCCGCTGATCCTAGGCAAATAGCCGGTAGTAAATGCCGTCCGGCAGGAACTGCCCAAGCCGAAACAGCCAGGCGAAAGGCACGGGGAAGCTCTTCTTGAACCGGTCGGAATTCATGTGCTCGAAGATCGACAGGGCGGCCGTCTCGGGCTCCATCAGAGCGGGCATCCTGAAGTCGTTCTTGTCGGTCAGGCGGGTGCGGATGAACCCGGGATTGACCAGCTGCACCCTGACGCCCGAGCCGCGCAGATCGGCGTGCAGCGCCTCGGCCATGGCCATGACGCCGGCCTTCGAGGCGCCATAGCCGGTCGCGCCGGGCAGCCCGCGAAAGCCCGCGAGCGAGCCGGTCATGACGATATGGCCGCTGTCGCGCGCCACCATGCCCGGCACCACCTGCCCCAGCACCCGCGCGGCGCCGGTGAAGTTCACGTCGCACATCGCGGCGACCTCTTCGGCGTTCCAGGCCTGCGCCGGCTGCGGCCAGTAGACCCCGGCGAGATAGACCAGCCCGTCGATCTCCCCCGCCTCGGCGGCGGCGCGCGCCACCCCGTCGGCATCGGTCACGTCGCAGGCCACCACCTGCGCCCGCCCGGGCAGCTCCGCCGCAAGTTCACGCAGCCGGTCTTCCGACCGCGCCGAGAGGATCAGATGCGCCCCCGCCCGGCTGAGCTTATGCGCCAGCGACCGGCCCAGCCCCTCGCTCGCGCCCACGATCCAATAGCGTTTGCCCACGAATTCCGTCATCTTGCCTCCAGCAGGCGCGCCCCCGCCTCGCGGCCCGGCGCGCCAAATTTGTGTAATCGGCTCCGGTTGATGATCGGGCCATCCGGCCCGGGATACAACCGCCAGGCTCTGGCACAGATAGGCCGGTCGCAGCCCGGCGCCAGCCTCAGCGCGAAACCTCCTGGCGCGGCGCCTCCGGCCGCCTGCGGTACCGCGCGCCTTTCCACCACAGCTTGAGCGCCTGCCAGTGGATCAGCGCCAGCACCCGCCGCGCTCCGAACGGCCGGCGCAGGCAGAAGCCCAGGATCGCCCGATCGGTCAGCGGCGCGCGCGGGCCGGTCAGGGTGGCGGTCACCCCGCCTTGGCCGGTGTCGAGATCGATCCAGATGCCGATGCGGTCGGCCCGGATGTCGAAGCGGAAGGTATACTGCCCGGCCACCGGCTGAAACGGCGAGACATGCAGGATCTTGCGCGCGGCGATCCGGTCTTCTGCCGTGAGCGGTGAGTAATCCGGCTTGTGACAGAGATAGCAATGGCGGTCGCCGAAGGTATTGGTCACCTCGGCGATCACGGCGCAGAGCCGCGCCGCCTCGTCATGGATCAGCCAGAAGCTCACCGGGTTGAACACATGGCCCAACACCCGTGGCTGCGCCAGAAGCTGCACCCGCCCGCCCAGCGGCACCTGATATCGGGCCAGAACCTCGCGCAGCCAGGCCGGGCCGCGCCCCTGTTTCGGCGCGCCGCCGTGGTCGCTGTCGTGCACCGAGGTCAGCCCGGCCCGGTTGCGGCCAAAGAGCCGGGGGCCCGCCACATCCGCCTCGGCATCGAGCAGCACATAGTCGACCGCATAGCGAAAGCTGTTCTCGACCTCGCCCTTGCGTCCGTGCCAGGTGTGGCCGGCGATATGCTCGACCTGGGTCATTCCGCGGCCACCATGACATCGGGGCGCGCCAGGATGCGGTCGGCGACATCCGCCGCGCTTGCCAGACCGTCTTCGTGAAAGCCATTGCGCATCCAGGCGCCGCAGAACCAGGTGCGCCGCGCGCCATTGAACCCCGCCACCTCGCCCTGCGCCCGCAGCGCGGCCAGGTCATAGACCGGATGGCGCAGAGTGACCTGATCGTAGATCAGTTCGTCTCGGATCGGCTTGCGGGAGTTCAGGGTGACAAACATCGGGTCGTTCGCCGGGATCGGCTGCAACTTGTTCATCCAGTAGGTCAGGTCGATCTTGCCATCGCGCGCACTGCGGCCTTCGGTGTAGTTCCAGGACGACCAGCAGCCGCGCCGCCGTGGCATAGCGCGGGGATCGGCATGCAGGGTGATCTCGTTGGGCTGATAGCCGATCGCGCCCAGCGCCCGGGCCTCTTCGGTCGCGGGATCGGCCAGCAGCGCCAGGCTGTCGTCGGAATGGGTGGCCAGCACCAGTTCGTCGAACACCTCCCAGCCGCCGCCCGCGACGCGCAGCTCGACATGATCGGGAAAGCGACGCACGGCGCGGACCGGCGCGCCGATCCGCAGATCGACCAGACGGCGGCGCAGGCTGGCCTCGAGCCGGCGCACATATTCCACCGATCCGCCCTGCACCGTATACCATTGATGCTGCCCGGAATGGTGCAACAGCGCGTGGTTCTCGAAAAACTGGATCAGCGCCTGCGCCGGAAACCGCATGATCTGCTCCGGCGGCGTCGACCAGATCGCACCGGAGAGCGGCAGCAGGTAATAATCGCGGAACCAGTCGCCAAGCTGCATCTGCTCCAGGAAATCTCCCAGCGGCTGGTGCCGGTCGTTGGCGGCATCGAGCGCCCGGGCGTTGAACCGCAGGATGTCGCGGATCATGCCGAGGAACTTCGGGTTGAACATGTTGCGGCGCTGGCTGAACACCGCCTTGAGGTTTTCGAGCCCGTATTCCATCTCGCCGCCGCGCAGCGAGGCGGCAAAGCTCATGTTGCTCGGCGCCACAGGCACGCCGAGCTGTTGGAACAACGCGGACAGACGCGGATAATTGGCGTGGTTGAAGACGATGAACCCGGTGTCCACCGGCTGCTGCCCGCCCTGCCCCGCCATCACCGTGCGCGCATGGCCCCCCAGCCGCGGCCCGGCCTCAAACAGCGTGACCTCGGCCGCGTCGGCCAGGAAATGCGCAGCCCCCATGCCGGAAATGCCACCACCGATGACGGCAATCCTGCGGCGAAAGGGGGAAGAGGGGTCAAGCGGCATGAGGTCGTCCTGTTGTTTGGCTCGGTATCATCAGGTCTACGGCGCCAGCCGCGAAACGGATGAAAAAAACTGGCAGAACCAATGATCCATTCCCCGCGCCCCGCCGTATCCTGCACATGCTGATCGCGACAAAACCCCGTCAGGCGGGTGACATTCCGCCGGTTTCGCCGTCTTATGTTCCCGGGGCCATCGGCTCCGTGACGTCAGGGGAACAGAAACGACAGATGAAATCCGCGCCAGCACGGGCCGATTGGGTGGCCCATGTCATTCGCATCCGCGACGCGCGGGACGAGACCGCCTTTGCCGAGCTGTTTGCGCATTTCGCGCCACGGGTGAAAGCCTTTCTGATGCGCTCGGGCGGGGATCCGGCGATTGCCGAGGAATGCGCGCAGGAGGTGATGGTCACGCTCTGGCGCAAGGCGCATCTGTTCGATCCGGCGCGCGCCAGCGTCGCCACCTGGATCTTTACCATCGCCCGCAACAAACGGATCGATGTGCTGCGCCGACAGCGCCGCCCCGAGCCCGAAGACCTGAGCTGGGGCCCCGAGGAAGCGCCCGATCAGGCCGATATCGTGACGCTGCAACAGGAAAGCGCGCAGCTGAGCGCGGCCATCGCCCGCCTGCCCGAGACGCAGCGCGAGCTGATCCAGCGCGCCTATTTCGGCGAGATGAGCCACGGCGAGATTGCCGCGGCCACCGGCCTGCCGCTGGGCACGATCAAATCCCGCATTCGACTGGCGCTCGACCGCTTGCGCCATGCCATGAAATGAGCACCGCCATGACCGATGAGATCACCCACCACCTGACCGACGCCCTGCTGATGGCCTATTCGGCGGGCACCCTGCCCGAGGCCTTCAACCTCGCCGTCGCCACCCATGTCTCGATGTGCGACGCCTGCCGTGCCGCTGTCGAGAGCTATGACGCAGTGGGCGGCGCGCTTCTGGCCGAGACCGAGAGCCAAGAGATGGCCGCCGATGCCCTTTCATCGGCGCTGGTGATGATCCGCGACACACCGGCAGAAGCCCCGGCGCCGCGCCCGGCCGATATTCCGGCGCCGCTGGCCGGCTACATCGGCGGCAGCCTGGCGGATGTAACCTGGCGTCCGGTGGGCATGGGGGTCAAACAGGCCGTGCTCAAGACCTCGCCAGAGGCCACCGCGCGGCTGCTGTACATTCCCGCCGGGGCGGCGATGCCCGACCATGGTCACAAGGGGCTCGAACTGACGCTGGTGCTGCGCGGCGCGTTCTTCGACGAGGACGCGCGCTTTGGCCCCGGCGATGTCGAGGTCGCCACCGAGGCCGACGAACACACGCCGATCGCCGATATCGGCGAGGATTGCATCTGCCTCGCCGTCACCGACGCGCCGTTGAAATTCCGCGGCTGGCTGCCCCGCCTGGCGCAACCCTTCCTCGGTATCTGAGGCCGGAGGCTTCGGGCCAGGCGCCCCCGTCCCGGACCTGATCCGGGACCTCGCCCGCCCACCAAGAGGCCCCGGACCAGGTCCGGGGCGCGACTGCCCTATGTCCGCGGCAGGGGCACCACGTTTTCACCGCTCTCAGGCGCCAGTTCCTCGAAATCGAAATTGTCGAGCCGGCGCGCCCGGCGGCCGGCCTTGTCGGCGCTGATCTTGATCTCGGAGATATCTTTGGCGGCCTGGCCGAAATGCCGGTCGAGGCTCTCGACCCGTGTGCCCAGCCGCTCGACATCGGCAAAGAGCAGGCTCAGTTCCTTGCGGATCGCGCCGGCCTGTTCGCGCATCCGCGCGTCCTTGAGGATCGCGCGCATGGTGTTCAGCGTCGCCATGCAGGTGGTGGGCGAGACGATCCAGACCCGGGCGGCGAACCCCTCGCGCACCACTTCCGGGAAATTGCCGTGCAGCTCGGCATAGATCGCCTCGGAGGGCAGGAACATCAGCGCGCCCTCGGCGGTCTCGCCGTCGAGAATGTAGCGCTCGGCGATGTCGCGGATGTGCTTGCGCAGCGATTGCCGCAGCAACTGCGCCGCGCGTTGCGCCCGCTCGGGGCTGTCGGCACGGCGCAGCGCCTCATAGGCCTCGAGCGGGAATTTCGAATCGATGGCGATCGGCCCCGGCGGGTTGGGCAGGTGGATCAGGCAATCGACGCGACGGCCATTGGAGAGCGTCGCCTGCAAGGTGTAGCTGTCAGAAGGCAACGCCTTGGTGACGATATCGTTGAGCTGGATCTCACCGAACGCGCCCCGGGTCTGCTTGTTCGACAGGATGTCCTGCAACGACAGCACGTCGCCCGAGAGCTTGGTGATATTGTCCTGCGCCTTGTCGATGGCCGAAAGCCGCTCCTGCAATTCGCCGAGGCTCCTGGCGGTGCGGCGGGCCGAGCCGTGCAGGTTTTCCTGCATCTGCTGTTGCACCTGGCCCAGGCGCTGCTCCATCAGTTGCAGCATCTTGATCTGGCTCTGCGCCTGCGCCTCGCTGACGTGATGCAGCCCGCCCGACAGCCGCTCCTGGCCTTCGCTCAGGCTCTGCACCCGATGGCCCAGCATCCCCATCTGCTGCGCCAGTGGCTCGGTCAGCCGGGCCGAACGGGCGGCCGCGCGGGCGGTCGAGACCAGCAGCCAGAGCACGACGACAAGCACCAGGCCAGCGACCAGCAGCGCCAGAACCTGCGGGTCATCCAGCGTCAGGGGGGTGTCGCCGATCCGGATCATGTGCGGCCGAACAGCCGCTCGATGTCGGAGAGCTTGAGCTCCACATAGGTCGGGCGGCCGTGGTTGCACTGGCCGGAATGCGGCGTCGCCTCCATCTCGCGCAGGAGCGCGTTCATCTCTTCGGCCTGCATCCGGCGGCCGGAGCGGATCGAGCCGTGACAGGCGACGCGGCTGAGGATGGCATCGATCCGTTCGCGCAGCTGGGCGGATTGCCCGAGATCATGCAGCTCGTCGAGAATGTCGCGCAAGAGCGCCTCGGCGTTGACTTCGCCGAGGATCGCCGGGGTCTCGCGCACCACCACGGCACCGCCGCCGAAAGGCTCGACGGTGAGACCGAGATCCGCCAGCGCCGGAGCATGTTCCAGCAGCAGGGCGCAATCGGTGTCCGACAACTCCACCACCTCGGGGATCAGGAGCGCCTGGGCAGCGATGCCGCTTTCCGCCGCCTGCCGCTTCAACCGTTCATAGACCAGCCGCTCATGCGCAGCATGCTGATCGACCAGCACGATGCCCTGTTCGGTCTGGGCGATGATGTAATTCTCATGTACCTGGGCCCGGGCGGCGCCGAGCGGATGGTTCTGCGGCGCCGGCGCATCCGTGGTGTCGACCACGGGCTCCGGCGCCGGCTCGACCCGGGCGCTGTAGCTCTGTGCCATCTCGGCAAAGCCGGGCGCCTGCGCCTGATACGCCGCCTGCCGCGCCGCCGGGCCGGGACGGTCGAGCGGCGGCCGGTCCATCTGGTAGACGCGGGGCTCGGTCGGCTCGACCCGCATGGCGCCCAGGGTAGCGCCGGCGACGGTGGTCGAGGCCCGGTGCCCGGCCCCCGCCAGCGCATGGCGCAGCCCCGAGACGATCAGCCCGCGCGCCAGACCGGGGTCGCGGAAACGCACTTCGCTCTTGGCCGGGTGCACGTTGACGTCGACCAGCCGCGGATCGCAATCGACAAAGAGCGCCACCGCCGGATGCCGGTCGCGCGACAGGAAATCGGCATAGGCCCCGCGCAGCGCGCCGTAGAACAGCTTGTCGCGCACCGGGCGGCCATTGACGAACATGTGCTGCGCCACCGCCGAGCCGCGCGAATAGGTCGGCAGCGCGGCAAAGCCGGTGAGGTGATGGCCCTCGCGCTCGGCATCGAGCGGCACCGCGTTCTCACTGAATTCGCGGCCGAGGATCTGCGTCAGCCTGCCGTTCAGGGCGTCAAACAGCTCGCCCGACATCGGCTCGGCGCGAAAGCTGACCCGCGCCTGATCGCCGGTGACATCGCGCAGCGTGAAGCCGGTGAAGGGCTCGGCCATGGCCAGCCGTTTCACGACGTCGGAGATCGCCTGCATCTCGGCCCGGTCCGACCGCAGGAACTTGAGCCGCGCCGGGGTGGCAAAGAACAGGTCGCGCAGCTCGACCGTGGTGCCCCGGTTGCAGGCGGCGGGCTTGACCGGCCCATGATCGCCGCCCTCGACGTGGATCATCGCCGCCTCCTGCCCGCCGGCGCGCGAGGTGATCGTCAGACGCCCCACCGCGCCAAGCGAGGGCAGCGCTTCACCCCGGAAACCAAAGGAATGGATGTTCAGGAGGTCGGAGCCATCGATCTTGGAGGTGGCATGGCGGCTGAGCGCCAGCGGTAGCTGTTCGGGCGTCATGCCGCAACCGTTGTCGCGCACCCGGATCAGGCTCTTGCCGCCGGCGGCAATGTCGATCTCGATCCGCGTGGCACCGGCATCGAGCGCGTTTTCCACCAGTTCCTTGACCGCCGAAGCCGGTCGCTCCACCACTTCGCCGGCGGCGATGCGGTTCACCGCCGCATCGTCGAGCTGGCGAATTTCAGGCGCGTCTCTGTCGCGGATATTGGGGGGCTGATCCTTCATACCCCAAAACCTAGCATGGCCGCATTTGATTCTGCGAGGGGGTTTCGCGGCTGACCTCGAGCGGCCCCAAGGGGCCGGGAGGCCACGGCGCGGGGGCCGGGGCGGGCATGTCCCGCGTTCGCGCCCCGGACCTGAACCGGGGCCCCTGCCCGGCCTCCGACACGGGAGCAAAAAAGGAATGACCCTGACATGAAAAAGGCCCGGGCGTTTCCACCCGGGCCTCTCAGTCCTGTCACTCCGGGCTTAGCCCTTGGAGAATTCCGGGTAGGCTTCCATGCCCAGCTCGGCCATGTCGAGACCGTTGATCTCTTCTTCCTCGCCGACGCGGATGCCCACGGTGGTTTTGAGGATGAACCAGATCACGCTCGAGACCACGAAGACGAAGATACCGACCACGATGATGGAATAGAGCTGCGTGCCCAGCGAGGCGTCGCCATTGGTGAAGACCACGGCGATGGTGCCCCAGACGCCGGCGAAGAGGTGCACCGGAATGGCGCCGACCACGTCGTCGATCTTGAGCTTGTCGAGGAACGGCACCGCAAAGACCACGATCACGCCGCCGACCGCACCGATCAGGGTCGCGGCACCGAGCGTCGGGGTCAGCGGCTCTGCGGTGATCGAGACCAGGCCCGCCAGCGCGCCGTTGAGCACCATGGTCAGGTCCGGCTTCTTGTAGAGCACCTGGGTCAGGATCAGCGCGGCGATGGCGCCACCGGCCGCGGCGGTGTTGGTGTTGGCAAAGATGCGCGACACGTCGGCGACGTCACCCACGGTGCCCATGGCCAGCTGCGAGCCGCCATTGAAACCGAACCAGCCGAGCCACAGGATGAAGGTGCCGAGGGTTGCCAGAGCCAGGTTGTGGCCCGGGATCGGCACGGTCTTGCCGTCCTTGGTGTATTTGCCGATACGCGGCCCGAGGATCAGCGCGCCGGCCAGAGCGGCCCAGCCACCGACCGAGTGCACCACGGTCGAACCGGCGAAATCGAGGAAGCCCATCGCATCCAGGAAGCCGCCGCCCCATTTCCACGACGCCTGCAACGGATAGATGATCGAGGTCAGGATCACGGTAAAGATCAGGAAGGGCCAAAGCTTGATGCGTTCGGCCAGCGCACCCGACACGATCGAGGCGGTGGCGGCGCAGAACATCAGCTGAAAGAAGAAGTCCGAGCCGGTCGAGGCATAGCCGTAGTCATCCGCCGCATCGGCGGTCACGCCCACGGCCTCGAGCACGCCGGGGCCCCAGACGCCCGACAGGATGCCGTCAATCGCCCATGTGCCCAGCGGGTACATCAGGTTGTAGCCGATCAGGTAGTAGAAGATCGCGGCAAAGGAAAACAGCGCGATGTTCTTGGTCAGCTGCATGGTCACGTTCTTGGCGCGCACGAGGCCCGCCTCGAGCATGGCGAAACCCGCGGCCATCCAGAAGACAAGAAAGCCACCGATCAGAAACAGCAGCGAATTGAAGATGAAGACGCTGTCGGTCGCGGCGTTCACGCCGGGCACCGGGCCGTCATCCTGGGCAAGCCCGAGGCTGGGCGCGGCGATCAACGCGGCGGCAAGTCCCAGTTTGGTAAGAGTTTTCATGTGGTCTATCCCCTATGTCCGCTGCGCTTACAGCGCGTCGTCGTTCGTTTCGCCGGTGCGCACGCGCACGGCCTGTGCCACGTCGAGCACAAAAATCTTGCCGTCGCCGATCTTGCCGGTCTGGGCGGTGCTGGTGATGGTCTCGACAACCTGGTCGGCCATGGCGGCGGACACGACGATTTCGAGCTTGATCTTGGGCACGAAGTTCACGGCGTATTCCGCGCCACGGTAAATCTCGGTGTGCCCGGACTGCGAGCCGAAGCCCTTGATCTCGGTCACCATCATGCCGCGCACGCCGATGCCGGTCAGCGCCTCGCGCACTTCTTCAAGCTTGAACGGCTTGATTGTCGCAATGATGAGTTTCACGTTCTTCCCTTTCGGTAAGCGAGCCCGGGGCCCGCGGATTTCGCAGATGCAGAAAAACGGTGCTTCAGGGTGTTGGTGAAGTTTTCAGTGCAGTAAAAGACGGCGAAAACAGCGGCGTTTGCACAATTTTTGCACAATCTCTGCGGCGTGATTAAAAATTAGTCAGTAAATAAACGGTGGGATCGGTCGCATGCTCTCAACATTTCGGGTCGAAACCGCTAATTTGGGTGCAAAGCGATAATCCCGAGCAGGTTAGTGACATGAGTGATTCCGGTCGTCGGAAACCGCGGTTGGTGGCGGAGAAGAGGTACCCCGGAAAATCCGGCGCCCCTTCGGGCAAGACACCGCCCAAGAGCCGCAAACGCACGGCCCGGCCCAGCCGCAAACCGGTGCGGCGGGGGCCTGTCGGCTATCTGTCGATGATGCTGCGCTGGGTCTTCGGGCTGCTCTGGAAGGCGGCGGTGCGGGTGGCCGCGGTGATCGCCCTGCTGATCGGCGGCGGCGTGGCCTATTACTATTCCACCCTGCCCCCGGTGCAGGCGCTGCTTGACGGCCGGGCCCGCGGCTCCGTCACCATGCTCGACAACACCGGCGAGGTCTTTGCCTGGCGCGGCGAACAGTTCGGCGGCGCCATCGATGCCGAGACCGTCAGCCCGCATCTGCGCAACGCCGTGGTGGCCACCGAGGACCGCCGCTTCCATAACCACCTGGGAGTCTCGCCCCGCGGCGTGGCCAGCGCCATTCGCATCAACCTCAGCGAAGGGCGCGGGCCGCTGTCGGGCCACGGCGGCTCGACCATCACCCAGCAGACCGCCAAGCTGCTGTGCCTCGGCACCCCCTACAACGAAAAGGACTGGGAGAGCGAACGCGCCTACGAGGCCGATTGCCGCGAAAGCTCGCTCTGGCGCAAGATCAAGGAAGCGACCTATGCCATCGCCATGGAGGTCAAATATTCCAAGAACGAGATCCTGACGGTCTATCTCAATCGCGCCTTCCTCGGCGAAGGCTCGCGCGGATTCGAGGCCGCCAGCCAGCGCTACTTCGGCAAATCCGCCAATGAGGTGGAACCGGCCGAGGCGGCGATGCTGGCCGGGCTGCTGGTGGCGCCGTCGCGCTATGCGCCGACCAACGACCTCGAGCGGTCGCAGCGCCGCGCCGCGACGGTGATCCGGCTGATGGAGGAACAGGGCTATCTGGACAAGGCCGAGGCCGATCGCGCCCAGGCCAACCCGGCGGTGCTGTCCGAGGCGGCCGAGGCCGAAGCCGGCGGTTATTTCGCGGATTGGGTCATGGCGTCGGGCCCCGAGTTCTTTACCCGCAACACCACCGAGGACGTGATCATCCGCACCACGCTCGACCAGCGCATCCAGCGCGCGGCCGAAGAGGCGATGATCCAGATCTTCGAAAACAACGTGCGCGAAGGCTCCAAGGCCCAAGCCGCGATCGTGGTGATGTCGGCCGATGGCGCGGTGCGCGGCATGGTGGGCGGCCGCAGGACGCGGGTGTCGGGCGTCTTCAACCGCGCCACCCAGGCCCAGCGGCAGACCGGCTCGTCCTTCAAGCCCTTTGTCTATGCCACCGCCATGGAGATGGGTTATTCGCCCTTCGACAAGGTCCGCGACGAGCCGTTCTGCATGGACATTCCCGGGTCCGGCGAGTGGTGCCCGAAGAACTACACCAACGACTTCAAGGGCACGGTGACGCTGACCGAGGCGCTGAAGAACTCGCTCAACATCCCCGCCGTCAAGATTTCCGAGGCGCTGGGCCGTGACCTGGTGCAGAAGGTGGCGCGCGATTTCGGCATCGACAGCACCCTGGCCGACACGCCGGCGATGGCGCTGGGGGCCTCGGAATCGACGCTGATCGAGATGGTCGGCGCCTATGCCGGTATCCTCAACGGCGGCTCGGCGGTGACGCCTTATGGCCTGGTCGAGCTGAAGCTGCTGGGCGAGGACGTCCCGATGATGGACGCCACCGGCGGCATCGGCGAACGGGTGATCCAGAAGGAAGCCGCGCGCGCGCTGGTCTACATGATGGAAAAGGTGGTCTCGGAAGGCTCCGGCCGCCGCGCCGCCCTGCCGGACCGTCCGGCTGCGGGCAAGACCGGCACCACGCAAGCCGCGCGCGACGCCTGGTTCATCGGGTTCACCGCCGATTACGTCGCCGGCGTCTGGATGGGGTATGACGACAACACGCCGTTGACCGGCGTGACCGGCGGCGGGCTGCCGGCCGCGATCTGGCACGAGACCATGCGGCGGGTGCACGAAGGCCTGCCGGTGCGCGAGCTGCCGATGGATGTGCCGGCCGCCCCGGCGCCCGAGCCGCAACCCGAACAACAGCAGCCGCGCCGCCGGGCGCCGGCCGAGAACCTCGCCGAGACGGTGCTGCAACAGGTGCTGCGCGACCTGTTCGGCGGCAACTGAACCCGACAAACATAGCGGGCCGGCCCCTGACGGACCGGCCCTTGCTTTCCTCTTGCTCAAAATACCCTCGGGGGAGTCCGGCTCTGCCGGACGGGGGCAGAGCCCCCTGCCCCCGCAAGGCCTCAGATGCCGGTGTCGACGATGGCCTTGGCCAGCACGGGAACGGTGTGGGCGTTGAGCCCGGCGATGTTCATCCGGCTGTCGCCCACCATGTAGATCGCGTGATCCTCGCGCAGACGTTCGACCATCTCCGGGGTGGTGCCGAGGCGCGAGAACATGCCACGGTGTTCGGCGACAAAGCCGAAGCGGTCCGAGCCTGAGGCCGCCTGCAATTCCGCCGCCAGCTGCTCGCGCAGCTTGAGCATGCCCAGCCGGATGTCCTCCAGCTCGGACGCCCAGTCGGCGCGCAGATCGGGATCGGTCAGCACCAGCGTCACCAGCCGCGTGCCGTGATCCGGCGGGAAGGAGAAGTTCTGCCGGTTGAGGAAGGCCAGCGCGCCTTCGTGCGTGTCGCGCCGCGCCGCCTCCTGGCTGATCGCCAGGGCGAGGCCCGCGCGCTCGCGGTAGATGCCGAAGTTCTTCGAGCAGGAGGCCGCGATCAGCAGCTCGGGCACCGAAGAGGCCACCAGCCGGGTGCCCGCCGCATCCGCATCCAGGCCGTCGCCAAAGCCCTGATAGGCGATGTCGATCATCGGCGTCGCGCCGGTCTTCAAGAGCAGGTCGACCACCGCCTGCCATTGCGACATGTTCAGGTTGGCCCCGGTCGGGTTGTGGCAGCAGCCGTGCAGCAGCACCAGGTCGCCGGGTTGCGCCTCGGCCAGATCGGCCATCATGCCGTCGAAATCCACCGCCCGGGTCTCGCTGTCGAAATAGCGATAGGATTGCGTCGGCAGCCCCATAAACTTGAGGATCGACAGGTGGTTCGGCCAGGTCGGATCGGAGACCCAGACCCGCACGTCCGGGTTGGCCATCCGCGCCAGCTCGAAGCACTGGCGCACCGCGCCGGTGCCGCCGGGCGTCGCCGCGCCGGCGATTTTGTCGCTGGGCACCGCGTCGCCGAGGATCAGACCGGCCAGCGCATCGCGGTACGCCGGATCGCCGATCAGCCCGACATAGCTCTTGGTCTCTTCCTGCTCCCAGAGTTTCTTTTCCGCCGCCTTGATGGCGCGAAAGATCGGCGTCTTGCCGTCGGCATCCTTGTAGACGCCGACCCCGAGGTCGATCTTTTGCGGCCGGGGATCGTCGCGATAGAGCTTCATCAACTCGAGGATCTTGTCGGCGGGTTGATCGGTCAGATGTGACAGCATGGGCGTCAGGCCTCTCCAGTGGCAACGGGCACGGTGGGGAATTGCCCCCACTCGGCCCAGGAGCCGTCATAAAGCGAATGATCGGCCTTCCCCATGCGTTCCAGTGCCAGCGACAGGATCGCCGCCGTCACGCCGGACCCGCAGGAGGTAATGACCGGTTTGGACAGATCGACCCCCGCCGCCTCGAAGATGGCGCGGGTCTCGTCGGGTGATTTCATGGTGCCATCGGCATTCAGCAGGCTGGCGTAATGCACGTTGCGCGCGCCGGGGATATGGCCCGAGCGCAGCCCCTCGCGCGGCTCCGGCGTCTCGCCGGTAAAGCGCGTCGGGCTGCGGGCGTCGACGATGGCATGGGTGCCCAGCTTGGCCGCAGCGCTGACCTGGGTGACATCGCGCACGAGGCCGTTCTGCACCCGCACCGTCATGTGGCGGTCACGGATCACCGGCGCCATGTCCTCGATCTCGCGGCCCTCGGCCTGCCATTTCGGCAGACCGCCGTCGAGCACGGCGATATTGTCCTGGCCCATCAGCCGGAACAGCCACCAGACCCGCGCCGCCGAGAACAGGCCGGTGCTGTCATAGACCACCACCTGATGGCCGTCACCGACGCCCAGGCTGCGCATCCGGCTCATGAATTTCTCGACCGGCGGCACCATGTGCGGCAGGTCCGAACGGGCGTCGCTGATCTCGTCGATGTCGAAAAAACGCGCGCCGGGGATATGCCCGGCCTCGTATTCGGCACGGGCGTCACGGCCGGCGTCCGGCATGTGCCAGCTGGCATCCAGGATGCGAAGATCCGGATCCTTGAGATGTTGCGCCAACCAGTCGGTCGAGACCAGCGTTCCGGGATCGTCCTGCGCCATGAAGCCCCCTGAAAAATGCGATTGGCCCTTCCTATCCAAGCCCAGGGAAGGAGACAAGTGGGCTGTCCGGTCAGCCCCGCATCGCCCGCCGCCACAGTGCGGGCGCGGCGAGGGCGATGACCTGTCACCGCGCCGGCGTGCCGGGCGGCGCTGGCCTAGCCGTCCTTCAGCAACCTCTGTTTCTGCCGGTTCCAGTCGCGCTTGGCATCGGTCGCCCGCTTGTCGTAGTTCTTCTTGCCCTTGGCGATGCCGATCTTGAGCTTGGCCAGACCCTTGTGGTTGAAATAGAGCACCAGCGGCACCAGGGTCATGCCCTTGCGCTGGGTCTCGTTCCACAGCCGCGACAGCTCCTTCCGGGAGACCAGAAGCTTGCGGCGGCGGCGCTCTTCATGCGGAAACATCGCACGGTCGTAAGGCGCGATATAGGAGTTCACCAGCCAGAGCTCGCCATCCTCGACGGCGGCATAGCTCTCGGCGATATTGGCCGAGGTTTCGCGCAGGGATTTGACCTCGGAACCGGTGAGGATCATGCCGCATTCGACGTCATCGGCGATGGCATAATCGTAGCGGGCCCGGCGGTTTTCCGCGAGCACCTTGTAGTTCGGATCGGTCTGTTTCTTCTTGGCCATTGGACCTGACTATATCGGGCGGCGGGGCGTGTCCATCAAGGGCTTGATGGCAGACGGGTCAAACAGGAGCTGCGCACCCCGGAGCGCAAGTCGCGCGGTTGCCGATCGGCGGGGTGGCGCGCCGATCATCGCCGGTGCACCTTTGGCGCGACGGGGCGGGTCGGGCTACAGCGCCCGGTCCAGCGCCGCCTCCAAAGCCGCATCCTCGGCAATCGCCAAACGCACCGGCACGGTCAGCACCTTCTGCCGGAACTCCGCCGGCAAGCGCACCGCATCCTTCTCGGTGCAGACCAGCTGCGCCCCCTGCGCCGCCGCCTCCGCCTCGAGCCGCGCCATCAAGGCCGCGGTCAGCGGCTGGTGATCCTCCAGCGCCTCGCCGCGCCGCAGATCGGCGCCAAGCGCCCGCAGCGTGGCAAAGAACTTTTCCGGATGGCCGATCCCGGCAAAGGCCAGAACCGGCAGCCCCTGCCAGTCCATGCCGGTCTGCAAGGGCTCCAGCCGGCCGGTCACATGCGGCACGCTGATCGCCCCGCCCCAGGTGGCGCGAAACTCGGCCTGCGCCGCCGCCCCGCCAATCGACAGCAGCAGATCGGCGCGCGCCAGCCCCGCCGCCACCGGCTCGCGCAGCGGCCCCGCCGGCAGGCACCGCCCGTTGCCGAAGCCCTTGGCCGCATCCACCACCACCAGAGACAGGTCCTTGGCCAGCCCCGGGTTCTGGAACCCGTCGTCCATCACCAGAACATCGGCGCCGTCCGCCACCGCCAGCCGGGCGCCCGCCGCCCGGTCGCGCGCCACCACCACCGGCGCAAAGGCCGCAAGCAACAGCGGCTCATCGCCGACATCCGCCGCGCCGTGGCGCTTGGGATCGACCACGACCGGCCCTTCCAGCGCGCCGCCGTGGCCGCGCGACAGAACGACCGGTCGGCGCCCCCGCGCCCTCAGCCGCATCAGCAGGTCCATCGTCGTCGGCGTCTTGCCGGTGCCGCCGGCATTGAGGTTGCCGACGCAGATCACCGGCACCTCGGCGCGCAGATCGGGCGCCCGCGCCACCCGCCGCGCCGTCGCCCGCGCGGTCAGCGCGCCGAGCGGCGCCAGCGCGCGCGCCGCCAGAGCCAGCCGGTCCGGCGGGGTAAACCAGAAGCCGGGCGCGCGCATCAGGTCACCTCGGCCAGGTCGAGCGCGTCCTGGATCAGATCCATGATCCGGTCCGACACCTGCGCACCCTCCGACACGATCTCCCAGGCGGCCAGCGACATCGCCGCCGCCCGGTCGGGGGCCACCAGCTGCTTGAGCGCCGTGGTCAGCGTGTCGGTGTCGCGCACGATTCGCGCCGCACCGGCCTCGGCCAGGCGCGAATAGGCGTGCAGATGCCGGCCGATGTTGGGGCCGTAGAGGATCGCCGAGCCCAGCGCCGCCGGCTCGAACGGATCGCAGCCGCCATGCCCGGCCACCAGCGACGAGGCCATGAAGGAGATCGGCGACAGCCGATACCACAGGCCCATCTCGCCGTAGGTGTCGGCGAGATGCACCTCGGTTGTCTCGTCGGGAAACTCGCTGTCGGACCAGCGGGTGAAACTCATGCCGCCGCGCTCCATCCGTCTTGCCATGTCATCGCCCATCTCGGGCTTGTCCGGCACGATGATCAACAGCAGCCGATGCGCCCAGGACGAGACCGCGCGATGGGCGCGCAATACCGTGGTCAGCTCTTCCGGCTGCACCATCGCCGCCAGCCAGACCGGCCGGGTGCCGATGGCGGAGCGCATATCGGCCAGGTCGGTCTGGTTGCAGCCGATCGCGGCGCTGCCCTCTTGCAGCGGTCCGGTGATGGTCAGGTCTTCCTCGGCCATGCCGAGCTTGCGCAGCCGCCGTGCGGCATTGGCGTCCGAGGCCATGACCGCGGTGAAATATTCCAGCAGCACCGGCGCCGGGTCGGGCAGCAGCGGCACCGGACGGGTGTCGAACCCGTCCTCGCGTGCATCCACCAGGTACAGCGCCAGCCCGGCCTCGGCCACCGTCACCACATGCGAGGTCACCAGATCGCCACAGGTCCACAGGCAGAGCTCGGGCCGCCAATGCGCCAGAAACTCGCGCATGTCCTCGGGGTGCAGGCCGGGGGCCGGCACCATGATGATCTGTTTCTTCAACCGTTTCGGCCCGGTCACGCCGGGGGCCAGGGTGACCAGCACGTAGGCATTCGACCGCTGCGAGATCAACCGCGCGGCCAGCTGCATGATGGCCGAGATGCGCTCGCCACGTGTGGCATGGACCCAGACCAGAAGCCCCGGCGGCCGGGGCGGATAGATCCTGTCCTGCCGCTCGCGGCGGCGGGCCCAGGCCATATGGGCCTGAACGGTCAGGGGGCGCGGCTGATCTGTCAGTTTTCAACCTCTTCGGTCGGCGAGCCTTCGGCCTCTTCGTCCAGCATCCGGTGCAGATGCGAAATGAAATAGCGCATGTGGGCATTGTCCACCGTGCGCTGGGCCTCGGCCTTCCAGGCATTGTAGGCGGTCTGGTAATCGGGGAAAATTCCCACGACATGGATGTCGTCGACGTTCTTGAAGGTGGTTCCCGAGGGATCGACAAGCTCGCCGCCAAAGACAAGGTGCAGACGCTGGGTCATTCAGGGTTCCTCTTGGCCGGTGATGTGCCCCAGAACCTACCGCCGCAGGGGCCGGGGTCAAGGTGCCGGGATCTCGCCCTCCGCCGGCGCCGCAAACCGGCTCCAGCCCCGAACCTTCCCGCCATGCCTCGCCCCCTCCCGCCCAGCGCGCCGGGGGCTCGCGCCGCGTTGCATGCCGTTTCAGCCCGCGCCCCCGGGGCCACGAGGACCCGGGGCAGACCCGGGTCGGGTCTCTCGGGCGGCCCCTGTGCCCGCCGCGCGCACCACCGTGGCCAGTTCGGCGAGCTGTGCCGCCAGCGGCGAGGTCTTGCGCCAGATCATGCCGATGGTGCGCGAGGGCCGGACCTCGGTGAAAGCCGAGACCGCGACATCGGCCGATCGGGTCTCGACCGCGACCGCCATCTCGGGGATCAGCGTCACGCCGATGCCGGCGCCCACCATCTGCACCAGCGTGGTCAGCGACGAGCCGTCCAGCCCATCGCGCGACAGCGCCGAGCGGATGTTGCAGAAGCTGAGCGCCTGATCGCGGAAGCAATGCCCCTCTTCCAGCAGCAAGAGCCGCATCTCGCGCAGTTTTTCGCGGTCTGGCACAGGCTTGTCCGCATCCGCCCGGGGCCGCACCAGCATGAAATCCTCATCGAACAGCGCCACCTCGGTCAACCCGCTTTCCGAGATCGGCAGGGCAACGATGGCGCAATCGATCCGGCCGCCGGTCAGCTCGTCGATCAGCGTCTCGGTCAGAGTCTCGCGGATGTGCAGGTCGATGCCGGGATACCCCCGGGTCAGCGCGGCGATCACCCGGGGCAGCAGATAGGGCGCGACGGTGGGGATCACCCCGATCCTGAGCCGCCCGATCAGACGCCCGCGCGTCGCCCGCGCCATCTCGCCCAGTTCGTCCACCGCGCCGAGGATCTCGCGCACCCTGGGCGCCAGCGCCTCGCCGAAGCCGGTCAGCCGCGCCTGCCGGGTGCCGCGCTCGAAGAGCGGCGCCCCGAGAATTTCCTCCATGTCCTTGATCTGCACCGACAAGGCCGGCTGTGACACCGAACAGGCTGCCGCCGCCTGGCCGAAATGGCCGTGCCGTGCCAGCGCCTCGAAATAGCGCAATTGTCTCAGGGTCAGATTGATCATAAGATTTAATTATCACAACGATCCGTAAATACAATTTTCTTGTATCGAAATCCTTTGTTAGCCTCGCGTCAGACCAGCCGGATTCGCCGCGTGGCGCAAACCGGTTGGGTGCCTGACAAGCAAGTCACGACAGCCAATCATGGGAGACAAGGACATGGACGGTAACGATATGGGCAAATGCCCGGTGATGCATGGCAGCAGCCCGGCCGGGCGCCGCTCGCGCGACTGGTGGCCGAACGCGCTCAACCTCGACATCCTGCATCAGCACGATGCCAAGGTGAATCCGATGCCCAAGGATTTCGACTATCGCGAAGAGCTGAAAAAGCTCGATGTCGACGCCTTGAAAAAGGACGTCGAAGCGCTCCTGACCGACAGCCAGGACTGGTGGCCGGCGGACTGGGGCCACTATGGCGGGCTGATGGTGCGGATGGCCTGGCACTCGGCCGGTTCCTATCGCCTCTCTGACGGTCGCGGCGGTGGCAACACCGGTAACCAGCGTTTTGCGCCGCTCAATTCCTGGCCCGACAACGTCAGCCTCGACAAGGCACGCCGCCTGCTCTGGCCGATCAAGAAGAAATACGGCAACAGGATCTCCTGGGCCGACCTGATGATCCTCGCCGGCAACATGGCTTATGAATCCATGGGCCTGAAGACCTTTGGCTTTGCCTTCGGCCGCGAGGACATCTGGCACCCCGAGAACGATGTTTTCTGGGGCGAGGAAAAGGAATGGCTGGCGCCGTCGGACGAACGCTACGGCGATATCGAAGATCCGGGCACCATGACCGGCCCGCTGGCGGCGGTGCAGATGGGGCTGATCTACGTCAATCCCGAGGGCGTCAACGGCAACCCCGATCCGGCGCGCAGCGCGCTGCATGTGCGGGAAACCTTTGCCCGCATGGCGATGAACGACGAGGAAACCGCGGCGCTGACCGCCGGCGGCCACTCGATCGGCAAGGCACATGGCGCAGGCGACGCCTCGACCCTCGGACCGGACCCGGAAGCGGCCGGCGTCGAGGCGCAGGGCTTTGGCTGGGTCAACCAGAACCAGGGCGGCAAGGCGTCGAACGCCATCTCTTCGGGGATCGAGGGGGCCTGGACCGCCGATCCCACCAAATTCGACATGGGCTATTTCGACATGCTCTTCGGCTACAAGTGGGAGCTGACCGAATCCCCCGCCGGGGCAAAGCAGTGGAAGCCGGTGGACATCCGCGAAGAGGACATGCCGGTCGATGCCTCGGACCCGTCCAAGCGCACCATGCCGATGATGACCGATGCCGACATGGCAATGAAGGTTGACCCGATCTACAACGAGATCTGCCAGAAGTTCATGGCCGATCCCGAGTATTTCAAGGACACCTTCGCCCGCGCCTGGTTCAAGCTGACCCACCGCGACATGGGCCCCAAGGTGCGCTACATCGGGCCCGATGTGCCGCAGGAAGACCTGATCTGGCAGGACCCGATCCCCGCCGGCGCGACCGATTATGACGTCGCGGCGCTGAAAGCCAGCATCGCCGACAGCGGATTGTCGGTCTCGGAGCTGGTCTCGACAGCCTGGGACGCCGCGCGCACCTACCGCGGCTCGGACCTGCGCGGCGGCGCCAATGGCGCGCGCATCCGCTTTGCGCCGCAGAAGGACTGGCAAGGCAACGAGCCGGAGCGTCTGGCCCGGGTGCTGGACACGCTCGCGCCGCTGGCCAAGGACGCCGGGGCCTCGCTCGCGGACGCCATCGTTCTGGGCGGCAATGTCGGGATCGAAAAGGCCATCGCCGCCGCCGGCCTGACCGTCGACGTGCCCTTTGCCCCGGGCCGGGGCGATGCCAGCGAAGCGATGACCGACGCCGAGAGCTTCAATCCGCTGGAGCCCTTCGCCGATGGCTATCGCAACTGGCTGAAGGAGGATCTCGGGGTGCCGCCCGAGGAGCTTCTGGTCGACCGCAGCCAGCTTCTCGGCCTGACCGCGCCGGAGATGACCGTGCTGGTCGGCGGCATGCGGATGCTGGGCACCAACCACGGCGGCAGCAAGCACGGGGTGTTCACCGACCGCGAAGGCGCGCTGGTTCAAGACTTCTTTGTCAACCTGACCGACATGTCGAACCGCTGGGAGAAGAAGGACGACGGCTCCTATGCGATCATCGACCGCAAGACCGGCGAAGAGAAATGGACCGCCACCCGGCTCGATCTGGTCTTCGGGTCAAACTCGATCCTGCGGGCCTATTGCGAACTGTATGCCCAGGACGACCACGCCGAGAAATTCGCGCGTGACTTCGTCGCGGCCTGGACCAAGGTAATGAACGCCGACCGCTTCGACCTCGAAGCGGCGGCCTGAGCCAAGACGCGCGTCGCCCGTGCAAGCCCCGGACGGCGCGCCCCGAAACCCTCGCGTCCCGGACCCCGCTCCGGGACCGCGCGCCCGGAACCAAGAGGCCCCGGGTCAGGCCCGGGGCGCGAAGATGCTCCCCTGTTTGCTGGAAAACCGTAGCCGCCTCACCGCGCCGCGTGACCGTCTGCGCAGCGTCCTTGCCGCAAACCACCCGTCCCGGACCCCGCTCCGGGACCGCGCGCCCGGAACCAAGGGGCCCCGGGTCGGGCCCGGGGCGCGGGGGCGAACGGGTCACACCCCGTAGTAGTCCCGATACCAGTCCACAAAAGCCGCGACGCCGGCTGTCACGTCGGTCTGCGGGCGGTGCCCGGTCAGGGTCTGCAACAGCGAGGCGTCGGCCCAGGTGGCGGGCACGTCGCCGGGCTGCATCTCCATGTAGTTGCGCCTGGCCTTCTGCCCGATGGCCGCTTCGATCGCCTCGATGAAAGCCAGAAGCTGCACCGGCTCGGAATTGCCGATGTTCACCACCCGGAACGGCGCCACCGGCGACAGGCTGTCGCCATCGGCCACGACGCCATCCCCGGGCCGTTCCGGCACCGCATCGATCAGCAGGCGGATACCTTGGACCAGATCGTCGATATAGGTGAAATCACGGCGCATGTCGCCGTGGTTGTAGACGTCGATCGCCTCGCCGTTCAGGATCGCCTTGGTGAACTTGAACAGCGCCATGTCCGGCCGCCCCCAGGGCCCGTAGACGGTGAAGAAGCGGAACATGGTGATCGGCAGGTCGTAGAGATGGGCATAAGAATGGCCCATCGCCTCGTTCGCCTTCTTGGTGGCGGCGTAAAACGACATCTGGGTATCGGCCTTGTGCCCCTCGGCATAAGGCATCTCGGTATTGGCGCCATAGACCGAAGAAGTCGAGGCCATCAAAAGATGCGCGCAGGGCGTAGCGCGCACCGCTTCCAGCAGCTTGAAGGTGCCGATCAGGTTGGCCTCGACATAGCTCTGCGGGTTGTCGATGGAATAACGCACCCCGGCCTGGGCGGCGAGATGCACGATCACATCCGGCCGCTCCGCCGCGATCAGCTCTTGCAGCACCCCGTCGCGCTCGATCCGGTCGGTGACGGCGCGAAACCCCGGGGCCTGCAACAGCATCGCCTGCCGGCGCTGCTTCAGCGTGACGTCGTAGTAATCGGTCATCGCGTCGAGGCCGATGACCTCGTAGCCATCGGCGAGTAGCCGCTGGCACAGATGAAAGCCGATGAAGCCGGCCGAGCCGGTGACCAGCGCCTTGGGCATGGCTCAGCCCGCCTGCGCGCTGGCTTCCCGGCCGCGCCCGATCGAGGTGTATTCGGCAAAGCCCGCGCCAAGCGCAACCGCCTCGGAGTAGATATTGCGCAGATCGGCCATGCGCGGCGTCACCATGCCGCCGGCGATCCGCTCGAGATCCAGCGCGCGGAACTCGTTCCACTCGGTCAGGATCACCACCACATCGGCCTTGTCCGCGGCCTCATAGGCATCGGCGCACCATTCGACGCCGGGCAAGAGCGCCTCGCCTTCGTGGCGGCCCTGCGGATCGGTGACCCGCACCCTGGCGCCACCGCCCACCAGCGCCGGCACGATGGTCAGCGACGGCGCGTCGCGCATGTCGTCGGTATTGGGCTTGAAGGTCACGCCGAGCACGGCGACGGTCTTGCCGTTGAAGCTGCCGTCGCAGAGGTCGCGCAACTTCTCGACCATGCGGCGCTTGACCTCCTCGTTGATCTGGATGACCGCCTCGGTGATCTGCATCGGGCTGGCGTGTTCCTGGCCGATCCGGGCCAGCGCCTTGGTATCCTTGGGAAAGCAGGACCCGCCATAGCCGGGGCCGGCATGCAGGAACTTGTTGCCGATGCGGCCGTCGAGGCCCATGCCCTTGGACACCTGCTTGACGTCGGCGCCGACCTTTTCGCAAAGCGCGGCGATTTCGTTGATGAAGGTGATCTTGGTGGCGAGAAAGGCATTGGCGGCGTATTTGATCATCTCGGCCGACTCGAGATCGGTGGTGACGATCGGAAAATCGCGCAGGAAGAGCGGCCGGTAGATCTCGGCCATGACCTGCGCCGCGCGCTCGGTCTGGACGCCGACGACCACGCGGTCGGGCTTCATGAAATCGTCGATCGCCGCGCCTTCGCGCAGGAACTCGGGGTTCGAGGCGACGTCGAATTGAAGATCGGGATTGGCCGCCGCCAGCTCCTGCGCCACCTTGCGGTTGGTGCCGACCGGGACCGTCGATTTGGTGACCACCACGATGTAATCCTTGGCGGTCCCGGCGATCTCTCGCGCCGCGGCCATCACATAGGTCAGATCGGCATGGCCATCGCCGCGCCGGGTCGGCGTGCCGACGGCGATGAACACCGCATCCGCGCCGTCCAGCGCCTCGGCCAGATCGAGGGTGAAGGTCAGCCGGCCTGCCTCGACATTGGTGGCCATCAGCCGGTCGAGACCGGGCTCGAAAATCGGAACCTTGCCGGCCTTGAGCATTTCGATCTTGCGCGGATCCTTGTCCACACAGACCACCTCATGGCCAAAATCCGAGAAACAGACGCCGGAGACGAGCCCCACGTAACCGGTGCCGAGCATTGCGATCTTCATGAAAACCTCCAGCCAGAATGTCTGCCGTTCTGCGGCAGCGCGGCCAGCGATGCAAGACCAATCCTCGGGTCGCGCCGCAGGACCGAAGCATCACATGTGAATGATGTCGTCCAGGATCGAAACCAGCATCTTGACCTTCTCTTCGCCGAGGGCGGCCGCCACCTCGTCGGAGATTTCTCGCGCCTTGGGGGCGTTCTTGACCAGCACCTGATGACCCGCGGCGGTGATCGACACCACCTGCCTGCGGCGGTCTTCGGGATTGGTGCGGCGGGTGACATAGCCCTTTTCGGACAGGTTCTGCACAATCCGGGTCTGGCTGGGCATCAGAAGGCTGGCGCGCTCGGCCAGCTTGGTGGCGTCCTGAGGGCCGAATTCCTCAAGCACCCGCAAGAGCCGCCACTGCTGTTCCGTGAGGCCGGTGACTTGCAGGGCCTCGCGGATCGGGATCATTAACCTCTCTCGGGCGCGCAAGAGAGCGATTGGCAAGGATTGATCGGTGGGCGGCAAATCGACTGGCGGAAAATCTGCGGCGTCTTGCGTCATATTGCTTTTTTACTCCCTGCCACGCCATCGGATCACAAAAATGAGCCAATTGGTACCGTTTTTGCTTCCGTAAGCCGCGATAGCGTAAAGCACAAGCGTCTGAGGCACGGTGTGAACTACGCAGATACCACAGTTACCGCGCAGCAGGGTGGCTGACAAACGGGAAGGGTCGCACAGCCCGCCAGAACACGATACCGTGAACAGGCCGACAAAATACCGGAAAGGGGCGAAATTTCGGGCGATGGCACAGACGCGCCCTATAGGCGGGCGACCGCTCCCCCAGCCGCCCGCCGACGGATCGTTCCGTGAGTGATGAACCCAACAGAGTTCAGAACGACCGTCCAGGTCCTGACCGCCCCCGTGTCTCTCCGGGATCGCAGTGCGGTAGGAACCCCCATGCTCCGTTTGTCGCATGGTGAGCGCACTAAAGGCAGCGGTTCACCCGGATGGCCATATGTCTTGTCGGATAGGAGGCCTATACGTTCGTATAGAATTCGGCCTCAGGCCGGGGCCGGCCGCGCGCCGAAGATAGCCGATCCGACGCGGACGTGGGTGGCCCCCAGCGCGATGGCCTCTTCGAAATCGCCTGACATGCCCATCGACAGGCCGCCCAGCCCGTTGCGCGCGGCAAACTTGGCCAGCAGGGCAAAGTGCAGGCTGGCGGCCTCGTCGACCGGCGGAATGCACATCAACCCGCGCACCGGAAGATCGAGCGCCCGGCACTCGCTGACAAAGCCGTCGATCTCGGCCGGCAGGACGCCGGCCTTCTGCGGCTCTTCGCCGGTGTTGACCTGAACAAAGAGCTCGGGGCACTGCCCCAGTTCCTGGGCCAGCCGCGCCAGCGTCTGGGCCAACTTGGGACGGTCGAGGGAATGGATTGCCTGCGCCAGTTCCATGGCCTGGCGCGCCTTGTTGGTCTGAAGCGGACCGATGATGTGCAGATCGATGCCGTCATAGCGCTCGCGGAAGCCGGGCCATTTGCCGGCGGCCTCCTGTACCCGGTTTTCGCCAAAGATCCGATGCCCCTGATCGAGAACGGCGGCAACGCGGTCGTCGGGCTGCTTCTTGGACACCGCAATCAGCCGGGTGGCCCCGGTCTCGCGCCCGGCGGCGGCCTCGGCCTTGTGCATCCGTTCGGTGATCTCGTTCAGTCCCATAGCGCGCCTCGTCAGTCTTGTCCCGCTGCTATCCTTCGCACGGGCCAGAGGAAAAGCGCCACCGGAAAACCAGGGCTTCAAAAAAGAAAAGAGCGGGTCTTGCGACCCGCTCTTCCCTAACTGTGGCTGGCGCCGTTCTTAGAACGACATTGCCAGACCGACGGACCAGCTGTTGCCGTTCTCGTCGTCACCGGTGGTGGTGAACTGGTCGTGAACGGTCGAGTTGCCGTAACCTGCTTTGGCCGAGAGGCCGCCGCCGAGGTCGTAGGTCGCCGCGATGCCGAAGCCCGAGGTGTACTCATCGCCGTCGATCATGTACTGGCCGAAGTTCACGCCGACTGCCAGAGCGTTCATCTCGTAGCCGAGGCCCAGAGCGCCGTGGGTTGCTTCGTCACCGTCGATTTCGAGCTGGGTGAAGGAGAAGCCGGTGGTCACGCCGTTGGCGAAGCCCGCGTCAACCGACACACCCACAACCGAAGCCGAAGCGTCGTTGGCAACCGGCAGACCGCCGAAGCTGATGGTGTTCACGTCGTTGACCGACTGGTAGCCAACGCCGACGCCCAGAGCAACGCCCGAGAACTCGCCGGAGTAACGGACACCGACACCCCAGACCGGGTCGTCGTTGCCAGCGTCGTCGATTTCAGCCGACAGCGATGCGGTGACGTTGCTGAAAGCATAGTCGAAACGCGCGATCTGACCGTCGTAGAAGCCGTCGAGGCCGTTGTTGCCGAAGCCGCCGAATGCAACGTGCTCTTCGTTGTCGCCGATGGAACCGCCTGCGAAGTTGGTTTCTTTCAGCGCCTGGTCGAATGCACCGTTGGTGTCACCCATGGTCAGGGTCGCGCCGCCAGCGGAAACGAACATGGCAACGCCACCGTCGTCTGCGTTGTTCTGGGTCGCGTTCGACACTGCGCCGCCTTCGTCGAGGTCGACAGCCGCACCGAAGGTCAGGCCGTTGTCGGCGGTGCCGGACATGGAGAAGGTGACGTCGATGTCGGTGAAGAACTGAGCTTCCTGGTCGGTGGTGCCAGTGGCGAGCGGACCAGCGAAGTTGATGTTTTCGCCTCCCATGATGCCCATCTCGGCCAGGCCGGTGATGTCAATGGTGCCAGCGCCGGAGCCGGTGACTTCTGCCGAAGCGAAGCCTGCGGTTGCGACCAGTGCGGTGGTTGCAAACAGAATGTTTTTCATTGTTTCCCTCATGTGTCTTGTGCACGTACCAAACCGGTCGCCCGGTCTTGATGAGCCTCTCATGCACCTTCCGACCCTCCCGATGCAAGCGCGTGCCGAAACTGTGGCGGCAACAAGGCCATGAGTGATGCGCTTTTGTCACAAGAAATCAGGCCCCGGCGAATACCCCCGTCAGCGCACCCTTCTGTCACCCGAAAAACCGCGGATTGGGATTGCGAATGAGGATCTTGTCGTCTCTGGCCCCGGCTTGTATTGAGGGGCCTGACGTCACCGAAACCTATCGGCCAGGAGCGCTTGATGACCGCCACTTCCAGAAAAGCCGCGATTCTTCTGGCGGCCGCCATGCTTGCGCTGACGGCCTGTGGCGCGCAGTTCGCTCCGGGACGCAGCACCGACGAGGTGCTGGAGGAGGAAATCTACGGCAACCGGGGCGCGCCGCGCTCGACGCTGTGGGATTTCTTCCGCGGGCCGCAGGACCGTTCGCGGATCGGCAAGGTCAACAAATATATCTGGAATGCCGCGCTCGAAGTGCTGGATTTCCTGCCGGTCGAGTCGGTCGATCCCTTCACCGGGGTGATCACCACCGGCTATGGCACGCCCCCGGGCGGTGGCCGCGCCTATCGTGCGACGATCTATGTCACCGATCCGGCGCTGGACGCCCGCTCGCTCAACCTCGCGCTTCAGACCCGCGCCGGACCGGTCTCCGCCGAGACCGCCCGCGCCATCGAAGATGCCATCTTGACCCGCGCCCGCCAGCTGCGGGCCCAGGACAAGCGCCTTTGACCCCCGCCTTCAGGAGCCTCTGAGGGGCCGGGACGTTCGGCCACGGCCGGACGGGCCTAGCCGGTCATCACGCAGAGAAGTTCGAACATCAGCGACACGCCGAGCCAGGCGGTGGCGCCGCTGGTGTCGAACGGCGGTGAGACCTCGACCAGATCGGCCCCCGCGATGTCGAGCCCGGCAAGGCCCCGCACCACCTGTTGCGCCTGAAAGGAATTCGGGCCGCCGATTTCCGGCGTGCCGGTGCCCGGCGCGAAGGCCGGGTCGACGAAATCGATGTCGTAGCTGACATAGACCGGAGCCTCGCCGACGATCTCGCAGGCCTCGGCCATCACATCGGTGACGCCACGGGCAAAGAATTCTTCGATCGGGATGACCCGGACGCCGACCGCCTTGGCGAAATCGCGGTCCTCGAAGTCATAGGCGGTGCCGCGGATGCCGATCTGGACCACCCGCGCCGGATCGAGCAGCTCTTCCTCGATGGCGCGGCGGAAGGGCGTGCCATGGGTGTACATCGTGCCGCCGAAATAGCTGTGGAAGAGATCGGTATGGGCGTCGAAATGCACCATGCCCAGCGGCCCGTCCTCGGCCAGGGCGCGCAGCACCGGCAGCGAGGTCAGGTGATCGCCGCCGGCCGTGAGCGGCCGGATGCCGGCAAGGACAAGCCTTTGATAAAACGCCGTGATCCGATCCATCGAATCGTCAATATCGGCCGGGTTGATGCCGACATCGCCCAGATCGGCGCAATTGGCCGCCTCGAAGGGGCGCACCCGGGTCGCGGCGTTCTCGGCGCGGATCATCGTCGAGGCGTCGCGCAACTGGCGCGGGCCGTGGCGCGGCCCGGGGCGGTTGGTGGTGCCGCTGTCCCAGGGGACGCCGATCAGGCCGATGTCGACCTCGTCGAACCGGGCATGGCCGGGGGGAACCACCGGCAAGCGCATGAAACTCGGCACGCCGGCAAAGCGCGGCAGTTCCATGCCCGAGACGGGGGTAAAGAAATCCTGTGTCATGTCAGTGCCTTTCCAGTCGTGCGCGGCGGGTGACCGGGCCTCCGCCCTGGGCCGCGATTCGCGCAATGGCCGCAGCCAGCGGCTCTTCCGCCACCGCCATGTGATGGGCGTTGGCGTGGAGCAAAAGGTCTGCGCCGGCAACCCAGCCGACGTGACCTTTCCAGAACAGGAGATCGCCGCGGCGCAGCGCGGCATCCGCGGCCAGGGTAGCGCCCAGCGCCGCCTCTTGCAGGTCGGAATCGCCGGGACAGGGGATGCCGCAGGCCAGGCACCCGGCCTCGACGAGCCCGGAACAATCGATCCCGAAGGCCGAATTGCCGCCCCAGAGATAAGGCGTTCCGAGGTAGAGCCGGGCCACCGCGACCGGATCGGCGCAGCGCTGCGCCAGCGGCGCCAGATGCGCGGAGGGGGCCCAGACCCAGGCCGTTACCTTGTCTGCGCCGGCGCAGATGGCGATTTCGGTCCAATCGCCGCTCTGATCGCGGGTGGCGACCCGGGCGCCATGCGGCAGAACCGCAACTTCGTTGCGCGCCTTGAGATCCGGGTCGGACTTGCAATAGCTCATCCGCGTAGCGACCCGGTGGGTCGGTGCCGGCATGTCACGTGACAGGGCGTCGGTCTCGACATGGCCGACGTAACCGTTGTGCTCGCAATAGCCGAAAGCCATGCCATCGCTCACCTCGAGCACGCGAAAGCCCTGTCCGAGCAAAAGCTCGCGTTCGCGCCTGGCTCCGCCGGCATCGCTGATCACGGCGGTGGCGGTCACCACCTGCCAAAGCTCCCCTTCGGTGAACCGCGCCGCCGCCACCTGCCCTTCGAGCGAGACATGCGCCACACGGCCGTTGGATTTGAGCACCCGGGGGTCGGCGGTCATTCCGCCGGCTCCAGCCCCATCAGGTCGGGCAGCGCGGCGAGGATGGCGCGCGCGCCCATGCCGACGCCGCCCTTGGGCCGGCCGGGCCGGGCCTCGGGTTGCCAGCCGTAGATGTCGAAATGCGCGTAGCGGGTATCCTCGTTCACGAAACGGCGAAGGAAGAGCGCGGCGGTGATCGAGCCCGCGAACCCGCCCTTGGGCGCATTGTCGAGATCGGCGATGCCGGGTTCGATCATCGTCTCGTAAGGCTCCCAGAAGGGCAAGCGCCAAAGCGGATCGTGCGCCCGCCTGCCGCCGGCCTCGAGTGCGGCGGCGGTGGCGTCATCGGCGTAGAAAGGCGCCAGATCGGGGCCCACCGCCACCCGGGCGGCGCCGGTGAGCGTGGCCATCGAGATCACCAGGTCGCTCTCCTCTTCGCAGGCCAGTGCCAGCGCATCGGCCAGCACCAGACGGCCCTCGGCATCGGTGTTGTTGATCTCGACCGTCAGCCCCTTGCGCGAGGTCAGGATGTCGCCGGGGCGGAAGGCGCCGGCCGAGACCGAGTTTTCCACCGCCGGAATCAGCACGCGCAGCTGCACCGGCAGATCCAGCGCCATGATCATCTGCGCCAGCCCCAGCACCGTGGCAGCCCCGCCCATGTCCTTTTTCATCAGCCCCATCGAACTGCCGGGCTTGAGATTGAGCCCGCCGGTGTCGAAACACACGCCCTTGCCCACCAGCGTCACCTTGGGGCCGGACTGGCCCCAGCGCATGTCGATCAGCCGCGGGGCGCAATCCGAGGCGCGGCCGACGGCGTGGATCAGCGGAAAGTTCTCGGCCAGAAGCTCGGTGCCGCCGATCACGCTGCATTGCGCGCCGTGGTCATGCGCCAGCGCTGCGGCGGCGGCCTGCAACCCGTCGGGCGTCATGTCGTTGGCGGGGGTGTTGATCAGGTCGCGGGTCAGCGCCTCGCCGGCCGCAATCGCCTCGATCCGGGCGGTATCGACCCCTTCGGGGGCCACGAGGCGGACCTGTTTCCCGGTTTTTTCCTTATAGGTGTCAAAGCTGTAGCCGGCGAGAAGCCAGCCAAGAAGCTCGGCCTCGATATCAGCCGGTTCCTGTGGCAGCCCGCTTTCGATGTGATAGGTGCCCGCCGGCAGGCTCTGCGCCACGGCGGCAAGGGCAAAGCGACCGCGGGCCCGGTCCTTGGCCGATCCGACACCGCCCAGGGCGGCCTCGGGCGCGCCATCGTCACCAGGAAACAGCAGCACCTGCCCCGGCCCGGCCACAAAGCCATTGGCTTCGGCCCAGCCGCGCGCGCCCGGCTCCTGGGCCAGGCGCCAGCCGTCAAAGGCCTCGGCGGTGAGCAGGGCAAGCGGGATCGATGCCTGATCGGCATCGGCGAATGTCAGGGGATGGTCCTGCGGCATGACAGTTACTCCGGCGGAATGAATTTTGCCGCAGCCTAGCCTGCCCGGGCGCACCTGCAAGGGCAGAGGTGCGATTGTCTCGTGTCCTGCCGCCAGCGCGGGGGGCTACATCATGAATTCCTGCAAATCCCAGATCGCCGTCAGCGATCGGTCGCCGGTGCGCGCCAGCCGCGACAGCGTGGCCGCCATGGCCACCGCATCGTTCTGATCGATGCAGGCACAGACATCGCGCGCCACCGAAGAGAGCGCGACCATCCCGATTTGATCGGCGATCCGCGACAGCGAGCGCAGGCATTTGCGCATCTCGGCCAGATCGCCGCGCTTGTGCAGCTTGTTGGCGTAAGACATGCGCACCGCAATTTCCTCGAGCGCGCGGCACACCACATCCTCGGCGCCGGCGTCGCCCATGCGGCGATAGAGGTCTTCGATCCGCTCCTGGTCGAGCCTGACGCCTTCGTCATATGCGAGCATTCCTATCCGTTCCACGGTTCCCACCTTCATTCACGCCCCCACGGCCTGGCTTAGGATGACGGCAAAGAGTTTTGGAAACCTTGCGGACGACAGATTATTTCGCTCGAATTCTCGGCAATTCGGGCGTATCACCGCTGCGCGGAAAGAAGACGGGAGACCGCCAATGGAACACGCCAAGAGCCTGCCGAAGTACCTGGTCCAGCGTTATCAGGGATGGAAAGCCACCGATTACGCCGAAAACGCCGCGTGGTATCGCCGACTTGCCACCGAAGGGCAGCGGCCCCGCGCGATGGTGATTTCCTGCTGTGACAGCCGGGTTCACGTGACCTCGATCTTTGGCGCCGACACCGGGGAATTCTTCATTCACCGCAATATCGCCAATCTGGTGCCGCCCTATGCGCCGGACGGCGACCACCACGGCACCTCGGCGGCCGTGGAATACGCGGTTACCGCGCTCAAGGTGGCGCATCTGATCGTGCTGGGGCATTCGCAATGTGGCGGGGTGCAGGGCTGCATCGACATGTGCAACGGCAAGGCGCCGGAGCTGGAAAAGCCCAATTCCTTTGTCGGGCGCTGGATGGACATCCTGCGGCCCGGTTACGACGCGATCAAGGATGCGCCCGAGGGCGAGGCCCAGGCGCGCGCGCTGGAAAAGCGCTCGGTGGTGATCTCGCTGGAAAACCTGATGACCTTTCCCTTCGTCGAAGAGCGGGTCAAGAGCGGTGCCCTGTCGCTGCACGGCCTGTGGACCGGCATCGGCGAAGGGGCGCTCGAGGAATACAATCCGGCATCGGATCAGTTCCGCCCGGTGGGCTGAGCTCGGCCTGCGCCGGGCGTCAAACCCCGGCAAGGCTGCTGGATCGGGCCTGACGTCGGGCCGGTTTTGCCACCGGCCGAAAACCGGGGTCAGGCCAGAAGGACACCGCGGCCGCGGCCATCGTGCGAGGCGAGCACCTTGGCCCGGCCCAGCCGCAGGCTCAGCGCCCGAAGCGGATGACCGAGATATTTGCACGAGCAGATCCGCTCGCCGCTGTCCATGTCGGTCAGGACAAGCCGTCCTTGGTGGAAGCCTAGGCCGAAGCCCTTGCGCGCCAGTTTGCGGCTCAGGTTGCCCCAGCTTGTTGCCTGTTGGAACACCGGGGCCAGCATTGCCCGCAGTAGAACACCGGTTTCGCAATCCAGCCGATTGCTGCTTTCCGGACCCCGCCAGCGGGTCTGTGCCAGACCGGGCCCGGCGAGGATTTCAATGTGATGTGCCATGCTCATAACCTCCTACGCATCTAGCGTGCTCGCGGATTGTGGCAACACCGGGGCAGGTGTTTTCATATATTGTGCGGAGCGTCTATACTGCAACACAATGTTTCGCAGACGTGAATATCGCGTGAAGAAGGTGGACATTTGCCTGCGGTCTTCAGGGCCCCTGCCCCATGCCCCACGGCAAAGAAAAAGGGCCGCCCCGGGGGCGGCCCTTGTCTCGTAACCTCTTGACGGAGATCAGCCTTTTTTCAGCACCCGGTTGCCCAGGGTCTCGGCGATCTGCACTGCGTTGAGCGCCGCGCCCTTGCGCAGGTTGTCCGAGACGCACCACAGGTTCAGGCCGTTTTCGATCGTGCTGTCCTGGCGGATGCGGCTGATGAAGGTGGCGAAATCGCCGACACATTCGACCGGCGTGACATAGCCGCCATCCTCGCGTTTGTCGATCACCATGACGCCCGGCGCCTCGCGCAGGATGTCGCGCGCCTCGTCCTCGTCGAGGAAATCCTCGAATTCGACATTCAGCGCTTCGGAGTGGCCGACAAAGACCGGCACCCGCACGCAGGTCGCGGTGACCTTGATCGACGGGTCGACGATCTTCTTGGTCTCGGCGACCATCTTCCATTCTTCCTTGGTCGAGCCGTCCTCGAGGAAGACATCGATATGCGGAATGACGTTGAAGGCGATCTGCTTGGGGTAGACCTTGCGTTCGTATTCGTCGGTCGGGTTGTAGACCGCCTTGGTCTGATCCCAGAGCTCGTCGATGCCGTCCTTGCCCGAGCCGGAGACCGACTGATAGGTCGAGACCACGACGCGCTTGATGCGGGCGCGGTCGTGCAGCGGCTTGAGCGCCACCACCATCTGCGCGGTCGAGCAGTTGGGGTTGGCGATGATGTTCTTCTTGGCATAGCCCTCGATCGCATCGGCGTTCACCTCGGGCACGATCAGCGGCACATCGGGATCGTAGCGATAGAGCGAGGAATTGTCGATCACCACGCAGCCGGCCGCGGCCGCGATCGGGGCGTATTTCTTGGTGGCATCGGAGCCGATGGCAAACAGCGCCATGTCCCAGCCCGCGAAGTCGAAGCCCTCGATGTCCTTGGTCTTGAGCGTCTTGTCGCCAAAGCTCACTTCGGTGCCCAGCGACCGGCGCGAAGCCAGCACTGCGATCTCGTCGACGGGGAAGCCCCGTTCGGCGAGGATGTTGAGCATTTCGCGGCCCACGTTGCCGGTGGCGCCTGCGACGACGATTCGATAACCCATCGGTTCCTTTTCCTTCGTCTCGGTATGAATGGGGCGCCTGATACAGGGTTGCGGCCGGTTGTTAAAGGGGCATTCGCCGCAACGCTCCTGGCGGGCCGGGTGCAGGGGGGCTCTGCCCCCCGGCCTGCGGCCGCCCCCCGGCGGTATTTCACAAGAGAAGAAGCTGCGGGATCAGTCGAGCCGGTCGCGGCTGAACAGGTAGGGGATCATCCCGGCCAGGGTGACGAGCGCAAAGATGGCAAAGACCGGCGCATAGCTGGCCTCGATCGGGCCCTGGGCGGCGGCCCCCTCCTGCACGCGACCGGTGACGACCTGAAAGATGCCGACGCCGGCAATGCCGAAAAGGTTCATCAGCGTCACGCCGCGCCCGATCAGGTGATCCGGCGCATAGCTGCGGCCATGGGCGAGGATCAGCGGAAAGGTCATGCCGAAGAACCCCACGATGCAGAACAGCGCGAGAACGGTGACCACGCCTGGGGCCGGCCAGAGCCAGAGCGCGGTGCAGCCCATCACCACCAGGGCATTGCCCGGCAGGACCACCCATTTGCGCGAGCCGAACCAGCGGTCGAGCGGCCCGTAGGCAAAGGTGCCGGCGATCATCGCCACCCCCATCGCCAGCGTCGCCAGGCCGATGGCGCCCGGCGTCAGCCCGTGCACGTCGCGCAGGTACGGCCCGATCCAGAGCGCCCGCAGCCCGCCCGAGGCGGCGTAGTTGACGAACATCATCGGAATGACCAGCCAGAGCGCCGGCAGGCGCAGCAGGTCGAGCACGGAGCCGCGGAGGGTGGTTTCGGCGCCGGGCGGGTCGCGCACCAGGAAGAACAGGCCAAACGCGATCGCCGCCGAGGCCGCCGCCAGCGCCCAGAGCGTCTCGCGCCAGCCGATGGCCTCGACCAGCAGGGTGAGTGGCAGGGTGCCGGCGAGGTTGCCCAGAGTGCCGATGCCCAGCACCGTGGCCGCCAGGGAGGCAAAGATCGCCGGCCGGCAGGTGCGCGCGAAGATGTAATAGGAGGCCATCAGCACCGGCGAACAGCCCAGCCCGATCAGCCCCATGGCCAGGGTCACATGCACCGGGCTCTGCGCCAGGGCAAACCCCGCCGCCCCGCCGGCGCCGCCGATGGCAAAGAGCACCGCGGCGGTGCGGCGCGGCCCGATCCGATCCAGCGCCGCGCCGACCGGGATCTGCATCAGCGCAAAGACCAGGAACCAGACGCCCGAGGCAGTGGCGAGGTCATCGGGACGGGCGCCGATGTCGCGTTCGAGCACCTCGGCCAGCACGGCAAGGAACGAGCGAAAGAACTGGCTGAACACATAGCTCAGCGTCAGCAGGATCAGACCGGCGTTCATGTGACCTCCCTGGAAACCCGGTCTGGATTACACAGGGCCGGCGCCAAGACAAGCCGCGGCCTGCCGCCCGGCCCAGGCGCCGGTGGCCAGACAGGCGGTCAGCAGATAGCCGCCGGTCGGGGCCTCCCAGTCGAGCATTTCGCCGGCAACGAATGTGCCGGGGCGCGCGATCAGCTCGAGCCCCGGGGTCAGCGCCTCGAAGCCGATGCCGCCGGCGGTGGAGATTGCCTCGTCCATCGGCCGTGGCCCGGCGTGGCGGATCGGCAAGTCCTTGATGCGCCGGGCAAGCTGGCCGGGATCCTCGGGCAGCGGCTGGCCGAATTCCATCAGCAGCGCCTGTTTCACCGGATCGAGCCGGGCCTGCTTGCGCCGGAAATTCGCCGCCGTCATCTTGCCGCGCGGCTTGGCGAGCCGGCGGGCCAATGTCTCCGCATCCGTGTCCGGCGCGAGATCGACGCTCAGGGGCGCGCCGTCGCGGACCGCGGCCGAGATCGCGTAGATGCCGCCGCCCTCGAGCCCGCGGTCCGAGATCACCGCTTCGCCGCGGCTGCGGGCCGGGCCTGCCTGCCAGGCGACGCCCTTGACCGGCATGCCGAACCGCGCTGCCATATGCGCCGACCACTCGACGCGAACGCCCATGTTGGCCGGCCGGAACGGCGCCAGCGGCACGCCCGCGGCGCGCAGGGCCTCGGCCCAGGCGCCATCCGAGCCGAGCCGCGCCCAGCTCGCCCCGCCCAGCGCCAGCACGGTGACCCCGGCCGTGACACGCTGCACCCCCTCGGGGGTGGCAAAGACCGCCGCCCCGTCCGCCCAGCCCTGCCAGCGCCAGCGGGTGCGGCGGGTGACACCATATCCGTCGAGCCGGGTCAGCCAGGCGCGCAGCAGCGGCGAGGCCTTCATCGTCTGCGGAAAGACCCGGCCGGTCGGGCCGGTGAACAGCGGCTGGCCTAGCGCCTCGGCCCAGCGCCGCACCTCGTCCGGGCCACAGGCCTCCAGCATCGGGCGCAGATGGTCGGCGTGGGGCCCGAAGGCGGCGAGAAATCTGTCGAAGTCTTCGGATTTTGTCAGGTTCAGCCCGGATTTCCCCGCCATGAGAAACTTGCGCGCCGGCGAGGGCTTGGCCTCGGCCAGCAGAACCGCATGCCCCGCCTGCCCCAGCACCTCGGCCGCCATCAGCCCGGCCGGGCCAGCGCCAATGACCAGCGCCGCGACCTTCATGTCACCGCAAAGGCGCGATCGCCCGTCCCGACCCGGCCACCGGGCCGCGGCATTGCACCCGGGCGCCGGTGCGCGGCGATGGCCCGGGCCCGCTGTGCAATTGTTGGCCCACCGGCGAGATCGAAGTTCATTGCTGTCCTCATGTCGCGATGACCCGCGCCCCGTGATGCCGCGATGTGGCGCGGCTGGCAAGGTGCCCCGGGCCGGGGATTTGCTGCGCCCCGGCCGTCGGGGCTGATTTCCGGCCCGTCTCCGGCTAGGGTTGGCCCAGGATGACCGACGCGCCCGACCCGATCTGCCCGCTCTGCCACCGCCCGATCCAGCCGGCGGCGAAACAATCGCTGCATCACCTGATCCCCAGGCTCAAGGGCGGCAAGCGTGGGCCCACGGTGCTGCTGCACCAGATCTGCCACAACGAGATACACGCCACGCTGACCGAGACCGAACTGGCGCGCGACTTCAACACGGCCGAGGCCCTGCGCGCCCATCCCCGGCTGGCGAAATTCATCCGCTGGGTGGCAAAACGCCCGCCGGACTTTCATGCCCGCAGCGCCGGCGGGCGACGCAAACGCTGAGCCGGACGAGGGCGCCTCCGCCACGCCGGCCTGAAGACCGCCGGCATCCAACCAAGGGAGCACGCACGATGGCCATCACCTACACCGAGTTCCCCGAGAAAAAGCGCGTCGAATTCACCGTCAGCGGCCAGATCACCAAGGCGGACTACGACAGCATTGCCGGTCCGATGGAAGCCTTCATCGACGCCCATGGCACGGTGCAGATGATCGAGGTGGTCGATCATTTCTCGGGCTTCGACCCGGGCCTTCTGCTGCCCGGCCTCCGGTTTGACATCAAGGCGCTGCCGCATATCAGCCATATCGCGGTGGTCACCGACATCGGCTGGCTGAGCCCGATTGCCCGGTCGGTGGGCGCGCTTCTGCCCACCCGGATGCGGGTGTTCCCGCGCGACGGGCTGGATGCGGCGCGGGCCTGGCTCGACGGCGAAAACCCGGAGGATTGAGGCGGCAGGCGGGGTTGTCTTGCCCCGCACGCCGCGATTGCGTCTGGGGCCCTGTCGCGTCAGGGCTCCACCAGACCGCTCGAAATCGCCTTGGCCAGCGCTTGTTCCACGGTCTTCGCCTGCATCTTGAGGCAGGCATTGCGAATGCGCCGCCAGATCTCGAATTCGGTGACGTTCAACAGATCCGCGATCATATGTCCGGTCAGCCCGTTGGCGATAAACGCCAGAACGTCGCGTTCCGATGGCGACAACCGCTCACATTCCGCGCCATAGGCCCAGCCCTCGTGGATATCGTCCTTCGACTCGATCAGCGTGTTCGCCATCATCGCCGAAACGGCGGAAAACGCTCGCAGGGTTCCGGCCCCGAACAGCGAGGTGGGATCATCACGGCAGCTCAGCGTGATGCCCGCTCCCTGCCCCCCTGAATAGCAACCGTAAGAAATCAGGAAATTGTAGCCGTAGCTCAGGCTCGCGGCGCGCCAGTCGCGAAGCTTTCCCGAAGCCGGCGCACGCCGTTCTTCGCGCGCAATATCGACAAGCAAAGGGACATCCCTGGACAAGGCGCCGCGAACAAGGGGATCGACCGTGGCGAAGCCTTCTTGGCTGTATTGCTCGAGCCAGAGCGGATCCTTCGAGCTTCGCACCCAATTGACCTGGCGGGGAGCGGTGTTGAAACCCCCGATGTTCACCGCCTCGGCACCAAGGCGACGCGCAATGCCCATGGTCGCCCACCAATGGCTGTCGGCATCCTGCGCGCGCGCCAGCGCATCGGCGGTGTCGATCACCAGTTGCCCGATGCGCGTCGTCTTCACGGTGGCGGTCTCCTGCAAATGAGGGCGTCGAGGAAATGGCTCTGATCAGAAGCTTAGCGGAAGACCGGGCAAAACGGCAGGGCCACGCGACGCTCCCGCATCCATTCGCCGGGGCCGGACACCGTTGATGGCGCTCTCTGCCCGGGACCGAATCGTAGCGCCTTGGAAGGGCACGAAACAATTACCGCCCGGCCTCCAGCCACATCGAGATTATCTGTCGCGTCTGCCATCTTCACATCCGTTTTGTCATCGTGACCGTCACCGCAAACGGTCCCAAGCCCTTGAGAGCAGGGCATTTGATAAATTTCAACGCCTTGTGAAGAAATCTGGTGAGAGGCTGGACAACGACCCAAGCGGGGCTCGTTACGGCTGCTTCCTTCCGGACCTGACCGGGTTGGCGAGGCGCCTGCCCGCGCCAACCTCTCGACCCGCTATGTAATCAACCGCGCCGCCGCTTGCAAGAGGGGCATCCGCATGCCATCCCCACGCTGACACCTACGGGAGAGCCAGCATGAAACACGCGGAAACGGTCACTTTTGGCGGTTCGGCCCTCGACCGCGCGGCCGAGATTCGCGGCGATGCCGCGGCCCTCGCCGCCGCGCAGGCCGACCCGCAGGCCCGCGCCGTGCTGATCTGGCGCGGCAAGCCGCTGCTGGACGAGGAAACCGGCGCGCTGATCCGCCTGCCGCTCGATCACCCGGTGCTGGCGCAGGGCGACGACGACCTGATGCTGCTCGGCCGCGAGGGCGGTGCGGCGATCTTTGCCTGCAACCTCTCGGCGTGGGAACCGGTGGATCTCGACGGCGGGACGCTGGGGCACTTCGTCGATGCCTCGGTGCAACGCCACCCCGACCTGCCCGGCGGCATGGGTTTTGCCGAGCTGCGGATGAACATGACCCGGCTCACCCCGCGCGACGCCGAACTGGCGGCAACTGCCAAGGCGATCCTCGGCTGGCACGACAGCCATGGCTTCTGTTCGCGCTGCGGCAGCAAGTCCGAGATCATCAACGCCGGCTGGCAGCGCGCCTGCCGCGACTGCGGCGCACAGCATTTCCCGCGCACCGATCCGGTGGTCATCATGCTGATCACCCATGGCAATTCCGTGCTTGTCGGCCGCTCTCCCGGGTGGCCCGAGGGGATGTATTCCCTGCTCGCCGGCTTTGTCGAACCGGGCGAAACGCTCGAGGCGGCGGTGCGCCGCGAGGTGCTGGAAGAGGCCGGCATTCCGGTGGGCCAGGTCAGCTACCTCGCCTCGCAGCCCTGGCCCTTTCCGGCCTCGCTGATGTTTGGCTGCCGGGGCGAGGCGCTGGCGCGCGACATCACTCTCGACCCGGTCGAGCTCGAGGATGCGCGCTGGGTCAGCCGAGAGGAGATGGCCACCGCCTTTGCCGGCGATCATCCGGTGCTCCTGCCGGCGCGGAAAGGTGCAATTGCACAGTTTCTCCTGCGGAACTGGCTTGCGGATACGCTGGATTGACGCAAGACTGACGGCCAACAAAAACAGGCCGGGCCGTCAGATGGAATTCACCAGTCAGGAAGACATCGAAGCGCCGATCGACAAGGTCTTTGCCGCGCTTTCGGATTTCGAAACCATGGAACGCCAGGCGATGCGCCGGGGCGTCAAGGTTCGCAGGCATGGCGCCCCGGCCGGGGTCGGGACAGACCCTGAGGCCAGCCAGCGCTGGACCGCCGGTTTCAAGTTTCGCGGACGCGAGATGGAGGCCGATATCGCGCTGCTGCGCATCCTGCCGCCGGAGGCTCTGGCCTTTGCCGGCAAGGCCGGCGGGATGGAGACCGAGATGACCATCGACCTGACCGCGCTGACGCCCAATCGCACCCGGATGAACGTGCAGGCGCGGCTGGCCCCCAGAACGCTCTCGGCGCGGCTCCTGGTGCAGTCGCTGAAGCTGGCCAAGGCGCGGATGACAAGGAAGTTTTCGGTTCGGGTGGCGCAATTCGCCAAGACCATCGAGGGTCGCGCGCGCAAAGCTGCGTGAGCCGGCTTGCCGATGTCGCCGGGCGCGCTATCGTTCGCATCTTGCAGGAGGGTTCCCGATGATACGACGATTGACCGCCACACTTGGCCTCGGACTGGGGCTCAGCGCCTTTCCGCTTCTCGCGGCTGCGCATGAGTTTTACATCGATGCGCTGGCCTGGCAGGTGCCGTCGAACAGCTTCCTGATGGCCAATATCCGCGTCGGAGAAAAATTCGAAGGCCCGGCCTATTCCTACTTTCCGCCGCGCATCCGGCGGTTCGACATCCTGATGAACGACCAGACCTATCAGATCCGGGGCCGCGCCGGCGACCGGCCGGCCCTGCGCGTGCCGACGCCGGACGACGGGTTGGCGGTGGTCGTGCATGTGACCAACGACACCGTCCTGACCTATCAGGACTACGAATTGTTCGAAAGTTTCCTGATCCACAAGGACTGGGCGCCGCTGCTTGAGGAACACAAGGCGCGCGGCCTGTCCGAGACCGGCGTGCGCGAGCGCTATTCGCGGTATGGCAAGGCGCTGATCGCGGTCGGCGATGGCGCGGGGGCCGACCGCGAGGCAGGCCTCGAAACCGAGATCGTGGCGCTGGCCAATCCCTATACCGACGATCTCTCGGACGGGTTGCCAGTCCGGGTGCTTTATCAGGGCGCGCCCCGGGCCGATGCGCAGGTCGAGCTTTTTGCCAAATCGCCCGAGGGCGAGGTCGAGATCACGCTGCTGCGCACCGACGCCGAGGGGGTTGCGCTGCTGCCGGTGACCCCGGGGCAGGTCTATCTTGCCGATGCGGTGGTGGTCCGTCCGTTGGAGCCGGTGGCCGAGGATGACCCGGTGTGGGAATCGCTCTGGGCCTCGCTGACCTTCAAGGTGCCGGAGTAGGCAGAAGGTCCGCCCCTCGACAGGCAGGGGCCCCGGGACACGCCCGGGGCGCGCGGGATTACCGGCCTAGCGGTTTGCGCCGGGCACCCAGAGCACGTCGGCGGCGCCATCGTCATTGGCGATCCGGCCGGCCACGAAGAACCAGTCGGACAGCCGGTTGAGATAGGTCACCGCGTGGCTGTTGATCGGCTCTGCCCCGGCCAGCTCCACCGCCAGCCGCTCGGCGCGGCGCGCCACCGTGCGACAGAGATGCAGATGCGCCGCCAGCGCCGAGCCGCCGGGCAGGATGAAGCTCCGCAACGGCGTCAGCCGCGCGTTCATCGCGTCGATCTCGGCCTCCAGCCGCGTGGTCTGTTCGGCCACCATCCGCAGCGGCGGATACTCCGGTGTCTCGCCGTCTTCCGGCTCGGGGTTGCAGAGATCGGCGCCCAGATCGAACAGGTCGTTCTGGATTCGCGCCAGCGCCGCGTCGGCCTCGCCCTCGGCATGCAGCCGCGCCAGCCCGACAGTGGCGTTCAGCTCGTCCGAGGTGCCATAGGCGTCGACCCGCAGCGCATGTTTGGCCACCCGGGTGCCATTGCCCAGCGCGGTATCGCCCTTGTCGCCGGTGCGGGTGTAGATCTTGCTCAGTACAACCATGTCAGCCCTTTCCCCGGATCCAGACAAACAGCAGAATCAGCACCACCGCAACAAACTGTGCGATGATCCGCCAGCGCATCGCCTTGTTGGCGTATTTCTTGTTGAACGCCCCGCCCTTGGCAAAGCTGCCGATGCCAAAGAGCAGAATGGCCACGACGCAGAGCAGGGCGACGCCGATGATGTAAAAGAGCGGATCATTCGCCATGACGGCCTCCCGGTTGGTGATTGCCTGTGACATACGCCATCGCCGGGCGAAAGCGAAATGGCGTATCGCCTCACCCCTTGGCGAGGATCCAGTCGAGCCAGGCGGTCGGCAGAAGCCGCTTGAGCAGGCCGAAGACATAGGTCGGCGTGGTCACGTAATAGCGCGCTCGCGGCGCCGGATCCTCCAACGCCCGCCAGAGCTTTTCGGTCACGGCCGAGGCCGGCAGCTCGAACCGGTCCGGTCCGCGTTCGTCATACAGCCGCTTGCGCAGCCGGGTGCGGTACTGCTCGGCGCGGGGCGCGTTTTCCCAATCGATCCAGCGTTCGAAATGCGGCACGGAGTTTTGCCGGATGCGCGAGGTCACCGGCCCCGGTTCGAGCGTGATGATCCGGATCGGCGTGTCGCGCATCTCGATCCGCAGCGTGTCGGTCAGCCCCTCGAGCGCATGTTTGCTGGCGTTGTAGGCGCCGCGCCATGGGGCGACGATGAACCCCAGGATCGACGAGCAATTGACGATCCGCCCATGGCCCTGCGCCCGCATCACCGGGATCACCTGCCGGGTCAGGTCGTGCACGCCAAAGACATTGGTCTGAAACAGTTCGGCCAGCGCCTCGCGCGGCAGATCCTCGACCGCGCCGGGCACCGCATAGGCGCCGTTGTTGAACAGCGCATCGAGCCGCCCGCCGGTGGCCTCGAGCACCTGCGCCAGACCGGAGCGGATACTGTCGGGGTCGGCATAATCGATGCGCGGGCTCTCAAAGCCCTGATCGCGCAGCTCCTGGCAATCGGCCTCCTTGCGGCAAGAGGCAAAGACACGCCAGCCCCGCCGTTGCAGGCCCAGGGCAGCGTCGCGGCCGATGCCCGAGGAACAGCCGGTAATCAGGATGGACTTGCGCATGCGGGCTCCTGTCGGTGGTCACGTCACGCGCATGATGTGAGCGAGGCGGGCGGCAGACGCAAGCAGAGATCCGCAGGCGTCACCGTGTGGCGACGAGATGACCGGCCATCCAGCCGATCCGGCCACTCTCGACCGACTTCAGCTTGACCCAGCCGTCCTGGCCGCTGCGCAGGATGCGCACCTCGGTCCCCGAGGTCATCGCCGACAGCACCGGAAAATTGGTTCCCGGCCCCATCCGCAGATTGGCCCGCGAGGCGGTGATACGGCCGCTGGCAAATTGCCCGGCCGGGCTGCGGGTCGAGACCGTGAGCGTCGCGCCCGACGGCGCTCCGGCCAGCGCGCGCGGACGCAGGCGCGGGCGGAGCGAGGCCTCGGGGGCCGCCCGGGTGTTCGAGGCAATGGCCACGGGTATCTCGGACTCGCCGATCGTTTCACCCAAGTCATCGGGGCGCAGCGGCGGTGCATCGGTTCGGGCGACGGCCGGCGCGGCGGAGACTTGGTCGTCCTGTGCGGGCTCTTGCGCCTCTGCGGCAAAGGCCAGGGCCTTCACGTTGCTCAGGGTCCGGGGTTGCGCGGCGGGGTGCTTGTCGCGCAGCGCAGTCAGCAGCGCGGTTTCAAGTTGCCGCTGGACGGTTCCGCGCGGGGCGAGATCGGCCGCCTGGCGGCGGGCCACCTTCCGCGGCGTCTCGGCCTGCGACGCTTCGGCGGCAATGGCGGCGCCGTCGGCATTGGCGGTTCCCGGTTGGAAATCTGCGCCGCCCGAGGCCTCGTAATAGCCCCAGCCAAGAAAGGCGAAAGTCAACCAGACATAGGTTTTCATGGCGCGATCTCCCGTTCACATCCGATGCCGCAACCGATGCGGCAGGTCCCGCGCCCGGGCTGAGATCTGGATTGCACAACAGGGCCCGCGAAACGCGGGGAAAACCGAAGCAGGTTTCCCGGAGATGGTGCCGCCTGATTGTGCCGTCTCAGCCGTCGCGGCCGGTTGTGAGGTTAACACTGCGGGGAGTCCGATGGTTCCATTGCTCCCGGATTTTTGTTGATCCGCGACACACCCCGAGGCCCGCTGGGCCGCGCGATGGCACATTCCTCACAAGGGAGGGGGCGGCCCGGCGAACCGCCACCGAGATCAGGCTCCGTCGAGCAGGAAATCCGCGATCCAGCCGATCTGTCCCTCGGGCACCACTTGCAACCGCACCCAGCCGGCGCCGGAGTCTTCCAGCACTTCGACCTCGGTGCCGCGCGCGAGCGTACCCAGAACGCCAAAGCCGGTGCCCGGACCGTCGCGCAGATTGACCCGCGAACCATTGACCGTCCGCAGGTCTCTCGGCGCGGCGTCCTGACCCGGCCGATCCGTCACCGCTTCGGCGACTGCCAGCGCGACGGCAACCCGGGTCTCTTCCCGGGACGCGGCCGGTTCGGTCGAGGGTTCCTGGCTGCGGATCGCGGTCAGGACCGCGGTTTCAAGCTCGATCTGCGTCCTGTCGGGGAACTCGGCCGGATCGGGGCCGAGGCTGGCCGCATCGACCAGCGCCAGGCGCGTCACCTCGGCTCCGCCGGACATTTCCCGGACGATCACCGGATCGACCCGGGCAAAAACCTTGACGCCCCGGTCGCCAGGCACGAAATCGGCGCCGCCGGACATCTCGTAATAGATCAACCCCAACAGCCCGAACGTCACCCAAACATAGGATTTCATACCCAAACGCCCCCGCTTACTCGTACTGGCAGACTTTACTTTGCTCCGATGTCTGGATAGCTGATTCGAACACACGGACTAAGGGAAAAGCTGCCTGGCGCTCCCCTCCTATCCCGATGCCCCTTTACATCTCCTTTCAGGTACAAGGCGCTGTGAGACATCAGGTGCTTTACGGTCACCGCTGCTGAGGCTACACAATATCCATGAGCGACGACACTTCCGACAACAACATCGGCCAGGCCGATCTGGCAGAACCCCTGCGCCGGGCGCTGGGCGAACGCTACCTGACCTATGCGCTTTCGACCATCATGCACCGGGCCCTGCCCGATGCGCGGGACGGGTTGAAACCGGTGCACCGGCGCATCCTTTACGCGATGCACCGGCTGCGGCTGGCCTCGAATGGCAAGTTCCTGAAATCGGCCAAGATCTCGGGCGACACCATGGGCGATTTCCACCCCCATGGCGATGCCGCGATCTATGATGCGATGGCGCGGCTGGCGCAGGATTTCAACGTCCGTTATCCGCTGGTCGACGGCCAGGGCAACTTCGGCAACATCGACGGCGACAATCCGGCCGCCTCGCGCTACACCGAAGCGCGGATGACCTTTGTCGCCGAGGCGCTGCTCAACGGCCTGGATGAGAACGCCGTCGATTTTCGCGACAATTACGATGGCCGCCTGACCGAACCCGCCGTCCTGCCGGCCGAGTTCCCCAACCTGCTGGCCAATGGCTCGTCGGGCATCGCGGTCGGCATGGCCACCAACATCCCGCCGCACAACATCCCCGAGTTGATCGACGCCTGCCTGCATCTGATCCGTACCCCGGACGCCCGCGACGAGACCCTGCTGAACTATGTGCCCGGCCCCGATTTCCCCACCGGCGGGGTGATCGTCGAGCCGAAAGAGAACATCGCCGAGGCCTATCGCACCGGCCGCGGGTCATTCCGCCTGCGGGCGAAACACGAGATCGAGGATCTGGGCCGTGGCCAGTGGCAGATCGTCATCACCGAGATCCCCTTTCAGGTGCAGAAGTCGAAGCTGATCGAGAAGATCGCGGAGCTGATCCAGACCAAGAAGGTGCCGATCCTCGCCGACATCCGCGACGAGAGCGCCGATGACATCCGCATGGTGCTGGAACCGCGATCCAAGAACGTCGATCCCGATGTGCTGATGGGCATGCTCTACCGCAGCTCCGATCTAGAGGTGCGGTTCTCGCTCAACATGAACGTGCTGATCGACGGCGTCACACCCAAGGTCTGTTCGATGAAGGAGGTGCTGCGCGCCTTCCTCGATTTCCGCCGCGAGGTGTTGCAACGCCGCTCGCTGCACCGGATGGAAAAGATCGACCACCGGCTCGAAGTGCTCGAAGGCCTGATCATCGCCTTCCTCAACCTCGACCGGGTGATCGACATCATCCGCTATGACGACGCGCCCAAGGCAGCGCTGATGCGCGAGGACTGGGGCCGCGATTTCATCCGTGCCACCGATGAAAACGACTATGTCCCGCCCGCCGAAACCGACGCCCAGAGCCTGACCGAAGTGCAAGCCGAGGCGATCCTCAACATGCGGCTGCGCGCCTTGCGCCGGCTGGAAGAAATGGCGCTCCTGAACGAGCGCGACGCGCTGATGGAGGAACGCGCCGGGCTCGAGGATCTGCTGGAAAACGAAGGCCTGCAATGGGACCGGATCAGCGATCAGCTGAAAACGGCCAAAAAGACCTTTGGCAAGGATTACGCCGGCGGCGTCCGCCGCACCGCCTTTGCCGAGGCAGGCCAGATCGAGGAGGTGCCGCTCGAGGCGATGATCGACCGCGAGCCGATCACCGTGGTCTGCTCGCAGATGGGCTGGATTCGCGCCATGACCGGCCATATCGACCTGAACCGCGAACTCAAGTTCAAGGACGGCGACGGCCCGCGCTTCATCTTTCACGCGGAAACCACCGACCGCCTGCTGGTCTTCGGCTCGAATGGCCGGTTCTACACCGTCTCGGCCGCCAACCTGCCCGGCGGGCGCGGCATGGGCGAGCCGCTGCGCCTGATGGTCGATCTGCCGAACGAGGCCGAGATCGTCGATCTCTTCATTCACCGCCCCGAGCGCAAGTTGCTGGTGGCCTCCTCGGCCGGCGACGGCTTCGTCGTGCCGGAAGCCGAGGTCGTGGCCCAGACCCGCGCCGGCAAGCAGGTGCTCAACGTGCGTGCGCCCACCCGCGCCCGGGTCTGCAAGCCGGTGACCGGCGATGCCGTGGCGGTGGTGGGCGAAAACCGCAAGGTCCTGGTCTTCGGCCTCGACGAACTGCCCGAAATGGGCCGGGGCAAGGGTGTTCGGCTGCAAAAGTACAAGGATGGCGGCATGTCGGATGCCACTACCTTTACCCTCGCCGACGGGCTGAGCTGGCGCGATCCGGCCGGGCGCACCCGCACCGAGAGCAACCTTGCCGAATGGCAGGGCAAACGTGCCGGCACTGGCCGCATGGCGCCGCGCGGCTTCCCGCGGGACAACACCTTTACCTGACACCCGCTGCCGCGCGGTTGGTTGACAACCGGGCGGCAGCGTTCTCCTCTGGAACAGGACAGCCCGCGGAGAGCCTGACATGCCGGAGACCTCAGCCTGGGAAAAGGCCTCGCCCGGAGCCGGCGGCCCGGCCTTGGCGACCCCGGCGGCCGCCCAGGACGCCCCGAGCCATACCGAAGACTGGCCGCCGCGCGGCAGCTATGCCAGCCCCAGCCCGCCCGACAGCCTCGCCATCGATTTCGTCGGCCGCCGCCGCGCGGTGTTCTGGCTGGCGCTCAAGACCGGCTGTCTCACCGTGCTGACCCTCGGCCTCTACCGGTTCTGGATGAAGACCCGGCTGCGCCGCTGGTACTGGTCGGCCACCCGCCCCGGCGGCACGCCGCTGGAATATGTAGGCGACCCCTATGAAAAGCTGCTCGGCTTCCTGATCGCGGTGGTGATCCTCGCCTTCTACATCGGGGTGGTGAACCTGGCGCTGATGTTTGTCAGCTTCTCGCTCTTTCAGCAGAATTACGCGGCCTATGCGCTCAGCTTCCTCGGAGTGATCCCGCTGTGGTTCTATGCCCGCTACCGCGCGCGGCGCTATGTGCTGGCCCGCACCCGCTGGCGCGGCGTGCGCTTCGGCATGGCGCCGGGCGCCTGGGGCTATGTCTGGCGGGCGATGATGCATTGGACGATCACCCTGCTCAGCCTCGGCCTGCTCTGGCCGCGCATGACCTTCTGGCTCGAGAAATACCGCACCGACCGGACCTATTTCGGCAATGCGAGGCTGACCCAGGGCGGCCGCTGGACCATGCTCTACCGCGCCACCTGGCCGCTCCTTGCGGCGCTGCTGCTGGGCGGATTGGGCAGCGCGCTGGCGCTGGGGGCGGGCCGCGGCGAAGGATATACGCTGATCCTCGCCGCCTGGGGGCTGGCGGCCTATGGCTATGTCTATTACCGGGTCGAGACCACCCGCCTGCTGGCCAACCACAAATCCGCCATGGGCCTTGCCCTGACCGCCCGGCCAAGACCGTTTCGCATCCTGATGATCACCGTTCTGGGCACGCTCGCCACGGCGCTGGTGCTGGCGCTGCCGCTGGGGCTGCTGGGCTTCGGCGTGGCGCTGGTACAATTCGCCCAGACCGAGGTGATGCAGGAGTTCGGCGAGCTTGGGGCGCTGCTCGCGGCCCTGCCCCGGCCGCTGCTGGTGGCGCTGGGCGTGGCGCTCTATTTCGCGATCTTCCTGCTCTGGGCCACTTTCACCCATGCCTGGGTGACGATGCCCACCTGGCGCCACTACGCCACCACGCTGACGATCCACAACTCCGCCGCCCTGTCCCGGGTCTCGCAACGCGCGCGGGACGAGTTCCAGGAGGCCGAAGGCTTCGCCGAGGCGCTGGACCTGGGGGCCTCGATATGACCGTGGTCCGCATCGGCGCCGCGCCCGAGGCCTATGAGGCCACAGGCCTCTATTTCGATGGCGACACGGCGATCGGCGATCTCGCCCGGGTCACCGTCGACGAAGCGGTCCGTGCGCTGAAGATCGCCCGTATCGGCGCCCCGCCCCTGCACTGGCCACTCGACGCGCTGCGCCTGCTGCCCGATCAGGGCGGCGGCGACCTGGTGATCCTGCACCGCCGGGACGACCCGGTGGCCCGGCTGATCCTCGACGATGCGCTGCTGCTCGAACGCCTGCCCGACGTGCGCCGCCCGGCGCCGCTGGTCAACCGCGGCAGGCTCGCCGCCTGGGCCCTGGCGGCGGTCGCCTCGGTGGCGCTGATCGTCTTCGTGCTGGTGCCCGCCTTGGCCAACCAGATGGCAAACTTCATCCCGCCCGAAGGCGAACGCGCCCTCGGCGCCGCCACGCTCGAGCAGATCCGCGGCGCGCTGGATGAAACCGGCATGGGCCAGCCCGTCGCCTTCTGCGAAACCCCGCAGGGCCGGGCCGCGCTCGAGACGATCCGCAGCCGCCTCGCCCCCGGTCTGCCGGCCGGGCAGGAGATCTCGGTGCATGTGCTCGACCACGAGATGATCAACGCCTTCGTCCTGCCCGGCGGCTACGTGGTGTTCTTTCGCGGGCTGCTGCAAGCGGCGGAAAGCCCCGAAGAGGTCGCCGCCGTCTTTGCCCATGAGCTGGGCCATGTGGTCAGCCGCGATCCCACCCGCCACGCGCTGCGCTCGGCCGGATCGATCGGCGTGCTCGGCCTGCTGTTCGGCGATTTTGCCGGCGGCGCGCTGGTGCTCCTTCTCGCCGAACAGCTGATCGAGGCCAGCTACTCGCGCGAGGCCGAGGCCGCCGCCGATGCCTTCGCCCGCGATCTCCTGCTCGACACCGGCATCCCGCCTGCCGCGCTCGGCAGCTTCTTCGACCGGCTGCGCAGTACCTATGGCGAGGCGGAGGGCTTTCTCGCCCATTTCACCTCGCATCCCGCGCTCTCCGAGCGCATCCTCGCCGCCGAGACCGACCTGCCGCCGGGCTTTGCCGCGCGCCCGGTCCTCGGCGATGCGGAATGGCGCGCGCTGCAAACCATCTGCAACTGAACCGCCGCGCTGTCTTTCCTCTTGCCGAAAATACCCTCGGGGGGGGGCGCCGGAGGCGCCGGGGGCAGCGCCCCCACCGGCGCGCCGGCTGCCGCCCTAATACACCTTGGGCACGTAAAGCTCGTCCGGCAGCACCTGGCGCTCGTAGTCGGGGTTGTAGACCCGCTCCGGCAGGGTCACCTTCTCGGTCGGCACCTCCTCGTAGGGGATCTTCGACAGGATGTGCTCGATGCAGTTCAGCCGCTCGCGTTTCTTGTCGTTGCCCTCGACGATGTACCACGGCGCCTCGGGGATGTTGGTACGGGCGAACATCTCTTCCTTGGCCTTGGTGTATTGCTCCCAGCGGCGGCGGCTCTCGAGGTCCATCGGCGAGAGCTTCCATTGCTTCATCGGATCGTGGATCCGCATCAGGAAGCGCAACTGCTGTTCCTGGTCGGTGATCGAGAACCAGTATTTCAGCAGGATCACCCCCGAGCGCACCAGCATGCGCTCGAATTCCGGAACGTCCTGAAAGAACTGCTCGACCTGGTCGTCGCTGGCAAAGCCCATCACCCGCTCCACCCCGGCGCGGTTGTACCACGAGCGGTCGAACATCACGATCTCGCCGCCGGCGGGCAGATGCGGCACATAGCGCTGGAAATACCATTGCGACTGCTCGCGCCGCGACGGCGCCGGCAGCGCCACCACCCGGGCGACCCGCGGGTTCAGCCGCTGGGTGATCCGCTTGATCACCCCGCCCTTGCCGGCGCTGTCGCGGCCTTCCATCAGGATGCAGACCTTGGCGCCGGTGTGCTGCACCCAGTCCTGTACCTTGATCAGCTCGGCCTGGAGCCGCAGCAGGTTGCGGAAATAGACCTCGCGGCCCAGCATCTCGGGGTGTTCGCGCAGGTAGATCTTGCGGATCTCGCGGCTCAGCATCGGCTCCGAGAACTCGATCTCGATATCCTCGTCCAGCGTGTCCTGAAGCTCCGCTTCAAGCCAGTCCAGCGCGCGGTCGTCATCTTCGGTCATGGGGGGCTCCAAGTCTGTCGTTTCGGCGGCTTTATCAGCCGGGTTTGACGCTTTCGTGTCAGCCCGCGCCGGGGCCGCGCCGGCGGGCGTCTCAGACCGGCAGCGCCGTGGTCTTGAACACGGTGCGCAGGGCAAAGCTCGACTGCATGCGCGCCACACCCGGGATGCGGGTGAGATATTGCCGATGGATGCGGGCGAAATCGTCGGTGTCCTCGACCACCAGCTTGAGGATGTAATCCGCCGTGCCCGCCATCAGATGGCATTCCAGAACATTGGGAATCCGCGCCACCGCGGTTTCGAACCCCTCGAGCAATTCGTCGGACTGCCCCGAAAGCGAGATCTCGACAAAGACCGTGGAGGGCAGCCCCAGCTTGCGCGGATCGAGCATCGCCACATAGTCGCGGATGATCCCCTCGTCCTCGAGCCGCTGCACCCGGCGGTGGCAGGCCGAGGCCGAGAGATTGATCCGCTCGGCCAGGTCGGCGTTGGACATGCGGCCGTGTTTCTGAAGCACGGTCAGGATTCGTCGGTCCGTCGGGTCCAACTGCATTCAGGCAAGTATCCTTCGATGAGATCTCCATATTACCGAAGGGTCTCCGAAAAATGCCCCGGAACCAAGGAAAAATGTCAATCACCTGCCCCCAGATCCGCGCCATGCTGACAGAAAATCCAACAGGGAGACCCCAAGATGAAGATCGGCTGCCCCAGCGAGATCAAACCCCAGGAATTCCGCGTCGGCCTGACGCCCAACGCGGCCCAGGAAGCCATATCGCATGGCCACGAGGTCATCGTCCAGAGCGGCGCCGGTGCCGGCGCGGGCTTTGAGGACGAAGCCTACAGCGCCGTGGGCGCCGGCATCGTCGACAGCGCCGAACAGGTCTTTGCCGAGGCCGAGATGATCGTCAAGGTCAAGGAGCCGCAGGCCGGCGAGCGCAAGATGCTGCGCGAGGGGCAGTTGCTGTTCACCTATCTGCACCTTGCCCCCGATCCCGAGCAGACCCGCGACCTGCTGGCCTCGGGTTGCACCGCGATTGCCTATGAAACGGTGACCGACGGCCGCGGCGGGCTGCCGCTGCTGGCGCCGATGTCCGAGGTGGCGGGCAAGCTGGCGCCGCAGGTCGGCGCCTGGACGCTGCAAAAGGCCAATGGCGGCCGCGGCGTCCTCATGGGCGGCGTGCCCGGCGTCGGCCCTGCGAAAGTGGCGGTGATCGGGGGCGGCGTCGTCGGCACCCATGCGGCCCGGGTGGCCGCCGGGATGGGCGCGGATGTCACCGTGCTCGACCGCTCGCTGCCGCGGATGCGCTATCTCGACGACGTCTTCGGCGGCACCTTCAAGACAATGTATGCCAGCGCCGGCAACACCGCCGAGATCGCCCGCGAGGCCGACATGGTGATCGGCGCGGTGCTGATCCCCGGGGCCGCCGCACCCAAGCTGATTTCGCGCGCGCAGCTCTCGGAGATGAAGCCCGGCGCGGCGCTGGTGGACGTGGCGATCGATCAGGGCGGCTGTTTCGAAACCTCGAAGGCCACCACCCACGCCGACCCGATCTACGAGGTCGACGGCATCATGCATTACTGTGTCGCCAACATGCCGGGCGCCGTCGCGCGCACGTCGACCATCGCGCTGGGCAATGCCACCATGCCCTTCATGCTGGCGCTGGCCGACAAGGGCTGGAAACGCGCCTGCGCCGAGGACGAGAACCTGCTCAACGGGCTGAACGTGCATGCCGGCAAGCTGACCTATGGCGCGGTGGGCCAGGCATTGGGCATCGAGGTGGCGGCACCGAGCACGCTGGTGAGCGCAGCCTAGGCGATGGCGGAGGGGGCTCTGCCCCCACCTTGCGGGCCCTCCGCGATATTTTCGAACAGAAGAAGGATCGGGGGGCGGCGCCGCGGCATGCCGGGTCTTTCCCCTGTCCCCCCTTTACGGTATCTCCCGGCCAAACCGATTGACTGACCGGAAGCGACGCACATGAAATTCACCCTGTCCTGGCTCAAGGATCATCTCGACACGCAGGCCTCGGTCGATGAGATCACCTATGCGCTCACCGATCTCGGCCTCGAGGTCGAGGAGGTCTCGAATCCGGCCGAGCGGCTGGCGGAATTCACCATCGGCAAGGTCGTCAGCGCCGAGAAACACCCCGATGCCGACAAGCTCAAGGTCTGCCAGGTGGCCACCGCCGAGGGCGAGACCCAGATCATCTGCGGCGCGCCCAACGCGCGCGAAGGCATCACCGTGGTGATCGCCAAGCCCGGTGTCTATGTGCCGGGCATCGACACCACCATCGGCGTGGGCAAGATCCGTGGCATCGAGAGCTACGGCATGATGTGTTCCGAACGCGAGATGGAGCTGTCGGAAGAGCATGAAGGCATTATCGAACTGCCTTCGGGAGAGGTCGGTCAAAGCTACACCGACTGGCTGGCCGAAAACGACCCGGCCAAGGTCGACCCGGTGATCGAGATCGCCATCACGCCCAACCGCCCCGACGCGCTTGGCGTGCACGGCATTGCCCGCGACCTGGCGGCGCGCGGGCTGGGCAAGCTGAAGACCCCCGACCGGCACCATGTCGAGAGCCAGTTCCCCTGCCCGATCGCCATCCGTATCGACGACGACACCCGCAAGGACGGCTGCGAGGTCTTTGCCGGCCGGCTGATCCGCAACATCGAAAACGGCCCCAGCCCGCAGTGGCTTCAGGACCGGCTGCGCGCCATCGGGCTGCGGCCGATCTCGAAGCTGGTCGATATCACCAATTTCTTCACCTATGACCGCAACCGGCCGCTGCACGTCTTTGACGCCGACAAGGTCAAAGGCAACCTCCGGGTGCACCGCACCCGGGGCGGCGAGTTGCTGACCGGGCTGGACGACAAGGAGTACACTTTCGCGGCAGGCCAGGTCGTGATCTCCGACGATCAGGGCGTCGAGAGCATCGGCGGCATCATGGGCGGGCTGGCCACCGGCTGCACGCTCGAGACGACCAATGTCTTTCTCGAGGCCGCGGTCTGGGATCACATCCAGATCGCCATGACCGGCCGCGCGCTCAAGATCAATTCCGACGCCCGCTATCGCAACGAACGCGGCATCGACCCGGCCTACAACATGCAGGCGCTGGAGGATGCGGCGCGGATGATCCTCGATCTCTGCGGCGGCGAAGCCTCGTCGATCGTGATGGCCGGAGAGGTGCCGAATGTGGCCCGCGCCTATGAGCTCGACCCGAAGCGGCTGCAATCGCTGGTCGGCATGGAGATCCCCGAGAGCGAGCAGCGCCAGATCCTGACCTCGCTGGGATTCCGGCTCGAAGGCAATACCGCGCAGGTGCCGTCCTGGCGCCCCGATGTGCTGGGCACCGCCGACCTGGTGGAAGAGGTGGCCCGTGTCGCCTCGCTGACCAAGCTGCCGGCGAAACCGCTGCCGCGCCCCTCCGAAGGCGTGCCGCGGCCGATCCTCTCGCCGATGCAAAAGCGCGAGGCGGCGGCGCGGCGCGGCACGGCGGCGCTGGGCTACAACGAATGCGTGACCTACAGCTTTATCGACGAGGCCTCGGCCCGGCTCTTTGGCGGCGGCGAGGATGCGACCCGGCTGGCCAACCCGATCTCGTCCGAGATGAGCCACATGCGCCCCGATCTTCTGCCCGGGCTGTTGCAGGCGGCGGCGCGCAATCAGGCGCGCGGCTTCATGGACATGGCACTGTTCGAGCTCGGCCATGTGTTCTCGGGCGGCGAACCCGGCGAACAGGGCACCCAGGTGGCGGGCCTGCTGGTCGGCCGCACCGGGCCCAAGGATGTGCATGGCGCGTCGCGAGCGGTGAATGTCTTTGACGCCAAGGCCGATGCAGAGGCGATCCTGGCGGCGATGGGCGCCCCGGCCAAGGCGCAGATCCGCCGCGACGGTCCGGGCTGGTGGCATCCGGGCCGCCACGGGGTGATCTGCCTCGGGCCCAAGAAGGTGCTGGGCATCTTCGGCGAGCTGCACCCCAGGGTGTTGCAGGCGATGGACGTGAAAGGCCCTGCGATGGCCTTCACCCTCTTCCCCGAAGATATCCCGCTGCCGCGCAAATCCGGCGCGACGCGTCAGGCGCTGGAGCTGAACGACCTGCAAGCGGTGGAACGCGATTTCGCCTTCGTGCTTGACGCGGATGTGGCGGCGCTCGACGTGGTCAACGCCGCCGGCGGCGCCGACAAGGCGCTGATCTCCGAGGTGCGGGTGTTCGACGAATTCATCGGCGGCTCGCTGGGCGAAGGCAAGAAGTCGCTGGCAATCACCGTGCGGCTGCAACCCTCGGAAAAGACGCTGACCGAGAAGGACATCGAGGCGGTGTCGTCCAAGGTTGTCGCCAAGGTCGAAAAGGCAACCGGCGGCGTGCTGCGGGGGTAGTTCGGCCGGGTCCCGGGCGGTGGGTTGCATACCCGCCGCATATCCCGGCCCGCGCTAACGCCTAAACCGCCTCCGCCTCCAACCACACGCCGCCCTCGGGCCGCAGGGTGATGATCATCACCGGCCCCGGGGTGCGCCCGTCGACCGGCGTGAACCGGAACCGCGACAACAGGGTCGCAAGGATGATCACCGCTTCCTGGATGGCGAAACTGGCGCCGATGCAGATCCGCGGACCGTCACCGAACGGCAGATAGGCATAGCGCGGCACCGCCTTGCGATCGGCAAAGCGCTCGGGGCGAAACGCGTCCGGCTCCCGCCACAGCAAGGCGTTGCGGTGCAGCGCATAGATCGGCACCATTACGGTATCCCCGGGCCGCACCTCGCGGCCGCAGAGCGTGTCGGCTTTCCGCGCGGTGCGCGAAATGATCCCGGCCGGCGGATATAGCCGCATCGCCTCGTCGACGATCTGCCGGACATAGGGCAGCTCTGCCACATCCTCGCCCCCCGCCGCGCGGCCCTGAAGCAGGGATTGCGCCTCAGCACGGGCGCGTTCCTGCACCTCCTGATCGAAGGCACAGAGATAGAGCGACCAGGAAAGCGCCAGCGCCGTAGTCTCATGGCCGGCAACAATGAAGGTCAGCAGGTTGTCGCGCAGCTCGGCCACCGACATCCGACGTTTGGTCTCGGGGTCCTCGCCGGCCAGCAGCAGGTCGAGCAGGTCGGGCACGCCGTCATGGCCGCGCGCCGCGCGGGCGTCGATCGCGCTGTCGGCGACGCTTTTCATCTGCCGCACCGCATTGCCCGAGAGCAGGCGCCCGGGGCGCGGCACCCAGTCGGGAAAGCCCAGCATGTCAAACAGGGAGATCTTGCCCGCAGCGGCGATGTAATCGTCAATCGCCCGGTGCACACCGGATTTGTCGAACACGCTGTCGCCGGAGAAGGTGACATCCGAGATCACATCGAAGGTGGTTGTCACCATCTCGTCATGCAGGTTCACCGCCCGGGGCCCGGCGGCGGAAATGCGGGCGCAGCAGCGTTCCGCCGCCGCCGTCATGATCGGCGCCAGGTTCATCACGTTGCGATGGGAAAACACCGGTGCCGCGGCGCGGCGCTGCCAGCGCCAATGCGCCCCCTCGGCAATGAACAGGGATTCGCCGATCGCCGGACGCAGGAGGTTCTTGGTCACCAGCGACTTGGGGTAATCGTCGAGCCGTTCCAGCAGCATCGCGCGGATCGCATCCGGATCCATCACCATGTGCCAGCGCGCCCCGGTCCTGCCCGAGACCATCGGCTGGGTCGTGGCAATTTTTGGTATGATACTCAACAGGTTGCGGCGCGCGGCCGAAAGGCTCGCCAACAGCCCGAGCGGGCGTGTGCCCAGTGGCACATGCACCGGCAGGCGCGGCGGCAGTGTGGTGTCCGGCATGGCGCTCTCTCCCTTGCCTACAAGATATAGGCGGCTGGCGGCCGCGTGCAATTGCGCCACCTTGTCCACTGGGCTAGGTAATGGCCTGCACGATCCAACCAAGGACCACTGCCCGATGCGCGCCCTGATTGCCCTCTTCGCCCTTGTCGCTCTTGTCTCCTGTGGCGATGGCCGCGATCTCGACGAAGCCCCGGCGCCGCTGGGCGATTTCAAGCTGGGGCATTCGATCGTCGTCGCGCCCAATCTGGTCAAGGGGCCGCTCTCGCGCGAGGCCAGCAAGGAGCAATGGATCGCAGCGATGGACGCGGCGGTCGAGGACCGGTTCCGCCGCTACGAGGGCACCGACAAGAAGCTCTATCACTTCGGCATCTCGGTCGAGGGCTACGTGCTGGCCCAGGTCGGCGTGCCGCTGGTGCTGCAACCGAAATCGGTCCTGATCTTTCGCGTCACCGTCTGGGACGACGAAAAGGGCATCAAACTGAACGAGGAGCCGCATGAGATCACCGTGCTCGAGGCGATCAGCGCCGAGACGGTGGCGGGCTCGGGCCTGACCCAGACCGCCGAACAGCAGATGGAGAACCTGGTGATCAAGGGCACCAAGCAGCTCGAGGTCTGGCTGGGAGTGCAACAGAAGCGCCACGGCTGGTTTACCCCCGAGGCGAGGGTCGAAAAAGCCGAAGACGGCAAGAACACCAACAAGGCGGCCGAACCGGTCAACTGACGCTTGATTTTCCTCTTCAAAGCCAATATCTCGCCCGCGATGTAGCAACGGGCCAAGTCCGGCCCCCCAGACCACGAGGCGCCAGAAGACATGGCAAAGGAAAAGTTTGAGCGTTCCAAACCGCACTGCAACATTGGCACCATCGGCCATGTTGACCACGGCAAGACGACGCTGACCGCGGCGATCACCAAGTACTTCGGTGACTTCAGGGCCTATGACCAGATCGACGGCGCGCCGGAAGAGAAAGCCCGCGGCATCACCATCTCGACCGCCCACGTGGAATACGAGACCGAGGCGCGGCACTACGCCCACGTCGACTGCCCCGGCCACGCCGACTACGTCAAGAACATGATCACCGGTGCCGCCCAGATGGACGGCGCGATCCTGGTGGTGAATGCGGCCGACGGCCCGATGCCGCAGACGCGCGAGCACATCCTGCTCGGCCGTCAGGTGGGCATCCCCGCGATGGTCGTCTTCCTCAACAAGGTCGACCAGGTCGACGACGAGGAGCTGCTCGAGCTGGTGGAAATGGAAGTCCGCGAACTGCTCTCCGAGTACGATTTCCCGGGCGACGACATTCCGATCATCGCCGGCTCGGCGCTGGCGGCGATGGAAGGCAACAACCCGGAAATCGGCGAAGAGAAGATCAAGGAACTGATGGCGGCCGTGGATGAATACATCCCGCAGCCGGCCCGTGCCGTCGACCAGGACTTCCTGATGCCGATCGAGGACGTGTTCTCGATCTCCGGCCGCGGTACGGTTGTGACCGGCCGTGTCGAGCGTGGCGTGATCAACGTTGGCGACGAGATCGAGATCGTCGGCATCCGCGACACCAAGAAGACCACCTGCACCGGTGTCGAGATGTTCCGCAAGCTGCTCGATCGCGGTGAAGCCGGCGACAACATCGGCGCGCTGCTGCGCGGTGTCGACCGTGAGGGCGTCGAGCGTGGCCAGGTTCTCTGCAAGCCGGGTTCGGTCAAGCCGCACACCAAGTTCGAGGCGGAAAGCTACATCCTGACCAAGGACGAAGGTGGCCGTCACACGCCGTTCTTTGCCAACTACCGCCCGCAGTTCTACTTCCGGACCACCGACGTGACCGGCACCGTGGAGCTGCCCTCGGGCACCGAGATGGTGATGCCGGGCGACAACCTGAAGTTCACCGTGGAGCTGATCGCCCCGATCGCGATGGAAGAAGGCCTGCGCTTCGCCATCCGTGAAGGCGGCCGCACCGTGGGCTCGGGCGTCGTCTCCAAGATCATCGAGTGATCGCGATCCCGTCCCGGGCCTGACCCGGGACAGCACTTCCAGCCTGGCGGCCCCTGCGGGTCGCCGGGCTTTTTTGTGCCCGATGCCAGGTGCGGCATCCCCACCACGAGGCCCCGGCGCGGGGCCGGGACGCGAGGCCACCCGCAGCCCCGTCCCGGACCTGATACGGGACCTCTCGCCCGATCGCGCCAGACAGGCTTCGGGGCTTATCAGGCGCGGCAGAGCGCCTTGATCCCGCGCGCCACCTCGGGGCTGGCCGCTAGCGTGTCCACTGCCAGGTCGCGCACCGCCTCATGCAGCCCGTCACTCGGCACCAGCCGGTCGACCAGCCCGAAACGCAGGGCCTCCTCCGCCGAGAGCCTGGCCCCGCCCATCAGCACCAGCTTGGCCCGCGCCGGCCCGACCAACGCCGCCAGGCGCGCCGGATCGGAGGGCTGCGGCAGGTAGCCCAGCTTCATCACCGGATAGAAGAATTTCGCTTCCGGCACCGCGATTCGCAGATCGCAGGCCAGCGCCATGCCGAAGGCGCCGCCGGCCAGCGTGCCGTTGAGCGCCGCGATGGTCAGCCCCGGCAGGGCCGCGATTGCCGCCGACAGCCGCTCCCAGACCTCCGAGGTGGCGAGCCCGGCCCGGGCGGCGTCGAGATCCGCCCCGGCGGAGAACACCTTGCCGGCGCCGGTCAGCACCAGCACGCGCGCCTCCTGTGCCGCCGCCGCGATCTCGACCAGCCGTTCGAGCATCTCAGGGGTCAGCGAATTGGCCTTGTCCGGCCGGTTGATCGTCACCCGCCAGAGCCCGCCCTCGCGGGCCAGGTCGATCATTCCACAAGCCCCAGCTGCCGGCGCCAATCCTCGTCCCGGAGCGACAGCTCTTCCCCGAGATGCGCGTCCCCCGCCGGCCCGCACATCCACATCAGCGCCGTGGCGACCCATTCCGGCGGAATGTGATCGGACCAGTCGAGCCGGCTCACCGGGTTGATGCCGCTCGACTTGATCTCGCGCTGCATCTGCGTCGCCACCGTGCCGGGCGACAGGCCCATGGCGCGGATGCCGTGATCGCGGCCCTCCTTGTCGGCGCAGCGGGTCAGCATCGCGGCCCCGGCCTTGGACGCGCAATAATGGCTCCAGGCCTCGACCGGGCCATGCGCCGCGCCCGACGAGATGGTGATGATCGTGCCGCCGCCCTGACCGGTCATCACCGGCATTGCCGCCCGCATGCCGTGGTAGACGCCCTTGAGATTGATATCGATCGCATGCCCCCAGCCCTCGGGATCGGACCCTGCCAGCAGCGAGATCGGCTCGATCACGCCGGCGTTTCCGATCACCGCGTCGAGCCGGCCGAAGGTCTCGACCGAGACGCGCACCGCGGCCTCGACCTCCCAGTAGCGGCTGACGTCGCAGGGCACGGCCAGCGCCTGCGCGCCGATCTCTCCGGCCAGATCTGCGACGCTTTCCTCGCTGCGGGCGACAAGCACGACATTCGCCCCAGCCTTGGCAAATTCGCGCGCGGCGGCGGCGCCGATGCCGCGGCTGGCGCCTGTGATCATTACACATTTTCCGCTGATAAAATCCGACATGCTTTCCTCCGCCTGTGTCCGGCTCCGGCGTCTTTGGTAGCCCCTCGCCCGGCATTGGTCCAGTCGCGCGGGCGTGACGCAACGCGGCCCGCCTTCCCCTTGACCTCGCCCTGTGGCCAAGGGAAGCTGGCGCGGAAATTCATGGAAAGGCGCATTTGACATGTTCTGTTATCCCAAGCTCGCCGGCGGCACCGCGCTGGCCACCCTGATGCTGGCGCAAACCGCCGCCGCCGAAATCACCCCTGCCCAGGTCTGGGACGATCTGCGCGGCTACATGCAGGGCTATGGCTATACCGTCACCGCCGAGACCGTCTCTGACGGCGATGTGCTCACCCTCACCGATCTCACCACCACCATCCCGATCCCCGAGGATGACGTGACCGTCGTCATGGTGATGCCCGAGCTGACCCTGAGTGCCACCGGCGATGGCGCCGTCGACGTGGCCTGGCCGGCCGAGATGCCCATCACCTTCGACATCGCCGAAGGCGACGAGCAGATTTCGGCCACACTGCTATATGAGACAACCGATCTCGAGGCGACGGTCTCGGGTGAACCCGGCGCCACCGGCTGGGCCTATTCGGCAAGCTCGGCGCGGATTTCCCTGGCCGATCTGGTGGTCGAGGGGGTCTCTCTCCCGCGCGAGGTGGTGCGCGGCGAGATCCTGCTCGACGGGTTGGTCGGCACCTCGCAGATGACCACCGGCACGTTGCGCGACATCGCGCAGGAGATGAAGATCGGCGCCCTGTCTTATGACTTTGCCGGCCGCGACCCCGACAACACCGACAACACCCTGCTGTTTCAGGGCGGCATGACCGATCTGGCTTACACCGGCACCGGCACCCTGCCGGTGGACATGGACAGCGACGATCCGATGGCGGTGATGGCGGTGATGGATGTCAACGGCAGCTTCTCGTATTCCGGCGGCTCGGCGCAGTTCAACGGCGTCGAGGATGGCGAGGCGGCAAGCTTTGCCTCGAGTTCCGAAGGCGGCAGCATGGGCGTGTCGCTCGCGCCCGAGGCCTGGAACTTCGATTTCCTGGTCAATGGCTACGACGTGCAGGTGCAGGGCGGCGATCTGCCGTTCCCGGTGTCGCTCAGCGCCGGCGAGCTCGGCGGCAACTTTGCCATGCCGGTGGCCCGCAGCGAGGCACCGCAGGATATCGCGGCGGGGCTCACCCTCGGCGATTTCCAGATGAACGACCTGATCTGGAACATTTTCGATCCGGCCGGCCAATTGCCGCGCGATCCGGCGACGGTGCAGATCGATCTGACCGGCAAGGTGCGGATGCTTTACGACCTGTTCGATCCGGCCCAGGCCGAGGCGCTGGAAATGGCCGAAGTGCCCGCCGAGCTGCATGAGTTGACGCTCAACACGCTGGTGGTCGATGCCATCGGCGCGGTGCTGACCGCCACCGGCGCCTTCACCTTCGACAATTCCGACCTTCAGACCTTTGACGGCTTGCCGCGCCCCCAAGGTACGCTGACCGCCGAGCTGCGCGGCGCCAATGCGCTGATCGACAAGCTGGTGGCCATGGGCCTGCTGCCCGAGGAACAGGCGATGGGCGCGCGGATGATGATGGGCATGTTCGCGGTGAACCAGGGCGACGACACGCTGAGCTCGACCCTGGAGGTCAATGAACAGGGCCATGTCATCGCGAACGGCCAGCGGATTCAGTAACGCACCGGCAGGCGCCCCTGCGAGAAATCGCGGCGGCGCATTGCCCCCGGGGCAGCAAGTCGCACCGGCTCACGCCTCGGGCACAACCCCTGCCAGATAGCCTGTCACCGCGCGTTCCACCCGTTGGGCCAGCGGCTCGAACGCCGCCTCGCCGGCCCGCAATGCGGCATGGGCCATGCCCTCGGCCAGGGCCAGCACGTCGCGCGCCACGGTCTCGGGATCGTCGACGTAATATTCCGCCAGAACCGCGACCACTTGCGCCTGCACTTGGGTGCGTTGCCGCGCCAGCCCCTGGTCGGCGGGCAATTCGGCTTCGGCCCGCTCCAGCGCTTCGGTCAGGCCCGGCTGCTCGAAGAGCTGCCGCAGCCGCGCCCGCACCATGGCACAGACAACGACGTCGAGCGCCGCATCCGCCGCCGCCTCGGCCGCGGCTTCCATGCCGGCCAGAACCGCAGCACGGCTTTCGGTCAGCAGCGCGCCGATGATCGCCTGCTTGTTGGGGTAATACTGATACAGCGAGCCGATCGAGATCCCCGCCGCCCGCGCCACGTGATTGGTGGTCAGCCCGCGCAGCCCCTCGCGGGCCAGGATACCGCCCGCCGCAACGAGGATGGCATCACGGGTCTTGCGGCTGCGGGCCTGGCGCGGGGCTTTGCGCGGCGCGAGAGCTGTGGCCATGGTCGATCTCCGGTTTTTGCCACTAACCCATGCGGGGCGGTGGAATTCAACGCGCAGATGGCCGCAGACCGGCATTTGGCCACCGGATCTTGCACCTCGGCCCCCCGCACTCTACCTGTGGCCTCCAAGGAGAGCCCATATGCCGCACCCATTGTCCGACCTGACCCAAGCCCTGCTCGACGCCGCCCGCAGCGCCGGCGCCGACACCGCCGACGCCATCGCCATCCGGGGCACTTCGGTCACCGTCGACGTGCGCGCCGGCGCGCTGGAACAGGCCGAGCGGTCAGAGGCCACCGACATCGGGCTGCGGGTGCTGCTGGGCCGGCGGCAGGCCAATGTCTCGGCCTCGGACACCCGCCCCGAAACGCTGGCCGCCATGGCCGAACGCGCCGTCGCCATGGCCCGCGAAGCCCCCGAAGACCCGCATGTCGGCCTCGCCGATCCCGCGCAGCTGGCGCGAGACACCTCGGCCGCGGGGCTCGAACTGGCCGATCCGGCGGCCGAGCCCGACCCCGCCACCTTGCAGGCCCGTGCCGAAGCGGCCGAAGCGGCAGCGCAGGCCGTCGATCAGGTCACCCAGGTGCAATCCGCCTCGGCCAGCTATTCGGCGCGCGACATCCATATCGCCGCCAGCAACGGGTTCGGCGCCGGCTACAGCCGCACCGGATCGTCGCTGTCCTGTGTCGCCATCGCCGGCGAAGGCCTGGGGATGGAACGCGACTACGACGGCGACAGCCGCACCTTTGCCGCCGACCTGCGCAGCGCCGAAGAGATCGGCCGCACCGCCGGCGACCGCGCAGTCGAACGGCTGAACCCGCGCAAGCCGCCCACCGGCACCTATCCGGTGCTGTTCGACGAACGCATCTCGGCCTCGCTGATCGGCCATCTGCTGTCGGCCATTTCCGGCGCCGCCATCGCGCGCGGCTCGTCCTTCCTGCGCGATGCGCTGGGCCAGCAGGTGCTGCCCGAGGCGCTCAGCGTGATCGAGGATCCGCACCGGCCGCGCATTTCCGGCTCGCGCCCCTTCGATGCCGAGGGGCTGGCGACGCAGCGCCGCGCCATCGTCGACCGTGGCACACTCACCGGCTGGACGCTGGATCTGGCCAATGCCCGCAAGCTGGGGCTGGAAAGCACCGCCAATGCGGTGCGCGGCACTTCGGCGCCGCCGCATCCGTCAAACTGGAACATCGCCCTGACCCAGGGCGACAGGAGCCGGGCCGATCTGATTGCCGACATGGGCACCGGCTTGCTGGTGACCTCGATGATCGGCTCGACGATCAACCCCAACACCGGCGATTATTCGCGCGGGGCCTCGGGCCTCTGGGTCGAGAATGGCGAGATCACCCATGCGGTCAACGAGGTGACCATCGCCGGCAACCTGCGCGACATGCTGCTGCAGATCGTGCCGGCGAATGACGCCCGCCCCCACCTGTCGCGGGTGGTGCCGTCGCTGCTGGTCGAAGGCATGACCCTTGCAGGCACCTGAGGCCCAGGAAACCGATCTCGCCCTGCTGCTGCGCGCCGCCAGGGCCGCGGGCGATGTGGCATTGGGCTTTTCCGGCCCCACCGCCAAGGCCTGGGACAAGCCCGGCCAGGGCCCGGTGACCGAGGCGGATTTCGCCGTCAACGACGTGCTGCATGACATCCTGCGCGCTGCCCGGCCGGAGTATGGCTGGCTCAGCGAGGAGACGCCGGACGACCGGGCGCGGCTGGGCTGCGAACATGTCTTCATCATCGATCCGATCGACGGCACCCGCAGCTTCATCGAAGGCTCGGGCACCTGGGCGCATTCCATCGCCATCGCCCGCCGGGGCGCGGTGACCGCCGCCGTCATTCACCTGCCCGCCCGCGCCCGCACCTTTGCCGCCGCGCTGGGCCAGGGGGCCACGCTGAACGGCGCACCGATCCGCACCGGGTGCCGGGCCGAACTGACCGGGGCCAGCGTGATGGCACCGAAACCGACGATGCAACCCGCCCATTGGCGCGGCACGCCGCCAGAGGTGACGCGTGTGTTCCGGCCGTCGCTGGCCTATCGCATGGCGCTGATCGCGCAGGGCCGTTTTGACGCGATGCTGACGATCCGGCCGTCCTGGCACTGGGACATTGCCGCCGGGGCGCTGATCGCCACCGAAGCCGGGGCGCTGGCGACCGCCGCCGACGGTTCGCCCCTGACCTTCAATACCGAAACCCCGCAAAGCCCCGGCGTGCTGGCCGCCAACCCCGGGCTGCACCGGGCAATCCGCGACCGGCTGGCCTGAGCGTTACAGCTTGGACGAAATGATGCCGGTGGAGAAACCGCCCATTCGCAGCTCGCCGAAGAGCCGCTGATATTCGATCTTGGGGCAGCGGTTCATCACCACATCGACGCCGGCCGCCTCGAGCTTCGCCGCCGCCGCGGCGTGTTCGACACCGATCTGCATCCAGAAGGTCCTGAGCCCCGGCAGATGGGTCAGCGCCGCCTCCGCGATCCCGGGCACCGCCTCGGACCGGCGGAAGACATCCACCATGTCGACCTCTTTCGGCACCTCCGACAGGTCGGCGCGCACGGTCTCGCCAAACAGCTCCTTGCCGGCATGCCCCGGGTTGACCGGGATCACGGTAAAGCCCTTGAGCTTGAGATAGCGCGCCACGTAGTAGCTCGGCCGGACGGAATTGGGCGACACGCCCACCACCGCGATTGTCTTGGAGCGGGTCAGGATGCCGCGCAGGAAGGAGTCGCTGTAGCTCATGCCGGCGACGCTATCACCGCGCCCGACAGGACAAAAGCCGGCGCGCCACCGGACGGCCATGAAAAAAGCGCCCAGTCAATACTGGGCGCTGAGTGCGGAACGAGGGACAGTGAAATCATGCAAGGGTTCCGGCCTCGCATGTCATGAAAGACAAATAGGCAACAATCCCGACAAGAAAAGGCGTACTCACCGTTTCGTGAATTGCAGGGTGGGGTGTCAGCCGTTCCGGCGCATCATCAGCGCCTGCATGCCCTTGGTCGCCTCGAGCAGACGGGTCATCCGGCCGGCGTGGTCCTGCCGCTCCTGCAAGCTGGGATGCAAACGCTCGGACGGGTCGAGCATGCGCTTGCGGGGCGTGCGGATCACGAACATCTTGCCCCAGCCCGACCAGGTGCCGACCGAAGGCGCCTCGGCATCGGCCGGAAAACGTGCCTGCCAGCCCTCGGGCAGCGGCAAGCCGCAATCCTCGGCCCGGTCCAGCATCCAGACCAGCGGCAGGTTGGCCAGCGGTCGGGCCGCCTCGAAGCCGGCGATCTGACCGCCGACATCGCCATGGGTGCCGGGAAACCACATCTGTTCGACCCGCCCGGACCAGTCGCCGGGCACGTCCCACAACAGCGGCGCATAGGCGGCGCGGCGTTCGTCATAGGCCAGCGCGTGAAAGCCGTGGCGCACGCTGTCGCCCAGGTGATGGTTGTGGAAGGCATGCGGATCGGCGCTCAGCCGCCAGACCAGGGGCAGCCGCAGGCCCAGCGCTTTGACCGTGTCAAAAACCCCGACCATCTCGATCGGCGCCGTCTCATGGCAAAAGGCGGCGCGAAAGGCCAGTGCCGCATCGCTGTCGGGCGCGGTCTGATAATGGCGATAGGCGGTGGCGACATTGCGCTCCAGCGCGTGGCGCGCGGTCACCAGCCCGACCCGGTCGATCATCCCCGCAAGCGAGCGCACGGCAAAGGCGCCGCGCGAATATCCGAGCAGGAAGATCCTGTCGCCGGGGCGATACCGCGAAGCGAGATAGCCATAGGCGCGGCGGATCTGGCTGTTGATGCCCTTGCCGGTCAGTACCGACCACGCGGCGCGCCAGTCGGGGAACTGCACGCCCGGCTCGTAATAGATCGAGAGATCGCCGGGCGCCTCGCAGAGCAGCTTGTAGATCTGGCCGATGTTGGTTTCGGTTCCTTCCCGCAGGCTCGACATCGTGCCATCGAGGAGGATCACATGGATACGCTGTCCCCGGCGGGGACCGGTGCGGGTCTGCCGGAACCGGAGCTTGCGCGCCAGCCAGCCGGTGACCTGTTTATGCAGCCGTTTGAGACGCATCCCTCAACATACTCCAAACTCGCAGCGGCGTGAAAGGCATGTCTGCCTGCCGCACCCCGCGATCCCACAAGGCATCCTGCACCGCATTGCCCATCGCCGCCATGGCGCCCACGGTTCCGGCCTCGCCACAGCCCTTCATGCCCATGGGATTGGCGGTCGATGGCACCGGTTCGGTTTCGAAGCGGAACATAGGAAGAATATCGGCACGCGGCATGCCGTAATCCATGAAAGTTGCCGTGAGCAGCTGGCCATCCTCGTCGTGCACCACATGTTCGGTGACCGCCTGGCCGATGCCCTGGGCGACGCCGCCATGCACCTGCCCCTCGGCCAGCAGCGGGTTGATCAGATTGCCGAAGTCGTCGACGACGGTATAGCGCTCGACCGTCACGGTGCCGGTTTCCGGATCGACCTCGACCTCGGCGACATGGGCGCCGTTGGGATAGGACCGGCCGGGCAGCCTGTCGCGTGCCTCGTGCCGCAAAAGGTCGTCGCGGCCGGCCGCACGGGCCATCTCCGCGGCCTCCAGCATCGTCGGGGTCAGGTTCGACCCTTCGGCGCGGAATGTCTCATTGTCGAACCGCACTGCGCTCTCCTCGACCCCCATGCTATCCGCCAAAAACGGCGTGAATGCGGCCACCATTCCGGCCACCGCCGTCAGGGTCACATTGGCCTGCACCGTCACCGAGCGCGAGCCGCCGGTGCCGCCGCCCTTGGCAATCAGATCACTGTCGCCCTGCACCACCCGGATCCGTTCCATCGGGATGCCGGTCTGATCGGCGAGGAAACGGGCATAGACGGTTTCATGGCCCTGCCCGTTCGACTGGGTGCCGACAAACAGGGAAACGCCGCCATCCTCGTCAAAGGTGACCCTGGCGCCTTCCGAAGGATCGCCCAAAATGCTTTCGATATAGTAACAGAGCCCGATGCCACGCAATTTGCCATGCTCCTCGGAAGCGGCCTTGCGCGCGGCAAACCCCGCCCGGTCGCAGCTTGCCTCGGCATGCGACAGCACCCGGTCGAAATCGCCCACGTCGTAAAGCTCGCCTGTGACGGTTCGATAAGGGAACTTGGCCGCAGGAATAAAGTTCCGCCGCCGCAGCTCCCATCCGTCGACGCCCAGCTCGCGCGCCGCCCGGTCCATCAGCCGCTCGAGCACATAGATCGCCTCCGGTCGCCCGGCGCCGCGATAGGCGTCGACCTGCACGGTGTTGGTGAAATAGCCCTTCACGCTCATATAGGCGGCCTGCACGTCATAGGTGCCCATCAGCACCTTGGAAAAGAGCTCGGTCTGGATCGGCTGGCCAAAGCCGGAGTTGTAGGCCCCGAGGTTGTTGCGAGTGGTCACACGGTAGGCCAGGATGCGGTGATTGTCGTCAAAAGCCATCTCGGCCAGGCTGGTCAGATCACGGCCGGCGTTGTCGCTGAGCATGCTCTCGGTGCGGTCGGCCATCCAGCGCACCGGACGGTCCAGGGCCCGGGCGGCATGGGCACAGATCACGTATTCCGGGTAATCCTGCGCCTTCATGCCGAACCCGCCGCCGACATCAGGATTGGTGATGCGCAGCGCCTCCGGGTCGAGACCCAGCGCCTTGGCAATGGTCTGCTTGAAGCCCCAGACACCCTGGCCGTTGATCGCCACATGCAGCCGCTCGCCCTCGGGCTCGGCGTAGCAGCCGCGCGGCTCCAGCGAATTGGCGATCACCCGGTTGTCGTCGATCTGCAACGACACCACATGCGCGGCCGCGGCAAAGGCCGCATCGGTCGCGGCGGCATCGCCCATGCCGAAGTGATAGGCGAGGTTGCCCGGCGCTTCCTCGTGGATTGCCGTCTCGCTCTCTTCGAGCCCCAGGCAGACCGGCAGGTCGTCGTAATCGAACTCGATCAGCTCGGCGGCGTCCCTGGCCTGTTGCAGGGTCTCGGCAAAGACCATCGCCACCGGTTCACCGACAAACCGCACCCGGTCGCGCGCCAGCACCGGGCGTTCCGGCGCGGCGCCCTTGCTGCCGTCGATGTTCTTCACCAAGGTGGCGTCCAGCCCGGGCCTCACCCCCGCCGCCTCGAGATCGGCCAGGGTCAGCACCATCTGCACCCCGGGGGCTTCGCGCGCGTCGTCGACGTTCAACTCGGTGATGCTTGCATGTGCCACCGGCGACCGGAACACCACGCCATGCAGGGCGTCTGCCGGGGCGATGTCATCCACATAACGGCCCTCCCCGGTGAGAAAGCGCACATCTTCTACCCGGGTCACGGGCTGGCTCTTGCCGAATTTTTCCATGAGATCTCTCCGTCGACGAATGCCCCCGACACTAGGCTTTTGTTGGCGACTGTCCAGTGACGGTCGCCAACTCCGGGGCTGCGCCAAAAATTGCCTTAATTACGAACGATCTCCGTCCGAATCTGGGATTAGCCATGAATCATAAACAATCAAAAACCAAACGAGAGTAGAGCTCATGTCCACCACAGAAATCGATCAAGTCACAATTGCCCAGATCCTGATGCTGCTCGAGGAAGAGCGCGAAAAGGCGCTGAGCCCGCGCGAATGGCAGCACCGCATCGCGGGCTATGGCTATGCCATCAAGCGCACCGATCACGGCGAGATGGTCACCACCCTGCCGCACGGGCAGGAAGTCTGCGCCCTGCCCGTCCAGCTTTCGGCCTGATCAGCGCTCGTCCGCGTGTTTCGCGGGGTCGGTCTTTTGCCGGCCCGGGATCTCGTCGCGCGGCGGCGCCGGCGCCCAGTTGTGAATGATGTCGAGCGCCTCTTCGGCGGTCTCGACAAAGCGGAACAGGTCCAGATCCTGCGCCGCGATCGTGCCGGCATCGGCGAGCGCCGCCCAGTTGACGATGCGCTCCCAGAATTCGCGGCCGAACAGCAGGAACGGCACCCGATCCATCCGACCGGTCTGGATCAGGGTCAGCGACTCGAAAAGCTCGTCCATCGTGCCGAAGCCGCCCGGAAAGACGCAGATCGCCTTGGCGCGCATCAGGAAATGCATCTTGCGAATGGCGAAATAGTGGAAGTTGAAGCAGAGCTCCGGCGTGACGTATTCATTCGGCGCCTGCTCATGCGGCAGCACGATGTTGAGACCGATGGATTTGCCGCCGGCCTCCTGCGCCCCCCGGTTGCCGGCCTCCATCACACCGGGGCCGCCGCCGGTGACGACGACATTCTCGCGGCCGCCGGATTTGATCGATTCCTCGGTCATCAGCCGGGCGAAGCGCTGCGCCTCGTCGTAAAAGCGTGACAGTTCCGCCAGCGTCTCGGTGCGCGCGGTATGTTTCTCCGACGGCTTGGGAATGCGGGCACCGCCGAAAAGCACGATGGTGCTTTCCACCCCGGCCTCGGTCATCATCATTTCCGGCTTCAACAGCTCGAGCTGCAACCTGACCGGGCGCAGCTCGTCCCGGCAGAGGAAATCCTCGTCGGCAAACGCCAGGCGATAGGCCGGCGCGCGGGTCTGCGGCGTATCCGGTGTGCGGTCGGCTTCCCTGCGGTCTTCCTGGGCGTCGCGAAACCGGCTGCGGCGGGGATCTTTCATGTCATGTCCTGCTATTTCGGCGTGTCCCGCATCCAAGAACGTTCGCGGGGCGAACTCAACCCCGATTGCGCAGAGGCGGTTTTTGCTGTCTAACGCGCCGCAACCTGACAGACGGACCAGACGGAGGAACATCCATGTCCAACGCCCAGCTTGAGACAGCCATCGAAGCGGCCTGGGACGCCCGCGACACCATCACCCCCTCGACCGGCGGCGAGACCCGCGAAGCGATCGAGGACACGCTGAACGCGCTCGACAGCGGCAAGCTGCGGGTGGCCGAACGGCAGGAAAACGGCGACTGGCAGGTCAACCAGTGGGCCAAGAAGGCGGTTCTGCTGGGTTTCCGCATCAAGGACATGGAGCTGCAAGACAACGGCCCGCAGGGCGCCGGCTGGTGGGACAAGGTCGACAGCAAGTTCAAGGGCTGGGGCGACAACCAGTGGAAGGCGGCCGGATTCCGCGCCGTGCCCAACTGCGTGGTGCGCAAATCGGCCTATATCGCCCCCGGCGTGGTGCTGATGCCCTCCTTCGTCAACCTCGGCGCCTATGTCGACGAGGGCACGATGGTCGACACCTGGGCCACCGTCGGCTCCTGCGCGCAGATCGGCAAGAACGTGCACCTGTCCGGCGGCGTCGGTATTGGTGGCGTGCTCGAGCCGATGCAGGCCGGCCCCACCATCATCGAGGACAATTGCTTCATCGGCGCGCGCTCCGAGGTGGTCGAAGGCTGCATCGTGCGCGAGGGCTCGGTTCTGGGCATGGGCGTCTTCATCGGCAAGTCGACCAAGATCGTCGACCGCGAAACCGGCGACGTGAGCTATGGCGAAGTGCCGCCCTATTCGGTGGTTGTCGCGGGCTCGATGCCGTCCAAGAACAACATCAGCCTCTATTGCGCGGTGATCGTCAAGCGGGTCGACGAAAAGACCCGCTCCAAGACCGGCATCAACGAATTGCTGCGCGACTGATACTCACGTGGGTGGCGCCATCGGTTTGGCGCCGCCCTCACCTGCCGAACCATTTGCGCACCAGCGCATTGTACTGCCCGTCTTCCTGCAATTGCAGCAACGCCTGGTTCAGCGGCTCGCGCAGCGGGCTGCCGGTGGGCAGGGCAATGCCGTAATCCTCGCGCCGGAACACCGTTTCCACCAGATAGGCCTCGCCGGCGCGGTTCTGCGACAGGTAATAGCGCAGGAGCGGCGCATCAAAGACCACGACGCTGACCTCTTCGGCCTCGAAGGCCGCGATCATCTCGGCGTAGCCGGGATAGGCGCTGTGCGCCACCGCGCGGGCCTCGAGGAAATCCGAGGCGGTCGAGCCCGCCACGGACCCCACCGCGCGATTGTCGAGATCATTGAGGCCGGTGACGCTCGAGGTCAGTTCGTTGACGGTGATCGCGGCGGTGATCTTGGCAACAAAGATCGACACGATGAACAGGCTCGAGAACACCAGGACGGTCGCCAGCAACCGCCCCGGGATCGACCTTGGCTGGCGTTCCTCGAAGCCGCCGTTGACCACCAAGTTGAGCGCCCACCAGAACGACGGAAAGAACGCCTCGCGCGCGGGTTTCTCGAAATAGGGCTGATGGCGGCGCTCGAACAGCCACATCAGCGTCCCGGCAGCGCAGAGCATGGCAAGCGCCACGCCAAGATAGATCGCGATGTCGCGGGTGAAGACCTGTCGCCAGAGCGGCGTGCGGTCGGACCCCGAAACCATCAGCTGCAAGCCGCTTTCGAACACCGGAAGGGTGAAATCCATCTGCGCCTCGCGGGCGGCGGTGATCGAGATATTGGCAATCGCGCCATCCGCCTCGCCGGCGGCCACCTGCGCCAGCATCTCGCCAAAGGCCGGCAGGGTCTCGAAACGCACCTCGCGGCCGATCTGCTCGGCCATCATCCGCATCAAGTCGATGCTGAAGCCGGTCTGCGCCTCGCGGCCCATCGAGAACGGCGGCCGCTCGACGGTGACGAACTCCAGCACCTGGGCGGCGCCGGGCCCGGCCCGGAACGGCAGCAGGAACAGGGCGATGGCAATCAGCTGCAAAAAGGGCCGGCAGGCCATGGGGCATCCTCGTTTTGGTTCGGGGGATTATCCGAAGCGGGCCGCCCTATGCAACATCGCCGCAACGTGAGGCGGCGGATTACCCGGCCATGCGGGCCATTGCGCCGCAGAACGCCGCATCCGGGGGCATCAACCGGCTTGACATGGGCGCCCGCCCGACGCATCCGCAGCGCATGACCAAGAAAGCCCGCAGCCAGCAAGTCTATACCCTCGTCGTCCAGGTCGGCCGCAAGTCCGGCGACGGCCTGCCCGATGGCGCCACCGGCGCCGGGCTGGTCTGTTACGCCTCTGGCGTCGACGAGGCCGAAGCGGTGCGCGAAACCGTCGCCCTGCTCAAACAGGCCGATCTGGCGCCGCTCGATGTCACCGGCCACGGATCGCTCGACGAGCGACGCGCCGCCGGCGAAGAGATCGCCGACGAGGAGGCCGCGCTGATGCAGCGCGCCCGCGACGAAAATTCGGTGGTCGTGGCGCAGATCGAGCCGTTCTACGACCCGCTGGTCGACGGCGACGCCTGAACCTCAGGCCACCTCGGCCAGCGCCTGCGCCTCGAACCGTTTCAGCACCGGCGGCGTCAGATGCGCCTGCTCCGGCAAGAGCGTCGGCCTGACCCCGGCCAGCAGTGTCGCCGCCAGCTTTTCGCTGTCACGGCGCAAGCGCCCGACATAGAGGCTCTCGGTCCAGGCACCGCTGGCGGCAAAGACCGCATGCGGCGGCAGAAGCGCCTGCGCGTAGTTCACCAGCGGCAGGTTCGGCTCCGGCAGGGCCGACTGGCCGTTGACCAGGTATCCCGCCGGCACCAGCACCCCCTCGCAGCCGAAGGTGTAATCCACCGCCGCGCCGCTGACGAAAATCTTTTGATGCGGCGCAACGACGATGTCGCGCTCCAGGCCGAAATAGGGTGCCCGCAGGCGGATCGGGGCAAAACTGCCCAGCCCCGGCACGATGCGCTGGGCCACATGCAGCACCGGTTCCTGGCCGCCATCGCGGGTCTGCACCAGATCGCCAATCCGCAACCGCGACACCTCGCGCGGGCCGAAAGGCGTGCCGACGAAGGTGCGCGCGGCGAGGCCCGGCAGGGGCCCCACCGGCTCGACCCTGTTGGAGATCGCCAGAAAGCCCAGCGCCGCCTCCTCGGGCGCGCAGGCCTCCATCGCCGGAAAGGCGGTGAGACTTTCGAGCGCCATTGGCTCCGGCAGGTCGAGCGCGCCGGTGACAAAGCCCTGGCCATCGGCTTGCTCCACCGCAAAGCGCGCCAGCCCGGCCTCGCAATCCCAAGAAAAGCTGAGCCGCAGCAGCTGGTTGCCCTCCGGCAGGTTCAGCCGGAGCGTTCGGTGCACCATGGATTTTCCCTGCCCCACCACCAGTGCAAAGGAGCCCTGCGGCAGCGCCAGGATCGACAGATGCCCGGCGGCATGGGCCTGCAACGGGATGCGCAGGATCGAGCGGGCGGCAGCGACCGGGCTCAGGCTGCATTCCAGCAACACCGTGCCCCGGCGCATCGCGCCGCGAGGGGGAAGCTTGTCAAAAGGAGGAAAGACCTGCGCCGCACCGCCCGGCGCCACTGCGGCGACCCAACTCATCGGGCACACCCAAAGACAGACGCGACAGATCGCGACTTCACATCACTCATACCACTGCTCCAGCCCTACTGCGCAGCCTTGCCCCGTGTTGTCAGTCTTGCCGGTCTTGATGCCGGACGGATCCCCTGAACCGGGCGGAGTTCACCTGAAGCGGGGGAGGACTGCGGGGGCCGCGTCATTGTTGCGGCCAGCCTAGCACCCCCGCGCGGCTTCTGTTAAGCGATACGTCAAACCAGCGGGCAAGCCGCTGCAAATAGGTCACAATTCCGTGGGGTAATTCATGTCGCAGACCGATCCGCTCGAGTTGACCGCAGCGCTGGTGCGCTGCCCCTCGGTGACACCCGAAGATGGCGGCGCGCTCGACGTGGTGCAGGACGTGCTGCAAGCTGCGGGCTTTGCCTGCATCCGGGTCGACCGGGGCGGCGTCGGCAATCTCTTTGCCCGCTGGGGCGACAAGGGCCATGCCCGGACCTTCGGCTTCAACGGCCACACCGACGTGGTGCCGCTGGGCAAGCGCGCGGACTGGACCGCCGATCCCTTCGGCGCCGAGATCCGCGACGGCTTTCTCTATGGCCGGGGCGCGACCGACATGAAATCGGGCGTGGCCGCCTTTGCCGCCGCCGCCGCGGATTTCGTCACCGAGACGCCGCCCGAGGGCGCGGTGATCCTGGCCATCACCGGCGACGAGGAAGGCGACGCCGATCACGGCACCCGCGCGCTTCTGGATTACATGCAGGCCGAGGGCGAACGGATGTCGGTCTGCCTCGTGGGCGAGCCGACCTGCCCCGACACCATGGGCGAGATGATAAAAATCGGCCGTCGCGGATCGGTCACCGCCTGGATCGAGGTGGTGGGCGTGCAGGGCCATGCCGCCTATCCGCACCGCGCGAAAAACCCGCTGCCTGCCATGGCGCGGCTGATGGACCGGCTGTCGTCGCATGAGCTGGACCGCGGCACCGAACATTTCGACGCCTCGACCCTGGCGGTGGTCACCATCGACACCGGCAACCCGGCGACCAACGTGATCCCGGCAAAGAGTACGGCGACGGTCAACATCCGGTTCAACGACGCCCATTCCGGCGCCTCGCTCAGCGACTGGCTGCGTGCCGAGGCCGATGCGGTGGCCGCCGAATTCGGCGTCGAGATCGGAATGAAGATCAAGATCTCCGGTGAAAGCTTCCTCACCCCGCCGGGCCCGCTGTCGGACCTCGTGGCGCGCGCGGTTGCCGCCGAAACCGGGATCACCCCGGACCTCAGCACCACCGGCGGCACTTCTGACGCGCGCTTTGTCAAGGATCACTGCCCGGTGGTGGAATTTGGCCTTGTCGGCCGCACCATGCACCAGGTCGACGAACGGGTCGCGGTGGATCAGGTACACCAGCTCAAGGCGATCTATGCCCGCATCCTGAGGGATTACTTCGCATGAGCGCCACGATCACCCGCACCGACGATCTCGAGACCTGCCTGAAGCTGCGCTTCGAGGTCTTTGTCGACGAACAGGGCGTGCCGCCCGAGATCGAGCGTGACGCCTATGACGAGATTGCCCTGCATCTGCTGGCCACCGAGGGCGACCGGGCGCTTGGCACCGCGCGCGTCCTGCCCAATGGCGAGATCGGCAAGATCGGCCGGGTCTGCGTCATCAAGGCCGCCCGCGGTACCGGGCTTGGCGCAGCGCTGATCCGCGCGGCGCTGGACGAGATGCGCGCCGACGGCCGGTTCAGCAAGGCGGCGCTGGGCTCTCAGCTGCATGCCATCCCGTTTTACGAGAAGCTGGGCTTTGCCGCCTATGGCGAGGTGTTCGACGACGCCGGCATTCCCCATCGGATGATGGAACGCGCATTGTGAGCTGCACCGGGGCCCGAGGCGCGCCGGCGCTCCGCCCACCCTCGGAAGGGCTTTTTGTCCGGGCGCATCCGTTCGACAGAGCCCCCTCCGGCCGCGCGGGCAACATCTGCGGGAACCGGCCCTCCCGGGGGGGACGCCCGACAGGGCGCATGCGCGCCGATCTCGCGGACCGGTAGACCTTGCGCATCAAACCCACCCTCATCGTCATGCTGAAAGAGCCGCGCCCCGGGCGGGTCAAGACCCGGCTTGGCCGCGACATCGGCATGGGCGCCGCGGCCTGGTGGTTTCGCCATCAGACCGCGCGGCTGCTGCGGCGGCTGGATGATCCGCGCTGGCAGCTGATCCTTGCGGTGGCGCCCGACCGCGACGGCCTGCAAAGCCGGGTCTGGCCGGCACACCTGCCGCGACTGCCGCAGGGCGGCGGCGATCTCGGCGCACGCATGGCGCGGGTCTTCCGCAGCCTGCCGCCCGGCCCGGCCTGCATCATCGGCGGCGACATTCCCGGCGTGACCCCGGCGCATGTCGCGCGGGCCTTCGCGGCCCTGGGCGGGCATGACGCGGCCTTTGGCCCGGCGCCCGACGGCGGCTATTGGCTGATCGGGCTGCGCCATCCGGGCCGCGCCCCCGCCGGCTTTCTGACGGGCGTGCGCTGGTCCACCGAACATGCGATGGCCGACAGCATCGCCACCCTGCCCGGCCACCGCATCGCCCGCGTCGACACGCTGGCCGATGTCGACACGGCCGCCGATCTGGCGCCGGCCACGCCGGACTAAGCCGGACCGGTCGCCTGCCCCCGGTGCCCGGTGGCCGGCGGGGCAATGCGCACTAGGTTGTTGCGCTCGTCAGTCAACGTCCCTGTCAGCCGCCAAGACCCATGCCGCTTTTCTATCACCGCAACCGAGAGGAAACCTCCGAAAGCCGCCGGATCTACGCCCTCTTCGAGCTGGCCTATACCGCGGTCGATTTTTCCGCCGCCACCTGTTTCATCATCGGCTCGGTGATGTTCTTTTTTGACGCTTGGCAGACCCCGGCCACCTGGATGTTCCTGATCGGCTCGGTCCTGTTTGCCGCCAAACCCACCCTGCGCCTCGTGCGCGAGCTGCGCCTCGCCGCCGAAGGCGACGAAGAGGACCTGGCCGAGCGGTTTGGCAAGTGACGCCCCGCCACACCCGTGCTAGGCCAGAGCCATGAGCCAATTGCCCACCAAAGCCCAGATCCTCGACTGGATCTCCGCCAACCCGACCCTGACCGCCAAGCGCGACATCGCCAAGGCCTTCGGCATAAAGGGTGCCGCCCGGATCGACCTCAAGCGCCTGCTCAAGGAGCTGGAAGCCGAAGGTCATCTGGAAAAGCGCAAGAAGACCTACCGCGACCCCGACCGGCTGCCGCCGGTCTCGGTGTTGCAGGTCAAGGCGCCGACGCCCGATGGCGATCTCTTTGCCAAGCCGCTGGAATGGCACGGCGAAGGGGTGGAGCCGATCGTTCTGGTGGTGCCCCGCGCCTCGGACCCGGCGCTTGGCGAGGGCGACCGCATCCTGGCGCGGCTGCAAGTGGTGCACGAAGAGGATCACAACTACGAGGCGCGGCTGATCCGCCGGATCGGCAGCAACCCGCGCCGCATTCTCGGGGTGTTCTCGAAACGCTCGGAAGGCGGGCGGATCAAACCGGTCGACAAGGGCGCCGACAAGGAATGGCAGGTCGCCGCAGGCGACGTGCATGGCGCCAGGGATGGCGAGCTGGTCGAGGCCGAGCTGGCCGGGCCCAAGAGCCGCATGGGCCTGCCCCGCGCCCGCATCGTCGAACGGCTGGGCGATCCCACCGCGCCGAAAGCCGTCTCGCTGATCGCCATCCACCAGCACGGCATTCCCGACGCCTTTCCCGACGCGGTGATCGCCGAGGCCGATGCGATGAAGCCCGCCGGCCTGTCCGGTCGCGAAGACCTGCGCGAGCTGCCGTTGATCACCATTGATCCGGCCGATGCCCGCGACCATGACGACGCCTGTTATGCCCATGCCGACGACGATCCGAAGAACAAGGGCGGTCACGTGATCTGGGTCGCCATCGCCGATGTGGCGCATTACGTCCGCCCCGGCTCGGCACTCGACCGCGAGGCGCGCAAACGCGGCAATTCCAGCTATTTCCCCGACCGGGTGGTGCCGATGCTGCCCGACCGGCTGTCAGGCGATCTCTGCTCGCTGCACGAGGGTGTGCCGCGCGCCTGTCTCGCGGTGCGGATGCAGATCAACGCCGGCGGCGAGAAGCTCTCGCATCGCTTTGTGCGCGGGCTGATGCGCTCGCCCGCCTCGCTGAATTATCAGGAGGTCCAGCAGGGCATGGACGGCCAGCCCAACGACCGGGTCGCGCCGCTGATGGAAAGCGTGATCGCGCCGCTCTATGCCGCCTATGACGCGCTGACCAGGGCCCGCGCCGCCCGCCAGCCGCTAGACCTCGACCTGCCGGAGCGGCGCATCGAGCTCAGCGAAGAGGGCAAGGTGCAATCGGTCAACTTCCGCGACCGGCTGGATGCGCACAGGCTGATCGAGGAATTCATGATCCTCGCCAATGTCGCCGCGGCCGAGACGCTGATTGCCAAGAAGGTGCCGCAGCTCTTCCGGGTGCACGAGGAACCGCCGCAGGACAAGCTGGAGTCCTTGCGCGACACCGCCGATGCCGCCGGGCTGACGCTGGCCAAGGGACAGGTTCTGAAGACCGCGCATCTCAACAAGCTGCTGCATGACGCCGCCGGCACCGAGGAAAGCGAGTTGATCAATCTCGCCACCCTGCGGTCGATGACGCAGGCTTATTACAGCCCCAAGAACTTTGGCCATTTCGGGCTTGCGCTGCAAAACTACGCGCATTTCACCTCGCCGATCCGGCGCTATTCCGATCTGATCGTGCACCGCGGGCTGATCGCGGCGCATGGCTGGGGCGACGACGGGCTCTCGCCCGATGACATCGACAAGCTGGAGCCGACCGCGGCGCATATCTCGGACACAGAGCGCCGGTCGATGATTGCCGAGCGCGACACCACCGACCGTTACCTCGCGGCCTATCTGTCGGAGCGGGTCGGCAATGAGTTCACCGGGCGGATTTCCGGCATCGCGCGCTTCGGCGCCTTCGTGAAGCTCGACGAGACCGGCGCCGACGGGCTGATCCCGATGCGCAACCTCGGCCGCGAGTATTTCCACTTCGATCAGGAGACCGCGACGCTGATGGGCTCCGATACCGGGCTGACCATCACCATCGGCCAGCGGGTGACCGTGCGGCTGACCGAGGCGGCGCCGGTGACCGGCGGCATCGCGCTGGAGCTGCTCGAGATCGACGGCGAGCGGCCGCCGCGCGGCAATGGCACCGGCCCGCGCGGCCGACGCGGCGCAGGCCGGGGCGGATCGGGCAAGGGCGGGCCGGCCAAGCGCAAGCTGGTCAAGTCGAAGAAGAAGGCCGCCAAGGTCAGCCGCAAGCAGCGGCAGACCCGGGGGTAGGCCACGGCACGGGGCCGCCGACGTCGGCAACGCGTGCCCCGGACCTGATCCGGGGCCCCCGGCGTCCGGCGCGAGGTCCCGGATCGGGTCCGGGACGGGGAGCAGGAGTGCCGCTCAGGTCACCACGCGCAGCGTCAGGTTGATCCGGCCGCCGTCTTTCAACAGCCCGGACGAGCCGAACTTGATCCGATCCACCCCGTGGTGCACCAGCCGTGCGGCACCGCCGAGCACGACCACATCGCCCGAGGCCAGCCAGACCGAGCCCGTCTTGCCGCCCTTCTCGACATTGCCGACCCGAAACAGCCCGGCGTCGCCCAGCGAGACCGAGACCACGGGCTGGGAAAAATCCGCCTCGTCGCGATCCTGATGCAGCCCCATGCGCGCGCCTTCGCCGTAGTAATTGATCAGGCAGCATTCGGGCGCGCGGGCCTGCGGCGCGAGATCGCGCCAGATCGCCAGCACCGGCTCGGGAATCGCCGGCCAGGCCATGCCGTCGGGGTGGCGCGGCTCGTAGCGATAGCCGCTGCGGTCGGTCACCCAGCCGAATCTTCCCGCTGCCGTCATCCTGACCGACATCTGCCGCCCCCCCGGCGTGACCGGGTGATAGAGAGGCGCCGCGCGCACCACCTCTCGCAGGGCGCCAAGAATTTCAACCTGTTGGTCCGGGTCGAGATAGCCCGGAAAAACCCTGGCGCCGCGCAGATCAAGCCCTGTCATGGCGACCTCTTTCCCACATCATCCCGAAAACCTCGCGCATTTGCACCATACCGAAGCCCACACTGCTTGCAGCATAGAAACCCGGTCCTTATATACACGCCGAAGCGCGGAACGGGCCGCAAGGCTCTCCGCCACACGTTCGGGGTCGGGATGCCGCATATGGGTTCCGCCTCGTGTCATCGCCTTGAAGATTAAGAGGGATCGAAACAATGGGTAAAGTCATCGGGATTGACCTCGGCACCACCAACAGCTGTGTGGCCATCATGGACGGCAGCCAGCCGCGGGTCATCGAAAACTCCGAAGGTGCACGTACGACACCGTCGATCGTCGCCTTCACCGACAACGAACGCCTCGTTGGCCAGCCGGCCAAGCGTCAGGCCGTCACCAATCCGGAAAACACCATCTTTGGCGTCAAGCGTCTGATCGGTCGTCGATTCGACGACAGCGACCTGGCCAAGGACAAGAAGAACATGCCGTTCAACGTCATCGACGGCGGCAACGGCGACGCCTGGGTCGAAGCCAAGAGCGACAAGTACAGCCCGTCGCAGATCTCGGCCTTCATCCTCGGCAAGATGAAAGAAACCGCTGAATCCTACCTCGGCGAGGAAGTCGATCAGGCGGTCATCACCGTGCCGGCGTATTTCAACGACGCCCAGCGTCAGGCCACCAAGGACGCCGGCAAGATCGCCGGCCTCGAAGTGCTGCGCATCATCAACGAGCCGACCGCGGCCGCGCTGGCCTATGGCCTCGACAAGGAAGACACCCACACCATCGCGGTCTATGACCTTGGCGGCGGGACTTTCGACGTGACCATCCTCGAGATCGACGATGGCCTGTTCGAAGTGAAGTCGACCAACGGCGACACCTTCCTCGGTGGCGAAGACTTCGACATGCGGATCGTCAACTACCTGGCGGACGAGTTCAAGAAAGAGCACGGCGTCGACCTGACCAAGGACAAGATGGCGCTTCAGCGTCTGAAAGAGGCCGCCGAGAAAGCCAAGATCGAGCTGTCCTCCTCGTCGCAGACCGAGATCAACCAGCCGTTCATCTCGATGGATCCGAACGGCGGCCAGCCGCTGCACATGGTCATGAAACTGACCCGGGCCAAGCTGGAGTCGCTGGTCAGCGACCTGATCAAGGCCTCGATCAAGCCCTGCCAGGCCGCTCTGAAGGACGCCGGTCTCTCGACCTCGGAAATCGACGAGGTCGTCCTCGTCGGGGGTATGACCCGGATGCCCAAGGTCATCGAAGAGGTGACCAAGTTCTTTGGCAAGGAGCCGCACAAGGGTGTGAACCCGGACGAAGTGGTTGCCATGGGCGCCGCCATCCAGGCCGGCGTTCTGCAAGGTGACGTCAAGGACGTGGTCCTGCTCGACGTGACCCCGCTGTCGCTGGGCATCGAGACCCTGGGCGGTGTCTTCACCCGCCTGATCGACCGCAACACCACGATCCCGACCAAGAAGTCGCAGATCTTCTCGACCGCCGAGGACAACCAGAACGCGGTGACGATCCGGGTCTTCCAGGGCGAGCGCGAGATGGCAGCCGACAACAAGATGCTCGGCCAGTTCAACCTCGAGGACATCCCGCCGGCACCGCGCGGCATGCCGCAGATCGAGGTGACCTTCGACATCGACGCCAACGGCATCGTCTCGGTCCAGGCCAAGGACAAGGGCACCGGCAAGGAGCAGAAGATCACCATCCAGGCCTCCGGTGGCCTCTCGGACGACGACATCGAGAAGATGGTCAAGGAAGCCGAAGAGAACGCCGAAGCCGACAAGGCCCGCAAGGAGCTGGTGGAAGCCAAGAACCAGGCCGAGAGCCTCATCCACTCGACCGAGAAATCGCTCGAGGAGCATGGCGAGAAGGTCGATCCGACCACTGTCGAAGCGATCGAACTGGCGGTGGCCGCGCTCAAGGACGAGCTGGAAAGCGAGAACGCCGAGAAGATCAAATCCGGCATCCAGAACGTCATGGAAGCCTCGATGAAACTGGGCGAAGCGATTTACAAATCGTCCCAGGAAGAGGCCGGCGAAGAGCCTGCACCCGAGGCCGACGGCCCGGCGAATGACGATGACACCATCGTCGACGCCGATTTCGAGGACCTTGACGACGACAAGCGCGCCTGATCGTCGGTGACGACAGCGCACAGGAACCACTGCGGGGGGCCGGTCCGGACGCCGGGCCGGCCCTCGCATGTTCCATGCATAGGAGGACGGACTGATGTCCAAACGTGACTTTTACGAGGTTCTGGGCGTGGCCCGGACCGCCTCCGCCGACGAGATCAAGAAGGCCTACCGCAAGAAGGCCAAGGAGCTGCACCCCGACCGCAACGCCGACAACCCGGAGGCCGAAGCGCAGTTCAAGGAAGCCAACGAGGCCTATGAAGTCCTCAAGGATGCCGACAAGAAGGCGGCCTACGACCGCTACGGTCATGCCGCCTTCGAAGGCGGCATGGGCGGCGGTGGCGGGCGTCCCGGCGGCGGCTTTCACCCCGGTCAGCAGGGCGATTTCGCCTCTGCCTTCTCGGATGTCTTCGACGATCTCTTTGGCGATTTCATGGGCGGCCAGCGCGGCGGCGGACGCCAGCGCGCGGCACGCGGCGCCGACCTGCGCTACAATCTGCGGGTAACGCTGGAAGACGCCTATTCCGGCCTGCAAAAGACGATCAACGTGCCCACCTCGGTGCCCTGTGGTGCCTGTAACGGATCGGGCGCCGAAGGCGGGGCCGAGCCCACCACCTGCCCGACCTGTTCCGGCATGGGCAAGGTGCGGGCGCAGCAGGGCTTCTTTACGGTCGAGCGCACCTGCCCGACCTGCTCGGGCCTCGGCCAGACGATCAAGAACCCCTGCCACACCTGCCATGGCGCCGGCCGGGTCGAGAAAGAGCGCGCGCTTTCGGTCAATATCCCGAAAGGCGTGGAAACCGGCACCCGAATCCGTCTTGCGGGCGAAGGCGAGGCCGGCATGCGCGGCGGACCGCCGGGCGATCTCTACATCTTCCTCGAGGTGACGGCGCACAAGATCTTCGAACGCGACGGCACCGACCTGCATTGCCGGGTGCCGGTGTCGATGTCGGCCGCCGCACTTGGCGGCGATATCGAGGTGCCGACCATCGATGGCGGCCGCTCGCGCGTGAAGATCCCGGCCGGCAGCCAGTCGGGCCGCCAGATGCGGCTGCGCGGCAAGGGCATGCCCGCCCTGCGCGGGGCCGGCACCGGTGACATGTTCATCGAGCTGGCCGTCGAGACCCCGGTCAACCTGACCTCGCGCCAGAAAGAGCTGCTGCGCGAATTCGAGCAGCTGAGCGAGGACAACAACCCCGAGAGCAAGAGCTTCTTCTCTTCGGTCAAGGGGTTCTGGGATTCGATGAAGGGCTGACACCGGCCCTTCCCCGACCACCGCGTCCGGGCGCCAAATTCCTGCAACGGAGTTTTCACATTCTGTCGACAGACTTTGGCGCCCCGTGCATCCGGCGCAAAACCGGCCGCCGGCGTTAACCGCGCGTTTACCGAGGGCGCCGATGCTGGCGTCATGGACAGAAACTCCCTTGCCGAGGCGTCTTTGCCGCTGTTTCAGGGCGACGAGGCCGACGCCCCCGAAACGCTGGCGCGCGGCACGCGGCTGCCGTCTTATATCCGCGATCATCGCAAGCGGCTGCGCGGGCGTTTCATGGCTGGCGGGGCCGAAGCGCTGCCGGATTACGAGATGCTGGAGCTTGTGCTGTTTCGCGCCATTCCGCGCCAGGATGTCAAACCGCTGGCGCATTCGCTTCTCACCCGGTTCGGCGATTTCAATCGGGTGATTTCCGCCCCCGTGGCGCGGCTGGCCGAGGTCAAGGGCGTCGGCACCGCGGTGATCTGCGAGCTGAAGCTGATCGAGGCGGCCGCCCAGCGTCTGGCACGCAGTCGGGTGATCGCGCGGCCCGTCGTGTCAAGTTGGGAGCAGCTCATCGCCTATTGCCATACCGCCATGGCGCACCGCGAGACCGAGCAGTTCCGGGTGCTCTACCTCGACCGCAAGAACACCTTGATCGCCGACGAAGCGCAGGGGCGCGGCACGGTGGATCATGTGCCGGTCTACCCGCGAGAGGTGGTGAAACGCGCGCTGGAGATCAACGCGTCGGCGCTGATCCTGGTGCACAACCACCCCTCGGGCGATCCGACGCCCAGCCGCGAGGATATCGAAATGACCGCGCAGGTCGAGACGGCGGCGCAAGCGCTGGGGCTGGTGCTGCACGATCACATCATCATCGGCAAATCGCGCGAGCTGAGCTTTCGCGCGGAAGGGCTGTTGTAGCGCCCGGCCCGCGCCTGGCCCGCCCGGCCTTCGGGCGCTCAGCGCAGCCGTTTCAGGATCTGCCAGGAGGCGTTTCCGTCCGGCACCGCGCCAATGCTGCGCTGATAGCGCATCAGCGCGGCGCGGGTGTCCGGGCCGATATTGCCGTCAATGCCGCCGGTATCAAATCCCTTGGCCGTCAGCCGGCGCTGCAACTCGTGCCGCTCGGCCCGGACCAGCGCGCGGTCATCCTCGGGCCAGCCGCCCTGCACCGCGTCGCCGCCGGTGATCCTGTCGGACAGATGGCCGACGCCCAACGCATAGAGATCCGAGTTGTTGTAGCGCTTGATCACGTCAAAGTTCTTGAACACCAGAAAGGCCGCGCCACGCGCCCCGGCCGGCAGCAGCACATAGGCCGACCCGTGATCCGGCACCGGGCGGCCATCCATGCCCAGCACCCCGGCGCGGGCCCAGTCCGAGGGCATGCGTTTGACCTTGGACGAGAGCTGGCCATAGTCGAAGTCGCGCGGCAGCGTCACCTCGACCCCCCAGGGCATGCCCTTGATCCAGCCGAACCGTTCCAGATAGGCAGCGGTGGAGGCCAGCGCATCGCTCGGGTCCGCGCTCCAGATATCGCGCCGCCCGTCGCCGGTGAAATCCACCGCATAGGCCTGATAGGAGGTGGGAATGAACTGGGTGTGGCCCATGGCACCGGCCCAGCTTCCGGTCATCTTCTCGGGCGTGGTGTCGCCCCGCGCCAGGATGCGCAGCGCCTCGGTCAGCTGCTGCTCGAAAAATTGGCCGCGGCGGCCGTCAAAGGCCAGGGTGGCCAGCGACCGGATCACCGAAAGATCGCCGCGCCGCGTGCCATAGGCGCTTTCCAGCCCCCAGATCGCGGTGACGATATCGCGGTCGACCCCGTAGCGCGCCTCGATCCGGGCCAGAGTACGCCCCTCTGCCGCCAGCGCCGCGCGGCCATCGGCGATGCGCTTGTCCGATGCCGCGATGGCCAGATATTGCTCGACGGTCTTGGTGAACTCGGTCTGGCTGCGGTCGCGCGCGATGATCTGCGGGTCATAGGTCACGCCGCGAAAGGCCCGGTCGAAGACCTGCGCCGGGATGCCCGCGGCCAGGGCGCGGCGGCGGTAGCCGGCGATCCAGCCCTGAAGCCGCGCATCTTCGGCCGTCGCCGCCGGCGCGGCCGCGGTGGGGCGCGCGGCCCACCCGGCGGGGCGGGCCTGCGGGCGCAGGCTCACGGGGGTGACGAGCAGCTCTCGCAGGTGCACGCCGTGCACCTGAACCGCAGGCCGCGCCTTGGGGCGCAGCGAGCCGGCATCGGCGGCGGCCTGGGTGCCGGCCGACATCAGCAGAAGCGACAGGGCGGCAAAAGACTTCAATGACATGGCGGACCCTCCCGACAGGTGGTGTGGTTCAACTCCGCGCCGACCAGCTGGCCGAGGCATGGCGGCGGGTATAGAATTCGCCCATCAGCCCGATGGTAATCAGACCGACCCCCAGCCAGAGCGGATATTCGAGGTTGGAATTGCGCGGATAGTAATTGACGAAGGCATAGCCACGGGCCTGGTCGATGGCGTGGAACAGCGGGTTCCAGTCGAACATCGCCAGCATGTAGCCCGGCAGCGTGTTGGCGACGAACATCTTGCCCGAAGCGATCATGTTGGCGCGCTGATAGATCGACGACAGGATGGTGATCGCTGAAGGAAACCACGGCTTGAGCGCGAGAAAGACCATGCCTACCGCCGCCCCGGTGAACCAGGCCAGCAGGATCATCCCCATGCAGCCGATCGGATCGTTGATCTCGACATCGGCAAACCCGACGTCATAGACAAAAAGCACGATCAGCACCGAAAGCACCTGGATATAGAGCGACGAAAGCATGCCCGACAGGATCGAGATGATCGTGTTCATCGGCGCATGTTGCATCATCGGCGCGGTCGGCCCCTCGGCGCCGGCGACGGCGCTCATCGTCTTGATGTGGGTCATGTAGAGGAAGATGCCCGACATGATGTAGATCAGGAAATCGCCGCGCAGCTTGAGCCCGCGCAATCCGAGCACGGTGAACATGGCATAGAAGACCATCACCATGATGATGGTCTGAAGCACGTTCATGAAGATCGACATGAAAGCATTGCCGTGCGTCTTGCGCACGTTGCGCACCGCGCCGTGATAGACCAGCTCGATCGTGGTGACGACGGAATCGAGCGTCGTCCTTGGGCGCCGTTGTACGAACATGAAGCTCTGCTCCGCCAGAATAGGGCACTATTGGCACGGAATTCTTGCTGTTCCGTTGTCTCCCAGCATAACCGCGATCCGGCGTCTCGACAACAAAACCCTTTGCCGCGCCGGCGCTGCATCCGCCTCGGTGCCGGCCGGCCGCAGCCGGACGATACCGGCGCGAAAACGCCCGGTTTTTCCGCGCCTGGCCGCCCGCCAAGGTGATGGACATGACCCGACGACAGGTCTAGGCAATGAACAAAGACCGGCACGGCCCGGACGGCGATCAGGAGCTCATTGTGAATTACGACCAGTTGACCAAGGTGATGCGGACACTCGCGCTCGAAGCGGGCGATGTGATCATGGAGATCTACAATTCCGACGATTTCGACGTGCAGACGAAATCCGACGCCAGCCCGGTCACCGCCGCCGACGCGGCCGCCGATGCGCTGATCTCGGCCGGGCTGCGAGAGGCGTTTCCCGATGTGCCCCTGGTCACCGAGGAACAGGCCGAGAGCCATGATACCCAGGCCGATACCTTCCTGATCGTCGATCCGCTTGACGGCACCAAGGAGTTCATCAAGCGGCGTGGCGATTTCACCGTCAATATCGCCTATGTCGAAAGCGGCGTGCCGGTGCGCGGCGTGGTCTATGCCCCCGCGCGCAAGCGTCTGTTCTATACCTCCGCCATGGGCAATGCGGTGGAAGAGACCGGCCCATTCGACAAGGAGACCGCCGGCGAAACCACCCCGATCAAGGTGCGCGAGGCGGAGAATTCCGCGCTGCTCGTCGTCGCCTCGAAATCGCACCGCGACGAGGCGACCGACGATTACATCGGAAAATACAAGGTGGCCGACATGAAGAGCGCGGGTTCCTCGCTCAAGTTCTGCCTTGTGGCCACCGGCGAGGCCGATCTCTATCCCCGGCTGGGCCGGACCATGGAATGGGACACCGCGGCGGGTCATGCGGTGCTCAACGGCGCCGGCGGCAAGGTGGTGCGTTTCGACGATCATACGCCGCTGGCCTATGGCAAGGAGGGCTATGCCAACCCGTTCTTCATCGCCTTTGCGCCGGATGTCGAGCTGAAGGACGCCTGAGGCGTCATGCGCCCGGTCAGCGTCATAATCGTTTCGCATGGCCGGGAAGCCGCGCTGAAACGCTGCCTCAAGGCGCTCCGCCAGCTGCTGTACCCGACGTTCGAAGTGGTCGTCGTCGCCGACCGCCCGACGCTGGCGGCCTTGCAGGGGCTGCCGCAGGCGATGGGTATCAAGACCGCGCCTTGCGACGCGCAGAACATCAGCCTCGCGCGCAACATCGGCCTCGGACTGGCGGCGGGCGAGGTGGTGGCCTTCATCGATGACGATGCGGTGCCCGAGCCCACCTGGCTGACCCATCTCGCGGCGGTTTTCGATGACGCCGAGGTGGCGGCGGCGGGCGGCTATGTGCGCGGCCGCAACGGCATTTCCTGGCAGTGGCGCGGCGCCTGGGTGGATGGCTGCGGGGTCCGTCACGCCCTTCCGCTGGAAGGCGAGCGGCCGACGGTGCTGCATCCCGGCCCCGGCCGCGCGGTCAAGACCGAAGGCACCAACATGGCGTTTCGCCGCGAGGTGATCGCCGGGATCGGCGGATTTGACCCGGCCTTCCGATTCTTTCTCGACGAGACGGATGTGAACCTGCGGCTGGCCCGGGCCGGTCTTGCCACCGCGCTGGTGCCGCTGGCGCAGGTGCACCACGGCTTTGCCGCGAGCGCCCGCCGCCGCGCCGACCGGGTGCCGCGCGACCTGTTCGAAATCGGCGCCAGCCATGCCGCCTTTCTCCTGCGCCACTGCCCGGACGCAAAGCGCGGGGGCGCGCAGGCCCGCTTTGCCGGCGAACAGCGTCGTCGCCTGTTGCGGCACATGGTGGCCGGGCGGCTCGAGCCGCGCGATGTGCGCCACCTGCTGGCGCGGCTGGAGGCGGGTTTTGCCGTGGGCGCGGCGCGGGCGCCCGGCGCCCTGCCCGCCCTGCCACATGCCTCGGAGCCGTTCGCCCCGCTGCCCCCGCGCCCGGCGCTGCGCCCGAAGCTGACCTGCGGCCGCTGGTGGCACCGCGCGCGGCTGCGCCGCCAGGCGGCCCATGACGCCGCCGCCGGCCATGTCTCGACGGCGCTGATTTTCTCGCTGACAACCGCCTATTGCCACGTCCGTTTTACACCTGCGGGATATTGGGAACACAGCGGCGGGCAATTCGGCAAATCCGAGCGCGATGAGCCACTGTTCACCCTTCGCCGGTTGCGCCGGAAATGCGATGCTGAAATAGCACGCATCCGCCGCGAAAGAGGGCTGACCGGCGAGTCCTAGGTCGCAAAGTTCGTTTATATTTGCGTACCACTGGTGTAGAAATTTTGGAAACCCGTGAAATTTTGAGGGCTATTTATGCGTACGAAGGTTACAAAAGCGATTTTTCCGGTTGCCGGGCTTGGCACCCGTTTCCTGCCGGCCACCAAATCGGTGCCGAAAGAGATCATGACGCTGGTCGACAGGCCGCTGATTCAATACGCCATCGATGAGGCCCGCGCCGCCGGCATCAAGGAATTCATCTTTGTCACTTCGCGCGGCAAGGGTGCGCTCGAGGATTATTTCGATCTCGCGCCCCAGCTTGAAAACGAGCTGCGCAAGAGCGGCAAGACCGAGCTGCTCGAAATCCTGAAATCGACCAATATGGAAAGCGGCGCCATTGCCTATATCCGCCAGCACAAGGCGCTGGGCCTCGGTCATGCGGTCTGGTGTGCGCGGCGGCTGATCGGCAACGAGCCCTTTGCCGTCATGTTGCCCGATGACGTGATCGCGGCGGAAAAACCCTGCCTGCAACAGATGGTCGAAGCTTACCAGGAGCATGGCGGTTCGATGGTGGCGGCGATGGAAGTGCCGCAGGACAAGACTTCGGCTTACGGCGTGCTCGACGTCAAGGACGAGATCGGTGACCTTGTGGGCGTCAAAGGCATGGTGGAAAAGCCGAAAGCCGGCGACGCGCCGTCGAACCTGGCGGTGATCGGCCGCTACATCCTGACGCCGGATGTGCTCAAGAACCTCAACAAGATGAAGCAGGGCGCCGGCGGAGAGATCCAGCTCACCGATGCCATCGCACAGGAAATCACCGAAGGCCGCGATGTCTTTGGTATGCGTTTCAAGGGCCAGCGCTTCGACTGTGGCTCCAAGGCCGGCTTCCTTCAGGCGACAGTGGCCTTCGGCCTGGCGCGCGAAGAGCTTCGTGACGATTTGCGCACCTACCTGCAAGAGCTGATGGCCGTGGATCAGGCGGCGCAATAACCGATGACCAAGGGCAATATTCTCGTCACAGGCGGTGCCGGCTACATCGGCTCGCACGCTTGCAAGGCGCTGCGCGACGCGGGCTATACGCCGGTCACTTTCGACAATCTGTCCACCGGCTGGCAGGACGCAGTGAAATTCGGCCCGTTGGCGGAAGGCGATCTGCTCGATCGGGCACGGCTCGACGAGGTGTTTGCCGAATACAAACCGCAGGCGGTCATGCATTTCGCCGCGCTCAGCCTGGTTGGCGAGGCGATGTCGAATCCCGGGCTCTACTGGCGCAACAATGTCGCCGGCTCGCTCAACCTGATCGAGGCGGCGGTCGATGCCGGCTGTCTCGATTTCGTCTTTTCCTCGACCTGCGCCACCTATGGCGACCAGGACAACGTGGTGCTGGACGAGAGCTCGCCTCAGATGCCGCTCAATTCCTACGGCAAGTCGAAACGCGCCATCGAGGACATGCTGACGGATTTCGGCGCCTCGCACGGGCTGCGCCATGTGGTCTTTCGCTATTTCAATGTCGCCGGCGCCGATCCTGACGCGGAGGTTGGCGAATATCACCGTCCCGAGACCCATCTGATCCCGCTGATGCTCGATGCGATCGACGGCAAGCGCGCCGCGCTCACCGTCTTTGGCACCGATTACGACACGCCTGATGGCACCTGCATCCGCGATTACGTGCATGTCTGTGATTTGGTGGATGCCCATGTGCTGGGGCTGAGATGGCTCGAAGAAGACAAGGAGAGCCGGATTTTCAACCTCGGCACCGGCAGCGGATTTTCAGTATTCGAGGTGATCGCCCATTCCAAAGCCGTCACCAACCGCGAGGTGCCGCATGAAATCGGGCCGCGTCGCGGCGGCGATGCGACGAAACTTGTTTCCGGATCGACCCGCGCCGTGCAAGAACTGGGCTGGACCCCGATGCGATCCAACCTGGAGGCGATGATCCGCGATGCCTGGCGCTGGCACCAGAGCGGCCGTTACGAAAAATAGCCCGCCTGCCCGCTGTCTCGACATCACGCGGCTGATCCGGCGGGCCGGACGGGTGATGACCGGTGTGGACCGGGTCGAATTTGCCTATCTGCGCGCGCTGCTGGCTGATCCGGTGCCGCTTTTTGCTCTTGCCCGAACCCGGCTGGGCTATGTGCTGCTGTCACAACAGGGCGCGGCCGAGATCCTGCGCCGCGCCACCAGCGACGACTGGGGCCGGCTTGACGCGCTGGGGCGGGTGAGCAAGGGCCCCAAGATGCGCCGCCGTGCCGAGGCCGACCTACGCCGCGCAGCCCTGGCGCGCGCCTTGCCCTGGCGGCTGGGGGCAATACTGCGCCGACATCTTCCGCCCGGTACGCTCTATTGCAACACCGGCCATTCCAACCTGACCGAACGGGTGGTGACCGCCTGGCGCGGCCTGCCGAATGCACGGATCGCGGTGCTGGTGCACGACACCATCCCGCTTGATTTTCCACAATACCAGCGCCCGGAAACCCTTCGAAAGTTCAAGCGCTTCCTCGGCCGCACCGCGCAGGCGGCCGACATCATCATCTGCAATTCCAGGGCCACGCTGGCCGATTGCCAGCGTCACATGCAGGTTTTTGGCCGCATCCCCGAGGGGATCGTGGCGCCGCTGGGGATCGAGACCGTCCCGCCCGGCCCCGCCCCCCCCGGTCTGCCACCGGGGCCGTATTTTGTCTGCGTCGGCACCATCGAGCCGCGCAAGAACCATGCGCTGCTGCTCGACATCTGGGATCGCTTCGCCGCCGAGGGCCGGGATGCGCCGCACCTGCTGCTCTGCGGCGCGCGGGGCTGGAACAACGCGGCGGTCTTTGCCAGGCTCGACGCCGGCAACCCGCTGGTGCAGGAACGCCCCGGGCTGAGCGATGGGGAGATCGCGGCGCTGCTGGTGCACTCGCGCGGGCTGCTGTTTCCCAGTCTGGCCGAAGGCTACGGGCTGCCACCGATCGAGGCCGCCGCCCTGGGTGTGCCCGCCGTGGTGGCCGACCTGGCGGTCTATCGCGAGACGCTGGACGACATACCCATTTACCTGCCGCCGCAAGACATCTATTCTTGGCGCCAGAAAATCGAACAACTTCAAGAGCAGAGACCCCCGACAGCCCCCTATGTACCGCCAAGCTGGGACAGGCATTTCAACATTGTCTTAAGACAGCGCTGATACCGATCAAGGGTCGTTTCGGAAGGTTAACAGAGGATCAGGATTGGGCGCCTGGCAGTCATACAGCCTCAGGCTTCAGCGCAAGCGCTGGCGCATCCGCGCCATGCGCAAATCGCGCGAGCTTCGCGCCGCCGCCGACCGGACCGATCAGATCCGCCCCGGTGACCTGCTGCTGTTCTCGACCCTGCGCAACGAACATGTGCGCCTGCCCTATTTCCTGCGCTACTACCGCGATCTCGGCATCAACCATTTCCTGATGGTCGACAACGACAGCACCGATGGCTCGGATGCCTTTCTTGCCGATCAGCCCGATGTTTCGCTCTGGCGCACTGGGGGCAGCTACAAGCGCTCGCGCTTTGGCGTCGACTGGCTGAACTGGCTGGCGCGCAAACATGCCCATGGACATTGGGCGCTGACCGTCGACCCCGATGAATTCTTTCTGTTTCCCTTCTGTGACACCCGACCGCTCAGGGCGCTGACCGACTGGCTCGATGCCTCGTCGATCCGGTCGTTCTCGGCGATGCTGCTGGACATGTACCCCAAGGGGCCGATCAATGCGCAGCCCTATCTGCCCGGGGACAATCCGCTTGATATCGCCTGCTGGTTCGACAGCGGCAACTACGCGATCCGCCGCAATCACCGCTTCGGCAACCTCTGGATCCAGGGCGGGCCGCGGCGCCGGGTGTTCTTTTCCGACCTGCCCGAGAAGGCGCCTGCGCTGAACAAGATACCGCTGGTCAAATGGGACCGGCGCTACACCTATGTCAGCTCGACGCATATGCTGCTGCCGCGCGGGCTCAACCTCGTCTATGACGAATGGGGCGGCGAAAAGGCCAGCGGCATCCTGCTGCACACCAAGTTCCTCGACACCTTCACCGCCAAGGCGGCCGAAGAGCTGGAGCGCAGGCAGCATTATTCGGGGTCGGTGGAATACAAGGCCTATGCCCGGACGCTTGAGGAAAACCCCGATCTCTGGTGCAAGTGGTCCGAGAAATACATCAACTGGCGCCAGCTCGAAATCCTCGGATTGATGTCCAAGGGGAACTGGGCATGAGCCTCGGCGTCGTCATGCTTGTCCATACCGCCTTCAAGCGGGCGGAACAGGTGGCGCGGCATTGGGCCAACGCGGGGTGCCCGGTTGTCATCCACGTCGATCGCAATGTCGTCGCCAAGTCCTACAAGGCCTTTGTCGCGGCACTCGCGGATGTCGATCACATCCGCTTTTCCCGCCGCTACCGCTGCGAATGGGGCACCTGGGGCATCGTCGCTGCCAGCCAGACCGCCTCGGAAAAGATGCTGCGCGACTTTCCCGATGTTCAGCATGTCTACCTCGCCTCGGGCTCCTGCCTGCCGCTGCGGCCGATCGAAGAGCTGATCGATTATCTCGCGGCGCGGCCGCGCACCGATTTCATCGAAAGCGCCACCACGATGGATGTGCCCTGGACGGTCGGCGGCCTCGACCAGGAGCGTTTTACCCTGCATTTCCCGTTTTCCTGGCGACGCCACCGCTTTCTGTTCGACAGGTTCGTCCAGATTCAACGCCTGATCGGGACAAAGCGGATGATCCCCAGCGGCCTGCGCCCGCATATGGGCAGCCAGTGGTGGTGCCTGACGCGGCAGACGCTGACCGCGATCCTGCAAGACCCCGATCGCGCGACCTATGACGATTTCTTCCGCCGGGTCTGGATCCCCGACGAAAGCTATTACCAGACACTGGCACGGCTCTATTCCCGCGAGTTGGAGAGCCGGTCGCTGACCCTGTCGAAGTTCGATTTCCAGGGCAAGCCGCACATCTTCTACGACGACCATCTGCAACTCCTGCGCCGCTCCGATTGTTTTGTCGCGCGCAAGATCTGGCCGCATGCGGAGCTGCTCTATCGCGCCTTCCTGACCGACCGCGCCGGCGCCATGAGCCGGACCGAACCCAACCCCGGCAAGATCGACCGCATCTTTGCCAAGGCGGTCGACAGGCGGACGCGCGGGCGGCCGGGGCTCTACATGCATTCGCGTTTTCCCAACGAAAACTGGGAAAACGGTGTCACCGCCGGGCCCTACTCGGTGTTTCAGGGCTTTGCCGAGCTGTTCGACGATTTCGAGCCCTGGCTGGCGCGGGCCACCGGCTCGCGGGTGCATGGCCACCTTTTTGCGCCGGAAAAGGCCGAGTTCGCCGAAGGGGAAGAGGTGATCCATGGCGGGTTGGCGGCCAGCGCCGAAATCCGCGATGCCAACCCCTGGGCCTTTCTGACCAACCTGATCTGGAACACCCGCGGCGAACGGCAATGCTTTCAATTCGGGCCGCATGACACTCAGGACGACGTGATCTGGAACATCGCCAAGGATCCGAATGCGCAGATTTCCGTCGTCTCCGGCGCCTGGGCGGTGCCGCTGTTCAACTCCAACCTCGATTTCGCCACCATCCGCCGTGCCGCCGCCAAGCTGCAAAAGATCGAGGCGGATTCGCTCGATGCCTATCGCTCGCCTTATGCCAAGGCGCATATCCGCATCTGGACCATGGCCGAATTCATCGAGGCGCCGATGGAGCCACTGCAAAGCATCATCGACGAAATCGGCGCGCGCAATCCCCGCCGGCTGGCAGAGGTGCCCAAGATGCGGGATCTGACCGGCTTTGGCCAGTTCCTGCAAAACCTCAAGAACCAGGGGATGCACCCCTATCTGATGGGTGATTTTCCGGTCGAAGGCCGGCAGCTGGGCCAGCGCCCGCGCACCCGCAAACCCTATCTGGTGAGATAACAGCGCATGGCCCAGAACTTTGACGCCTTCGTGGTCTTTGCCGAGATGCGCACCGGCTCCAACCTACTTGAAGCCAATTTGAATCTGTTTGACGGCATTTCCTGCCTCGGCGAGGCCTTCAACCCGCATTTCATCGGCTATCCCAACAAGACCGAGCTGCTCGACATCAGCCGCGAAGCGCGCGACAGCGATCCGGCGGCGCTGCTCGACCGGGTGCGCGGCGCGGAGGGGCTGGCCGGCTTCCGCTATTTCCACGACCATGACCCGCGCATTCTTGCGCCGCTGCTCGACGATCCACGCATCGCCAAGATCGTGCTGACGCGCAATCCGATCGACAGCTACGTCAGCTGGAAGATCGCGCAGAAAACCGACCAGTGGAAGCTGACCAATGTCAGCCGCCGCAAGGACGCCAAGGCCACCTTTGACAAGGCCGATTTCGAGGCCCATCTCGAGGCCTTGCAGAGCTTTCAGATCCGGCTGCTGAACGGGTTGCAGACACGCGGACAGACCGCCTTCTATGTGGCTTACGAGGATGTGCAGGATCTGGGCGTGATGAACGGGCTGGCGCGCTGGCTGGGCTGCGACACCCCGCTCGAGAGCTTCGACCACAACCTCAAACGCCAGAACCCGGCGCCGATTTCCGACAAGGTCGAGAACTTTGCCGAAATGGAGCAGGCGCTGGCGCGGCTGGACCGCTTCGATCTTTCGCGGACCCCGAATTTCGAGCCGCGCCGGGGGGCTGCGGTGCCGGGATATGTGGCGGCCGGGACGGCACCGCTGCTCTACATGCCGATCAAGGGCGGGCCCGAGGAAGCGGTCTGCGACTGGCTGGCGGGGCTCGGCGGCGATCTCAGGCGCGATTTCAACCAGAAGAGTCTGCGGCAATGGCTGCGCCGCAATTCCGGCCACCGCCGTTTTACCGTGCTGCGCCATCCGCTGGCGCGGGCGCACCACGTCTTTTGCCAGCGCATCCTTTCCAAGGGGCCGCAGAGCTTTGGCCGCATCCGCCGGGTGCTGACCAACCGCCACGATCTGCCGATCCCCGAGGATTGGCCCGATCCCGCCTATGACGCCGCCACCCACCGCGCCGCCTTTGGCGGTTTTCTCGAGTTCATCCGCGCCAACCTGGCCGGGCAGACCAACCTGCGGATCGATCCGCATTGGGCCAGCCAGAGCGGCATTCTGCAAGGCATGGGCGATCTGTGCCTGCCCGACATGGTGCTGCGCGAAGGCGAGATCGCCGAGGGGCTTGCGCGGCTGGCCGCGCAAGTCGGTCTCGAGGCGCCTGCGCCCCGGGCGGCCGCACCGGACGGACCGATCGCGCTTGACGAGATCTATGACGCGGATCTCGAGGCGCTGGCGCGGGCAGCTTATCCGCGCGACTATCTGATGCTGGGTTTCGGGAACTGGCGGTAGACGGCGGGCGCGGCGCCCGGCGTGCCGGATGCTCTTGTCGCGGCCCTGGAAATGCCCCGGCCGCAGGGCGAGGCGGCCGCTCAGGCGGCCTTCATCGCCTCTTCCTCGGTGAGGATGGTATAAAGCGTCACCACGCTCTGATTGGCGCGCAGCTTGGTGCAGACCGCCGGATCGCGCAGCAGCCGCGAGACCCGTGCCAGCGCCTTGAGATGCTCGACGCCGGCATCCTCGGGGGCAAACAGGCCAAAGACGATATCCACCGGCTGACGGTCGACCGAGGAGAAATCGATCGGCTTTTCCAGCAGCAGGAAGACCCCCACGCAGGTATCGAGCCCGGCAATCCGCGCATGCGGCAGAGCCACCCCGTGGCCGACACCCGTCGGCCCCAGGGATTCCCGTTCGAGCAGCGACTCGAAAGCGGTGCCGGAGTTGATACCATAAGCGGCATGGGCCAGGTCGGCGACATCATGCATCAAACGCTTCTTGCTCGTGCATCCGGTATTGACCCGGATTGCCTCGGGTTTCAGCAAATCTGAAAGTTCCATAATCTCGCCTGTAATCCCATTCCTGACCAGACCGCAGGCTCAAGCCTGTTCTTGCGGTTCAATCCAGCCGATATTGCCATCATCTCGCCGATACACGACGTTCAGACCCTTCTTCTCGCTCCGAAACACCAGAACAGGTGCGCCTGCAAGTTCCATCTGCATCACGGCTTCGCCAACCGTAAGTGCGGGAATGTCCGCTTTCATTTCGGCGACGATCATCGGCTGGAGGCTGTCCGGCTCCGAATCTTCGTCCACCCCGTCGCTGGCGAGGATATACGATGACGCGCCGAATGTTTCAACGGGCTCGGACCGGTCCTTGTGGTGGTCCTTCAGACGGCGCTTGTAGCGGCGTAGCTGCTTCTCCATCTTGTCGCAGCAGCTTTCAAAAGCGGCATAGATTTCAGTGGCATGCGCCTTGGCCTGGGCGGTGAGGCCGGTGGAAAGATGCACCGTGGCCTCGCAGACGTATTCATGCGCGGCCTTGGAAAACACGACGTTCGCATCGGTCGGCCGTTCGGCATATTTCTGCACGACACCGCCCAACCCATCCTGCACATGGGTTTGCAGCGCGGCGCCGATATCGATCTGTTTGCCGGTGATTTGATAGCGCATCTTGCGTCCTTCTTATTGTTCCGGTGACGCGTCACGCCACGGCTGCCGGGGGCAGCCGAACGCTTCCACTCACCATCTCGGGGGTCTGACGAGCCGAGGTGCTTGTACAGGTAGACCCATCCCGAAAACAGGAACGCGACTCTTTTCCAAGGCAAGCCACTCAAGCGTCATGACCCCATTTGAGGACAGAGCACAGCCGTCTGTCAATGACTTGTCACGACAATAGCGCCGGAATCGGTAAACAGGAGGTTAACCGCCACCCGGCCGCGCGGGGGCGCCGTTCAGGAGATCCGGAACTGATCGCCAAGGTAGACGCGGCGGACGTTTTCGTTCTCGACCACCTCCTCGGGGGTGCCCGACATCAGCACCGTTCCGTCATGCAGGATATAGGCGCGGTCGACGATCTCCAGCGTTTCGCGCACGTTGTGATCGGTAATCAGCACGCCGATGCCGCGGTTCGACAGGTCCGAAACCAGCCCGCGGATATCCCCGACCGAAATCGGATCGACCCCGGCAAAGGGTTCGTCGAGCAGGAGATATTTCGGCTCGGCCGCCAGACAGCGGGCAATCTCGACCCGCCGCCGTTCGCCGCCCGACAGCGCCAGCGCCGGGGCGCGGCGCAGGTGTTCGATGTGAAACTCCGACAGCAGCTCCTCGAGCCTTTCGCGCCGCCGCCGGCCATCGCGCACCGCGATGTCGAGAATCGCGCGGATGTTGTCCTCGACGCTCATGCCGCGAAAGATCGACATTTCCTGCGGAAGATAGCCGATACCCAGCTTGGCCCGACGGTACATCGGCATGGTGGTCACCATCTGGCCGTCGATCGTGACCGTGCCGCCTTCGGGAAACACCAGCCCCGCCACCGAATAGAAGGTCGTCGTCTTGCCGGAGCCGTTCGGCCCGAGCAGCGCCACCACTTCGCCGCGGTGCAGCTCCATGCTGACATCGCGGATCACCACCTTCTTGCGGTAGCTCTTGCGCAGGTGGTCGATGCGCAGCCCGGCAGAGCCTTGGGTCAAGGACAATTCTGGCGGCGTCATCTTATTCGCTGTCGTCCGACGTCTGGAGCACGGTCTTGACCCGGCCGGTCATCTGCGCCGTGCCTTCGTTGAGATCGGCGACCATCTTGTCGGCGGTCAGGGCAGACCCGCCCTGGGTCAGCAGCACGTTGCCGGTCATCACGATGATGCCTGCCTCGACGTCGTAGTCGGCGCTGTCGCCCTCGGCCGCCTCTGCGCCGGACACCAGCGTCACGCCGCCCCGCGCCTCGAGCCGGGCAATCTCGGACCGATCCTTGGCATAGACGACCAAGACCCGGGGCGCCGATAGCCGCATCTCGCCCTGGCCGACGATGACATCGCCGGTGAACAGCGCGGTGCCGTCGTTCTGATTGACGCTCAGGTTCTCGGCGGTCACCTCGACCGGCGCATCCGGGTCGGGCTGAAGCGTACCAAAGCCCACCTGAGCCCCCTGCGCCAGAACGGAAACCGGCAGCAGCGAGAGCAGAACAACCGCAATCAAACGAATGGGAGTCATGGGGTGTTACCTTCCTCGGGGGCCTGACTTGCGGGCTGATATACCAGCTTCACACCATTTGTGAAAAACAATTGCACCTCGCCCTCGCCGCCGGTCTCGCGAATGCGCAGGGCGCCGGCGCTCAGATCGCCGATCGGGCTGGTCCCGGTCAGCCCCTGCGGCGCATCGGCGGTGATCGAGCGCAGCGCCGATTGCAATTCGGCGGTCCGCATCACATAGCCCGTCGAGCTGTCGATCACCACATCGCCGCGCAGCGCCATGAAATCGGCCGGCTCGTTCACCGCGGCACTGTCAGCGACGATATTGATCCGCGACCCATCGGTCAGCCGGAACGCGGCGCTCAGCCGATCGGCGAGCACCCCGGCAGGGTCATCGGGCATCGGCTTGGCGCTTTCGGCGGTGATCGATACGGCATGTCCTTCGCGGGTGCTGCCGGTGTAATAGGGGGCTGTCACGGTGTCGCGTTCGGGGATTTCCGAGGCATCGTCAAAAAACGTCAGATCGGGTTCGTCATTGGCGCTGCGCGACAACAGGAAGACCGTGGACAACAGGCCAAGCGCGGTCAGCGGCAAGAGCACCTTGAGGCCCGCCACCACTCTGGAATGGAATGTCTCAGTCACGGCCATGGTTCGGCCTTTCGTTCACACCTGACGTCTATCTAGGCGCGATGCTCTGCGGTGCAACGCGTCTCAATGGGCAAAGATATCCTGATCGGGCCAGCCAGCGAGATCCAGCCGGGCGCGGGCGGGCAGGAAATCGAAGCAGGCCTGTGCCATTTCACTGCGCCCCTCGCGGGCGAGCCTCTGGTCGAGCACATCGCGCAGCCGGTGCAGGTACAGCACATCCGACGCGGCATAGTCGATCTGCGCCTTGGTCAGCTCGGCCGCGCCCCAATCGCTCGATTGCTGCTGTTTCGAGATATCGACGCCCAGCAGCTCTTGCAGCAGATGCTTCAGCCCGTGGCGGTCGGTGTAGGTGCGGATCAGCTTGCTGGCGATCTTGGTGCAATAGACCGGTGCGGCGAGCGTGCCGAAGGCATTGTCGAGCGCGGCGATGTCGAAGCGGCCGAAATGAAAGAGCTTTAGAACCGCCGGATCAGCCAGCAAGCGGCAGAGATTGGGGGCCTCGGTCTGGCCCCTTGTGATCTGAACCAGATGCGCCGTGCCGTCGCCAGATGACAACTGAACAACGCAAAGCCGGTCGCGGTGCGGATGCAGGCCCATGGTTTCGCAGTCCACGGCGACGACAGGGCCCAGATCGAGATCCTCGGGCAGGTCGCGCTGGTAAAGGTGATGTGCCATGCCATCGGCTCCACACTTGGAATTTTCCCATGGCAATAGTGGTTTGACCTGCCCGTTGCAACGCCGGCAAACGGCCGGCATCGAATCACCCCTTGGGATAGGTGCGGATACCCGCATCAATCCGGCCAAATCCGGGAGATTGGCCACTCCCTTAAGAAGAGTGACGCAAGGTCCAGTCAAAAAATCTTTCGGGTAATTTGCGGAAATTTTGATGCGATGCAGCGTCAAATTGTGTGAGATGCTTCACCTTTGATGGGCGGGCCTGCCCTGCGCCTGTCCGCCGCGGCCGGGCCAGAAGGACCGCAAAGCCCGAAAAACGCACCGGGCATCGAGTAAAAACAAGGGTTTCCTGCACTTTGCACTGTTCCCAGACAGGAATGAACCGAAAGGCAAGCCGGAGATTGTCAACGGCGCTACTACAATCGTACCCCAAATACCCGCCAGGGGTGTATTTTCACCGCGAAGACACCACAACCCTGGCACCATGTTGGCACAGATCCGGCGGCACCGAACCGGTCGCCAACCGAAGTTTATCCTGGGATACCAGGTAGACAAACACACACTCCCCCTTAAGTTGAACGGCATTTGAGGCAACTTGACGACAGAAACCTGACCGGCCATTTTCGATGAAGTCGAGCGAAAATCAGCCGAGAAAATCGGTGAGTTTTTTTTCAAACGGCACTTGGGGGTTGGTGCTTTCACCTGGGAGTGAAGTGTACGGTTAATGGGTCTGCGCGTGGCAGGTGAAATCATCTCGGTTTCCCCGGCTGCATTGAATTTCGACATGGGACCGCGTGTGTTCGCTCTGCTTTGGCAGTGCGGATGATCTGTGTCCGCAGAAACCCGCTACAGTGCAAATCGCTTTCGTCATTGACCGCCTCAGGAGGGCATGACGTTGACAATGCACGTGCGTCCGGTGGAATCCGCTCAGGGATCCTCCTCCGACAGCCTATTTGTTAGTAAGTTCAATCCGCACGGCCGTGGCATCTATCGCCAATGGACCAAACGCATTCTGGATATCGCGGTGGTGCTGCTCGCCCTGCCCTCGGTGCTTTTGCTGCTCGCGCCTTTGTGCCTGCTGATCGCGACGGACGGGCATTCGCCGTTCTATCGCCAGAAGCGGATCGGCCGGAATGGCAAAATCTTTTACATGTGGAAGCTGCGGTCGATGGTGCATGATGCCGAAGGTCGGCTTCAGGCCCATCTCGAAGCCAACCCGGCGGCCCGGCGGGAATGGGATCACAGCCAGAAGCTGCGCCAGGATCCCCGGATCACCTGGATCGGCGCCTTCATCCGCAAAAGCTCGATCGACGAGCTGCCGCAGCTCTTCAATGTGCTCTGGGGCGACATGTCGCTGGTCGGGCCGCGCCCGATGATGGTGGATCAGCGCGCGCTTTATCCCGGCACCGCCTATTACGCCATGCGTCCCGGCATCACCGGTATCTGGCAAACCTCGGTCCGCAACGAGAGCAGCTTTTCCGAGCGCGCGATCTTTGACGCCCGCTATTTCCGCGAACTGTCTTTCGTCACCGACCTGGCGCTGATCGCCCGCACCTTTCGCGTGGTGCTGCGCGGCACCGGCTACTGACCGCTCCGAATCCGCAACAAGGCCAGTGCCCCGGCGGCGCGGGCCTTGTTGCGTGGCTCGACCTCCCGGCATGGCAATGCTAGGCCTTGGGGCAATCCCAACCGTGAGAGCAAGGAGCCCCCATGACCCTGAATGTCTATCTCAGCGGTGAAATCCACACCGACTGGCGCGAACAGATCACCCGTGGCGCCCAGGGCCTCGACATCGTGTTTTCCAGCCCGGTCACCGATCACGACGCCAGCGACGATTGCGGGGTGGCGATCCTCGGCGCCGAAGACAACAAGTACTGGCACGATCACAAGGGTGCCATGGTCAACGCCATCCGCACCCGCAAGGGCATCGAAGAGGCCGACGTGGTGGTGGTGCGCTTTGGCGAAAAGTACCGCCAGTGGAACGCCGCCTTTGACGCCGGCTTTGCCGCCGCGCTGGGCAAGTCGCTGATCGTGCTGCAACAGCCCGATCACGACCACGCGCTGAAAGAGGTGGATGCCGCCGCCCTGGCCGTGGCGCGCGAGCCGTCGCAGGTGGTCGATATCCTGCGCTATGTGCTGACCGGCAAGCTGCCCGGCTGACACACTGGGGAACAGGCGCTTTCATTTCCCATGAAAGCGCTTGCGCCGCCGGCGTATCCCGGCACCATCCTGCGACAGGGCTGACAGGCCCGTGATGACAAGAGCCAAGGGACACGCAAACATGCTTCAGGAATTCAAGGCGTTCATAGCCAAGGGCAATGTGATGGACATGGCCGTCGGCATCATCGTCGGCGCCGCGTTCACCGCCATCGTCAGTTCGCTGGTGGGCGATCTGATCAATCCGATCATCGGGCTGTTCACCGGCGGCATCGATTTCACCGATCACTACGTCGTTCTGGCCGGCGAGGTTCCTGCCGACGCCAGCCTCGAAGCCGCGCGCGAGGCCGGCGCCTCGATCTTTGCCTATGGCAGCTTTGTCATGGCGGTGGTCAATTTCCTGATCATTGCCTTTGTGGTCTTCATGCTGGTCAAGATGGTCAACCGCATCAAGGAAAGCGCCGCCCGCGAGGAAACCGCCACCCCGGTCGAGGCCGAACCCGCCGGCCCCAGCGAGCTTGACGTGCTGCTGGAGATCCGCGACGCGCTCAAACGCTGAACCGGCGACAATTTGTGCAGGAAACCGCGCACCCCCAGGGCGGCGCGGTTTTTTGTTGTCCTGACGGCCGGCTGCGGCAGGATGCGGATCAGTGCAAGGAGGAGACAATGGGCACCCCCGACCGCCGCTGCGACATCTGGTTCGACAAGCTCACCACCTGGCAGCCGGAACTTCGGGCGCTGCGGGCGATCCTGCTGGAATGCCCGCTGGACGAGGCTTTCAAATGGCGCGGCCCGGTCTATTGCGCCCATGGCGGCAATGTCGCCATCCTCTGGGGCTTCAAGGCGCATTGCGCGCTGGGCTTTTTCAAGGGCGTCCTGCTGGAGGATCCGCAGGGGCTTCTGGTGGCGCCGGGGCCAAACTCCCGCGCGGCGCGGATGATCCCGTTTGCCGATCCGGCCGAGGTGCAGGCCCGGGCGGCGGACATCCGCGACTATGTCGGGCGGGCGATCGCCATCGAAAAAACGGGGCGCAAGGTGGCCTTTGCCAAGGACGATCTGGAGATGCCCGAGGAGTTGGCCGCCGCGCTCGAGGCAGATGCCGATCTGCGCGCCGCTTTCGAGGCGCTAACGCCGGGGCGCAAGCGCGGCTATGTGCTGCACATCTCCGGTGCGAAACAGGCCCGCACGCGGGCCAGCCGCGTCGAGAAATGGACACCGCGCATTCTGCAAGGCAAGGGCTTGCACGACCATTGAAAGGCGATGGCTCGGCCTGCCCGGCTCACCACCGGTTCAGAGCATCCTCATCCTCGTCCTTGGCGGCCACCCATTCGGCCCCGTCGGCCGCGATTTCCTTTTTCCAGAACGGCGCCCGGCTCTTGAGGTAATCCATCAGGAACTCCGCCGCCTCGAAGGCCGCCTTGCGGTGGCGCGCGGCGGTCGCGACCATCATGATCATCTCGTCCCGATCCAGCCGCCCGTGCCGGTGAATCACCAGCGCATCGCCCAGATCCCAGCGTGCCATGGCCTGCGCGGCGATCTTCTCGAGCGCGCTCTGGGTCATGCCCGGGTAATGTTCGATCTCCATTGCCACCATGCCGCCCCGCGCCGCGTCGCGCACGATGCCGGTAAAGGTGACGACAGCGCCCATGTCCTTCTGGGCGCCGGCAAAGCGCGCGGCTTCGGTGCCAAGATCAAAGGGCTCCTGCTGCACGCGCACCTGCATCGCCTCAGCCCCCGGTCATCGGCGGAAAGAAGGCCACCTCGCGCACGCCGGCGAGCCCGGCATCGAAATCCGCAAGCTCCTGATCCACGGCCACCCGCAGCGCCGACAGATCGGCAAAGGCCGCCTCGTAGCGCGGCTCCCGCGCCTTCAGTTCGTCCACCAGTTCGGCCACCGTCGTGGCCCCGGTCTCGATCCGCTCTTTCGGAACGCCGATCCGCTCGCGGACCCAGGCGAAATAAAGCACATCCATCAGCCGTCCTCCTTCAGATGCGGCAGCGCCTTGCGAAAGTAATCCCAGCCGGTGATCAGCGTCAGCGCCGCCGCCACCCAGAGCAGCACAAGCCCCACATACCCCGACCAGAACATGCCGCGATACATTTGCGTCAGTCCCAGCTCGTCGCTTTCGCGGCCTTCGAGGATATCACCGACCATCTCAGGATCCATGCCATAAGACCACATGCCGAAATAATGCTCGAAAATGCCCTGCGAAAACAGCACCGCAATGGCCACCATTTGCAGCGTCGTCTTCCATTTGGCCAGCTTGGTCACCTTCAGCGTGCCCGCCACATCACCGAGAAACTCGCGCAGCCCCGAGACGAATACCTCGCGGAACAGGATCACCGTCGCCGGCAGCACCAGCCAGGGCGAATAAGACGAATAGGCGGCAATCACCATCAGCGCGATCACCACCATCGCTTTGTCGGCGATCGGATCGAGCATGGTGCCGATCTTGGTTTCCTGCTTCCAGGCGCGGGCCAGATAGCCGTCGAACCAGTCGGTCACTGCCGCCAGCAGAAAGATCATCAGCGCCGCGATATCGGCATAGGGCCGCGCCCAATAGAGAAACATCAGCGGCACGGCAGGGGCCGCGGCAAGCCGCAGCACTGTGAGGATATTTGGCAAGGTCCAACGCATGTCTCGCTTCTAGCCCCCATGGCCGGGACAGGGAAGAGAGCATGCGATATTTCAATCCCGCCACGCCCCCCTATATTGGTCGCATGAAACTTGCCCTGCCCCTGATCGCCGCCGCGCTGCTGTCGACCTGCGACAGTGGCGAAACCCTTGCCGCCTATGGCGCCGCCGATGTCACCTGGCAGCTGGAAAGCATCGATGGCGCGCCCTTCACGGCCGATGCCACGCTGAGCTTTCCCGCCGAGGGCCGCATTCAGGGCCGCGGCCCCTGCAACAGCTTTTCCGGCCGCCAGACCAAACCCTATCCCTGGTTTGGCACCGGCCCCTTGCGCACCACCCGCCGCGCCTGCCCGGAGCTGTCCGAGGAACAGGCCTTTCTCGCCGCATTGCGCGCCATGACTCTGGCCGAGGTGCAGGGCGATACGCTGATCCTGTCGGACGACGCCGGCCGCGAGATGATCTTTTCCGCCGCGCCGGAATGACAAAGCCCGTCACCGGCTTTTCCGCCGCCTCAGAGCGCCTAGGTTAGCGCCATGACACAGACATTGATCGCGGCGGCCCTGTCCGCCTTTGCCAGCCTCTCAGCGACGCTGAGCGGTGCGCAAGACACCGAAACCCACTGGAAACTCCAGTCCATCGATGGCCAGGTCTTCGAGGCCCGCGCCACGCTCACCTTTCCAACCCCGGCGCAGATCGCCGGCAGCACCCCCTGCAACCGCTTCTTCGGCGTCCAGACCGAGCCCCTGCCCGGCTTTGGCGCCGCGCGCATGGGTGTCACCCAAAGGATGTGCCCGCAATTCCGCGAAGAGGCCGCCTTTCTCGCCGCGCTGCGTGAGATGACGATTTCAGAATTTGACGGCAATCGCCTGGTGCTGCGCAACGAAGACGGCCGCGAAATGGTCTTTGTCGCGGTCAACTGACCCCCTGGCCCGGCCATGCCGGAGAACTGCTGCCGGAGGCGTGCGCAGGCGCCTCCGGCGCCGCTGGCATCATCGCTAGCCGACTCGCTCGACAAACCGCCCACGCGCCTCCGGCAGCGGCCGGTGGCCCAGCGCCGGCGCCAGTTTCTCGGTCAGGAAATACCCGGTCACCCGCAGCGCGGCGGCGATTTCGGCGCTGTCTGCCGCGCCGCGCCCCAACATTACCTCCGGCAGCGGCAGGAGCCGGTCGGCCCAATCGCCCGCCCCGGCCTGCGACACCGCGCGTCCGGATTTCGGCGAGACATAAGCCAGCCCTTCACCGGCACCGGTCACCGCGCAGACCGAGAGATCGAGCCCGTAGCCCAGCTCTTCCAGCAGCGCCATCTCCCAGCGCAGATAGGCCAGCGGCCAGAGCTCGTCCTGCCCGAGCAGGTCGAGCAACTGCTCCGACCGCAGATAGAGCGCGGCATGCGGTTCGCGCTCCGGCAGGCAGAAGGCCAGCAGCGCACAGACCGCGTTCAGCCCGGACAGCGCCAGCCGGCTGCCCATGGCCTGCACCGCGCGCGAGCGTTGCAGCTCGACCGAATAGGCGCCCAGATGCTCCTCGAGCCGCGCCCGCCAGTGCAGATCGAGCTGCGCGCCGGGTTGCAGCACCGGGCCGAGCTTGCGGCTGGTGGCGCCGCGCACCACCCCGGCATGACGGCCGTGGCCCGGGGTAAAGACCTCGACGATGGCCGAGGTCTCGCCATGGTGCCTGATGCTCAGCAATATTCCGGTGTCGCGCCATTCCATGGCCGCCACGCTGGCCTCAAAGCCCACCGCTGTCCAGCAGGTGCCGCCCGGCGCGGTCTTCGACCTCGATCACCCAGAGATCGGGGTCCATCGCCCGCTGTTTCGCCAGCGCCGCATCCACCTCGGCCTCCGGGCCGGCCTGCATCTCCTGCCAGCGGGTCTCGTCAGCCATGAGATCATGCATCCGGTGAAACAGGCGGGCCTGGCCGTCCAGCGTATTGAGTTTCACCATCACCATGCCCGAGGTGTCGTCGCCATGCGCCACCACGAAGGCCGGGATATCCGCCTGCCGCAGCCGCGCGATATAGGCCGCGACCCAGAAATCCGCCGTCAGCCGCATGCCCCACCGTTCCTGAATGTTGTTGTCATTTGAAAATCTCGATCCCGGCGCTATCTCATGACTACAGTCAAAGTTTCTCTGCCACGAGAGACTGGACAGCTCTGTCGCGGCCGGTCGCAGGCCCGGCGGCAGGGTTGCGGGCCCGGTGACATCCCCTTACCTCGCCCGATCTCGTGGCAGGCCGGCGCGCTGCTTCCCCCGGCACGCCGGCGCTGTCGGGGCCCCGGGTCGACCCGCCGGGGCTCCGATACCGTCTCAGCTGTTGCCGTCGCGGAAATCCAGCCCCATCTCGGAATAGCGCGCCGCCTCTTCCAGCCATTTTTCGCGCACCTTCACTTGCAGGAAGAGATGCACGCGCCGGCCGAGAAACTCTTCGAGCTCTTCGCGCGCCGCCTTGGAGATCGCCTTGATCGACTCGCCCTTGTTGCCCAGAACGATGCCCTTGTGGCCGTCGCGCGCGACATAGACCACCTGGTCGATCCGCGCGGTGCCGTCCTTGCGCTCTTCCCAGTTCTCGGTTTCGACGGTGAGTTGGTAGGGCAGTTCCTGATGCAGCCGCAGGGTCAGTTTTTCGCGCGTCATCTCGGCGGCGATCATCCGCAGCGGCAGATCGGCGATCTGGTCTTCGGGATAAAGCCAGGGGCCTTCCGGCAATTGCGTGGCCAGCCATTTTTTCAGATCGTCGCAGCCATAACCCTTTTCGGCCGAGATCATGAAGGTTTCTTCAAAGCCGTAGCGGGCGTTCAGATCCTCGGTCAGCGCCAGCAGCACGTCCGATTTGACCCGGTCGATCTTGTTGATCGCCAGTGCCACGCGACGGCCCTGCCCGATCTCTTCAAGCCCCTCGAGAATGCGCTCCACCCCCTCGGTCACCCCCCGGTGCGCCTCGACCAGAAGCACCACGATATCGGCATCCGCCGCCCCGCCCCAGGCCGCCGCCACCATCGCCCGGTCGAGCCGGCGGCGCGGTTTGAACAGGCCCGGCGTATCGACAAAGACGATCTGGCTGTCACCCTCCAGCGCCACGCCGCGAATGCGGGCGCGGGTGGTCTGGACCTTGTGGGTCACGATCGACACTTTCGCGCCCACCATACGGTTGGTGAGGGTCGATTTGCCCGCGTTGGGCTCTCCGATCAGGGCGACAAATCCGGCGCGTGTGGTCATGGGGTCAGGTTTCCTGTCAACAATCCACAGCGAGTAACGCAGATCAGGCGCTAAAACCAGAGGCGAAACCGCCCCGGAGCGCGCCGCGAATTGTTTCCCGTGCGACGCCAATGGAGCGGTCGCTTTTGTCGAAATTCTCAACAATCTGGCATTTTCGCCAAAATTGGTCCGAATTTGCGCCCGAATCGCTGCCTAAATTCACGATATGATCACTCACACCGAAACAATCCCGAAACAGTCGCAGGCGCAGGTCACACTCACCGCCCGCCTGCGCTTGCCTGCCGGGGCCGACAAACGCTCCGACATTACCGAAACCCGTTTGCGCCAGGATATCGAAAGGCTCCACAGCCGCCGCCCGCCCGACATCGGGCCGAGCGCCGGCGCGCCCGTCACTGCCGTCACCCTCGAAAGCAGCGGCAAGGGCAAGGCGCGGCACTATGTTCTTTCGGTCTCGGCCGATACCGCACGGATCGCCGAAGTGGAACTGGCGCGCCTGACGCAAGCCCTCGTGGCGCGCCACCCGGTGACCGAGATTGCCTGGCTGGACGCCAAGGCCGTGCTCGACCGGCAGACCTTTCTCGATGCCCTCGCCCGGCCGCCCGCGCGTCCGCGCCCGACGCTTCGGACCGTCACCGACCGCCAGTCGCGCACGACAGGCGTCCCGCGTCTGCGGGCCTCCGACGCGCAGCGCCAGCAGGAGACGCTGGTCCGTCGCGTGCTGTGCGAGCCGATCCCGCAGGAAGAATCCCGCCTGCTGCGCCGTGAGCTTGGCCTGCTGGAACCGAAACGCAGGGTGGCAACGGCCGCGCTGGCCTTCAGCGTCACGCTGGCGGTGAATACCACCGGCGCCGTCGCCGACGTCATGGCGCTGTTCTGATTTGCAAGGCCTGCGTTCGCGCCGCAGGCCTCCGGTCATCCGCCGTTCAACCTGTCCAGCAGCACCTTGGCCGCCGCATGTTCGGCCTGCCGCTTCGATCCGGCTTTGGCCTGGGCGGTCTGGCCGCTCTCCAACCTGACCTCGATGATGAACACTGGCGAATGGTCCGGTCCGCTGCGGCTGATCTGCTCATAGACCGGCGGGTTCTGGCCGCGGGCCTGGGCCCATTCCTGAAGGCTGGTCTTGGCGTCGCGGGCATCGTCCTCGACCGTATCGATCCGCTTGCCCCAGAGCCGCAGCACCATGGCCTTGGCCGCCTCGAAACCGGCATCCAGATAGACCGCGGCAATCACCGCCTCCATCGCATCGCCCAACAGCGCCATCTTGCGCCGACCGCCCGAGAGCATCTCGGACCGGCCCAGCTTCATCGCCGCGCCGAGATCGATCTGCCGTGCGACATCGGCGCAGGTCTCCTTGCGCACCAGCGCGTTGAAACGGGGCGCCAGCTGCCCTTCGGTGGCGCGGCTGTCGGCGGCCAGAAGCGCCTCGGCCATCACCAGCCCGAGCACCCGGTCGCCGAGAAACTCCAGCCGCTGGTTGTCGCTGCGCGTCGGCGTCGACATCGACGAATGCGTCACCGCATGCACCAGATGCCGCGGCTCGGCAAACTCATGCCCAAGCCGCGCCTGAAGCGCCTTCAACTCTGCCGAGAGCTTCACTCGATCGCCTTGAAGAAACGATCACCCCGCCAGGTCCAGAAGAACAGCATCGAACTGCCGGCAGAGGAGAACATCACCCGGTCGGCGCGGCCGACAAGGTTTTCGAAGGGCACGAAGCCGACGCCGCCGACCTGCTGCGGAAACCGCGAATCGGTGGAATTGTCGCGATTGTCGCCCATCATGAAGTAATGCCCTTCGGGCACGGTGAACACCGGCGTGTTGTCGGAAGACTGCCGGCCGATATCGAGGATCGAATGGGCGGTGCCTTCGGGCAGGGTCTCGACGAATTTCGCCTTTTCGCACATCGCCCCGTCGCCCACCGGCGCGTTCGAGCAGCGCGGGCTCAGCCGTTGCGGTCCCTGCGGGCCGGCGACCTCTTCGAAAACGCCATCCGCTTCCAGCTCGACCGGCGTGCCGTCGATATGCAGCCGCCCGGCCCGGACCTGGATCTTCTCGCCCGGCAGGCCCACCACCCGCTTGATGAAGTCGCGCCCGGTCACCGGATGCCGGAAGACAACGACATCGCCGCGCTCTGGCTCGGAGCCGAACAGCCGGCTGTTGTCGCCATCGGCCCAGCCGCAGAAATCGGTGGCATCGAGATCGATGCCGAAGCGGGGCACGATGATCGACGGGCAAGAAGCATAGGAATAGCCATAGGCCATCTTGTTGACGAAGAGGAAATCGCCGATCAGCAACGTGTCCTTCATCGACCCGGAGGGGATCCAGAACGGCTGAAAGAACACCGTGCGGAACACGCCCGCGATGAGCAATGCATAGACAACGGTCTTGATCGTCTCGACGATCGCATTGCCTTTCTTTTCCTCGGCCATGGACATGGGGCTCCCCGCGTTATCTGTCGCAGGCTACATGCGGCCCCATGTCGGAGGTGTCAAGCGATGGGGGCTTTACGGCGGGGCGTCCGGCCTGCCAAGCTGCCGCCAAATCGCAAGGAACCGACATGACGGACAAGCCCAACATCCTGATCTTCATGGTCGATCAACTTAACGGCACCTTGTTTCCCGACGGCCCGGCCGATTGGCTGCATACGCCGAACCTGCGCAAGCTGGCGTTGCGCTCGACCTGTTTTGCCAATGCCTATACCGCCTCGCCGCTCTGTGCGCCGGGGCGGGCGGGGTTCATGTCGGGCCAGCTGCCTTCGGGCACCGGGGTCTATGACAATGCCGCCGAGTTCGCCTCGTCGATCCCGACCTATGCCCATCACCTGCGCCGGGCCGGATATCACACCTGCCTGTCGGGCAAGATGCATTTCGTCGGCCCCGATCAGCTTCACGGCTTCGAGGAGCGGCTGACCACCGATATCTACCCGGCCGATTTCGGCTGGACCCCGGATTACCGCAAGCCCGGCGAACGCATCGACTGGTGGTATCACAACATGGGCAGCGTCACCGGCGCCGGCGTGGCCGAGATCTCGAACCAGATGGAATACGACGACGAGGTGGCCTATCACGCCACCCGCAAGGTGTATGACTTCGCGCGGGGCCATGACGACCGGCCCTGGTGCATGACGGTCAGCTTCACCCATCCGCATGACCCTTATGTGGCACGGCGCAAATACTGGGATCTCTACGAAGACTGCGCGCATCTGCTGCCGCAGGTGCCGGCGCTGGATTACGACGACCACGACCCGCATTCGCAGCGCATCTTCGACGCCAACGACTGGCGCAGCTTCGACATCGGCCAGGACGACATCCGCCGGGCGCGGCGCGCCTATTTTGCCAATATCTCCTATCTCGATGACAAGATCGGCGAGGTGATGGAGGCGCTGGAAGCGACGCGGCAGGAGGCGATCATCCTCTTTCTCTCGGATCACGGCGACATGCTGGGCGAGCGCGGATTGTGGTTCAAGATGTCCTTCCTCGAAGGCTCGGCCCGGGTGCCACTGATGATCGCCGCGCCGCAGATGGCGCCGGGGCTCGTCGAGGCGCCGGTCAGCACAATCGATCTCTGCCCGACACTCTGCGATCTGGCCGGGGTCAGCATGGAGGAGGTCCTGCCCTGGACCACCGGCGAAACCCTGGTGCCGCTGGGCAATGGCGCGACCCGGCTGAGCCCGGTGGCGATGGAATATGCCGCCGAAGCCTCCTATTCGCCGCTGGTCGCCCTGCGGGCGGGACCCTGGAAATACACCAATTGCGCGCTCGATCCCGAACAGCTCTTCAACCTCGAGGATGATCCGCAGGAGCTGACCAACCTGGCCGAACGCTCCGACCATGCCGAGGTGCTCGAACGGTTCCGCGTCGAGGCCGCCACCCGCTGGGATCTCGAGCAGTTCGACGCCCGGGTCCGCGAAAGCCAGGCCCGGCGTCATGTGGTCTATGAAGCGCTGCGCAACGGCGCCTATTACCCCTGGGACCACCAGCCGCTGCAAAGGGCCTCGGAGCGCTATATGCGCAACCACATGGATCTCAATGTCGTCGAGGAAAACCAGCGCTTCCCGCGCGGCGAATAGGCCCGACAGCCCGCCCCGGACCTGATCCGGGGCCTCCCCTGTCGCGGACCACGAGGTCCCGGATCAGGTCCGGGACGGGACCGGGCCCAGCGGCCGCGCCTCGATCAGCACCGTGGCCTGGGCCCAGGGGTGATCGTCGGTCAGGGTGACATGCAGGATCGCCTCATGCCCCGGCGGCGTCAGCACGTCGAGCCGGCGCTTTGCCCAGCCGGTGACATGCATCACCGGCTGGCCGGTCCGCAGGTTGGTCACCGACATGTCCTTCCAGGCGATGCCCATGCGCAGACCGGTGCCCAGCGCCTTGGAGCAAGCCTCCTTGGCGGCCCAGCGCTTGGCATAGGTCGCGGCCTCATGCGGACGGCGGGCGGCGCGGGCCTGTTCCCGCTCGGTATAGACCCGGTTGCGGAAGCGGTCGCCGAAGCGGGCGAGGATGGCCTCGATCCGCTCGATGTTGCACAGGTCGGTACCGATGCCGAGGATCATGCGGTGCCGCGGGCGTCGTCCATCCGACGGCGCATTTCGGCAATCGCCGCCTCGAGCCCGGTAAAGATCGCCTCGCCGATCAGGAAATGGCCGATGTTGAGCTCGACCACCTGCGCCAGAGCGGCGACCGGGGCCACGGTGTCATAGGTCAGCCCGTGGCCGGCATGCACCTCGAGGCCGAGGCCCGCCGCGTGTTCGGCCATGTCGCGGATCGCCGCCATCTCGCGGTCGCGGTCCTCGAACCGGCCTTCGGCATGGGCATCGCAATAGGCGCCGGTGTGCAACTCTATCACCTGCGCGCCAATGCGGTGCGCCGCCTCGATCTGGCGGCGGTCGGCGGCGATGAAGATCGACACCCGGCACCCCGCCTCTCGCAGCGGAGCGATGAAATGCGCCAGCCGGTTCTCCTCGCGCGCGACTTCCAGCCCGCCTTCGGTGGTGCGCTCCTCGCGCTTTTCCGGCACTATGCAGACCGCATGCGGCCGGTGGCGCAGGGCGATCTTCTGCATCTCTTCGGTGGCCGCCATCTCGAAGTTCAGCGGCACCGTCAGCGCCGCCATCAGCCCGTCGATATCGGCGTCCGAGATGTGCCGGCGGTCCTCGCGCAGATGCGCGGTGATGCCGTCGGCACCGGCGGCCTCGGCCAGTGCCGCGGCGCGCAGCGGATCGGGAACCGCGCCGCCCCGCGCATTGCGCACGGTGGCCACGTGGTCGATGTTCACGCCGAGCCTGAGTTTTTGCATGTGGTGCCCCCGGTTACCTTCGGGCACAGGCTAACGCCCCGCGCGGGCGGTGAAAACCGCTAATCAATCGGCCTTTTCACGGGCCTCCTCGGCGGCGGCCGCCTTCTTGGCGGCGGCCTTGGCGCGGATCGCCTCAAGACGTTTCTTGAGCGCGCCCTTGCGGCGGGCCTGATAGGCGCGGATCAGCGGCTCGGCCACCAGATAGGCCGCGGTGGCGGCAACGATGCCGGGGATGATGCCGCCGATCATGTAGGGGTAAAAGACGTCGTCCCAGAACACTTCGAGCCCGTGCCAATCGGGTGGCTGACCCTTGACCCAGGCCCAGAAATTGCGCGTCAGATCCTCGCCCGCGTCGACGAACTTGCCGGTGAGCGTGCGCTCTATATGCGGCGAGAATTCATGGCCGAGCAGGAAATATCCGGTCTGAAGCGAGATCACCGCAATCGGCACATAGGTCAGCGGATTGCCGAAGAAGGTGCCCAGCAGCGCCGCCAGGATATTGCCGCGCATGATGAAGGCAAGAAAGGCCGCCACCAGGAAATGCAGGGTGTAGAACGGCGTGAAGGTGGTGAAGACCCCGGCCCAGATGCCGCGGGCGATCTTTTCCGGCGGATCGGGCAAACGCCGCAACCGGTGTTTCACATAGCGGGCCGCCCGGCCCCAACCGCCACGCGGCCAGAAGAATTCCCACAACGCGCGCAGGGTCGGTTTTCTGTCGCGGCGCTTGAAAACCACGGGAGGAATATTCCTTTCAGTTCGCCTCGGCGCGGGCGGCGATCGGAGTGACTTCGCGCAGCCGCGCGACGGCGGCGACATCGCTTTCGGCCTCGAGCGCGGTGATCAGCGAGTGCAGATGCTCGGCGTCCCGCAGCTCGACGTTGACATGCAGTCTGTAAAAATCTGGTTTTCTGTCGATGAATTCAAGGTCCGTGATATTCGCCTTGTGGCCGCCGATCAAGGTGCAGACCCGGCCCAACACGCCGGCGTCGTTGCTCATCGTCACCTCGAGCGTCACCGCATAGGCGGCCGGATGCTTGCCCTCGGACCAGTGCAGATCGAGCCAGCGCTCGGGCTGATCCTCGTATTCGGCAAGCTTTTCGCAATCGATGGTGTGCACCACCACGCCCTGGCCGCGAAAGGTGATGCCGATGATACGTTCGCCCGGCAGCGGCTGGCAACAGGGCGCCCGGCGGAAGCTCTGCCCCTTTTCCAGGCCGATCACCGCGCGCTTGCGGTCGATCTCTTCGCCGTCCTCGGTCACCAGATCGGGATAGACCGCCTCGACCACCGCGCGGGTCGTCAGCTCGGCCGAGCCCAGCCGGGCCAGGAGCGTTTCGGCGCCGTCGAGCCGCAGGTTGCGGGCGGCGGTTTCCAGCACCTTGTCCTTGGCCTTGCGGCCGACGTGTTCAAAGGCGGCCCGGGCCAGTTCCCGCCCCAGCCGGACAAAACGTTCACGGTCCTGTTCGCGCAGGGCCCGGCGGATCGAGGTCTTGGCCTTGCCGGTGATCGCGATATCGAGCCAGGTGGCCTGGGGCGCCTGGCCGTCGGCGGTGATGATATCGACCGACTGGCCGTTCTTGAGCCGGGTCCAGAGCGGCACCCTGAGACCGTCGACCTTGGCGCCGACGCAGGCATGACCGATGCGGGTGTGGATCGCATAGGCGAAATCCAAGGGCGTGCCGCCCCGCGGCAGCTTGATCACGTCACCCTTGGGGGTGAAGCAGAACACCTGGTCGGAATACATCTCGAGCTTGACCGCCTCGAGAAAATCCTCGTGATCCTCGTCGTCCTGGAATTGTTCGGTGAGCGAGGAAATCCACTTGGCCGGATCGACGGCAAAGGGGTTCTCGCTGCGCACGCCATCGCGGTACGACCAATGCGCCGCGACGCCGGTTTCGGCAACGTCATGCATCTGGCGGGTGCGGATCTGCACCTCGACCCGCTTGCCGTCGCGGCCCGACACGGTGGTGTGGATCGAGCGATAGCCGTTCGACTTGGGCTGGCTGATGTAATCCTTGAACCGCCCTGGCACCGCCCGCCAGCGCTGGTGGATCACGCCCAGCACGCCATAGCAATCGGCCTCGGTGTCGGTGATGATGCGAAAGCCGTAGATGTCGGAGAGGCGGGAAAAACCCATCTCCTTTTCCTGCATCTTGCGCCAGATCGAATAGGGTTTCTTGGCGCGGCCAAAGACCTCGGCCTCGATCCCGGCCTTGTCGAGCTCGAACCGCATGTCGCCGGTGATCTTCTGGATCACGTCGCCGGTTTCGCGTTGCAGAGTGATGAAGCGGCGGATGATGCTGGCGCGCCCGTCAGGGTTGAGCACGCGGAAAGCCAGGTCCTCCAGCTCGTCGCGCATCCATTGCATCCCCATGCGCCCGGCCAGCGGCGCATAGATGTCCATCGTCTCGCGCGCCTTCTGCACCTGTTTTTCCGGCCGCATCGCCTTGATCGTGCGCATGTTGTGCAGACGGTCGGCCAGCTTGACGAGGATCACGCGCAGGTCGCGCGACATCGCCATGAAGAGCTTGCGGAAGTTCTCGGCCTGCTTGGTCTCGGTCGAGTTCAGTTGCAGATTGGTCAGCTTGGTGACGCCATCGACCAGAACAGCGACTTCTTCGCCGAAACGGTCAGAAATCTGGCTGAAGGTGCTCTTGGTGTCCTCGATCGTATCGTGCAAGAGCGCGGTGACGATGGTGGCATCGTCAAGCCGTTGCTCGGTCAGGATGGCGGCAACGGCGACGGGGTGGGTGAAATAGGGCTCACCGGACCGGCGGAACTGACCCTCGTGCATCTCGCGGCCATAATCATAGGCCGCGTGGATCAGTGCCTCATTTGTCTTGGGATTATAATTGCGGACAAGCGCGATGAGGTCGTCGGCAGAAATCATCGCTAACCCTTGTCACCGCAGGCCGGGGTTACCCCTGGCCCTGAGCCTCCATCAGTGCGCGGAGCAGCTTTTCTTCGGACATGTCGTCGTCCTGCGGCTTGTCGGGCTCGGCCCCCATCAGAAGCGCCATGGCGTCCTCTTCCGGTTCGTCGACCTCGATCTGGGTCTGGTTGCTTTCGATCATCCGCTCGCGCAGTTCATCGGCGCTCTGGGTTTCCTCGGCGATCTCGCGCAGCGAGACAACCGGGTTCTTGTCATTGTCACGATCCACGGTAATCGCGGCCCCGGAGGAGATCTCGCGCGCCCGATGGGCGGCCAACATCACCAGCTCGAACCGGTTGGGGACTTTGTCAACGCAATCTTCGACCGTCACGCGGGCCATGGGGAATCTCCGTCTGGCGAGTTCTGTCAGAAAGGTCAGGTCATAAAGCGGATCAAAACGCTTGACAAGGAGGTTTTTTGGCGCATTCCCCTGCCCGGCGGCGATCACAAGGCCTTGACTTCTGCCCTGGCCTCCGGCGCCAACGCCGCGCACATCCGGGCCACGCTCACCCCGGTGACCGGATGCACCCAGTCCGGCGCGACGTCCATCAAGGGCATTAGTACAAACCCCCGATCCTCGAGCCGCGGATGCGGCAGAATAAGCTGATCCGGCGCCCTACGCATCTGATCCGCGAGCGGCAGGCCGCGCCAGGCGGCCCAGGTTTCGCGGTCCGGCAGCACCGCATCCCCCAGCGCAATCAGGTCAAGATCGAGCGTGCGCATGCCCCAGCGCACCTCCCGGGTGCGGGAAAACGCGGCCTCGACCTCATGCAAAAGCGCCAGCAGCGCCTCGGGCGTCCCCGGCCAATCCGCGACCAGCGCGGCGTTGATATAATCGGGGCCGGCGCCGGGCGGAAAGCAGGGCGTTTCAAAAAAGCGTGAGGCCAAACGAATCGCAAGACCCCGCTCCTGCAAGCGAAAAATCGCGGCCTGAACAGTCTCTATTGGCGTTTTTTGGGGCAGCGGCAGGTTCGCACCCAACGCAATCAACGCAACTTTCCCGCTATGGTTGTGCTTGATAGCTGTTTTTCCTTGAAGTATGCCTTGCGGGGCGGGACTTTTCCACTACCCTATTATGAGGCTCACCCGCAAATTTTCACTCACGGAGCGGACCTGAGCCGTCTTATTGGAAGGGCAATTAATGTTTTACAAGGACGAACGGCTTGCGCTGTTCATCGATGGCTCCAATCTCTATGCGGCTGCCAAGGCGCTGGGATTTGACATCGACTACAAGCTTCTCCGGCAGGAGTTCGTGCGACGCGGCAAGCTTTTGCGCGCGTTCTACTACACGGCGCTGCTCGAGAACGAAGAGTACTCACCGATCCGCCCACTTGTCGATTGGCTGCACTACAACGGCTTCACCATGGTGACCAAGCCAGCCAAGGAATACACCGACAGCCAGGGCCGCCGCAAGGTCAAGGGCAATATGGATATCGAACTCACGGTCGATGCCATGGAGCTTGCGCCGCGCGTGGATCATATCGTTCTGTTTTCCGGAGATGGGGATTTCCGGCCGCTGGTGGAAAGCCTCCAGCGTCAGGGCGTGCGGGTCTCTGTGGTGTCGACCATTCGCAGCCAGCCACCGATGATCGCCGATGAACTCAGACGTCAGGCCGACAATTTCATCGAGCTCGACGGGCTCCGCGAAGTCATTGGACGACCGCCTCGCGAACACCAGGAAGACCGGACGGCCTCGGCTGCCGCAGGCTGATCCGGGCGAACCGGCTTGAGCGAAATCGTGTCACTGTTCACGCTGTTCGCGGCAGCCTTTGGTGCCGCGACGCTCTTGCCGTTCCAGTCGGAAGTGGTGTTTGTCGGCATGCAGTTGCGCGGCTCGGCCCCTTTGGGCCTGCTGCTCTTCTGGGCGAGCTTGGGCAATACTCTTGGCTCTTGCGTGAATTATGCGATGGGCCGGTTCGCTGCGCAATATGAGGACCGCCGCTGGTTTCCGGTGTCCCGCCCCGCAATGGCGCGGGCGGAACGGTGGTATGCCAAATGGGGCTACTGGACGCTGCTGCTGAGCTGGGCGCCCTTCGGCGATGGCGTCACCGTCATCGCCGGTGTGCTTCGCACGCGCTTCTTGCTGTTCCTGGCCCTGGTCACCGTGGCCAAGACCGGTCGCTATGCCGTTCTGGCCTGGGGCACCGCGCAACTCTGAACGCCAAGGGTTTCGAACCCCCCGGCGCGCAGCAAATGCGCGGGCCTGTCCGGATGGAAGGCGTTGCGGTTATTGCTGCTGCGCCTCGAACCGGCGGTTCAGCTCGTTGTGCCGGGCGATGACGCGCTCTGGCCATTGCGCCTTGATAAAGGCCAGCACGGCACGGATCTCATCGTCGGTCAGCACCTCGCCAAAGCCCTGCATGTCGGACACCACGGCGCCGCCGGTCACCTCTTCGGTGCCGAATTTGGTGATCGCGAAAAGCTGCGCATCGGCGTGATGCCAGGTGTGGCCGGTCTCGTCATGCGGTGGCGCGCGAAAGCTGCCATCCTCGTTGCGCCCGCGCCAATCCTCGGCCCCTTCCAGCGCCGCACCGTGACAGGCGGCGCAGGTCTCGGCATAAAGCGTCGCGCCGCGCGCCACCTCGGCTTCATCCCAATAGGGAAACTCACCCGCCGCATCCTCCGGCCTGTCACTTGCGGCGGCCAACGGTCCGGCCAGCGCCATTGCCGCGAGGATGATGCCCTGTCTCAACATGCTTGTCTCTCCATTTGGGTGTCTTCCGGCTCGGGGCTTCCAGCGCCGGAAGGTCAAATCACTGGCGCGTGAACGCCCCGCCCACTGGACGCAAGCGCCCAGAAGCATTACCTCGGCGACAACAGCCCCGGAGACCGCTATGACCGACCAGCCCCAGCTTACGCTTTATCTCGCCGCGCCGCGCGGCTTTTGTGCGGGCGTCGACCGGGCGATCAAGATCGTCGAAATGGCGCTCGAGAAATGGGGCGCGCCGGTCTATGTCCGCCATGAGATCGTGCACAACAAATTCGTCGTCGACGATCTCAAGGCCAAGGGTGCGGTGTTTGTCGAAGAGCTTGAGGAATGTCCCGATGATCGGCCGGTGATCTTCTCGGCCCATGGTGTGCCGAAGTCGGTGCCACAAGCCGCCGAAGCCCGCGAGATGGTCTTTGTCGATGCCACCTGTCCGCTGGTGTCCAAGGTCCATATCGAGGCCCAGCGCCATGCCGAGAACGGCCTTCAGATGATCATGATCGGCCACGCCGGCCACCCCGAGACCGTGGGCACCATGGGCCAGCTGCCCGAAGGCGAGGTGCTTCTGGTGGAAACGGTGGAAGACGTGGCTCGGGTCGCGGTGCGCGACCCCGAGCGCATCGCCTTCGTCACCCAGACCACCCTGTCGGTGGATGACACCGCCGAGATCGTCGCCGCGCTTCAGGCGCGGTTTCCGGCGATTGTCGGCCCGCACAAGGAAGACATCTGCTACGCCACCACCAACCGGCAGGAATCGGTCAAGGCGATGGCCGCGCGCTGTGATGCGATGCTGGTGGTGGGAGCACCCAATTCGTCGAATTCCCGCCGCCTGGTCGAGGTCGGCCGCCGCGCCGGCTGCGCCTATTCGCAACTGGTCCAGCGCGCCACCGACATCGACTGGCGGGCACTCGAGGGCATCCGCAGCCTTGGCGTCACCGCCGGGGCCTCGGCACCCGAGGTTCTGGTCAACGAGGTGATCGACGCCTTCCGTGCGCGCTATGACGTGACCGTGGAACAGATCGAAACCGCCCTCGAAAACGTCGAGTTCAAGGTGCCCCGGGTGCTGCGCCAGCCGGCCTGACAGGGGGCTTGGCGGCTGTCCTTCGGAGCTGTCGGGCAGGCCCGGGCGGCGACCCCGGCGTGGCGGCGGCCACACCTTCCCCCGCATCCGCGCATCCGCCCTTGCAACCTGCCGCCGGCTTTGCCATCTGGCAGCAGACCGCAGCCAAGGAGCCCCAGATGACCGAGCTTTTCGCCTATACCGACGGCGCCTGTTCCGGCAATCCCGGCCCCGGCGGCTGGGGTGCGCTGATGCAGGCCAAGGAAGGCGACCGGGTCGTCAAGGAGCGCGAACTCAAAGGCGGTGAAGCCAGGACCACCAACAACCGGATGGAGCTTCTGGCAGCGATCCACGCGCTCGAGGCGCTGGAGCGCGCGTCAAAGATCACCGTGGTCACTGACAGCGCCTATGTCAAAAACGGCGTCACCGGCTGGATCCACGGCTGGAAGCGCAACGGCTGGAAGACCTCCGCCAAGAAACCGGTCAAGAATGTCGAGCTCTGGCAGAGACTGGACGCGGCGCAATCGCGCCACGAAGTGACCTGGGAATGGGTCAAGGGCCACGCCGGCCATCCCGAAAACGAACGCGCCGACGAACTGGCCCGCGCCGGAATGGCGCCGTTCAAGGGCTGATCTGCTGAATGCTCTTCATCCGCGAACGGCCCGGGCATTCGAGATCATCGTTCTCGCTCGCCAACTGGCAGACCCGGGCCTGCCGGATCGAAACACGCGCGATCTCGAACTCTCTTCATCGCGCCATGTCACGCCTGCGCCACCGCAAGACCGATAGCTGAGACGCTACTGGAAACAGTCGGCCCGCCCGTCCCGCTCGATGGTCGCCGCGCCGTCGAGGATCGAGCCCGAGCGCCTGCGGAGGCTGGCCGAGGGCTGGCTGGCCGAGCGCTCCTTGGGGTTGGGCAGCACCGCCGCCAGCCGCGCCGCCTGGGTCGGGGTCAGCTCGCCGGGGCCGACGCCGAAGTAATGCCGCGCCGCGGCCTCGACACCAAAGACACCTTCGCCGAACTCGGCCACGTTGAGGTAGACCTCGAGAATGCGCCGTTTCGACCAGACGGCCTCGACCAGCGGCGTGATCGCCGCTTCGAGCAATTTCCGCGACCAGTCTCGCCCGTGCCAGAGATAGACATTCTTCACCACCTGCTGGCTGATCGTCGAGGCGCCGCGACTGCCGCCATCGGCCATCGCCGCCTTGATCGCTTCGACGTCGAACCCCCAATGCTGGCAGTAATTTGCATCCTCGGCCGCCACGGCGGATCGCGCCATCACCGGGGCGATGTGCTCCATCCGCACCCAGACATGATCGATCTCACCCAGACGCGCGCGTTCCTGCCGCATGTAGAGCGTCTGGGGCGGATTGAAGACGGAAAACAGGATCACCGCAAAGACCGCCAGCAGAAACGCCACCGAAATCGTCCGCAGCACCCAGCGCCGAATCCAGCGATGCGGCCGGAACGGCGTGCGGTGGGTCACTGCCTTTTTCTTCGGTTTTGCCTTGCCTGCCATGGCCGCACATTAGCCTCTGATCCTCACCAATCCTAGGCCAACAATCGCGGTCGCCGTCCTGCCGTTTGCCCATTGCGGTGGAGATTTGCGGCAACCTGCGCGCCTTCGGTTCCCGTACGCAACTGTGTCCCGCGCCGCTCTGATTTGATAGCATCCAGACTTTAGCAGAAGGATTCTGACCATGCGTATTTTGCTCATCTATTCGGCCGCGCTTCTCTTTCTCCTGCCTGACCTGGGATCTGCTCAGGCCGCCTGCGCCGGCACGACCTCCGCGGATGCCACCGAATGCGAACACGCGCGATGGCAACACGCCGACGCCGAACTGAACAAGCTGTGGAAGCGACTGAAGCCCCAGGCCGATGCGCGCGGCACCGGGCCGGCGCTGCTGGCCCAGCAGCGCCAATGGCTCAAACGGCGCGATTCAACATGCGAGCAGGAGCTTGGGCATGGTGGCAGCCTCGACCAGGCGATCTATTACGCCTGCATGAAAGACATGACCCTCCGGAGGAACGCCGAGTTCCGCGCCATGTTGCGCTGACGGCGCGCAATCCGGGCGGCACCGGCCAACTGCCCGGCGCCGACGCCGCCCCAGCGCGGCCACGGCGACGGAAAAGGCGCGCCGCGGTTTCCCCCGGCGCGCTATGATCCTCGTTGTCGATGACAGAGCCTATTCGGCCGGCACCGCCGCCTCTTCCACGGTCAGCGGATGCGGCAGCTTGTCGAGCATCTCCAGCGGGCAGACCTGGAGGAAGTTGCCTTTCTCCGCCTCCCAGTGCTGGAGGATATCGGCCGCGGCGCGGCTGCCGGTTTCCTCCAGATGGCGTTCGATCAGCTCGCGCAGCTGGCTTTCCCAATGCTCCACGGCCACCGGATTGACGGTCAGCGTCTCCATGTTGATCAGCTTGGTCGCCGCGCCTGCGGGATCGTAGATATAGGCCATGCCGCCGGTCATCCCGGCGCCAAAGTTGGCGCCGATGCTGCCGAGGATCACCGCCACGCCGCCGGTCATGTATTCACAACCGTTCGAACCGCAGCCCTCGATCACCACCTTGGCGCCCGAGTTGCGCACCGCGAAACGCTCGCCCGCGCGGCCGGCGGCAAAGAGATAGCCGTCGGTCGCACCATAAAGCACGGTGTTGCCGATGATCGTGTTGTCGCGCGCGGTCAGAGGGCTGGCCATCGGCGGGCGCACCACGATGGTGCCGCCCGAAAGGCCCTTGCCGACATAATCGTTGGCGTCGCCCGACACCTCGAGCTTGAGCCCCGGCGCGGCGAAGGCGCCCAGCGACTGGCCGGCCGAGCCTTGCAGCTTGACCGTCAGGTGATCGGGCTGAAGCACGTTGCGCATGCCGAAGTTCTTGACGATGTGGCTCGAGGTGCGGGTGCCCACGGTGCGGTGGGTGTTCTGCACCGCATATTGCAGCTGCATCTTCTCGCCATCCTCGAGGAAGCGCTGAGCATCCCGCACAATCTCCGCATCCAGCGTGTCCGGCACCGCGTTGCGCGGCTTGTTGCGGTCGTAGGTGATGTCATGCGCGCCATCGACGGTGATCAACAGCGGGTTCAGGTCGAGATCGTCGAGGTGATCGGAGCCGCGGCTGACCTGGGTCAGCAGATCCGCCCGCCCCAGCACGTCATCGAGCGAACGCGCGCCGATCGAGGCCAGCACTTCGCGCACTTCCTGGGCGTAGAAGGTGATCAGGTTGACCACCTTGTCGGCGTTGCCGGTGAATTTGGCGCGCAGGCTCTCGTCCTGGGTGCAGACGCCCACCGGGCAGGTGTTCGACTGGCACTGACGCACCATGATGCAGCCCATGGCGATAAGCGCGGCGGTGCCGATGCCATATTCCTCGGCCCCCATCATCGCCGCCATGACGATATCGCGGCCGGTGCGCAGCCCGCCGTCGGTGCGGAGCGTGATGCGCGACCGCAGGTTGTTCATCGCGAGAACCTGATGCGCCTCGGTCAGGCCCATTTCCCAGGGCAGACCGGCGTATTTGATCGAGGTCGCGGGCGACGCCCCGGTGCCGCCATTGTGGCCCGAAATCAGGATCACGTCGGCCTTGGCCTTGGCCACACCGGCGGCGATGGTGCCGACACCGGAGGAGGCCACCAGCTTGACCGTCACCTTGCAGCGCGGGTTGATCTGCTTGAGATCGTAGATCAGCTGCGCCAGGTCCTCGATCGAATAGATGTCATGGTGCGGCGGCGGCGAGATCAGCGTCACGCCCTTGGTCGAATGCCGCAGGCGGGCGATCAGATCGGTGACCTTCATGCCGGGCAGCTGGCCACCCTCGCCGGGCTTGGCGCCCTGGGCCACCTTGATCTCCAGTTCTTCGCACTGGTTCAGGTATTCGGCGGTCACGCCGAAGCGGCCCGAGGCCACCTGCTTGATCTTGGCCGAGGGGTTGTCGCCATTGGGCTCGGGCACGAAATGCGCCGGATCCTCGCCGCCCTCGCCACTGTCAGAGCGCGCGCCGATGCGGTTCATCGCCACGTTCAGCGTCTTGTGCGCCTCGGGGCTGAGCGCACCGAGCGACATGCCGGGCGTGACGAAACGCTTGCGGATCGCGGTGACGCTTTCCACCTCTTCCACCGCGATTGCCTCGCCCAGCGGCTTGATCGCCAACAGGTCGCGCAGGTGAATCGGCGGGTTGGCCTGCATCGCATGGCTGTACTTCTTCCACAGCGCGTAAGAGGCGGTGTTACAGGCCATCTGCATCATGTGCATGGTCTGCGCACCCCAGGCGTGGCTCTCGCCGGTTTTCCGCGCCTTGTAGAAGCCGCCGATCGGCAGCACGTCACGGCCCTGCTTGTAGGCCAGCGCATGGACGTTCTCGAGCTTCTTTTGCACGCCCGACACACCGATGCCGGAGATGCGGCTGAGCATGCCGGGGAAATATTCGGCACACATCGCACGGCTCAGCCCGACGGCCTCGAAGTTGAGACCGCCCCGATAGGACGAGAGCACCGAAATGCCCATCTTGGACATGATCTTGAGCAGGCCCTGATCCACGGCATTGCGATAGCGCGCCACATTCTCGGTCAACGTGCCATCAAGCAGCCCGCGGTCGATGCGGTCGGCCAGGCTGTCTTCGGCCAGATAGGCGTTGACGATGGTCGCGCCGGACCCGATCAGCACGGCAAAGTAATGCGGGTCGATACATTCCGCCGATTGCACGTTGAGCGAGCAGAAGGTGCGCAGGCCCTTGCGCGTCAGGTGGCTGTGCACCGCGCTGGTGGCCAGGATCATCGGCATGCCGACCTTTTCGGCGCCAAGCCCTGCGTCGGTCAGCACCAGGTGACCGGCGCCGGAGCGCACCGCATCCTCGGCCTCGGCCCGGATACGTTCCAACCCGCGGCGCAGGGCGCCATCGCCGCCATCGACCGGGAAGGTACAATCGATGGTCACCATGTCGGCGTTGAAATGCCGCTTCAGCTCTTCGAACTGCGCATTGCCGACAAACGGGCTGTCGACGACGAGAATCTCGGTCTGGGCCGAGGATTCATCCAGCACGTTCTTGAGGTTGCCGAAGCGCGTCTTGAGGCTCATCACCCGGTATTCGCGCAGGCTGTCGATCGGCGGGTTGGTAACCTGGCTGAAGTTCTGGCGGAAATAATGGCTCAGCGGGCGATACTTGGTCGAAAGGACCGCCGACGGTGTATCGTCGCCCATCGAGGCGATCATTTCCTTGCCATCCTCGGCCATCGGCGCCAGCACCTGCTCGAGTTCCTCGATGCTGTAGCCAGCGGCGATCTGGCGTTTGCGCAGGTCGTCGCCCTGGTGCAGCGCCTTTTCGGTGACCTGCGACAGGGCGTCGTCCAGCTCGCTGATCTTGCCGACCCATTCACCGAAAGGCCGGGCATTGGCCAATTTATCCTTGATCTCGGTATCGTGGTAGAGCTTGCCATCCTTCATGTCGACGGCAAGAAGCTGGCCCGGACCGAGCGCGCCCTTTTCCACCACGGTCGCCTCGTCCACTGGCACCATGCCAGCCTCGGAGCCGGCAATCACCAGCCCCTCACCGGTGACCACGTAGCGCATCGGCCGCAGGCCGTTGCGGTCGAGGCCGGCACAGACCCAGCGGCCATCGGTCATCGCCAAGGCGGCGGGGCCGTCCCAGGGCTCCATCACGGAGTTGCAGTAGGAATACATGTCGCGCCAGGCCTGCGGCAGTTCCACCGCCTGTTTCGACCAGGATTCCGGCACCAGCATGGTCTTGGCCATCGGCGCCGAGCGGCCCGCGCGCACCAGCACCTCGAACACCGAATCCAGCGCCGCCGAATCCGACGACCCCTGCGCCACGATCGGCTTGATGTCGTCGGCAAAGTCGCCAAAGGTCGCCGAGGCCATGCGGATTTCGTGGCTGCGCATCCAGTTAAGGTTGCCTTTCAGCGTGTTGATCTCGCCGTTGTGGGCGAGCATGCGGAACGGCTGGGCCAGCCACCACTGCGGGAAGGTGTTGGTGGAATACCGCTGGTGATAGATCGCAAAGGCCGAGGCAAAACGCTCGTCCTTGAGGTCGGGATAGAATTCCGCGACCTGCTCGGCCAGCATCATGCCCTTGTAGATGATCGACCGGCAGGACAGCGAGGCGAGGTAGAGCTGCTGCACGCCGGCGGCGGCAGCGGCCTTTTCGATGCGGCGGCGAATGACATAGAGCTCGCGTTCGAATTGTTCCTCATCCACGCCCTTGGAATTGGAAATCAGGATCTGCTCGATCTCGGGCCGGGTGGCATTGGCCTTTTCGCCCAGCACCGAGATGTCGACCGGCACATGCCGCCAGCCGTAGATGTAATAGCCCATGCGCAGGACTTCGGTCTCGACGATGGTCCGGCAAATTTCCTGGCCGCCGAAATCGGTGCGCGGCAGAAACACCTGACCGACCGCCAGAAGCTGATCCTCGCGCGGTTCGTGACCGGTGCGGCGAACCTGGTCGTAGAAGAACCGGACCGGGATCTGCACATGGATGCCGGCACCGTCGCCGGTCATGCCATCGGCGTCGACGGCGCCGCGGTGCCAGATCGCCTTGAGCGCGTTGATGCCGTTTTCCACCACCTTGCGCGAGGGCTTGCCGTCCTGCGCCACCACGAGGCCCACGCCGCAGGAGGAATGCTCATGCTCCTCGCGGAACAGGCCGTTTTCTTCCATCCACTTGCGCTTGGCTTCCTCGGCGCGCACCCATTCGGCATCATATTTGGTCATTGGAGGGTCTCCCTCTGGCGACCGGACGGCGCCGCGGCGCCCCGGTCTCATTGATATCTCTGAGCAGCCCCGCGCCGGGCGGGGGCCGCGAAAATTACTCGGCGGCGATGGCCGACGTCTGCTTGGCGTCGAACCGCTTGAGGATCGCCGTGGCACAATCGCGCCCGTCACGGATCGCCCAGACCACCAGCGAGGCGCCGCGCACGATGTCGCCAACGGCATAGACGCCCTCGAGATCGGTGGCCCCGGTCTCGAACTCGGCCTTGACGGTGCCCCAGCGGGTGACCGACAGCTCGGGCGCGCCCCAGAGTGTGGGCAGGTCCTCGGGCTCGAAGCCCAGCGCCTTGATCACCAGATCGGCGTCCTCGACATAATCGGATCCCTCGATCACCTCGGGCGCCTGGCGGCCGGTGGCGTCGGGGTGGCCCAGGCGCATGCGCTGCACCATCACACCGGTCACGTCATCGCCGGCAAAGCCCTGCGGCGCGGTCAGCCATTCGAACTGCACGCCCTCTTCCTCGGCATTTGCCACCTCGCGCTGCGAGCCGGGCATGTTGGTGCGGTCGCGACGATACAGGCACTTCACGCTCTCGGCGCCCTGACGCACGGCGGTCCGGACACAGTCCATCGCAGTGTCGCCGCCGCCGATCACGACAACCTTCTTGCCTTTGGCATTGAGCTCGCCGCTTTCGAACTCGGGCACGCTGTCGCCGAAATTGGCCGCGCGGTTCGAGGCGGTGAGATAATCGATCGCCTTGACGATCCCGTTGGCGCCGCTGCCGGGGCCTTTCAGATCGCGCGACTTGTAGACGCCGGTGGCGATGATCACCGCGTCATGGTCGGCGCGGATCTCTTCGAAGGTGATGTCCTCGCCGACGTTGCAATTCAGCTTGAAGGTCACGCCGCCGGCTTCGAGCTGCTTGTTGCGGCGCTCGACCACGTCCTTTTCCAGCTTGAAGCCGGGAATGCCGTAGGTCAGCAGCCCGCCGGCGCGGTCGTAGCGGTCATAGACGGTCACCTGCACCCCGGCGCGGCGCAGCATGTCGGCGGCCGCGAGGCCACCGGGGCCGGCGCCGATGATGCCGACGCTTTCCGCGCGTTCCTGCGCAGGATTGGCGGGCAGCACCCAGCCGTTTTCCCAGGCGGTGTCGGTGATGTATTTCTCGACCGAACCGATGGTCACGGTGCCGTGACCCGACTGCTCGATCACGCAGTTGCCTTCGCAGAGCCGGTCCTGCGGGCAGATGCGGCCGCAGATCTCGGGGAAGGTATTGGTGGCCTGGCTGACCTCATAGGCCTCTTGCAGACGGCCGGTGGCGGTCAGATGAAGCCAGTCGGGGATGTTGTTGTGCAGCGGGCAATGGCTCTGGCAGTAGGGCACGCCGCATTGGCTGCACCGGCTGGACTGCTCTTCGGCCTTGGCACGGGCGAACTCGGCATAGATCTCGTCGAAATCGCTGTTGCGCACATTCGCATCGCGTTTGACCGGCATATCGCGCTCGATCTGCACGAATTTCAACATGGGCTGCTTGGCCATATCGCTGGAGCTCCGGGTTGTTTGGCTGTTGGCGTGCTTTTACAACAGGGCTTCGCCCATGAAAAGTCAGAAGTGCTGACCTATTATCCAGTAAATCGAGCTTTGCGGCAGGATAATTCGCCGCATAGCAGAAATTTCAGGTCCGCATCGGACCTATATTCCGGTTTCCCTATGTTTTCCTATGGGTTTATAGAGACGGCATATTTTCCAGAGGGCCGTGCCGGATGTCGCTATTTCACCTTCTGCTTGTGGCCGTGATCCAGGGTATCACGGAATTCCTGCCTGTCTCCAGCTCTGGCCACCTGATCCTCTTGCCGAATCTCACCGGCATGGCCGACCAGGGGCAGGCGATCGACGTCGCCGTCCATGTCGGCACACTTGGCGCGGTGATCCTGTATTTCTGGTCCGACGTGCGGTGTGCTCTGGCCGGCCTGCCCCGGCTGGCCCGCGGCAAGACCGACACGCCGGGCGCACGGCTGGCCTTTTTGCTGCTGGTGGCCACGGTGCCGGTGATCCTGATCGGCCTTCTGCTCAAGCTCACCGGCCTCGACGACGCGATGCGCAGCGTCACGGTGATCGGCTGGACGATGCTGATCTTCGGCCTGGTGCTCTGGTGGGCCGACCAGAAAGGCACCTCGGACCTCGGGGCGGGCGACTGGTCCACCCGTCACGCCTGGGTTCTCGGGTTCTGGCAGGCGGTGGCGCTGATCCCCGGCACCTCGCGCTCGGGCATCGTGATCACCGGCGCGCGCGCGCTGGGCTATGCGCGGCCCGATGCGGCGCGGCTGTCGATGCTGATGTCGATCCCGACGATCCTCGCCTCGGGCGCGCTGCTTGGCGCCGAAGTGGTGGGCGAGGCAGATTGGGAAATGCTGCGGCTGGCCGGCATCGGCGCGATTTTTGCCTTTGCCGCGGCACTGCTCGCGCTGGCGCTGATGATGCGACTGCTGCGCTCGGTCAGCTTCACGCCTTATGTGATCTACCGGGTCATCCTCGGCGTATTCCTGCTGTGGTGGGGTTATTCCGCCTGAAACCGGCGTGGCCGGGCTGGCCCTCGGCCGCCGCCACTCTACACTGCTTGGTCAGGCCCGGACTCACGGGCCATGAAATGTCTGCATAGGAGGTCTTTATGCCCCGCCGTTCCACCCCGTGCCTTGCCGCGCTTGCCGTTGTTGTCCTGCCTGCCGCCGCCCTGGCCCAGAGCAACCAGATCGCCTTTGAACTCGGCGGCGGCCTGGCCTATGCGCCGGAATACGAAGGCTCCGAGGAATACAGCTCTCGCCCCGCCTTTCAGGGCAGCCTGCATTCGCTGAGCCTCGGGTCGCTGTCCCTGGGTGGTGGCGACACCACCGGCTTCACCATCGCGCCGTCCTTCGGCTACATCGGCGAACGCGAGGCTTCGGACTATGCCAGGTTCCGGGGCATGGATGATGTCGACTGGACGCTGGAAGTTGGCCTGAAGGCGAAATACAGCTGGGACAACGCCGAGGTTTCGGCGGCGGTGCGCAAGGGGTTCAACGGCCATGAGGGCGTTGTCGCCGATCTGGCCGCCGACGCCATCCTGCGCCCCGATGCCCGCACCACGATCCGCGTCGGCCCGCGGATGAGCTTTGCCAATGAGGAATATGCCGACACCTATTTCTCGGTGCCCAATTCCGCCCCCAACCTCGCCACCTATTCCGCCGAGGGCGGGCTGAAATCCGTCGGTGCCGAAATCAGCGCGCGCCGCGAGCTGACCGATATCTGGTCGATCGAGGGCACGCTGGGCTATGACCGGCTGATGAACGATTTCCAGGACAGCCCGGTCACCGAATCCGAAGACCAGTACAAGGCCAGCGTGACCCTGATCCGCCAGTTCGACTGGCGGTTCTGACCCAGGCCGGCACGGCTCGCCCCGCGCACGGCGGGGCGGCCCGTATTACCCCTGCAACGCCTTCACCACCAATTCGCCTTCCGACCGGGCCTGCATCGCACGGGCGGCAGCATGGGCCGCGGCGGCGGTGGTGAAATAGGGGATCTTGTCATAAAGCGCCACCGAGCGGATTTCGCGGGAATCCTCCACCGCCGCCGCGCCTTCCGTGGTGTTCATCACCAGGGAAATCTCGCCGTTCTTCAACATGTCGACGACGTTCGGCCGGCCCTCATAGACCTTCTTGACCAGCTCCGCCTTGATCCCCTGCTCGGCCAGGAATTTCGCCGTGCCCGCGGTGGCCACGATGGAAAAGCCCAGCCCGTCGAGGATCTGCGCGGCATCCACCAGCGCCGGCGTCTTGTCAGCGTCCTTGATCGAGAAGAAGACCTTGCCGCCCTCGGGCAGAACCATGCCGGCACCCATCTGCGCCTTGAGAAAGGCGCGGGCAAAGCTGCGATCCCAGCCCATGACTTCGCCGGTCGAGCGCATTTCCGGCCCGAGAATCGTGTCGACACCGGGGAAACGGGCAAAGGGCAGCACCGCTTCCTTGACCGAGAACCAGGGCATATTCGGGTCGGCCAGGGTCATCGGATCGGCCAGCGGCAGCACGGTGTCGTAATCGGCGTTCTCGGGATAGGCCGGGCGCATCGGGAAGGCCGACAATTTCTCGCCCGCCATCACCCGCGCGGCGATGGAGGCAATCGCGCTGTCGGTGGCCTTGGCGACGAAGGGCACGGTGCGCGAGGCACGCGGGTTGACCTCGATCAGGTAGATATCATCCCCCTTGACCGCGAACTGGATGTTCATCAACCCGACCACGTTCAACGCTTTGGCCAGTGCCTCGGTCTGCGCCTTGATCTCGTCCAGCACGTCCTTGCCCAGCGAATAGGGCGGCAGCGAACAGGCACTGTCGCCCGAGTGCACGCCGGCCTCTTCGATGTGCTGCATGATGCCCGCCACATGGACCTGCGCGCCATCGCAGAGCGCGTCGACGTCCAGCTCCACCGCGCCCGACAGATACGAATCCAGCAGCACCGGGCTGTCGCCGGACACCACGACCGCCTCGTTAATGTAGCGTTCGAGGTGGCCCATGTCGCGGACGATCTCCATCGCGCGGCCGCCCAGCACGTAGGAGGGGCGGATCACCAACGGGAAGCCGATGTCCTCGGCAATCGCCATGGCCTGAGCGTCAGTCGAGGCAATACCGTTTTTCGGCTGCTTCAGCCCCAGCTCATTGACCAGCGCCTGGAACCGCTCCCGGTCTTCGGCCAGGTCGATGGCGTCGGGCGTGGTGCCAAGGATCGGAATACCCTCGGATTCCAGCGCATTGGCCAGTTTCAGCGGGGTCTGGCCGCCGAACTGGACGATGACGCCGTGCAGCGTGCCACGCTCCTGCTCGACGCGCAGGATCTCCATCACGTGTTCAAAGGTCAGCGGCTCGAAATAGAGCCGGTCCGAAGTGTCATAGTCCGTCGAGACGGTCTCGGGGTTGCAGTTGACCATGATGGTCTCGTAGCCCGCGTCGGTCAGCGCGAAACAGGCGTGACAGCAGCAATAGTCGAACTCGATCCCCTGCCCGATCCGGTTGGGACCGCCGCCGAGGATGACGACCTTCTTCTTGTCCGAGGGACGCGCCTCGCATTCCACTTCGCCCATCATCGGGGCCTCGTAGGTGGAATACATGTAAGGCGTTTGCGCCTCGAACTCGGCGGCGCAGGTGTCGATCCGCTTGAAGGCGGCGACAACGTTCTTGGCGATCCGCCGGTTGCGCACGTCCTTCTCGGAAAAGCCGGTGAGTTTCGCCAGCCGCGCATCGGTGAAGCCCATCATCTTGAGATGGCGCAGCCCAGCCTCGTCGCCCGGCAGCCCCTCGGCCTTCACCTGCTCCTCGGCCTCGACGATCTCGCGGATGCGGGCCAGGAACCAGGGGTCGAACATCGTGGTGGCGTGGATTTCCTCGTCCGACAGCCCGTGGCGCATCGCCTGGGCGATGGTGCGCATCCGATCCGGGGTCTGCTGGCTGATCGCCTTGATCACGGCGCTCTTCTCCGGCGCGCCCTCGATCTTGACCTCGTCGAAACCGGTGAGGCCCGATTCCATCGAGGCCAGCGCCTTTTGCAGCGACTCGTGGATGGTGCGGCCGATGGCCATCGCCTCGCCCACCGATTTCATCGCGGTGGTGAGATAGGGCTCGGAGCCGGGGAATTTCTCGAAGGCGAACTTCGGGATCTTGGTGACCACATAGTCGATGGTCGGCTCGAAGCTGGCGGGCGTGACCTTGGTGATGTCGTTGTCCAATTCATCGAGCGTATAGCCCACTGCCAGCTTCGCCGCGATCTTAGCGATCGGAAAGCCGGTGGCCTTGGAGGCCAGCGCGGAAGACCGACTGACGCGGGGGTTCATCTCGATCACCACCATGCGGCCGTCTTCGGGGTTCACCGCCCATTGCACGTTCGATCCGCCGGTCTCGACCCCGATTTCGCGCAGCACGGCGATCGAGCCGTTGCGCATGATCTGGTATTCCTTGTCGGTCAAGGTCAGCGCCGGGGCGACGGTGATCGAATCGCCGGTATGCACGCCCATCGGATCAACGTTCTCGATGGCGCAGACGATGATCGCATTGTCCGCCTTGTCGCGGACGACCTCCATCTCGAATTCCTTCCAGCCCAAGAGCGACTCATCCACCAGGATCTGGTTGACCGGCGAGGCATCCATGCCGGTACGGCAATAGTGGATGTAATCCTCGCGGTTATAGGCCACGCCGCCGCCCGTCCCACCGAGCGTAAAGGCAGGGCGGATGATCGCCGGCAGGCCGATCTCCTCCAGCTCGTCCAGCGCCATCTGCACGCCGGCGTCGAGGTCGGCGGACCCGTTGGCACGCTTGGGCGCCGTGATGATCGTCGCCTTGGGATTCTCCAGCCCGATCCGGTCCATTGCCTCGCGGAACAGCTTGCGGTCTTCGGCCATTTCGATGGCGTCGCGCTTGGCCCCGATCATCTCGACGCCGAATTTCTCGAGCACGCCCATCTCTTCCAGCGCCAGCGAGGTGTTGAGACCGGTCTGCCCGCCCATGGTGGGCAAGAGCGCGTCGGGGCGCTCCTTCTCGATGATCTTCGCCACGACCTCGGGGGTGATCGGCTCGATATAGGTGGCGTCGGCCAGGCCCGGATCGGTCATGATCGTCGCCGGGTTGGAGTTCACCAGGATCACCCGGTAGCCCTCTTCGCGCAGGGCCTTGCAGGCCTGGGCGCCGGAATAATCGAACTCGCAGGCCTGTCCGATGACAATCGGCCCCGCGCCAATGATCATGATCGACTGGATATCGGTTCTTTTGGGCATATCGGTCCTCGGGGTTCAGCGCGGGGGAATGGGCGCAAGGCGCAAATTGTCGTGGGTTATAGACATGCGAGTGCCGGGTTCAAGGCCGAATGCCGGTCGATCTGCCGGGAAATCGCCCCGATCGGCCCCTTATTTTAGCCTTTACTTAAATAAGGGGCCGCCTAATAATCCTTTGCAACGACTCACGGAACCGACACAGGATAATTATGGCCGCCCTGCCGCAGACCTTTTCCGCCCTTTCCGATCCGGTCCGCTTTGCCATGGTCGAGCGGCTGCTGGCCGAGGGCGAGCTGCCGGCGGGGCGGCTGGGCGAGGGCTTTGGCATTTCGGCGCCGGCGGTGTCGCAGCACCTGGGCGTGCTGCGCGAGGCCGGGCTGGTCAATCGCCGCGCGCAGGCGCAGCAGCGGCTCTATTCGATACGGCCCGAGGGGCTCCTGGCCGTGGCCAACTGGGCCGACGAGGCCCGGCGTTTCTGGCAGGCCAGCCTCGACCGGCTGGAACATGTGCTCAACAAGGAGACCGACAGGAAATGACGGATGTCGCAGAAAGAACGGACCTGACGCTGGAGCGCCGGTTCAACGCCCCGCAGGACCGGGTGTGGGATGTGGTCACCCGGCCAGAGAACATGGTGCTCTGGTTCGGTCACGATGGCTGGACGATGGAAAGCCACAGCCTCGACTTTACCCGGACCGGCCCCTGGCACGCCCATATGCGCAGCGCCGAGGGCAATCGCTTTGACGTCAGCGGCATGGTGACCGAGGTCGCGCCGCCGCGTCACGTGGCCTTTACATGGGCCTGGCAGGATGCCGAAGGAACCCGTGGCCACGAAAGCCATGTCACCTTCACCCTCGCCCCGGCCGGCGATGTCACGCTGTTCACCCTGCACCACAGCGGCCTGCCCGACAGCGAGACCGCCACGTCGCACGAAGGCGGCTGGACGGCAGTGCTGGCCCGGCTCGCGCGGCAGTTTCCCGACGGAATTCAACCCGACCAGTAAAAGGAGGTCATTATGCCGAAATACATCTTTGCCTATCACGGCGGCGGAATGCCGGAGACGGAAGAAGAAGGCAAAAGGGTCATGGCGGCCTGGGGCGCCTGGATGGAATCCATGGGCGACAAGCTGGTCGATGGCGGCAACCCGGTGGGCATGTCCTCGACCCTGACAGCCGACGGGCTGAGCGACGGCGGCGGCGCCAATCCGCTGTCCGGCTACACCATCGTCGAGGCCGAGAGCGTCGAAGCGGCGGCCGAGATGGGCAAGGGCTGCCCGATCCTCGAAGGCGGCAGCGGCACCATCGAGATCGCCCCGTTGATCGACATGTGAAAACGACCTTGGCCGGGGCGGCCGCATCTGTCGCCCCGGCCCCCGCGCCTTGTTGGCACTCCGCGCGCGTCGGGGTGAAGACCCACCGGCCCCGCCACGGAGCAGCGAAAACCCGACACCGCCCGCGCGAAGCGCACCTTCCCCCCTACCCCACGGCCTCGCGGCTTGACTTTCAGCCACAGGCAAGGTGTATCGGCCCGAACCTCGAATGACCCCCGGAGCCGCCAGATGCACCCCTACCGCAGCCATACCTGCGCCGAACTGAACAAATCCAACGTCGGCGAGACCGTCCGCCTGTCGGGCTGGGTCCATCGCGTGCGCGATCATGGCGGGGTGCTCTTCATCGACCTGCGCGATACCTTTGGCATCACCCAGGTGCTCTGCGACAGCGACAGCCCGGTCTTCGCCGAGGTCGAGAAACTGCGCTCGGAATGGTGCATCCGCATCGACGGCACGGTGAAGGCCCGCGACGAGAGCCTGGTGAACCCCAAGCTGCCCACCGGCGAGATCGAGGTCTATATCCGCGACATGGAGGTGCTGGGCGCCGCCGACGAGCTGCCGCTGATCGTTTTCGGCGATCAGGAATACCCCGAGGAAACCCGGCTGCGGTATCGCTATCTCGACCTGCGCCGCGAGGTCATGCAGCGCAACATGAAGCTGCGGTCCGACGTGGTGGCCGCCATGCGCCGCCGCATGTGGGACGCCGATTTCCGCGAATACCAAACCCCGATCATCACCGCCTCCTCGCCCGAGGGCGCGCGCGATTTCCTGGTGCCGTCGCGTCTGCATCCCGGCAAGTTCTATGCGCTGCCGCAGGCGCCGCAGCAGTTCAAACAGCTGATCATGGTGTCGGGCTTCGACAAGTATTTCCAGATCGCACCCTGTTTCCGCGACGAAGACCCGCGCGCCGACCGCTCGCCCACCGATTTCTATCAGCTCGACATGGAGATGAGCTTTGTCGAGCAGCAGGACGTCTTTGACACCATCCAGCCGGTGCTGACAGGCATTTTCGAAGACTTCGGCGGCGGCCGCAAGGTCGACCAGGACTGGCCGCAGATCTCTTACAAGGACGCGGCGCTGTGGTATGGCACCGACAAGCCCGACCTGCGCAACCCGATCAAGATGCAGGTGGTTTCCGAGCATTTCAAAGGCTCGGGCTTTGCCATCTTTGCCAAGCTGCTGGAGCAGGACGGCACCGAGATCCGCGCCATCCCCGCGCCGGGGGGCGGCTCGCGCAAGTTCTGCGATCGGATGAACAAGTTCGCCCAGGAACAGGGCCTGCCCGGCATGGGCTATATCTTCTGGCGCGATCAGGGCGAGGGCATGGAAGCCGCCGGCCCGCTGGCCAAGAACATCGGGCCCGAGCGCACCGAGGCGATCCGCCAGCAACTGGGGCTTGAGGTCGGCGATGCCGCCTTCTTCCTAGGTGGCAAGCCCAAGGCCTTCGAGGCGGTTGCCGGCCGTGCCCGCACCGTCATCGGCGACGAGCTGGGCCTGACCGACAAGGACCGCTTCGCCTTTGCGTGGATCGTCGACTTCCCGATCTACGAACGCGACGAGGAAACCGGCAAGATCGACTTCGAGCACAACCCGTTTTCCATGCCGCAAGGCGGGATGGCGGCGCTCGAGGGCGATCCGCTCGAGGTCAAGGGCTATCAATACGACCTGGCCTGCAACGGCTATGAGCTGGTGTCGGGCGCGATCCGGAACCACAAGCCCGAGATCATGTTCAAGGCCTTCGAGATCGCCGGCTATGGTGCCGACGAGGTCAAGAAACGCTTTGGCGGGCTGGTCAACGCCTTTCAATACGGCGCGCCGCCGCACGGCGGCTGTGCCGCCGGCATCGACCGTATCGTCATGCTGCTGGCCGAGCAGGAAAACATCCGCGAGGTCATCATGTTCCCGATGAACCAGCGCGCCGAAGACCTGATGATGCAGGCGCCGTCAGAGCCGATGTCGGATCAGCTGATGGAGCTGGGCCTCCGGGTCATTCCGCAGGACTGAGCACAGGGTTCGAGAGGGGGCGCCGGGCTTTGGCCCGGCCCCGCCGTCAGCCAATTCCCTTCTTGCGCAATTCCTCTTGCGCCGCCTCGGTCTTGTCCAGATCGAGGCCCATGCCGCGCAGCACCTCTGGGGTCTTCGAGAACTGCAAATCGCGGTATTCGACCACCTGGATACGGTTGCCCCATGGGTCGCGGAAATCCATGAAATCGCTGTCCATGATCTGCGCGCCGGCCTTGGCGGCCAGCGCCATCACCCGGCTGCGGTCATCGACGACAAGGCCGAAATGGCGGTGGGCGTCGGCGGGCTGGCTCTTGCCCTCGACCAATCCGATGAACTGATCGCCGAGGTCGAGAAAGACAAAACCGTCGCCCGCCCCGCGCACGTCAAATTCGAAGATGTTGTGCCAGAAGGCCATGGCATGTTCGATATCGCCCACTTCCAGAACGATGTGATTGACCCCCACGAGGCGCGGCTTGTCGGACATGGCTCAATCCTCGAGCGAATCTTCGCGTTTCTTGCCAATGATCTCCAGCTCCTGCGCCTTGCGGTCGCGGAACCGTTTGCCATAGCCCTCGATCTCTTCTTCGGGGATCACCTCTCTGGCGCGGGAAAAGACCTCGTCTTCCTCTTCGTCGATGTGGTGTTCGTAGTCGTGGCGCAGCGTCTTGAACTTCTGCAACCAGGCCCCCTGGCTCATGTCCATCTCGCGCAGCTCTTCGAGCAGGTCGTCGATCTGCTGGTGTTCGTGCACCGAATGGCGGGCGCTGTCCTGGCCCCAGGTCTTGGCGATCAGCTTGGAGTAGAAGGTCTCCTCTTCGGCGGCGCCATGCGCCTTGACGTCGCGATAAAATTCCTGCCAGGCCGACTTGCGCGCCTCCGACGCGCCTTCGGTGTTCTCGATCGTGTCGAGCAGGCTGCGGTGGCGGTCATGATCGGATTTGAGGCTGGAATAGATGTCGCTCATGCTGGCTCTCCCGTCTGGTCGCTGGTCCAACGCAACAGGGGCGCCCGGGGTTCCCCGCGGCGCCATCTTCCGGCTTCCCTTTTCCGACCCAGTGCCTATCCTTGCCGAAATCCGTGCAAGGGCCTGAGATATGAACGATTTTCCCCCGCTGGGCGAGGCCGTGCCAGACTGGACCCCGCCCCCGCTCCCGCAGGGCGCGCCGCTCGAAGGCCGTTTCACGCGGCTTGAACCGCTGGCGGCCGAGCAACACGCCGCGCTGCTCTTTCGCGCCTTCGAAGGCCATGACGACCGCTGGGCCTACATGCCTTATGGCCCGTTCCATTCCTCGGCTCAGTTTCACCGCTGGGTGCGCGAGACGGTGGCCCGGCCAGATCACCTGTTCTACGCCGTCAAGGATCTGGCAACCGGCACCTTCGGCGGCGTCGCCAGTTTCCTGCGGATCGCGCCCGAGGCCGGCTCGATCGAAGTGGGCAATATCCACTTTGCCCCCAGCCTCGCCGGCAGCCGCGCCGCCACCGAGGCGATGTATCTGATGATGAAATGGGCCTTCGAGGCCGGCTATCGCCGCTATGAATGGAAGTGCAACGCGCTCAACCGCCCGTCGCGGCGGGCGGCACAGCGGCTCGGCTTCAGCTACGAGGGCGTGTTCCGCCAGGCGATGGTGGTCAAGGGGCGCAACCGCGATACAGCCTGGTTTGCCTGTATCGACAAGGAATGGCCGGCCCTGCAAGAGGCCTTTGCCGCCTGGCTCTCGCCCAAGAACTTCGCCCGCGACGGCACCCAGATCGAACGCCTGAGCGATCTCACCCGGCTGGTTCGCACCGGCAGCGACCCGACGCTCTAGATCCGAGCGCCGGGCCGCCTCCCCGGCGTAAACTACATGGCGGCGCGCTGGGTCAGCCGGTCCTGCACCAGCCCGGCGATATGCGCCGCCTGCGAACCTGTGGGCTGGCCTTTTCGGCGCAGCGCGATCAGCCGGTCGGCGGCATCGCGCAGCGCCTGGTCATGGGCGATCCGCGCCACGCCACTGAGGAATTGCCCGACGTAATCAATTGACCGTTCGTCGGTGGCGTCACAGAGGATTCCGGCGATATGCGCCATGTCGTCCTGATAGGCGATCCGGTCCGGGATCACCTCGACCTCGTTGAGCGGGCGCGGGCCGAGCGGCTGACGCTCCGGCGGCAGGAGCGACAGGATGTGCTCCTGGAACCGGACCAGAGAGGTGATCGGCTTGCGCAGAAAACCGTCGGCGCCGGCGGCGACCGCCAGTTCCTCGGAAAAATCATCGCCGCTGGTGCCGAGGATAACGGGAATGCGCGGGCTGGCCGCAGCCAGTTCGCGGATCAGATCGGCGCCCGAACCGTCGGGCAGGCCGAGATCGACAACCACCACCGATGGCCGATAGACCCGCAGGTGCCGCCGCGCCGACCGCAGGCAATCGGCGCGGCGAATACGGGCGCCGGAGCGCAAGCACAACAGGCGCATCGCCTCGCAGGCAAATCGGCTGTCCTCGACCACAAGAATGGTCAGCCCGAGCAGCGGCCGATCCGCCGATGGCGCCGGTGCCGGTGTCGGTTCAAGGTCTTCCAGATCGTCCATCGCAAGCCCTCCACGCTTTCACTGCCACTGTCGCCAAGTTAAGTTACCAACTGCTTAATGCGCGCTCCTGTCCAATTGCGCCGCCTGCCCTGCCGCGCGATAAAGCCGGCGAAACCGGACACCAGGAGCCCCACATGATCGGACGTCTCAACCACGTTGCCATTGCCGTTCCCGACCTCGAAGCCGCAGCAGCGCAATATCGCGACGCCCTTGGCGCCACAGTCGGCGCGCCGCAGGACGAGCCCGATCACGGCGTCACGGTGATCTTTATCGAGCTGCCCAACACCAAGATCGAATTGCTCTATCCGCTGGGCGCGGATTCGCCCATCCAGGGCTTTCTCGACAAGAACCCGGCTGGCGGCATCCACCATGTCTGTTACGAGGTCGACGATATTCTGGCCGCCCGCGATCACCTGAAATCCACCGGCGCCCGGGTGCTGGGCTCGGGCGAGCCCAAGATCGGCGCCCATGGCAAACCGGTGCTGTTCCTGCACCCCAAGGATTTCAACGGCTGCCTGGTCGAGCTGGAACAGGTCTAGGCGCGCCGCGCCGCAAACGTAGCTAGGACAAGAACATGGGCATAACCTCTGCCATCGTGCTTTTCGCGGTCATCTGGTTCCTCACCTTTCTGGTGGTGATTCCCTTCCGCATCCAGACCCAGGGCGACCTTGGCGACGTGGTCGAAGGCACCCACGCCGGCGCGCCGCAGGTGCACAACCTGGCGCGCAAGGCCAAGCTCACCACGGCGATCTCGGCGGCGATCTGGCTGCTTCTTTTCGTGATCATCCAGTTCGAAGTGATCACCGTGCGCGACATCGACGGCTGGATGTATCAGCGGATGACGCCCTCCGAGGCGGGCTGAGGCGCCGGCAGGCAACCGGTTCCGGCACAGACGTCAGGAGCCGGCAGATTGGCGAAACCGGGGTAGGAGCGGAAGTGGCGCCCGTTCCCCTCGAACGGCCGCCACGCCCCCGGGGCACGCACGGTGTGGCGCTCCCGGAGCAACCCTATGGCGGCGCGGCGCGATCCTGTCACGCGGCGCACAGCCTGTCCGTCGACCACGTGCAAGCGATCACGGCCGACATCGGGTCGCCAGACTGGCCACCGGTCTGGCGCCAGCATTCCTGTGCTTTCTCAATGGCTCGGCTCTCTTCATAGCATGTAGAGCGTGCCCTGTCAGCGGATTCCGCGCAGGCCTTCGGCCGTCGCGCCGGGCACCGGGCCCGACAGCGCCGGTCAACCCTTTGACAAATCGTCGAACATCCGGGCGTTGCGACAATAGCCGGGGCTCGCGGCCACCGGGGCTGCCTGCCGGTCGAGCCATCTGGCGCAGTCGTCCGGCCGGGGGCAATTGGTACAGCTCAGCACCGCATCGGCCACCGCTTCGCTGCTGATCCGTCCGCGCAAGACCTGCTCTTCCATATCGAGCCCCCGCGCTTCGGCCATCCGATCCATCAAGATCGCATGGCGCTTGATCTTCTGTGGTGACTGCATGGCGTTCCCCTTTGCTGTGCAACGACGGCCCCAGCCTAGCAGGACGGGTCGCCTCGGCCTTTGATCTGGGTCAAAACCCGGCGTCACGCGAATTTGTGCCGATCGATCTCGCCGGCTGGAACAGTCGGGCCGCTGCGGCGTTGGGCCAGCGAGTTGAGAAGAGGTATCAAGATGACCAGATCGACATTGATGAAAAGCACGGCCATTGTGCTGTCTCTCGCGCTGGCCGTTCCCACGGTCGCCCCGGCACAAAGCGGCGACGTGTCAGCCTTTGCAGCCGGCGAAATGCCCTCGGCCGAGCAGATCGACGAGATGGGCCGCGACATTCTCGAACAGCTTGGCGTGCTGATCGGCCTTGACCGCGATGCCGCGCGGGCGATGGAGCTCGAAGAGCTTCGCGTCGCGATCAAGACGGAGCTTGGCCTGCCGGTCGACGAGGCCGCAGAAAGCGAAGAACCGCCGGCCGAGACGGCGGAAGTCACGGCCGAGGGCGCCGCCGAAGTGACCGCCGAGGCCGCCGAGGAGACCGCCGCAGAGGTCGAGGGCGCGGCCGAAGCAGCTGTCGAAGAAGCCCAGGACGTCGTCGAGGAGGCGGCGGACGCGGCAGAAACGGCCAGCGAAGAGGCCGGCGAGCAGACCGAAGAGCTCCGCGAGGCGCTGGAAGACGCGCAGGCAGAGGAAGCGCCGGAGGTCGAACAACAGATCGAAACCGAAGCGGAGGCCGAGGCCGAAGCGCAGGTCGAAACCGAAACCCAGGTCGAAAGTGAGGCCGAAGCCGAAGCGGAAGCGGAGACCGAGGCGCAAGCTGAGACCGAGACGCAGGCAGAGACCTCCCTCGGTGGCCTGGCCGGTATCAACGACATCGACGCCATGAGCCGCGATCAGCTTCTCGCGCTGGCCTCCGACCTGTCGCTCGACCTCGGAGCCACGGAAAATATGTCCGAGGCCGAACTGCGCACCGCGGTGAAGGCCGCTCTGGGCATGGAGGTGGAGGTGGTCGAGCCCGCCCCGGAAGAAACCGAGCCGGACACGACCGTTGCCGACAGCACACCGATGGCGGCCGAGGATGATGCCGCCACCGCCGAAGGCGAGGTCGTGGTGGAGACCGTGACCGAGGCCGACGTCCGCTCGAGCAGCGAGGAATTCGGCAGCGACGTCATCGTCGAACAGCAAGCCGAGCAGCGCGGCACCCGTGAAGACGACGATGACGATGATGATCGCGGCTTCAGCAATGCCGAAACCGCCGCCGCCCTGGGGCTTGGCGTGCTGGCGCTGAGCCAGATTCTCGGCGACGCCGACGAGGTTGTGTCCAACTCGGGCGACCGGGTGGTGGTGCGGCGCGGCAACGATCTTCAGGTCATCCGCGATGATGACGTGCTGCTGCGCCAGCCCGGCTCGGAGGTCGAGACCCGCAACTTTGCCGACGGCTCGTCGCGTGTGGTCGTCACCCGCCCCGACGGCAGCCAGGTGATCACCGTGCGGGCCGCCGATGGCACCGTGGTGCGCCGGGTGCAGGTGCGTGCCGACGGCCGCCGCATCGTGCTTTTCGACGACACCGAGGAAGCGGCAGAACCAGTCGATGTGACCACCCTGCCAGAGCCGCGCCGACAACAGCCCGTTACCGTCACCTCTGGCGATCGGGCCGCATTGGAAGCCGCGCTGAACGCGCAGCTGGCCGCCGATGTCGACCGCCGCTTTTCGCTCAATCAGGTCCGCTCGATCCGTGAGGTCCGCCACCTGATGCCCGAGGTCACGCTTGATGCGGTCAACTTCCAAACCGGCTCTGCGGTGATCCAGCCGGGCGAAGCCGAGGAACTGGCCGATCTGGGCAGCCAGCTTGCCGATTTCCTTGCCGCCAATCCCGACGAGCTGTTTATCGTCGAAGGCCACACCGACACCGTGGGCGACGCCGCCTATAACCTCGCTCTGTCGGACCGCCGGGCGGAATCGGTGGCGCTGGCGCTGGTGGAATATTTCGACGTGCCGCCGGAGAACCTGATCATCCAGGGCTATGGCGAAAGCGATCTACTGGTGCCGCGTGAAGGCCCCGAGCGCGCCAACCGCCGCGCCACCGTGCGTCGGATCACGCCACTGCTGCACCGCAACGCGCGGCTCGACTGAGCGCTGCGTCAGGACTGAAAAGTACCCCCGCGACCGGACGGTCGCGGGGGTTTTTCATTTCAGCCGGCGCGCCACCCGCCGCACCGTCTCGATCCGCGCGGAATTGGGCGGATGGGTGCCGAGAAACCGGTTTCCGGGATCGGGAATGCGGGCAAAGAATTCGGCGCCGCGCACCGGATCAAAGCCCGCGCGATGGGCGATGACCGTGCCGATGGCATCCGCCTCGAGCTCGAAATCCTTGGTAAAGCTGCGCCGTCCAAGCGCCGCACCCAGCTCCAGCCCGGCCTCTATGGCACCGCTGTCACCCCCCGAGATGGTCGCCGCCGCCCGCCCGAAAAGCTCCGAGCCCAGCGTCGCATTGCGCTGCGCCCGCTCGATATGGCCGCCGATGTGATGCGCCGCCTCATGGCCCATGACAAAGGCCAGCTCGTCGGCATTGTCGACATTCAGGATCAGCGCGAGGTTGAAGGCGATGATCGGCCGGCCCTGCCGGTCGAGCGTGTGAAAGGCGTTGGGGGCCTGGCCGGGCCGATCGTCGACGACGATCTGGAAATCGCAGGGCCCGCGCAACCGCACCTTGCGGCATTCGGCCTCGGCCACGGGTTCGACCTGTTCCACCACGGCCACGAACTGCCGCGCCGCCGCATCGGCACGGCGCTGAATCTGGGTTTCGGTCAGTGGCCCCGCCGTATCCTGAGGCAGCCGCGGCGCAGGCGCGACCGCGGCACAGGCCGAAAGGAAGAGCGTCAGGAACAGGAGAGAGATACGAGTCATGTCAGATCGAAAATAGGCCGCGCAACAGCCGGGTGCCAGATGTGAAAAGCCGCAAGGCGGGGAATTGCTTATCCCGGCCCCCGGCGCCGGTTGCAAATGCCCCGCCAGCCTCTAATCTGGTGGCATGTTTACGATCGAGCACGAATTCGACGCCACCGTCGTCACCCTTGTGGATGAAGGCGACGCCCCGCTTCAGGAGGACGTCGTTGTCAACGGTTTTGCCGAATGCATCACCGTCGAGCAATATGACCCGCGCGAGGACAGGATGCACAGGATCACCCTGTCGATCGCCCAGATGCGCGATCTGGCCACCGCCATCGACCTGCCCGAAGGCGTCTATCGCCGCGCCGCGCAACAGGGCTGAGGCATCAGCCCGGCCTCCGGTAAAGCATTTGCACACTGGGCCCGTCCAGACAGCTCGGAACATTCATCTGGGGCCATTCCCCGACCGGGACGCCGCCTGCCCTTGAAAACCCCGGCCCGACGGGTGACATAAGCGGCGACACGTCAGGAGAGCCGCATGCCCCAACCCAATCAAGCTGCACTGGATTTTCTGCTGAGCCGCCGCTCGCGCCCGGCCAAGACGCTTCAGGCCCCGGCGCCGGACCGCGCCGCGCTGGACCCGATCCTGACCGCCGGCCTGCGCAGCCCCGATCACGGCAAGCTCGAACCCTGGCGGCTGATCGTGCTCGACCGGGCCGCACTCGACCGTCTGGCGGGCCTTGCCGAAACCCGCGGCGCGGCGCTCGGGCTCGACCCCGACCAGGTGGAAAAGACCCGCGCCACCTATGCCGACAGCCCGCTGGCGGTGGTGGTGGTGGCCGCACCCGTGGCCTCTGAAAAGGTGCCCGAGATCGAACAGCTCTATTCCGCCGGGGCGGTCTGCCTATCGCTGCTCAATGCGGCGCTGGCGGCCGGTTGGGGTGCGAACTGGCTCTCCGGCTGGGCCAGCCATGACCGCGGCTTTGTCGAACAGGGCCTTGCGCTCGCACCGCAGGAAAGCGTTGCCGGCATCATCCACATCGGCACCGAACGCGCCGCACCGCCGGACCGCCCGCGCCCCGATCAGGGGGCCAAGGTCACCTGGATGGACCAATGATCCTGTCCGCCTTTCTCAAATCGCTCAGCCAGCTCAGCGATTCCCGGTTCCGCAAGGTGCTCTGGATGGGCATCGGGCTGACCGTGGCGCTGCTCTTCGGGGCCTATGCCGGGCTGCTCTGGCTGATCGAATGGCTCACCGGCGAAAGCATGACCCTGCCGCTTGTGGGCGAGGTCACCTGGGTCGGCGATCTGCTGAGCATCGGCTCGCTGGTCTTCATGATCGTGCTTTCGGCCTTCCTGATGATTCCGGTGGCCTCGGCAATCACCTCGATGTTCCTCGACGAGGTGGCGCAGGCGGTCGAAGACCGGCATTATCCCAGCCTGCCGCCGGCCACCCCGGTGCCCTTTGCCGATGCGGCGCGCGATACGGTCAGCTTTCTTGGCATCCTGATCGGTGCCAACCTTGTGGCCTTCGTGCTCTATGTGTTCTTTCCGCCGGCCACGCCCTTCATCTTCTGGGGAATGAACGGCTTTCTGCTCGGGCGGGAGTATTTCACCCTTGCCGCGATGCGCCGGATCGGCCGCGAGGGTGCCCGGGAGATGCGCCGCAAACATGGCACGACGATCTGGATCGCCGGCATCCTGATGGCCATGCCGCTCAGCGTGCCGCTGCTGAACCTGCTGGTGCCGATCCTCGGCGCCGCCACCTTCACCCATATCTATCACGCGCTGTCGCGCCGCTGAGCGCGGCGGCCGGCCGACGGGGCCGGCCTGCTGGGGTGCGGCGCCGGTCAGCCTTCGGCCAGTTCGCCGAAATGCGCCCCCGGCGCACCCGGCGCCATGCGGATCAGCCGCGAGGTCTCGACCGCCGCCTGCCGGTGGCGCACCGCACGCCGGTAGTCCGGGTCGCGGATCATCGCGACAAAGGCATCGACCGAGGGGTATTCGGCGATGAAGGCAATGTCCCAGCGCTCTTCCGAGGGGCCGATCAGCATCAGCTCGGGCTGTCCGACCCAGACCTGCCGCCCGCCCAACCGCTGAAAGATCGGGCCGCTTTCGCGGGCGTAGGCGCGATAGGCTTCGGCACCGCTGGCCTCGGTGCCGTCGTCATAGCGGGCGCGGGCGTGCAGGCGCACGAGGTTGAGCATATGCACCGGCCCCTCGCGCTGCATCTCGCGGAACGCTGCAAAGCTCTCGCGCGTCGGATCGACGTGATCTGTCATCGGGTCTCCTGCCGGCTGTTTCAGGCAGAGTGGTCAATCGCCGTCCCGGCGGCAAGCCCCTGGCGTCGCACCTCTTCGCGCAGCGCCGCCATCAGCGCGGTCAGCGTCTTCTCATAGCGGTCATTGATCAGCCGGCCCTCGGCATCGAACTGTTCGCGCCCCTGTGCCACCAGAACCTCCGGCCCCTGAAGCAACCTGGGCCGAAAGGCCACCAGGCTGGCGCGCAGCATCATCTGGGTGCGCTCGCCCCCGGCGCGGCCCGATGCGGCGGACATGATCGCCACCGGCTTGCCCTGCCAGGGAAAGACATCGGTGCGGCTGATCCAGTCGAGCGCATTTTTCAGCACACCGGAGACCCCCTTGTTGTATTCCGGCCCCGAGATCACCAGCGCATCGGCCGCGGCGATCTGATCGGCCAGGCGTCGCGCCGGTGCCGGAATGCCCTCTTCCGCCTCGAGATCGCCGTCATACAGCGGCAGGCGCAGGTCGGCCTCGGCGGTCTCGGCCGCGCCGAAGAGCCGCAGCGCCTCGCGCATCAGCTTGGTGTTGGACGATTCCGCGCGCAGGGAGCCGGAGATGCCCAGAAGGGTTACTGCCATGTGCTGCCTCTCTTTCTGTCTGCCCCAAGGAGATACCTCGATGTCGGCGCAAGGCAAGGCGCCGGTCCGGCCCCGGGGGCGCATGAAAAACCCCGGCCCGCATCAACTGCGGACCGGGGCCGGACATGGGATCGGGTCGAAGAACCCGGCCGAAGCGATCAGGCGTTCGGAAGGATCACGATTTCGACGCGGCGGTTCTGGGCCTTGCCCTGCGCCGTCAGGTTGTCCGCCACCGGCTGGTCTTCGCCACGGCCGATGGTCTGAAGCCGGCTGCCCGAGACGCCCGCGGCGACCAGCACATTGGCGACCGATTGCGCCCGGCGCTGCGACAGGCCGAGGTTATAGGCGGCGTCGCCGTCGCTGTCGGTGTGGCCGACGATCTGGACGGTCGAATTCGGATAGGCCTGGAGGTTGCCGGCCAGCGCCCGCAGGTCGCGTTGCAGATCGGGACGTACGGTGGCGTCATTCACAGCAAAGAGGATGTCGTTCGGCAGGGTCACGATCAGCCGGTCACCGGTGTTGGTGATGGTGCCGTTGCTCATGCTCTGGCGCAGGTCTTCTTCCTGTTGGTCCAGACGATTGCCGATGACCGCGCCGGCGCCGGCACCGACAATCGCGCCGCCGATGATCCGGTTGCGTTTCTCGACCTCGTTGCCGCCGGCAATCGCGCCGGCCGCCGCCCCGGCCAGGCCGCCGAGGATCGCGCCCTGACGGGCTTTCTGGTTCTGGTTGGGGCCCTGGGTGGTGCAGGCCGCAAGCGAAAGCGCGGCGGCCGAAGCCAGCAGGATGGGTTTGCTCAGAAAAGTCATGATAGTCGTTCGCCTCATTGATTGCGCTGTCGCACGCCGCGCGTGCTTTACACTGGTCGCGATCCTGTCGCCGCTCACAATTACGTGCAAGGGGGAATCGGCGAAAGCTTGCCACCTCTCGGCGTTGACGCGGTGTCGCGAGGGCGGGGCGGTGCCGCCCCCGACCCGACCGAGGATATCTGTGAACCGAAGAAGGACCGGCGTCAGGCTTCGGCGCGGGCCGATTCATATGCCAGCAGCGCGCGTTTCACCGGCAGGCCCCAGTGATATCCGCCAAGCGCGCCTGATTTGCGCAGGGCGCGATGACAGGGGATCAGCCAGGAGACCGGGTTGCGGCCCACCGCCGTGCCCACCGCGCGCACCGCCTTGGGCCTGCCGATGCTCGTCGCGATTTCGGAATAGGTGGTGACATGGCCCGAAGGGATCGCGAGCAGCGCCTCCCAGACCTTGATCTGGAACGGCGCGCCGATCAGGTAGAGCGGGGTCTCGCCCGGCACCTCGCCAAAGGCGGCGCCGACCCAGGCGGCGAGGCGCTCCGGCGCCTCCTGGTAGCGGGCCTCGGGCCAGCGGCGGCGCAGATCCTCCATACAGGCCGCCTCGCCCATCTCGGCGGCAAAGCCCAGCCCGCAAAGCCCGCGGTCGGTGCCCATCACGAGCGCCCGGCCAAAGGGGCTGTCGAACCAGCCCCAATATATGCTCAGCCCGGCGCCGCCATGGGCATAATCGCCGGGGCTCATCGCCTCCCAGCGCAGGAACAGATCGTGCAACCGGCCGCCCCCCGAAAGCCCGGCACCATCGGCCGCCGCCAGCGTGGTGAAGCGCTCGCGCAGCAGCGCCTTGGCATGACCCAGCGCCAGATACTGCTGATAGCGCTTGGGCGAGACACCGACCCATTTCGAGAACAGCCGCTGGAAATGCGCCGGGCTCATGTTCATTTCGCCGGCCAGTGCCTCCAGCGTCAACGGCGTCTGGCTGGCGTCGATCAGATCGATGGCGCGGCGCATGACCTGATAGTGATATCCGTTTTCCTGCATGGTCATCGGGCAACTCCTTTGCCTCAATCTAGGGTGCAGGCCGAACTGTCGCGACCCGAATGTTGCGCTTGCGTCGGGGCTGGGCCATAGAACGGGCATGGCCAAGCAGCTCGATTATCACACGATCCGCGAGATCTTTAGCCGGTTTCACGCCGCCGAGCCCGAACCGAAGGGCGAGCTCGACCATGTGAACGCCTATACGCTGGTGGTCGCCGTGGCGCTTTCGGCGCAGGCGACCGATGCCGGGGTGAACCGGGCGACCAAGGAGCTGTTTCGCATCGCCGACACGCCGGAGAAGATGCTGGCCTTGGGCGAAGCGGGGCTGACCGCGCACATCAAGACCATCGGGCTCTATCGCAACAAGGCCAAGAACGTCATCAAGCTGTCGAAAATCCTCGTCGAGGATTATGGCGGCGAGGTGCCCAATTCCCGAGCCGCGCTGATCTCGCTGCCCGGGGTCGGGCGCAAGACCGCAAATGTGGTGCTCAACATGTGGTGGCGCTACCCGGCGCAGGCGGTGGACACCCATATCTTTCGCCTCGGCAACCGGTCGGGCATCTGCCCGGGAAAGGATGTCGAAGCCGTCGAACGCGCCATCGAGGATCACATCCCGGTGGATTTCCAGCAGCACGCCCATCACTGGATGATCCTGCACGGCCGCTACGTCTGCAAGGCGCGCAAACCGATGTGCGCCACCTGCATCATCCGAGATCTCTGTATGTACGAGGACAAGAACCTATGAAGACCTATCAGGTTGTCGGCATCGGCAACGCCGTCGTCGATGTGATCACCCAAGCCGACGACAGCTTTCTCGAACACATGGGGATCGGCAAGGGCATCATGCAGCTGATCGAGCGCGAGCGCGCCGAGGTGCTCTATGGTGCCATGGGCGAACGCAAGCAGGCGGCTGGCGGGTCGGTGGCCAATACCATCGCCGGGGCCGGCAATCTGGGCATGCGGACAGCCTTTGTCGGCCGGGTGCATGACGATGCGCTGGGCCGCTTCTATGCCGAGGCGATGGAGAAGGTGGGCACCGCCTTTGTCAATCCGCCGGTGCCGGGCGGCGAACTGCCGACCTCGCGCTCGATGATCTTTGTCTCGCCCGATGGCGAGCGGTCGATGAACACCTATCTCGGGATTTCCGCCGAACTCGGGCCGGAGGATGTCGACGAGGCGGTGGCGGCTGCGGCCGAGATCGTCTTTCTCGAGGGCTATCTGTTCGACAAGGACAAGGGCAAGGACGCCTTCACCCGCATGGCCCGCGCCTGTAGCGCCGCCGGCGGCAAGGCCGGGATCGCGATCTCGGATCCGTTCTGCGTCGAGCGCCATCGGGCGGATTTCCTGCAATTGATCGAGAACGAGCTGGATTACGTGATCGGCAACGAGGCCGAGATCCGCTCGCTGTATGAAACCGACGACACCGAAGAGGCGCTGGCCAAGGTCTCGGCGATCTGTTCGCTGGTCTGCTGCACCCGATCCGGCGACGGGGTGACGATCGTGGCCGACGGCCAGCGTACCGATGTCGGCGTGCAGCGGATCGTGCCGGTGGATGCGACCGGGGCGGGCGACGGCTTTGCCGCCGGCTTCCTTTTCGGTCTGGCGCAGGGCCGTGACATGCAGACCTGTGGCCGCATGGGTTGTGCCGTGGCCGGCGAGGTGATCCGCCACGTCGGCCCGCGGGCCGAGACCGAATTGTTGCAGGTTCTGGAGGCTGCGGGCCTGGCCTGAGACCGCGGCCCCGAACCTCGCGGTTTTGCGCGTTGAGGCCGGCCAAGAGGCCCCGGCGCGGGGGCCGGGGCACGGTTTTCGGGGTGGCCGGTTTCTGAGCAACGGGTGACAAACCGGCGCCCGGTGCCCTGGCCTATTCACCCAGCTTGGCGTGTACCTCGTCGAGGTCGATCTCGGCCACCGGCATCTTGTTCGACGGATCGGCGGGATCGTATTTGAAGACGTCGAAATCGCGCTTGTACATCTCGTAGACCAGGTGCATCGACAGGTCGTCAAAGTAATCCTCGACCGGATGCGCGCGTTTCGGCCCGTGGCCCTCGCTCTCGTTGAAGCGCGGGATCTCCGCGAGCTTGACCTCGTGGCGGGTGTCGATCTTGCCCAGCACCTCGGACATGCCCTCGTTGAACTTCTCGGTCCAGATGATCTTGTCGTAGCGCCCGCCGTTGCAGATAAAGGTCGAAACGTGGCCGGAGGTCGCCGACCAGTGGATGTCCGGGTCCATCGGCTTGCGCCAGCGAATGGTGTCGCGGGCGAACAGCAGGAAGCGACGGAAGCTGGCGATCTGGTCGAACTCGCCCTTGCCGTCGTCGCCGCCGACCTCGATGCCGTATTTCTGCACCAGCATCGGCACCAGGTTGCCGCGGTAGCGGTTGCCGTTGCGCTGGATGCCGCAGATCTTGTCGAAAAAGGACGACAGGATGCGGGTATAGGGGTTGCGCACACAGGTGAAGGCATAGGCCTGATGCGTCTTGACGTTGGCGTTGATCAGGTTCTGGCTGTCCTCGCGGGACCATTTGTGCAGCCCCGTGGTGGCGTCATGAATGTCGCCATCGTAAAATTCGCCGTGGTCGGAATAATAGAGGATCTGTCCGATGGTCGAGCAGGCGCATTTCGGCACCACGCGATAGACCACGCTTTCACTCTCCGTCATCCATGTGCCGGGAAAGCCCATGGGCTGCTGCCTCCAGTCTGCTCTTGTCGTTGCAAAGCTTATACGCTCGTTTGTTTTTGTTAATAAACCCTGTTTATTCAACACGTCATCGGCTTTAACTGAGGGCCAGGGCGGGACGCGCGGAATATGACCTAGATCACAATGTCGAAAATAGCCTTCATATTGCTCTGCCACAAGGATCCAGAGGCCGTTATCAAGCAGGCCCAGCGGCTTACGGCAAAAGACGACTACATGTCGATCCATTTCGACGCGCGGGCGCCGCGGGCCGCCTATGACCGGATCCGCAGCGCTCTGGCCGACAATGCGCATGTCACCTTTGCCAAGCGCAGGATCAAATGCGGCTGGGGGGCCTGGTCGCTGGTCGAGGCGACGCTTCTGGCCACCGAGGCGGCAGTCGCCGCCTTTCCCAAGGCGACGCATTTCTACATGCTCTCGGGCGATTGCATGGCGATCAAATCGGCCGAATACACGCATGAGTTCCTCGACGAGAACGACGCCGATTTCATCGAGAGCTTCGATTTCTTCGAGTCGGACTGGATCAAGACCGGTATCCAGGCCGAGCGGCTGATCTATCGCCACTATTTCAACGAGCGCGAGAACAAGCGGCTGTTCTACGCCGCGATGAACCTGCAAAAACGGCTCGGGCTGGAGCGCGAAATCCCGTCGGATTTGCAGATCATGATCGGCAGCCAATGGTGGTGCCTGCGCCGCCGCACCATCGAATGGATCCTGGCCTTCACCCGCGAACGTCGCGACGTGATGCGGTTCTTTCGCACCACCTGGATCCCCGACGAGACATTTTTTCAGACCTTGGTGCGCCATCTGGTGCCGGAAGAGGAAATTCGCAACCGCACGCTCACCTTCCTGATGTTCTCGGACTACGGGATGCCGGTGAATTTCTACAACGATCACTACGATCTCCTGATGAGCCAGGATTACCTCTTCGCCCGCAAGATCAGCCCCGAAGCGCAAGAGCTCAAACGCCGGCTGGGGGTGCTCTATTCCTCGGACGGGGCCGAGTTCCAGATTTCCAACGAGGGCCGCAGCCTTTACACCTTTCTCACCGGGCGGGGCCGCGAAGGCCGGCGCTTCGCCCCGCGCTTCTGGGAGAACGAGGGGTCGCTGGGCCGCGACCGCGAGATGCTGATCGTGGTCTGCAAGAAATGGCACGTCGCCAAGCGGCTGGTCTGGCGCATCCAGCAACTTACCAATGTTCCGGCGGTCGAATATCTGTTCAACGAAGACAATTGCGCCCTGCCCGATCTCGGGGGCATCCAGGCCTCGATGGACAAACGCCACCGCCACCGCAGGGCGCTGATGCGGATGCTGTTCGACTATTACGACACCGACCGGCTGCTGATCTGCCTCGACCCGGCGAACATCGACCTGTTGCAGGATTTCTACGGCGACCGCTCGGTGACCCGGCTGCTCGAGGTGCAATGCCACTTTACCGACGCCTATCTCGTCGGCCACGCCAAACGCGTGGGTCTGGCCGGGGACCACACCAAGCCCGACGCGCTGCGCCGTCTGCTGCCCACCATCCGCAACGACGTGCTGTTCGAGAGCGAGACGATCCGCGATGCCGGGTTCGCCAATCACAGCCAAATCCGCGAATGGGAAACCGCCGAGCAGAATGCCCGCGCCCTCGCAGATTTCCTGCAAGTCCCGCCAGAGACCGCGCTGGACGTCGCCCACACCGATCACCTGTTTGCCGATTGAGGAACCGCCATGTCTTATGCCTATGACGACCAGAACATCTTCGCCAAGATCCTGCGCGGCGAGATCCCCAACACCACGGTGATCGAGACCGAGCATTCGCTGGCCTTTCACGACATCACGCCGCAGGCGCCGACCCATGTGCTGGTGATCCCCAAGGGAGCCTATGTGAGCTTTGACCATTTCGCCAGCGAGGCCGGCGAAGCGGAAATCATCGATTATGTCCGCACCATCGGCCAGGTCGCCCAAATGTGCGGCGTCGACCTGGGCGAAGGCGGCGGCTTTCGCCTGATCTCGAACGCCGGCCGCGACGGTGTGCAGGAGGTTCCGCACCTGCATGTCCATGTTCTCGGCGGCCGCGGGCTGGGCCGCATGCTGCAACCGGCGTGATCGCGCCCCGGCGCCGTGCCTTGATTGGCCGGGAGGCCCCGGATCGGGTCCGGGGCGCGCGGGTTCTTTGCCGCACCCACAGACCGTCTTCCGGACCTATTCATGCCACCGGTCTCCCGCCCGTCCCGGCCGCCGCGCCGGGACCTCTCCGCCCCAGGCCAAGGGGCCCCGGCGCGGAAGCCGGGGCGCGGTGGTCGCCTGACAAGGCGCCAATGTAAAAACCCCCGGCACAGGGACCGGGGGTGAAATCGTTACACGGAGACAAAACTTACCAGTCGGTCGGGCCCTTGTCGGCAAAGGCATGGACCAGGAAATCGATGAAGGCGCGCACCTTGGGCTGGGTGAACCGGCCCGGCGGATAGACCGCATAGACGCCCTGGGTCTCGACCGGCAGATCGGGGATCGCATCCTCGACCAGGCCTTTCTCCATCGCCTCGCCGTACAGGAAAGACGGCAGATAGGCGATGCCCAGCCCCGCCACCGCGGCATTGAGCAGCGATTGGCCGTCGTTTACGCTCAGCCAGCCGGCGGTGCGCACCTGGCGTTTTTCGCCCGAGGGGGCGGTCACCTTCCAGACATTGCCGCTCGACTGGTTGGAATAATGCAGCAGCTTGTGCTCGTTCAGATCGTCGATCTTGGTCGGCCGGCCGTATTTCTCGAAATAGGCCGGGCTGGCGATCATCCGCTTGGTGGTTTCGGTCAGCTTGCGGGCGCGCAGCGTGCTGTCCTCCAGCTCGCCGATCCGCACCGCCATGTCGAAACCTTCCGAGATCAGCTCGACGTAGCGGTTGTTCAGCACCATGTTGACGGTGATGTCGGGAAATTCGGACAGGAACTCTCCCAGGATCGGCGACATGTGGTTGACGCCGAAATCGGTCGCGACCGAAATCCGCAGCAGCCCAGATGGCGCCGATTGCATCGAGGTGACAAGCGCATCCGCCTCGCCGGCATCGTTCAGCACCCGTCGGGCGCGGTCGTAATAAGCCAGTCCGATCTCTGTCGGGCTCACCCGGCGGGTGGTGCGGTTCAGCAGCCGCGCGCCCAGCCGGGCCTCGAGCGAGGAGACATGTTTGGAAACGGCGGACTTCGAAATTCCCATCTTCTTGGCGGCATCGGTAAACCCGCCCTGATCGACAACGGTGGCGAAAGCTTCCATTTCAGTCAGGCGATCCATACGTGTTCCTCGATAAACTGTGACATCCCGAAGAACAGTAATGATCGTCAATTCGGGCAGAACCGGGGCCGTGCGCTGACAATATCGCGGTATCTAGCGCACTGTTCACAGGGCAAAACACGCATGGCGGGTGTCCCTCATCGTCGCACCATTTTGCGGTGCAAGCCCGCACTTTGTTTCCAAAGATTGTGGCCGCTCCGTGACGTCCGGGCGACAAAAAAAGGGCGGGCACAGCGGCCCGCCCTTTCCTCGATTCACGGCGCGCGTCAGGCGGCCTGCCGATCGTGCCTGCCCTCTTCGATCTCCTCGACGATCTTCGAGACAAACGCCTTGAGGTCTTCGGGCTTGCGCGAGGTCACCAGCCCCAGGTCGGCCACGACCTCCTTGTCCTGCCAGAGGCCGCCGGCATTTTCGACATCGGTGCGGATCGACGGATACGAGGTCACTTGGCGGCCCTTGACGAGCCCGGCCTCGACCAGCAGCCAGGGCGCGTGACAGACCGCCGCCACGACCTTGCCCTTGGCATAGAACGCCTTGATCAGCGAGATCGCATCGGCTTCGACGCGCAGCAGATCGGGGTTGATCTGGCCACCGGGCAGAACGATGGCGTCATAGTCCTCGGCCTTGGCCTCGACGATCCTGAGGTCGGCCTCGGCCTCGCGGCCCCAGTCGGTGCCTTCCCAGCCCGTGATGGCTTTGCCGTCAAGCGTCGCCACGTCGACCTTGGCGCCTTTGACGCGCAGTTGGTCACGCGGGAATTCCAGTTCCGATTGCTCGAAGCCATGGGTGGCGACGACGAGGATACGGGCATTTTCGATCTTGGGCATGACGCGGCCTCCTGTTTTCGGTTCAGCCTGCCCAACGCAGTCCGGCGCCGTACGTTCCCCCCGGCCCGCGGCTTCTCCGGTCACGCCCGCGTGAGGTCCAGCGCCGCGGCATCGCCCCCCCCAAGACGCGCGGCCCGTGGGCCGGCCGGCCTCAGAGCGCCGCGGCCAACCGCGTGCCCTGGTCGATCGCGCGTTTGGCGTCGAGCTCCGCCGCCACATCGGCGCCGCCGATCACATGCACCGAAACGCCGCGCGCCTCCAGCGCATCGGCCAGCGACCGCTCCGACAGCTGCCCGGCACAGAGCACCACGGTATCGACCTCCAGCAGCTCGGGAGCCTCGCGCGCCTCCCCCTTCGAGATCCACAGCCCCTCATCGGTGATCCGCTCATAGTTCACCCCGGCGCGCATCTCGACCGACTTCATCTTCAGAGCCGCCCGGTGGATCCAGCCGGTGGTCTTGCCCAGCCGCTTGCCCGGCCGCTCGGGCTTGCGTTGCAGCAGAATGACCTCGCGCTGCGGCGCCTCCGGCCGCGGCCCCTCGGGCGCCAGCCCGCCGCGTGCGGTTTCGGGGTCGGTCACGCCCCAGGTCCGCATCCATTCCGGCAGGTCCAGCGTCGGCGACTGGCCCTGCTCGACAAGAAATTCCGCGACGTCAAAGCCGATGCCGCCGGCGCCGATCACCGCCACCCGGCGGCCCGGCACCGCGGTGCCGCGCAGCACCTCGACATAGCTGAGCACATTCGGCCGCCCCTGCCCTTCGATGCCGGGGTCGCGCGGCAGCACGCCGGTGGCGACAATCACCTCGTCAAAGCCCTGCAAATCCTCCGCCCCGACCCTCCGGCCCAGCGTCACGGTGACGCCGGCCGCTTCGACCATGCGTTCGAACCAGGCGACGAAGGGCACGAATTCCTCCTTGCCGGGGATGCGCTTGGCCATGTTGAGCTGGCCTCCGATCTCCTCGGCCTGGTCGAACAGCGTCACCGCGTGGCCGCGCTCCGCCGCGGTGATCGCCGCCGACAGCCCCGCCGGCCCGGCGCCGACAACCGCCACCCTCTTCTTGGTCCCGGCCGGGGCGATCACCAGCTCGGTCTCATGGCAGGCCCGCGGATTGACCAGACAGCTCGAGATCTTGCCGCCGAAAGTGTGATCGAGACAGGCCTGGTTGCAGGCGATGCAGGGCGCGATCAGATCGGCCTGGCCGGCCTCGGCCTTGGCGACGAAGGCCGGATCGGCCAGGAAGGGCCGGGCCATGCTGACCATGTCGGCACAGCCCTCCGCCAGCACGTTCTCGGCCACCTCCGGCGTGTTGATCCGGTTCGAGGTGATCACCGGAATGCCCACCTGCCCCATCAGCTTCCTGGTGACCCAGGCAAAGGCCGCGCGCGGCACCGAGGTGGCGATGGTGGGAATCCGCGCCTCGTGCCAGCCGATGCCGGTGTTGAGGATCGAGGCCCCGGCCTTCTCGATCTCCTGCGCCAGCTGCACCACCTCCTCATGGGTCGAGCCATCGGGCACCAGGTCGATCATCGACAGTCGGTAGATCACGATGAACTCCGGCCCCACCGCCGCCCGCACCCGTTTGACCACCTCGATCGGCAGGCGGATGCGGTTCTCGTAGGAGCCGCCCCAGCGGTCGGTGCGCCTGTTGGTATGGCTGACGATGAACTGGTTGATGAAATAGCCTTCCGAGCCCATCACCTCGACGCCGTCATAGCCCGCCTCCTTGGCGCGGCGGGCGGCCTCGGCAATATCGGCGATCTGCTTTTCGATGCCGGCCTCGTCCAGCGCCTTCGGCGGAAACGGCGAGATCGGCGATTTGACGGCACTGGGGGCGACGCAATCGGGGCCATAGGCATACCGTCCGGCATGCAGGATCTGCATCGCGATCTTGCCTCCGGCGGCATGCACCCGGTCGGTGACCACCCGATGATTGGCGATGTCCTCGGGGCTGAACAGCCCGGCGGCACCGGGAAAGACCCCGCCTTCGCGGTTCGGCGCCATGCCGCCGGTGACCATCAGCGCCACGCCACCGCGGGCCCGCGCAGCATAGAACTCCGCCACCCGGTTCCAGTCCCGCGTCTCCTCGAGCCCGGTGTGCATCGACCCCATCAGCACCCGATTCTTCAGCGTGACATGGCCCAGATCCAGCGGGCGGAACAGGTTTGGGTAGCGGGTCATCGGCAGCCTCCTCTTTCGCAGCGGAGGTCAGCGGATTGACGTGACTTTGTCACGCGGAACGTGGGGTCAGAACGCCATCCGCCGTTCCGTCACCCGGTCACGGCTTTCCTCTTGCGGAAAATACCGCGGGGGTCCGGGGGCAGCGCCCCCGGCCTGTCGGCCTGCGCAGGCAGGACGAAATCCCCGCCTCAGCCGGTCTCGCGGCAATGCCGGCGAAAGGCGCGCTTGAGCATGTCGAGCTCGGCCCGCAGCATGTCCACCTCGGCACGGATATCGTCGCCCAGCGCCTCGCCGGCGATGATCGAGAAGCTGTCCAGCACGCCGCCATCGCTGGCATCGGCAAAGACAAAGGTATGGCTGCCCTCGCTCAACAGCCGCGCCGGCACCGGAAAGCGCAGCGTCCAGCTGCCCGGCGCGGCGTCGCGGCGCAGCTCCACGCCCTCGACCGGCCGATCCTTGAGCAGGACCTGAATCGCCGGGTCGCCGGCCCCGGGGGCGCGGTCCTGCACCACGCCCTCCCATGTGCCCTCAAAGAACCGGGTCCTGGTCAGCGTCAGTTCCGACATGTCATCCCCCTCATATCTCTGCGCGCAGCCGGCGGCTGAAGGTCAGGTCACGCAGCACCACCTGGTTCATCTGCGGCCCCTCGAAGATCAGGTCGAGCCAGGCCTTGTCGATGCGTTTCTCGTTCAGCCGGGAATAGGCGAGGTCGAACTCCACATGCCGCTCGCCGCTGTTCAGCGGCACTTCGCGCACCAGCTTTTCGGTATTGGGCCCACTTTTTACGTTCAGCCGGGCAAAGATCTCCAGCGGGCTCTCCAGCTCGACCATGCAGTCGACCCGCACCAGATGCGCCTTGGTCAGCCCCGCGACCGCCGCCGACGGCAGCGCCACCGCCAGCGAGAGATAGGAGCCGTCGAACCGGAACACATCCATCCGCAAACCAAAGGGCGCCAGGTCGGCCTCGCGGGTGTTGCGCAGCTGGCGCAGGGTCAGCTCGGAGATCGTGCAATCATGAAACAGCGTCACTTCGCCACCCAGCTGCACGCCGCTCTCGACCGCCGCGCCCCCCGCCGCCGGCAGTGGGCCGCGCCAGGCCTCGGGGCGCCAGGTCCAGTCGCTGTCATGCGGTGCGGCGATGGCATCGCTGCCGATCGCCGGCAGGGCCAGCCGGTAGTCCGCCACATGCAGAAGCTCGTCGAGCTGCCGGCGGAGCTTGCGGGCGCGGCCGCGCTGGCGGCGCAATTCGGCCAGGTCGGCCTGCGGCGCGGCCAGCGCCGCGTTGCGCCAGCGGCGCAGCGCGCCGCGATGGGTGATCCGATCCAGAAAGCCGCGTCTCTGCCCTGCCATTGCCCTGCCTGTTCTACTGCCCCTGCTGCACCGGTGCCGCGTGTCGTTGCCGCACGCAGTCTTACCCCGAACCCTTACAATTCCACAAACGCCCGAACCGTGCTGCCGGGTCAAGACCCATGTGCCCGCCCCGGCGCGAACTCACTCTGGCCTGTTGCCGCGGATCCCTTTGGCAATGGCCAGCAGCAGCGCCGCGCCGGCGCCGCCGGCGATCTGGCCGTCCTCCGGCCCATAGGCCGCCAGCGAGATCGCCCGCTGTTCATGCACAAAGACCGCGCGCCAGACCGGATCGCCGAGCTGCGAGGGATCGGAGGACACCCGGGGGCGCAGCCGCATCAGCGCCACGTCGTCCACCCGGTCCTCGCTGCGCACCGCACCGCTCTCGACCGCCTGGCGCAGCGCCTCGACCGCATCCGCCTCGCCCGGGGCGCGCCGCGCCGAGACCGCGACCGTCAGCACGCCGCTGGGCACGGCGCCGCCGGTCTCGGTCGCGCCGAGCGCATGACACCCGACCAGCAGCGCAAAACCCTGCTGGCCGCGCGCCTGAAGCGATTCCGGTTCGATGCACCAGCCGCGCGGCGCGGTAAGCTGCACATCGCCCCGCGCCAGCGCCGCCCGCGATTGCGGCGCCGCCGGCTGCCGGGGCTGGGTCAGCGCCGACAAGAAGCCCCCGCCCGCCGGCCGGTCGATCAGCGCCAGTCGCGGCACCTCCTCGCCGCAGGCGGTCAGCCCGGCAAGCAGCAGCGCCATGCCGGCCGCCTTTGGCACCGTGATCCCTTGTCGTCCTGGCATGCCCTCGTCCCGCCAGAACCCGGCGGGCCATCTCCGTTGAAGTGACCTGGTGCAATCTATGCCGGGTGTCGGATTTGCCGCAAGCCCCGATGCGCGACATTTCCCGGCCGGCTTTCCGGTGCCCCGCCGCGGCTCCGGTCATGATTGCATTTCACCGCCATCCCGCTTAAGTCGAGGGCAAATGGCCGTGATATGGCCCGAAGAACAGGTCGGACATGAACTGGATCACCAACTACGTGCGTCCGCGCATCAATTCGATTTTCTCGCGGCGCGAGGTGCCGGAGAACCTCTGGACCAAGTGCAGCGAATGCGGCACCATGCTGTTTCACCGCGAGATCCGGGAAAACCTGAACGTCTGCACCAGCTGCGGCCATCACATGCCGATCAGCCCGCGCGACCGGTTTCACACCCTGTTCGATGGCGGCATCTTCCGCGAGGTTGCGGTGCCCGAACCGCTGGCCGATCCGCTGCATTTCCGCGATCAGAAAAAGTATCCCGACCGCATGCGGGCGGCACAGAAGACCACCGGTGAAAAAGAGGCGATGCTGGTCGCCGAGGGCGAGATCGGCCGCACGCCGATCGTGGCCGCCGGCCAGGATTTCTCCTTCATGGGCGGGTCGATGGGCATGTATGTCGGCAATGCGATCATCGCCGCCGCCGAACGTGCCGTGGCCCGGGGCTGTCCGCTGATCCTGTTCTCGGCCGCCGGCGGCGCGCGCATGCAGGAGGGCATCCTGTCGCTGATGCAGATGCCGCGCACCACGGTGGCGGTGCAGATGCTGAAAGAGGCCAACCTGCCGTATATCGTCGTGCTGACCCATCCCACCACCGGCGGCGTGACGGCCTCTTATGCGATGCTGGGCGACGTGCAGATCGCCGAGCCCAATGCGCTGATCTGCTTTGCCGGGCCGCGGGTGATCGAACAGACGATCCGCGAAAAGCTGCCCGAAGGCTTCCAGCGCGCCGAATATCTGCTCGAACACGGCATGCTCGACCGGGTGACGCGCCGCAAGGATCTGCGCGACGAGCTGATCACCATCTGCCGCATGCTGATGGGCCAACCGCCGGCGGTTCACGGTGACCTGCCCGCCCCGGCCGATGCGGTGCCGGAACCGAAGCCGGAACCGACAAAGCCGCCGAAAGCGGCGGACGAGCACGCCGCAAAGGAATGAGCGCCGAGACCTCCGACGTCATCCTGCAACGGATGATGGCGCTGCACCCCAAGGTGATCGATCTGACGCTCGACCGGGTCTGGCGCCTGCTCGAAGCGCTGGGCAATCCGCAGAACGACCTGCCGCCGGTGATCCATATCGCCGGCACCAACGGCAAGGGGTCGACCCAGGCGATGATCCGCGCCGGGCTGGAAGCCGCCGGCAAACGCGTGCACGCCTATACGTCGCCGCATCTGGCGCGGTTTCACGAACGCATCCGGCTGGCCGGCACGCTGATATCCGAACCGGCGCTGACCGATTATCTCGATGAATGTTATGCCGCCAACGGCGGCGAAAGCATCACCTACTTCGAGATCACCACCTGCGCCGCCATCCTCGCCATGGCGCGCACCCCGGCCGATTACACCCTGCTCGAGGTCGGCCTCGGCGGTCGGCTGGACGCCACCAACGTCATCGACCGCCCGGCGCTGACGGTGATCACCCCGGTCTCGATCGACCACGAACAATTCCTCGGCAACACGCTGGCAAAGATCGCCGCCGAAAAGGCTGGCATCCTCAAGCGCGGTGTGCCCTGTGTCATCGGCCCGCAACAGGAGGCAGCGCTGGAGGTGATCGAGGCCCGGGGCGCGCAGCTAGGGGCGCCTCTGCTCGCCCACGGCCAGCACTGGCATGCCCATGAGGAACGTGACGGCATGGTCTTTCAGGATGACGCCGGACTGCTCGACCTGCCGTTGCCCAATCTGCCCGGCGCGCATCAGATCGACAACGCCGGCACCGCCCTGGCCGCGCTGCGGCACCTGGGCTTTGACGAAGCCGCCTGCACGGCGGCCGTCACCCGGGCGGTCTGGCCGGCGCGGATGCAGCGTCTTACTGAAGGGCCGCTGGCCGAAATGGCGCCCCGGGCCCAGCTCTGGCTCGACGGCGGCCATAATGCGGCGGCGGGCGTGGCGCTGGCGGCGCATCTGGCCCGGCTGCCGGCGCGGCCGACGCATCTGATCTGCGGCATGCTCAACACCAAGGACGTCACAGGCTATCTGCGACCGCTGGCACAGGTCGCACAAAGCCTCACCGCCGTGCCGATCCCGGGCGAGGCCAACACCCTGCCGGCCGAGGAAACCGTTGCCGCCGCCAAGGCCGTTGGCCTGCCCGCCAAGGCCGCCACCACGGTGGCCGAGGCGCTGACATCCGTAGTGGCAACCGCGCCGGAGGCCCGGATACTGATCTGCGGATCGCTCTATCTCGCCGGGTCGGTCCTGCGCGAAAACGGCTAACACGCTGAGGATGAGTCCTTTTCGCCGGCCGCCCCAGGAAATCGCCCGACGAATCAGGAAATCATTGACTGATTCGGCCATTTTTCGCTATATTTGGGCCTAATAGCGAGCGTTCCGCCCAGATCAATACTTTCCATCGACATGTGGCGGGGGCGCTCTCGGGGAACATTAAATGTTGTGGATTGTGGAGAGCTTCTCCGCCGGCCTGCCCTTGGCACGCCAGGCGGTCGATGCCGGGTACGGGTGTATCCCGCCCGTGCCGCCGCGGCCACGCGACAGCCAGCCCCGGATACCCGATGGGGAGCCTGCCGCGTGACCCGTCTCCTGCTCAGCGGCGGTTTTCTGTCCTGCGCAATGGTGCTGGCCTTTGCCGTCGCACCCGGGGACGGTGGCCCCGACGCGCCGCTTGTCACCGGTGCCACCACCGGCAAGGCGCTGCGGCTGCCCGGGGTGCCGGCAAGCCCCGAGGGGATGGGGTATGTGGTGCAACCGGGCGACAGCCTGGCCGGGATCGCGCTGCGCCACTACGGCACCGCCACGGCGGAGGAGATTATCTATCGCGCCAACCGCGACAAGCTGGCGTCACCGGGGGCCGTGCGGCCCGGCATGAGATTGAAGATTCCGGCAATGTGACCGGACAGGCATAACAAACAGGCAACAAAGCCAGAGCAGCACCTCAAGGGGCCCTTCGGGGCCCCTTTCCTTTGCCCTCCGGCTGCGCCCGTTCAGTCGATCTCGCGCGCCTCTTCGGTCAGCATCACCGGGATGCCATTGCGGATCGGAAAGGCCAGCCCGGCCTTGCGCGAGATCAGCTCCTGTTTCGCGGCGTCATATTCCAGCCGCGACTGGGTGCGCGGGCAGACCAGCGCCTCGAGCATCCGGCGGTCAAAACCGCCTTCCTTGATCTCCTGGTCCATCATTGCATGATCTCCTCGGCTGTGCCGCCCCGCAGGGCGAATTCGATCAGGGTGACAAGCGTCTCGCGCCGGGTGGGCAGCGACGGCGCCTCGAGCAGCGCCTGCTTGTCCTCGGGGGCGAACTCCAGCAACATCGCCAGGGAATTGATCAAGAGCTCGTCCTCGGCGTCGTTCAGCGTGTCCCAGTCCGCCGCCAGCGATTGCGCGTCGAAATACCGCTCCAGCAACGACATGAAGCCGGCGCGGTCGAACCCCAGGTCCTGCTCGTCCTGCCCGAGATCGCGGGCAAAGTGGCTCCAGTCGACCTCGCAGCGGCGATAGGGGGCAAATCCCTCGATCTCGCGGACCATGCGAAAGCGGGACACCCCGCCGAGAGTGACCATGTAGCGGCCGTCCTCGGTTTCGGAAAACTGGGTCAGCCGTCCGGCGCAGCCGATGGCATGCAGCCGGCCGTCCTCGTCCCCGGGGCCGGGGTTTGGCTGGATCATCCCGATCAACCGTTGCGGCGTCTTCATGCAATCCTCGATCATCGCCAGATAGCGCGGCTCGAAGATGTGCAAGGGCAGCCGCGACCGGGGCAAGAGAAGCGCCCCGGGCAGGGGAAAGACCGGGAGTGTGTCGGGCAAGTCTGCTGCGCTGATCATGAAGGCTAACCTAGCCTGCGAATGCGATCAGGCAAATATCATCGAGCTCAGTTTTCGCCGTCCGTTGAGAACCACCGGGTCATTCGGCTTGAGCGCCTCGAAAATCGTGAACAGCTGCGCCTTAGCGGCACCGTCGTTCCATTCACGGTCCCGGCGGAAGATTTCCAGCAATTCGTCCACCGCCGCCGCGGCATCGCCGCCGGCATAATGCGCCTGCGCCAGATCGAATCGCGCCTGATGATCCTCCGGGTTGGCCTCGACCGCGGCGGACAGCTCGCCCAGCGGCCCCGCGCCGGCGGCCTGTTTCGCCAGTTCAAGCTGGGCATGGGCGGCTTCCAGCTCGGGCGCCTTGGAAATTTCGACCGGCGCGCCATTGAGCACCGCCTCGGCCTGATCGAGATCGCCCATCGCGATATGCGACCGGACCAGCCCGCCATAGGCTTTGGCATTGGCCGGCTCCTCTTCGAGGATCGCGGCAAAGGTCTGGGCCGCATCCACCGCGGCGCCCTGCTCCAGCATCTCTTCGGCGGCGGCAATGGCATCGTCGAGCCCGTTGTCGGCCGGCGTGCCGCCGGCGGCCTCGATCACCCGGTCGACAAAGGCCTGGATCTCCGATCCCGGCACCGCGCCCTGAAATCCGTCGACCGGCTGGCCCTGCCAGAAGGCATAGACCGTCGGGATCGACTGCACCCGAAGCTGGCCGGCGATCATCTGGCTCTCGTCCACATTGACCTTGGCCATCTTGACCGCGCCGCCGGCCTTGGTCACCGCCTCTTCGAGCATCGGGCCCAGCGTCTTGCAGGGGCCGCACCAGGGTGCCCAGAAATCGACGATCACCGGCGTCGTCATCGAGGCATCGACGACCTCGGCCATGAAATCCGCTTCCGAGACGTCCTTGATCAGGTCGCCCGGGGCTGCGGCGGCGTTCTGCGATTGTCCGAGTTCCAGCATTGACGGCTCCTTGAGATATGCGTGTTGCGCCTGATATGGGCCTTGCCGCGCCGGCTGCAAGCCACACGGCGGTTTACCTTGACTTGCCGGCTATCTAGCATCGCGCGCGGCAAATGTGAAAGGGCAAGAGATGGCGCGCATCGTTCTCACCTTCGGCGACAGCAACACCCATGGCACCATGCCAATCCTCACCCCGGGCGAATCCCGCCGCTTCGGCCCCGACATTCGCTGGCCGCGGGTGATGGCGGCCGGGCTCGGCGCAGGCTGGGAGCTGGTGGAGGAAGGCCTGCCGGGGCGTACGACGCAGATGGGCGACCCGGTGATGGGCGCCCACATGAACGGTCAGGAGGGGCTGAAGATCGCACTGGCCTCGCATGGGCCGGTCGACGTGCTGGCGCTCATGCTGGGCACCAATGACCTCAAGCACCGGTTTCAACCCAGCCCGGCGCGGATCACCGCAGGGCTGGCCGGGCTGCTCGACATTGCGCTGCACCGAGACATGCTGGCGCGCCATCCCGGCATGCAGGTGCTGGTGATCTGCCCGCCAGCGGTCCAGGAGACCGAACCGCTCCGGGCCGATTTCCTTGGCGCCGAGATGCACGGGCCCGCGCTTGCCGCATCTTACCGGGCCGTGGCCGAGGCCCGCGGGCTGGCGTTTTTCGATGCCGGCTCGGTGATCGCAACCAGCGCGGTCGACGGCGTGCATTTCGAGCCGGAGGCGCATCAAACGCTTGGCGCGGCGCTGGCCGAGGTGGTCCGCGCCATGGGGTAGCGCGCCCGCCCCGGACCTGATCCGGGGCCTCCCCCGCCCAGGGCGGGGCGAAGTTCCGGCGCGTGGTCAGAGATCGAAGCTGGCGAAGACCGGCGCATGGTCCGATGGCTGCTGCCAGCCGCGCACCGGCCGCAGGATGCGGCTGGAATGGCCGGCGCTGGCGATATCGGGCGTGGCCCAGACGTGATCGAGCCTGCGGCCCTTGTCGGCGTTGTCCCAGTCGGGCGAGCGATAGGACCACCAGCTGTAGAGATTGCCTTGGGGAATGTCCTTGCGGGTGATGTCGACCCAGCCGCCGGCATCCTGGGTCTCGCCCAGATGCTCGACCTCGATCGGCGTATGCGACACCACTTTCAGAAGCTTCTTGTGGTCCCAGACGTCATCCTCACGCGGGGCGATGTTGAGATCGCCCACCAGAATTGCCTTTTCCGGGGGCTCGGCGCGGAACCAGTCGCGCATCTCGGTCAGATAGTCGAGTTTCTGGCCGAATTTCTCGTTGATCTCGCGGTCGGGCTTGTCGCCGCCGGCGGGGACATAGAAGTTGTGGATGGTAACGCCGTTTTCCAGCCTGGCCGCCACATGGCGGGCGTGGCCCAGGGCGGCGAAATCCTTGTCTCCCACATCCTCGATCGGCAGTTTCGACAGGATGGCGACGCCGTTATAGCCCTTCTGGCCGCGCGCCACGACATGGCGGTAGCCCAGCGCCTGGAACTGCGCCACGGGGATCTTCTCGACCGGGCTCTTGCATTCCTGAAGGCAGAGCACATCCGGCGCCTCTTCGGTCAGGAGCCGCTCCACCAGCCCCGCCCGCAGGCGGACGGAATTGATGTTCCAGGTGGCGAGGGAAAATGACATGAGGCGGCTCCGAGACGTGAAAGGCTGGCGGAGAATGACCGGTCACGCCACGGGTTGCAAGAGCCAGAGTCGGTGGCTGCCCGGCCCTCTCCCGGGCGGGACAGGTCCGCCGCTCCGCAGGCTGGGTTTGCAACCCGCCGCTTGCGCCAAGGCGGGTCAAGAACCCGCCCCGCGCCCTTCTTACGACGGCGACATGCCCCGAAGCCGCTCGGACCGGCGCCGCAGGATTTCCACCGTCGACAGCAACCCGATGGAGATCGCCACGAGGATCGTCGCGGCCGCCAGGATGGTCGGCGAGATCTGCTCGCGCAGTCCGGTGAACATCTGCCACGGCAGGGTCTGCCACTCAGCCGAGCCGAGGAAGATCACCACCACCACCTCGTCGAAGGAGGTGATGAAGGCAAACAGCCCGCCCGAGATCACGCCAGGCAGGATCAGCGGCATCTGCACCCGGAAAAACGTGGTCACCGGATCGGCCCCCATGTTGGCCGCCGCCCGGGTCAGCGAATTGTCGAAGCTGACCAACGTGGCGGTCACGGTGATGATGACGAAGGGAATGCCCAGCACGGCGTGGGCCAGCACGATGCCCCAATAGGTGCCCTGGATGCCGATCGAGGAATAGAAGAAATACATGCCCGTGGCCGAGATGATCAGCGGCACGATCATCGGCGAGATCAGGATCGCCATGATCGTCCGTTTGCCCGGCACGTGGCTCTGGCTCAGCCCGATTGCCGCCAGGGTGCCCAGGGAGACCGAGATCAGCGTCGCCACCGGTGCGATCTTGACCGAGTTCCACACCGCGCCGGTCCATTCCGAGTTGGTCAGGAAATCGCGGTAGTGTTTCAGCGAATAACCCTCTGGGTCCAACCGCAGCATTTCGGGCGTGAAGGTAAAGAAATCCTCGGCGTTGAAGCTCAGCGGCATGACCACGATGATCGGCGTGATCAGAAAGATGAAGATCGCGCCGCAGATCACCCGGAAGGCATAATGCCAGAGCACCTGCCCCGCAGTGAGATAGGGCACCAGCTTGGCGCGGTAGCGGCCTTCGGCGATCCAGAACAGGAACCAGCCGACGAACCAGCCAAACAGCAGCCCCATGATGGCCGCCGAAACCCCGCCCATCAGGAACCCGCCAAGGCCGAAGCCGGCAATCAGGATCCATTTCGCCGGTTTTTCCTGCCGCCACATCTGGGTGAAGACAAAAGCCACCCCGGCCAGAAGCGCCGCGCCGACGATCAGGCCAATCAGCCCGGCGTCGTTGGCGATGCCCACCAGCAGGCCCATGAAGCCGCCGACGCCGGCCATGACGGGCCCGACAAAGGAAAACGGCTTGGGTTCGATCGGTGTCAGTGCTGCCATGTCGCTTACCCCAGCTTCACGTTGTCGATGCCGACAATCTTGTCATAGGCCCAGTAGAGGACCAGGACGACCACAAAGAGGATCGTGCCCAGCGCCGCCGCAAGGCCCCAGTTGAGCGATGACGAGATGTGATAGGCAATCCGGTTCGAGATGAAGACACCCTTGGTGCCGCCGACGATTTCGGGCGTGATGTAATAGCCGATCGACAGGATGAAGACGAGGATCGACCCGGCGCCGATGCCCGGCACCGATTGCGGGAAATAAACCCGCCAGAAGGCTGTCCAGTTGGTCGCGCCCAGTGATTTGGCGGCGCGCAGATAAGACGGCTGGATGGTCTGCATCACCGAATACATCGGCAGAATCATGAACGGCAGCAGAATGTGGGTCATCGCCACGATGGTGCCGAACTGGTTGTTGATCATCACCAGCCGCGATCCGTCGCCGACCAGTCCGAGCCAGACCAGCACGTCGTTGATCACCCCCTGCTGTTGCAGCATCACTTTCCACGCCGAGGTCCGCACCAGAAGCGAGGTCCAGAACGGCAGCAGCACCAGGATCATCAGCAGGTTGGCGGTGCGCGTCGGCAGGTTGGCCAGGATCCAGGCCACCGGATAGCCCAGCAGGATGCAGGAGCCGGTAATCACCAGCGACATGAAGATCGTGCGCTGGAACAGGGTGATGTAGATGCGTTCGTTTTCGGGCCGCGCCTCGAAGCCGTCGGGCGTCTTTTGCAGGTCGACCGAATTCAGGAAATAGCCGTCGGTGTATTTCGGGCTGTAGACCTGGAAGGTCTCCCAGCGGTTGATGTCGCCCCAGTCCTCGTCGATGTCGAGGAAGGCGGCGGTGAAATCGGCTTCCGGCAGAATCTCGAGGTTGGCGGCAGCCTCTTGCAGGAGTTCGGCCTGCGGGCCGTCATAGGCCGCGATCCTGTCGGCCGCGCCGGGGCTCTGAAGGTCGAGCGCCAGGGCGGCATAGACCGCTTCCCAGGGGTCTTCGGCGGCCACCACATCCTCGTCTTCGAATACGGTGAACACCGCCCATGCAGTATAGGCGCGGGTGGTTTTCGGCAGCAGCGCCGCGATCTCTTCGGAGGGGGCAAAGCCGATGTCGCCCCGCAGGTTCGAAGAGGTCAGCTTGTTGAAACGGTCGATCTGGTTGGTGACGACGCCGTCAGAGGTCTGGCCTTGGCCCGACATCAGCTCGAACCAGACGGCGCCCTCTTTCCAGGCTTCGTTGAGGTCTTCGAGCGGGTCTTGGTAAGCCTCGCCAATGTCGTCGAGCCGCCGGCCGGATTGCCGGAACAGCGACGAGACGCCGGTGCTTTCATAGTTCAACCGGGTGCCGAGCTTGGTGTGTTCCTTGGCCTCGGCGGCGAGGAACAGATCGAAAAACAGGTCCTGAAACACCGCTTCCGGCGGCAGCTCGCCCTGAGTGGCATCCCAGCTTTCCAGCCGGTCGGTGGTCAGTGGCAGGGTGTTGGCAACGATCTCGTTTTCGACCGAGCGGAACAGCATCGAGGCGATCGGCGCGATGAAGGTGACCAGAACGAAGATCAAAAGCGGGGCGATCAGCATCATGGCGCGCGCCTTCTGCAACCGCAGCGCCCGGTTCAGCGAGGATTTCAGCGATCGGCCGTCCGCCGTCACCAATCGCCCGCTGGCGTCGCGGTGATCCTCGGCGTTCAGCGCCTTGGCTTCGTGCAACGCGTCTTCCGGCGTCGGCGCATCCATGGTCTGGGGACCGGTGCTCTTGAGATCGCTCATCTGTCTTTCCCTCTGCCGCGAGCCCAGCCTGTGGCGGTCGCGCGTTTCTGTCGGGGCGGAAGGGCCGCATCCGGCCCTTCCGCTTGGTGTTCAGACGGGGCGCTTATTGCGCCAGCCACGCCTGGAATTTGGCGTCGATGTCGTCGCGGTAATCCGCCCACCATTCGTAGTTGTAGAGGAAGGTGTTGGTGGCGTTCGCCGGATCGGTCGGCATGTGCGGACCCATCTCGATGCCCAGTTCGGCGTGCTGGCCGACCAGCGGCGCCGAGCTTTCACGCGCCGGGCCATAAGAGATGTACTTGGCCTGATCCGCCAGACGCTGGGTGTCGGTGGCGAACTTGACGAAGTGCTTGACGCGGTTCAGGCGGTCTTCGGGCAGACCCTCGGGGATGATCCAGCCGTCGAGGTCAAAGACCTGCGCGTCCCACATCATCGCAACCGGCTGATCCTGCTCTTCGATCACCGAGAACAGACGGCCGTTGTAGGTCGAGCCCATGAAGACCTCGCCATCGGCGAGAAGCTGAGGCGTGTCGGCACCGGCGGACCACCAGACAACCTGATCCTTGATGGTGTCGAGCTTGGCCAGCGCCTGTTCCTGGCCTTCGTCGGTTTCCAGAACGTCGTAGACGTCTTCCTTGGCCACGCCGTCACAGAGCAGCGCCCATTCCATGTTGTTGATCGGGCGTTTCTCGAGCGACCGCTTGCCCGGATAGGTTTCCAGGTCGAAGACCGAGCAGATGTCGGAGGGCGGTTCGACACCATCCGGCACCAGGTCGGTGCGATAACCGAAGGTGGTCGAATAAACGATCTGCGGAATGAAGCAATCCGACACCAGCAGATCGCCGAAATCGTCCTCGGCCGAGGTGCCGTCAGGCGCGGCGGCCAGGTCTTCGTCCGGGTCGATTTCCATCGCCAGGCCTTCGTCGCAGAGACGGATGGCGTCCGAGGCCACCACGTCGACGAGATCCCAGGTCACGTTGCCCGCTTCGTTCATGGCGCGCAGCTTGGCCACGGCCTCGGCCGAGCTTTCGTCCCAGGCCACGGAGACCTCGGGGAACATTTCCATGTAGGGTTCGGCGTAGGCCTTGGTTTGCGAGGCCTGATAGGCGCCGCCCCAGCTGACCAGCGTCATGTCGTTGGCGCAGTCCTCACAGGCTTCCATCTCGCTGTGCGAGGCGGCGAAACTGATGCCGCCGACAGCCGTCAGAACGGAAGTGGCCAGAAGTAATTTGGTACGTTTCATTTATAGCTCCCTGATTCACCCGTTGCTGTACTGTGCGGGCCGGTACGCGACGGGTGACGCCAAGCCGGACCGCATCCCTGAAGCGCAGCGCCGTTGCCGGTCTGCGCGATGTATTCGTCAGGCGGCGTCGAGCGCGCGGCAATCCTCGGGCAACCAGCCGATCTCGACCTGCTCGCCGGGTTTGAGCCGCACCTGGCCGGGCGCATTGCGCGTCTTGACGATGAAATCGTTGTTGCCCGCCACCCGCAGCCGCGTGCGGAAGATGTCGCCCATGTAGATGAACTCGAGCACCTCGGCCTTGAGCGTATGGGCATCGTCGCTCAACCGCGCGGGGTTGAACTCCACCCGCTCCGGCCGGATCGAGACCCGGGTGCGTTGCCCGATCTCGCTGACGTTGATCGGCTTGCAGTCGATCAGCCCGCCATCGTCAAGCTGCACCAGCGCCAGGCCGCCCTTGATTTCCTTGATCGTGCCTTCCAGCGTGTTGTTCTCGCCGATGAACTGGGCCACGAAGCTGTTTTCCGGCTCTTCATAAAGCTGATCCGGCGGCGCCAGCTGCTGGATGCGGCCGTCGTCGAACACCGCGACCCGGTCCGACATGGTCAGCGCCTCGGTCTGGTCGTGGGTGACATAGACCGTGGTGATCCCCAGCCGGTGCGCCAGATCGGTGATCTCGAACTGCATCTTTTCACGCAGCTGCTTGTCGAGCGCGCCCAGCGGTTCGTCCATCAGCACCAGCTCGGGCTCGAACACCAGCGCGCGGGCCAGAGCGACCCGCTGCTGCTGCCCGCCGGACAATTGCGCCGGACGGCGGCCACCGAAATCGCCCATCTCGACCATGTCGAGCGCGCGTTTGACCTTTTCCTCGCGCTTGGCCTTGCCGATCTTGCGCACCTCGAGCGGAAAGGCGAGGTTCTCGGCGATCGTCATATGCGGAAACAGCGCGTAGTTCTGAAACACCATGCCGATGCCGCGCTTGTGCGGCGGAATGTTGTTGATCGAGGTGCCATCGAGGCGGATGTCGCCATGGGTGGCGGTCTCGAACCCGGCCAGCATCATCAGGCAGGTGGTCTTGCCGGAGCCCGACGGCCCGAGCATGGTCAGAAACTCGCCTTTCGGCATCGAGAGGTTGAGATCTTTGACGACGAGCGTTTCGCCATCATAGCTTTTCTGCACCCGTTCGAATTCGACGAATGCGCCGTTCGCTGAAGCGTCTGCCAAAATTGGCTCCCTGTTATTTTGCAAGGGTTGATCCCTTTGTAACAGAGTAAAACGCGCAATCCCCCCGACTGCAACTGAGTTGCGACACTTTAGGGGACGTTCCCGCCATCGCGGGACAATTGACTGAATATCAGGCACGTATAAGGCAAAGCGAACTCGAATTTGCACAGTTCGGGGAATTTTTCCTGCACTGTCAGGATTTCACTGGACATTAGTCCGCTCAATCTTGTGGCATACGCTTCGGAATCCGGCACGGAACCGGCTCGACTCACACAGGCGACCAAGAATGTATTGCGCCCAAAAGCGAGGTGAAATGTCGTTTTCCGGCACGCAGCCAACGCGGCTTGCAGGCCAAGGTCCGTACACAGTTAGTAGGAAGGAAGTGCCATGTCAGACCACCGCTTTGCCAAGGACATCCCGTTCACTCAGGCGGAATATGCCCGCCGGTTGACCAAGGTGCGCGCTGCCATGGCCGAACGCGAGCTCGATGCGCTGCTGGTCACCGATCCGTCGAACATGGCCTGGCTCACCGCCTATGACGGCTGGTCGTTTTACGTGCATCAGGCGGTGATCGTGTTGCCCGATGCCGATCCGATCTGGTGGGGCCGGGCGCAGGATGCCAATGGCGCCCTGCGCACCGTCTGGATGGCCGACGACCGGGTGATGGGCTATGCCGATCACTTCGTGCAATCGACCGAGATGCACCCGATGCAGGATCTCGCGGTGCGTTTTGGCGATCTCGAACTGTCGGCCGCCTGCATCGGGGTGGAGATGGAGAACTACTACTATTCCGCCAAGGCCCATGCCGAGCTGCTCTCGGCCCTGCCGCAATGCGCATTTGCCGATGCCACGGCGCTGGTCAACTGGTGCCGGGCGGTGAAATCCGACGAAGAGCTGACCTTCATGCGCCGCGCCGCGCGGATCAGCGAAAAGATCATCGACGGGCTGATGGAGCGCACCGCCCTCGGCGTGCCCAAGAACGAGGTGGTGGCCGCCGCCATGGCCGATGCGGTGACCGGGGCCGAGGGGCATTGGGGCGACTACCCGGCGATCGTGCCGCTGCTGCCCTCCGGCCCCGACGCCGCCGCGCCGCATCTGACCTGGAACGGCCGGCCCTTCGCCGGCGGCGAGGCCACCTTCTTCGAGATCTCGGGCTGCTACCGCCGCTACCACGCGCCGCTCTGCCGCACGATCTTTCTCGGCACGCCGCCGGATTTCCTCAAACGCGCCGAAGAGGCGCTCCTGCGCGGGCTCGAGGCCGGGATCGACATGGCCCGTGCCGGCAACCGCGCCTGTGACGTGGCCGAGGCGCTGGCCGACGAACTGGGCAAATCCGACATCAAGCGCGCCGCCCGCTGCGGCTATCCCATCGGCCTGTCCTATCCGCCCGACTGGGGCGAACGCACGATCTCGCTCCGCGCCGAGGACGAGACCGTGCTGGAGCCGGGCATGACCTTCCATTTCATGCCCGGCCTCTGGATGGAGGATTGGGGGCTGGAGATCACCGAATCGATCCTGATCACCCCCGACGGCCCGGCCGAACCGCTCTGCAACCGCCCGCGCGACGTGGTGGTGAAATGAGCCACCTCAGATCAAGTACCGAATTGCTGGGCGAGCTGATCGCCTTTCCCACCGTCTCGGCCGACAGCAACCTGGCGCTGATCGACCACCTGGCCAACCGGCTGGAACATGTCGGCGCCCGGGTGCGGGTGCTGGGGGACGACAGCGGTGGCAAGGCCAATCTCTTTGCCACGCTGGGCCCCGAGGGCGACGGCGGGCTGATGCTTTCGGGCCATACCGACGTGGTGCCGGTGGTCGAACAGCCCTGGGACAGCGACCCCTTCGAGATGGTCGAAAAGGAAGGCGCGCTTTTCGGCCGCGGCACCTGCGACATGAAGGGCTTTATCGCCTGCGCCATGGTGATGGCCGAGGAATATGCCCGGCGCCCGCTGACCCGCCCGGTGCATTTCGCCTTTACCTATGACGAAGAGGTCGGCTGTCTCGGCGGCCAGGCGCTGGTCACCTCGCTGCGGGAAATGGAAATCCGCCCCGACATGGCCATTGTCGGCGAACCGACCTCGATGCGCATCATCGAAGGCCACAAGGGCTGTTGCGAATACACCGCCCGCTTTCGCGGCCTCGAGGGCCACGGCTCGGCGCCGGACCGAGGGGTCAACGCCGCCGAATATGCCGCCCGCTACGCCATGCGGCTGCTGGAGCTGCGCGAAGAGCTCAAGGCGCGCACCCCGGCCCTGAGCCGCTTCGACCCGCCCTGGAGCACGATCAACATCGGCGGCATCCACGGCGGCCATGCCCACAACGTCATTGCCGCCCTGGCCGAAGTGGAATGGGACATGCGCCCGGTGCATTGGGGCGACGCCGATTTCGTCAAGGCCGAGATGACGCGCTATGTCGATGCCGTGCTGAAACCGGCGATGCAGGCCGTCGACCCCGAGGCCGACATCACCGTCGAGACCATCGGCGAAATCCCCGGCCTGGAACCGATGGAGCTCAACGCCGCCCGCGATCTGGTGGCCCGGCTCACCGGCGCCAACGGCACCGATCTGGTGGCCTTCGGCACCGAAGCGGGTCTGTTCCAGAGCCTCGGCGCCGATGTCATCGTCTGCGGTCCCGGCTCGATCGAACAGGCGCATATGGCAAACGAATACATCACCGTCGCCCAGATGCAGGCCTGCCTCGACATGCTCGACCGGCTGGTATGAGGTGCCCCGCCGCCCCTTCCTCTTGCTGCAAATACCGCGGGGAGCGCGAGGGGCTGGCCCCTCGCCGCCGAAAGGGTGCAGGCGCGCGCGCCGCCTGGGCCGCGCGCGCCACCGCTCAGAGGTCGGGCTGGCCCGGGAGTGCACGCAGATAGACGACGAGGGCATCGAGATCCTGATCCGTCATGCCGGCGAACTGGCCGTAGGGCATCGGCGGCATCATCCGCTCGCCATCGGGCCGCACGCCTTGGGTGATCATGGTCTTGATCTCGGCATCGGAATAGCCCGCCAGCCCGTCGTCGTGGTGGGTCAGATTGGCCGAGACCGAGGTGCCCCAGGGCCCGTGAAACTCAAAGCCGCCACGCCCCATGTTCGCGCCCAGATCGGGGCCTTGCGGCGTCATCGGGCTGTGGCATTCCATGCAATGGGCCAGCTGCGCGACATATTCGCCGTACTCCGCGTTCACCGCGGCGGCCGGCGCGCCGACGCTGTCGATCGGCGGGCCGTAGGCCGGCGGCAGCGGCATGTTGTATTCCGAGGTCCCGGGGTCGGCCTCGACCGCAGGAACCCGGCGCAGATAGGCCACGACAGCCGCCAGGTCATCGTCGGAAATATGACGATAGAGCAGCATCGGCATCGGCGGTCCGATCACCGTGCCATCCGGGCGCAGGCCTTCGCGGATCGCCCGGGCGAGGGCCTCGTCGGACCAGTCCGACACCCGGCCCGCCGGGGTGATATTGGGCGCGATGGCGGTGAACATCGGGTTCTTTTCCACCAGGCGCCCGGCCAGCGCCTGATCGGCAATCGGGCCCTGCGGGCCCATCGGCGTGTGGCAATTGCCGCAGGCCATCACGGTGGTGACAAGGTATTCTCCGCGGTCCATATGACCCTCGGCACCGGCCAGACCGGCCAGACTTGCAAGAAACATGGCAGATACGACGTGTCGCACGGCTAATCTCCTTTTTGAAATGCGCGGCTCGAATCAGAGCCGCACCCGGAGTTTACCCCAAGCCGCGCGAATCCCGGCGCCCGGATGGCGGCCGCCTCAGCCCGGCCAATCCTGTCGGCGCATGCGATAGCAGAGGTAGTCCGCGGGCTGGACGCCGATGCTCAACCGCGCCGCGCCCATGCGCCGGGCGCCGATCTTCTCGGCGGCGCGTTGCGAACGCAGGTTGTCGACGCCGATATCGAGCCAGACCGCATCAAACCAGCGGAACACATGAGCAAACATCAGCACCTTCATCTCGCGATTGGCCGCCCCGCCCCAATGGGCGCGGGTCAGGAAAGTAAAGCCGATGGCCATGGTGCCGGGGCGTTCGGCCACCTCGTAAAATCGCGAGGCGCCGATGATCGCCCCGTTGCGCCGGTCGGTCACCGCCAGCGTGCCGCCCGCAGTGCGAAGAAAATCGAAATAGGGGTCGAAGGCCGCCCGCTCATGCCGCGTCCTGGCCGGATGCCCGGCCCAGATCAGCGGATCGCGGGCCGCGCGGTAGAGCCCGTCCCGGTCCTCCGCCCGCAAGGGCCGCAGGTGCAGCGTCTCGCCGGTCAGGACCGGTGCAAAGTCAAAGTCTGGCCCGGTCACGCCGCCGCCCAGAGCCCGTCCTTGCGGATTTTCTCATAGGTCTCGTCGAGCGACTTGCGGGCGCGGTCGATCAGGATGTCGATCTCGTCGCGGGTGATCACCAGCGGCGGGGCGATGATCATCCGGTCGCCAACATGGCGCATCACCAGGTTGTTGGCGAAACAGCGTTCGCGGCAGATATAACCCACCGTCCCCGCTTCGCCGGCAAACCCCGCACGGCTGGCCTTGTCGGGCGTCAGCGCGATCGACCCCATCAACCCGACGATCCGGGCTTCACCGACCAGCGGGTGATCTTCCAGCGCCTGCCATTTTTCTTTCAGATATGGCCCCGCCACATCGCGCACATGCTCAACCACCTTTTCCTCTTCGAGAATGCGCAGGTTCTCCAGCGCCACCGCGGCGGCGACGGGATGGCCGGAATAGGTGTAGCCGTGGTTGAACTCGTCCTTGGCAATGGTCTGGGCGACCTCGTCACAGACAATCGAGGCGCCGATCGGCGCATAGCCCGAGCTGAGCCCCTTGGCCACGGTCATGATATGCGGCCGGATGCCCATGGTCTGCGACCCGAACCAGTTGCCGGTGCGGCCAAAACCGCAGATCACCTCGTCGGCGATCAGCAGGATGCCGTAGTGGTCGCAGATACGCTGGATTTCCGGCCAGTAGGTCTCGGGCGGCACGATCACCCCGCCGGCGCCCTGCACCGGCTCGCCGATAAAGGCCGCCACGCGCTCGGGCCCATGCTCCTTGATCGCCGTTTCCAGCTCGCGCGCGCGGGCGAGGCCGAAGTCGGCCGGATCGCTGTCGCCGCCCTCGGCCCACCAGTTGGGCTGGTTGATGTGGTGGATGTCGGGGATCGGCAGGCCGCCCTGGGCATGCATGCCCGCCATGCCGCCCAGCGAGCCGGAGCCCATGGAGGAGCCATGATAAGCATTCTTGCGCGACAGGATGATGTTGCGTTCCGGCTGGCCCTTCATCGCCCAGTAGTGGCGCACCATGCGGATGTTGGTGTCATTCGCTTCGGAGCCGGAGCCGGCAAAGAACACATGGTTGAGATCATCCGGCGCCAGTTCGGCCAGCTTTTTCGCCAGCGCGATGGCGGGCACATGGGTGGTCTGAAAGAAGGTGTTGTAGAACGGCAGCTCGCGCATCTGCCGCGCCGCCACCTCGGCCAGCTCGTCCCGGCCATAGCCGATGGCCACGCACCAGAGCCCGGCCATACCGTCGAGGATCTCCTGCCCGTCGCTGTCGGTGATCCAGACCCCGTTGGCGCGCGTGATGACCCGCGCGCCCTTTTCCGCCAGCCCCTCGCCCTCGGTAAACGGGTGCATGTGATGGGCGGCGTCCAGCGCCTGAAGCTCTTCGGTCGGAAGGTGATTGGTGATCATGTTCATCGGGCTCACTCCTCGCGCGCCATGGTTTGCGGAGAGAATATGATCAAATTATCCGCTGTCAATCGAATCGAGCGCCGCCGGCGCGTCATTCCACCGATTGCTGGATATGTTCCATGCCCTGACGCACGTCATCCTCCATCGCGCGGGCCACGGCTTCGGTATCGCCGGCCGCCAGCGCGGCGAGAATCGCCTTGTGCTGATCGGGCAGGCTCTGGGTGCCGTAGCGGCCACAGACCACCCGCAGCGAGGGGCCAAAACGCAGCCAGAGCCCCTCGGCCAGATCGAGCAGGATCGGTGCCCCGGCCAGGGCGTTCAGGCCGGCGTGAAAGCGGTAGTTTTCCTCGAGATAGCCGCGCACGTCGCCGCTGTTGATGGCGGCGTCGAGCCGGTCGTCGATGGCGCGCAGGTCGGCGATATCCTCTGCCGTCGCAAAGCCGCAGGCGCGTCGCGCCAGCTCCGGCTCGATCGCCACCCGGGCGTGGATCAGCTCGCTCACCGCTCCGGCATCGAGCCGCGGCACACAGACCCGGCGGTTGCCCTGAAAGGTCAGGGCGCCCTCGGCGGTCAGCCGGCGGATCGCCTCGCGCACCGGCGTCATGCCGGCGTCGAGCCGGGCGGTCAGCCCCTGGATGGTGATCGGGGCGCCGGGCGGCATTTCGCCAAACAGCAGCAGCGCCCGCAATTGCCGGTAAACCCGTTCATGCGCCGGCAGCCCGGGCTTGTCTGGCTGGGTGTCGATCTGGTTCATGCGCTCAATTTATCACCATCTTATGGGGTCTTGCGACTTTACCGCGCCCGATGCAGCATTTCCATATTGCCTGATACGGCATAATTTGATCAAATCAAGGGAAGGTGGCAAGCAAAATGACCGCCAGAACCCAACGGGAGTCAAATATGAAGAATGCACTCATGCTCTGCACCGCGGCGCTGGCGCTTGGCGCCTCGATGGCGGCGGCGGAAGAGGTCCGGGTCTACAACTGGTCGGATTACATCGACGAGGCCCTGCTGGAGAAATTCGAACAGGAGACCGGGCTCGAGCTGGTCTATGACGTCTTCGACAGCAACGAGGTGCTCGAGACCAAGATGCTGGCCGGCGGCTCGGGTTATGACGTTGTGGTGCCCACCGGCACCTTCCTGCAACGGCAGATCGCGGCCGGCGCCTTTCAGCCGCTCGACAAGTCGAAGCTCTCCAATCTCGACAACATGTGGGATGTGATCTCGGATCGTACCGCGAAATACGACCCCGAAAACGCCCATGCGATCAACTACATGTGGGGCACCACCGGGCTTGGGGTGAACCTCGGCAAGGTGCGCGAAGTGCTGGGCGAGGATGCCCCGGTCGACAGCTGGGATCTGGTATTCAAGGCGGAGAACATGGAAAAGCTGGCCGAGTGCGGCGTGCATTTCCTCGACGCTCCGGCAGAGATGATCCCGGCGGCGCTGAACTACATCGGCGAAGACCCCGACAGCCATGACCCCGAGGTGATCGCCAAGGCGGAAGCGGTCTATGAACCGGTCCGGCCCTTTATCCAGAAGTTCCATTCCTCGGAATACATCAATGCGCTGGCCAATGGCGACATCTGCGTCGCGGTCGGCTGGTCGGGCGACGTGCTTCAGGCACGCGACCGCGCGGCCGAGGCCGACAACGGCGTCGAGATCGGCTATTTCGCACCCAATGAAGGGGCGCAGATGTGGTTCGACATGATGGCCATTCCGGTCGATGCGCCGAACCCCGAGGGCGCCCACACGTTCCTGAACTTCATCATGGATGCCCAGAACATGGCGGCGGCGTCGAACTACGTCTACTACGCCAACGGCAACCTAGCCGCGCAGGAGTTTCTGGCCGAGGACGTGATCACCGATCCGGCGATCTATCCGACGCCGGCGGCGATGGACAACACCTATACCACCACGCCCTACCCGCCGAAGGTACAGCGCGTGGTCACCCGTCTCTGGACCAAGATCAAGTCCGGCACCTGAGCCTGACGAAGCGGCCCGCGCCTGGCAAGGCGCGGGCCTTTTTTCTGCGAGCAGGAGATATCATGGCCGAACCCGTCTTTGCCCCCTGGACCGATCCGAACGAAAAGCCATTGATCCAGTTCAAGGGCGTGACCAAGCGGTTTGGCGATTTCACCGCCATCGACAACCTGACCCAGGACATCTACGCCCGCGAATTCTTTGCCCTGCTCGGCCCCTCGGGCTGTGGCAAGACAACGATGATGCGGATGCTGGCCGGGTTCGAGACGCCAAGCGAAGGCCAGATCCTCATCGCCGGGCAAGACATGTCGCGGGTGCCGCCGAACAAGCGCGCGGTCAACATGATGTTCCAGTCTTACGCGCTGTTTCCGCATCTGACGGTGTTCGACAACATCGCCTTTGGCCTGAAACGCGAGGGCAAACCCAAGGACGAGATCGAGGCCCGCGTCGCTGAAATGCTGCGGCTGACCCGGCTGGAACGTTTTGCCCAGCGCAAACCGCACCAGATTTCCGGCGGCCAGAGGCAGCGCGTGGCGCTGGCGCGGTCGCTGGCCAAGGCGCCCAAGCTGCTGCTGCTCGACGAGCCGCTGGGCGCGCTCGATGCCAAGCTGCGCCAGCAGACCCAGTTCGAGCTGGTCGACATCCAGGAAAAGACCGGCACCACCTTCGTGATCGTCACCCACGACCAGGAAGAGGCGATGACAGTGGCCTCCCGCGTGGCGGTGATGGACGAGGGCCGGATCGTGCAGGTGGCGACGCCCTCGGAGATCTACGAACAGCCGAATTCGGTCTATGTGGCTGATTTCATTGGCGAAGTGAACATCATCAACGGCGTGGCTACGCCGCAAGGCGATGGCTATGACATCGCCTGGGCCGAAAGCCAGCCGCCGCTGCATGCCCAGACGACACGCGGATTTTCCGACGGCCAGAGCTGTCACCTTGCAATCCGGCCGGAAAAGATATCGATCAGCACCGAGGAGCCCGAGACCCGCAACAAGGTGCGCGGCACGGTGCATGACATCGCCTATCTCGGCAATCTCTCCACCTATCACGTCCGGGTGCCGGGCGAACGCATCATCAAGGCCCAGACCGCCAACACCCGCCGGTTGTCACGCCGCGCGCTGACCTGGGAAGACGACGTCTGGCTGAGCTGGACCGACACCGCCGCCGTGATGCTGGAGGAGTAGGAGATGGGGCAGGAGACCGGCCAGACGGCGCGCCTTCACCCCGCGCGAAGCTCTCAAGACGGCGGGCCGCAGGCCCGCACGGCGCTCGACACCCGCCAAAAGGCCCGCCTGCGCGCTGCCCGACCTCGGGCGGGCTTCGCGCCCTGGAGCCAGGGTGGCCCTGCGAACCTCGAGCGGTCTGGCGCCGTTACCCATTTCCCCAAGGAGGCCCCCACATGCGCCGCCTGACCCTGATCGCCATTCCCTACCTCTGGCTGCTGGCGCTCTTTCTCGTGCCGTTTCTCATCGTCCTGAAAATCTCCCTGTCGGACACCGCCATCGCCATCCCGCCTTACACGCCGACACTCGATCTTTCCGAGGGCTGGGCCGGCTTCAAGGCCTTCCTGTCGCAGCTCGACATGGAGAATTTCACCTGGCTCACCCAGGATGACCTCTACTGGAAAGCCTATCTCTCCAGCGTCCGCATCGCCTTCATCTCGACGATCCTGACCCTGATCGCGGGCTACCCCATCGCCTATGCCATGGCCCGCGCCGCGCCGGAATGGCGGCCGACGCTCCTGATGCTGGTGATCCTGCCGTTCTGGACCTCGTTCCTGATCCGGGTCTACGCTTGGATGGGGATCCTGTCGAACGAAGGTCTGCTCAACAGCCTGCTGATCCAGATCGGCCTGATCTCGGAGCCGCTGACCATCCTCAACACCAACACGGCCGTCTATATCGGCGTGGTCTATACCTATCTGCCCTTCATGATCCTGCCGATCTATTCGGCGCTGGAAAAAATGGATGACAGCCTGCTCGAAGCCGCCGAAGACCTTGGCTGCTCGCGGCTGCAAGCTTTCTGGCTGGTCACCGTGCCGCTTTCGAAACAGGGCATCATCGCCGGCTGTTTCCTGGTTTTCATCCCGGTGGTGGGCGAATTCGTCATCCCCTCGCTGCTGGGCGGCTCGGGCACGCTGATGATCGGCAAGGTGCTGTTCGAAGAGTTCTTCAACAACCGCGACTGGCCGGTTGCATCGGCCGTGGCGGTGATCCTGCTGTTGATCCTGATCGTGCCCATCGTGCTGTTCCAGCGCAACGAGCAGAAGCAACGGGAGGCCGAGGGATGAAACGCTTTTCCGCCTTCAACGCCGTGTCGCTGACGCTGGGGTTCGCCTTTCTCTACCTGCCGATGATCATCCTGGTGATCTACAGCTTCAACGCCTCCAAGCTGGTCACCGTCTGGGCCGGGTTCTCGACCCGCTGGTACGCCGAGCTGTTGCAGAACGAGGCCTTTCTCGACGCGGCCTGGGTCACCATCCGCGTCGCCGTCGTCTCCTCCACCATCGCGACGGTGTTGGGCACCATGGCGGCCTATGTGCTGGTGCGCGCCGGGCGGTTTCATGGCCGCACGCTGTTTTCCGGCATGATCTACGCACCGCTGGTGATGCCAGAGGTGATCACCGGGCTGTCGCTGCTGCTGCTCTTCATCGGCATCGGGCTCGACCGGGGCATCCTGACCATCATCCTCGCGCATACGACGTTCTCCATGTGCTACGTCTCGGTCGTGGTTTCGTCGCGGCTGGTCAGCTTCGACCGTTCGTTGGAAGAAGCCGCCTTGGACCTCGGCTGCACGCCGTTCGAGGCGTTCCGGCTGGTCACCCTGCCGATCATCGCCCCGGCGGTGATTTCGGGCTGGCTTCTGGCCTTCACCCTGTCGCTCGACGACCTGGTGATCGCGTCCTTCACCGCCGGACCCTCGGCCACCACCCTGCCGATCAAGATCTTCTCGGCCGTGCGGCTGGGTGTCAGCCCCGAGATCAACGCGCTGTCGACGATCATGATCGGGATCGTCACCCTGGGCGTGATCACCGCCTCGCTGGTGTCGAAACGCGCCAGCATCCGGCAACAGGCCGAGGCCCAGGCCGCCGTCCGTGCCTGATGCAACGGCTCTACGAGGATCACGCCTATTCCGACGCGCCGCTGTCGGGATGCCTGTGGACTGCCGATGCGGCCCCGGCGCGCGCGGCCTTTGACGGGCCGCAAAGCACCGAGGTCGCGGTGATCGGCGGCGGCTTCACCGGGCTCTCGGCGGCGCTGCATCTGGCGGAGGCCGGCACGGAAGTGACGCTGCTCGAGGCGCGCCACATCGGCTGGGGCGCTTCGGGGCGCAATGGCGGCTTCTGCTGTCTCGGCGGCGGCATGATCTCCAATCCGCAGCTCGCGCGCCGTTTCGGACCCGAGGCCCCGGCGATTTACCGTGCCGCCGAGAAAGCCGCCGTGGCGCTGGTGGCCGAGCGTCTGGCGCGCCACGGCATCGACGCCGAAACCCATTCCGAGGGCGAGACCCTGCTCGCCCACACCCCGCGCCACATGGCCGCGCTGCGCCGCGAGCTGCCGCATGTCGCCGAGGTCTATGGCGTCACGCCCCAATTGCACGAACCAGCCGATCTCGCTGGCCTTGGGATCACCGGTCCGTTCCATGGCGGGATGACGATCCCGCTGGGCTTCGCGCTCAACCCGCGCAAATATGTCAACGGCCTCGCCGGCGCAGCCGAGGCGGCCGGCGCCAGGTTGCATGACGCCAGCCCGGTCACCGCCATCACCCAGGGCGACGGCTTTACCCTGACCACGCCCAAGGGTCCGCTGAAAGCGAAACGGCTGATCCTCGCCACCAACGGCTATTCCAGCGACGACATCCCCGGCTGGCTGCGCGCCCGCTACATGCCGCTGCAATCCAACATCCTCGCCACCCGTCCGCTGACCGAGGCCGAACTGTCCGCCCAGGGCTGGACCTCGCGGCAGATGGCCTATGACACCCGTAGACTGCTGCATTACTTCCGCCTGCTGCCGGACAACCGCTTTCTCTTCGGCATGCGCGGCGGCACCTTTACGACGCCCCGTGCCAATGCCCAGTTCCGCTGCAAGATCGAGGCCGATTGCGACGCCATGTTCCCAGCCTGGGCGCAGGTGGAGCGGCCGCATTTCTGGTCGGGCCTCGTCTGCCTCGCGCGCAACCGCACACCCTTTGTCGGCCCGATCCCCGAGATGCCCGGCGCATTCGCCGGCCTCGCCTTTCACGGCAATGGCGTCGCCATGGGCAGCTATGCCGGCCGTCTGCTCGCCGACCTGGTCCGCGACAAACAGCCCGACGCGCCCTACCCGGCCGCCTTTGCCACACCACCGCGCCGCTTCCCGTTGGGCCGCCACCGCCGGGCGCTGCTGGCCCTGGCGACCGGGGTGATGTCGCTGCTGGACAGGTAGCCCGAGCCAGCGGCGGGGCAGGAATTTCAGACCTTCCCAACAGGGGGAACATTTGCCAGACTTTCCCCAAGGCCAGCGCATCGCCCCGATCTAAATACGCATAACATTACCTATATTCACCAGATACATTCGCAACAGGAAGCCACCCATGTCCAATTTCGACACGCAGCTGCGCGAAAGCCAGGCCCAGGTGGCCGAGGCCCAATCCAAGATCTCCGAGATCACCAGCCGGATCGAGACCGCGCGGGAAAAGATGAAACAGGGCACCGAGGCCGCAATCGACGTGGAAAACGCCACACTCGAGGATGTGCATGCCCATACCGAGGTGATGAACGCCAATATCGCCGAGCTGATCATGGGGCTTGACGATGTCACCGCCGCCTTTTCCCGCGATTTCGACGAGATGCGGTCCAAGACCGGCTGGGAGAGCTTTGTCGGTTTTTTCTCCAAGGACCGGTCCGACGCCCTGCGGCAGGAGCGGATGAAGACCGCCAATATCGATGACAAGCTGCAAGACCTGATTTCCAAGTCCGACATCATCACCAAGCTGCTGGAAAGCCAGCTTGCGGTGCTCAACGACCAGAAGGACCGGGTGGAGAGCAATCTCACCGAGACGCTGGACGAACGCGAGTTTACCGTCGGCGAGCTTGAGGCCACCAAGGCGGAGATCCTCGCCATGGACCCCGAGATCATCGCGTTGGAAAACAAGATCGCCGTCGAACAGGATGCCAGCGCCCGCACCCGGCTCGAAACCGAACTGGCCGATCTGAACAAGGCCTACAACGAACGGGTGCAGCAGGAACAAGTCAAGCTGGCCAAGAGCCAGACGCTGGAGCGCTACATCGAAAAGGGCAAGAGCTGGGTCGACAGCCTGCAAAACCAGGCGGCGACGCAGATGGTGCTGATCAACAAGCTTCAGACCGACACCCGGCAGCGGGTGGTGCTCTATGACGCCCTGACCAAATCTCTGAAGACCGCGCAACAGCAGGACGTGGCGCACCGGATCAACGAGATCGGGGTCAAGACCGATCAGGAGGCCCAGACCGCGATGGCCGCCATCGGCACCGCGACCAACCAGAAGATGGCCGACATGCTCGAGGCGCATGAGGATCACATGGTCTTTGCCCGCGACGTGCTCGAGGCCAAGGCCAAAGCCGACGAGCGTTTCGCCCGCCGCTTTGCCGAGATCGTCGAAAAACACGACAGTAACGCCTACGGCGCCTGATGCCCTTTATCGTGAAAGGGCTGAGCCAGCCGATGCAACCTTCGCCGGACCGCGACACACGGCCGGCCCCGCCGCCGACACCCCCGTCCCAGGCCCGCCCCGGGACCTCCTGGCCCGCCACAGACGCGAGGCCCCGGATCAGGTCCGGGGCGCGAGGTGACATTTCGACATCGCTGAGCCACCCAATGCAACTCCCGCCCGACCGCGACGCACGACCGGTCCCGCCCCCGACACCCCCGTCCCGGGCTCGCCCCGGGACCTCCTGGCCCGCCACTGACGCGAGGCCCCGGATCAGGTCCGGGGCGCGAGGTGACATTTCGACATCGCTGGGCTACCCGATGCAACCGCCGCCCGACCACGTTGCACGACCGGTCCCGCCCCCGACACCCCCGTCCCGGGCCCGCCCCGGGACCTCCTGGCCGGCCACAGACGCGAGGCCCCGGATCACGTCCGGGGCGCAAGGCGGCATCCCATCACGGCAGAGCCGCCAAACCGGTCGCGGCCTTGTCGCCCCCGCGTCGCACCGCCCGCCCCGCTCCCGACGCCCCCTTCCCGGGCCTGCCCCGGGACCTCTTGGCTCACCATTGGCACGAGGCCCCGGATCACGTCCGGGGCGCGAGGTGGCATCGTGACCAACCCGGCCCAGGACCATCGCGGCCTCACCGACCTCCTCGCCTCGCGCCGCTATTTCCGCAAGTTCGAGACGATCACCACCCATCTCGGCCGGGTGGCGGCGGTGATGGAGGCTGAGGGCAGCCTGAGCCGCGAAGACGTCAAGATCCTCGCGCGCTACATTCGCGGCATCGCCTACACCTTCAAGGCGCTGAGCATGAAGTACCTGCTGGTCGGCCGCGACACCGGCCAGTTCTTTGGCTCGCTGGCCATCGACGCCACCGAGAGCGGCTTTCCGACCTTTCAGGAGCTGCTGGTCATGGCCAATGACGCGCAGCAGGCCGAGGCGCATCTGGAAAACATGCCCGGGATCGCGGCGCTGAAGGACCGGATGGTCCGCCAGATCGTCTCGGAACAGGCGATCCCGACCCGGCTGCAATTCGCCCTGTCGCAGCGGCTCTATTACGAGGAGCTGCTCGGGGGCCATCTGTTCTGGGCCCGGATGGACCCGCGCATCGACTGGGTCGAGGGTTTCGAGGGGCGGCGCAAGTACCGCATTTACTGGGCGGTCTATGACGGCCAGATTAACCTGCCGACGATCTACGTGCTCGAACTGGACGACACCGGCCGCACCGCCCTGCCCAAGGACGAGCGCCGCTGGCCCGAGGTGCAGCGGCATCTGATGGCGCAATCGCTTGGCGCACTGAAGCTATTGACCATCGCCCGGGGCTTCGACGAGAGCTTTGACGATCTCCACCCCAAACGCCTGCGCCGGTTCCACATCGGGCCGATGTATTCGCACAGCTTCACCCGCCAGTCCGGGCCGATCCGCGACGTGCTGGCCGAGGCGAAATCGCCGCCGGGCGAAGACTGGACGCTCGCCTGGACCTCGGAAATGCTGCGCAGCGAAGACGTGACCGAAACCCGCGCCGGCTGGTTTTCGACCGTGGAGCGCGAGATGTTTGCGCTCGATCCCTTCTCGGGCCGGGGCGTCGACACCGGCGCCACCGAGACCCAGCGCGCCATCATCCTGCCGCAGCGCCCGTTTCAGGTGCTGGCGGAAAAGAACCCGCCGGGCTTTGCCGCGGTGCGCAAGTTCGTCGTCAGCCCGGGCGGACGGGTGTTGTCCTATTGACCCGGACGCCGGGCAAAGGCCCGGCCCCGTTTGGAGAAAATCGCATGAGCCAGACCACCGACCAGATGGAGCTTCGCGAAGAGGACATCCGGAAACACTACCCCGCCGCCACGGCGCTTCTGACCGGGTTCGATCACACCCCGCGCATTGCCACCGCCACGGCTCCCGCAAGGGCGCAGGAGCGCTCCCCCGGCATTCCCCGCAGCTTGCGGTTCCGCTCCACCACCCCCGGCCTCGCCACCCGCCGCACCGCCGCCAAACACGGCGTCAGCCTGCGCGCCACGATCGAGGCGGCAGACGCCGACGATGCCCTTACGACGCCCCTGCAAGCCACCGCTTTGCACGCCCTGCGCCGCGCCATCGCCATCGCCCAGGCCATGGGCGAGGCCTATGCCGAGGCCACCGGCCTTGCCGATCTGAAACGCGCCAACCTCGCACATGCCCTGCCCGCCAACCGCAAGACCGAATTCTCCGAGCGTCTGAGTGCCGAGGCGCTGATCACCGCCCATTGCTGGGCCAATGCCACCGCCTATCTGCTGTCGCCCCACGCCTCCGAAACCAGCGTCGAGGTCGGCGAGGTCGAGGAGCTGATCCCCGACAATGCCCAGATCGCGCTGCACGGCCTCCTGTGGGAACTGGAACAGGACATCGACACCCACGCCCCCGACGATGCCCATCTGATTGCCACCCTGACTGCCTTTGCCGAGCAGGTGATGGACAAGGTGAGCTTGCGCAGCCAGGCCGCCCCCCACCTCGCGCCGTTCCAGAACGCGACGTGGCAGGTCGAGGCCGACGGTCTGACGATCCGCGGCTTCACCCCGGCGGCCAAGGCCAAATCCACCACGCTCACCATGACCTTCAAGAAGCCGCATGAGGTGGTCGGCAACCATATCGCCAAGTACCAGGCGATGAAGCTGTCCAAGATGCTGATGGCCTATGACTTCGACCGCCGGCTCAACCCCTTTGCCGAACTGGGCGGCTTCATTTTCACCTTCATGGGCGACGGCAAGCCGGGCACCGGCAAGACCACGCTGATCCAGATGATGGCCGGGCTGATCAACGACTATTGCAAGGTGGCCGACTACCCGTTCCGCTACCAGAATCTGTCAACTGACAACATCGACAGCTACCAGGGCAAATCGGGCCAGAACGCCAAGGCCTTCATCAACACGATCGTCGACCCGAACGTCATCGGCTTCGGCACCATCGACGACATCGACCAGCTTGCCGGCAAACGCGGCGACCGGCAGTCCTCGGCCGGCCAGCACGAGATCACCGCCGTCCTGATGGAGAGCTTTGCCGGCGCCAATACCGTGGTGCGCGGCAATTGCACCTTCGGCATGTTCTCGAACTACCCCGAGAACGTCGACGACGCGCTGCGCCAGCGCGCCGGGGCGCGGTTTCTCGTCGACGGGCCGCAAACGCGCGAGGATTACATCGACATCCTGCATCTGCTGATGGGCAAGGGCCACGATATCCCCCTGGGCGACCACCAGGCCTTTGCCGCGCAAGAGATCAAACGCGCCGTCGCCGCCAGCTTCGAAAGCCACGCCCGTCCGCATGAGGAGGGCCTGCTGCGTGTCTTCGACCGGGTGCACGCGCAGGTCGGCGCGCTGGACACGATTGCCAGGATGGGCAGCTATCTGAAGGCCATCCAGCAGGCCGACCCGCGCTTTACCGGCCGGGCGATCAAGAACATCACCGATGCGGTCAAGGTGCGTTCGATGGATTTCGAGCTTCCGGACACATGGATGGAGGACCCGACGCTGTTCCTGCACCAGCCTTATGACACCAAATTGGCGATGATTTCCGAGCTGCGCGTGCCGGTGACGCCGGAGATGGTGATCCAGGAGATCAACCGCTACGCCGACAGCGAATTCCGCTACGCCGACAAATCCGACGAGGCGGCCATCGCGGCCATGGTGCGGGAGTATGGCCGGCAGGAAGAGGCAAAGCGGCGATATCTGGAGGGCAAGGCGTGATCCCTGCGTTTTCCCGTCCCGGACCTGATCCGGGACCTCGTCGTGAAGTTGGCCAAGAGGCCCCGGATCCCGTCCGGGACGGCGCCAATGCGCCGAAGGCCGCACCCGAGCTAGAGAGCGCATACGGGTCGCCGGGTAAATGCGCCCGCCTTGAAGCATCGATGTCGCGCGACACCGCCGTTGCGCTTTCCGGGGGAGGGTTCGAGGGCCGCTCCGAACCGATATGGGGTAGCGTTTCGCCCGAGAAAGGTCGGAGACCCAGACGGCCGCGGCCCAGGTGCACCCGGGTAGACCAAATGCCGGAAGAAAATACAATTTGGAAAAAGGATCGAGCATGCACGAAATCGATTTTTCCTCAGTGGACAGAGCGAACCAATCTAGACTGGTGCTGGCGTACCGCTCGGCATCTCTGCTCGCTTCGGTTGCCTATCATCCATCAGGCTCGGAAGAAGAAGAAATTGCCGCAGCTCAATTGTGCAAAATTACCTCTGCGCTGGTTGGGGGTCTGGCGGTTCTAGCCAAAACTAAGAATGCATACTGCGTAGCAGCGATTGCGCGTCAACTAGTCGAGGTCGAATACTTAATGTATGCTTTCTATAAAGGTCATAGAGCGTTCAAAGAATGGTTCCAGTCTTCAAAAAAGGAACGATTGAACTCTTGGTCACCTCGTCATTTCTACAACATTCCGGGCAGCCCTTTCTCAAAAGAGGAATACGGCGATCATTGTGACTTCGGTGGACATCCAACGCCAAACGGCGTGAAGTTGACCGCATTTTCCGATAGCGAATGCGAAGAACTCTTTTGTGAAGCACTGCAACACGTTCATAAAATTATGCTTTATCTGCACAAGTGGATTGCAGAAAATTATCCCGTGCGAGGAACACTTGAAACTAATGAGTGGGCCAATCTGGGGTTAGACTTTCAAAGATTCTTCAAAGAAGACCCAACTTACAAATCTATATTATTTCGCTTTGAAAAATGGACACTCGACGGGCAGCCACGGAAATGAACCGCCTCATCCAATCCGGCCTCATGTTCGGCAACCTGATCCGCGTCGACAGCCCCGCGCTCATCGACCGTTACAACCGCGCGCTCCAGCATCTGACCGGGCAGCAGACCGCCCTCACGGAATTCCACATCGACATCTCCGGCTTCTCCCCGGAAATCGGCGACGAGCTGGGCGATCCGCTCTATCTCAATCACCATGGCGTCAACCGGCAGTTCATCCTGCTCACCACCGAGCAGAAGACCGCGCCGCTGCTCGATGCCACCTTCTCCACCAGCCGCACCATTCTCAGACAGTTCATCGAAACCAACGAGGCCCAGCTCTTTGCGCTCACCGCCCGCGATGCCGTCGCCGGCGAGTTGGTGAATTCGGTCTTCAGCCTGACCACGCCCGCCCGCCTGCTCGACATCCGCAAGATCACCGTCGAGGCCGACACCACCGGCGGCACGTTGCGGCAGGCGCGGGAGCTGGCGGAAATGGTCGATGAGTTCAAGACCCGCGAGGATGCCTGGTTCGATGACCCGCTGATCGCACGGATGATCGGCGCGGCGCGGAACACCGGCGACATCCTGCGCAACCCGGTGCTGCTCGAGACCATGAGCTTCGAGACGCAGAATTTCTGGACCAGCCATTTCGGAGGCTGCTACCTGTTCCGCGCGGTCGATCGGCCGGCGCTGATCACCGCCGGCGACAAGACCGCGCTGCGAGACCTGCCGATCGGCGCGGTTTTCGACCTGTCGGACCGCAGCCGCATCGCCCGCTTTCTCGAAAGCAACCGCCTGGTCGAACCCATCGTCACCGCGCCCGGCCTCGACGCCGCCGCCATCCTGCGGCAAAAGATGGATTTCGTCGTCGTCGACGCCGCCCAGGACGCCGGGATCGATCTCACCGGGGCGACGCGGCGCGACATCCGCCACCTGGCGCGGCGCCACGCCGGCCAATTGCCCGAGGCCTATCACGGGCTGGGCCGGCTGGTGCACTGGGCCGAGGGCGCCGGCGACTGGCCGCGCATCACCTCGGAGCACCCGTCCTATTTCCTGTCGCTGCGCGCCGCCGACACGCCCGACCGCGACCTCGTCAACATGCTGCTGGCCGAGCTGGCCCCGCGCGACATCCGCCAGCTCTTCATCTGCCACAAGCAACTGTTCTATCAGCTCTATCGCGCCTGGTCCGAGACCAAGCGCAGCTATGTTGTCGATTTCCTGACCCGTGAATATCAGGTGGACAAGGCCGGGGCGCGTGCCGCACTCTTTGGCCATGAGCCCCCGATGCAAGAGCCGGGCGACGACCTGATCGCCCGGGTCGGCCCCTGGGGCGCGGTAAAAGGACGTTAGACGATGCTGGCATTCCTGAAACTCGCGGGCCTGGGCTTTCTCCTTCTCACCGTGGTCTATATCTGCCTGTCGCTCTATTCCCGCGCGATCCGCCGCGACAAGCTCGAGGCGCAATGGGAGGCCGACGGTTTCGAAGGCGACGAGGCGACCCGCCGCTCCTTTGTCGAGGACGGGCTTGCCGAATACGACAAATCCCTGCGCCGCAAGCTGATCCTCGGGGTCTATGTCGTGCCGCTGGTGCTGATCACCGCGGTGATCTATTTCACCAACTTCCACTAGCGTCCGCCGGCCCGGCCCCTCGCGGGCCGAACCATCGTCGCGCGCCCCTGTGTCGCGGTCTGAAAATCTCCGGCGGGCGGGCTCAAGCCGCCGGCAGATGTTTCCAAATGCCCGGCAAGGCACTACATATCCAGTAAATCACGGGGCCTCTCACATGCGTTACATCAAATGGTTTTTCATCCTGGCCTTCTGGGCCCTGGTTGGCGCCTTTTTCCACTACACCCTGCCGCAGCATGACGTGGCGCGTATCACCGATACCGAGATCCGCCGGGTGGATTTCGGCGAGAACTCGATTTTCTGGTCCAGCCCCGACAGCGGCAATGCCACCGGTCAGGTCAACCGCGACGTCTTTTTCATCCAGACGATCCGCGACAATGGCCGGCCGATGGTCTATCGCAACGAGGATACCGGCTGGGGCTGGCCGCCCTATTTCAAGTTCGACACCGCCAACCTGCAAACCGAGGCCGCCGACCTGCGCTCGACCTCGGACAACCCGCGCTGGGTGGTGATCAGACATTACGGCTGGCGCAACGAATTTCTGTCGATCTATCCCAACGCCGTCGACGTGCGGCGGGTGGACAGCCCCGACGTGACGATCATCCCCTGGACCAACATCATCATCCTGACGCTGACGGCGCTGGTGTTCTGGGCGATCTACGTGCGCTGGCGGCGGTTCCGCAGACGGCGCATCGATCCGATGCTCGAGGATGTCGAGGAAGGCTTTGCCGATGCCTCCGACGCGGTGAAAGGCACCGGAAGCCGGATGCGCGGCTGGTTCGGCGGCCGCAAGTAAGCCCCCTCAGAAGGTCAGAACCTCGTCGCCTCGCTCCGGCAGGGGCGGCTGGGCGGCACCGGCAAGATCCGGCGCCCGGCGCAGCCTGCGGGGTGCGAGATCGCCGTCAAAACCGACGATCCACATGGCATATTCGTCGGTCTCGTAATCCTGCACCGCCAGCCAGAGCCGCGCCTCTGTATCGATATGAAGCGCGATCGGCTCCCACTCCTCGATCGGCGGCCCGGCGACCCAGCCGAAGCGGTGCTTGCAGCCCGCGATCGCGGCACTGACCGCCTTGGGCAGCACCACCCGATCGAAGGCCCGCAGCCCCAGCCCGAGCATTGCGGCGGCGGCCGGCGGCGCCTCGGGCGCGTTGGAGCGCGGCAGGTCGGGGTCGGCGACGCTGACCGCCATGCCACGCCATCGGCCCAGCCATTCGCTGACGCGACTGTCGGGGCGGAGCGTGGGCGGCTTGCGGGTCAATCGCGGTCTCCCAGCGGCACATAGGCGCGCCGTTGCGGCCCGTTGTACAGGGTGAGCGGCCGGATCAGGATATTGCTCTGCTGCTGTTCGAGGCATTGCACGATCCATCCGGGCATCCGACCGATGGCAAAGATCGGCACGTAGAGATCCATCGGAATGCCATGCAATTGATAGACGACCCCAGAATAGAAATCCACGTTCACGTTCAGCCCGTGCCGGGCATAGGGCTGCATCGCCGTGACCACGGCCTGCAAGATCTCGTACCACTCCGGCGCGCCTTTTTCCTCGCCCAGCTTGCGCACGCCGTCGCGCATGTGGCGCGCGCGCGGGTCTTCGGCGCGATAGACCCGGTGGCCAAAGCCGGTAACCGGCTCCTTGGCGGCGCGCTTGGCCTTGACGTAGGCGGCGGCGTTCTCCGGCGTGCCGATCTCGCGCACCATCTTCATCACGTCCTCGGCGGCGCCGCCGTGCGCCGGCCCGGCCAGCGTGGCCAGGGCGGTGACGATGGCCCCGTGCAGATTGGCCTCGGTGCCGACGGTGACCCGGGCGGCGAAGGACGAGGCATTGGCGCCGTGCTCGGCGTGCAGGATGAAATCGACATCGGCCAGCCGTGCCGCCTCGGCCGAGGGTTTCTCGCCGGTCAGCATCCAGAGCCAGTTGGCGGCATGACCCAGCGCCGGATCGGGCGCCACCGGGTCGCGGCCGTTGCGGATGGCCTCATGCGCGGCAATGATCATCGGCACCTGGGCGGTGAGACGGATGCCGTTGCGCAGAAAGGCCTCCGCGCCGGTTTCGCGGCTGTCCGGCTCCAGCGCCGCCAGCGCCGAGACGGCGGTGCGCAACACATCCATCGGGTGGCCGTCGGCCGTGGCGCGAATGATCTCATGCACTGCCGCCGGCAGGTGCCGAGCGGCCCTGAGCGCGGCGTCGAAGGCGTCCAGCTCTGCGGCGCCGGGCAATTCGCCATGGATCAGCAGATAGCAGACCTCCTCGAAGGTGCTGTGCTCGGCCAGATCATGGATCGTGTAGCCCCGGTACAGCAGTTCGCCGGCCCGCCCGTCGATATGGCTGACGCCGGAGCGTTCAAAGTAGATGCCCTTGAGGCCCCGGTTGATCTTCACGTCGTCAGTCATCATGGTCTCCTGGAAATGCGGAAAGGCGGGGCATGGCAGTTCTTGAAAAGGCATATGAGGCCGTGCGCGGGCGCGGAGCCCGCGTGGTCTTCCCCGAGATCGACGAGCCACGCGTCGCCGAGGCCTGCGCGCGGCTGCGCCGGCAGGGCCTGGCCGAGCCGGTGGGCCTGGGCCCGGTGAGCGAGGCGCAGATCGCGGCACTGGCGGCCAACCGTGGCATGAAGGAAGGGATCGCCCGGCGGATGCTGACGCGGCCGCTGATCCGGGCGGCGGCGATGGTGGCGGCGGGCGAGGCGGATGCCATGGTCGCCGGCGCCGACAGCCCGACCGCCAAGGTGATCGAGGCGGCCGGGTTGGCCATCGGCCTGGCAGAGGGCGTGGCGCAGCCCTCGTCGTTCTTTGTCATGGTCTTTCCCGACGGGGGCGAGATCATCTTTGCCGATTGCGCGGTCACCGTCGCCCCGGATGCCAGGGGCCTGACCGCCATCGCCCTGGCGTCGGCAGCCTCCTGCGAGGCGCTGCTCGGCCCGGCGCGCGTCGCGCTCTTGTCGTATTCCACCGGCCGCAGCGGCAGCGGGCCCGGCGTCGAAATGGTGCGCGCGGCGGCCGAGGCCACCGGCTTTCTCGGGCCGGTCCAGGCGGATGCGGCACTCAATGCGCGGATCGCGGCAAAGAAGGGGGCGGGCGCGGGCGATGCCAATGTGCTGATCTTCCCTTCTCTGGACGCAGGCAACATCGCCTACAAGCTGGCGCAGGAACTGGCCGGCGCCCAGGCCATCGGCCCCTTCCTGCAAGGGTTCCGCCGCCCGGTCTGCGATCTCAGCCGCGGGGCGACGGTCGCGGATATCGTCGCCGCAACCGTGGTGACGTTGGCGCTTTAGCCGGGCCCTTTCCCCTTGGCGGATCAGGGCCCCGCCCCGCCGTTAAAGACGGCGCATGTCGGCCCGGTCGATCCCGGCCACCGCCACCGGTTTCTTCATCGCGTCGCGGCGGAAGGGCTCGCCCAACTCCTGATTGATCAGCGCCTCGATCAAGGTGGTCTTGCCGTTCTCCATCTGATCCTTGATCGCGGTGTTCAGCGCCTCGGTCAGTGCGTCCATCGTCTTGGTCTGAACGCCTTTGAGCCCGCAGGCCTGGGCGATGCCGGCATAGCTCACCCCGTCGTCAAGCTCGGTGCCGACGAAATTGTCCTCGTACCACAGCGTCGAATTGCGCTTTTCGGCGCCCCATTGGTAGTTGCGGAAGACGACCATGGTCACCGGCGGCCATTCCGCGCGGCCGATGGCGGTCAGTTCGGTCACCGCGATGCCAAAGGCGCCGTCGCCGGCAAAACCCACCACCGGCGTGTCGGGGCAGCCGATCTTGGCGCCGATGATCGCCGGAAGTCCGTAACCGCAAGGGCCAAAGAGGCCGGGCGCCAGGTATTTGCGGCCCTGCTCGAAGGTCGGATAGGCATTGCCGATGGCGCAGTTGTTGCCGATGTCGGACGAGATGATCGCCTCGCGCGGCAACGCATTCTGAATCGCGCGCCAGGCCATGCGCGGGCTCATCCAGTCCGGCTTGGCGTCGCGGGCGCGCTGGTTCCAGGTGGTGCCGGGGTCGTCGTCCTCATGGTCCATCGAGGCGAGCTGCTGCGCCCAGGCCGATTTTGTCTGGATGATCAGGTTTTCGCGGTCCTTGCGGCCGTCGTCGCCGGCGCTGTCATCCAGCCCCGCGAAGATGCCCTGCGCCACCTTCTTGGCATCGCCGACGATGCCGACCGAGACCTTCTTGGTCAGGCCGATGCGGTCGGGGTTGATATCAACCTGGATCACCTTGGCATCCTTGGGCCAATAGTCGATGCCATAGCCCGGCAAGGTCGAGAACGGGTTGAGCCGCGTGCCGAGGCAGAGCACCACATCGGCCTTGGAAATCAGCTCCATCCCGGCCTTGGAGCCGTTGTAGCCCAGCGGCCCGGCAAACAGCGGATGCGAGCCCGGGAAGGCGTCATTGTGCTGATAGCCGACGCAGACCGGCGCCGAAAGCCGTTCGGCCAGCTGCATGGAGTCGTCGATGGCATCCGCCAGGACGACGCCGGCGCCGTTCAGGATCACCGGGAATTTCGCCTCGGAGAGAAGCTTGGCCGCCTCGGCAATCGCGGTTTCGCCGCCCGAGGGCCGCTCGAAGGAGACCATCTCCGGCAGTTCGATGTCGATCACCTGGGTCCAGTAGTCGCGCGGCACGTTGATCTGCGCCGGAGCAGACGCGCGATGGGCGTTCAGGATCACCCGGTTCAGCACCTCGGCGATGCGCGACGGGTCGCGCACCTCTTCCTGATAGGCCACCATGTCCTCGAACAGCTTCATCTGCTCGACTTCCTGGAAACCACCCATCCCGATGGTCTTGTTGGCGGCCTGCGGCGTCACCAGCAAGAGCGGCGTGTGGTTCCAATAGGCGGTTTTCACGGCGGTGACGAAATTGGTGATGCCGGGCCCGTTCTGGGCGATCATCATGCTCATCTTGCCGCAGGCGCGGGTGTAGCCGTCGGCCATCATCCCGCCCGAGCCTTCGTGGGCGCAATCCCAGAACTGGATGCCGGCCTTGGGAAACAGGTCCGAAATCGGCATGAAAGCCGAGCCGATGATGCCGAATGCATGTTCGATCCCGTGGCGTTGAAGCACTTTCACGAAGGCTTCTTCGGTGGTCATTTTCATCGGTCGGCATCTCCTGAAGAATCTGTGGAACGGACGGCGCCCATTGTGTGGCCGCAGGCTAAAGCTTTGACCGCGCCCGCGATAGCGCCAGTGAATTCCAGCGGATAGGTCCAGTTTCGGTAAATCAAAGCGCTCTGGGCGCTCTTAGCGGTGCCGCGCGCGCAGATGAGCGTCGACCGACCGACCCCAGGCATCCCAGTTGAGCCGCTCTTCGTATTCCCGCCGGGACGACCGGCGCAGCGCCTCGTACTTCTGCGGCGCCGCCAGATAGGCCTCGACCCGGGCCGCAAAGCCTTCGGCGCCGGTGCCCAGCGGCAGGGCATGGCCATTGACGCCTTCGCGCACCGGCACGCCGCCAATGCGCAGGCAGAGCGCCGGCAGCCCATAAGCCGAGGCCTCGCAGAAGGCAAAGCCGAAGCTCTCGAAAGAGGGTTGAAACAGGAAATGCGCCCGGCGCATCACCGCCGCGAAACGCGCCATGTCTTCGGGGCGGGATTTGTCCAGCACGCCATGCGCGGTGATGTACTCCGCGCCGGCCGCCTCTGGCGGCGTGACGCCGATCACATCAAGCACCGCGTCCACCCCCCGCGCGCGCAGCAGCTCAACGGTCTCGAGCACCAGCGGCCCGCCCTTGGCGTGCCAGTCGCGACCGATCAGCGCAAAGCGCAGCCGTGTGCCACGGCTGAGCGCCGGCGGGACATCGACCGCGCCAGGATCGGCCACATTGGCGCCCCAGGGCAGGATGACAGATTGCTCGGGAGCCAGCTCGTAAAGCACATCCGCACCCGATTTCAGCCATTCCGTCGGCCAGAGCAGCAGGTCCATCGCCCGGAACACCCGCCGCTCGGCGCCCAGGATCATCGGATCGAACATCCGCGAGAGGCTGAGGTAGGAACCGAAGGATTGCCCCACCTCGGAGCGCTTGTAGGTGGTTGGCGTGGCGTCCGAGGAATAGATCGAGAACACCCCCGGCGGCACCCGCAGCCCGGCCAGCGCGTGAAAGGCATAGGCGCAGAACAGCACGTCATAGCGGCCCCGGGTCAGCTGTTTCTGAAGCTCCGGCGCGATCAGCCGCGACAGCCCCAGCCGGGCGCGCCACAGCGCGCGAATGGTCACCGGTTCGGGCAGCGCGCAGATCAGCCGACGCAACGGATCGATCCGGCCCCAGCCGGGATCGAGCACCGAGACATCGCCGACATGGGTCTGCAAGGCAGAGAAAATGCGCGCATTGCCGCCGGAATAGGTCAGCGGATCCTGCGGAGAAAGATCGCAGAGATAGGCTATCTTGCGGCGGTCGGGCAATGGAGTCTTGTATGAATTAGGGACAATCGCGCATACGCTGGCCAAGCGCCGGGCCGAGTGCAAGCGAAAAATCTGCCCTGCGCCATTTCGGCGCGTATGGCGCCGGGCAAACGCCCCCTTTCCCAAACCGGCCGCCGGCGGCTAGACTGCGACCGGCCCAAAACCTGCCGCATTCCTGTTCTAGTGTTCCGCTGTTGCAACCAAAGACGCGCTGATGCCCAATATCCTGGCCAATCTGATGCTGGCTGTCTGGCCAGTGGTGACGGTGATCCTGTTTCGCCGCCTGTCCCTGCCGCAGGCGCTGGTGATCTGTCTGGTCAGCGGTTTCCTGATCCTGCCGCCGCCACCGGCCGCCTTCGATTTTCCGCTGCTGCCGCCGCTCGACAAGCATTCTATCCCGGCGTTGACCGCGCTGATGATGGCCATTGCCACCTACGGCCTGCGCAAATCGGTGCTGCCCGACACGCTTCTCGGCAAGGCGCTGATGCTGATCTTCATCTTTTCACCCATCGCCACGGTGATCACCAATACCGAGCCGGTGCGCTGGGGCGACGTGCTGCATCTGCCCGGGCTTCTGGTGACCGACGCGATCGCCCTGACGCTGACCCAGATCCTGATCTTCATTCCCTTCGTGCTGGCCCGTCAGTATCTGGTCGAAGCCGCCTCGCAGCGCATGGTGCTGGTGGTGCTGATGTGGGCCGGCTTTGCCTACAGCTTCCCGGCGCTGCTCGAAACCCGGCTCTCGCCGCAGCTCAACATCTGGATCTACGGCTATTTCCAGCATGATTTCGCCCAGACCATGCGCTTTGGCGGCTGGCGGCCGACGGTGTTCCTGTATCACGGCATCTGGCTGGCCTTTTTCGGGATGATGGCCCTGACCGCTGCGGCGGCGCTGTTCAAGTTCGAAAAGAAGCGCAAGCTGATGTATGCCGGGCTGACGCTCTGGTTGGGGGCGAGCCTGGTGCTGTACAAATCGCTCGGCGCCATGCTCTTTGCCGCGGCGCTGATCCCGGTGGTTCTGCTTTTCGGCGTGCGGGCGCAGCTCAAGGTGGCGGCGCTGGTGGCGCTGCTGGCGATCGGCTATCCGATGCTCAAGGCGGTCGACATGATCCCCAGCGAACGGCTACTCGCCGCCGCCGCCAGCATCGAGACCGAGCGCGCCAATTCGCTCAAGTTCCGCTTCGACAACGAGGATATGCTGCTGGAGCGCGCCTATGAAAAGCCGGTCTTCGGCTGGGGCAGCTGGGGTCGGAACATGATCTACAACGACATCACCGGCGCGATCGAGACGATCACCGATGGCCGCTGGATCATCGTCATGGGCAAATACGGCTGGCTCGGCTTTCTGGCGGAATTCGGCTTGCTGGTGCTGCCGATCTTCCTGCTCTGGCGCGAGATGCTGGCGCGCAAACCCGACGAAATCTCGCCCTTTGTCGGCCCGCTGACGCTGATGCTGGCAGCCAATGCCGCCGAGCTTGTGCCCAATGCCACGCTGACGCCGCTGACCTGGCTGCTGTCCGGCGCGCTGATGGGCTATGCCGAAACCCTGCGCCGCGAAAGACTGCGGCTTCGGGAAGACGCGCCCAAGGGGCGCAATTCGCGGTTCGCGCTGAAATGGCGCCCGGTGATGGAGTAGATGGTATGACAAGACGCCGCGTTCTGGCGATTGCGGAGGCCGCCAATCCCGATTGGGTCTCGGTGCCGCTGGTGGGCTGGTCGCTGGCGCATGCGCTGCGCGAGGTGGCCGATGTCCACTTGGTCACCCATGCCCGCAACCGCGCGGCGATTCTCGATGCCGGCTATGTCGAAGGCCGCGAGGTGACCTTTATCGACAGCGACAGGCTGGCCCGCCCGCTGTGGCAGCTGGGCGAGGCGCTGCGCATGGGCCAGGGCAAGGGCTGGACGACGATCCAGGCGCTCAACGCGCTGGCCTATCCGCATTTCGAACGGCTGGTCTGGCGCGCCTTCGGGGCCGAGATCAAGGCCGGCGCCTATGACATCGTGCACCGCATCACGCCGCTCAGCCCGACCATCGCCAGCCCCGTCGCGGCGCGTTGCGCGCGCGCCGGCGTGCCTTTCGTGCTTGGCCCGCTCAATGGCGGCGTGCCCTGGCCCGAGGGGTTCAACAGCGAACGCCTGCGCGAACGCGAGTTGCTGAGCTATCTGCGGTCGGCCTATCGCTACCTGCCCGGCCGCGCCCGCACCCTGCGCCACGCGGCGGCGATCCTGACCGGATCGCGCCACACCCAGTCCGAGATCCCGGCCCGCTACCAGGACAAAGTGATCTATCTGCCCGAGAACGCCGTCGATCCGGCGAAATTCTCGCGCCTGTCGCGGCCGGGGCCGAAGCCGTTGCGCGCCTGTTTCATCGGCCGCATGGTGCCGTACAAGGGGCCCGACATGCTGCTCGCCGCCGCCGCGCCGCTGCTGCAATCAGGGGCCATGACCCTCGAGATGATCGGCGATGGCCCGATGATGAACGAGCTGCGCGCCCAGGTCGCCGAAGAAGGCACCGACGCGGCCGTCACCTTTCACGGCTGGCTGCCCCACGGCGAGGTCGAAAGCGTCGCCGGGCGCTGTCATATGCTCACCTTCCCCTCGATCCGCGAATTCGGCGGCGGCGTGGTTCTCGAGGCGATGGCGCTGGGGCTGGTGCCGCTGATCGTCGACTACGCCGGCCCGGGCGAGCTTGTCACCGCCGGCACCGGGCTCAAGATCCCGATCGGGCCGCGGGCCGCGATCATCAAGGGCCTGCGCACCGCACTCAAGGACGTGGTGGCCAATCCGGGCCAGCTCGGACCGATGGCCGAGGCCGGCCGCGCCCGGGTGTTCGACCATTTCACCTGGCACGCCAAGGCCCGGCAGGTGGCGGATGTCTATGAGTGGACGCTCACCCCCGCCGCCACCCGGCCCGATCCGCTGGCGCTCAGGCCGGCACCTGCCCGGCGAACCAGCTGACCAGCAGCGCCATGGCGGCCAGCGTGGCATAGCCCGCCACCAGCCAGAGGCCATCGCGCACCATCAGCCCGAAGGCCAGCAGCGACACCGCCATAGCGCCCACCGAGGTGACCATCGGCAACAGCTCGAGCAGCGGCCAGGTCAGCGCGATCAACAGGATCAGCAGCTTGGTCACCAGCGCCATCGGCGGCGCCGTCATCGGCCGCAGCCGGCTTTGGCTGCGCGCGTCGACCCATGCCGCCATCGGCCTGAGCCAGGCAATCGCGCGGGCCAGCCTGGCGCCGGTCACCGCCCGCCGCAACACGAAACCGGGCAGCCAGAGATGCCGCCGCCCGGTCAGCCATTGCGCCGAGATCAGCACGACAATCAGCGCCCCGATGGTGGGCGTCCCCGGAATGCCCGAGAGCGGCGTGACCAGCAGCACCGACACCACCAGGACCAGCGGCGCGAAAGAGCGCTCGCCGATTTCCTGCAACAGCTCCGCAACCGTGACCTTGTCGGCGCAATCCGCCTCGGGTTCGATGGCGCTCAGCACCTCGCCGAGGCTGCGCGGCGGCGTCACTTTCCGCGATCCCGGTCAAGCAGCGCGCGCAGACCGCTGCGGTAATCGGGGTATTTCAGCGTCACCCCCAGTTCGCGTTTGATCCGGTCGTTTCTCACCCGCTTGCTTTCCGCATAAAAACTGCGCGCCATCGGCGTCATCTCGGCGCTGTCAAACGGCACCGCCTCGGGAATGGGCACGTCCAGAAGCTCGGCGGCATAGGCGATCACGTCCTGCGGCGGCGCCGGATCGTCATCGCAGAGGTTGTAGATCGCGCCCGGGTCGGGCCGGGCGATCGAGGCCCTGAGCACCTGGGCGATATCCTCGACATGGATGCGGCTGAACACCTGCCCCGGCTTGATGATCCGCCGCGCGCTGCCCTGCCGCACCTTGGCAAAGGGGCCGCGCCCCGGCCCGTAGATGCCCGCCAGCCGAAAGATATGCAGCGGCAGGCCGGGGATCGCCTGCCAGGCCGCCTCGGCCTGCTGGCGCCAGACGCCGCGCCGGGTCGAGGGGGCCAGCGGCGTGTCCTCGTCCACCCAGCCGCCACCGTGATCGCCATACACCCCGGTGGTCGAGAGATAGCCCACCCAGGCGAATTGCCTGGCGCGCGCGGCAATCTCCTGGCCCAGCGCGGCCAGCACCGGATCGCCCGCCGCATCCGGCCCGGCCGAGATCAGCAGGTGGTCGGCGGCCTCCAGCGCAGGGCGCAGGTCGTCGCCGGGAAAAAGCCGAGGTTCGATGCTCTCGGCTTCGAGCTGCGGCCGCTTGTCGGGGCTGCGAGTGGTGCCGATGACGCGCCACCCCTCGGCCAGAAGCAGAGGGGAAAGGGCGCGGGCGCTGTAGCCATGGCCAAAAGACAAAAGCGTGTGTGTCATGCGCGCAACCTGTCCGCAGCGGCGCCCGAAGGCAAGCGTTTCGGCGGCGGTCCGCGCAGCTTTCCGGCGGGAGGATGCAACCTTGCCCCGGCCTCGCTAGGCTCGCGCCATCTGCCACTGACCGAGTCGTCCGGATGCCCCACCTCTCCCGCCGCGCGCTGCTTCTCGGCGCGTTTGCCAGCCTCGCCGCCTGTGGCCGCCAACGCGCGCCCGAACCCGCGCCGCCCGCCGCCTTCAACCCGCCGCTCCATCCCAACGAGACGCCCGAGCTGCGCCGGAAGATCAACAGATGGGCCGATCACTACGAGATCCCCCGCACGCTGTTGCACAAGCTGGCGATCCGCGAGAGCACGCACCGGCCCTGGGCGCGCAACGGGCCCTATTGGGGCCTGCTGCAAATCCTGCCGCAGACCGCGCGCACCATGGGATTTCGCGGCAAACCCGCCGACCTGCTCGATGCCGATACCAACCTGCAATATGCCGGCAAATACCTGCGCGGTGCCTGGCTCCTGTCAAACGGCAGCGAGACGACGGCGATCAAATGGTACGCGCGCGGCTATTATTACGAGGCCAAGCGGCGCGGCATGCTGGTGGAAACCGGGCTGCGGCCGGGCTGACCGGCCCCCGGCTAGGCCGCGCCGATCTCTGCCAGCGTCAGGGGGCAGCGGTCGCCGCCGTAAAAGTTATCGATCAGCCGGGCATGCACGTCACTGCCATGGTCCGCACGTTCGAACAGCGTGGCGCAGGAGCACAGCTTGAGGGCGTCGATCCCGCCCAGGATCTCTTCTGCCGCGCGCCCGCGATGGGCCAGCACCGCGGCGCCCGCCTCGCGCAGCCGCGGGCCAAGCACGGCATGCGCCGCATAGGCCCGCGCCTCGGCCAGATCGGCGAGACCGTAACGCTGCGCCTTGGCCGAACGGCCGAGCGAGGCCAGTTGCGGAAAGATGAACCACATCCAGTGGCTCCGCTTGCGCCCGGCCTGCAACTCGCCCAGCACCTGCTCCCAGACGCCATCCTGCGCGGCGATGAAGCGCGACAGGCTCATGCCGCGTAATCCGAACCCTCGCCATCGAGGATCGCCTTCAGCTCGGCGAAATGCCGAATGTCCTGCTCGGGATAGGTCTCGACCTCGCGCGCCACCTTGTCCGCCACCGCGTCGGAGAGCACCCGCAGCTCCCGGCCGGTCTGCAAGGCGCGGATATAGGTCTCGGCGGCGCGCTCGAAGTAATACAGCCGGTTGAAGGTATCGGCGACGGTCGCGCCGATCACCAGCACACCATGGTTGCCCATGATCATCACCTTCTGCTTCGGATCGGTAAAGAGCCGGGCGCAACGCTCCCCCTCGTCCTCGAAGGCCAGCCCGCCATACCCTTCGTCGATCACGTAGCGACCAAAGAAGGTGGCGCAGTTCTGGTCGATCGGCAGCAGCCGGCTGTCGGCCAGGCTGGCCAGGACGGTGGCAAAGATCGAATGCACATGCATGACGCAGCGCGCCTGCGGACAGTGCCGGTGCAGCCAGCCATGCAGCCCCCAGGCGGTCGGGTCCGGCGCATCCGGCCCTTCCTGCGCCGTGGGGTCGTCCAGATCGACCTCGATCATGTCGCTGGCCCGGATGCGGGCGAAATGCATCTGGTTCGGGTTCATCAGGAACCGCGTGCCCTGGTCATCGACCGCGAGGCTGAAGTGATTGGCCACGGCCTCATGCATGTTGAGCCGGGCGGTCCAGCGAAAGGCGGCGGCCAGATCGACGCGCTCCTGCCAATGCTGCATGTTGGGGCGAATTTCGGTGACGGACATCTCGGGCCTCCTTCTGTCTGGCGCCACAGTGCCAGCCTTCGACCGCCGCGCCAAGCCCGGCCGGAGATCGGGAGCCCAGCCCCCAAATGCAAACGGGAGAGCCTGGGCTCTCCCGCTGCAGGTGTCGCACGTCAGCCGCGACCTACATCGCGCCGCCGATCGAAAAGAACATGGTCTCTCCGGAATGATCGTCGACCCCGTCGTTGTCGGTCGAGACGAAGATCTCGCCGTCTTCGGTGATCGCCAGGCCCTCGACCTTGTCGAGCACATAGCCGCCTGTCGATTTCAGATCGGGGATCAGGTCGTGCACCTCCTGTTTGGCCACCACGGGCAGCGGGCCGCCCAACGGCGCCGGCTGCATCTCGGACAGGGCGATGCGATAGATCTTCTTGGTCACCGCGCGGTCGTCGTGCTGGTTGTCGCGTTCCACCACATAGACATGATCACCGAAAGCGGTGATTTCCGACAGCCCGACCCAGCCGGTCTCGGGCGCGGCCTTCTCATAGAGCACGGCGCCCCAATCCCCGGTCTCGGTATTGTAGGCCACCAGTTTCACGTGATTCTCGGGGTCGTCCTTCCATTCGCGTTGCACCGCCATCCACAGGGTGTCGCCGACACGGGTCACACCTTCGAAGCCGAAGCGCCGCTCCACCGCCATCAGCTCTGCCGGCAGGCCGATTTCCCGGTCGATCTCGCCCCTGGCGGTCACGTGATAAAGCGCATGCGGGATGAGCCGGTCGCTGCGCCCTTCGGAAGCCAGCCAGAAGCCGCCTTCTCCGTCCAGCGTGATGCCTTCGAGGTCGAGTTTCTGCGCCACGCGCCCGGCACGGGTGACCTGCATCGCGGCGGTGATCCGCGCCGGGGTCTGGCCGGCGTCGATGGTGTAGATCGTCGGCTGGTAGCCATAGAAGCTGTCGTTGACCGCATGGATCGTCTTGCCCTCGCCGGCGACCATGCCGGAGATCGCGCCCCAGCCGGTCAGCGTCGCCATGCCTTCGGAAGTGAGATGCGGATATTGCGCCGCACCCTCCTGGTATTCGAAGAGCATGACATGCGCGCGGGCGCCGCCATCTTCGATCAGGTCGGATTCATTGGCCGAGACCAGCAGGTTGCGCTCGGGAATGACGACGTATCCTTCCGGGCCGACCCCCGAGGGCAGCAGCTGTTTCAGCACCGGAGCGGCCGGGTCGGTCACGTCATAGACGCCGACCACCGAGGCACGCTCGGCGCCGACAAAGACAAAAGGCGTCTCGCCAAATCGGCCGAAGGTCACCGATTCCGGCTCCACGCCTTTGCTGTCGGAGCGCTTGTCGGGGTAATGGCCGATCTGGATGATCGCCTGTTCGAAGCTGGTGCCGCTTTCATGAACGACGGTGCCATCCTTGTGAAAGATCGTCCAGCCGCGCGCGCCGCCCTGATAATCGCCTTCGTTGGCGGTGGCAAAGTGGTCCTCGTCGATCCAGGCCACCGCGTCGGGCTCGCGCTTGCGGGCCTTCTGGCTTTCGCTAAAGATCAGCGCGCCGCGTTCGTCGGTGGCGTCGATGCCGTCGAGATCCACCGTGCCGGCCGAGAAATGCGACAGGATTTCACCCTCTTTCGACACCACGACCATGTGGTTGTTTTCCTGAAGGGTCACCACGATCTCGCCCTTGGCATTGATCGAGACATATTCCGGCTCGGGGTCCTCGCCGGCAACTTCGGCCAGGCCGGTCAGATCGACAAACCGCATCGAGCCGCAATCGAGGCGCCCCTCGGTGACATTGACCAGGGCCAGCGTGCCGGCGGGCATCTGCGGGAGCCTGCCGCCATCAAGGTCTTCGTCGCGCTCGTTCTCGATGGCGACCGCAACAAACGAGCCGTCCTGCGCCTTGGCGAGGCTGTCGGGCTGACCGCCGAGATCGCAGGTGGCGATCTCGGTGCCGCTGACGGTGTCGATCGCCGCGATCCGGCCCGACGGGGCGGTGTAGCTCTCCGAGGTGTTCACGCCGACAAAGGCGGTGGTGCCGATCACCGCCACCGAAGTCGGTTCGCCGCCGACCGCGATATTGCCCTTGGGCTGCGGATTGGCAGGTTCGGTGATGTCGATCAGGCCGATCACCTCGAGCGGGCTGTCGGTATAGACCAGCGTCATGCCGTCGGCGGTGACATCGATGATCTCCGGCGAGCTTTCGCGGCTGGTGTCTTCCCCCGCAGCCATGTTGGCGATGACCGGAAAGGATGCAACGCGGTTGAAATTCATCTCGGCCATGGCCGACCCGGCGCTCAGCGCGAGGACGGAAGTCAGACAGATGCTGCGAAAGCCCATGAAACGTCTCCTGGTAGGACAATGTCGCAAATCTCCTGCGCCGGCGATGTAACGCTGGAATGACGGAGCAAAGACGCCTTGGTGACAAAACTCCGCCCGGAGGCCGTGGCCATTGACCTTCGACGAAGACGAGGGCTAACTGCCGCCATGTTCATCAGTCGCGGTATCGCGCTCAAAATTTCCGCTCTTGCCGTGTTCACGATCATGGCCGTTCTCATCAAGGCAACCTCGGACGCGGTGCCGCCCGGCGAAGCCGTCTTCTTTCGCTCGGCCTTTTCCATCCCGGTGATCCTGATCTGGCTGGTCGCGCGCGGCGAGCTGCGCACCGGATTGCGCACCGCCAATGTCATGGGCCATGTCTGGCGCGGGGTGATCGGCGTGTCGTCGATGGGGCTGGGCTTTGCCGCGCTGGGCCTGTTGCCGCTGCCCGAGGTGACCGCCATCGGCTTTGCCGCGCCGCTGATGACGGTGATCCTTGCGGCGCTTCTGCTGGGCGAAAAGGTGCGGCTGTTCCGGTTGAGCGCGGTGGCGATCGGGCTGATCGGGGTGATGATCATCCTCTGGCCGCGGCTGAGCCTTGACGGCACCGCCGACAGGCTGGCCACCATCGGCGCCATCGTGGCGCTGATCTCGGCCGGGCTGCGGGCGTTGGCCCAGGTGCATATCCGCCGGCTGGTGCAATCCGAGGATGCGGCGGCGGTGGTGTTCTACTTCATGCTCACCGCCACCGGCTTTTCGCTTTTCACCCTGCCCTTCGGCTGGACCGTGCCGAATGCCACCGAGACAGCGATGCTGGTCGCCGCCGGGGTGATCGGCGGGATCGGGCAGATCCTGGTGACCTCGGCCTATCGCTTTGCGCCGGCCTCGGTGCTGGCGCCCTTCGATTACAGCCAGATGCTGTTCGCGGTGGCGGCGGGCTATCTGCTGTTCGCCGAGATCCCGACCGCGGCGACGATCTGGGGCTCGCTGGTGGTGATCGCCGCCGGGGTTCTGATCATCTGGCGCGAACGCCAGCTGGGCCTCGAGCGCGGCAAGGCACGTTCGAAAATGGGCCATATGGGCTGATTGCCGGCACGTTCGGGGTGCGGGTCCTGAAAGGTGCATGTCGCCCTTTGACCCGACATTCGAACCGTCCCGGGCCTGACCCGGGACCTTACGGCCAGCGGAGAGGCCCCGGCGCGGGGGCCGGGCCGCGGGGCGGCTGATGTGAACCTGTGACCCCTTGGCCCGACACCCGAACCGTCCTCGTCCCGGGCCCGACCCGGGACCTCGCGGCCAACGGAGAGCCCCCGGCGCGGGGGCCGGGGCGCGGAGCGGCGGATGTGAACATGTCACCCATTGGCCCGACACCCGAACCGTCCCCGCCCCGGGCCCGACCCGGGACCTCGCGGCCAACGGAGAGCCCCCGGCGCGGGGGCCGGGGCGTGGAGAGGCGGATGTGAACCTGTCGTCCATTGGTCCGACACCCGAACCGTCCCCGTCCCGGGCGCGACCCTGGACCTCGCGGCCAACGGGGAGGCCCCGGCGCGGGGGCCGGGGCGCGGGGCGACCTAACCCACCACGTTGAATTCCGGCCCATAGGGGTAGCCGGTGATGTTCTCGTTCCCGTCCTCGGTGATCACCAGGATGTCATGCTCTCGGTAGCCCCCAGCCCCGGGCTGGCCTTCGGCAATCGTCAGCATCGGCTCCATCGAGATCACCATCCCCGGCTCCAGCACCGTGTCGATATCCTCGCGCAGCTCCAGCCCCGCCTCGCGGCCGTAGTAATGGCTCAGCACGCCGAAGGAATGACCGTAGCCGAAGGTCCGGTATTGCAGCAGGTCGCGCTCCTCGAAATACCGGTTGATCGCCTCGGTCACCTCGGAACAGCGCGCCCCCGGCCGGAGCAGCGAGATCCCCAGCTCATGCGCGCCGATATTGGCCTGCCAGAGCGCCAGCGAAGCGGCATCGACCTCCTGCACGAACAGCGTCCGTTCCAGCGCGGTGTAATAACCCGAGATCATCGGAAAGGTGTTCAGCGACAGAATATCACCACGCTGCAAGGCCCGCGCGGTCACCGGGTTGTGCGCCCCGTCGGTGTTGAGCTCCGACTGGAACCAGACCCAGGTGTCGCGATATTCCGCCTCTGGAAAGCGCCGGGCGATCTCCAGTTCCATCGCATCGCGCCCGGCCATGGCGACCTCGATCTCACGCGCGCCGGGCCTGATCGCCTCGCGGATCGCATAGCCGCCGACATCGGCCACCGCCGCCCCGGCGCGGATCAGCGCGATCTCGGCCGGGCTTTTCATCATCCGCTGCCGCATCGTCGTGTCAAAGAGATCGACCATCTGCGCCGGCCGCAGGAAGCTCTCGAGCTTGCCCATCTGCCAGAGCGTCAGGTGGTCGCTCTCATAGCCCAGCGCACGCCCCGGACCGGTGACCGAAAGGATCGCCCGCCAGTAATTGTCGCGCTGCCAGTCGGTATAGGTGATGTTGTCGCCATGACACCGGCGCCAGGGCTGGCCGGCGTCGATGCCGGCGCTGATCGTGACGCTGGTTTCCGGCGTGACCACCAGAGCGTAAGGCCGGCCAAAGGCGCAATAGGTGAACCCGCTGTAATAGCTGACATTGTGCATCGAGGTCAGCACCGCCGCCTCGCAGCCGAGATCGGCCATGCGGGCGCGCAGCCCCGCCAGCCGGGCCTCGTATTCCGCCTCGGAGAATTGCAGCGGGGCCTTCTGGCCGTTGTGAAACCGATAGAAATCAGGACGTGCCGTCATGGCGACCCTCCTCGTCAAGGAAAGCTCCCGGCGTTCAGGAATTTGGGGAAAGGCCCTGAGGGGCGACGCCATCGCCCGGCCCGCGGCCAGATTGGCGATCCGGCGTCAAAAGGCAAGCGTTTTGCGGCGCCGCGGCCTCAGCCGTGGCCGTAAAGACGGGCATCGCGGCCGCAGCGCGCCTCATGTTCGAATTCCAGGCTGGAATGGGTGATGTCGAAACGCGCCGCCAGCCGCGCCTTGATCTCGGACTTGATCGCCTCCAGCCGGCCCCAACCGGCTGCGGTCAGCACCACATGGCAATCGAGCGCCGCCGCATCCTCCTGCATCTGCCAGAGATGGACATGGTGCACATCCTCGACGCCGTCGGTGGCCTGAAGCGCCGCGATCACCTCGGCGGCGTCGATCTCGGGCGGGCTGCCCAGCATCAGGGTGCGGATCGGGCCGCCGATCTCGGTCAGGGCGAGGTAGAGGATATAAAGCGCGATGCCGATGGTGATCGCCGGATCGACCCAGCGCAGATCATAGAGCAGGATCAGCGTGCCGCCGACAATCACCGCCACCGAAGCCAGGGCATCGGACAGGTTGTGCAGGAACAGCGCGCGGATGTTGACGCTGTGTTTCTGCATGCTCCAGGTCAGCCCGGCGGTCAGCGCATCGACCAGCAGCGCCAGACCGCCCAGGATCACCACGGTCCAGCCCGCCACCGCCGGCGGATCGATCAGCCGCAGCCCGCCCTCGTAGATCAGGTAGGCCCCGACAAGGATCAGCGTGGTATAATTGATCAGCGCCGCCACCACCTCGATCCGGCCATAGCCAAAGGTCATCCGCGCATCGGCCGGCCGCCGGGCGATCTTGCGCGCGGCAAAGGCGATCACCAGCGCGGCCATGTCCGACAGGTTGTGCAATGCATCGGCGATCAGCGCGAGGCTGCCGGAAAGGAGCCCGCCGAGGATCTGCGCCAGGGTCAGCGCCGCATTGGCCCAGATCGCAATCGCCACCCGCCGGTCGCCGGAGCCGGGGTCGAGATGGGCATGGCCATGATCATGCGGCATGGGTGGCGTCCTTTCGCGGGGGTCGGGTTCCCAGAAACCTATGGCCACCGCTGGAAGGTCAAGACGAAAAATGGCCAGCGCGAGGGGCGCCGGCCATTCAAAATTCTCCGGTTGGCGCCCCGGGCGCCGAACGGCGGATCACTCGTCGTTGGCGCTGTCTTTCAGAGCCTTGGCGATGGTCACCTTGACGACCTTGTCCGCCTCTTTCTGGAATTGCTCACCGGTGGCGGGGTTGCGCACCATCCGCGCCGGACGCTCTTTCAGATAGAACTTGCCGACACCCGGCAGGGTCACCGCGCCGCCGCCGGCCACTTCGCGGGTGATGATGTTGCACACCGCGTCGAGCGCCGCGGTCGCGGCTTTCTTGTCGGAATCGAGTTCTTCTGCCAGAGCCGCAACGAGCTGGGTCTTGGTCAACGGTTTTGCCATTTTCTGGTCTCCTTCAGTCTGCCCAGCACTTGGGCCTCATCGGACGCATTAAACGTCATGTTGCGGGGGGACACAACGATTAGTGGCACGTCGGGCCTTAAAAATATGGGGTTTTGCCGGTTGACCCAACGTCACAGAAAGGCGGTTTCGTCGAAAGCCCGCAATTTCCGGCTGTGAATCCGCTCCAAAGGCATCTCACGCAGCCGTTCCATCGCCCGGATTCCGATGCGCAAATGCCGCGCGACCTGAGTCTGATAGAAGGCGCTGGCCATGCCCGGCAGCTTCAATTCGCCATGCAGCGGCTTGTCCGAGACACAGAGCAGCGTGCCGTACGGCACCCGGAAGCGAAAGCCGTTGGCGGCGATAGTCGCGCTCTCCATGTCGAGCGCCACGGCGCGCGACTGGCTGAGCCGCTGCACCGGTCCCTCCTGATCGCGCAACTCCCAGTTGCGGTTGTCGACGCTGGCCACGGTGCCGGTGCGCATGATCCGCTTGAGGTCGTAGCCCTTGAGCTGGGTCTCCTCGGCCACCGCCTCTTCGAGGGCGATCTGGATCTCGGCCAGCGCCGGGATCGGCACCCAGACCGGCAGATCGTCGTCCAGCACCCGGTCCTCGCGCAGATAGGCATGCGCCAGCACGAAATCGCCCAAGGCCTGGGTGTTCCTGAGGCCGGCACAATGGCCCACCATCAGCCAGGCATGCGGCCGCAGCACGGCAATGTGGTCGGTGGCGGTCTTGGCGTTCGACGGGCCAACGCCGATATTGACCAGGGTGATACCCGCATCACCCGGCCGCTTGAGGTGATAGGTCGGCATCTGCGGCTGTTTCAGCGTCGGCGGAATCTCCTGATCGGCGGCGGTGATCTCGACATTTCCGGTCGAGACAAAGCTGGTGTAGCCGCTGTCCGGATCGGCCAGCATGGCGCGGGCAAAGGCCTCGAACTCGCTGACATAGAACTGGTAGTTAGTGAACAGCACGTAATTCTGGAAATGCCCGGGGTCGGTGGCGGTGTAATGCGCCAGCCGGGCCAGCGAATAATCGATCCGCTGCGCGGTAAAGGGCGCCAGCGGCGCCGGATCGCCCGGCGCGGTGTCATAGGTGCCATTGACGATGTCGTCGTTGGTGGTGCTCAGATCGGGCACGTCAAAGACATCGCGCAGGATGAACTCGGCCGCGCCTTCCTGCGGCACGGTCACATCGGTCTGGGCGGCAACCGCAAAATGCACCGGGATCGGCGTGTCCGACACCGCGACACAGACCGGCACGCCGTGGTTTTCCATCAGCAGGTGGATCTGCTGCCGCAGATAGCGCCGGAACAGCCGCGGCTGCGTCACCGTGGTGGCATGGGTGCCGGGCGCCGAGACATGGCCAAAGCTCAGCCGGCTGTCGACATGGGCAAAGCTGGTGGTGGTGATGCGCACCTCGGGATAGAAGGCGCGATACCGCGTGGCCGGCTGCCCCTCGACCATCGCCCGGCGAAAGGCATCGGCCAGAAAGGCGGTGGCCTTCTCATAGAGCATACAGAGCTGGTCGACCGCCTTGTCGGCATCGGTAAAGAATGTCTCGCTGCCAAGCTCGGGGGTCTGCACCGCCCTGTTTCTGTCGCTGCCCGCCATGCCGATCCCCGTCCTTGCGCCTGTTGCCGCCGACATTGGCTTAGGCCGGGGGGGACTTCAACCATCAGCACGCAACAAGCCGTCGCAACCGGCCGCTCCCCGGCCTCTGCCGCAAGGCGCCCCCTGCTTCTTCTGTTGAATAAAACCGTAGGGGGTCCGGGAGGCAAAGCCGCCGGCCCTCAGCCGGCGTGCAGCCCGCGCCAGGCCGTGATGATCTCGTGCGCCGCCAGGTCGGCATGTTCGGCCTGGGTGGCATATCCCGAGACCGAGATGCGAATGATCTGCCGCCCGCGCCAGACGCCATGCGAGGGATAGACCCGCCCCCGCGCCTGGACCTCGCGCAGCACGGCCTCGGTCTGCCGGTCGCCCTCGGCCCCGGCACCGCAGCAAAGCGCCACCTGGTTGAACACCACGTCGTTGAGCACGGTCAGCCCCGGCTCGGCCGCCACCGTGCAGGCAATCCGCGCCGCCAGCTGGTGATGCCGCAGGATCAGCGCGCTGAGGCCGGAGCGGCCGAGATGGCGCAGAATGGCATAGCTCGGCACCCCGCGGGCGCGGCGCGACAGCTCCGGCGTGCTGTCGGACGGCTCCCAGTCGTCATTCCGGCTCGGCAGATAGGCGCCGCGCGCCGACATTGCCGCCACCAGCGCCGCCCGGTCGCGCACGAGCACCACGCCGGCGTCGAACGGCGCGCTCAGCCCCTTGTGCAGATCGACGGCCCAGCTGTCGGCCCGCGCCACCCCGGCGCAGAGATGCGCCAGCTCCGGCACCGCGGCGGCCCAGAGGCCGAAGGCGCCATCCACATGGACCCAGCCGCCCCGCGCATGAACCTGCGCGATCAGCGCCTCGAAGGGATCGAAGGCACCGGTGTTGATCTGGCCGGCTTGCAGGATGACCAGCGGCGGCGCCTCGCATTGCGCCAGTTTCTCGGCAAAGTCCGCCGGGTCGATGCGGCCCTGATCGTCGGTCGCCACCCGCCGGGCTCGGCCGGCGCCAAGCCCGGAATAGCGCAGCGCCGCGCTTACCGCCGAATGCGCCTCCGCGCCGATCAGCACCGGGATCGCCGGCGCGCCGATCAGCCCGTCCTGTTCCACATCCCAGCCCTGCGCCGCCAGCAGCGCATGCCGCGCCGCCAGCACCCCCGAGAAATTCGCCGCGCTGGCGCCGGTGACAAGCCCCGCCCCGGTGCCTTGCGGCAGGCCGAAGAGATCGACCAGCCAGTCGCAGAGCGTGCGCTCCATGCCGGTGATCGCCGGGGTTTCGCTGGCCGAGCCGGCGTTCTGCCCCCAGGCCGACACCAGCGCATCCGCCGCCACGCCCACCGGGTGCGAGCCGCCTAGGACATAGCCGAAAAAGCCCGGCGCGGTCATTGCGTGTAACGCGCCGTCGGCGCCGGCGGTGATCCCGGAAATCACCTGCGGCGCAGGCTCTCCCGTTTCGCTCAGAGGCTGGCGAAACCGCGCCACCGCCTCGTCCAGCCCGACGCTGGGCCGCACCGGCTGATGCGGCAGGTTCGACCGATAGGACAGCGCCGCGGAATAGGCGGTGGCCAGAGCGGCGCGTTCTTCGACGGTCAAGCCCATGGAAAGCTCTGTCATTCTCATGTCCAACTGACGTCGTCCCTCGCGAATCACGGGGCCGCGCCCCTTGCAGTCAGGTCAAAACCTAGCGCGGGAAATTTGCGGTCCCGGATGATATGGCGCACACTTGCGACACTTTTCACGGGAAGCTTGGCAGATATATTCCCCTGAAAGCGCTTCGAATATCGCAAGTCGACTCGCCTTACCCGGGTAACGTGACGGCAGGTCGGCCGGCGTCATTCGGTCGAGACAAGCACCGCCTCGACCCTTCGGTTGGCCTCGCGGCCCTCGGCTGTCAGGTTGCTGGTCAGCGGCGCCAGATAGCCCATACCGCCGGCCTCGAGCTGGTCGCGGTCGACGCCGTGCTCGCGCACCAGCCGGTCCAGCACCGACATCGCCCGCTGGCGCGACAGCGCGATGTTGTTGTCCAGCGAGCCCACCGCGTCGGTATGGCCGACCAGTGCGATCCGCCGGTTGGGAAAGGCCGCGAGATAGCGCGCAAGCGTGGTCAGGCTGTCGAAATCCCCCTCGCCCAGCGCCGAGGAACCGGTCTGAAACGACAGATCGGCGAGCACGACCCGGCCGAGGCTTTCGAGTTGCCTGGCAATCTGCCCGCTGTCACCCGGCGGGGTCGGCGCAACCGGCCCCGGCGCGGCGCTGACCCCGCCTTCGGCCGCATCGCCGACCCGGATGATCTGGACAAAGCCCGCCGCGGCGCTGCGCGAGACCAGCACCGAAACCGCGCCACCATCGGGGTGGCGCGCGGCGAGAAAACGGAAATCGGTGAGATCGACATACATGCCCGGGCCGGGCAGCACCTCGGTGCCGAAACGGAAATCAAAGCCGCCACAGCGCCGGGTCTTGCAGTCGAACTGGATGTCATAGCCCGACGCGGCAATCTGTGTCCTCAGCGGCGCCAGCAGTTGCAGCGTGGTGCGGATGTCCCCCGGCACCCGGTAGGATTGCCGCAGCACCGCGCCCTCGATTACCTCGGCCGGGATCGCGCCCTCGGCAAAGGCACCCGTCGGCAGCGCATAAGACCCCGGATCGCGCTTTTCCTCGTAGGTCAGCACCGCCCCGGCAGGCAGCGCAAGGTCCTGCGCCACGGCCGGCCCCGCCAGGCAACATGCGATGAGCGCGAGCGCCCGCAAGTTCAGCGCGCCATCGCGTGATAGGCGCGGTTGGGCCGCATGTCGGTGGCGCTGGCCACGCGGTTCGACATGTTGAAGAACCCGGCGACCGAGGCGATGTCAAAGATGTCGCGATCCGAGAAGCCGGCGTCGCGCAGCGCCTGCCGGTCGGCCTCGGCGATCTCGGCGCTGGCCTTGGTCACCTTTTCGGCAAACTCCAGCATCGCGGTCTGACGCTTGTCGAGATCGGCGGCGCGCCAGTTCATCACCATCAGCTCGCCCAGCTCGGGATCGCCGGACAGCTGCCGCACGGCGGCACCATGGGCGGTGAGGCAATAGAAACACTTGTTGATCGACGACACCGCCACGGCGATCATTTCCCGCTCGAGCTTGCTCAGCCCGCTGCCGGCCAGCATCAGGTCGTTGTACATGGCGGTAAAGGCGTTGAGCTTGTCGATGTCGAAGGCATAGGCGCGCAGGACATTGGGCACCATGCCCAGCTTGTCTTCGCAGACATCGAAATATTTGCGGGTCTCGTCGGGCAGCGGATCGACCATCGGAAGGTCGAGCGCTGTAGGCTGGTCAGAGGCGGACATGGGCAGGGCTCCGGTTGCGTGCCTGTTTGGTGCCCGACGCAGCAAATCGCAAAACGCGCGGGCATTCAACTCCCGGTCTCGGCTGGCTTTTCGCCGCCGCGACGCCGGGCGAATATCCGCCGTGGCGGGGCACCACGTCGGAACATCCGCGGCGCTCGGCGGTTTCTTCTGCACACCGATTGGAGGAATTAGTGATGAGTACCGAAGGGAACCACAGTCTTGTGTCCTCGTCCGACGTGAACGGCACCGCCGTCTACAGCCGCGATGGCACGCATATCGGCACGATCGATCACCTGATGATCGACAAGGAATCCGGCAAGGTGGCCTATGCGGTCATGGGGTTTGGCGGCTTTCTCGGGCTTGGCGAAGAACACCACCCGGTGCCCTGGGGCAAGCTCAATTATGACGTCAGCCGCGATGGGTTTACCACCGATCTGACCGAAGCCGAGGTCAAGGGCGCACCGGAGCGGACCAGCGACTGGCACCGCGACCGCGCCTGGGAGCAGCGGGTGCATGAGCACTACGGCGCGCCGATGTACTGGATCTGACCGTTCAGACAGATGACTTCTCCGCCCCTCGATGCTGTCGGGGGGCGGTTGTGCGTCAGGCTTCGGCGATCCGGTAGTGATAATGGCCGACGCAGGCAAAGCCCATGCCGGCATAAAGCGCATTGGCGCCCGTGTTGGCCTCGGTGCAGAGCACCGACAGATGCGTGGCGCCGCGGTCTGCCGCCCAGACCGCCGCCTGCCGCATCATCCACTGCGCCAGCCCCTTGCGGCGCTTGGCCGGGACAACTTCGAGCGCATGCAGCATGGCCAGCCCGTCAACCAGCCCGACATAAGCGGTGGCAGCGGGGCTGTCCTCGATCCGGCCCAGGATGGTGGTCTTGTCGCAGGTGGCGCGCCACATCACCGCCAGCCGTTCCGGGCCGATGCCCGCCGCGGCCCAGAGTTCGCGCATGATTGCCAGCGGCTCCCAGATGCAGAAGGTGGTGACCGGGGGAATGGGCCGGTCGGTCAGATCCTGCACCGGGGCGACATAGAGATTGACCGGATCGACGATCCGGTAACCGGCGGCCTCGAGCGTGGCATCGAGCCGCTCTTCGCCGGCCCTTATCTGAAACAGCGGCTGCTGGCCCAGCGCGCGCATCTCTTGCTCGGCCCGAAGCCGATCGTCCTCGGACCAGCTGGCGCCGGGCAGAAGCGTCGCCGCCGAGACACGTTTGCCGCCGCCGGCGCCATCGCGCAGCAGGAAGGCCCCGCTGGCAAAGCTGCGCGCCGGGGGCCATGTCGCCTCGCAAAGCGCCATCAGCTGATCGGCGCCGGGCCTCATTCGGAAAACAGCGCCTTGAGCCGGGTCATCGCCAGATCGATCCTCGCCCCGTCCTGCGCGCGGATCACGATATTGGCGCCATAGGCCCCGTTCTGCTGATACGGATAGGAGCCGAAGGACAGGTCGTCGAATTCCTCCGCCAGCGCCGCCAGCGGCCCGGCGATATCGCCTTCGCCGCGCTGCACCCGCAGGGTCTGGCTCAGCAGCGGCGCGCCCCCCGTGAGCGTCGGCAGGACGGAGGCGACCATGGCCTGAAACACGCTGGGCACGCCGGCCATGACATGCACATTGCCCAAGAGAAAGCCCGGCGCGATCGACACCGGGTTGTCGATCAAGGTCGCGCCATCGGGGATGCGGGCCATCCGCAGGCGGGCGGCGTTCAGCTCGCGCCCGGTATTGGCGTAATGCTCGGCCAGCAGCGCGCGGGCATCCTCGCGCACGTCGATAGGCACGCCGAAGGCCTCGGCGATGCAATCGGCGGTGATGTCGTCATGGGTCGGGCCGATGCCGCCGGAGGTAAAGACATGGGTGACCGCCGCCGAGAGCGCCTTGACCGCCGCGACGATGGCGGGCGCGTCATCGCTGACCACGCGCACCTCCTTGAGGTCGATGCCGTGTTTGGTCAGCTCGCCGGCGAGGTAATGCATATTGGCGTCGCGGGTGCGGCCCGAGAGGATCTCGTCGCCGATCACCAGCATGGCGGCGGTGGGATTGGCCATCGGGGCCTCCTTGAATGCAGATTTTCAGAGGTATAGGCCGGGCGCATGCGCTTTCAAACCCCTCTTGTTCCGGCCACGCTCCTGCGGCGATACAAACGCTTCCTCGCCGATTGCCGGCTGGATGACGGCCGCGAGGTTGTGGCCCATTGCGCCAACCCCGGCTCGATGCTCGGCCTTGCCGACCCCGGCTTTCGGGTCTGGCTCGAGCCCAACGACGATCCCAAGAAAAAGCTGGATTACGGCCTCAGGCTGGTCTCGCCCGCCGAGGGCGTGCTGGTGGGGGTGGATACCTCGGTGCCGAACCGCGCGCTGCGCGGGGCGCTCGAGGCCGGCAGCGTGCCGGGGCTCGAAGGCTACCGGACGGTGCGGCCCGAGGTGAAGTACAGCCGGAACAGCCGGATAGATTTCCTGTTGCAGGCCGCCGGGCGGCGCGATTGCTATGTCGAGGTGAAATCGGTCACGCTGAGCCGCGAAAACGGCGTGGCGGAGTTTCCCGACAGCGTGACCGCGCGCGGCACCAAGCATCTGGCCGATCTTGCCGCGATGGCGCAGGCCGGGCACCGGGCGGTGATGCTCTATCTGGTGCAGCGCAACGATTGCACCACGATGCGGCTGGCCGCCGATATCGACCCGGCCTATGCGGCGGGCTTTGTCGAGGCTTGCGCCGCCGGGGTCGAGGTGATGGTACTGGGCTGCGAACTGACGCCCGAGGCCATCCGGCCCGGCGGGCGGATGGATTTCACTCCGGCGTAACCGCATCTCCGACGACGAGGTCTTGCATGTCTCTTCTTGGTCTGGCCCTCGTTCTCGCTGCTGCGGTCTGCCATGCGACCTGGAACTTTCAGCTCAAGCGGATCGGCGGCGGGCCGGAGCTGGTCTGGCTGTTCTCGGCGCTGACGGTGGTGATCTATGCGCCGCTGGCGCTTTGGGTGCTGGTGTCACAGGCGCCGAGCTTCGGGCCGCAGCAACTCATCTGGCTGGCCGGCAGCACGGCGCTGCACATGGCCTATTTCCTGCTCTTGCAGGTCGGCTATCGCAAGGGCGATCTGTCGCTGGTCTATCCCACCGCACGTTCGACCGGGCCGCTTCTCTCCACCAGCTTTGCCGTGCTCTTTCTGGGCGAGATCGTCAGCGCGCAGATGGCGCTTGGCGCGGTCGGCATCGTCTTTGGCGTGCTGATGCTGACCACCGGCGGGCGCGTGAAGGGCCAGCAGATCTCGACCTCGCTCCTCTTTGGCCTGGCCGCCGGCGGGCTGATCGGCAGCTATACGGTCTGGGACGCCTATGCGGTCTCGGCGCTGCTGATCCCGCCGCTGCTGCTCGATTACGTCTCGAGCGTGGCGCGATCGGTGCTGCTGGCGCCGATGGCCCTGAAACGCCGCGCGGTCATGCGATTGCAATGGCGCGATCACCGCGCGGGGCTGGTGATCATCGCGCTGTTCAATCCGCTGGCCTATATCCTCGTGCTCTATGCGCTGACCTTCACCCCGGTGGCCTATGTCGCGCCCACCCGCGAGGTCAGCGTGCTGCTGACCGTGCTGGCGGGCAGCCTGCTGCTGGGCGAAGGCCATCTTCGCCACCGGATGATCTGGGCGGGGGTGATTCTGGCCGGCATGGGCGTTCTGGTCACCTCTTGATTGCATCGCGGCGGCGCCCCCTCACCGCGGCAGCACGGGAACTTGTCCCGCGCGGGCTGGCTCTTTACGCTGCAAACGCATAAGACAGCCAGCAAGACGTTTTTTACGGAGCAATTGCATGAACCGTCACAAGGGGCGCATGACGCGCGACGGGATCCGGATCCATGAACAGGCGGATTTCGCCGGCATGCACGAGGCCGGCCGGGTCGCAGCCCAGATCCTCGACGAAGTGGCCCCTCTGGTCGAGGTCGGCCAGACCACGGGCGCGCTCGATGCCTTCATCGAGAAGCGGGTGGGCGAGCTGGGCACCAAATCGGCCACCATCGGCTACAAGGGCTATCAGCACGCCTCCTGCATCAGCGTCAATCACGTGGTCTGCCACGGCATTCCCGGCGACAAGAAGCTGAAGGACGGCGATATCCTCAATATCGACGTGACCGTCATCAAGGATGGCTGGTTCGGCGACACCAGCCGGATGTTCGTCGCCGGCAAGCTCAGCCGCAAGGCCGAGCGGCTGATCCAGGTGACCCATGACGCGCTGATGCGCGGCATCGAGGCGGTCAAGCCCGGCAACACCTTTGGCGATGTCGGCCATGCGATCCAAAGCTTCGTCGAAGGCCAGCGCATGTCGGTGGTGCGGGATTTCTGCGGCCACGGGCTGGGCACGGTGTTTCACGCGCCGCCCAACGTGCTACACTACGGCCGCGCGGGAACCGGGCCGGTGCTCGAGGAAGGCATGTTCTTTACCATCGAGCCGATGGTCAACCTCGGCCGTCCCGAGACCAAGGTGCTGTCGGACGACTGGACCGCTGTGACCCGCGACAAGTCGCTTTCTGCACAGTTCGAACATTCGGTCGGGGTGACCGCGGAGGGCGCCGAGATCTTCACGCTCTCGCCCGGCGGCCTGTTTCACCCGACCTATTCCGAATAAGCCGCGCGCCCGTGTCACGGGCCGAGATGCGTATTTGATAAGAGAAGAAGCCCCTTTCGGTGGCAGGGTGTCACCGCCCGGGGCGCGATCAGAACGAGGAACCTTTGATGCCTGCTCCGAAACCCGTGGTTCTGTGTATTCTCGACGGCTGGGGCCTGCGGGACGAAACCGAGGCCAATGCCGTGGCGCTGGCCGAGACGCCGAATTTCGACCGGCTGATGGCGAATTGCCCGAATGCCACGCTGACCACCCATGGCAATGACGTCGGCCTGCCCAGCGGGCAGATGGGCAATTCCGAGGTCGGCCACACAAATATCGGCGCCGGCCGGGTGGTGGCGATGGACCTCGGGCAGATCGATCTCGCGATCGAGGACCGTTCGTTCTTTTCCAACGCGGCGATCCATGCCTTCATCGAGAGCGTGCGCGGCCACGACGGCACCGCGCATCTGATGGGGGTGATTTCCGATGGCGGCGTGCATGGCCATATCGACCATGTGCTGGCCGCCGTCGAAATGATCGTCAGCGCCGGGGTGCCGGTGGTGGTGCATGCGGTCACCGATGGCCGCGACGTGGCGCCGAAATCGGCCGAGGGCTTCCTGCGGACGCTGGTGTCGAAGCTGCCCGAGGGTGCCCGGGTGGGCACCGTCACCGGGCGTTATTTCGCCATGGACCGCGACAATCGCTGGGACCGGGTGGAACAGGCCTATCGCGCCATGGTGGGCGGCGCCGCCGAACACAAGGCCGGCACCGCCGTGGCGGCGGTGAAAGAGGCCTATGACCGCGATCAGACCGACGAATTCATCCCCGCCACGCTGATCGGCGATTACGACGGTGCCCGGGATGGCGACGGCTTCTTCTGCCTCAACTTCCGGGCCGACCGGGCGCGCGAGATCCTGCTGGCGGTGGGCGAGGATGACTTTGACGGCTTCGAAGGCCGCAACCGGCCGCAATGGGCCTCGATCCTGGGCATGGTGGATTACTCCAAGACCCATGACACCTTCATGGCCGCCGCCTATCCCAAGAAGGTCGTGGTCAACACGCTGGGCGCCTGGGTCGCGGCGAAGGGGCTGAAGCAGTTCCGCCTGGCCGAAACCGAGAAATACCCGCATGTCACCTTCTTCCTCAATGGCGGCAAGGAGGTGCCCGAAGAGGGCGAAGACCGCTACATGGCGCCCTCGCCCAAGGTGGCGACCTATGACTTGCAGCCCGAAATGAGCGCCGGGGAGGTCTCGGACCAGTTCGTGAAGGCAATCGAGACCGGCTATGACCTGATCGTGGTGAACTTTGCCAACCCCGACATGGTGGGCCACACCGGCGATCTGGAGGCGGCCAAGGCGGCCTGTCAAGCGGTGGATACCGGCCTCGGCCGGGCGCTCGAGGCGCTGGACAAGGCCGGCGGCGCGATGATCGTGACCGCCGACCACGGCAATTGCGAGCAGATGGTCGACCCCGAGACCGGCGGGCCGCATACCGCCCATACGCTCAACCCGGTGCCGGTGATCCTGGTCGGCGGGCCCGAGGGGGCCAGGCTGCGGCAGAGCGGGCGGCTGGCCGATCTGGCGCCCACGCTTCTGGCGCTGATGGCGCTCGACACGCCCGAGGAAATGACCGGAGAAAGCCTGCTGGCATGATCCTGCGCGCCGTGACCCTCCTGTGCCTGTTCGCCGGGGCGGCGCAGGCGCAGATGACCACAGCCGAAGCGGCGCGCGATGCCGTGCGCATGCTTGAGGAAAGCGCCCAGGCGCTGAGCGAGGCCCGTGGCGGGCGCGAGCGGGTCAAGGCGCTGACCGAAATCGTCAAGGGCTATGAGACCGGTCTGGCGGCGCTGCGCGACGGCATGCGCGCGGCCTCGTTGAAAGAGGCGCAGCTCACCGAGGATCTCCAGGCCCGCGACAAGGAAATCTCGCGGCTTCTGGGCGTGCTGCAATCCATTTCGCGGGCGCCGGCGCCGGTCACCCTGCTGCATCCTTCGGGCCCGACGGGCACCGCACGGGCCGGCATGCTGCTGTCGGATGTGACGCCGGGGCTGAAGGCCCGCGCCGATGCCTTGCGCGCCGATCTCGAGGAGGTGCAGGCGCTGCGGCTGTTGCAGGCGCAATCCGCGGCCAAGCTGCAAGAGGGGCTCGAAGGTGCGCAGGAGGCGCGCACCGCGCTGTCGAAGGCGGTGGCCGACCGTACCGATCTGCCGCGCCGCTTTGTGGAGAACCCGGTGCAGACCGCCGTGCTGATCGCCGCCACCGAAACACTGGAGGGTTTTGCCAGCGGTCTCAGCACCATCGCCGAGGACGAGGCGCCGGGCAGCCTGCCCGACATCAGCCACCGCAAGGGCAAGCTGGCGCTGCCGGTGCAGGGCCAGCTCCTGCGCCGCGCCGGCGAGGCCGATGCCGCCGGTGTGCGCCGCCCCGGGCTGCTGATCGCCACCGGGCCGCAGGCAGTGGTCACGACCCCCACCGCCGCCACCATCCGCTATGCCGGGCCGCTCCTGAACTACGGGCTGGTCGCCATTCTGGAGCCGCAGGCCGACACGCTGTTCATCTTTGCCGGGCTCGAGGCGGTCTTTGGCCAGACCGGCCAGGTCCTGCCGGCGGGCGATCCTCTAGGGCTGATGGGCGGAGAGTTGCGGACGGATGTGTCACTATCGGGTGATGGGGCTGGAAACGCCCGCCCGGAAACGCTCTATATAGAGGTCAGAGAGCTGAATCAGCCTGTGGACCCACAAGATTGGTTCCGCACCACCGACAAGGGATAAGACACCAATGAAGAAGTTCGTCATGGCCGCCGTCGGCGGTACGCTGGCAGGCATTGTCGCAACCACCCAGCTTGCCGGCCCGCTGCTGGCCCAGGAAGAGCGTTCATCGGGCAATGTCTACGAGCAGCTTGACCTGTTTGGCGACATCTTCGAACGCATTCGCGCGCAATATGTCGAGGAGGTCGACGAAGGCGAGCTGATCGAGGCCGCGATCAACGGCATGCTGACCTCGCTCGACCCGCATTCCAGCTATCTGTCGCCGGATGACGCCGCCGACATGCGGGTGCAGACCCGGGGCGAGTTCGGCGGTCTGGGCATCGAGGTGACCCAGGAAGAGGGCTTCATCAAGGTGGTGTCGCCGATCGACGACACCCCGGCAGATGCCGCCGGGATCGAGGCCGGCGATTTCATCACCCATGTCGATGGCGAATCGGTGCTCGGCCTGACGCTGGACGAGGCGGTCGAGATGATGCGCGGGCCGGTCGGCTCCGAGATCATCATCACCGTGGTCCGCGAGGATCAGCCCGAGCCCTTCGATGTCTCGATCATCCGCGACACCATCACCCTCACCGCCGTGCGCACCCGCACCGAAGGCGAGACCGTGGTGCTGCGTGTCACCACCTTCAATGATCAGACCACGCCCAATCTCGAAGAGGGACTGGCCGAGGAGATCGCGGCCGCCGGCGGGCTCGAGAACGTCAACGGCATCGTGCTCGACCTGCGCAACAACCCCGGCGGTCTGCTGACCCAGGCGATCCGGGTGTCGGATGCCTTCCTCGAGAAAGGCGAGATCGTCTCGACCCGCGGCCGCAACCCCGAGGACGGCGAGCGCTACAACGCCACGCCCGGCGATCTTGCCGAGGGCAAGCCGCTGGTGGTGCTGATCAACGGCGGCTCGGCCTCGGCCTCGGAAATCGTCGCCGGTGCCTTGCAGGATCACCGCCGCGCCATCGTGGTCGGCACCAAATCCTTCGGCAAGGGGTCGGTGCAGACCGTCATGCCGCTTCGCGGAGACGGCGCCATGCGGCTGACCACGGCGCGCTATTACACGCCGTCGGGCCGGTCGATCCAGGCGCTCGGCGTCTCGCCCGACATCGTTGTCGAACAGCCGCGTCGGGTGGCCAACGAAGAGGATGAGGAAACCACCCCCAATTCGCGTTCCGAGGCCGACCTGCGCGGCTCGCTCGACAATGACAGCCTGAGCGAGGACGAGATCGAACAGATCGAAGCCGACCGCGCCAAGGCCGAAGCCGCCGCCGCGCTGCGCGAAGAGGATTACCAGCTGGCCTATGCCATCGACATCCTCAAGGGCCTGTCGGCGCTGGGTCCGAAAGACGAGTGAAACTGCTCTGCCCCCGGCCGCCGTGCCGGGGGCGATCTCGAGTGACCGCGAGGCCCGCATGACCCCCGAAGACATCGCCCGCCTGCCCTATCGCCGCAATGTCGGGGTGATGCTTGTCAACGCCGCGGGCGAGGCCTTTGTCGGCCAGCGGATCGACAGCGAAACGCCGGCCTGGCAGATGCCGCAGGGCGGCATCGACAAGGGCGAGGACGCCCGCGCCGCCGCGCTGCGCGAATTGCAGGAAGAAACCGGTGTCCTGCCCGAGCTGGTGACCGTGGAGGCGGAAACCCGGGCCTGGATACCCTATGACCTGCCGCATGATCTGGTGCCGAATATCTGGAAAGGCCGGTTTCGCGGCCAGGAACAGAAATGGTTCCTGATGCGTTTCCATGGCACCGACGATCAGGTGCGGCTGGATGCCGACGATCATCAGGAGTTTTCCGAATGGCGCTGGCTGCCGCACGACCGGCTCGTCGATCGTATCGTACCGTTCAAGCGCGAGGTCTATGCCCGCGTGGTCGAGGAGTTCCGCCCCTATCTTGAGAGGTGAGTGATGCGTCTCTTGACTTGTCTGCCGTTGCTTGTCTGGGCCGCCGGGGCGCAGGCGCTGACCTGCCTGCCGCATGACGTGGCCGCTGTCTACCAGGATGCCAGAGACAGCGAGGATCGCTACATGGTGGTGCTGGGCCGGATGAGCTTTGACGCGACGCGGCTGCCCGAGACCGATATGACCGATCAGGCCAACACTCCGCCCGACACCCGAATTCCGGCGCGTCTGACCGGCGACGCGTTGAGCCGCGCCGGATTCATCCATCCCTATGACGCGGACATCGTGCTGAACGTGCAATGTTTCGGCCCGTGGTGCGCAGGGGCCAAGAGCGGCGATCCGGTGCTGGCCTTCGTCAATCTCGACGCCGCCTCCCCGGAGGTGACGATCACCCCTGCGGCGGCTTTGCCTTTGCCAGACCCACGCCCGAGATGACCGAACAGGTGATCGCCTGTCACACCGGCGGCGACTGCACGCCGCGCAGGCAGCGCTAGGGTTCAGGGCACGATCAGCCTTGTGCCGGGGGCGGCCAGTGCCGCGATCTGGCGCAGGTGGTCGGGGCGGAAGGCGATGCAGCCTTCGGTCGGAAAGCCGGGCCGCCGCCAGCGGTGCAGGAAGATCGCCGACCCACGGCCGGGCGTCGCATCGGGCCAGTTCCAATCGGTCAGCAGCACCAGGTCATAAAGCGGATCGGCGCGGCGCAGCGCCTCGTGCGAGCCGGTGTAAGGCGCGCGGACCAAAGTGTTGTAATCCTCGTCTTGCGGCTCGTCGGACCACAGATCGCCGGGGCGGATCGGCTCGGCCCAGGGCGCCGGGCGGGCCATCCGGTCGGGGCGATACAGCAGCCCGGTGATGTGGTGCCGGCCGCGCGGGGTGGCGCCATCGCCCTCGCGCTTGTCGGCGGTCAGCCCGCCGCGGCCGATGGTGCAGGGCCAGAGCCTTCCGGCAAAGCGCAGCCCGCGCAGGGTGAGGACCATCACAGCAGATGCCCCGATTTCGCCGCCTTGGTGGCGAGATAGGCGGCGTTCTGATCGGTCAGCCCGACCTTGAGCGGCACCCGTTCGGTCACCGCGAGACCGGCGCCCTGCATCATCGCGATCTTGCGTGGATTATTGGTCAGCAGCCGGACCCGGGCAAAGCCCATGGCCTTGAGGATATCGGCGCCGATGCGGAAATCGCGTTCGTCATCCTCGAAGCCCAGCCGGTGATTGGCCTCGACCGTGTCGAAGCCCTGATCCTGCAAGGAATAGGCGCGCATCTTGTTGGCGAGCCCGATGCCGCGACCCTCCTGGTTGAGATAGAGCAGCACCCCCTGCCCCTCGTCGCCCATCTGCGCCAGGGCGGCATGAAGCTGCGGGCCGCAGTCGCATTTCAGCGAGCCCAGCACATCGCCGGTGAAACAGGCGGAATGCAGCCGTGCCAGCACCGGCTGCGCCCGATCCGGGCGGCCGATCTCGAAGGCGTAGTGCTCGACCCCGCCATCATCGGGGCGGAAGATGTGCAACCGTCCGCCATGGGCCAGCCGGGTGGGCAGGCGCGCCGCCACCACCGGATGCGGATCGGTGGCCCGCAGCAGCAGCGGCCCGGCGCTCCCGGCCTCGAGCCGTGTGAGCAGCGCGGCTTCCGGCAGGCTCTCGACCGCGGTTTCCAGCACCACGGCGGCGGGCAGGAGCTGTGCCGATTTCACCAGCGACACCGCCAGCCGGTGCAGCGCCGCATCGCCTTCGCGCAAGGCGAACAGCGGGCCCTTCATCGGTGTCCGCAGATCATCGGCCGGATCGGCGATGGCGCGGATCCAGGCGCAATCGGCCTCTTCCGGCAGCGGCAGCCGGGCGACATCGCCGTCATAGGGGCGCGCCTTCAGCGTCTCGGCCCGGCGTCCGGTGATCGCCAGCACCGGCGCCCCGCCCAGCGCCCGCAGGGTGGCCAGCCGCGCCGGCCCCATGGTTTCGGCCGCAAGCACCAGCGCGGCGCTGCCGTGACCGCAGAGCACGACCGGCACCCCCATCCGAAGATCGGCGCGGGCGCGGTTGATCAGCTCCGCCGTGTCAGGTGCAAAATGTCCAGTCATCAGGCCTGTCATGTAGCCGGTAATGATCGGGAATTGAAACATTTCCTCGCCTCCCGGGTGATATTCACACGAGCGCGTGAACGGCTTGCAGCAAATCTTGCCCCTCGCCGGCTGCGCCCCAATCTCACGAAGAAGAGATTTGGAGGACCGAGATGGCACAGCTCAAGAACCTGCTTCTTGTCGATGATGACGACGACCTGCGTGAGGCGCTGGCCGAACAGCTCATCATCACCGAGGATTTCGAGGTCTTCGAGGCCTCCAACGGCGCCGAGGCGATGGAGCGGGTCAAGGCCTCGCATTTCGACCTGATCATCCTCGACGTGGGCCTGCCCGACACCGATGGCCGCGAGCTCTGCCGGCTGATGCGCAAGCAGGGCGTCAAGGCGCCGGTGCTGATGCTGACCGGCCATGACAGCGATGCCGACACCATTCTCGGCCTCGACGCCGGGGCCAATGATTATGTCACCAAGCCGTTCAAGTTCCCGGTGCTCCTGGCCCGTATCCGCGCCCAGCTGCGCCAGCACGAGCAGAGCGAGGACGCCGTCTTTGCGCTGGGCCCCTATACGTTCAAGCCGGCGATGAAGACCCTGGTGACCGAAGACGAAAAGAAGATCCGGCTGACCGAGAAAGAGACCAACATCCTGAAATACCTCTATCGCGCCCCCGAAGGCGTCGTGCCACGCGACGTTCTGCTGCACGAGGTCTGGGGTTACAATGCAGGCGTGACGACACACACGCTCGAGACGCACATCTACAGATTGCGCCAGAAAATCGAGCCGGAACCCTCGAACGCCCGCCTCCTTGTAACCGAATCTGGCGGATATCGGCTCAATGCCTGAAAGGGCGCATAGATCGAAGGGCGATAAAGTGCTATGTTACGGTCACCTTTTGTAGGTGACAGAGATCCCGTTGCATGTGCGGGTTATCACATGCTCCTCCCTGTTGGACTGACCCGGGCCCCGGCCCGGGTCTTTTTTTGCCGGAGCTTCCGGCGGCGGTGTCATCCAGCGGGAGCCGGGTGGCGGGACCGCTCTCCTTTCCAATGAGGGGCCGGAGTGTCTTGCGCCCCGGACCTGATCCGGGACATTGCGCCGGGCCGGTCGCCTGGCCTGTAGCGGGAGGCCCCGGCGCGGGGGCCGGGGCGGGTGGCGCGGGACCGATCGGTCAGTTGCGCACCAGCTTCTCATAGGCGTCCGACATCTCGCGGGTCAGCGCGCCGACCTCGAAGGTGTAGTCGCCGATCTGGCTCACCGGTGTCACCTCTGCCGCCGTCCCGGTCAGCCAGCATTGCTCGAAGCCTTCCATCTCTTCCGGCATGATGTGGCGCTCGTGCACCTTGATCTGACGGTCCCGGAGCATGTTGATCACGGTCTGGCGGGTGATGCCGTTGAGAATGCAGTCGGGCAGCGGCGTGTGCACCTCGCCTTCCTTGACAAAGAAGATGTTGGCCCCGGTCGCTTCCGCCACATAGCCGCGATAATCCATGAACAGCGCGTCCGAGCAGCCCTTGGCCTCGGCGGCGTGCTTGGACATGGTGCAGATCATGTAGAGACCGGCGGCCTTGGCCGAGGTCGGGATGGTTTCCGGGCTTGGGCGTTTCCACTTGGAAATGTCGAGCTTGGCGCCTTTCATCTTGGCATCGCCGTAATAGGCGCCCCATTCCCAGGCCGCGACCGCGACCCGCACCGGATTCTTGGCCGAAGCGACCCCCATGTCCTCGCCCGAGCCGCGCCAGGCCACCACGCGAACGTAGGCGTCGGTCAGCCCGTTGGCCTTCAGCACCTCGTATTTCGCCGCCTCGAGCTCTTGGACCGAATAGGGGACCGGCATGTCGAGCAGCGCGCCGGAGGCCAGGAGCCGCTCGGAATGGCGCAGGCTCTCGAAAATCTTGCCATTGTAGGCGCGCTCGCCCTCGAACACCGAGCTGGCGTAATGCAGCCCGTGGGTCAGGATATGCACATTTGCATCCCGCCAGTCGACAAGCGTGCCATCCAACCAGATCTTGCCGTCGCGATCATCATATGAGCCAGCCATGTCGCTCCTCCAAAGCCCTTCATTTTCCATATGTTGCGCGAATTTGGTCCGGTGTGGACATAATATTGCGCAAAAACTGTGAGTCGCTACCAGTTGAGACTTGGAATGTCAACAAGGCTGACGTACTGTGACCCGACAGCGCCAGTACACAAGGGAGAGGCATGGCAGAGCCCAGCGGAGAACAGCTGCTTTATCTGACCGACGAACAGCTTCGGCAAGGGATTGAGGCGATGTTCTTTGCCTATCGCGGCTTTACCGCCGATCCCGACCGGATCCTCGACGAATTGTCTTATGGCCGCGCCCATCACCGGGCGGTGCATTTCATCAATTGCGCCCCCGGCACGACGGTCAACAACCTGTTGAATATCCTCGGAGTCACGAAACAATCGCTGAACCGTGTGTTGCGCACGTTGATCGCGGACGGTCTTGTGGAAAGCAGGGTCGGCCGGTTGGACAAACGCGAACGCCACCTGTACCTGACCGAGGAGGGAAAAGCCCTGGAGGCGAAATTGTCGGATGCCCAGAGAGCGCGGATGCGCGCCGCCTATCGCAAAGCCGGGCCGGAGGCCGTGGCCGGCTTTCGCCAGGTGCTCGAGGCGATGATGGACGCCGACATGCGGCGCAATTACCGCGCCCTGCGGGAGCCCAGGACATGAGCGCGCAGGATCTGCATCTTCTGATCGTCGACGACGACGAACGCATCCGGGTGCTGTTGCAGAAATTCCTGATCCGCAACGGTTTCCTGGTGTCTGCCGCGCGGGACGCCGGCCATGCCCGGCGCATCCTCTCGGGGCTCGATTTCGATCTCATCGTGCTGGACGTGATGATGCCCGGCGAAGACGGCATCAGCCTGACCCGCGATCTGCGCGAGGACTCGGCCACGCCGATCCTGCTGCTCACCGCCAAGGGCGAGACCGAGGACCGCATCGCCGGGCTCGAGGCCGGGGCCGACGATTACCTTGTCAAACCTTTCGAACCCAAGGAACTTCTGCTCAGGATCAACGCCATCCTGCGCCGCATGCCGGAAGCGCCGGAGACCAATGCCATGCCCAAGCTGCTGTCGCTCGGGCCGCTGCGCTACGACATCGAGCGCGGCGAACTGTGGCAGGGCGAGGACGCGGTGCGCCTGACCGCCACAGAAAGCCAGCTGATGCGGATCTTTGCGGCCCGGCCGGGCGAGGCGGTGAGCCGCGCGCAGCTGGTCGAGGACCTGGGCCGCGACAAGGGGCAGAGCCAGGAACGCGCCGTCGACGTGCAGATCACCCGACTTCGGCGCAAGCTCGAGGCCGATCCGAAACAGCCGCGCTACCTTCAAACCGTGCGCGGCGCGGGCTATATGCTGGCGCCGGACTGAGCCGCAGGCGATGGTGGGTTCACAACCCCACCCTACGGCCGAGTTGTGACCCGGCGGGGGCCGCGCACCCACCCCACGCCCGCTTCATGACCACGCAACAGGTTGCCACCCCAGCCCACGGCCGGCCACCCCTGTAGGGTGAGTTTTCAACCCACCGCCCGCAACGCCCAGCTTGCAACCCGCCCCCGAAACCTGCCAGATCGGCAAAACCGCCACCCAGAGGGAGGAGAGACCATGACCACGCTGGTACTGACCCATGAGACCGGGCTGCGGCATGAAACCCCGCAGGGCCACCCCGAACAGGTGGCACGGCTCGAGCACATCCTGCACGCCTTCCGCCAGAACGACATCGCAGTGGAAACCGCGCCCGAAGGCCGGCGCGAGGATGTGCTGCTCTGCCATCCCGAGCGGTACATCGCCCGGCTCGAGGCGGCGCTCCCGGCCGAGGGGCTGCACCAGCTCGACGCCGACACCTGGATATCGCCCGGCAGCCTGGCCGTGGCCTGGCACGGCGTCGGCGCGGTGCGCGAGGCGGTGGACCGCGTGCTTGCCGGTGACGCGCGAAACGCCTTTTGCGCCATGCGCCCGCCCGGCCATCACGCCGAACAGGAAACGCCGATGGGCTTTTGCTTCTTCGGCAATGCCGCCATCGGCGCGAAACACGCGCTCGAACGGCACGGCCTGGCGCGCGTCGCAGTGGTGGATTTCGACGTTCACCACGGCAATGGCACCCAGTCGCTGCTCTGGGACGAGCCGCGCGCGCAGTTGATCAGCAGCCAGCAGATGCCGCTCTGGCCCGGCAGCGGCGACCCGTCGGAACGCGGCGCGCATGACAATGTGTGCAACATTCCGCTCGCCCCCGGCTCGGACGGCTACGAGATGCGCGACGCCTATACCCATGACGTGCTGCCCCGGTTGCGCGATTTTGCCCCGGAGCTGATCCTGATCTCGGCCGGGTTCGATGCCCATCGCGACGATCCGCTGGCCAATCTCAACTGGTCCACCGAGGATTTCGTCTGGTTGACGCAGGAGATCTGTCAGGTCGCGCAAGAGTGTTGCGAGGGCCGGGTGGTCTCTGTTCTGGAAGGCGGTTATGATCTCGCCGCATTGGCGGAGGCAGTCACCGTCCATGTGAAAACGCTTCAGGAGGCCGCGGCGTGAGCGAGAAAAAGGTAGACGAACTGACATTCGAAGAGGCCATGGCCGAGCTGGAGCGCGTGGTCGGCCAGCTGGAACGGGGCGACGTGGCTCTCGACGATTCGATCAAGCTCTACGAGCGCGGCGCGGCGCTGAAGAAACGCTGCGAACAAAAGCTCAAGGACGCCGAGGAAAAGGTGCACGCCATCACCACCGATGCCGAGGGCAATGCCACCGGCACCAAGCCCGTCGAAGGCCTCTGAGCGCCGGCGCACCGGCTTCACCCAGCCCGACACACGCCGGAGGCCCCGCAGAGGCCGCCCCACCTGAGTGTGCCCGCCAAGAGGACCGCCCCGGATGTTCACCGATACCCTGAAATCCGACGCCGCGCGCGTCTCGGCCCATCTCGACCTGTTGATCGCCGGAATCGACGACCTGCCGGTGACCCGGGCGATGCGCTATGCGGTCGCGGGCGGCAAGGGGCTGCGCGGCTTTCTGGTGATGGAAAGCGCCCGGCTGCACGACATCGCCGAGACCCATGCGCTCTGGCCCGCCGGGGCGATCGAGGCGGTACACGCCTACAGCCTGGTGCATGACGACCTGCCCTGCATGGACGATGACGATCTGCGCCGCGGTCAGCCCACGGTGCATGTCAGATGGGACGAGGCGACGGCAGTGCTGGCCGGCGATGCGCTCCAGACCCTGGGGTTCGAGATGGTCACTGATCAGCGCTGCCACCCCGACGCCGAAGTCCGTGCCGAGCTGGCGTTTTCGCTGGCACGGGCGGCGGGCGCACGCGGCATGGTGCTGGGCCAGGCGCTTGATATCGCGGCCGAAAGCGCCGATGCACCGCTCGGCCTTCAGGAAATCACCCGGCTTCAGGCCGGCAAGACCGGCGCGCTCATTCAATGGTCGGCCGAAGCCGGGGCGCGGCTCGCCCGCGCCGACACCGCCCCCTTGCGGCACTATGCGCAGGCGCTGGGCCTTGCCTTTCAGATCGCCGACGACATCTTGGATGTGGAAGGCGATGCGCAGAAGGCCGGCAAACGGCTGCAAAAGGACGCGGCGGCGGGCAAGGCGACCTTTGTCTCGCTGCTCGGGCTCGAAGCCGCGCGCCTGCGGGCGCAGGAGCTTGTCACCGAAGCCTGCGACGCGCTTTCGCCTTACGGGCCCCGGGCCCGAACCTTGCGCGAGGCCGCCCGCTTCGTTATCTCGCGCGACAATTGAGAGGCCAAGGAGCCGCGCATGTCTGACCGCCCGGAAACCCCGCTGCTGGATACTGTCCACGGCCCCGCCGACCTGAAACGCTTTTCCGACGCGGAACTGGTGCGGCTGGCGCATGAGCTGCGCACGGAGACCATCAGCGCGGTGAGCGAGACCGGCGGCCACCTGGGCGCGGGCCTTGGCGTGGTGGAACTGACCGTAGCGCTGCACGCGGTGTTCAACGCGCCGCGCGACAAGATCATCTGGGATGTGTCGCACCAGTGTTATCCGCACAAGATCCTCACCGGCCGCCGTGACCGCATCCGCACTCTGCGCCAGAAAGACGGGCTCTCGGGATTCACCAAACGCTCGGAAAGCCACTTCGATCCCTTCGGCGCCGCGCATAGCTCGACCTCGATTTCCGCCGCGCTGGGATTTGCCGTGGCGCGCGATCTCGGCGGCGCCTGCGACACCGGCCATGGCGATGCCATCGCGGTGATCGGCGATGGCGCGATGAGCGCCGGCATGGCCTTCGAGGCACTCAACAATGCCGGCCACCTCGGCAAGCGGATGATCGTCATCCTCAACGACAACGAAATGTCGATTGCCCCGCCGGTGGGGGCGATGTCGTCCTATCTGTCGCGGCTTTATGCCGAGGCGCCGTTCCAGGATCTCAAGGCCGCGGCCAAGGGCGCGGTCTCGCTGCTGCCAGAGCCGTTCCGCGAAGGTGCCAAGCGCGCCAAGGACATGATCAAGGGCATGGCGGTGGGCGGCACGCTGTTCGAGGAGCTGGGCTTTTCCTACCTCGGGCCGATCGATGGCCACGACCTCAACCAGCTCTTGCCGGTGCTGCGCACGGTGCAGGCACGGGCCACCGGGCCGATCCTGATCCACGCGCTGACCCGCAAGGGCAAGGGCTATCACCCGGCCGAAAACGCCGACGACAAGGGCCACGCCACCGCGAAATTCGATGTCGTCACCGGCAAGCAGAAGAAAGCGCCGTCCAACGCGCCCGCCTATACCAAGGTCTTCGGCCAGGAGCTGATCAAGGCCGCCGAAAGGGACAGCCGGATCTGCGCCGTGACGGCGGCGATGCCGGATGGCACCGGGCTCGATCTGTTCGGCACACGCTATCCCAGCCGCTGCTTCGACGTGGGCATTGCCGAACAGCACGGGGTGACCTTCTCGGCCGGGCTCGCGGCGGGCGGCATGCGGCCGTTCTGCGCGATCTATTCCACCTTTCTGCAACGCGGCTATGATCAGGTGGTGCATGACGTGGCGATCCAGCGCCTGCCGGTGCGCTTCGCCATTGACCGCGCGGGGCTTGTCGGGGCCGATGGCGCCACCCATGCCGGCGCGTTCGACGTGGCCTTCATGGCCAATCTGCCGGGAATGGTGGTGATGGCCGCCGCCGACGAAGCCGAGCTGGTGCATATGGTGGCCACCGCCGCCGCCCATGACGACGGCCCCATCGCCTTTCGCTATCCGCGCGGCGAAGGTGTGGGCGTCGAGATGCCGGAGACGGGCGTGCCGCTGGAAATCGGCCGCGGCCGCATGGTGCGCGAAGGTCAGGGCGTGGCGATCCTGTCGTTTGGCGCGCGGCTCAAGGAGGTGCTGGACGCCTGCGAGGCATTGGGGGCCAAGGGCATCAGCCCGAGCGTGGCCGACGCGCGCTTTGCCAAGCCGCTCGACCGCGAGCTGATTCTCAAGCTTGCCGCCGAGCATGAGGCGCTGATCTGCGTCGAAGAGGGCGCGGTGGGCGGTTTCGGCAGCCATGTGGCGCAGCTTCTGGCCGAAGAGGGCGTTTTCGACAACGGGCTCAAGTACCGTTCGATGGTGCTGCCCGACATCTTCATCGATCAGGCCAGCCCGCGCGACATGTATGCCGTGGCCGGGCTCAACGCCGAGGATATCGAAGCCAAGGTGCTCGAAGTGCTGGGCGTGACGGAGATCAAGTCCTCGCGGGCGTGACGGCGGAAGGGGACGGGCGGAAGCCCCGCCTACGGCGTTCTCTCTCGGACCCCGGTGTGGCGTTGGCGCAGGGCCCTGACGGCATGCGCGGGCAGGATGGCGGCGCATTGCGCATAGCGCGCGACCAGCCGGCGGGGATTGGACAGCATCCGCCAGAGCCATTCCAGCGCCAGCCGGCGCATGATCCGCGGCGCGCGCTGCTGCGCCCCGGCAAGGAAATCGAGCCCGGCGCCGATCGAGGCGAAGCCGAGCCCCGGCGTGATCACCCGGCCTCGTGCCGCCAGAATCTCCTGCTTCGGCGCGCCCAGCGCCAGAAAGACCAGCCGCGCGCCGGAAGCCTCGACCTCACGCAGCACCGCATCGCCGCCCGGCCCCGCCGGATCGAACCCCATCGGAGGCGCGATCCGCGCCGCCACCTTCACCCCCGGCACCCGGGCCGAGAGCGCCTCTGCCGCGCCGGCAAGGGCCGCCTCGGTGCTTCCCAGCAGGGCCACCGGCACGCCCTGCCGCGCCGCCAGCCCGGCCAGGGGCACCACCATGTCCGCTCCGGGGACCAGCTCGACCGGATCGCCGGCCAGACGTGACAGCCAGACCAGCGGGTTGCCATCGGCCACCACCAGATCCTGCGCCCGATAGGCCTCGCGAAATTCCGCGCTCTGCCGCAGTTTCACCAGGTGGTCGAGGTTGACCGTCGCGAGGGCAAAGCCCTCGCCCCGCGCCAGGCGCGCCGCGACCTCGGCCATCAGCCCGGCACGCCGGGGCATGTTGATTGCCAGCCGGTAATTCCCTACCTCAAAGTACACGTTGTCCTCCGCATGGTCGGACATATCATCGGGGTCCAAGATGGCGAAGGTAAGAACAAATCGCAGATTCCACGCGGCGCCGCGGCATTTTTTGCGCCCGCGCCGGCGACAGCCGAAAAATTGCCATCTTCGGGTGATTAAACCGCGCCTGACAGCAACCAGACGGACCCGCGCGCGCATGCCCCTGATACGGACCGGCACGACCCTTGGCCCTGCCCCGCGCGGGGGGCCGTGCTGATGCGCGCCGTGGGCCTCATCGGCTGCGGCTTTGTCGCCGATCTCTACATGCGCTCGCTGGCGCTCTATGACGATCTGTCGGTTGCCGCCGCACATGACACCGACGCCTCGCGGCTGGCGGCCTTTTGCGCCCATTGGGACGTGCCGCCGCAGGCCGATCTGCAAGACTTCCTCGCCGCGCTGCCCGAGGACGCCATCGTGCTCAACCTGACCAATCCGGGCGCGCATTACACCGTCAACCGCGCCTGCCTGGCCGCCGGCCGGCATGTCTGGTGCGAAAAGCCGCTGGCGCTGACGATGGCGGAGGCCAAGGCGCTCAAATCCATGGCCGATGACGCCGGGCTGATGCTCGCCTCGGCGCCGAGCAGCGTGCTGGGCGAGGCGGCACAGGTCTTTCTGCGCGAGATACGCCGCGGCACCGCCGGCCCGGTGCGGCTGGTCTATGCCGAGCTTGACGACGGTTTTGTGCCGCAGGCCCGCCATGGCAGCTGGATCAGCGAAAGCGGTGCGCCCTGGCCGGCCGAGGACGAGTTTCGCACCGGCTGCACGCTGGAACACGCGGGCTATTACCTGACATGGCTGATCGCCGCCTTCGGGCCGGTCAGGCGCGTGGTGGCGGCCTCGGCCGAGGTGATCCCCGACAAGCCCGGCGGCGCAAACACCCCCGATTTCGCCACCGCCACGCTGTTTTTCCACGCGGGACCGGTGGCGCGGCTGACCTGTTCGATCGCCGCGCCGCATGATCACCGCATCCGCGCCATCGGCGATGCCGGCGTGCTGGAGGTGAAACAGGCCTGGAACAATGCCGCCCCGGTGTGCTTTCACCGGCGGGTCAACCTGCGGCGGCGGCTGCTCGAACTGCCTTTCGGGCGGCGGTGCAGGCCCGGCGGGCCGACCCATCCCAAGGTCTCGCGCAGGGGCGCGGCGGCGATGAATTTCGCGCTCGGCCCGGTCGAGATGCTGGACGCGCTGGCCGAAGGCCGCGCCTGCCGGCTCGACAGCGATTTCGCGCTACATCTGACCGAGGTGACCTTGGCAATGCAGAACGCCGGCGAAGAGACCGGACCGCAGGACATGACAACCACCTGTCCCCAACCGGAGCCGATGCCATGGGCGCGCTGACCCTGTTGATCACCGGCGCGGCAGGCTATGTCGGCCGCCACAGCGTCGCGGCCGCCCGGGCGCGGGGCCACGCGGTGATCGCCGTGCTGCGCGACGCCAGCGCCGCCCCCGAGAGCTGGCGCGACGACGCCGGTATCACGGTGATTGCCGGCGACCTGACAGACTGCCCCGCCCTGCCCGCGGCCTGCGCCTCGGCCGACGTGGTGCTGCATCTGGCGGCCTCGCTCTCCGGCGATGCCACGCGGCAGGCGCGCGATACCTTGCAGGCGACCCGGAGCCTGCTGGCCGCCCTGCCCGACGGCACGCGGCTGGTCCACATGAGTTCCATGGCGGTCTATGACATGGCCCACGCCGACCCGGGCGCGATGATCACCGAGAGCTCCGCGCTGCTGGACGCCGGAGCCAGGGCCGATGCCTATGCCACCAACAAGGCGGCGCAGGAACGGCTGGTGTCCGATACCGCCAAGACACGGGGACACGGTGTCACCATCCTGCGGCCCGGCGCGGTTTTCGGCCCGGACCGGCTCTGGAACGCGCATCTGGGTCTTGCCCTCGGGCCGGTGCTGCTGCGCCTGGCAGGCCGCGGCGAGATCCCGCTGTGCCATATCTCCACCTGCACCGGGGCGCTGATCAAGGCCGCCGAACACCCGGCCACCGGGCCGATCAACGTGCTCGACGAAGACCTGCCGACCCGGCAGCGCTATCTCGCCAATCTCGCTGGCACGCCGCCGCTGGTCCTGCCGCTCAACTGGCGCTGGGTGATGCCCCTGGCGCGGCTGTCCGCGACGGTTCTGCCACGCCACAGGCTGCCCGGCCTGCTGCGCCCCGAGGTGCTGCGGGCGCGGTTTCTGCCGCTGTGTTACGACAACAGCCGGATGCGCGAGACCCTGGGCCTGCGGCAGGCGAAGAGCTTCGAGGCGCTGATGCATGAGGCCCAGGGATGACCGGCCCCCTCCTCTACCTCACCGGCGAATACCCCCGCGCCACCGATACCTTCATCCAGCGCGAGGTCGCGGCGCTCAGGGCGCAGGGGATCACGATCATGACCGCTTCGATCCGCCGCACCGGGCCAGAGCATCTGGTGGGCGAGGAACAGATCGCCGAGGCGGCGCAGACCTTTCACGTGCTCGAGGCGGCGAAACATCCGCTGCGGCTCGCCGCCGCCAAGCTCCGCCTGTTGCGCCATCCGGGGCGGTTCTTTCGCGCCTTCGCGCTGGTCTGGCGCACCGCGCCCGGCGGCTTGCGCAACTGGCTCTGGCAGATGTTCTATTTCGCCGAGGCCATCGTGCTGGCCGATCACATGCAGCGCCATGGCGTGCGCCACCTGCATAACCATATCGCCAAGGCGAGCTGCACCGTGGCGATGCTGGCCTCGGAGCTCAGCGGCATCCCCTACAGCTTTACCCTGCACGGGCCGGATATCTTCTTTGCCCCGGACCACTGGCGGCTCGACGAAAAGATCGCCCGGGCGCGTTTCGTGGCCTGCATCTCCGAATTCTGCCGGGCGCAGGCGATGATCTTTTCCGACCGCGCGCTCTGGGACAAGCTGCACATCGTGCATTGCGGCATCGATCCGGCACGCTACGATCCGGCCCCGCGCCAGGGTCCGCCGCATCTGACCTTTGTCGGGCGGCTGGCGGCGGTCAAGGGCGTGCCGGTGCTGCTCGAGGCGCTGAGCTTCCTGAAAGGCGAGCTGCCCAGGCTGCGCGTCACCCTGATCGGCGACGGGCCGGAACGGGCGCGACTGGAGCAGGACGCGGCGGATCTCGGCCTGCGCGACGTGGTGGACTTTGCCGGCTATCGCAGCCAGTCCGAAGTCGCCCGGGCGCTGAAGGTGACCGACGCGCTGGTGTTGCCGAGCTTTGCCGAAGGCGTGCCGGTGGTGCTGATGGAGGCGATGGCGGCCGGGCGGCCGGTGATCACCACCGGCGTCGCCGGGGTCTCGGAACTGGTCGAGCACGGCAAGAGCGGCTTTCTCGTGCCGCCCGGCGATGCGCAGCGGCTGGCGCAGGCAATCCGCGCCGTCCTGGCCGACCCGGACCGCCGCATCGAAATGGGCCGGACCGGGCGCACCCGCGTCGTCGAGGACTTCGACATCGGCAAGGAGGCGGCCTGGCTCGGCCGGTTGTTCGAGGTCTACGCCGACGGCGCGGCGCATCCGGGCAAGCGGCCATGAGCGCGGTCGACCTGATCCTGATCGGCCGCAACGAGGGCGACCGGCTGCGGCGCTGTCTGGCCTCGGCGCAGGGGCAGGCGCGGCGGATGGTCTATGTCGACAGCGGATCTTCCGACGGCAGCGTCGCCGCGGCCGAGGCGGCCGGGGCCGAAGTGGTACATCTCGACCTCAGCCGGCCCTTCACCGCGGCGCGCGCTCGGCACCAAGGGTTCCTGCATCTCGAAGCCACCGGCGGCGCGGCGGAGATCGTCCAGTTCATCGACGGCGATTGCGCCATTGCACCGGGTTGGATCGAGACCGCGCGCGCCGCGCTTCTGGCCGAGCCCAAGCGCGGGCTGGTCACCGGCTGGCGGCGCGAGATCGCGCCCGGGGCCTCGATCTACAATGCCTTGGCGCAGGTGGAATGGCACCGGCCGGCGGGCGAAATCCGCGCCTGCGGAGGCGACATGATGCTGCGCCGCACTGCCTATCTCGAGGCCGGCGGCTTCGACGCGCGGGTGATCGCGGCCGAGGATGACGAGCTGTGTTGCCGGCTGCGCAAGGCCGGCTGGCAATTGCTGCGCATTGCCGAAGAGATGACCCAGCATGACGCCGCGATGACACGCTTTGGCGCCTGGTGGCAGCGGGCGGTGCGGACCGGGCATGGGTTTGCCCAGGTCGGCCATCTGCACCCGGACTATTTCCGCCGCGAGCGGATGCGCAGCTGGCTCTGGGGGCTCTTGGCGCCGGTTCTGGCGCTCGTCGGCCTGTTTGCGGCGCCCTGGCTGACGGCGCTGGTGCTGCTGGCCTATGTCCTGTCCTGGCTGCGCACGGCGCGGGGGCTGATGCGACAGGAAGGCCTTCCGCGCGCCACGGCGCTGCATCACGCGGTCTTTCTGACGCTGTCGAAATTTCCCAACCTGATCGGCATGCTCCGGTTTCATCTGCGCAGGTGGATGGGGCGGGACATGCGGATCATCGAGTACAAGTGAACGTAATGGTTTTGAGAACAGGTATTATCGGCGCGGGCTACATCGCGGATTGGCATGCGGATGCAGTAAAGATGACCGGCGCGGCCAGGCTGACGGCTGTCTGCGATCTTTCGGCCGATGCGGCAGGCGCGCTGGCGGCAGCACATGGCGCGCAGGTCTTCACCTCGGTGGACGAGATGATCGCGGCGGGCGTGGTCGACGCCGTACATATCTGCACCCCGCCGCAGCTGCACACCTCGCTGGCGGTGCAATGCCTGGAGGGCGGGCTGCATTGCCTGGTGGAAAAGCCGGTCGCGCTTTCGGTACCGGAAATGGAAGAGATGGCGCGGGCGGCCGAGACCTCGGGCAAGATCCTGGCCGCCGGCCACAATTTCCTCGGCGTGCCGACCTATGCGCGTCTGAAATCCATGCTCCGCTCCGGTGCGCTGGGCCGCGTGGCACAGGCCGAGATCAACTGGCATTTCCCGCTGCCGCCACTGCGCTCGGGACCATACGGCCTCTGGCTGCTGCGCGAGCCGGGCAATCTGCTCAAGGAGCTGGGGCCGCATCTCTTCGCTTTCGCCGTCGATCTCTTTGGCCCGGTCGAGGTGGTGTTTCTCGATGTCGCCAAGCCGGTAGCATTGCCCGGCATGGGCGAGAGACCGCAGGTCTGGCGGATACTGGCGCGGGCCGGCGCGGTGGATCTGGCGTTCAACATCTCGCTGGTCGAGATCATGGATGACCGCTCGGTCACGATCCGGGGTTCCTCTGCCATGGCGCGGCTGGATTACGCCAATGACACGTTGCAGGTGAGCCGCGACAACACCGCCGATATCGTCGCCAACCCCTTTCTGCGGCAGATGGGTCTCGCCGGTCAGGCGCTGCGCGAAGGTATGGTGAACGGCACGCGGCAGTTGCTGTCGCTGAACCGCAAGCAACCTTATGCGCTGTCGTTTCAGGGCCTTGTGCGGGCCTTTTATGCCACCGCCGAAAGCGGCACGCCGGTGGATGCACGCTTTGGCCCCGAAGCCGCGCTGACGGTGACCCGGGCGATCGATGAGACGCTGGACAGGCTGCCCGCACTGGCCGGCCCGAATCTGCCCGCCAGAACCCGCGATCCGCAGCCCAAGGCGCTGGTGATCGGCGGCACCGGCTTTATCGGCCGACACCTGACCCGGGCGCTGGTGGCGCGGGGCACCGATGTGCGGGTGCTGTCGCGCGGGCGTGACGGGCCATTTGACGACCTGCCGGATCAGGTCGAGACGGTGGCGGTTTCGCTCAAGGATGACGCCGGGCTGCGGGCGGCGATGGAAGGGATCGAAGTGGTCTACAACCTCGCCCGCGCGCTCGAAACCACCTGGGCGGCCGCGCTCGAGAACGACGTGGGTGTCGCCCTGCGCGTGGCCGAGGCGGCGCAGGCGGCGGGGGTCAAGCGGCTGGTCTATACCGGCACCATCGCCTCGTATGACATGTCCGATCCGGGCCAGACGATCACCGAGACCACCGGCTTTGGCGCCGACATGGCAGACCGCAACCTCTACGCCCGGTCCAAGGCGGAATGCGAACGCCGGCTGATGCAGATGCATCGCGACAGCGGCCTGCCGGTCACCATCGCCCGGCCCGGTATCGTCGTCGGCCCCGGCGGACCCTTGCAGCACTGGGGGATCGGGCGCTGGCATGGCGCCGGCGCGGTGCGGATCTGGGGCAAGGGGCACAATATCCTGCCCTTCGTGCTGATCGACGACGTCTGCGACGGGCTGATCGCCATGGGCGAACACCCCGAGGCGGTGGGCGAAGATTTTACCCTGGTGGGTGAGCCGATGATGAGCGCGCGCGATTATTTCGACGCGATCCATCAGGCCACCGGCGCGCGGATCGCGGTGAAGCCAGGCAATCTGCACCTGTTCTGGGCGGCGGATGCAGTGAAATACCGGCTGAAACGGCATGCCCTGGGTAGCCGGGACGCACTCCGCGCCTCGTTGCGCGACTGGAAGAGCCGGGCGCATCTCTCGCCTTTCGACAATGCCAAGCCCAAGCGCCTGCTGGGCTGGCAGCCCGAGGCCGACCGTGCGAGGTTCGTGGACAAGGCAATCACCGGGGCCAACCTCTTTGGTTTCTGAGAAGGTCCAAGGAATAGGCTTATTTCTGCCTGATTTTCGGTGTTTGCTGCCGGAGAGTGACAAGGCGGGACACATCGGACCCCGCCGGGGCAAGAGCGATTGATCATGGAAAAACGCTGGACGAGGAAGAAACGCGCATCGCGCGAGGCCGGAGGACCGGCGCCGAAACCGGCGCTGACCGGGCCGATCCACCTGGCGCCCGAACGCGAAACGCCGCTGGAGCCGGAAGAGCTGACGCCACCGGAAACACCCACACCGGCGGACGTCAGATCCGAGGCAGAGCGTACATCTGAAGCGGCGCCCTCGCCCGAGGCCAAGCCCAGAGCGCCCGCGAAAGACGCGCGGCCCGCCGTCGCGCCGCGAGAGCCCGCACCAGAGCCGGCCCCGGCCCCTGCCGTTGAGGCGCCGGAGCCCGATCAGCCAACGGAGCCCGCCCCGCCCCCCCGCCGCAAACGCGGAGAACCCGGGGCCTGGGCGGCGCTGCCGAGCTTTCACGTCAATGCCCGCAAGCTCGAGCGCAATCGCATCATCACCGCCACCCGCGAAGACCCGGTGCATTCGGCCTTTGACGTCTTGCGCACCAAGCTCCTGCGGGCGCTGCGCGAAAATGGCTGGACCCGCGTCGCCATCACCTCGCCCACCGAAGGCTGCGGCAAGACCTTCCTCGCCGCCAACCTGGCGATTTCGCTGTCGCGGCAGAGCAATTGCCGCTCGGTTCTGCTGGATCTCGACATGCGTCACCCGACGCTCGACAAGGTTCTGAATATCCCCGATGCGCCAGACCTTCCGGCCTTTCTGCGCGGCAACCTGCCGCTCGGCGATCTGCTGCGCCGCCCGGCGGAAAACGACTTCAAGATCGGCGATCAGGTGGCTTTCGGCGTCAATGCCCGGCGTGAACCCTATGCCGCGGAATTGCTGCAAGACCCCGACACTGCCGCGGTGCTGAGCGGGATGGAAGTGGCGCTTGCGCCCGATGTGGTGCTGTTCGATATGCCGCCGGCGCTGGTCAATGACGATGTGCTGGCCGCGCGGCCGCTGTTCGACGGCATCATCCTCGTTGTCGGCGGCGGCATCACCAAGCCGCAGCAGGTCCGCGATGTCGAGCGCAGGCTCGGCACCGAGACGCCGCTGCTTGGCGTCGTGCTCAACCGCTCCGAAGGCGAGGCAGCGCAGATCTACAGCTACTGAGACCGCGCCGCGCGGGGCTGGGGGTCAGAGCCGGGCCGCCTGGCGTTCGCCCGTGTCAAAAGGGTTGATATTGGGCCATCGGTCGTTGATCACCCGCAGCGCCGCCGGGACCAGCGCCAGCATCCCCAACAGCCACCCCAGGATCATGACATTGCGCATTCGCTGTTCGCGCTGCGTCTGGACGACCGGGATCGACACCACCGTCTGAATGCCAAGCGCGCGTTCAAGCTGGGTCGCGTTGCGGATCGCGGGGTTCATGATCTCGAGGATCAGAGCCAGGCCGACACCAAAGACGATGCTGGCCACGCCGCCCATGAACGCCGTCTTCTTGCGGCTGCGTGACACCGGGTATTCGGGCACCAGCGCGGTTTCCAGTACCTCGAACCGCTCGGTCTGTTTTTGCTGCTGCAAGGTCCGATCGGTCTCGGCCTTGACCTTGCTGGCGGTGATCTGGCTCAGCTGATCGCGCAGCTGGGTCAGCTCACGATCGAGCGCGTTCAGCTCCTGCTCGACCTGCGGGCTGTTGCTCAGCGCCGCCTCGACCACGGCGATGCGCTCCTGCACCAGCCGGCGCTGCTCGGCGAGCTGGGCGATCTGCGCCTCGAGCACGCCTTCACGCGACCGCCGCGCGCTGGTCTGAAGCTGAATGATGTCGCGTTCGATATCGAGCTCGGTCTGCCGCAGGGTGTCGAGCCGGCTGCGCTGGCCGGTAATCACCGACGGCAGGCTGTCGGCATTCTCCTGCTTGAACCGGGCCAGCCGCTCTTCGAGCGCGATGATCTCGGCCGTGAGCCGCTGTTCCTCGCCGCTGAAGAACACAAGCGCCTGTTCGGTCTGGGTCTCCTGTTGCGAGCGGCCCTGATCGACCACCCGTGCCAAAAGCTCGTTGGCCACATCCGCCGCCTGTTCCGGATCGGACATGGCGACGCGGATGGTCAGGCCGGTGGGGCTGCCGTTGGTCAGCCAGGGCTGGGTGCTGTCCATCACCGGAATGATCGAGGTAGCCTCGCGGAACAGCGCCACCTTGTAGCCGATCGAGTCTTCCTCATCGGCATAGAGGCCGAAATCCTCGATGATCTCGATCACGTTGTCGCGGGCCATCATCCGCTGTTCGATCAGCGTCAGCCGATGGGCGGCATCGGTGCGGCCGGTGCGGCTGTCGATGATGGTGGCATCCTCGATCTGGGCGACGGCAATCGCCTCGTAGACCTTGGGCTGTCTCAGGGCGAAATGGATCGACAGCGCACAGCCCACAAGCGTGATCAACATGATCAGGGGCAGCCGCCGGCGCAGCACGTTTCTCAGATCGGCAAACGATCCCAACTGGTTCATCTTCTAGCTCCAACACGCGCCCCCGCGGGGGGCAGTTCACCTGACCGAGCCGGCCGCGCCTGCCGAAACAGGTCGGCAGAAGGCCCCGGTGATTTGCCCCATCTGCAATCTAGGCGAATTGTCCTAAATTCGCCACTACTTCAGCCTGGAATTCCGGAAACACTCCGTTTCCTGACAGGCTTTTTCATAAACAATCCAAGTGATTACCGGCCTCATCACGGTTCTGCCAGCGGCCGGAGGCGCTTACCCCGCCTGCCGCCGCGCACGCATCTCGCGACGCCGGGCCATCGCTTCTTTCCGCGCCGCGGCACCGGGGTGCTCCGGCAGGGGCGCTTCGCTGCGCGGCTCGGTCTGCCCATTGGCCGGCGGCGGCGCCCGCTGCGGCTCGGGCCGTGGTCTGGCCGCCGGTTTCGCGCCGCCGATTTCGGCAATGCGCGCCGCCAGGCCGGTCAGGGTCGGGTAGCCAAAGACATCGGCGATGCTGAGCCGTGTCAGCCCCAGCTCGTTGCGCAGCTCGCGATGCGCCTGCACCGCCAGAAGCGAATGACCGCCCAGGTCGAAGAAGTTGCCCTGCGCCGGGATCTCGCCCAGCCCCAACACCCTTTGCCAGACCTCGGCCACCTGCGCCTGAACCGCCGTTGCATCGGCACCGGCCGCAGGCGGCGGCGCCTTGGCCGGGGCGGCAGGGGCGGCGGCCGGTGCGCGCGTGGCCAATGCCTTGCGGTCGACCTTGCGGTTGGGTGTCAGGGGGAATTCCGCCAGATGTTCGAACCGCGACGGCACCATGTACCCCGGCACCGCCTCCGCCAGCGCCCGGCGCAGCGCACCCGCCGGGGCCGGGCCATCGTGGAAGGCCACCAGCGTCTGGCCGTCCTGCACCACCACAACCGCCTGCGTCACGCCTTCCATCGCCTCGAGCCGGGCCTCGATCTCGCCGAGTTCGATCCGATAGCCGCGCAGTTTGACCTGGGTGTCGGCGCGGCCGAGGAAATCCACCGTGCCATCCGCCTGCCAGCGCGCCAGATCGCCGGTGTCGTAGAGGCGACCGTCGGCAAAGGGGGTCGCGACAAAGCGTTCCGCTGTCAGCCCGGCGCGCTGCCAATACCCGCGGGTCACCCCCTCGCCGCCGATATGAAGCGTGCCGGTAACGCCAACCGGCGCGGGGTTTCCTTTGTTATCAAGTATATAAAGCTGCGTATTGGCAATCGGCGTGCCGATGCCACAGATCGCTTCGCCGCCACGGGCCGGGCCGGTGGACGACCAGATCGTCGTTTCGGTCGGCCCGTACATGTTCTCGATCCGGGCGTCGGTGAGCCCGTGAAGCTCGTCCACCAGCGCCCCGGCCAGCGGCTCGCCGCCAAGCATGATCCGCTCGACCTGGGCCAGCGCCTTGCGGGTCTCCGGCGACAACAGCAACAGACGCATCGTCGAAGGGGTGCATTGCAGATGGGTCACGCCATGGCGGGCAATCTGCGCCGCAATGGAATAATCGCGCTCGACCCCGGCATTGCAGCGCCGCAGCACCTCGGCCAGCGGGTTCAGCCCGGCCAACACGGTGTCGACATCAATGCCATAGTCGATCAGGCAGGCCACCTCGGTCACGCCGATCTCTTTCAGGCTCTCGACCCGCGCCACCGCATCCTCGACCGTGCCAAAAAGCCCCGAGTCCTCGAAATAGCGCTGAAAGGCGAAATCGAGGATCGCGTCCATCTCTTCCTCGGTGAGCCCGTCGAGCGAGAGGTCGAAGGCGTTCTTGGCCCCCTCGGGCCGCTTGAAGGCAGGAAAGGCCCAGGCATATTGCTTGATCAGCCCGGCGGCCGAGCGCAGGTAGTCCTTCATCGGCTCGCGGGCCACCTCGCGCGCGGCCTCGCGGGTTTCGGCGACATAGCTGTGCAACATCAGCGTGACGGTGAATTCCGCAGGATCATGCCCGGCCTCGCGTAGCGCGTCATGGTAGAGCGCGATCTTGCCCGCCACTTCCTCGACCGTCTGGCCCAGCAGGTGGGTCAGCACATTGGCACCGATCTTGCCGGCCTCTTTCCAGGTCGCCGGGTTGCCTGCCGTCGTCACCCAGATCGGCAGCTTTTTCGACACCGGTCGCGGCTGCGTCACCACCGCATGCAGGGTACCGTCCGCCTTGGGATATTCCACCGCCTCGCCGGCCCAGAGCCGGCGCAGCTCTTCGATCTGGCGCAGCATGGCGGGCTTGTTCTCGGGCGGCGTGTTCTCGGGGCGCAGCACGAAATCGTCGGGCTGCCAACCGCTGGCAATCGCCATCCCGGCGCGGCCATTGGTGAGGTTGTCGATCACCGCCCATTCCTCGGCGATCCGGGCGGTATGATGCAGCGGCGCGACACAGCTGCCGGCGCGCACGGCGATGTTTTGCGTGACACCCGCGACGGCGGCGCCGGTGACCGAAGGGTTGGGATAAGGCCCGCCGAAGGCGTGGAAATGCCGTTCCGGCGTCCAGACCGCGCAAAAGCCGTTCTGATCGGCGAATTTCGCGCCTTCCAGAAGCGAGCGATATTTGTCGCGGCCGACGCCATCGTCGTTGCCCCAGTAGTAGAGGCTGAAGTCCATGCCCTCGCCCGGCTGGGTGGTCTCGAGCTTCTGTTCCTCGTTGACCAGCACCAGCTTGTAACCGCGCGCCAGCGAATAGAACAATTCCAGCACCGAGATGTCGAAGCTGAGCGAGGTCAGCGCCAGCCATGTGCCCGGCGTCTCGCGGCCGATCCGGGTATCCATGCCGGCAAAGAAGTTCACCACATTGCGATGTTCCACCATGACACCCTTTGGCCGGCCGGTGGAGCCGGAGGTATAGATCAGATAGGCGAGATCCTCGGGGCTGGCCTGCGGCGCGGGGTCGTCCGAAGGCGCGGTCTCGATCTCCGGAGCGGCGTCCAGGGTGAGCACATGGGCGGCGCTCTCGGGCAGTTGGTCCTTCAGCGCCTGTTCCGTCAGCACAACCGGCGCGCCGCTGTCTTCGAGGTAGAGCGCGAGCCGGTCGGCGGGATAGGTGGGGTCCATCGGCACATAGGCGCCGCCGGCCTTGAGGATCGCCAGCGCGCCAACCACCAGATGGATGTTGCGCGCGGTACAGAGCCCGACCAGCGTGCCGGGGCCGACCCCCATGCCACGCAGTACATGCGCGACGCGATTGGCGCGGGCATTGAGCGCGGCGTAGCTCATCTCTTCGCGGCCGACCACCAGCGCCGTGGCCTCGGGCGTGCGGGCGACCTGCGCCTCAAAGGCGGTCTGCATCGTCAGGCTGCGGTCATGATCGGCTTGGGTCCGGTTCCAGCCGTACAGCACCAGATCGCGCTCGGCGGGCGGCATGTCGGGCAGCGCCGCGCCCTGGATACGGGCCTCGGCCATGGCGGCGAGACGGTCGGCGAGGATGCGGCCCATCGCGGGGCTGATCCGGGCGCGGTCAAAGACCAGCCTGCCGGCGGCGGTGACGGTGAGCGGAGCCTCGGAGGGGACGTCCAGCGCAAAGGCCACATCCGGCAGGCGCAGCGCCGGGATCTCCGGACTGCGCAGCGCCAGATCGGCGGGCACGGCGGGCCTTGTTTGCAGCCGCGCGATGTCATCGCCGCGCTGGAACGGTACCCAGGGCAGGGCCAATCCGCCGCGCGTCTCAAGCCCGGCATGCACCAGCGCAATCCCGGCGTCGGGCATGCCGCTGGCCTGGGCCGCCCAGTGCCGGACAAGATCGGCCTTCTGTTGCAGGTCGAGCGCCTCCGGCCAGTCGAAAGCGATCTCTTCGGTGCCACTGGCGCCCTGCCCACCGCCGGCGAGGGTCGCGGGCGTGAAACCGGCGAAGGCGCGGCGCCAGAAAGGTTCGGCCGGGGCCAGCGCCTCGGCAAAACCGGTCAGCGCCTGCACCTCTTCGGGCGCGACAGGGGCCAACCTGTCGCCGGGCTTCGCAAGCGCCGTGATCTCGGGAAAGCTGCCGTCCATCCGCCGCAGCCCGGCCAGCCGCACCGCGCCTTGGCCACAGGCGACGGTCAGGGCCTCGGCCACCGCCAGCACCTCGCCCGGCGCCCCCTGCCCCGCGACGGGCTGGGCCCGGCCAACCGCAAAGGCCTCGCCCGCGATCCTGACCTTTGCAGTGCAGAGCGGGTTGGGATAATCGCCGTGATCCAGCGCCCGAACCATCCGCGCCACCCTGTCCGCCGGCCGGTCGAATTGCAGCAGGCCCATGGCTTCGGGCCGGGCGGTCCGCCCGTGATAGCTGCGCTGGCTCAAATCCTGCGGCTGACGCTGTGGCGTGCCGGCCAGTTGATCCAGCAGCGCGGGGAAGCTCTCGACCCCGGCGGCATAACATTTCAGGTTGAGGCTCAGGGCGGTCTCGTCCGCGGCCAGCGCGATCTCGCGCGTCACCAGGATATCGCCCTCGTCGATGCCGCCCGCGATCATGTGCCAGGTGATGCCATGGTGCGCCTCACCTGCCAGCAGCGCCCAGACCGGCGCGTTCAGACCGGCATGACGCGGCAGTGGGCCGTCGTGAAAATTCACCGCGCCGCGGCGGGCCAGCGCCGGCACTTCGGCCGGCAAGACATCCAGATTGGCAATCGAGAGCAGCCAGTCGCAGGCCAGCCCCTCCAGCCGGGCCGGCAGATCCTTCCCCGGCGTCTCGACCCGCACCCCCTGCGCTTCGGCCCAGGCCCGCAGCTCCGGCAACCGGGTGACAAGCGCGGCAATGGCATGGCCCCGGTCCAGCATCTGTTCGGCGCAGGCGCGGGTGAGCGTGTCGTTTCCGACGACGATGGCGGTGAATGCACTCATGGCAGCCTCCTGGCGGGTTGCGGCGTGGCGCGGCGTTCGGACCGGGACAGCAGCGCACGGACATGATGTGCCACCAGATCGCGCAGAAAATGCGGCGGATCGGCGTCGGGTTTGCGTTGCAGAACCTTGCGCAGACGCCACATCAGCCCGCCGGTGGCATGGGTCAGCGTGGCCAGCGCGGCATAGGCGCCGCCGTGGGACTTGGTGAAATAATGCAGCCGGCTATCCAGCCAATACCGCGGCACCCGGTCCCAGCACTTCATGCCGGTCGAGACCGAACCGATATGGGTGACGCGGCTTTCGGGCAGATAGACCGTCTGCCAGCCGTCGCGCGCGGCGCGCAGGCAGAGATCGGTTTCCTCGAAATACAGAAAGAACGTCTCGTCGAACAGCCCGATCCGGTCGAGCATCTCGCGGCGCAGCATCATCGAGGCCCCGGCCAGCCAGTCGACCGGCTGCGGCCGGTCCGGCAGATCGATCGGCACGCGGGCCTTGTGCAGCAGACGGCTGACCGGGCCGAAGCGCACCGAATGTTCGAATTCGCCGGCAATCGAGGGAAAGCGGAAGGCGGTATATTCCTGTGCGCCGGTCTCGCTCCGGATCAGGCTGCCGGCGATACCGGTCTCGGGATGGCTGTCGAGCCAATCGGCCAGCACCCGGATCGCCTCGGGTTCGGGGAAGGCATCGGGATTGAGGATATAGATGTAATCGGCCGGCTGGCCATCGTCGCGACCGGCGCGCATGCCGTGGTTGTTGCCGGCGCCAAAACCGCCGTTGCGCCCGGCCGAGATCACCCGGACCTGCGGCCAGCCCTCGGCGGCGACGAAGGCGGTCAACTGCTCGAAAGAGCCATCGCCGCTGTCATTGTCGATGATCAGCAGCTCGGCATCGAGCCCCTGCAACGCCGTCACCGCCGTGCGCGCAGCCCGGCGGCACAGCTCGGCGGTGCGATAATTCAACAGGATACACAACAGGCGCGCTTGGCTCATGGTCACTCCGCCGCTTTCTCACTCGGGACAAACACAGGGGTCGGCGTTTCCGCCGCCTCGATCGCGGCGCGGATGCGGGCGGCAAGGACGCGGACATTGGGCTCCAGCACCATGGAATCATGGGTGCCCGGCACCTCTTCGACCTGGAGGCCCGGCACCCGGCTCGTCCAGTCGTTGTCGGGCAGCACATAGGCCCGGTCGGCATCCACCAGGCGCCCGCCCGACACCTGCCACTTGCCCCGCAGCGGCGGCCGGAACAGGTGCAGATTTCCGGTCCAGCCGCGCAGCGGATAGCGGGCGATGGCCTCGTAGAACGCCGCCTCGATGGCGGCATTGTGGAACTGGTGCTCCGGCGCCGCCTCGGCCACAGGGCGCCGCCGCTTGTCGAACTCCCAGCGGATGCGCCGCGCCGCCCAGCGCAGCGGATAGGTCACGCCGCCGCGCCGCAGCTCCTGTACCTGAATCAGCGCGCGGTCCTTCAATGTCAGCTTGCGGCGCACCGGCAGGGGCGTGTCGAGCATGACCACAAGCGCCACCTCCTCGCCCGCCGCCTCGAGCTGATGGGCCATCTCGTAGGCGGTGATGCCGCCGCCGGAGAACCCGCCAAGCAGATAGGGGCCCCGCGGCTGTACCTGCCGCAGCTCGGCGATGTAGTCGCGGGCGGCCTCGCGGATATCGCGGTGCGGCTGGTCGTCGCCATAAAGTCCCCGCGCCTGAAGGCCATAGAAGGGCCGGTCGCTGCCGATCAGATTGGCAAGATGGCGCAGGTTGAGCACATTGCCGAACATGCCGGCGACAAGGAAGAACGGCGTGCGGTCGCTGCCCTCGCCTTCATGCATCGGCACCACATGGGTAAAGCGGCGCTGGTCCTCTTCGGTCCGCTGAGGCGCTGTCGTGCCCTCCTGCGGGCCGACGCGGGCCTCGATCAGCGCGGCGCAGGCGCGGATGGTGGGCGCCTCGAACAGCACCGAGATCGGGAATTCGGTGCGATAGGTCTTCTTGATCATCGCGAACAGCCGCACGGCGATCAGGCTGTGACCGCCGAGATCGAAGAAATTGTCCTCGGCCCCGATCTCGCTGACCCCCAGAAGCTCTTGCCAGAAACCTGCGAGCGTGCGTTCGATATCGGTCTCCGGCGGCACGAAATCGGTGTCGAGGTCGGGGCGCTCGAACTGCTGGCCCGCGCCTTGCGGCGCGCCGGTCTCACTCGCCTGAGAGATCAGCGCCGGCAGGTCGAGCGACGAGACCACCAGCTGCGGCAGATCGGTCGCCAGGGCGCGCAGAAAGGCCTCGGCGCCCTCGTCGGGGCGGATGCCCTGGCTCAGATTGTGGTGCAGGCGTTCCTCGGCCGGCGACAGCGGCTGGATGTCCTGCGCCCGGTCAAAGCGCAGATCGGCGGCGGTGGGCCGGGGCGCCGCGGCCAACCCGCCGGCGTCGAGCCGCTTGATCGAAAAGCCCTGGATGACGGCGCAGACATGGCCCTGCGCGTCGGTCAGGGTAATGTCGAACCGGGCGACGGGATCGGTGGCCCTGTTCGCCCCGGCGTTGCGCACCCAGCTCACCAACCGCTCCGGCAGCGGGCCAAAGACCTGGACCTGGCCATAGGACATCGGCACCCAGAGCGCCGCCCGGTCGTAGCCCGCGATCAGCTCCATCGCCCAGCCGGTGGCAATATCCATCAGCGCCGGGTGCAGCGGCGCGCCATCCTCCTGCGCCTCGGGCGGCAGCACAAGATCGGCGATGCCCTCGCCCGCGCCCAGCGCCGTGGCCCGCAGCACCCGCCAGCGGGGCCCGAAATCAAGATGCATCTCCTGCGCCGACCGCAGCGGGATATCGCTGAAATGCCCGCCCTCGCAGCGCGCGCGAATGGCGGCCAGGTCGATCGGCGGCGGCGCGGGCTGCGGCCGGAGCGCAAGCTCGGCCTCGGCATGAAGCTGCCAGCCGGTGCGGCCCTCGTGGCGAATGGCGCTGCGCACCTGCATGGCATAGCCGGCGTCGGAGCGGCGCAGGTAGAGGCGCACCTCGGTTTCGGCGCCGTCGGGGGTATAAAGCGGCCGCAGGAAGGTCAGGTCGCGGATCGCGAAAGGCCCGGTCTCGCCCTGCGCCGCCAGCGCCTCGGCGGCCAGCTCGAGATAGCCGGTGCCGGGCAGCAGCGCCTGGCCGTCGCGGGTGCGGTGTTCATCGAGCGCCCAGCGTTCGGCGGGCCGCCAGCTCGCCTCGAAGAGCCGCGCACCGGTGTCGTCAAAGGTGGCAATGTCGAGCAGCGGCAGGCCGACCGGTTCGCGCGGCGGCTCCGGCAGATCGCCGGTGCGTTCCGCCACGGCCTGGGCCGCCATGCCGACCTCGGACCAGATGCCCCAGTTGAGCGCCAGCACCCGGGTCTTGCCGTCGCGGCGGGCTTGGGCAAAGGCGTTGAGGTATTCATTGGCGGCGACGTAATCCACCTGACCGGCCGGGGCGGTGACGGTGGAGCTGGAAGAAAACAGCACCAGCCAGTCGAGCGTGCCGTCGGGAAAGACCTCGGCCAGCACCTTGGTGCCGTGGATCTTCGGCGTCAGAACGTTTTCGATGCCGATCTGCGTCTTGGTCAGCAGCAGCGCGTCATCGACCACGCCGGCGGCATGGATCACGCCATGAAGCGCGCCAAACCGGGCGCGGGCATCGGCGGCCACGGCCTGCATCTGTTGCAGGTTGCTGACGTCGGCCTCGGCCAGCAGAACCTCGGCGCCCTGCGCCTCGAGCGCCAGCACCGCCTCGATCCGGCGAGCGGTGGCGTCCTGTGGCCCGTGGCTCTTGCGATACCGGTCCCAGGTGTCGCGTGCCGGCAGTGCGCCGCGCGACACCAGAACGATATGGCGCGCGCCCTCGGCCACCAGGCGACGGGCGATGCTGAGGCCGATGCCACCAAAGCCGCCGGTGATGAGGTAGCTGCCGCCGTCCCGGATCTGCGGCGCCGGCGCGGCCGCGAGCGGCAGGGCCCGGGGGGCGCGGACAAAGCGCCGCGCGCCGCGCAGCGCGGCTTCGGCGGTCGTCGGCGGCGCCAGCAGGTCTTCGAGCACATGCAGGGCCAGCGCGTCGAGCCGGTCCTTGCTGCCGCGGCCCTCGGGCAGCTCGAGATCGATCATGGCGGTGGTCACGCCGGGCAACTCGCGCGGGATCACCCGGAGCGGGCCGGCAAGCGTCGATTTCTCGGGCCAGCGCAGCGCCTCTTGCCGCACCCGGGCCGCGCCATTGGTCAGCGCGGTGATGTGCAGCGGCTTGGGCAAGTTTTCCTCTTCGATGGCCTGCGCGAGAAACAGCAGCGAATAGAACCCGTGCTCCTGCACCCGGTGAAAATAGGACGAGCCGGGGCGGTGGCTCTCGTCGCGGGTGACCAGCCAGAAATGCGCCACCCGGCCCGGCACCATGCCGCGCGCCATCAGATCGCGGATCAGGAGGTCATACCCCTCGCGGCCGCGTTCCGGCGCCAGCACGTAAGCGCTGTCGTCCGAGCGGGCAAAGGCATCGCCGGGCCAGACCTCGATCACGGTGTGATTGGCGGCGCGCAGCCGCTCGGCGGTGCGCCGCGCCAGGCCGGCGTCATCCATGAACATCAGCCAGGTTTCCGGCGCGGTCAGATGCAGTTCGGCCTCGACATCCACCTCGCAGGCCGCCAGTCCCGGCACCCAGGCCATGCGGCTGGCCCAGGTGTCGATCTCGTCCGAGCGGGTGAGGAAACGCTCGGCCCCGCTCTCGCGTACCTGCCCCGGTTCGATGTAATAGGTCTGATGCTGGAAGGCATAGGTCGGCAGTACCACGCGGTTGCGCCGCGCCTCGCCCCAGATCTGCGCCCAGTCGACCGCGACCCCCAGCGCCGAGAGACGGCCGAGCGCGGCAAGGAAATAGGCGTCATCCTCGATGCTGTCTTCGGGATGGCGCAATGTGCCCAGCACCTGGTTGGCCGGCAGATCGGGATGCAGACGGGCCAGCGAGGCCAGCGCCTTGCCCGGTCCGACTTCGAGAAAGACCCGGGGCTGGCCCTGCGCCAGCGTGCCGATGCAATCGGCGAACCGCACGGTGTTCCGAAGATGGCCGACCCAATAGTCGGGGTCGGTGGCCTCTTTGTCGGTGAGCGGCTGGCCGGAGCGGTTGGAGATGATCGGGATCTGCGGCGGATGCAGCGCAATGCCTTTCAGATAGGCGCGGAAGTCGTCGAGGATCGGGTCGAGCATGGCGGAATGGGCCGCAATGTCGATGGCGACCCGCTGACAGTCGATGCCCTCTGCCGTCAGCCGCGCCTGCAAGGCCTCGAGCGCCGCCTGCGGGCCGGAGGCGACGGCAAGCTCGGGCGCGTTGACCGAAGCAAGGTCGAGATCCGCGCCAAGGTAGGGCGACAACGCCTCGGCCGAGAGCGAGACCGAGAGCATGCCGCCCTCTGGCACGCTGTCGAACAGCCGACCGCGCAGATGGACGAGACCGATGCAATCCTCGAAGGACATCACCCCGGCGAGGCAGGCGGCGGTGTTTTCGCCCATCGAATGGCCGACCAGCGCGGCCGGCGTGACGCCCCAGCTCTGCCAGAGCCTGGCCAGCGCGTATTCGACGATCATGATCAGCGGCAATTGCACCGAAGGCCGTGTCAGCCGCTGGTCGGCCGTGGCCCGGTCCTGCGCGCGCGGCAACCAGAGCGCGCGGATGTCGTAGTCGAGCTTCGGCTGAAGGATCGCCAGCCCGCGGTCGATCCAGTCGGCAAAGACCGGCTCGGTCTCGTAGAGATCGCGTGCCATGCCGGCATATTGCGCCCCGCCGCCGGGGAACATGAACACCACCTCGGGCGTGGCATCGAGCGCACTATGGGCAAAGACCCGGCGCGGATCGAGCGTTTCCAGCAGGTCGGCGGCCTGGTCGTGGCTTTCGGCCACCAGTACCCGGCGGTGCTCGAACTTGCGCCGGCCGGTTTCCAGGGTATAGGCCACATCGGCCAGGGTCTGCTCGGGGTGGGCGCGCAGATGCGCGGCCAGGCGCCGGGCATTGGCCTCGACCGCGGCCTTGCTGCGGCCGGTGACGGTGAGGATCTGAAACGGCCAGTCGCTTTCCTCCGAGGCCGGACGCTCGGGCGCTTCTTCCACCACCAGATGCGCGTTGGTGCCGCCGACCCCCAGCGAATTGACCCCGGCGCGGCGCGGACCCTTGTGGCTCTGCCACGGCGAGAGGCGGTCGTTGACGCGGAACGGAGAGTTTTCGAAATCGATCGACGGGTTGGGCGCCTCATAGCCGAGGCTCGGCGGAATTTCCCGGTGGTGCAGCGCCAACGAGGTCTTGATCAGGCTCGCCACACCGGCGGCGGTATCCAGATGGCCGATGTTGGTCTTGACCGATCCGATGCGGCAAAAGCCGGTTTCGTCGGTGGTTTCCTCGAAGGCCTGGGTCAAGGCGGCCACCTCGATGGGATCGCCCAGATAGGTGCCGGTGCCGTGGCATTCGACGTAATCGACGGTCTCGGCGCTGACCCCGGCCATTGCCTGCGCCTCGGCAATCGCCGCCGCCTGACCCTCGACCGAAGGCGCAAGGTAGCCGGCCTTGGCGGCGCCGTCGTTGTTGACCGCAGAGCCCTTGATCACGGCCCAGATCGGGTCGCCCTCGGCCAGCGCATCCTTGAGCCGCCGCAGCACAACCACGCCGACGCCCGAGCCGAAGACCGTGCCCTGCGCCCGGTGATCGAAGGCATGGCATTGCCCGTCGGGAGAGAGGATCTCGTTTTCCTTGTAGAGATACCCCCGGCCTTGCGGCAGCTCGATCGTGGCGCCGCCGGCCAGCGCCATGTCGCATTCGCCGTTGATCAGCGACTGGGCGGCGTAATGTGTCGCCACCAGCGAGGTGGAACAGGCGGTCTGGAGATTGAGCGAGGGGCCCTTGAGATCGAGGATATGGCTCAGGCGGGTGGCCATGAAATCCTTGTCATTGCCGGTATGGCGCAGCAGGAACATGCCGGTCTGATCCACCAGATCGGGGTTGGAACAGAGATTGAAGTAGAAATAGCTGCCCATGCCGCAACCGGCAAAAACCCCCACCGGGCCGCTGTCTGGCTCCGGGATGCGGCCGGCGGTTTCCAGCGCCTCCCAGGCGCATTCGAGGAACTGGCGATGCTGCGGATCCATGATCGCCGCGTCCTTGGGCGACAGGCCAAAGAACTCGGCGTCGAAATCGGCGAACCCGTCGAGCGGCGCGGCAAAGGGCACGTAGTTGCGATGGCGCAGCAGGCCCGGGCTTTCGCCGGCCTCGCGCAGCGCCGCGTCGCTCAGCCGCGTGATCGAGGACCGTCCGCTGCGCAGGTTGTCCCAGAAGGCATCGACAGATGCGGCGCCGGGCAGGCGCGCGGCCATGCCGACAATGGCAATATCAGTCTCGCTTATGGATGCGAGGTCGTAATCAACAGACATCCGGTAATCCCGTTTGCCCCCGGCTCCCGGAGGTACAGTCAAATTGAGGTAAAATTGCGGCGCCTTCCGGTTGAAGCGTCATCGCGTTTTCCTCCCCTTGTCGCTCATGGCAGTGCCGCCGGCATCACCCCGGGCATCAGCCGCAGGATCGCGTCGCCATTGATCATCCAGGCGCCCAGCGCGATCCCCACACCGACAGCGGCAAAGACCATGTCATGCAGCGGATCCCAGGCCTGCATCTTGCGCGCCAGCCGCACCACCATCGGATAGACCGCGATCATCGCGATCCCCTGCCCGGCCAGCGCCCCAAGCAAGCCGCCGAATTGCAGCCCGGCCAGCAGTCCTGTCACCATCAGGCAGGCCCGCGTCGCCTGAAGCAAGAAAAAACGCCGGCTGTCGCCTGCGGCTACGGCAGCCTGGTCATAGGTCAGCGCCGCGATCAGCGGAATCTGCGCGATGGCGATCACCACGGCGACCGGCCCGGCCAGAGCATAACGCGGGTCGTAAAGCAGGTCGACAAGCCAGACACCCGAGGCGGCAAACACCGCCTGAAGCGCCATCAGCCCGGTCGAGACCAGACCCCGCATCTTGCGCAGCTTGGCAAAATTCGCCGGATCGGCGCCAGGCGGGGTTTCGCGATAGATCGGGATCAGCACCTTGCGGGTGATCATCAGCCCCAGCAGCATCGGAAAGGAGGCCAGGAAAAAGCCGATATTGTAGACGCCGAACTGATCGATCGGCAGATAGCGGCCAAGGATGATCTTGTCGCCCTGATGATAGAGAAAGCCCACCAGTGTCGACAGGAAGATCCATTTGCCGAAATGGATCAACTCCTGCGCCGCCGGCTTTTCCCAGCGCAGGTGGTTGCGGCGCCCGGGCAGAAAGGCGGTGTTGAGCCAGAGCTGGACCAGGGCCGAAAGCAGCCCCGAGACGACCAGCGCCCAGACCGAGCGCAGCCAGAAGGCCAGCGCCACCGCGGTGACGATGCCGATCACCTGGGTCGCGATATCCAGAAGCGTCACCCGACCCAGCATCAGATGCCGGTTGGCGGTTTCCATCTTGGTCGGGTTGAAGCCCTGCACGATCAGGGTCAGCCCCATGGCGGGCAAGAGCAACAGCAGCATCGGCTCGCCGTAGATCTGCGACACCGGCCAGGCCAGAGCGCAGGCGGCCAGCCAGAGACAGAAACCGCGCACCACCTGGATGGTCCAGGCGGTGTCGAGGAAATCGGCATCGTCGCCGCGCTTGCTCTGCTGGATCGCGGGGGCGACGCCGACATCGGAAAACATCTGCAAACCCTGAAGAAACACCATCGTCAGGGCCATCATGCCGAAAGCCTCGGGAAACAGCAGCCGTGTCAGGATCAGGTTCGAGGCCAGCCGGATCAATTGCGCGCTGCCGAACCCGCCCAGGGTGAACAGCGCCGAACGCAGCGCCCGGGCCGTCAGCGAGCTGCCGCGGAATATCTGCATCACCGCGATCATCGGCCCCGGCTCCAGCCCTTGTCGGTGCCAAGACGGGTGGCCAGGGCGACGCCGGCATAGACGGCAAACCCCGCCGGATCGTTCAGCGCCAGGCGCAGCTTGCCGGCGGCGCCCAGCGGCGGTTTTTCGTCATTGGCGGCCAGCGCCGGATACAACCGCCGTATCTCAGTCACGCCGATGTTCTGCCGCCGCCGCACCCGCACCAGCGCGCGCCACCCCTCGACCAGCGGCCAGCGATAGCGGCCCGGCACGGCATGGCGTTCGGCCGCGCTGAAATGCAGCCTGGCAAAGGTGTCGTCAGAGATGATCGGCGGCCAGTCGGCCCAGCGCGCGCGCCCCGCGGCGTTCACCGCGAACAATCCGCAGCCCGGCACGCCCCGGGCGATGAAGGGCACCTGACGATAAACCCGGGCATAGGCCCGCGAGACGGCGCTGCGCGGCTGGACAATCTCCAGCGTGCCACTGCCATAGGCCGGCACGGGGCCGCTCAGATGCTCTGCCAATTGTCCCAAAACGTCCTCGTAAACCGTCACATCCGCATCGAGATAAGCACGCACCGGCGCCGCGGCAATCGCGTCGCCGGCATTGAGCGCCGCGATCTTGCTGCCCTCGGCCAGTTCCAGCACGTCGAGCCGCCAGCCTCGGGCGTCAAAGCCGGGCCCCATCGCGCGCGCCAGATCGGCGGTCGCGTCCCGGCAGCCGTTGGCCACAACCACGACCTGCGCCCGCATCGGCCCACGTGACGCCAGAACCGCGGCGAGGCAGGCCCGAATCCAGGCCGCCTCGTCATGTGCGGGAATGACGACGGTCAGGTCGAAAGAAGCCTCAGGTGGCACGGCAGGGCCTCTTGTTCGAATAAGTTCTGCATCCAGACTATACATGCAACTGTGGCCAAACGATGATGCAGCGCAGAAAATCTGTGGAAAGTGCATATGTCCCTGCCGCAAAAGCTCGGTTACTTAGTGCCTCAGTTTCCGGGGCAGACACATATCTTTTTCTGGCGCGAGATTGCCGCGCTCGAGGCGATGGGCGTGGCGCCGGTGCTGTTTTCCACCCGCCGCCCGCCACCGGGACTGATTGCCCACGACTGGTCGCAGGCGGCGATGGCGCGGACCACCTATCTCGGCGAGGTCTCGCTGCGTCGGGCGCTCCGGGTCCTGCCGCGGCTGCCCTGGGGCGAACTCCTGCGCGAGGTCGGGCGCGACGGCACCTCGGTGCTGAAAGACGTGCTGATCTGCGCCGCCGCCGGCGACGCACTGCGCGATCATTGTCGGCGCGAGGGGGTTTCGCATGTGCATGTGCATTCCTGTGCCCGGGGTGCCCTGATCGCCGCTTTCGCGCGGCATCTGGGCGGTCCGGGCTATTCGCTGACGTTGCATGGGCCGCTTTCCGACTACGGCCGGGGCCAGCGCTACAAATGGCGGCACGCCCGGTTTGCCACGGTGATCACCCGCAGGCTGATCGCCGAAATGCAGGCCGAACAACCTGCGGATCTGCCGCCGATGATCCTGCGGCCGATGGGGGTCGACACCGAGTACCTGCGCCGCGACACGCCTTACGAACCGGTGCAACCCGGCGCGCCGCTGCGGGTCTTTGCCTGCGGCCGGCTCAACGTGGTCAAGGGCCATCAGGATCTGATCGAGGCGGTGCGCCAGCTGCGCGCCGCCGGCCATGACGTCCGCCTCGAGATCGCCGGACAAGACGACGCCGGCGGCAGCGGGTTCCGCCTGGTTCTGGAACAGCTGATCCGGCAGCACGGGCTGGGCGAACACGTGCGCCTGCTGGGCGCGATCGACGCGGCGGCGGTGAAGGCCAAGCTGCTCGACGCGCATGTCTTTGCGCTGGCGAGCTGGCACGAGCCGCTGGGCGTGGCCTACATGGAGGCGATCGCCTGCGGCGTGCCCACCATCGGCACCGATGCCGGCGGCGTGCCCGAGCTGATCGACGATGGGGTCGAGGGGCTGCTGGTGCCGCCGAAAGCACCTGCGGCCCTGGCCGCCGCGCTGCTCCGGATCGCCGGGGATCCGCAGCTTGCGCAACGGCTCAGCGCCACCGGCCGCGCCCGGATCGAACGCGACTACGCCGCGCGGCTCGGGGCCGAAGTGATCGTCGATCAGATGCGCAAGGCCCTGACGCGCGAGGGGGCCGGCGCCCGCCCCGGGCCTGATCCGGGGCCTCCCGGTGGGCACTGACGAAGCGGTCCCGGAGCGGCTCCGGGACGGGCGGGCGCAGGCGCGCGCGCCTCACTCCTGCAAGATCGCGTTGGTCCATTCGTTCTCGAAGGCGGCGCGTTTGAGCCGGTCGAGATAGACCAGCAGCCCGGGGCCGAGGTTGATCCGGCTCAGCGCCATCTCGCTGTTGCTCAGCCAGCGGTCGACCGACAGCAGCGGATCGCGGCCAAAGGCCTGGGCCAGGACGTGATCGACGAAATCGCCGGCCAGCTCCGGCTCCGGCGCGCCCTGCGGGATGACGGCGGTGCGCAGCATGATGGTGGTGAAATCCGACGGCAGGATGATGCTGATCCCCGACAGGTCCTGGCGCTGCAAGGCATAGCTGCCCAGCACGTTGTAGGCGACGAACAGATCGCCGCCGGAAACCGCATCGATCATCTGCGACGAGCAGCAATAGAGCCGCGCGCCAAGCCCGCCCATCACCTCGGTCAGCCGCCAGTAGGTTTCCGACACCCGGCTTTCCTGCGTCGCGAAGAGATAGCCCAGACCCGATTCGCGCACGTCGTAGGTGCCCACTTTGCCGCGAAACCGCTCGGGATTGCGGCGCAGCACGTCGATCAGGTCCTGGCGGCTGCGCGGAATGCCCTCGGCGGCAAAGGCGGCGTCGGATACGACAATCGCCGCCGGCTCCTGGGTGAAGGCAAAGACCATGTCGTTCCACTTGGCCCAGGCCGGCACCTCGCGCGTCACCTCGGAGCTGTGGCGCTGCACATGGCCATCGTTGGCCAGCTTGGTCTGAAGATCCATGGCGCTGGAAATCACCAGGTCATAGGCATCGCCCCCGTCGGTCGCGGCCTGCATCACATCGGTGGAACTGGCGACGATGTAGTCGATGCCGATCTCCGGCGCGGTGCGAAGGTAGCTCTCGATCCGCGGCGCAAAGATCGCGGTGTCGGTGGTCGAGAGGATGCGCAGGCTGCGCGCGGCATCCGCGGGGCCGAAACGCCGGCGATCCTCGATCTCGAGTGCCGCCGCCAGGCTGGCGCAGATCATCAGCAGCGCGGCCGGGACAGACCTCAGGGCAAGGGAAAGAGCAGACTGGCGCATGCACCGCCTCCGTGTTGATTATCGAGGTGCAGCCGGCCGCCATGGGCGGTGACAACATCCTGAACGATGGTCAGCCCGAGTCCCGAGCCGATGACGCCCTTGGCATTGCTGCCGCGCGCGAAACGTTCAGTCAGGGCGGCGCTGGTGCCCGGCGGAAAGCCGGGGCCCTCGTCGCGCACCTCGAGCCGGACGGCCCGCGCGTCGCGGCGCAGCGAGATCTCGATCCTGGTGTCGGCGGGGCTGTATTTGACGGCATTGTCCAGCAGGTTGCGGACGGCACTTTGCAGCAGGATGGCATCGCCGCTGATCGTCGCCGGGTCGGCATGGGGGATGTCGAGCCCGATGTCGGCGATCTCGGCCACCGGGCGGATGCGTTCCACCGCGTCGCGCATCAGCGCCCTGAGATCGACCCTGTCGCGCGGCAGGCTGTCGAGCCGGAACGAGACCATGGCGTGATCGAGCAACTGCCCCGCGGTCCGCGAGCTTTCGTCGATCGCCTCGATCATCTCGGCCATGGCCTTGCGGTTCTCGGGTTTGTGGATCTGGCGCTGGATGATCTCGGCCTTGGTGCGCACCACCGCCAGCGGCGTGCGTACCCTGTGGGCAGCCTCGGCGATGAAATCCTCGGACCGGTTGAGCGAGGCTTCGAGCCGCGCCATGAAGCCGTTGAGCGAGGTCACGAGGCGCGCCATTTCCTGCGGCACCGGCGCGTTTACCGGGCGCAGATCGGTCGGGCCGCGGCGCGAGACCGAGGCGGTCAGCCGGTCGAGCGGCTGGATCGTGGCGCGGGCGATCAGCAGCGCCAGCACCACGGTCAGCGCAAAGAACCCCGCACCGACGGCAAGCGACAGCCGCGAGGTCCAGGCCAGGGTCTGGCGCTGGCCCGACAAGGTCTGGGCGACGCTGACCTCGAGCACATTGCGGCCGAGATCGGTGGCGAAGGGCCGCGTGACGGCGGCGATCCGCACCGCCTCGCCCAGAAATTCCGCCGAGAGCTGCGCCGTGCCCCGCGCGCCCACCCGCGGCGGGCGCGGCAGCTCGGCATAGCCGGTGAGCAGCTCGTCCCCCAGCCGCACCGCATAGAACACCCGCTCGTCGGTGATGCTGTCGAGCATCGAGAGCGCGGCATACGGCAGGTCGACCATGACCGAGCCATCGACGATCCGGGCGCTGTCGATCACCGACAGCGCCGACGCGGTGAGGATATTGTCCTGGCTCTGCTGCGCCACCTGGCGTGCCACCGATTGCACCAGGAAATAGACCAGTACCGCCAGCACCGCCGAGGCACAGAGCAGCAGCACCAGCAGCCGGCGGCGGATCGAGCCCTGGACCACCGGCCGGGTCATGTCTGCTCCAGCTTGTAGCCCAGACCACGCACGGTGGTGATGGTCACATCCGAGCCGGCCAGATGCTTGCGAAGCCGCGCCACATAGACCTCGATGGCGTTTTCCGAGACCTCCTCGTCATACGAAAACAGCCGGTCGACCAACGCCGGCTTGGAAAAGATCATCCCCGGCGCATTGATCAGAACCTCAAAGAGCCGCAGCTCCCTGGTGCGCAACTGGGTCGCGGCGGCGCCGACATGCAGCACGCCGGAGGCGGAATCGAAACGAATCGCCCCGAGGCTCAGCACGCTGCTGGCGCTGCTGCCCCGGCGCCGCAACACCGCCCGGCACCGCGCCTCGAGCTCGGCGAAATCGATCGGTTTGACCATGTAATCGTCGGCCCCGAGATCGAGCAGGCTGATCCTGTCCGAGATTTCCGAGCGGGCGGTCAGTACGATGGTGGGGGTGCGGTTCTCGGTCAGCCGCAGGTGGGTGAGAAAGCTGCTTCCGTCACCGTCCGGCAACATAATATCCAGCAAAATCATATCGTAAGAGGTGGTCGCCACGTAATCCCGCGCGGTCTCGAGATCGCCGGCATGATCGACGACATGGCCGTCGAGACTGAGCCGGTCGACCACCGCCGCCGCCAGCGGCGCATTGTCCTCGATCAGTAAAAAACGCACGCCGCTCCCTACCCTTCCGCGTCCCGTGTCAGCTTGGTGTCAGGTTACGGGACCAAACCCCTCTCACATGACGCGCATATGCCATGCCGTCAAACGGGAGGAACAACTTATGACATTCGAACTGGGCCGTCGCGCCCTTCTGGCCGCGGCTGCGGCCGTCGCATTCACCGGGTCGGCGCTGGCCGAAAGCCACCAGGTGCTCGACAAGGTGCATTTCCTGATCCCCGGCGGCGCCGGCGGCGGCTGGGACGGCACCGCGCGCGGCACCGGCGAGGCGCTGACCAAGGCGGGTCTCGCAGGCACCGCATCTTACGAGAACATGTCCGGCGGCGGCGGCGGCAAGGCGATCGGCTATCTGATCGAGAACGCCGAAAGCCTGCATGACACGCTGATGGTGAATTCGACCCCGATCGTCATCCGCTCGCTCACCGGCGTCTTCCCGCACAACTTCCGCGACCTGACGCTGGTGGCCGGCACCATCGGCGATTATGCGGCGCTGGTGGTCAACGCCGACAGCGACATCGACAATATGGAAGATCTGCTGGCGGCCTTCGACGCCGATGCCAATGCCACCGCCATCGGCGGCGGTTCGGTGCCCGGCGGCATGGACCACCTGGTCGCGGCCATGGTGATGGAAGCGGCCGGCAAGGACGCGCTGAACGTCAAATACATCCCCTATGACGCCGGCGGCAAGGCCATGGCGGCGCTGCTCTCGGGCGAGATCAAGGCACTGTCGACCGGCTTTTCCGAAGCCGTGGCCCTGGCCGAGGCGGGTGAGGTCAAGATCATCGGCGTCACCTCTGACGAACGCGTCGACGCCTACGCCGATGCGCCGACGATGAAGGAACAGGGCATCGAGACCACCTTCATCAACTGGCGCGGCTTTTTTGGCGCCCCCGGCATGCCGGAAGACAGGGTCGCCCTCTACCAGGACGCGATCGCCAAGATGTACGACACCCCGGAATGGGAAGCCGTGCGCGCCCGCAACGGCTGGGTCAACATTCACAACCCCGGCGATGAATTCAAAGCCTTCCTCGAAGGCCAGGAAAAGGTGATCGGCGATCTGATGAAGAAGCTCGGCTTCCTCTGATCCGCCACCGGGGCGAGGGGCCAGCCCCTCGCGCTCCCCGCGGTATTTGCAGCAAGAGGAAGGGGGGACGCCATGTCTCCCCTTCCCGAAGGCAGCGCCTTCCCCTTGCGCGGTCATCGGCTCCTCAGCCTGTACCGTGGACCCAGATTACCGCGCATTTGGTTAAATTTGTCTTTCCTCTTGCCGAAAATACCCTCGGGGGGCCGCCGCAGGCGGCGGGGCAACGCCCCGAACCGAGGCCGGCAGAGACCCCTCAGGAGACCTGGAATGGCCCTCGATCGCTGGATCGCCTTCGTCATACTCTGTGTGGCACTCGCCTACGCCTATGCGGCGTTCTTCACCATGGACCATCTGCTGCCACCTTTCATGCAGCGCAATCCGATCTGGCCGAGCACCTTTCCCAAGGTGCTTTCGGTGCTGGCCATTCTCACCGCGCTGGTGATCCTGCTGGGGCTCGAGAAAGCGCCCGAGAGCGACAAGGCGCCCGACATCGACTACCGTTGCCTTCCCGACTACCACTTGGTCCCGGCGCTGGCGCTGCTGGCGCTGATGGCGGCCTATGCGCTGCTCTTGCGCCCGGCGGGGTTCCTGCTGGCCACCGCTGGCTTCCTGACCCTGGGTGGGGCCATTCTGGGCGAACGCAAGTTTCACATCCTGCTGCCGGTCGCCGGCCTCGCCACCGGCGTGGTCTGGTACCTGGTCGAGCAGGTCCTGGGCATCTTCCTGCGCCCGCTGCCATTTTTCCTGTAAGGAGCACGAGACATGATTGAAGGTCTTCTCATCGGCCTCGGCGCTGCCTTTTCGCTGCAAAACCTGATCATGGTGATTGCCGGTTGTCTGATCGGCACCTTCATCGGCATGTTGCCGGGGCTGGGCCCGATGTCGATCATCGCCATCATGATCCCGGTGGCGATCACCATCGGCGATCCTTCCGCCGCGCTGATCCTCCTGGCCGGGGTGTATTACGGCGCGATCTTCGGCGGCTCGACCTCGTCGATCCTGCTCAACGCGCCCGGCGTGGCCGGCACCGTGGCCACCAGTTTCGACGGCTATCCGATGGCCCGCCGCGGCCAGGCCGGCAAGGCGCTGACCATCGCCGCCATCGCTTCGTTCTGCGGCGGCACCATCGGGGCGATCCTGCTGATGGTCTTTGCACCGATGCTCTCGACCGTGGCACTGCTGTTCCATTCGGCGGAATATTTCGCGTTGATGGTGGTGGGGCTCTCGGCGATTGCCGCCTTTGCCGGCACCGGAAACGTGGCCAAGGCGGTGCTGATGACGCTGCTTGGCCTGATCATGGCCACCGTGGGCGAAGGCGCGCTGTTCAACATGCCGCGGTTCACCATGGGGCTGATGGATCTGCAATCCGGCTTCAGCTTCATCACCCTGGCAATGGCGATGTTCGCCCTGCCGGAAGCGCTGTTCCTTGTGCTCAACCCGGCGCGTTCGGCCCAGGGCAGCGGCAACGGCAAGATCGAGAACCTGCGCATCTCGCGCCCCGAGGCGCGCCAGATCGCGCCGGTGATCGGCCGCCAGTCGATTCAGGGCTTCTTCATCGGCGTCCTGCCCGGGGCGGGGGCCACCATTGCCTCGTTCCTCGGCTACGCGGTCGAGCGCAACATCGCCTCCAAGGACGAGCAGGCCGAGTTCGGCAAGGGATCGGTCAAGGGCCTGGCCGCGCCGGAATGCGCCAACAATGCCGCCTGCACCGGCTCTTTCGTGCCGCTGCTGACGCTGGGCATTCCCGGCTCGGGCACCACGGCGATCCTGCTGGGCGCTCTGATCGCGCTCAACGTCACGCCGGGACCGCGGCTGATGATCGACGAGCCGCAGATCTTCTGGGCGGTGATCATCTCGATGTACATCGGCAACCTGGTGCTGCTGGTGCTGAATCTGCCGCTGATCCCCTATATCGCCAAGGTGCTGGCGATCCCGCGCAACTATCTGATTCCCTTCATCCTGTTCTTTACCCTGATGGGCAGTTACATCGGCCAGAACAACGCCACCGAGCTCTTGATCCTGGTCGGCATGGGGATCTGCGCCACCATCCTGCGGTTTGCCGATTACCCGCTGGCGCCGCTGCTGATCGGCTTCATCCTCGGCCGGATGCTGGAAGACAACTTCGCCCGTTCGATGCAGCTCTACGACGGCGTCAGCTTCATCATCGACCGGCCGATGACGCTGGGCCTGCTGGTGGTGGCCATCCTGCTGGTCGTGGTGCCCAGCTACCGCGCCCGCCGCGCCAGGGCCCGGCAGGCCGGCATCGCCGACGGCGATTGAACGAGCGGCGGGGCCGAGCGCGGCGCAATCGGTGCCCCTCCGTGCGCCTCTGGAGTTAAGACCCGCGCGGTCCGCGCGGGGCCCATGGCCGGCGGCAGGGTCGGTTGCCAGGGCGGCGGGATGACGGTCACGCCGCGAGGCGCAATCCAGTGGCTGCATCGAAGAGATGGGTATGCACTTGATCGACCCCGAGGCTCAAAACCTCGCCGGGCTGCGCCGCGATCCGTTCCCGGAACACGCCAAAGACCTTCTGGCCGGCGATCGACATGGTGACTTGAGTTTCCGAGCCCATCGGCTCGACCACAACAACCTCGGCCCTGATCCCGCCTTGAGGATCGAGGCGGAAATGCTCCCGGCGGACCCCGTAGACCACAGGCTTGCCGGAAGGCAAGGCGGCCGGGGCCGGCAGCCGCGCATCGCCGGCAATGAATTGCGCCGCCTCCATATGCCCGTCGATGAAATTCATCGAAGGCGAGCCGATGAAGGCGGCGACGAACTGGTTGACCGGATTGTCGTAGAGATCGAGAGGGGAGCCTATCTGCTCGATCCGACCACCGTTCAGCACCACGATCTTGTCGGCCATGGTCATCGCTTCGACTTGGTCGTGGGTGACGTAGATCGTGGTGGTCTTCAGCTTCTGGTGCAGCGCCTTGATCTCGCCGCGCATTACCACGCGCAGCTTGGCGTCGAGGTTCGACAGCGGCTCGTCGAAAAGGAACACCTTGGGGTCGCGCACAATGGCGCGGCCCATCGCGACCCGCTGGCGCTGCCCGCCGGAGAGCTGACCGGGGCGGCGTTCGAGATAGGGCTCGAGGCCGAGGATTCTGGCGGCCCAATCGACCCGCTCCTTGATCTCGGACTTCGAGGCGCCGCGGTGATGCAGAGAAAAGCCCATGTTGTCCGCGACCGTCATGTGCGGATAGAGCGCGTAGTTCTGAAACACCATGGCAATGTCACGCTGCTTGGGCTCGAGATCATTGACCACTTTGTCGCCGATCACGATCTCGCCGCCGCTGATGGTCTCCAGCTCCGCCAGCATCCGCAGCAGCGTGGACTTGCCGCAGCCCGAGGGGCCGACGAGGACGACGAACTCGCCGTCGGCGATGTCGATCTCGACGCCGTGGATCACATGGACCGCGCCATAGGCTTTTTGCACGTCCGAGAAGGTTACTTGGGCCATGGGATCAGCCTTTCAGTCCGGTATGGGCCAGTCCTTCGACGAACTGACGCTGGGCGATGACAAAAACGATGAGCACGGGGATGGCCGTCATCGTCGCGGCCGCAAGCTGGATGTTCCACATCGCACCGCCGTAGGGTCCGGAACGAAGTGAATAAGCGCGCCAAGCGAGCAGCAAACCATCACGCGACTGCGTTGGTCATTTTTTGTCCACCTTACTCTGGAACGAAGCCTATCGCCTGAAAGACCGCAGGCCCGATACGGTTGCGCTGTATGAGGGCTACACCGCATCGGGCCTGCTACCCGCGCGTTCAAAGGCGATAACTTTGAGTTCCCGTTGCGGACAAAATGGGTGTGTTCGGCCTTACAAGCCGTGAAAACATCGTCGAATAGAATTCTCCGAAAATGTCCGAGGTCGATTATAGGCACTTCACGAGGGTGCAATCTCGCGGATTACCCCTCGTGAAAGCATTCATTGCTCTACGGACTGCAAAGTATGACGACAACCAATGTTCGCACTTCCGGGATTCCGAAGTCGCGTAAAATAAGCTATTTCGCGAAGTGGCACAGAAAGGCGGCGGGCAAATCGCACATTTTTCAACCAAAAAACACACATTTGAATTCTCGAACAACGAAGCCGCAGAAAGAAAAAAATAAGGCCACTCAACAGAGCGGCCTTTCTCGTTCGATGTCAATGGCGTGTTTGTGCTACACTGGCACTTCGTCGTGTTCGGGTAGAAGTATCGACGGGAGGTCGGAAAGCCGATAAAGGTTCATGCCGATCTGTGATCGCGAATACGCGGGTTGCACCCGATACCGGCGAAGAATTCGCTCGACTGTTTTGCGATCCGTCTCCAAATGGTTCGCTATATCACCCGACTTCACATAACCGTCCCGAAATCGGTGGAGATCCTCGAGCATCACGCGGCGGATCACATGGTGCCCGGTTCGACCACGGATCGGCATTGAGGGAAGGATAGCCCTTTCGTCCTCATCGATGAGGGCCCACACTACCTGAGCAGGGACGCCGATCTTCGCTGCCGCTTGCGAGGGCGAGACACCGGGGAGGCTTTCCCGAATAACCTGGCTCACCTCGGCCGGCTCGACATGGATCGCGGCGTAGCCCGCTTTCCCATTGAATTCGACCACATTGGAAAGAAAGCCGCCGAGGATCAGATGAACAATATCGATGCAGGGTGCCTTCACCTTTTCGGCGGCCTTTGAGATCGTCACAAACCCCTTGGGCACTTCTTCGACGGCCCGAGCACGCGCCTTCAGCGTTGCGAGAAAACCATCGATATTCCTCTGATCCACCGCCTTTTGGGTTCGGCCAGGCGCACCGCTTGCGCCGGTCGCGATCGGCAGCAAGATGCGCTCATCGATGAGACAAGACGCCTGCGGTCGTGAGCAATTGAGCACCTTTGGAACGGAGATCACATTCACCATGCGCTGAACAGCCGCCGCCACCTCGAGGCCTGCCTTAGCATCAAAGACAGCTGCCGGGTCCTCCGCGGAAACGAGCCCTTTAGCAATAAGGATGTAGCCCAGCGTCTTCGGGTGCAGCCCGGTCTCAGCTGCGAGCGATGCGACGCTGTGGAGCCGCCGTTCGGTCAAGCATTCTCCGAGAACCCCTTCGCCCGGCGCCATCGCCACCGTGTGAAAAATATGCTCCCGGACGATGCGCTTGATATCCCCAGGCTCCTTGGCAGTTTTACTCGACGCCAGCCACTCGTAGAGACGACCGAACACATTGCGGTGCATTGGGCGCTTTCCTGTTTTGCGGAACGTCTCTTGAATGTGGTGCAAAGCCTCGCGAATCCCCACCTCCCCGCGGCAGGTAAATTCGAAGCCTGCTCGACCGGCGCGATCCCACTGGTCTGATGTGAGTGCACTGACTTTCTTTGCTGCGCCAAACTCGATTAGTGCGCCGAGCAGTTCGGTCGCCCTCACGGCCTGTTCGAGCGTCTGACTGTCCAGCCATTCCGGACCACGGGTCCCCTCAAGTCGAGCTATCGCGTAGGCTTGCAGTTCCGACACCGAGCGCTGCTTGGTCGCCGCAGCCAACGCCTCGAGTTCAGCACCGCGCTCTGGAACGCGGACAGAAAGCTCTTGGAACTGGTCATCCCAGCAGCGACGCGGGCGTTCGTTCAGGGCCAAGCCATGGGCAGAGCAAGTCCGCACGACACGCAGCGGCCACTCGTATCGCCCTATCCGAAGCTGCGCTGCTACGGGACCGGAACTATCATCATTGAGCAGGCATTGTGGGCAAAACACCAACTGGGGATTCGACAGAAAGTCGGCGGAGATAACTTCGCTGCGGAGCCGGTATCGTCCTTTCGCGATGCAAACCGGGGTATTCGCAAGGAGGACATCCGCAGGAACATCAGCCCTTTCGCAGAGGGCCAACAAGGCGCCTGGCTCGCCACGAGCCAAGCATCCAGCGTTGATACTCAAGTCGTTTAGGAACGGCACCAAGCGACCACCGGTATGGATTGCCGCAAGGCGCGCTGCGAACGAAAGCGCAGATTCTGCGTGAGCCGGTGAAACATAAGGAAAAAGCGTCATAGTTACCTCAGTTGGTATTGCGGTCAGTTTATCACTGGGACGGCAAGATCGATTTCGGACCAGCGGGGCGCCAGAAAGACATTGCCGCGATAGTCGCAGCCTTCCTGCATGGCCCAAGCTTCAGCGAAATGCTGCATCGTGAGTTGGTCTGCCTCGGATTTGAGCGCGAGCTCGATCGCATGCAGAATATTCTCGATACAGAGGCCAAACTTGTTACGACTGGCGTAGACCAGCCGTTGGACGAGGTCAGCTTCGTCCGGAGGACGCAGACCCGCCCGGTTGCAGAAGACTTCCATCTGCTTGCTAATTGCCTTGCCGTCCTTAGCATTTGACAATTCTGGGAGGGAAATCTTCGTGTAGCGCCGCTTCACTTGGCCGTCGTATGATGCGATCTGCCACAAGCTATTGATGCCGGTGAGGATTACGATGACTGCTCCATCGCCCTGCATCAGAGACTTTAGCGTCTTCAGGATATCTCGCACCTCTGAAGGTGTCCCGGACTGAAAGAGATCGTGAGCCTCATCGATCCAGAGCACCGCGGTTCCGAGCATTTGAAATCGGCTCCGAACGAGCTTCCACAGGACCCACCTCTGTCGGCGATCGGAAACGTCTTCGTAGCCGGTCTCCGCCAGGATCTCGAGAGCGAGGCTTTTAAGGGTAGCAGGACTGGGCACCCGGGCCTTGATAACCGGCATCGTATTCGGCGCGGCGTTAGAGAAAGCCGGATGCACCCGGAGAGCATGATCAACGAGCGAAGTCTTTCCACCTCCCGGTCCGTCAATGAGGACGATACCACGCGTTTCTCCGCTCTTGGTGAAGGTGACGGGCTTGGCAACCGGAATCCCGTTCCGGTCGCACTGAAGAAGGCGATCGAAATGATCGCGCAGCGTTTGGTCGCGTGGCGTCTTTACGTAGGTGTCACGCAAGTCATCCATGAGGACTTGGACGGCGAACGGGGAATTGGTTTGCTTTGACATGTTACTTGCTTTCGTTGATCCAAACATCCGCGCCCTTGTCATCCTGATCGGGTGCTGCGTCGTGAGTGGTATGTGCGTCTGTCTGTTCGTCGCCGGAAAGGACGTCAGAGCTTTTTTCCGTGAGAAGGCTGCGGCCCAGGCCTGATCGCGGAGCATCGCCTGAAACTTGCACTTGAGTGTCTTCGTCTCCGGCAATCTGGAAGCCGATCATCAGGCGATCCTCCATCTTTTGGAGGTTCTCCGCCGACCAATCCTGGACTATCAGTCCCTGGCGCTTCATCGCCCGGTCGTTCATGGCCTCGATGTCGCGGATGGCCTGTAGGACCACCGGGCGGCAGATTTCGGCATCTTCGCGATGGGAGGCCCGGAGAGAACAGACAGCGCCGTTCCATACTTCGGCCCGCACACCGCGCACCTCCTCGAAGACTGATGGCACTTCGAGCCACTCACCATCGACGTTCACTTCGATCGCGCCAATATCTTCGCGATACCAGCGCACATCGACTTCGCGCTGGGCAGCGTGGACAAACCAGCGAGCCAGAGCCTCACTGTGATACCGCACACCGAAGACTCGGATGCCCTTCGGCGTGACCGTGCGCTTTGTGCGCGTGCCGAAGATGAGCCTGCGGCGACGCATATCCGGTGCCGGCCGAACGCCGAAGGTTTCCGCCAGACGGTTCCAGCAGTTCGCTGGCGTCTCGCCGCCCAAACCTTCGTGGGGCCGGTTGTGGTAAATGTCGACAACCCACCGAACCAAGGCCTCGGACAATTCCTCCGGCGTAAGCGCAGCATCACCATCCGGCTCAGCGTCACCCTTGGTGACCACGTCGGAAAAAGTCCTTCCGCTCAGCAGCGGCATCAGCGAACTCGACATTGTGCCGAACAACCGCTCGATCCGCGCACGCATTTGGGGGAAACCGGTCGGGCAGCGCTCAGCGCGGATTCCGAGGTCCTGCATCGCTGCCCTCATTGCGACCGAAATGAATGCGCTTCCGTTATCGGTTACCACGAGCTCAGGCACGCCCCACATGTTCCACGGCGAAATCGCGCCGAAGGTATCGGCCCAGATTCCCTTGTCTTGGGTGATCATTTCGAGGGCTTGGACCGCACTATTTTTGGTGGGAGTGCGCGACAAGCGCATGGCAAGGATGCACCTGGTCGCAGCACAGATAGCTACAGTAAGGGTCCAGCGAATCTTCTTCTTGTTGAGACCGAGTAGCTCTTTTTCTTCCTTTGTCAGATGATCAAAAATTCCAGTCTGAGCGAAGATAGAAACGAGGTCGATTGTCCACTCGTCGACCTCAACCCGTTCCAGTGGGCGCGTTACCTCCAAGCCTTTGCCGACTGGAGCGAACTTCTTACGCGCGGCCTCCTGACCAAATCGGGCAATATAGGTATGATACGGATCGAGCCGGCGAATTTCCTTCCGAACCGTCTCCCGCGAGGGCACTACAAGCGGTGTAAGGCCTTCGATCTCCCGAATTCTGTTCGCTTCTTCGAAAGCGCACTCTACTCGATCATAAATTGTCTTCTGGGTTGGACGTGAACGGTCGGCATAGCCAGCCACGATAGGTCCGATGAGCGCCAGCTCCTCGAGACCGATACGGCGCGTCCTGTTCCCCGATCGGTTCTTGGCATCACACAAACCGGCGAGGCCTTCGCCCTCATAGGTTCGCACCCAACGAAGAAGAGTGCTTTCATGGGGCATCTTGGGCAGAAGTAGGTCTTTGCCAGTCTGCCCCGATTTACGATCAGCAAGCCCTCGTATTTCAGCGGCCCGCCGCTGAATCCGGAGCCCGGCGCGAAGGACAGAGCTATCAGTCCGTTTGACGGCACCCTCGGCCTCGAGCTCGAGGAACGCCTCCACAAAAGCACAACGAAACGCCATCGCATCGGCTACACGCCCCCCGACTGAGGACAAGATGGTTGCGTTCTGAAGCTGGCTCTTGCGAACCTCAGGGGGCAGGAACGCACCCTTGTTGTGTCGCAGCAGACCCTTGTGCACGAGATGGGCCAACTTCCCATTGTCGAAGCTTTCGGCGACGCCTGTGGAGTCCGTTCGAGTGAAAACGTAACCCCATTCGCGGCTTGCGTGAGGGCGGTATGAGATGCCGCCAACCACGATCTCGTCGTGGGGTTCAAAGGCATAACGCGGAGTCTGGGGGCTCGGGACTACGTCAAACATTGAAGACGCCCTCCGAATTGATGGAAAAGAGTTTCGACGTTTCGATAGGTATTGCGCCCGGGGTTCTACTGTTGTGTGAACGGACGATATTCCCGCCAGCCGCCTTGCGGTGTGACCCAAGTCCCGGCGCCGAATAGGACCCATTGAGATTCTGTTGCCCAGCGACATTGTATGCCTCGGACGTGCGTGTGTATTCGCCGAAAACGGCGTTAACTTCATGTTGCAACATGGTAAGCGCCCGGTTTCTACCGCAGCGGCTGGTCCTTGACGCGGGCGATAATGTCTGGCTCGGCGACGAAGTCGTCGAGGAAGCTGTGCCACTCTTCGACGGACCTGCGTGCGGATGCGAGCATATCACGTATCTCGTCGATGCCGTCGTCGGTCAGCGCGGTGATGTAGTCGTCGTGCCCGACATGGACGCTGACGATATTGCCGTAGGTTAGGTTGTCGTCGTTGCTGACGATGGCCTCGAGCAGCTCGGGATCTTCGCCCAGGCGGGTGGCGACATGGGCGATGGAGCACACGTAGGTCGTTGCCGCCATCACGCGGCCTCGTTGCGAGATTGATCCGTCGGGC
>NZ_FNYY01000043.1 GCF_900109145.1 Marinovum algicola
TTCTACAACCCGAAGCGTAAGCACACAAACAACGGCATGCTGTCGCCCGTTGACTTCGAAATCAGGCAGAAGAAAATGAAACAGGCAGGTGTCTAGGAAAATAGGGGCACCTCAGCCTGCCTGACCCGATCGGCCATACGCAGGAACCGCATTGCGGCGCAGGCGGCACCATAGCCATTGTCGATGTTGACCACCGTCAGCCCGGGTCCACAGCTTGCCAGCATGGCGGACAGGGCGGTCTCGCCGCCGCGCGCCGCGCCGTAGCCGGTCGATGTCGGCACGCCGATGACGAAGGACGGCACGAGGCCCGCCAAAACGGTCGGCAGCGCCGCATCCATGCCGGCGACGGCGATGACGACCGGCATGGAAGCAATCTCGTCGACCCGCTCCAGCAGTCGCCAGATGCCGGCAACGCCGACATCCTCGATCTTTTGGGTGGACTGGCCAAAATAGGCCAGCGTCGCCTGCGCCTCGGCCACGACATTGGCGTCGGAAGAACCGGCAGAAACGATGGCGACACGGGGCGGCCCGGCGCCGGGTGCCGTCGCGCCCAGAACCGCCGTCCGGCTTTGCGCGTCATAGATCATTGCGCCGCACAGGTCAGGCGGCAGCGCGGCGAATTTCTCCGCGCTCAGACGTGTGAACAACCGCCGCCCGACCGTGTCGCGGCTGCGGCTGGCGATCTCCGCGATCTGCGGCACGGTCTTCTGCTCGCAGAGGATGGCCTCGTCAAAGCCGATCCGCCCGGCACGGGCGTCATCCAGAACGATCCCGCCGGCACCGCTCATTGCACGAACGCACTGCCACGCCGATATGAGGACAGCCCTAGCAGCGTGCCTTCGTGGCCAAGCGCAGCCGTGGCCGCGGCAAGGATCGCTTCGGTTTCGGAGGGTTGCATCCGGTCCAGAACGTCGGCGGAGACCTGCAACTTGTAGCCACCGGCAAGCCTGCGGCACCTGACGTCCGCGCCGGGCAGCATCGGCCTGAGGCGGCTCTCGACCCGGTCGATAGCCTGCAACTCGCCGGGCTCGATCCGCAGGCCGGTGAGGACGCGGCTCGACAGGCAGGGGGCGGCGGGCAGGTCGGCAATGTCGCCCAGCCCGAGATCGCGAGCGATGCGGCGGAGGCCGGGTTTGTCGATGCCGGCGTCGACATAGGGATGCTGGACGTTGTGATCCTTCGCGGCGATCAGGCCGGGGCGGACATCGTCAAGATCGTCGAGGTTGGTGCCGGACAGGATCGGCGACTTCGTCTTCGCGGCAATGCTGCCGTAGAGGTTCGTCTTGCAGTAGAAGCAGCGGTTCACCGGGTTGGCGCGGTAGTGCATGTCCGAGAATTCCCCCGCGTCGATCACGTTGAGGTGCCAGCCGCGATCCTGTGCGAAGGTGCGGACCCGGGCGGTCGCGGCCTCGGGCACGGCTGGCGATACCGCGTGGAAGATTACGCTGTCGGGGATGAGGTCGGCGGCCACGCAGGCCAGCGTCAGGCTGTCGATTCCGCCGCTGACGGCGATTGCGGCGGGTCCGATTTGGCGGAGGCGGTGTTGCAGGGCGTGCAGGCTCATGTGGTGGCCTCCTCGTCCTGCGCGGCAATCGCGGCTGCGGCCGTGCGATGCCCGGCGGCGTTGCGCTCGGCGTGGCTGGGATGATGCGTCATCAGATCGTCCATCTCGACCTTGGCCGTGGTGGCGCCGGGCCGCTCGGCCAGTTTGACCCGCAACCCGTCCTGTTGCGCCGCGCGGCGGGGCAGGGTGCTGCGGTCGACGTGGTGATGGCGGACACCCAGCGTCGTGGTCTGGTCATAGCAAACGCGGATCACCTCCTCCTGCCGCTCGGGGCGGGCGAGGATGCGGATAGCTTGGGCCTGACGGCCTTTCTTGCCGCAGACCGCCGCGTTGATCACGTCGAGCACGCCCTCGGTCGCGCGCAGCGCCTCTAGCCCGACAGCGAGGTCTTCGGGCGTCTGATCGTCGATCTCGAATTCCAGGACCGAGACTCTGTCGGCGAGAGTGGGGCGCAGGCTTTCGAATTCCTTGAGGCGCAGGATATTCGGAAGGTCGGGCCATGTCTTGGCTCCGAACCCGGTGCCGGATGCGGACAACCGCATCGGCTGGCGCGGGCCGCCGAATTCGGGCGCGAGGTGTTTGAGGATTGCCGCGCCGGTGGGGGTGACGCGCTCGCCGGGGATACCATCGTCGATCAGCGGCAGGCCGGTGAGCAATAGTAGCGTGGCGGGCGCCGGGACGGGCAGGGGGCCGTGTTGGGTGTTCACCCGGCCGGACCCCATAGGGATGGCCCCGACCGACCAGTGATCGGCGCCGAGTTTTTCCAGCAGATGCGCCGCGAGGGTGATGTCGGCGATGGAATCGAGCGCACCGACCTCGTGAAAGGCGACGTCCTCGATGCTGGTGCCGTGGACCTGCGCCTCGGCCTCGGCCAGCAGGCGAAAGATGTCGACGGCCCGGTGGATGACGCCGGGCGCGAGGTCGGAGCCTTCGATGAGCTGCTTGATGGCGCGGAAGGTGGAATGGACGTGATGGTAATGTTCGTGGCCGTGATGGTGATCTGCGTCCCCGGTCTCTTCGATCAGCATCCGCGATCCGGTCAGGATGCCGTTGTCGTGTGGCCTGTGCTCCAGCCGCAGCTTGGCCCCGATCCCCAGCGTCTCCAGCACGCCGGGCAACTCGGCGGCCCAATGGGGATGAACATCCAGAACGGCGGCGAGGAACATGTCGCCTGAAATGCCGCCCACGGGGTCGAGATGGATGCGGCGGCTCATCGTGTGCGCTTTCTGCGGATGATGCGGTCCTCGGGGCTGGCGGTGGCGATGTCCTCGATGCCATCGGCATAGGTGCGTTCGCCGCGTGTCACGTGCTTTTTTAGAATCGTCGTCGCGCCCGCCAGATCGCCCTGCTCAAGCAGGGCGATCATCTCGATATGCTCGTTCATCGACTTGTCGGTATGGGTCGGATGCTGCGACAGGTGGGTCCGCAGCGCCGCTGTCCGGCCGGCGATCGCCTGATAGCCTTCCTTCAGGTAGACGTTGTCACAGCGCGAGACGATGGCGTCATGGAATTCGCCGTCAAGTTCCAGGTATTCGCGCGTCTTGCCCTGCTCTCGCGCCGCTGTCATCGTCGCGCAGATCGACTTCAGCGCGGTCAGAAGGTCCTTGCAGTGCCCCTCCATGGCAAGCTCCAGCGCGGTGGATTCCAGCGCGAAGCGGTAAAAGCCGAGCTGCGCCACGTCATCCACGCTCAGGGTGAAGACAAAGGTGCCCTTTCGCGGGATGATAGAGACGAGGCCCTCGTGCTTGAGATTGGCCAGAGCTTCGCGAATCGGTGTCTTGCTGATGCCCAAAAGCTCGGACAGCGAGTTCTCGGAGATCGCCTCACCCAGCCCGTAGCGGCCGGTGATGATGGCCTCGCGAATGGCCGTGGCCGCGATATCGCACAAGGAATCCGGCGCTTTGATGCGTTTCATTTTTTCTACAGGCATCGGTCTTCCTCTGTTGAACCACGCTTCTGAAGGTACCGTAATGAAGAAAATATTGCACTAACTTTTTCTATCTGATACATCAGATATCAATGGAGCCGATACCCGGCCTCTGGTCGAACCCAACGGGAGGAGAAGTTCATGTCCAACACTTACGCATTCGCGGTTGCCGCGCTGATGACGGCAGGAATTGCCGGTGCCGCCGCGGCGGAAACCGTCATCAAGGTCGGTCACGGCGCCAACGAGCAATACCACATGCACCGCGCCCTGCTGAAATTCGAGGAGCTGGTCGAAGAGCGCTCCGGCGGCGACTTCGATGTGCAGATCTTTCCCTCGTCGCAGATGGGCCCGGACCGCGAGATGATCGAAGGCGTGCAGACCGGCGTGCTGGAGATGGCGGTGTCGCCGTCGTCGTTCTTTGCCGGCTGGGATCCGGCCTTTGCGGTGATCGAACTGCCCTACATGTACCCCAGCAAGGAGGTCGCGCTGGACGTGTTGAACGGTGACGCCGGCGACGAGATGCTGGCACGTCTGGAGAACCAGGGCCTCGTCGGGCTTGGCTGGATGGAAAACGGTCTGCGCCACATCACCAACAACGTGCGCCCGATCAAGACGCCCGAAGACCTTCAGGGCATCAAGCTGCGTACCATGAAGGTGCCCGCCCATGTCGATACCTTCAAGGCGCTCGGTGCCAACCCGACGCCGATGAACTTTGGCGAGGTCTATTCGGCGCTGCAACAGGGCGTGATCGACGGCCAGGAAAACCCGGTGGCGCTGATCGACAGCCAGCGGTTCTACGAGGTGCAGAAACATGTCTCGCTGACCGGCCATGTGTTCACCGTCTACATCCCGGTGGTGGGGGAATGGTTCTGGTCGGGCCTCACCGAGGACCAGCAGAGCCTGCTGCGCGAGGCGATGACCGACGCGGCGGCCTATCAGCAGGAGCTGGTCAACGCCGAGGAGGCCGGGCAGTTGCAGAAGATCCGCGACGCCGGGGTCAATGTGGTCGAGCTCGACGCCGCCGCGCGTCAGGTCTTTTCCGATCAGACCCAGGAGGTGCGCGCCACCTATCGCGAAGAGGTCGGTGCCGAGGTCTTTGACGGCTGGACCGCCGCGGTTGCCGCCGCCGGCACCAACTGACACCACGTCCTGACCCTAACACGGGTGCCCTGCGGGGCACCCGTCCGCGGCTTTTCTTTGGGAGGAGAGACCAATGACCGCTTTGCGCTGGCTCGACCGAAATTTCGAGCGCTATATCGTGGGCCTTCTGCTGGCCGCAATCGTCTTGCTGATCAGCGCAAATGTCTTCATGCGCTACATCCTGAACGCCTCGCTGTCCTGGGGCGAAGAGCTGACGCTCTGGCTGTTTGTCTGGTTCGTCTGGATCGCGGTCAGCTATGCCTTTCAACAGGGCTCGCATGTGCGCATCACTTTTCTGCGCGATGCCATCGGTCCGGGCGGGCGCCGCGCCTTTGAAATCGTCGTCGACCTGGCCGTCATCGGCTTTCTGGCGGTGCTGGCGGTGCAATGCATCCAGTTGATCCTGAAACCCTTCGTGCTCAGCCAGACCTCGGTGGTTCTGGGGCTGCCGATCCCGGTGCTCTACGCCTCAGCCCCGGTCGGCGCGGCGCTGTCGATCCTGCGCGTGACACAACACCTAATTAGAACGCTGCGCGGCACCGCGCCCGAGCAAGAGGTCTGATCCGATGATTGCCACCGTGCTTTTCCTTGTCCTGATCCTCACGCTGTTTCTCAGCGTGCCGATCGGCATCTGCCTCGGTCTTGCGACCATGGCCGTCATGATCCTTGTCGACGGCACGCCGCCGCTGGTGCTGCTGGCGCGCTCGGTCGTCACCGGGGCCGACAGTTTTCCACTGATCGCCGTGCCGCTGTTCATTTTGGCCGGCGACCTGATGCAGCACGGCGGCATGTCGCGCCGACTGGTGGGCTTTGCCAATGCGCTGATCGGCCATATCCGCGCCGGGCTGTCCTACGTCAACGTGCTGGCCTGCGTGTTCTTCGCTGCCATATCCGGCTCGTCCCCCGCCACCGTCGCAGCCATCGGATCGAACCTGATCCCGGAAATGGAGAAGGTGGGCTATACCCGCCGCTTCAGTGCCTCGCTGACCGCATCGTCGGGCATGATCGGCGTGATGATCCCGCCCAGCATCCCCTTCATCATCTATGGCGTCACCGCCGAGGTTTCGATCGGCAAGCTGTTTCTGGCCGGGATCGTGCCGGGGGTGATGTTCGCGGTGATGTTCATGATCGTCGCGAGGTTCCTTTTGCGCAACGAGACCAAGGTGATCGAGAACACCCGTGATTTCGACGCGTCGCTTATCACCACCAGTTTCCGCAAATCGGTCTGGGCGCTGCTGGTGCCGGTCATCATCCTCGGCGGCATCTACAGCGGCATCTTCACACCCACCGAGGCCGGCGCCGTCGCGGTGGTCTATGCGGCGATTGTCGGCAAGTTCGTCTATGGCGATCTCGAATGGTCCGATTTCCCCACCATCCTGGCCGAGAGCGCGAGAACCAGCGGCATGATCCTCGTGCTGGTGATCATGGCGACGGCCTTTGGCCGCGTGATCACGCTGGCGCAGATCCCTGCCGATCTGGCCGGCTGGTTGACGGGGCTTTCCGACAATCCCATCATCATCCTGCTGCTGATCAACGTCCTTCTGCTGATCATCGGGATGTTCATGGAGACGATCTCTTCGATCATCATCATGACGCCGATCCTTCTGCCGGTGGCCACGGCGCTGGGGGTCGATCCGATTGCATTCGGCGTGATTATGACCGTCAACCTCGCCATTGGCTTCTGCACGCCGCCTCTGGGGGTCAACCTCTTCGTCGCCAGCGGCATCTCGGGCGTGTCGATCGAAAAGCTCAGCCGCGCCATCCTGCCGTTCTTTGCCGGTATGATCGTCCTGTTGATGCTGATAACCTATGTGCCGTCGTTGTCTCTGGCACTTCCGGCTCTATGGTGATGTGATGGACCTTGGACCGATCAATGTGAACATCGAAGGCGGGATGACCTATCCTTTCCCGCCATTGATCCCGGTGGACCAGCATTTCGAGCGCAAGCGGCTGGAGGATATCGACGCCGCCGTGACCGGGCAGTTGCGTCAGATCCCCGATGCCGACATCGCGGGCAAGTCCATCGCCATCACCGTCGGCAGCCGCGGCATCATGGGGCTGGTCGAGATCACCCGCGCGTTGGTGGCCGGGTTGCGGGCCAAGGGGGCGGAGCCTTTCATCGTGCCGTCAATGGGCAGCCATGGGGGCGCCACCGCCGAGGGACAGGTGGCCGTGCTCAAGGGCTATGGCATCACCGAGGAAAGCACCGGAGCCGAGATCCGCTCGTCGATGGAGGTGGTCCAGATCGACGCGCTCGACGACGGCACGCCGCTTTATATCGACCGCATCGCATCCGAGGCCGATGGCATCGTCATCGCCAACAAGGTCAAGCCGCACGCTGATTTCAAGGCCGGGTACGAAAGCGGGCTTGTGAAGATGCTCTGCATCGGGCTGGGCAAGCACAAGGGCGCGGTGGCCCTGCACAACCACGGTTTCGCGCGCTTTCACGACATTCTGCCCAAGGCCGGCGCAAAGCTGCTGGCGCGGCTGCCCGTGATCTTTGGTCTCGCCATCCTGGAAAATGCCTTCGACGACCTGATGGAGATCGAGATTATCCCGCGCGACCGGATACTCGAACGGGAAAAGGAACTGTTGGAAATCGCCAAGGCCTCGATCGGGCGGCTCAACTTCACCGATATCGACGTGCTGATCGTCGACGAGATCGGCAAGAATATCTCCGGCGAGGGGATGGACCCGAATGTCACCGGGCGGCCTGGCTCCGGCCTGCCCGGATTCGACGCGCCGAACATCCAGAAGATCGTCGCGCTGGACGTCACACCGCAATCGCATGGCAACGGCGTGGGGATCGGCTCGGCCGATCTGTCGACCCGGCAATGCGTGGAAAAGATCGACCTCGGCGCGGTCTATACCAATGCCATCACGGCGACGATCCTCAACCCGGCGAAGCTGCCGATGGTTCTGAACTCGGATCATGACGCCATCGTGGTGGCCTTGAAAACCTGCAACCTGACCACGCCCGAGACCGCCCGCATCGTCCGTATCAAAAACACGCTGGAAATCCATCGCATCTGGGTATCGCCCGCGCTTCTGCCGCATGTGGAGGCGAGCGACAGGCTTTCGGTTGCAGGGCCGGAAAGGCCGCTGGTCTTCGATGCCACTGGCCGTTTGCAAGCGCCGGAATGAAAGCCGCCGGCCTCGCGGGGCCGGCAGCTTTCATCGGACGAGGTGTGGGGGGGACGGGCTCACCGTTGTCATCCGGGATCATCCGGCCAGGTTTTTCCAGGCTTTTGTAAATCCCCCGGCACGACGCGCCAGCTCGGCACAGTCGTACTCCGGCTTAAACAGCGCCGAGCCCAGGCCGAAGCTGTCGGCGCCTGCGGCGTGATAATCCGTCATGGTCTCTGGCGTGATCCCGCCCACCGCCGCCACCAGCGCATCGGCGGGCAGCACCGCGCGCATCGCCTTGACGGCCTTGGGCGGGATCAGCTCGGCGGGGAAGAACTTCAGCACCGCCGCTCCGAGATCAAGCGCTGCGAAGGCCTCGCTCGGGGTCATCACGCCAGGGCACCATTTGGCGCCGAGCTCGGCGGCGCGGGTGCCCACGGCGGGGTTCATGTTGGGCGAGACGATGATCTCACCGCCGGCATTCACCACGTCAGTGACAGCGCCGGGCGTCAGGACCGTTCCGGCGCCGACGACGATGCCGCTGCCGTGCTTCGCGGCGATCCGCTCAATCGACACAAACGGCTGGGGCGAGTTCAGTGGAACCTCGATGATGCGGAACCCGGCCTCGACCAGCACATCTGCGGTCTCGACCGCACGGTCGGGGTCCAGCCCGCGCAGGATGGCGATCAGAGGGTTGTCGTTCAGGGCGTCCTGCCAGTTGCTCATGCGATCACTCCTGCTGCCTTGGCGATGGTGAAATGGCCGCGCGCGACGATGTCAGGCTCGGCGCGGCGGGTCGTCAGCCCGGCGATCCCGAGTGCGGTCTCATAGCGATCCGCGAGATCGTCGCGACCGATGATCGTGACGGGGCCTCGATTTGCCTTGCCGGCGCTTCCGCCGGCAATCTCTGCGCCGATCAACATGCCGGAAAGGTAGTCGGCACTCGCCCCCGCCGGAATCTTGTCGAACAGCGGCATGGAGCGCACATGGAACAGCCGATGCAGAAGCTCGCTGCCCGCCGAAAGGCCCGATGCGACGCCAAGGCGGAAGCCTTCGTCATGGAACGGTGCATCCTGCATCAGCGCCTTGAGAATGGTGTGGTCCCGCAGCGCGGCAAAGACGTCGCCGGTCATGTAAGTTGCGAACCGGGTGATCCGACCCTCCGAAACCTCGACCCACTTGCTGTGCGTGCCGGGCATGACAAAACATCCGTCGCTGGTGTCCATAGCCACGGCGCCGACGATCTGGGTCTCCTCGCCGCGCATCACGTCCGGCGCGCCGTCCGTTTCGCTGGCAAGGCCGGTGATGAAATGCACGGTGCGGCCATCGGTTGTCTGATGCGTCGCTATCGCCCGCGCCAGTTCTTTCCCGCCAGCGGGCAGGCCCACATAGGGCGTCTCGACCCAGCCGTTACGGCTGGTGATCATGCCGGAGGCGAGCACCGGCAGGTCCGAATGCCCGGCCCAGGGCGCCAGCAGCCGCGTAAACGCCGCCTCGAACAGCCCGCCTTCGACGTGCATGATGCCCTCCGGCGCCGCCAGCCTGTCCAGCACCCCGCCGTCCGCGCCGATCAGGCTGGCGCGGAACGACGAGGTGCCCCAGTCGAGGCCGATCAGGGCGGGCTCAGATGCGGCCGAATTCATTCAACAGATCCTCGACCGTCTTGCCATTGGCCACCCATTTGCGGGTCTCCTCTTCACGGTCGGCCTGTTCCTGCGCCAGCTTGACCACCTCTTCGGCCTTCTCCAGCGGTACGACGGTCACGCCCATCAGGTCAGCGACGATGAAATCGCCGGGGTTGACCACCACGCCGCCGCATTGGATCGGCACGTTGATCGACAGTTCTTCCTTGCGGCCGGAAAACATCGTGTGCGTGCCGCGCGGGGTGATGGCGCGCGTCCAGATCGGCCAGTTGATATCCTCAAGCTCGTCGGTATCGCGGCCCGCACCGTCGACGATCATGCCGCGGATGCCGCGGTTCTGTGCGAGGCCACCCATCAGGCCACCGCAGACCGAAGTGTTCTTGTCACCGCCGGCATCGACGACGATCACGTCACCGGGCTGGCCCATCTCCAGCGCCTTGAGCGGATCGACCAGATCGCCCTTGGACAATTGGACGGTGATCGCCTGGCCCGTCACCTTGGCGCGGAAGGGCGGTTTGATGCCGCTGTCCATGACACCAAGGCGATATTGAACGTCGGCAAAGACGGCAGTGGCAGAATAGCAGGCCAGCACCTTGTCGAATTTTTCCAGGACGTCGGGGCGGCGGTCGAAGTCGTTGTATTCTTTCAGCATCTTGTATCCTTTCGGGTTCAGCTCTGGACGGCCAGGGCGTCAGCGTTGACGGGAAAATCGGGGGTTTGCCCGGTGAGCACCTTGGCCACCTGCGTCGCGGCGCCTTCGCGAGCGGCACGGATGGACTCTTCCGAGTAATAGGCGGCGTGGGGCGTGATCAGCACGTTGGGCAAGGTGAAGATCGGGTTGTCGGCAGGGTCCCAGGTGGCCCGCTTGGCCGGCTCCTCTTCTGGGTCGTCGAGTCCGGCGGCGGCCAGGTGGCCCTCGGTCAAGGCGCGATAGAGCGCCTTGTTGTCGACTGTGGGACCGCGCCCGGTGTTGACGAGGATCGCACCGGGTTTCATGACGGCAAACTCGGCGTCCGACAGGAAATGATGGGTCTCCTTTGTCATCGGCGCCTGCATCAGGATGTAGTCGGACCGCGCCAGAAGCGCGTCTTTTGTGACCAGCTCGACCCCCAGTTCCCGTGCCACATCGGCAGGCAGGAACGGGTCATAAGCGATGATCTCGGTGCCAAAGGCGCGGGCACGGCGGGCGATGGCCTGTCCGATCTTTCCAAAGGACACGATGCCCATGGTGCGCCCGCGCAGACGACGAACCGGCGCGCCACTCTGCCACCGCCAGACACCGGCATGGGTGGCTCGGTCATAGGCCGGCAGGCTGCGCGCCAGCGCCATCCACAAGGCGATGGCGTGGTCAGCCACCTCCTCGGTGCAATAATCGCGCACGTTGGTCACAAGGATGCCGCGATCGGTCGCGGCGTCGACATCGACGATATCGACGCCCACCCCGTAGCGCGCAATCACCTTGCAGCGCTCCATCCGCGCAATCGTCTCGGCACCCACGCGGGCGTATTGGTTCATGATTGCCGCGCAGTCGCGCGCTTCCTCGAACAGATCGGCTTCCTGCTTGGCCTGAAGGGCCACGACATTTGCGCCGGCCGCTTCGAGAATGCCGCGTTCAATATCGACATCCCCGAAATCATAGTCGGTGATCACAACCTTCGGCTTCGAATTCATATCGGTCTCCTCCAAGCGAGTCTCTACACATCTGATATCTGATACATCAGATGTGTGTCAACTGTGTTTCTCAGCTGGGCGAGGCTGTAGGCGTTCTTTCAGCGAAGCGGGTTTTCAGGAGTTTTTGCACGGGACGTCACCGCGACGTGAAAGGAACAAACACCTGCGGTGCGCAGTCCGGCAATCTAAGCCCAAGTCAGTCTCCGAATTCCGGGGGACAGCAAAGTCAGCGACTACTTCAAAGCAGAGAGCCCGGAAGTTTTCTGTAAGCGCTGTCGCCACCCCACGCCTGTTCAGCTTGACGGGGTGAAGTTCCAAGGTAGCAGCTCGTCGATCCTGCTGGCCGGGTGACCGGCGGCGATGGCTTCAAGGGTCGCCTTCAAATAGGCAAAGGGCTCGACGCCGTTGATCTTCGCGGTGGCGATCAGGGAGGCGATGCGGGCCCAGGTGCGGCCGCCCTCGTCGTGGCCGGCGAAGAGTGCGTTCTTTCTTGTCAGGGCGATCGGGCGGATCAGGTTTTCGACGGCGTTGGAGTCCATCTCGACGCGGCCGTCGTGGAGGAAGGTCTGCAGGCCGCCCCACTGGCGGTGGATGTAGGTCAGCTTCTCGCCGAGGCGCGACTTGGCCGAGATACG
>NZ_FNYY01000015.1 GCF_900109145.1 Marinovum algicola
ATCGAGGGAATATGGTCTGAAAACGTCCGGCGAGGGCAAGCGGAAGCCAAGCATCGCCAGCGGCAAACCTGGAGTGCCAATGTGACCCCGTCTCCATGTGCGGGAAAATCCTGCAGCCGCCGATACCGCCATCCATGACGTCGTCGAGAATGCAAACCACAGTCGGGGCAGATGCCTCTTGGTGTCAGAATGCCGGATACAAGCCACCCGCCGGTATCACTACGCTCAACGCTTTGAATCGAAACATCGCTCCCGGGCGACCAGTGCTTCTTTGAAATCACGACTACCCCTCCTGAATTTTCCAGTCTCAGGATAGTTGCGCCACACAGATTGAGGCAGAACCCGTGTCGGGATCGTTGGTGCCATGGATGCGCAGAAAGGTGTCGCCGCGCTCCGGCGTGAACAGATAGAGCGCGCGGGCGCCCAGAGGATTGTCGATCCCGCCGGGCATGCCGTCTTTGTACTTGGCGTATTTCTCCGGCTCACGGTCGATCATGCCGGGGGTCGGCGTCCAGCTCGGCCATTCCTTCTTGGCCCCGACATAGAATTCGCCCGATTCGTAGAGCCCGGGCCGGCCCACGCCGACGATGTAGCGCATCGCGTCGCCGCCGGGCAGCGTCCAGTAGAGCGCGAATTCGATCGGGTTGACGTGAATCTCGCCGGGGGCAAATCCCGGACCCATGCGCACCAGACGCGGCAACATGGCCTCCGGCAACTCATGATCCTTGACCTCGGCTTCATGCGCCTTGGCCACTCCGGGCAGCGACATTGCCGCCAGCCCCATCCCGGTTTTCAAAAGTTCGCGTCGGTTCATAGCTGTGCCTCTCGTCCGTAGTCTGCGCGCAATTTCGCGCCTTGTCTCGGGCTCAACCACTTGTATAGGCCCTGGTTCCGATCACATGAGATCACATCCCTGCGCGAGCGGTCCGGCCAAAACCCGCCGCGCTCTCTGGACCTTGGCGGCGCGGCTTCGTAACAGTTGGGCGACGCGGCGCGGCCCGCGCAGCCAATCCCGGAGCCCGCATGACACCGAACTCCCCCCTCGACCGGGCCGCCGCCGTCCTGCTGGCGCTGCTCGTGCTGCTGACCGGGCTGGTCGAATGGCGGGTGCCCGCAGCCGAAGCACCGCGTGCCCTGGTGGCGGCCGCGGTGGTGGTCCTGCTGGCACCGCGCATCCGCGCCTCGCGGCTGGCCTTCGTGGCGGTCGGGCTGGGGCTGACGCTCTGGACCGGTGCCGTTTCGGACGATTGGGCGGCGGTGCTGGCCCGGGGCCTTGCCTCGGCCGGATTCATCGGCGCCTTCTTCTGCGCGCTGGCGACCCTGCGCAGCATTGCCCAGAGCTCGCCGGCGATTGCCGACGCCGGGCGTTACCTGGCCTCGCAGCCGCCGGGCCGGCGCTATCTGGCGCTGAGCCTCGGCGGCCACATGTTCGCACTGCTGCTGAGCTATGGCGCGATCGCGCTGCTTGGCGGGCTGGCCACCTCTGCGGCCGCGGCAGACAGCGACCCGGTGATCCGGGGCCACCGCAGGCGGCGCATGCTGCTGGCGATCCAGCGCGGCTTTGTCTCGACGCTGCCCTGGTCGCCGCTGGCGTTTTCCATGGCGATCACCACCGTGCTGATCCCCGGCGCAAGCTGGCGCGATGCAGCCCTGCCCGGCATGGTCTCGGCGCTGATCCTCGCCGGGCTCGGCTGGGCGCTGGACACGCTGCTGAAGCCGCGGCTGGCCGTCCGCCCCCCACCCCGCCCCATCGAGGGCTCGTTCCGCCGGCTGACGCCGCTCTTTGTGCTGCTGGCGCTGCTCGGGGTGTCGGTCGGCGGGCTGCACCTGCTGACCGAGGTGCGTATCGTCGGTGTGGTGCTTCTCGTGGTGCCGCTGATCTCGCTGGTCTGGGCGCTGTTGCAATATCGCGGCGCTATCGCCGCCCCGGCGCGGCAATTCCTCTTTACCGACCTCCCCGGCTATCGCGGAGAGATCGTGTTGCTGATGATGGCCGGCTATATCGGCACGCTCGGCGCGCCGCTGCTGGCGCCGATCATGGCCGGGCTGGGGCTTGACCTGGGGGTGATGCCGCCCTGGCTGCTGCTGGTCTCTCTGGTGTGGATCGTTCCGTTGCTGGGCCAGCTTGGAATGAACCCGATCCTCGGGGTCACCCTGATTGCGCCGCTTATCCCCGAGGCCGCGAGCCTGGGTGTCACCCCGGCGGCGCTGGTCACCGCGATTGTCGCCGGTTGGGCCATTGGCGGCATCTGTTCGCCCTTTACCGCCACCACCATCCTGACCGGCAGCTTCGGCGGTGTCAGCCCGCTGCATGTCGGCCTGCGCTGGAACGGGCTCTTCGTGATCACCCTCGGGCTGGCGCTGAGCCTCTGGACGCTGCTCTATGCTTTCGTGCTGGCCCCGGCCTGACGCGCGGCATCCCACGGTGTCAGGCGCAGATCTCGATCCGCCTGAGATCGGGGAATTCCATCTGCGCGGTGCCCAGGAGCAGCCGCTGATGATGGGTCTGAACATACCGCGCCTGAAACTGCGACGGCGCCCGAAGCGTCAGCACGCCGGCCTCGCAGGCCCCGGGTGTAAGCGCGGCGAACCAGCTTCGGTGCAATGCCGGTTCGAGCTGCGCCAGCCGCGCCAGCGTTCGCGCCCAGGGACCGCCCTGCCCGGCGGGTGGATCGATCTGCTGCGGTGGGTCCGCCAGCTGGGCCGCCGCGAAATCGACCTGTGTCACCGTGGGCGCTGCGGGTGGCGGCGCCTGCTGCGCCATGCGGTCGGCGTAGTCCGGGCCGACCCGATCCCAGACCGGCGCACTCAGCCGGTGGATCTCGGCGATGTTGAGCCGGTAGGCGGCCACCCTGCCCCGCACCCCCGGCCGAAGCTGAAGCAGGATCGACGCCGCTGTCAGCCGCTTGATCTCGCGTTTCACCGTCCGTTCGTCGACCGACCAGAGCCGCGCCATTTCGCGTTGCCCGACGGTTAGCTCGTTGCGGCCCCAGTTGTAGCGTGCCGTCACCAACGCCACCAACCGCAGCATCGAGGTCTGAAACCCGGGAGAGCCGCTCAACCCCGCCACCGACAGCGCAGTCAGAAGATCGTACTTCTGTGACCCCGCCTGTGGCCCGGTATACCGCTTTGCATCCATATCTGCCCACTCTTTGCCTCCGGGATCGTCTCTCTGTCCGATTCCCGTTCTGGTGTTGAGTGTTCACTAATCCCGTTTTTTGTCAACAACGAGTTAAATACGGGAACGCTCTCTGAAATCCTGAAAATAAAGAAATAGAAGGTATATTGGTATAGGGGGACACTCAGTTGTCACCCTATTGCCCACTGTCTGTCACCCTATATCCTGCGATTGGCATCACGGTGTCACCCAATTCGTTGCAGGTTCTCCACAAATTTCCCGTTTTTCCCGGCGCTTCCGGCAAAAATCGCGATTTCGGGATTTCTGCGTTTTGCGCTTCGGTAAAATCCGGTTATTCAGGCTTCAATAGCATAAAACGCGAGTGAGGTCATGCGAGATCATTCCAACCTGCAATCGATGAACGAACGAAGCCTTGCGCAACAGGCGGCGGTCCGCAAGGCGACCTTCTCTCCGGGCGAAGAGAAAATCCTGCGTCCGTTCTCGATCTGGGAAATCAGCCAGTTCATGTTCAACGTGCCTGCCGATACCTTGCGCAAGAAGCTGGCCGACGACCCGTCGCTGCCGCAGGGCGCCACCGAAGAGGACGGCCGGCAGCGCTGGTTCTCGCTGGCCGAGATCAACGAGCTGCGCCGCCGCATCCGGTTTCGCGGCAAGACCCTGCTGCCCAAACGCCCCGGCGGCCGGGCGATGCGGGTCGCGGTGTCGAACTTCAAGGGCGGTGTCGGCAAGACGGTGGTGGCGCAGCACCTGGCCAATGCCGCCGCGCTCGACGGCTACCGCGTGCTGGTGGTCGATTTCGATCCGCAGGCGACCCTGACCCATTCCATGGGGCTGGTCGAGGTCAAGGAATGGAACACCGTCTGGGGCATCATGTGCCGCGATCTCTGCCGCGAGGCCGACCGCATTGCCGCCGCCTATGACGACCCCGCCGATTGCCCCTACCCCACCGCCGACGAGCTGCCGGAGGATGTGCAATCGATCGGCGCCCAACGGGTGCAGGATTTCATCCAGAAAACCGCCTGGCCCACCATCGACATCATTCCCTCTTGCGCCAATGCCGCTTTTGTCGAATTTGCCAGCGCGCAATATCGCTCGATGCACAAGGCCTGGAGCTTCTTTGGCTGCGTCGCGCGATATCTGGACGAGTTGCCGGACGACCAATTCGATCTGATCATCTTCGATTGCCCGCCCGCCATCGGCTATCAGTCGCTGAACGCCGCCTTTGCCGCCGATATCCTCTATATCCCCTCCGGCCCCGGCTATTGGGAATATGACAGCACCACCAGCTTTCTGGGCCAGCTCGGCGATGCGCTCGAGGATATTTCGGAGGGGTATGCCAGGATCGCCCAGGACGCCGGTATCACTCTGCCCAAGCAGTTCGATGACATCCGGCTGCTGATGACCCGTTTCGAGGCGTCGAACCCGTTGCATGTCGCGATGATGGAGGCGTTCCGCAATGTCTTTGGCGCCGACGTCTGCAACAACGCCATCGAGATGACCCGCGCGGTCGAGCAATCGGGGCGCTTTCAGATGTCGGTCTACGAACAGGATTATCGCCAGATGACGCGCGAGACATGGAAGCGCGCGCGCCAGTCGTTCGATGCCACCTATGACGAGTTCAAGGAGGTGGTGTTGCGCGCCTGGGAGCGGCGCGAGGCAAAAGAGGAGGTTGAGGCATGAGCAAGAACAAATTCGGTTTCGGCCCGATCGAGACGCCGGACACCCCCAAGCGCAAACGCGAGGTTGGCCCGATGGGGGCCGCAGTGCGCGAAGCGGCCGGATCGCTGGCCGAAAGCACCGAGAGCCTGGTCGAGCAGCGCCGGCAGAATGCGTCCGACGCCAAGGAATGGCGCCGGGCGCAGGGCGAGGGCCGGGTGCTTGTCGAGATCGCGCTCGGTGATATCCAGACCGACGCCCTGCCGCGCGACAGGCTCGATCTCGACGCGGTGGCTGCCTCGGACGAGATGGAGGAACTCAAGACCTCGATCCGCGAACGCGGCCAGAAGGAGCCGATCGAGGTCTTTGCCGTCGCCGGCGGCTATCAGCTCAAGAAAGGCTGGCGACGGCTGACCGCGCTGCGACAGCTTTACAAGGAAACCGCCGACGACCGCTTTGCCCATGCGGTGGCGCGGGTCGATGACGGCGCGGTGAACCGCATCGATCTCTATATCGACATGGTCGAGGAAAACGTCATTCGCGAAGACCTGACCTTTGCCGAGATGGCGCAGGTGGCGATCATCGCGGCGCGCGAGGAGGGGCAGGCGGCCGCCGATCTGGTCAGCCGGATCTATGCTTCGCTGCACAAGATGAAGCGCAGCTATATCCGCAGCTTCGTCTTTCTGCTGGACGAGCTGGACACGGCGCTGAAATTCCCCAAGGCGGTGGCGCGCAATCTGGGGGTCGAGGTGGCGCGGCGGTTGCAGGGGGCGCCCGATCTGGCGCCGGCCCTGCGTGCGGATCTGGCAGAGGCGGAGACCGCTGAAGAGCAGACCGCCATCCTGCGCCGCTTTGCCGATGGCACCGCCCAGACGCCGCGCAAGCCGCAGGCGGAGAAAAGCGTGAAGTACGAATTTCACGTCGGCAGCACCAAGGTGACCGCCCGCAAGGGCGAATGCCGCATCCTGTCAGAGGTCGATTTCTCGTCGGTCGATCGCAAGCGGCTGCAACATGCGATCGAGGCTTTCGAGGCCGCGCTGAACCGGTAACCCGCGGGTTACCACAGCGACCGTAACCCATGGGTTACCCGCAACGCCCGCCCACATCGGCGGGCGTTCTGCTTTGCGGGGCAGGGGATCCGGCGGGATAGGTTTCGCGCAGCACATCGAGGAACACCCGGGTCAGCCGGTTCGGCTCGGGTGCGCGGCGGGTGGCGGCGGCAAAGGAGGTGCGATAGTGAATCTGGTCTGGCAGCACCCGGCGCATCTTGTCCTGCTGCTCGAATTGCTCGGCCATATGGGCCGGGATGAAGCCGACGTATTGGCCCGACAGCACAAGCATCGCCAGCATCATCTCGTTCTGCACCACGGCCCGGGACCGCATGTTCAGTGATTGCCCGACCTGGAGGTTGGGCGAGTTGAACGAGATACCGGCATATCGCGCGCCACGCACCGTTTCCAGATCGAGCGCCTCGGGTGCGTCAAAGAACGGGTGACCGCGGCCGCAATAGAGGTACATGTCCTCGCCATGCACCGGCATGTAATCGAGGCCGGGCAGGGGGCGGTGACGGGCGATGATGCCGATATCGAGCTGTCCCTCCTGAAGCCGTGCCTCGATAATGTTGGGCGGCAACATCGACAGGTCGAGATCGACATCCGGCGCACGGTCCGAAAACAGCCGCAGCGCATGGCTCAGCCGCGCCTCGGGGTTGGAAATGCTCTGATCGAAGGCGGCGATGCGCAGTGTGCCGACCAGTTTTTGCCGCACCTCGTTCATCCGGGTGCGAAAGTCGCGCACCGATTCCAGAAGCGCATCGGTGGCCGTCAGAACCTGCGCGCCTTCGTCGGTCAAGAAAAACCCGGCGGGCCCTCGGTTGCACAGTCGAAAGCCAAGTCGTGTTTCCAGGTCGGACAGGTGTTTCGAAATCGTCGAGCGGCCGGTGTTTAGCTCGGATTCGGCGGCCGAGATGCCGCCGCATTCCGCCACCGTCTTGAAAATCCGCAACAGTTTCAGGTCGGCATTGCCGATCTGCGGGATGAGCATCTGTCGGGCCATGGCAATGTTTCCGATTTATGAAACCATACTTTCAATCTGGCACATTTTTGCACGCATTGAAACGCCCTATACCGGCCCCATCGTGCTTTGGGATAACGAACCCCGAGGCGGGAAATTTTAACTGCCTCGGGAGGATGGCATGACTTTCATTGGAAAACTGGCGCGTTTCGGCACGGCGGTCTCGCTGGCGGCGCTGATCGCGGCGGCTCCGGCCTCGGCCAAGAATTTCAAGATCGCGGTCGGCGATGGCGCCGGCGGCACCCAGGAAGCGCTTGGCAAGGCCTTCGTCGCCGCGCTCGTGGAAAATACCGGCGGCGCTCATACCGGCACGCTGTTTCTCAACGGCCAGCTTGGCTCCGAGCAAGACACCGTCAATGACGCCGCCATGGGCCTGCTGGATTTCTCGATCCTCGCGATCAACAACGTCACGCCGTTTTCGCCCAGCGTCGGCGTGCTGACCCTGCCCTACATGATGCTGAGCCTCGAGGATGCCGAAACCCTGACCCAGGGCCCGATCGGCCAGGAGCTGGTGGAAAACACCCTGCGTGACAGTGGCGTGCGCATCCTCGGCTGGGCCTATTCCGGCTTTCGCGTCCTTACCAACTCGAAGAAACCCGTGACCACCGTCGCCGATCTTCAGGACCTGGTGGTGCGCGTGCCGAAAAACGAGATCATGATCGCCACCTACAAGGCCTGGGGTGTGAACCCGACGCCGATGGCCTGGTCCGAGACGTTCGCCGGCCTGCAAACTGGCGTGGTGGACGGTCAGGACAACCCCTATATCACTGTTTACTCAATGAAATTCGACGAGGTTCAGAGCCACGTCACCAATCTGCGCTACCTGTTCTCGATCGAGCCGCTGATCGTGTCGGAAGCGGTGTTCCAGGGCTTGTCGGAAGAGGAACAACAGGCCGTTCTGGACGCGGGGCAGGCGGCCACCGAATTTTCGGCCCAGTATCTGCGCGAGCAGGAAGAGCAGATCAAGAACGTGCTGGTCGAGCGCGGCATGCAGATCTCCGACCCCGCGGACGGCGAGCAGGAATTCATCGATCTCGCCACCAGCGAAGTCTGGCCGCAGTTCTATGATTCGATCGGCGGTGTCGAAAAGCTGAACGAGGCGCTGGCCGCCATCGGCCGCGATCCGGTCGCCACCAACTAACCCGGTTCCCCTCCCCAAACCGGCCGACCGGACGGGGAAGCGCAGACCCGCGCTTCCCCGAACAGGACAGGAGTGCCCCATGCTGGCCCGCATCTTCAACAATCTCGAAAGCCTCATCTGCCGCACGCTGCTCAGCGGCTTCGTGCTGCTGCTCTTCGTTCAGATCGTGGCGCGCGAGGTGTTTGGCTATTCCTTCTCGTGGATCGAGGAACTCAGCGTCTACATGTTCGTCTGGTTCGTGTTCTTCGGTGCCAGTTACGCGGCGCTGAAGGGCGCACACAACCGCGTCACGTTTCAGTTCCGATTCCTGCCGCGCCGCCACGTGAAATGGATCGAGGCCTTTGCCGATCTGTTCTGGGTGGCCTTCAATGTCACCTTCATCTGGCTGTCCTACGACTTTGTCTTCAACAAGATGAACAAGTTCTGGAAAAGCCAGACCCTCGGGATCGAGATGAAATGGGTCTATGTGGTGCTGCCCGTGGCCTTCACCCTGATGACGATCCGCATCCTTCAGGTGAATTACATCAAGCTGGTGCGCGGTGACGACGTGTCCGACCCCGACCAGATCGACCTCGACGCCATCCAGGCCGAAACCCCCGCAACCCGCGTGCAGGAGGCCTGAGCGATGGAAACCGAAATCACCACCCTGCTGTTCGGCTCGTTCCTGCTGCTTCTGATCATCGGCGCGCCAATCACCGTGGCGCTTGGCGTCTCGTCGCTGGTCTCCTTCGTCGTGCTGGGCGACAACCCGATCAAATTCGTGCAGATCGCCTTTACTTCGGTCGGGTCGTTCCCGCTGATGGCGCTGCCCGCCTTCATTCTGGCCGGCGCGCTGATGGAGGCCGCCGGCATCTCGAAGCGGCTGATCAATGTCGCCGAGAGCTTTGCCGGGCCGTTCACCGGCGGCATTTCCGCCGCCACCGTCATGGCCTGCCTGTTCTTTGGCGCGATCTCGGGCTCGGGCCCGGCAACCACCGCCGCCGTGGGCATGCTGATGATCCCGGCGATGATCCGTCGCGGCTATGACAAGGGCTATGCATCCGCTGTCACCGCCTCGTCCGGGGGCCTTGGCATCGTCATTCCGCCGTCGATCCCGATGGTGATCTTCGGCATCGCCGCCCTTGGCATGGTGCCGCCGCCCGAGGCCGTGGCCGAACATGGCACCTTTCAGTCGGTGTCGATCTCCAAGCTCTTCATCGCGGGTTTCGTGCCGGCCTTCCTGATCGCCTCGTCGCTGCTCTTGATGAACTTCCTGCTGGCCCGCAAGCGTGGCTATTCCGGCAATGCCGAAGGCTGGTCGATGCAGACCATCACCACCCAGCTTTACAAGGGCTTCTGGTCGCTGATGGCGCCGCTGGTGATCCTGGGCGGCATCTACACCGGCTTTTTCACCCCGACCGAGGCCGCCATCGTCGCCATCGCCTATACGCTCTTTGTCGGCGTCGTGATCTATCGCGAGCTGACCTGGAAATCCCTGTTCCAGTCACTGGAAGCCACCACCTGGCTCACCGGTCGGGTGCTGCTGATCCTCTTCACCGCCACCGTCTTTGGCCGGCTGCTGGTGGAAAACCAGATCCCTGCGATGATCGCCGAGTCGATGCTCGATCTCACCTCGAACATCTATGTCATCTGGGCGCTGATCATCTTCTTCCTTCTCTTCGTCGGCATGTTCATGGAGACGCTGGCCACGATCCTGATCCTGGTGCCGGTGATGCTGCCGGTGGCCTACAGCGTCGGCATCGACCCGATCCACTTCGGCGTGGTCATGGTCTGCGCGCTCGGCATCGGCTTCCAGACCCCGCCGCTGGGCGAAAACCTCTTCATCGCCTCGGGCATCTCGAACATCTCGATCGAGGAAATCTCGCTCCGGGCGCTGCCCTTCGCCGCGATCAACACGATCACCATCTTCATCATCGCCTTCGTGCCAGAGCTGTCCCTGTGGCTGCCGCGGCTCCTGGGCTACTGAGCGGGGCAGGGGACATGACACCAAGCGTTACCCACATCCTCTTTGCCACCAACCTGTCGCGCAATTCGACCTATGCGCTGCGCCACACCGCCAGCCTGGCGCAGGCCACCGGGGCAAAGATCCACGTACTGCACGTCAACGAGCCGGTCTCGGAAGACGCCCGCATCACCTTCGAGCTTTTCGTTGTGAACGAGGACAGCCGGACATCCGCCACCCGGGCGCGGCATGAAATGGTGCGCAAGCTGCTGGCCGAGCGCCAGGCGCGCTTCTGGGCGGCGCTGGAGGACAAAGACCGCAAGGTCCGCGATCAGGTGACCAGCGTCGAGGTGACCGATGGCTATCCGGCCGAGGTGATCTTGCGCCGCGCCCGCGAGCTTGGCTGCGACCTGATCGTCATGGGCACCCATGACCACGGGCTGTCGCACAGCTTCCTCGGCACCGTCGCCAAGCGGGTGCTGCGCCGATCCGACATTCCCACGCTGATCATCCCCTATCGGGATGACGCCGACACACCCGCCAAATGAAAGGACATGACATGACTACCACGCTTGAGAAAACCCTGACCGCCGATGATCTGGCCGCCACCTTCGACGCCTTCAACCGTCACGACATCGATGGCGTGATGACCCATTTCGCCGAGGATTGCGTGTTCTACACCGTTGGCGGCGACGAGAAATTCGGCGCCAGGGTGGACGGGGCCGAGGCCATTGCCAAGGCGTTCTCCGGGGTCTGGGCCGGCATGACCGATGCGCATTGGGATCACCATTCGCATTTCGTGCACGGCGATCGTGCGGTGTCGGAATGGACCTTCTCGGGCACCGACGCGAACGGCATGCGGATCGAGGCCGAGGGCGCCGATCTCTTCACCCTGCGCGACGGCAAGATCGTCGTGAAACAGGCGCTTCGCAAATCCCGCCCGGCCTTCAAGGCCTGATCCCAGCTTTCCCCGCTCACTCTCAGGAGGTTGTTCCAGATGCCCGACGGTTCGATCCCTCTCTGCTGGCCCAAGGCCAGCTACGATCCGAAGTATGATCCCATTGTCGACGCGGGGCCGGGCCACAACCGGGACTTCGCGCCGACCTACTGGGTCGGCACCGCCGGCCCGGCGCCAGAGGACGACGGCCCGATCACCGCCGATTGCGAGGCTGATGTCGTGGTGATCGGCTCGGGCTATACCGGCCTGTCGACCGCGATCCACCTGGCCAAGGATCACGGCTTGCAACCCCTGGTGCTCGAGGCCAATTCGGTGGCCTGGGGCTGCTCCACCCGCAATGGCGGTCAGGCGCAGATCTCCTCGGGCCGGCTCAAGCGGTCGCAGTGGATCAAGCGCTGGGGCGTCGATGTGGCGCGCGCCATGCACGACGAGGTGACTGAGGCCTTCCGGCTTTTCGAGGACCTGATCGCCAGCGAGGAGATCGATTGCGATCCGCAGCCCGGCGGCCATTACTACATTGCCCACCGCGACAAGGTGATGGCCGGGCTTCGCCGCGAATGCGAGGTGCTGAACCAGACCTTCGGCTACGGCGCGAAAATCCTCTCGCGCGAGGAACTGCACGCGGAACATGTCAAGGATCAGGAAGCCGCCGGCGCGCTCTGGGAGCCGGATGGCACCTGCATCCACGCCGCCAAGCTGGCCTTTGGCTATGTCCGCATGGCCCGGCGTCTGGGCGCGCGCATCCACACTGCGAGCCCGGTGATGGGCTGGCGGGAGCAGGGCGGCTGGCACTACCTGCGCACGCCGGGTGGCACGGTCAAGACCAGGACCGTCGCCGTCGCCACGGCCGGCTATACTCCGGTCGGCCTGCACAAGCGCACCAAGCATCGGCTGATGCCGATCCTGTCGAACTCGATGGTGACGCGGGTGCTGACGCCTTCCGAGCTCGAGGCCTGCGGCATACAGGTGACCTCGCCGCTGACCGACACGCGGACCCTGCGCCACTACTACCGTCTGCTGCCCGACAACCGGATGCAGATCGGCTCGCGCAGCGCCGTCACCGGGCGCGATGCCGAGAACGACAAGCATCTGGCGCTGCTGCGGCGCGGGCTGGCACGCAAGTTCCCGGCGCTCGAAGGCATCGGCCTGGATTATTCCTGGTGGGGCTGGGTCGATGTCAGCCACGACATGATGCCCCGGATCTGCCAGCCGGATCGGGAGTCGCGGATTTTCTATGCCATGGGCTATGGCGGCAACGGGGTGATGTATTCCGCCCAAGCCGGCCGCCGCATGGCGCAGCAGATCGCCGGCGAAAAGACCCCCGTTCTGCCGATCTTCAATTCGCCGCTGCCCTCGCACGGGCTGCTCACACCGTTCCGCAGGTTGGGCCAGCGCATGGCCTACGGCTGGTACTACCTCAAGGACGAAATCATCTAACGCCCCCGGTTCAAAAGGAGAATTCCCATGAAAATGACCACCGAAGAAGCCTTCGTCAAGGTTCTGCAACGCCACGGCATCCGCCACGCCTTTGGCATCATCGGCTCGGCCATGATGCCGATCTCGGATCTCTTCCCCAAGGCCAAGATCACCTTCTGGGACTGCGCGCATGAAGGCAGCGCCGGCATGATGGCCGATGGCTACACCCGCGCCACCGGCGAAATGTCGATGATGATCGCCCAGAACGGGCCGGGCATCACCAACTTCGTCACCGCCGTGAAAACCGCCTATTGGAACCACACCCCGCTGCTGCTGGTGACGCCGCAGGCGGCCAACAAGACCATCGGCCAGGGCGGCTTCCAGGAAGTCGAACAGATGAAACTGTTCGAGGATATGGTCGCCTATCAGGAAGAGGTGCGTGACCCGTCGCGCGTCGCCGAGGTGCTGACCCGGGTGATCGCCCAGGCCAAGCGGCTCTCGGGCCCGGCGCAGCTCAACATTCCGCGCGACATGTGGACCCAGGTGATCGACATCGACCTGCCCGACCCGATCGAGTTCGAAGCCTCGCCGGGCGGCGAGACCTCGATCGAGAAGGCGGCGGAGCTGATCTCCAACGCGAAGAACCCGGTGATCCTGAACGGTGCCGGCGTCGTCCTGTCCAATGGCGGTATCACCGCGTCGAAGGATCTGGCCGAACGTCTGACCGCGCCGGTCTGCGTCGGCTATCAGCACAATGACGCCTTCCCGGGCCCGCATCCGCTGTTTGCCGGTCCGCTGGGCTACAACGGTTCCAAGGCGGGCATGGAGCTGATCGCCCAGGCCGATGTGGTGCTCTGCCTCGGCACGCGGCTCAACCCGTTCTCGACCCTGCCGGGCTATGGCATGGATTACTGGCCCAAGGACGCCAAGATCATCCAGGTCGACATCAACCCCGACCGCATCGGCCTGACCAAGAAGGTCTCGGTCGGCATTGTCGGGGACGCTGCCAAGGTCGCCAACGGAATCCTGTCGCGGCTCTCCGACGCCGCCGGCGACGACGGCCGCGAAGAGCGCAAGAACCGCATCGCCGAAACCAAGTCGCGGTGGGCGCAGCAGCTCTCCTCCATGGACCACGAGCAGGACGATCCCGGCACCACCTGGAACGAGCGTGCGCGGGAAGCCAAGCCCGACTGGATGTCCCCCCGCATGGCTTGGCGGGCGATCTCGGCCGCGCTGCCGAAAGAGGCGATCATCTCGTCCGACATCGGCAACAACTGCGCCATCGGCAACGCCTACCCGGATTTCGAGGCGGGCCGCAAATACCTGGCGCCCGGTCTCTTCGGCCCCTGTGGCTATGGTCTGCCGGCGATTGTCGGCGCCAAGATCGGCCAGCCGGACACCCCGGTGGTGGGTTTTGCCGGTGACGGCGCCTTTGGCATCGCGGTGAACGAACTGACCGCCATCGGCCGGGGCGAATGGCCGCCGATCACCCAGATCGTGTTCCGCAACTACCAGTGGGGCGCGGAAAAGCGCAACTCGACGCTCTGGTTCGACGACAACTTCGTCGGCACCGAGCTCGACACCCAGGTGAGCTATGCCGGCATCGCCAATGCCTGCGGGCTCAAGGGCGTCGTGGCGCGCACCATGGAAGAGCTGACCGAGGCGCTGAACACCGCGATCAAGGATCAGATGGAGAACGGCGTGACCACGCTGATCGAAGCGATGATCAACCAGGAACTGGGCGATCCCTTCCGCCGCGATGCGATGAAGAAACCGGTGCAGGTCGCCGGGATCGATGGCGCCGACATGGCCGCCCCGGTGCGCCTGGCCGCCGAGTAACCCCCTCTCTCCCGGCCTTCAGGGGCCGGGAGACCCCATTCCCTGACGAGGATCGCCATGCAGACGGCACTTGCCCCCCGCTCCGCCCTTTTCGCCCTGCGCGAGATCGTGCAACCCAAGCTGCACGGCTTTCTTGTTGCGGCGGTCATCGCTGCCGCGGCGCAATTCCTCTCGGACCACTATGGCGCGCCGGCGATGCTGATGGCGCTGCTGCTGGGCATTGCCTTTCACTTCCTGGCCGAAGACGGCCCCTGCAAGCCGGGCATCGAATTCACCGCCCGCTCGGTGCTGCGCTTCGGCGTGGCGCTGCTGGGGGTGCGGATCTCGGCCGAGCTGATGGTGGGGCTGGGCGCAGAGCTGATCGGGCTGGTAATCGCCGGGGTGGTGCTGACCATCCTCTTCGGCCTCGCCGCCGCGCGGCTTCTGGGCCGGGGCTGGCGCTTTGGCGTGCTGACCGGCGGCTCGGTGGCGATCTGCGGCGCCTCGGCCGCCATGGCGATCTCGGCCGTGCTGCCCAAGAACGAACATTCCGAACGCAATCTGATCTTCACCGTGCTCTCGGTCACCGTGCTGTCGACCGTGGCGATGATCCTCTATCCGATCCTGGCGCGGACCTTCGAATTCTCTGACGAGGTGGCCGGCGTCTTCCTGGGCGGGACCATCCACGACGTGGCCCAGGTGGTTGGCGCGGGCTTCTCGGTCTCGAACGAGACTGGCGAGGTCGCCACCCTGGTCAAGCTGATCCGGGTCGCGATGCTGGCGCCGGTGGTGCTGGTGATCTCGATCCTGGTGCGCCGCCATGCCAACGGCGCCGACGCCGGCAAGCGCCCGCCGCTGCTGCCGGTCTTTGTGGTCGGCTTCCTGTTCTTTGCCACACTGAATTCCTTCGGGCTGATCCCGTCCCAGATCTCCGACGCGATGTCGGATCTGTCCCGCTGGGCGCTGCTGATCTCGATCGCCGCCGTCGGCATGAAGACCTCGCTGAAGCGTATCCTCGATGTCGGCGGACAGGCGATCTTCATGATCGTGGCGGAAACTCTCTTTATCGCCGCGCTGGTCATTGCCGGCGTGATGTTGCTGGGCCACTGAGGAGCCATGTCATGAAACCGCTCGAAATGCTGCTGGCCAATGCCGCCCGCTCGAACCGCCGCATCGTGCTCAGCGAGGGTGCCGATCCCCGCGTCATCCAGGCGGCCTGCGCCGCCCGCGACAGGCAGATCGCCAGGCCCATTCTGGTGGGCCCCGAAGCCGCGATGCGCGCCGGATTTGCCGCGGCGGGCCTCTCCGCCGAGGGCATTGCGCTGCACGATCCCGAAACCTCTCCGCTGTCCGACGATCTGGCGGCGCTGTTTCACGCCCGCCGGAAGCACAAGGGCGTCACGCCCGAGGCCGCCCGCGCGGCGGTGAACAATGCCCATGTCTTTGCCGCCGCGCTGGTGGCCTCGGGGCAGGCCGACGGCACCATCGGCGGCGCCGTCGCCACCACCGCCGAGATCGTGCGCACCGCGATCCAGGTGATCGGGCCGAAACCCGGCACGCCGCTGGTGTCGAGCTTTTTCCTGATGCTGTTCTGTGCCGAACAACACGCCAAGAAAGGCGCTCATATCTTTGCCGACAGCGGCCTGGTGATCGATCCCGACGCCGAGGAAATGGCGATCATCGCGCGTTCTGCCGCCGAAAGCTTTCGCACGCTGACCGCCGAGGTGCCGCGAGTTGCCATGCTGTCGTTCTCGACCCGGGGCAGCGCCGCGCATGACTCGGTCTCCAAGGTGGTGCAGGCCACGGCGCTGGCACGGGCCGCCGATCCGACGCTGCTGATCGATGGCGAATTGCAGTTCGACGCCGCCTTCGTGCCCGATGTCGCCGCCGCCAAGGCCAAGGATTCGCCGCTGGGCGGCAATGCCAACGTCTTTGTCTTTCCCAACCTCGAAAGCGGCAACATCGCCTACAAGATCGCCCAGCGTCTGGGCGGTGCGGTGGCCATCGGCCCGGTGCTTCAAGGTCTGGCCAAACCGGCCAACGATCTGTCGCGCGGCTGTTCCTCCGAGGACATCCTGCACATGATCGCCGTCACCGCCGCCCAGGCCGATGCCGCCTGCCTTGCCGAACCGGAGCCTGCCCTATGAGCCATGTCATCAACCTGTCGACCGCCGCCGCCGACACCTCCGAACGCCGCCTCGCCGACGAGCCCGGCCGTGTCTCCGATGGCGATCCGCACCAGCAGATCGGATTGCACTATGACGGGGCAGGGGGGCGGCTGAAGGCCGGAAGCTGGGTCTCGACTCCGGGGCGCTGGCAGGCTTTCACCGGCCGCGACGAATATTGCTACATCCTGCGCGGCCGCTGTGCGCTGATCCACGAGGACGGCCACAGGCAGGAGTTCGGCCCCGGCGACAGCTTCCTGATTCCCAACGGCTTTCGCGGTCATTGGGAAGTGCTGGAGACCTGCGAGAAGCATTTCGTCATCTTCCAGGAGTGATCCGCCCCGGCTTGGAGCCCGGCGGCATTGCCTGTAGCCTGTCCTGACACGATCACCATCACTCAGGGCGCCGAATACCCCGTGGTTCCGACCTCATACACAGTTTCCATCCGCCCGGTCCGCCTGCCGTGACCGAGGCGACGCAGGATCGGCTCGCCAGCTGGATCACGGCCGAGATCGACCGGTGCGGTCCCGGCGCGCGGCTGCCGACAATGCGCGAGCTCATGCGCCGGTTCCGCACCTCGCAGCGGGTGGTCGAACGTGCGCTGGCGCCTTTCATCGCGACCGGACAGCTCGAGGTGCGGCGCGGGCTGGGGATCGTCATCCGCGACCCGGTTCCTTCCGCACCGGCGCATGAGGCCGACATCCTGCTGCTCTACAAGGTCTCGGACAGCCGGCTGGCCCGGACCCTGATCCTCGAGATCGAAAAGCGGATGAAGGCGGCCGGCATCTCGATCCTGCTTCTGGGGTTCACCGACGAGGCGCAGGCGCTTTCGATTCTGTCGCGGATCGGGCGGTTCCGGGTGTGCCTGCTACAGACCCATTTCGAGACGCTGCCTCTGCCATTTCTGTCGCGGATCACCGAGATCGCGGGTTCTGTGGTGTTCGACGGCATCTCGGCCACCGGGCTTCGGATGGATGCGATCGGCACAAACTGGCGCGAGGCCTTCGCGCTGGCCTGGCGCAACCTGCGCGCTGCGGGGCATGAGCGCATCGGCTTTCTCACCTCGGCGCATTCGGCCCGGCCGATCGCCATGGCGCGGCGGGAATATCAGCGCCTGAGCGACGCCGCGGGGCAGGGGGCAGGCTGGCTGATCGAGCTCGATGCGCTGCCGGGCTCCTTCCCGGGCGCCGACATCTCGACCTCGATCGCAGGGTTGCGCGGCGATGACGGCGCGCTGAGCGTGACCGGGCTGATCACCTGGGGCGTGGTCGAGGGCTATCTGCTCGATCGCGCGCTTTGGGAAAACGGCATCGTGCCGGGGCGCGATCTTTCGGTGATGATGTTGGGCAGCGTGGATTTCCCGTCGGAGCACTTGAACCGGTTCGACACCGTCGGCAATGCCGACGCCGAAAAGATCGACACCTTCGAGCGGGTGCTGCGCGACCGGCTCACGCCCGACGGGCCGCCGCCCGAGGTGCATTACCTGCCGATCCACACGGCCAGGTTCGGCAGCGTCGACGACCTGACAGTTGATGTCACCGGGTGAGTATAACCCTGGATGTGGCATGAGTTATACTCATTTAACCTGATCCCGAATCGAGCATTCGGGAGCGCCCATGCCACAGAGTTCCGCACATCCGACGGCCAGCTATACGCCCGGATCGGGCCAACGCAGCATCGGCGTCGCGGTGATCGGCGCGGGCGAACGCGGCATCTATTACGTCGGCAGCCGGATGGCGGAACTGGCGCGCGAGACCGGGTTTCGCATCGTCGCGGTGCATGACCGGCTGCCCGAGCGGGCACAGATGGCGGCCCGGCATCTCAATGCGATCTATGCCAGCCAGGGCCTCGGCCCTCTGGCCCGCCCCGCCGTCAGCCTGGCCGAAGCGGTGTCCGATCCGCAGGTCGACCTTGTCATCGTCACCACCCATACAAACGCCCATCTCGAACCGGTGCGCGTGGCGGCGGCGGCGGGCAAGCGCATCTATCTCGACAAGCCGATTTCCGTCAGTCTCGCGGATGCCCGCGGGATCGTCGCGATCGAGGCCGAGAGCGGCCAACCGATCATGATGGGCTTTACCCGCCGCTACGAGCGGCCCTGGATCGAAGCCATCGGCCTGGCCCGCACCGAGGCGATCGCCGAACCCCGCATGGTGCTGTTGCGTTCGGTCATTCCCTACAGCCGTTATCTGCAACTCTGGCACCGCGAGGATGCAGCCTCGGGCGGGGCGATCAATGACAAGGGCTCGCATCATTTCGACGTGCTGAACTGGATCGCGGGCTGCGAGCCGGTTTCGGTCACCGCGACCGGCGGGCGCACGACGATCTTTGCCCCAGATCCGACGGCACCGGCGCGTTGTTCCGAATGCGACCGCGACTGCCCTTACCGCCGCCACGAGACGTTGATCGACAAGGCCGAGGGCGTCGGCCGGGTTCCCAACGACAGCTGGCTGACCGCCGAGGCCGCGCAGGACCGCAACGACAATTGTGTCTATCTCCCCGGCGCCGACATCGACGACCACGCCGTCGTCACCGTGCGCTTTACGAGCGGGCTGGTGGCCACGCTGTTCTTCACCATCTTCGGCCCCTATTCCGAAGACCAGGAAACGCTTGAGATCATCGGCGCCAACGGCCGGTTGCGGATGGAGCGGCATTCCGGCCAGATCGACCTGGTGAGTGCCCATGGCAAGAACCGCGAGATCATCGAGGCCGGAGCGGCGGACAGGTCGAGCTCGCATTTTGGTGCCGATCTGGAACTGGTTCGCGCCATGCGCCGGTTCATGGACGGAGAGCTGCCACCGGCCGGCGTGCGCGACGGGCTCGTCTCGCTCGAGCTGGTCGCCGCGGCCAAGCGGAGTCTGGCCGCGCAGGGCCGCCCGGTCGATCCCAGAACCCAGGAGTTCCTATGAGCCGCGCCTATCTGCCCCCGGCCGACCTGCCGCTTGCCCGCCGCCTGGGCGTGGCGCCGCGTTTCGGCGACATCCACAACCATTGCGACCTGTCCTATGGTCATGGCCGCTTTGCCGATGCGCTGGCGCGGGCGGCGTTGCAGCTTGATTTCGTGTCGATAACCGGCCATGCCCATTGGCCGGACATGCCGGTCGATGACCCGGCGGTCGCGCATATCGTCAATTTCCACGTCGAGGGCTTTGCCCGGCTGCGCGACGGCTGGCGCGCCCATTTCGAGGTGTTGGCGGCGGCAGAGACCGAGGCGTTCACGGTTTTTCCGGGATATGAAATCCATGGATCCGAGCACGGCGATTATACCATCGTGTACCGCGATCTCGCGCCCGCGCCGCTCTGGTTCGCCGACAGCCCGCCCGAGCTGCATGCCCTGCTGGACCGCGAGATGCCGGGGCGCGCGTTTGCCTTCCCGCATCACATCGGCTATCGCCGGGGCGCGCGGGGGATCAACTGGGACAGCTTCGAAGAGCGGCTGTCGCCGGTGGTGGAGATGAACTCCATGCACGGCTGCGCCGAAACTTCCGAAACCCCACGCAGCTACCTGCATTCCATGGGGCCTGTGGATGGCCATTCGACGATGCAGTGGGGGCTGGCGCAGGGCCATGTCTTTGGCGTTGTCGGCAATACCGATCATCACAGCGCCTTTCCCGGGTCCTACGGCCACGGGCGCATGGCGGTGTTTGCCGATCATGCCGGTCGGGCAGGTCTCTGGGACGCGATCATGGCGCGTCGGACCGTGGCATTGACCGGCGACAATATCCACCTGCTGAGCGCGGTGGGCGATGTAATGACCGGCGGCGTGATGGCACCCGCCAAGGCGGCGCAGCTCGACATCGAGGCGGTCGCCGGCGGCGAGATCGACGTGATCGACGTGATCCGTAACGGCCGGCTGCACGCCCGCCTCTCGCCGGCGCTGGACCCGGCGCCGCTGACCGGGGCGGGCGAGACGATCCTCTATCTCGAGCTGGGTTGGGGCGCGCGCGGATCGGCGCATCGCTGGACCGGCGAGATCCGCGTCGAGGGTGGCGAGATACTCGCGCTGGAACCGCGCTTTCGCGGCCAGGAGGTCGTGTCGCCGCTGGAAGGCGAGGATGCGGACCACGCGTTGCCCGAGGCGCAGCTGGCGGGCGGAATTGCTCGCTTTGCCGTGACCGCCGAGGCCAATCCGAACAATTCCACCGCCGCCACCCAGGGTCTGGCCCTGCGGCTGCGGCTGGCGCCCGGCGCGCGGATCCTCGCCGACCTTTGCGACCAGCGCATCGATATTGATGCCGCGCGGCTGTGCGACGGCGCGCTTGCCGGCAATCTCGGGCCGATCGACAGCCCGGCCTACCGCTTTCATCCGCTGCCGGCACCGTCACGCTGGCAATGGGCGGGCGCGGTGCCGCTCGGCCCGGTCGAAGACGGGGAAAACATTTACGTCCGGCTGCGCCAGTCGGACGGGCAGATGGCATGGGGCTCTCCCATCTTCTGCCGAAAAGGCGCGTAAACATCACCAGGGAGAACGACATGTCACTGTGGAAGACCCTCACGCTCAGCCTTGCGGCCAGCACCGCCCTTGCCGGTTTCGTCAGCGCCGATGAGCTCAATATCGTGCACGGCGCGGTTGGCCGCGATCAGGATGTGCTGCGCGCCAACCTTGACCGCTTCGAAGCGGAAACCGGGCATACCGTCAACATCGTCTCGATGCCGGAGCGCACGACCGATCAGTTCGCGCAATACAAGCTGTGGCTGGCGGCGCAGAGCGCCGACATCGATGTTTACCGGCTCGACGTCATCTGGGCGCCGCAACTCGCCGACCACTTCATCGACCTCACCGAAGCCACCGCCGATATCATCGATCAATTCGTGCCCGCCGCGGTGGAAAGCCAGACGGTCGATGGCAAGCTGGTGGCGCTGCCGATGTTTCTTGGCGCGCCGGCGCTCTATTACCGCGCCGACCTGCTGGAGAAACACGGCAAGCCGGTGCCCGGAACCTGGGAAGAGCTGACCGCCACCGCCAAGGAGATCATGGAGGCCGAACGCGCCGCCGGCAATTCCGAGCTCTGGGGCTATGTCTATCAGGGCGCGGCCTATGAAGGGCTGACCTGCAACGCGATGGAATGGATTGCGTCTTACGGTGGCGGGCAGGTGGTCGAGCCGGACGGCGCCATTTCGGTCAATAACGAGGCCGCCGTCGAGGCACTGACGCTGGCCGCCACCTGGGTCGGTGACATCGCCCCCGAAGGCGTGCTGAACTATGCCGAGGAAGACGCCCGCGGCGTGTTCCAGTCGGGCAATGCGGTCTTCATGCGCAACTGGAATTACGCCTATGCGTTGGTCACCGGCGAGGATAGTCCGATCAAGGACGACGTCGATGTCACCACCCTGCCGGCCGGGGCCTCGGGGCAGGGCGCCTCGATCCTCGGCGGCTCGCACCTGGGCGTGGCGCGCTATTCCGAGCATCAGGACGCCGCGATCGAGCTGGTGCGCTTCCTCAACGACACCGAGAGCCAGCGCAAGCGCGCGATCGAGGCGTCCAGGCCGCCCACGCTTTCGGCGCTCTACCAGGATGAAGAGATCGGCGCGCGGCAACCGTTCATTCCGCTGTGGCAACCGGTGATCGACAATGCCATCGTGCGCCCCTCGGCGCCGACCAAGGCCGATTACAACGAGGTGTCCTCGGAAATCTGGACCGCCGCGCATGACGTGATGTCCGGCGAGATGGAGGCCGGCGCCGCCGTCGCCCGGTTGAACGCCCGGCTGAGCCGGCTCAAGGGCGCGGGCTGGTAGGCCTTCGGCCGGCTGCACCCCCACCAGGCCGCGCCGCCGTTCGGCGCGGCCCTACAGATCCACGGAACCCCGACCATGCCACAGAAGACAGGACTGACCCGACAGCGCACCAGGGCGGCATGGATGTTTCTTGCCCCGATGCTGATCGTGTTGGGGGCCGTCGCGCTCTTTCCGCTCGGCCAGACGATCTGGTTCGGCTTCACCGATGCCTCGCTCAACAATATCGATGCGGCGCGATTTGTCGGGCTGCGCAACTACATCGAATGGCTCGACTACGGCAATGGCCAGGGTGAATGGCTGGGCCTGCTGGCCGATGACCGCTGGTGGCGCGCGGTGCGCAATACCGTCTGGTTCGCGGTGGTCAGCGTCTCTTTCGAGACCCTGTTCGGCCTGATCATCGCGCTGGTGCTGAACGCGAAATTCCCGGGCCGTGCGGTGGTCCGCACGCTGGTGCTGGTGCCCTGGGCGATCCCCACCGTGGTTTCGGCCAAGATGTGGGGCTGGATGCTGCATGATCAGTTCGGCATCATCAACGACATGCTGATCAAGCTGGGCCTGATCGCCACCCCGATCGCCTGGACCGCCTCGGCCGATACCGCCATGGCGGCGGTGATGATGGTCGATATCTGGAAGACGACCCCCTTCATGGCTCTGTTGATCCTCGCCGGGCTGCAAATGATCCCGGATGACATCTACGAAGCTGCGCGGCTCGACGGCATCAATCCGGTGCGGGTGTTCCGCAAGGTGACGCTGCCGCTGGTGATGCCGGCCCTGCTGGTGGGGGTGGTGTTCCGGGGGCTCGATGCGCTGCGTGTCTTCGACATCGTCTACGTGCTGACGCCCAACACCGACGCGACCCGGACCATGTCGGTCTATGCGCGCGAAAACCTCTTCGATTACGACAAGTTCGCTTATGGCTCGGCGGCCTCGACGTTGCTGTTCCTGATCGTGGCGCTGATCACCATCGGGTTCATCTACCTCACGCGGATGGATTTGGAAGGCAAGGAGACCGACTGATGCGGATCGCGAAAATCGCCGGCTTCTACGCGCTGGTGGCCATCATTCTGGCGCAGGCGCTGTTCCCCTTCTACTACGCGGTGCTCACCTCGCTCGAGAGCGGGCAGGCGATCTTTGACGTTAACTATCTTCCCAAGGTCATCGACCTGTCGAACTATCGCGCGGCCTTCGAGGATGGCGTCTTTGGCCGGCAGATCCTCAATTCGGTCTTTGTCTCGACCGTCGTGGTGATCGTGTCGCTGGGGTTCGCGGTCACCGCGTCTTATGCGCTGGCCCGGGTGCCGTTTCTCGGGCGGGGCAAGATCCTGCTGCTGATCCTGTCGGTGTCGATGTTCCCGCAGATCGCCGTCCTGTCGGGGCTGTTCGCATTGATCCGGGCGATGGGTCTGTTCAATTCGCTGTGGTCGCTGGTCTTTTCCTACATGATCTTCACCCTGCCGTTCACCGTCTGGGTGCTGACCACCTTCATGCGCAAGCTGCCCAAGGAGATCGAGGAAGCGGCGATCATGGATGGCGCCGCGCCGTTGACGATCATCCGCAGGGTGTTCCTGCCGCTGCTGTGGCCGGCGCTTGTGACGACCGGTCTGCTGGCCTTCATCCATGCGTGGAACGAATTCCTGTTCGCGCTGACCTTCATGTCGACCGACACTCAGCGCACGGTGCCGGTCGCGATCGCGCTGATCTCGGGCGCGAGCGAGTTCGAGATCCCCTGGGGCAGCATCATGGCGGCCTCGGTGATCGTGACGCTGCCGCTGATTGCGCTGGTCCTCGTTTTCCAGAGAAAGATCATTTCCGGCCTGACCGCCGGCGCGGTGAAAGGATAAATCCATGGCCAAAGTCGAGCTGAACAAGATCTGCAAATCCTTCGGCAAAGCCCGGGTTGTCACCGATGTCGACCTGTCACTGGAAAAGGGCGAATTCGTCGTCTTTGTCGGCCCTTCGGGCTGTGGCAAATCCACCCTGCTGCGGATGATCGCCGGGCTGGAGGACATCACGTCGGGCAAACTGCGGATCGGCGGCGAGGACATGACCGAGGCGTTGCCGGCCGCGCGCGGGGTGTCGATGGTGTTTCAATCCTACGCGCTCTACCCCCATATGACGGTGCGCGAGAACATGTCGTTCGGGCTCGAACAGGCGAAGCTGGCGAGGTCCGAGATCGCCGCGCGGGTCGAAGACGCCGCGCGCATGCTCAAGATCGGGGACCTGCTGGAGCGCAAGCCCCGCGCGCTTTCGGGCGGCCAGCGGCAGCGGGTGGCCATCGGCCGGGCGATCACCCGCAAGCCGCGGGTGTTCCTGTTCGACGAGCCGTTGTCGAACCTCGACGCCGCGCTGCGCGGCGAGACCCGGGTCGAGATCGCGCGGCTGCATGCGCGGCTGGCCGGCACGACGATGATCTATGTCACCCACGATCAGGTCGAGGCAATGACGCTGGCCGACCGGATCGTCGTTCTGAATGGCGGCCATGTCGAACAGGTGGGCACGCCGCTCGATCTCTATGAGCGCCCGGCCTCGCGCTTTGTCGCCGGCTTCATCGGCAGCCCCCGGATGAACTTCATTGCCGGTGAACCGGCCGCGGCCCGGGCGGCGGCGGAATACGGCATCCGCCCCGAGCACCTGTCGCTGTCCTCGGACGGCCGGGGCTGGCCGGGCCGCGTCCTGCTGACCGAGGATCTGGGGTCGGACACCTATGTGCATGTCGAAACCGCGCAGTCGGAGACGCCCCTGGTGGTGCGCGCGCCGGGGCAGATGCGGATCGGGGCGGGTGATACGGTCTGCGTCGCGCCCGACGAAAGCCGCGCGCATCTGTTTGATGCCGAAGGCCGTCCGCTTGCCCGCGCGCCGGAGGCAGAGTGATGGCGGAGACCGGTCTCGACATTCTCAATGCCGAAATGGCCCGGCAGCATCGTGACGCGCCGACGAGCTCTTGCAGCCAGGCGCCGGCGGAGGCCCGGCTGGCGGCCGCGATTTTCCGCGCACTGCCGGTGGCGCAGCGGAGCGTGCCCGACATGGGAACGCCGCTGCGCTCGACCAAGGTTACCTCGGGAGAGGCGGCATGACGCGATCGATCTGCGTCATCGGCAATCTCAACGTCGATCTGGTGATGGGCACGCTGGCGCATTGGCCTGAGCCGGGCACCGAGACTTTTCTGGACCGCTGTGACCTGCGCCCGGGCGGATCGGCCGCCAATACGGCGCTTGCCTTGCAGCGGTTGGAACATCCCGCCGGGCTGATTTCGGCCGTCGGTTCCGACCCTCTGGCAGATATCCTGGCGGCGCGGTTTTCCGGTCGGCTCGACCGCATCCGCCGGCTGGACGGACAGACGGGCATCAGCTTCGGGGTGCTGCACGACGGGGCAGAACGCAGTTTTCTGTCTTTCGGCGGGCATCTGGCCGCGCTTGATCTGGCAATGGTCGAGGCGCTGCTCGAGGGCTGGCCGCTGGAGGATGCGCTGGTGCTGGTGGCGGGCGGTTTCGCCACGCCGGGACTGGCGGCCGAGGGTGAGGCGCTGCTCACGTGGTTGCGCCGCGCCGGAGCCGGGATCGCCATTGATCCGGGCTGGCCCGACGGCGGCTGGACACCTGCGACCCGCGCCCAGGTGATGGGCTGGGCCGCGCTGTCCGATCACCTGCTGCTCAATGACAAGGAACTGACCGCGCTTGCCGCGCGGCCGGAAGATGATCTGGCCGCCGCCGCCCGGTCCCTCTCTGACGGTCTGCCGGAGCGCTGCCACATCATCGCCAAACGCGGCCCCCGGGGCGCGAGTTGCTGGCAGGGCGGCCGGGTTTGCCACGCATCCGCACCGCCGACCGCGCCTTTCGATACGGTCGGCGCCGGCGATGCCTTCAACGCCGGTTATCTCGCGGCCATCGCCGAGGGCGCGGCGCCCGAAGCGGCGCTGGGACGCGGATGCGCCACCGCGAGCCGCCTGATCGCCGAGTTTCCGCGCGGCACCGGTCCGCTGGCGGATCGCTGGGCATGAGACGCCGCAACATTCTGCTGATGATCGCCGATGACCTCGGGATGACGGCGGGGTGTTACGGCGATGCCTCGGCGCGGACCCCCAATATCGACCGATTGGCCGCGCAGGGCACGCGCTTTACCCACGCATTCACCTCCACCGCCTCGTGCTCCGGCAGCCGCAGTGTCATCCAGACCGGCCTGCATACGCACCAGTCCGGGCAATACGGGCTGCACCACGGCCGCCACCATTTCCAGACCTTTGCCGATGTCGCCACTGCGCCCAATTTGCTGGCTGCGGCGGGCCATGCCACCGGGATCGTCGGCAAGGTGCACCTCGGCCCGGACAGCACCTATCCCTGGGCATCGCGCCAGGAAAGTGACAGCCGCGATGTCGCCTGGGTGGCAGCGCGGGCCGAGGCCTTCATCGCCGGGGCCGGTGCGCGCCCGTTCTTTCTGACCGTCGGCTTCATCGACCCGCACCGAGATGCCAGCCGGGCGGGGTTTGGCGATCCCGCCGGACCCGATCCGATCTTTGCGCCCGAAGCGGTCACCGTGCCGCCCTGGCTTGCCGACCTGCCCGAAGTGCGGCACGAGCTGGCCGCCTATCATCACGCCGTGGCCCGCATGGATCGCGGCGTCGGCCTTGTCCTCGATGCGCTTGACCGGCAGGGCGCGGCGGACGAGACCTTGGTGGTCTTCCTATCAGACAATGGTGCGCCCTTCGTGCATTCCAAGACGACGCTGTTCGACGCCGGCGTCCATCTGCCGCTGATCCTGCGGGTGCCGGGGCAGGGGGCGGGGGTCGCCAATCCCAACTTGGTTTCCTTTGTCGATCTCTTGCCCACCTTTCTCGACTGGGCCGGGGTGGAGCCGCCGCAGGACGGCCGCCGACGCGAGGGTCGCTCGCTGCTGCCGGTCTTGCACGACCGCGCGCGCCGTTCCGGGTGGGATCGGGTGTTCGGCTCGCACACCTTTCACGAGATCACCAATTACTGGCCCACCCGCTTTTTGCGCGATACGCGCTACAAATATCATCGCAATGTCGCCTGGCAGTTGCCCTTTCCGGTCTCTACCGACATCTACGGCTCCCTGTCCTTCGCGGCGATACGCCGGGCCGGGGCCGGGGCCCGGCCGCTGGAACGCCTGGTTCGCCGCCCTGCCGAAGAGCTTTTCGACCTCGCCGCAGATCCGCTGGAACTTCACAATCTTGCCGGCCATGCCGGCTATGGGGCGGTTCTGGCCGAGATGCGCGCGGCGCTGGAGCAATGGCAGCGCCGGACCCGCGACCCCTGGCTGCTGCGCGATGGTGTCTCTGTGCTGGCCGCGCAAGACCATGTCGCGGCCGGTTTGAAGTTGCCCGGCGCTTGGGATTTCACCCCCTGATCGCCGCGTCCGGGCCGGCTGCCATCCTGAACATTCGTCTGCGCCCGACCTGCGGTTGCCCGAAAAGGGGCCGGATTTGTCGTAGCCAAGTGGCTCGCCATTTGGTAATACTCAATTTGTAGTAACAAATATACCGGATTCTCCCGCCGTGGCCACCCAAGCAGCAACCCCGCCAGCGTCTGCCGCCCAGGACCGTGGCTATGTTGTGCGCCATGCCCTGGCGCAATTGCTGTTCTGGTCGGCCTTCTACTACCTGCTGCCCGCGGTGCTGCCGCATATGCTGCGCGACACGGGCTGGTCGCCGGTCGCGGTCTCGGCGGCGGTGAGCGCGGGGTTTCTTGTCTGGGCGATGCTCTGCCCGCTGGCAGGCAGCGCCGTCGACCGGGGCTGGGGGCCGCGCGGGCTGCGGCTGGCCGGGGTGGGCGGCGCGGCGCTTCTTTTGATTGCGGCGCTGGGCCAGAGCCTCTGGGCGGTTGCCGCCGCGCTGGTGCTGCTGGGCGCGCCGATGGCGATGTCGCTTTATGACCCCTGTTTCAGCCTGATGATCCGCCGCTTCGGCCCGGCGGCGCGTCGGCCGATTGTTGCGGTGACGCTGCTGGCCGGGTTCGCCACGCTGCTGACCTTTCCGCTGGTCTCGGGGCTGGCGGCGGCCGGGCTGGGCTGGCAGTGGATCCTGGCCGCCTTTGCCGGGCTGGCCTTGCTCGGGGTGCTGCTGCTGCCGCCAGAGCCGGCCGACACGCCCGCGCCCGAAGCCCGGCATGTGCCCGGTGCCGCTACACCGGGGGGGCGCACGCTTGTTTTTGGCCTGGCCTTTGCCCTGCTGATGTTCGGCCATGCGGCGCTGTTGTTTCAGCTGCCGGTGCAGCTGGCCGAGACCCGCGGGCTGGCCAATGCGCTGGTGCTGCCGATGGTGCTCGGCCCGGCCCAGATCGCCGGGCGACTGGCCTGGGAGCGGATGCAGGGAGGGCTGGGCCTCGAACGGGCGGCGCTGGGGCTGTTCACGGTGATGCTGCTGCCGCCGCTGGTACTGCTGGGCGGCGCGGGGATGGGGGTGGTGCTGCTGGCGCTGGTGATCCAGGGCGGCTGCTACGGGGTGCATACCATCCTGCGGCCGCTGCTGGCGGCGCATTGGCTGCCGCAGGCGGGTTTTGCCCGGCGGCTCGGGGTGATCGCGATGATCGGTCTGTTGATGATGGCGGCCGCGCCCGCCGCCGGGGCCTGGGCGGCGGCGGTCTTTGGCCTCTTCGGCCTGCTGGCGCTGGTGTTCCTGGCCGACCTGGCCGGGCTGGCCTTGCTGGCGGGGCTGGTGCTGCGGGCCCGGCGCGAGGGCTGGGCATGAAGGATCTGCGGATCGCCGGCGGCGCGATGACGCCGTTCAACCGTCGCAAGGACGGCAGCTCCTGGCGAGACTGGTGCCTCGTGGCCTTTGACGAGGCCCTGCGCGATGCGGCGCTCGAAGTGGCGGATGTGGATGCGCTGGTGGTGGCGAGCGAGAGCGATTTCTTTTCCTTGCAGCTCAATCCGGCGGCAATGATCGCCGATGCGTTGGGGCTGCACGGCATCCGGGTGCAGCGGGTCGAAGGTGGCGGCGCCACCGGCCATCTGGCGGTACAGGCCGGCGCGGCGCTGGTGGCAGCGGGGTTGGCGCGGCGGGTGGCGGTGCTGGGCTTCGAGGCTTCGGCGTCGCATCTTGACGGGGCCAGCGTCGGTGCGCTCTACAGCCTGTCCTACGACGCCTGGTCAGAGGGCGAGAGCGGTATCGGCTCGGCCGCGATCTACGCGCTCTCGGCGCGGGCCTGGATGGCCGAGACCGGCGCCACCGAGGCGGATTTCGCCCGCGTTGCCGCCCGCAACCGCCAGAACGCGCGACACAACCGCTTTGCCCATCTGCCGCTCGATGTGACCGAGGCCGATGTGCGCGCCTCGGCCGCCGTCGCCACGCCGTATCGGCGGCTCGATTGCTCGCCGCTGAGCGATGGTGCGGCCTGCGTGATCCTCGCGGCGCCTGGGGATCTGCCCGCCGGGGCCGGCCGGGCGCGGCTGGCCGGCATGGGCGTGGCCAATGACCGGGTACGGCTGGGCGACCGGGCCGCGCCGGGGCGGTTCTTCGCCAAGCGCGTCGCTCTGCGCGCGGCGCTGGGCCAGGCCGGATGTGCCCTGTCCGACGTCGGCCTGGCCGAGGTCTACGACAGCTTTTCCGGCGCGCAATTGCAGGCGCTCGATGCGCTGGGGCTGACGGACGACGTGCTGGCGGCGGAACGTGCGGGCCATTTCACCGCCGAGGGCGCGCTGCCGGTCAACCTCTCCGGCGGGCTGCTGGGGCAGGGCGCGCCGGTGGGCGCCACTGGCGTGGCGCAGGTGCTGGCGGCGGCACAACAGCTCGAGGGGCGCTATCACGGGTTGCGGCCAGCAGTGCCGCCACGCTTTGCGCTGGTCGACACCCACGGCGGCATTGCCACGCTCTGCGCCGTCTCGATCCTGGAGGCGCCGCGATGAAACGCAGCCTGCGGCTTGACTATACCCTGCCCAAAGGTCGGCTTGCGCCGCATTTCGACGCGCTGGCCGAAGGTCGGGCGCTGGCGTGGCGCTGCGTTTGCGGCCATGTGGCCTTTCCGCCGGGGCTGACCTGCGTGGCCTGCGGCGCGCGGGACGGCCAATGGATCGAACTGGGCGGCACCGCCCTCGTCGAACACCGCACCGACACCCCCGAGGCCGCCTGGGCGCTGGCCCGTTTCGACGGCGCCGATACTGCCGTGATGGTACGGATCAAGACCCCCGAGCTGACCACAAGTCGCGGCCATCTGGTGCCGCCCGAAGAGGATGCCGGCCTGTGGCTGGCGTTGGAGGAGACCGAAGATGAAAACCGAAGTGTTCGCCGACTGGAGTGACGAGGCCCTGGCCGGGATCGGTCTCAGGCGCAGCGGCGGCGGCGTCGAGATCGACATTCCCGAGGACGCCAACATCTTTGCGATGACGGTCGGTCGGCAGTTGGCCGCCGGACGTTCCGCGGCGCCGGCGATGGTCTTTGAACGCCCCGACGGCAGCCTCGAACGCTGGAGCTTTGGCGAGATCGACCGAGCAGCCACGGCGCTGGCGGCGCATCTGCGGGCGCTCGGCTTCGGGCGGGGCGATCCGATCGGTCTGCACACCGGCATGCGGCCGGAAACTGCGATCGGCCATATGGCGGTCTGCAAGCTGGGCGGTGTCGCGGTCACCCTGTCGCAGCTCTATGGCCCGGATGCGCTGGCCCATGCGCTCAACCACTGCGGCGCGCGTTGTCTGCTGACAACCGAGGCCGGCTGGTCGGGGCTGCGGAGCGAGGCAGCGGGGCTGTTCCCGGCGCTGGCGCATGTGCTGGTGGCCGAGACCACCGGGGAAGAGACCGAGCTGCGCGATGTGCTGGCGGGGCCTGCGCCCGAAGGCTTTGTTCCTGAGTACACCGGCGCCGATGACGAGGCGCTCTTGATGTATACCTCCGGCTCGACCGGCATGCCCAAGGGCATTCGCCACGGCCATCGGGTGCTGGCCTCCTACGTGCCCTCGATCAGCCTGTTCTTCGATCTGACGATGGATGATGCGGATGCGGTGTTCTGGTCGCCCTCGGACTGGGCCTGGGTCGGCGGGCTGCTCGACATGTTGTTCCCGGCCTGGCTGGCAGGACGGCCGGTGGTCACCTCGGAGGCCCGGTTCAAAGCCGATTGGGCCTATGCCTTCATGGCGCGGCACCGGGTGACGCATACCTTTCTCGCCCCCACCGCGATCAAGCGGCTGGCGCAGACGCCCGATCCGCGCGCCGATCATGATCTGGCGCTGCGGGTGATCTGCACCGGCGGCGAGGCGCTGGCGGCCGATACTCTGACCTGGGCCGAAGAGCGGCTGGGCGTCGTCTGCAACGAGTTCTACGGCATGACCGAGGTCAACCACCTGATCGGCAATTGCGCCGCGCTTTACCCGCGCAAGCCCGGTTCTATGGGCGTAGCCTATCCCGGCCACAGGGTGGCGCTGGTCGATGCCGAGGGGCGCGAGGTGGCTGACGGCGAACCTGGCGAGATCGTGACCCCGGCCACCGCGCCGACGCGCTACCTTGGATATTTGAACAATGCCGAAAAGGAGGCCGAGCTGCGGCTGGGAGACTGGATGCGCACCCAAGACCTCGCGGTGCGCGATGCCGATGGCTATTTCTGGTACAAGGGCCGATCCGACGATCTGATCAAATCCTCCGGCTTTCGCATCGGCCCGGCGGAGATCGAGGAATGCCTGCTGGCGCATCCGGCCGTGGCCGAGGCGGCGGTGATCGGCAAGCCCGACGCCGAGCGCGGCCAGATCGTCAAGGCCTTTGTCCGGCTTGCGGCATCCGCTGCCGCCGGGGCCGAGCTGAGCGAGGCGTTGAAATCCCATGTCCGCGACCGGCTCGCCGCCTACAAGGCGCCGCGTGAAATCGAATTCGTTCCCGGGTTCGAAATGACCTCTTCGGGCAAGATCAACAGAAAGGCGCTTCGGGCGCGGGAAACGGCGGATTCGGATTTGACATAACAAATCTGTACATACTAATGTGACTGCAACAGGGAGGATGCGATGAAATTCGGAATTCATGCCGGTCTGTGGATGGACCGCTGGACCCAGGATCCGGCGCCGCTGTTCGACCGGGCGGCGGCCCTCGGTTTCGACGCCGTGGAGCTGTCGCTTCTGGGTATCGGGCCGGAGCAGGCCGCCCGTCTGCGCCAGGCCGCCGCCGATGCCGGTGTGGCGCTGAGTTGTTCTACCGGGTTGGGGCCCGAGGCCGATCCGGCCTCGGCCGACCCGGAGGTGCGGCACCACGCCCGCGAGACCCTGGCGCGCGCGATCGAGACGGTCGCGGCGCTGGGTTCCTCCCGTCTCGCAGGTGTGGTCGCCGCGCCCTGGGGGCAGTTCGATCCGGCGCACAAGGCCGACCGCGCCAAGCGCTCGGGTGAGACGCTGGGGCAGATGCAGGCGCATCTGGCGCAGCATGGCGTGACCCTGGGAATCGAGGCGCTGAACCGCTTCGAGAGCGATCTGACCAGCACCGCCGCCGAAGCCTGCGCCATCGCTCGCGCGGCCGGGGCGGCGAATGTCGGTGTGCTGCTCGACAGTTTTCACATGAATATCGAGGAGAAGGATCCGCCCGCCGCCCTGCGCGCTGCCGGTGACACGCTGGTGCATTACCATGTCTCCGACAATGACCGTGGCGTGCCGGGCAGCGGCCGCTACGATTTCGCCGCCGATGCAAGGGCGCTCAAGGACATCGGCTATCAGGGCTGGATCGTGGCCGAAATGTTCGTGTGCGCCGGTCGCCCCACCAGCGCCGATCTGAACATCTGGCGTGATATCGAGCCGGATGCCGATCAGGCGGCGGCGCAGGCGCTTGCCCATATGAAGGAGGTCTTTGCCAATGTCGGCTGAGCGATATTTCACTGCCCTGCGCGATCTGGCCGAAACCGAGCGGGACCGGCTCAATGCGCTGGATGCGGCGCTGGGTGACGGCGATCACGGCAGCACCCTGTTGCGCGGGCTGACCCGCGCCGCCGGCGCCGCCGATGGCGCGCGGGCCAAGGCTTTCATGCGCGCCTCTGGCGGGGCGTCGGGCACGCTTTTTGGCCTGGTGCTGCACGAGATCGAACAGCATCTCGACAATGGCGCCGATCTGGCCGCCGGTCTGGCCCGGGCCGAGGCGCGGATCCGCGATCTGGGGCAGGTGAAGCCCGGCGACAAGAGCATGGTGGACGCGCTTTCGCCGGCGGTGGCGGCGCTGCGCGGTGGCGCTCTGGCCGCGGCGGTGACAGCGGCGGAACAGGGCCGCGATGCGACGGTGGAGATGGTCGCGCGGCGCGGCCGGGCGCAATATGTCGAAGGTGGTGGCAAGGGAGAGATCGACCCCGGCGCCGTGTCGCTGACGATGATACTGGCGCTGCTGGCCAAAACCGGGGGGGCGACATGAAAAAGCTGTTCAATTCCGCCGAGACGATGGTCGACGACATGATCGACGGCTTTGTCACTGCCTGTCCGCAGGTCAAACGCGGCACGCTTGATCCGCGCGTGGTGGTCCGCCGGCGCGGCGCCAAGAACCCAGACGAAAAGGTGACGCTCTTGATCGGCAATGGCGCCGGGCACGAGCCGATCGCCATGGGGTTTGTCGGCGAGGGGCTGCTTGACGCCAACGTAGTGGGAGATGTCTTTGCCGCGCCCTCGGCCGACCTGATCCTCGACGGCGTGCGCGAGGTGACCGGCAAGGCGGGCTCGATCCTGCTGATCTCGCAGCATTCCGGTGATGTCATCAACGGCCGCGCCGCGACCATGCTGGCCGAGGAGGACGGCATCAACGTGCTGCCGCTGCTGATGTATGACGACATTTCCGCCGCACCGCCCGAGCGGAGGCAGGACCGGCGTGGCGCCCCCGGCACGATGTTCATCTACAAGATCCTCGGGGCCGCCGCCGAGGAGGGGATGGATCAGGCCGCGCTGATGCGCTTGGGCGAGGCGGTGCGTGACCGTACCGTGACGCTCGCGGCGGCAGTCTCTCCGGGCATATCGCCGCTCACCGGTCAGCCGATGTTTTCGCTGCCCGAGGACGAGATTTACCTCGGCATGGGGGTGCATGGCGAACCGGGCGTCGGCCGGGTCAAGACCGGGCCGGTCGCGGGGCTGGTCAAGGAAATGCTGGCCCGGCTGCTCGAGGACCGGCCGATTGCCGAAGGTGGCCGCGCGGCGGTGATCGTCAACGGCATGGGCGGCACCACGCAGATGGAACTGCTCACCGTCTGGCGCGAGACCGAGGCTGAATTGCGCCGCCGGGGCATCACGCCGCTGGCGCCGATGGTGGGCAGCTTTGTCACGACGCAGGAAATGGGCGGCGTCTCGATCTCGCTGCTCGAACCGGACGACGAGATGCTGCGCCTGTGGTGCGCGCCGCAGGACAGCCCGGCCTTTCCCGAAATTCACCTGATCCCCGAGGAGGGCCAGACATGACCGACATTTCCTTGAGCCAGCGCCGGCCGATCCACGGCGTCGCCGTCGATCAGGGCAGCGGTCTGGCGGCGGCGCTCCGTACCGCGCGTGGCGACGCCGCGCGCGACGACGACCTGTTCCGCTTCAAGCAGCTGGTGGCGCGCACCATGAGCGCCGAGGCGACAACGCTGCTGGTCGATGCCTACTACGGCCGCGAGTTGCTGCCCGAGATCGCCGCGCCCTGCCTGCCGATGCTGGCCTATGAGGCCGATGTCTACCGGATTTCGAACGACGACCGGATCACCGTGCTGCCCGACAACCTGAAGGTATCGGACTATTCCGGGCTGGGTGTCGGGGTGCTGAAGTTCTTCCTCTACTACGGCCCCAACGACCCCGCCGCGATCAACGACCGCAAGCAGGCGCTGGTGCGGCAGATCGGGGCCGAGTGCCGGGAACACGGCGTCAGTTTCCTGTTCGAGCCGATTGTCTATGACCGCGGGATCGAAGACGGCGCCTCGGCGGAGTTTGCCGGGATCAAGCCGGAGCTGGTCGAACGCGCCACCCGCAGTTTCGCGGCACCGGAGTTCAACATTGATATTCTCAAGGTCGAGCTGCCGGTCAATCTCAACCATGTTGAGGGCATCGGCGAAAACCGGATGAGCCGCGCCGAGGCCGAGGCGGTCTTTCGCCGGGCGGCCGAGGCGGCGGGCGATGTGCCGCTGCTTTACCTCAGCGCCGGGGTGACGTTCGAGCAGTTCGAGGCCGGGTTGCAGCTGGCGCGCGCCGCCGGGGTCGATGTGGCGGGCTTCATGTGCGGCCGGGCGATCTGGTCGGATGCGATCGACGTCTTTGGTGCCGAGGGCCCCGAAGCCGCCGAAGCCTGGATGGCCGATGAGGGCCTGCGCCGGCTGCGCAAACTGGGCGAGGCGCTGGCATGAGCATGATTGCCCCTCTGCCCGAGGTGGCAGGCTTTCTCGACAAGGTTCAGGGGCTGCGTATCGGCGGCGACCGGGTCGACAGCGCTGCCGCCCTCACGGTCGAGAACCCCTCGACCGGCGAAAAGCTGGCCGAGGTCGCCTGTGCCATCGGAGGCCATGTCGACGATGCCGTGGCCGCCGCCCGCGCCGCGCTCGCCGGTCCCTGGGGGCAGATGACGGCGCATGACCGTGGCCAGCTTCTCTGGCGGCTGGCCGATGCCATCGAGGACCGCAAGGCGATCTTCGGCCAGCTCGACGCGCTCGACAACGGCAAGCCCTTCGCGGTGGCGCGCGATGTCGATGCGGTCTGGTCGGCGCGGCATTTCCGCTATTTCGCCGGCTGGCCGAGCAAGATCGAAGGCGCGACGATCCCGGTGTCGACCCCCGGGCGCTTCAACTACACGCGGATCGAGCCGGTCGGTGTCTGCGGGCTGATCACGCCGTGGAACTATCCGACGCTGATGGTGGCCTGGAAACTCGCGCCGGCGCTGGCGGCGGGCAATACCGTGGTGCTGAAACCGGCGGAACAGACGCCGCTGTCTGCCCTCTACCTCGCCGATCTGGCGCTTGAGCTGGGCTTTCCGCCCGGCGCTCTCAACGTCATTCCCGGCTATGGCCGCGAGGCCGGCGCGGCGCTGGCGGCGCACCCCGGTGTCGACAAGGTGGGCTTTACCGGCTCGACCGAGACTGGACGGCGGATTGTCGAGGCTTCGGCCGGCAACCTCAAGAAGGTCTCGCTCGAACTTGGCGGCAAGGCGGCCAACGTCATCTTTGACGATGCCGAGCTGGACCGCGCAATTTCCGGCGCCTTCTGGGCGCTTTTCGGCAACAATGGCCAGTCCTGCACCGCCGGCGCGCGGCTGTTTGTCCAGCGGCCCCTGCTGGAGCGCGTGACCGAGGCGCTGGCCGAAATGGCGCGCGGGCTGAGCATCGGGCCGGGGATGGCTTCGACGGGGCATGACCTGGGGCCGGTGATCTCTTCGCCGCAGATGGAAAAGGTGCTGGGCTATATCGACAGCGGGCGCGCCGAGGGCGCCGAGGCGGTGGCCGGTGGCGCGCGGCAGGGTGAGGCCGGATATTTCGTGCAGCCGACGGTGCTGGCCGGAGTGCGCGACGCGATGACCATCGCGCGGGAAGAGATCTTCGGCCCGGTGCTCTGCGTGCTGCCCTTCGACGAGGAGGAGGAGGTGCTGGCGCGGGCCAATGACTCCGTCTACGGCCTCGCCGCCGGTTGCTGGACGCAGAACCTTGGCCGCGCCAATCGCATGGCGGCGGGGCTGCGCGCCGGGACGATCTGGACCAATTGCTGGGGCGACACCGACGCCGCCTCGCCTTTCGGCGGCATGGGGCAGAGCGGATATGGCCGCGAGATGGGCCGCGAGGCGCTGTCGCTCTACTCGCAAACCAAGTCTGTCTGGCAGGGCTGACGGATGCGTGATTTGATGCAATCAATTGGACGCATCAGAAAGGTATCAGGATGAACACGCGCGCGGCCCCGAAATATCAGGTTGTCCATGACGAGTTGCTGCGGCGGCTCAAGGCCGGGATGTATTCGGTCGGCACCCGGCTGCCTTCGGAGGAGACGCTGGCGCAATCCTTTGCGGTCAGCCGGGTCACCGCGCGCCGGGCGCTGGAACTGCTGGTCGACGCCGGCTATCTGGTCTCGCGTCAGGGCAGCGGCTATCTGGTCAACACGCTGTCGCCGCCGGAAACCACCTGCCTCACCTCCTTTACAGACATGGTGCTGCGCGAAGGGCGGATGCCCGGCGCCCGGCTGATCGAAATCCGCGAAGAGGATCCGACCCCGCCCGCCGAGGTCACGGCGCTGTTTGACGAGCCGGTGGCGCTGATCCGCCGGCTGCGCACCATCGACGACGAACCCAAGCTCCTGGTCAGCACCTGGCTGCCGCGCCGGCTGGTGCCGGGGCTGAGCAAGGCGGATTTCCCGGAGCAGGGGCAGGATCAGTCGATCCTGCGCATCCTCGCCGACCGCTTCAAGATCGACTGGGGCCGCGCCTGCGAGACCGTGGGCTCCTGTGCCGCGCCGGCCGATGCCGCCGAATGGCTGGGCATCAAACCCGATACGCCGATCCTGTCACAGGCCTGCACCGCCTTCGACGATGACCAGCGGCCGGTGTTTTTCGACCAAGTCTACCGGGTCGGTCCCATCACCTACACCCTTGTCGGGGCGCGGCGCGAAGCCGACCCGGCCTGAACCCAAGGAATGCCCATGCCCCTCGTGATCGGCCTGATCAAGGCCTCCCTGCCCAGCTACTTTCCCGAGCGCCACGGCGTGTTCGACGCCGCGCTGGCCGCGCTTGAAGAGATCGCCGGGGCCTGTGGCGCGCGGATCGTCGAGGCCGAGGGCGTGCCGATGACCGGCGCGGAGGCGCAGAAGGCGCTGGATCAGTGCCGTGGGCAGGGGGCGGAGTTCATCCTGTTGCTGCATGGCGGATTTACCATGGGCGACGTGGCGCGGCAGATCGCGCTGTCGGACCTGCCGATGGGGGTCTGGGCCACGCCCGAGCCCGGCCACGAGGGTGATATCCAGCTCAACAACTTTGTGTCGCTCAACATGAGCCTGTCGATTGCGCGGGGCGTGCGTGACCTGCGTCGCAATCCGGTGCAATGGTATTTCGGTGCGTCGGAAGACACGGCCCTGCGCGCCCGGTTGGGCCGCAGCTTCCGCGCCCTTTCGGCGCGGGCGGCGCTGCGCGATGCGCGGGTCGGGGTGATCGGCGGGCTGGCGCCGACCTTCTACAACATGGCGGTCTCGCCCGATACGCTGAAGCGTGCGACCGGGGTGGAGCCGGTGCATGTGGACATGCATCGGCTGACCGCCACGATGGCCGCTTGCGGCGCCGAGCCGGTGGCGCAGGAGGTGGCGGCCATGGCGGCGCGGGCCGAGGTGCGCGGCGTTTCGGACGCGCAGATGGCGCTGACCGCACGGGCGGCGCTGGCCTTGCGGCAGATCGTGGCCGAGGACGGCTTTGCCGGTCTGGCGGTGTCGGATTGGCCGGCCTTGCAGGACGACCCGGGCATGCATCCCGGCGCCGCCTTCACCTGGCTCGAAGAGGTCGACAACCTGCCGCTGGCCTCGGAGGGCGACGTTCTGGGCACGGTGACCCAGATCGTCACCCGGGCGCTGACCGGCCGGGTCGGCAGCCTGCTCGACATGACTTCGCCGCAGCTCGACGCCGACCGCATCCTGATGTGGCACGGCGGCGGCGGGCCGCTTTACATGGGCGGGGCCGAGGCTGCCTGGATCAACCACCCGATGATCGGACGCGGCACGCCGGACGGCCCGCGTTTCGGCGCCATCGCTGATTTCGTCTTTCCCGACGGGCCGCATACGGTGCTGCGGGTGGCCCGCAGCGGCAGCGCCGCCTTTGGCTTCGAGGCCGAGGTCAGGGCGGGGGACGAATCGGGGTTCACCGGCTGTCGCGGCTGGGTCACCGACTTTCGCTCGGCCAGGGGCGCCCACTCTGCCGGCGATATCGTGACTTCGGTGATGGAGCACGGGCTCGATCACCACTTTGTTCTGGTGCCCGGATCTTTTGCCAGTGATTTCCGCGAATTCACGGCCTGGATGGCGATGGAGCCGCTGGAGATCATCAGCGAACATGACGGTTTGGCGAACGGTATCGGTTGACAGAACCGCTCGCGCGTGTGAACTTGTACATACTAATTAGACAATACAAATTGTCTGTAGGGAGGCCCATGTGACCAAGGTCCAGCTCAACGCCGTGCGAAAGCAGTTCGGCGGCTTCGTGGCGATCGAGAACATCGATCTGGAGATTGCATCGGGAGAGCTTGTCGCGCTGCTTGGTCCGTCGGGCTGTGGCAAGACGACGACCCTGCGGATGATCGCGGGGCTGGAACGTCCGAGCGGCGGCGCCATCCTGTTTGACGATCAGGACGTCTCGGAACAGCCGGTGCAGGACCGCAATGTCGGCATGGTCTTTCAGCGCTATGCGCTGTTCCCGCATATGACGGTGGAGAAGAACGTTGCTTTCGGGCTGAGCGTGCGTGGCACGCCGCGCGCCGAGATCGCCGATCGGCTGGAGGAGATGCTCGATGTGGTGCAGCTCGGCCAGTTCCGCCACCGTTTTCCGGCACAGCTCTCGGGCGGGCAGATGCAGCGGGTGGCGATTGCCCGCACGCTGATCACCAAGCCTTCGGTGCTGATGATGGATGAGCCGTTGGCCAACCTCGACACCAAGCTGCGCGGCGAGATGCGGCGCTTTATCCGCGACCTGCAACAACGCTTCGGCATCACCACGATCTTTGTCACCCATGACCAGGTCGAGGCGATGGAGCTGGCCGACCGGGTGGCGGTGATCTTTGACGGCCATCTGGCGCAATATGATGCGCCCGACCGGCTCTATCGTCAGCCGGCCAATCTCGATGTCGCCGATTTCATGGGGGCGACCAATATCGTCCCCGCCGCGATGAAAGCCGACGATCTGGCCGAAACCGGCGTCGGCGCGATCCGGGTGGCACCGCGACCGGGCTTTGGCGCCGGAGAGAACGTGCAGGTGATGCTGCGCAGCGAGGCGATCGACCTGATGATCACCCAACCGACGCAGGGAGGCGTTCCGGGCAAGGTGGTGGCGCGCGATTTCTTTGGCGCCAGCGTCAACTACACGGTCGATTGCGGCGCTCATCGGATCACCGTCACCGAACAGGCGCGGCGGCTGGTGGAGGTCGATACCCCGGTCTGGCTCGACATCGACCCGGACAGGGTCTGGCTGCTGGCAAGCTGAGCTGCGAGCGGTTCTTGGATAAATCAGGGAGGAAGATCATGAAACATACAGCAACAGTCGCGAGCCTGCTCGCGCTCTTTGCGGCGGGGGCCGCTCAGGCCCAGGACGCCGAGGCGGCGCAGTTCCGCGACGGATTTCTCGCCGGCGAGATCGACTGGTCTGCGGTCGAGGCACGGGCGGCCGAGGAAGGCACCGTCAATCTCTATTACTGGGGCGGCTCGGATCTGCTGAACGTCTGGATGGACAGGGTCGTCACACCGGCCCTGGCCGCGCGCGACGTCACGCTCAACCCGGTGCGCATCACCGGCACCAAGGATGCCGTCGATCTGGTGCTGGCCGAGAAGAACTCGGGCAAGGGCGTGGGCCAGGGCAGCGTCGACATGATCTGGCTCAATGGCGAGAATTTTGCCACGCTGAAGCGGCAGGACGCGCTTTTCGGCAGTTTCGCGCGGCTGTTGCCGAATGCGGAAAACCTCGAATGGAACCCCGACGACCCGCGCGCGCTGCTCAACCTGCGCGACTTCGGGGTCGAGACCGGCGGCGCCGAAGTGCCCTGGTCGGGCGAACAATATGTCTGCGCCTACAACGCGGATCGGGTGGCGGCCGAGGATGTGCCGTCGACCTTTGCCGAGCTGCGCGGCTATCTCGAGGCGAACACCGGCAAATTCACCTATATCAAGCCGCCGCATTACATCGGCAACACCTTCGTGCAGGAGGCGATCTATGCGCATAACCCCGATGGCAACGGCGCCGAGCCGTTCCAGCGCTCGGTCGACGAGATCCCGGCCGAAGAACTGGCGCGGCTGATCGCGCCGGGGCTGGACTATCTGCGCGACCTCGAGCCGCTGCTGCTCGACGCCGCCGGCGGCACGCCGCGTTACCCGGAAGACAATGCCGCACTCGACGGCCTGTTCCTTAACGGAGAAGTCGATTTCAATTGCAAGTTCGGTCTTTATGCCGTGGCCACGGGCCTCGCCACCGGCTCTTATCCCGAAGCCGCGACGCAGTTCGTCTTTCCCGAAGGCAACATGATCAAGAACAAGAACTATCTGGCGATCCCGGCCAATGCGCCGAACCCGGGTGCCGCGCTTGTTCTGGCCGATTGGATGACCTCGGTCGAGGCGCAGGCCTCCAAACTGCAACAGACCGGCATGCCGGCCGGCATCGACGGCTGGACACTGGAGGAGGCCGAGGCGCAATCCATCGTCGAGGCCAGCCCGGGGCTGGTCGGGGTGACCCAGGCCGAACTGGACGCCAATGCCGCGCCCGACACCAATGCGACGCTGGTCGACGTGATCGAGGCCACCTGGCTCGAATACATCGAGCGTGACAGCACCGACCCGATCGAGGCGATCGTCGCGCGCGCCTACGACAACCTGTCGAAGTAACCGGCAGGGCGGCCGCCCACCGCTCCCCAGGGTGGCCGCACCTTTTTCCTATCCCAATCGGAGGCACGGATGTCCGTATCATCGTCGATTGCGTCCAGATCCGGCGCCCAAGAACGGATGACGGCGCGCGAACGCCGCACCCGGTTCTGGCAGATGGTCCAACTCGTGCCGATCATGGCCATCCTGGTGCTGCTGTTCGGCGGCGCGCTGGTTCTGGCGATCCTGCAATCGCTGGGTTTCGCGCCCTGGTTCGGGGTCAACACCTTCCCGGATTTCAGCTATTTCGGTGCGCTCTGGGGCTCGTCCACCTTCTGGGTCTCGCTCGGGCTGACGCTTTATTATGCCACCGTCTCCACCGTGATCGCGCTGATCCTCGGCATCCTTTTGGCGCTGGCGCTGGTCAAGACCTTTCCCAGCAAGACCTTCTACAAGTATCTCTACAAGCTGCCGCTGATGATCCCCTACACGGTGGGCATCGCGCTGGCCGTGCTGATGCTGTCGAACGGCGGGATGCTGTCGCGACTGGCGGCGTTTTTCGGCCTGATCGACGACCCGGCGCAGTTCCCGCAAATCCTCAAGACCCATTACGGCTGGGGCATCATCGCGGTCTATGTCTGGAAGCAGACGCCTTTCATCACCCTGGCGGTCTATGCCGTGCTGCTCGGCATCGGCCGCGAGACCGAAGAGGCGGCGGCGATCCTCGGGGCCAACCGCCGCACGATCTTCTTTCGGGTGACCCTGCCGCAGATTCTGCCGGGCGTGGTGTCGTCGACGCTGATCTGCTTTGCCTTCAACGTCGGGGCCTTCGAGGCGCCCTTCATCCTCGGTGGCGGCTTTCCCGATACGCTGCCGGTGGTGGCCTGGCGCTATTTCAACGACGCGGACTACACGCTGCAACTTCAGGGCATGGCGACGGTGGTGTCGATCGGGCTGGTCGCCGGGGTGATCCTGTTTGGCTATCTCGCCGCCTACCGCCGCTACGAACGCCGCATGGGACGCAACTGACATGGCCAGGAAATTCAACATCGCATTGTCGAGCCGGCTGTCGCCGTTCCAGAAGTTCTACCTTCTGATCATCGCGGGGTTCATCCTCGGGCCGTTCATTCCGCTCATCATCCAGAGCTTTGCCTTCCGCTGGGCCTGGCCCGACCTGTTGCCCGGCACCTGGTGGCTGGAACAGCGCGACCGGGCGATGGTGCCGCTGGCCTGGGATTACGTGCTCTCGCCCTACAGCCGGGTCTGGGAGGCGACGGTCAACACCGTGCTGATCGGCTCGATCGTCACCGTGATCTGCCTGGCGATCTGCCTGCCGGCGGCGCGGGTGCTGGCGCGCGAGAAGTTCCGCGGCAAGAGCGCCTTCGAATTCTTTCTGTCGCTGCCGCTGATCGTGCCCGAAGCCGCCATCGGCATCGCGCTTCTGATGATGTTCATACGGCTCGGGCTGGCGGGGAGTTACGTGGGCATCATCATCGCCCATCTCATTCCGACCATTCCCTACATGGTGCGGATGCTGACCGCAGTCTATCAGGGGCTGGGCCGCGATTTCGAGGAACAGGCGATGATCCTCGGGGCAAGCCGCTGGCAGGTGCTGCGGCTGGTGACCCTGCCGATGCTGCTGCCCGGCGTGGTGGCAGGCGCGCTCTTCACCTTCCTCGTCTCGACCAACATCTTTCTGCTGACCTTCTTTCTCGGTCAGGGCCAGATCGTGACGCTGCCGACGCTGCTGTTCTCCAAGATCGCCGGCGGCACGCTCGACGCCTCGGCGGCGGGGATCACCCTGATTGTCACCCTGCCGGGCATCATCCTGCTGATCATTTCCGAGCGCTTCATCAAGGAAGAGGCCTTCGGCAAGGGCTTTGGAAACTAAGGAGACCATTCCATGACCACCCCGCAATCCATCCTCGACCGGTTTCCGAAGCTCGACGATGCCTTCGTCGAGGCGCGGCTCGGCCGCCCGAGCGCGAAACCGCGTGTCATCATCGACACCGACACCGCCAACGAGATCGACGATCAATATGCCGTCGCCTGGGCACTGCTCTCGCCCGAGCGGCTCGAGCTCGAAGGCGTCACCGCGGTGCCCTTCAGCTTTGCCCATCACCGCGACGAGCTGATCGCCTCGGTCGAGGCGCTCGAAGCGGCGCGGGACTCCGGCGAAAAGGGGCGCTTCATGGGCGGTCTTGGCGGCTGGGCGCAGCGGCTGGTGGATCAGGGCAAGCGGGCCGAAGATGTCAAATTCGTTGGGCCCGACGAGGGCGCGGAACTGTCCTATGAAGAGATCCTGCGGGTGTTCGACAAATGCGGCGTGCCCGCGGAGGGCAAGGTGTTTCGCGGCACGCCGGGTTACCTCGAAAGCCTGGAACAGCCGGTCGACACTCCGGCGGCGCGTTTCATCATCGAACGCGCAAGGGCCGAGGACGAGCGGCCGCTCTACATCCTGGCCATGGGGGCGCTGACCAATATCGCCTCGGCCCTGCTGATGGCGCCCGACATCATCGAAAGGATCGTCGTGGTCTGGACCTCGGGCTTTCCGTCTTACGCGCCGTTCTGCAACGTGCCGTCGCTGAATCTGGTGCAGGACCCGCTGGCTTCGCAACTGCTGTTCGATTGCGGTGTGCCGCATGTCTATCTTCCGGGCTATCACGTCGGCGCGCAGCTCAAGCTGTCGCTGCCGGAAATGGAAAGCTTCGTGAAGGACAAGGGGGCGATCGGCGCCTATCTGCACCATCTCTATACCCACAACCCGCTGCACGAGATGTTCGCCATCACCGAGCGGGAAACCAAGACCTGGGTGATCTGGGACGTGATCAACGTCGCCTGGCTGTTCGACGAAAGCTATGTGTCGACCCATATGACCCGGTCGCCCCTGCTCGATGACGGGCTTTACTGGCAACATCCCGAGGGGCGGCACCTGATGCTCGAGGCCTATGATCTCAACCGCGATGCGATTTTCGAGGACATGTACCGGGCCTTGGCGCGCGCGCCATCCTGACCGGCGGGTCTCACCTGAAAGTCAAAGGGGGCGCGTGTTTCGCGCCCCCGAGCTATTTGCGGCCTGACCGGCTCAGGCCCGGTCGCCGGGCTCGGACGGGCCGGCCAGATGCCGCAGATCGGCGGCGGGCTCGAGCTCGCCGGCAAAGTGACAGCGGACCCTGGCGTCGCCCACCTCGCGCACCGGCGGCGGCGTCTGCCGGCAGAGATCGCGCGCATGGGCGCAGCGCGGATGAAACGGGCAGCCCGAGGGCGGCATGATCGGATTGGGCACCTCGCCTTCGAGCACGATGACATCGCGGTCCTTCTGTTTCGGATCGGGCACCGGCACCGCCGAAAGCAGGGCCACGGTATAGGGGTGCCGGGGTGTACGGAACACCGCGTCGGTCGGGCCCTCCTCGACCACCTGCCCCAGATACATCACGATCACCCGGTCCGAGATGTGGCGCACCACCGACAGGTCATGCGCAATGAAGAGGTAGGCCAGCCCAAGCTTGTCTTGCAGATCCTTCAACAGGTTCACCACCTGTGCCTGTACCGAGACATCGAGCGCCGAGACCGCCTCGTCACAGACGATCACCTCGGGCTCCAGCGCCAGCGCGCGGGCGATGCCGATCCTCTGGCGCTGACCGCCGGAGAACTGGTGCGGATAGCGGTCGGCGTCGGACGGGTTTAGCCCGACCAGCGTCAGCAGCTCGGCCACCCGTGCCTCGCGCCGGGCGGGCGGCACGATGTCGGGAAAGACCTGCCAGGGTTCCGATAGGATGCGGCGCACGGTAAACCGGGGATCGAGCGAGCTGTAGGGATCCTGGAACACCACCTGGATATGGCGGCGCAGCTTCTGCATCTCGGCCTTGGGCAGATCGAGAATGTTGCGCCCGTGATAACGCACCTCGCCGCCGGTCGGCTCGTTGAGACGGAGCACGGTGCGGGCGAGGCTCGACTTGCCGCAGCCGGATTCCCCGACCAGCCCGACCGTTTCGCCGCGGCGCAGGGTAAAGCTGACGTCGCGCACCGCGGCCAGCGACCGCAGCTTGCCGCCGAAGAGGCCCGGCTTGCCCAGAACGTAGTCCTTGCGGATGTCACGGACTTCGAAAACGGGGGTGTCAGTCATGGCGCGTCTCCTCGGCCAGATGGCAGGCGGCGGCCTGGCCCTTGGCCACCATCCGCAGGTTCGGCCGCTCGGTCAGGCAGCGGTCGACCCGCTGCTCGCAGCGGGGGTGAAAGGCGCAGCCCCTGGGCATGCGCCCGGCGGCAGGCGGCGTGCCGCCGATGGCGTGCAGCGCGCCCGATGCCCCGTCGAGGCGCGGCATCGAGCGGATCAGCCCGCGCGTGTAGGGATGGGTCGGGGTTTCGAAGAGCGCGTCGACCGGGCCGCTTTCGACGATCCGCCCGGCATACATCACCATCGCCCGGTCGACGGTTTCCGCCACCAGTCCGAGATCATGGGTGATCAGCACCAGCGCCATGCCGTCTTCGCGCTGCAACTCGGCCAGCAGGGTCATGATCTGGCGCTGCACGGTGACGTCGAGCGCCGTCGTCGGCTCGTCCGCGATCAGGATCTGCGGGTTCAGCGCCAGCGCGGTGGCGATCATCACCCGCTGGCACATGCCGCCGGAAAATTCGTGCGGATAACAGCCGACCCGCGTCTTGGCCGAGGGGATCTTGACCCGGTCCATCAGCTCGATGGCTTTGCGTTCGGCCTCGGCCTGGCTGCATTTGCGGCGCAGGCGGTAGACCTCGGCGATCTGGGTGCCGACGGTCAGGCTGGGGTTCAGCGCGCTCATCGCATCCTGAAAGATCATTGCGATCTTCTCGCCTCGGAGCTGCCGGCGGTCGCGTTCCGCCATGGTCAGCACGTCGCGGCCGTCAAACAGCACCTGCCCCGAAACATGACCGGGGGGCGATTTGATCAGCCCCATTATCGCCTCGAGCCCGACGCTCTTGCCCGAGCCGCTTTCGCCGATGATGCCCAGCGTCTCGCCGGGAGAGAGCGACCAGCTGACGCCGCCGACCGCCTTGACCAGCCCGTGCGGCGTGTCGAAGCTCACCCGCAGGTCGCGGATGTCGAGCAGGGGGGCCGGGACGGCATCCAGGGTTTCATAGGGTTGCATGGCTCGCATCTTGGTCTCCGGCTCAGTCTTCATCGTCGATCGGCTGGCTTTTGCGGCGTGGCGGGGTCAGCCAGCGCCAGCGCTGCACAGGGTCGGTGATCGCCCGCGCCCAGGCGGCAACGAGGTTCAGCGCCAGCGCAGTGAGAAAGATCGCCGCGCCGGGCATCACCACCAGCCACCAGGCCGAGCTGATGTATTCCCGCCCGCGGGCGATCATCAGCCCCCAGGAGGATTGCGGCGCCTGCACCCCGAAGCCGAGGAAGGACAGCGAGGCCTCCGACAGAATCAGCACCGCGATTTCTAGGGTGAAGAGCACGATCAGCGGCGAGACCATGTTGGGCAGGAGATGCGTCAGGATGATCCGCCGGTCGCTGCCGCCGATGGCGCGGGCGGCGGTGATATAGGTGTGCTGCTGGTGGTTGAGCGTCAGCGAGCGCGCCATCCGGGCAAAGACCATCCAGTGCAGCAGGGTAAAGATCAGGATCAGATTGCCGAAGCCCGGCCCGATCACGAACAGGATGAACAGCGCGATCAGCAGCGAGGGCAGGGCCATCATGCCGTCTACCGCGCGCATCAGCACGTCTTCCAGCAGGCCGCGATAGAAACCGGCCAGCACCCCAAGCGTGATGCCGACAATGCCGGAACAGAGCGCGCCCAGAAGGCCGATCGACATCGACACCCGCGCGCCATGCATCAGCCGCGAGAACAGGTCGCGGCCCAGCTCGTCGGTGCCCAGCAGGTGAAAGCCGCCGTCGCGCGCGGTGCCCAGGGGCGGCACGAAACGCGCCCGCAGGTTGGCCTGGTTCGGCTCGTAGGGCGCCAGCAGATCGGCGCCGAGGGCGGCGATCAGCAACAGCCCGAGAAAGATCGCCGAGACAAAGGCCACCCGGTCGCGCATCAAGGCGCCGAAATAGGCCCGGCTGGTGATTGCCGCCGCGCGGTCATGCGCCTCGTCTTGCGGCAGGGTCTGTGCGTCGACGGCGGTCATGCCCGGCCTCCCCGGTTGTCCATTTCGATACGCGGGTTCAACACCGTATAGGCGAAGTCGACCGCCAGGTTCACGAGGATCACCAGAGCGGCGACCACGCAGATGCCGGCCTGCACCATCGGCAGATCCCGCCGCCCGAGCGAGTCGATCAGCAAAAGGCCGATGCCCGGCCAGGCAAAGACCGTCTCGACCAGCATCGCCCCGGTCAGGAGTTGCGACAGCTCGTCACCGGTGATGGTGACGATCGGGATCGAGGCGTTCTTGAGCGCATGCACGAAGACCACGCGCCATTCCGGCACACCCTTGGCGCGGGCGGCGGCGATATAGGGTTTCGACAGCTCGTCGAGCATGGCGCTGCGCACTACCTGGGAAATCCGCCCCAGCGGCCGCGCCGCCAGGGTCAGCGCCGGCAGGATCAGATGTTGCCAGGAGCCGTAGCCGCCGGTGGGCAGCAGGCCGAGCTGCACGCTGAACACGATGATCAGGATCAGCCCGAGCCAGAACTGCACCACCGAGACCGAGGCCAGCGAGATCACATTGACCAGATTGTCGATCCAGGAGCGCGGATACATCGCCGCGAGACAGCCCAGCACCACCGCCAGCGAAAACGCCAGCACCAGCGCGGTGCCGGCCAGCAGGAAAGTGGCCGGCAGTCGGCTCAGCACGATCGGCAGCACCGGCGTGCCCTCGGCGCGCAGCGCATCCGACGGCATCATCGAAAAACCGTAGCGGAAGCTGACGCCGAAATCGCCCTGCACCAGATCTCCGAGGAAGACCAGGTATTGCTGCCAGATCGGCTGGTTCAGACCGAGGTTCTCGCGCAGTTGGTCGAGCGCGGTCTCGGAGGCGCTGGTTCCCAACATGATCAGCGCCGGATCACCGATGATCCGGCCGACGACAAAGACAAAGGAGATCAGGACGAACAGCAGCAGCAGCGACTGCATGAAACGTCTGAGCAGGTAGGGCATCAGGCTATACCTCGGCTGAAGTCAGGGGGACGCGGAGCGCCGGAACGCTCCGCGCAGCTCGGTTCAGGAGTCTTCCGCCGGTGTCACGTTCACCGCCAGGAACCGGTGATCGACCCCGAAGGTATAGTCGAATGTGTCCCGGATCAGATAGCCCTTGTCGAGCAGGGCCAGCGGGATGATCGGGTATTGCCCGTGCAGAAAGCCCACCAGCTCCTTCAGCGCCGCGTCGCGGTCGTCGCCGGCAAGGGTCAGCGCCTTGGCCAGCTTGGCATCGAATTCGGGGTTGCAATGCACCGAGGACCGCGAGGCGCCCGAGGGATCGTCGATGTCGGGGCAGGCGTAGTTGCCCAGCAGGTTGGTGCCGAATTCGCCAGAGGCGTTCTGTTTCACATGCACCTGCATCATTGCGCGCGGCGCCTCTTCGGCATAGCCCTTGATGCGGACCCGCGGGTTGAAGACATCGGGCAGTTGCACGTTGATCTCGGTGTTGATGCCGACCTGCTCGAGGAAGAAGCCGATCACCTCGGTCACGGATCCGACCCGCGGCGTGGTGTTGCGGCCGACCACTTCGACGACCAGCCCGTCGACATCCACACCATCGGCGCGGGCTTCCTCCAGAAGCTGGCGGGAAAGCGCGGGGTCGTAGTCGTATTGCGACAGATCCTCGTCAAAGCCGAGCATGTCGGGCGTGCCGAGCTGGCCCTGCGGCACCGACGCGAGGCCGATCAGATCGGCGATGCCTTCGTAATCGAGGGCGTGAAAGATCGCCTTGCGCACCCGCATGTCCTCGAGCGCGGGATGGGCGTGCAGCGACTGGTCGAGCCGGCCATAAAGATAGGCGTCCGAGGGGCCGGTGACGCAGGAATAGCCGTCATTGCCTTCGGCCGCGTCGCAATCTTCGGGCGAGGGGTTGGTGGCCAGATGCGCCTCTCCGGTGCGGACCATGGCGTTGCGGGCCGATCCCTCGGGCCGGAAGACAAAGCGCAGGGTCTCGAATTGCCGGGTTGTCTCGCCATAGGCGTCTTCGGCGCTCAGGCCCCACCAATCGGGGTTGGCGCTGGCGGTCCAGTATTGGCCGCGCACCCATTCGTCAAAGACATAGGGCCCGGTGCCGATCGGATGGCTGAAGTGCGACGCCGGGCTTTCCTCGATCTGCTTGGCCGAAGAGATGCCGGTCAGGGTCAGGCGGAATTCCAGCATCGGATCGGGCTCGGTCGAGGTGACCTCGATCTCGAGCGGGCCGATGGCCTTGGCGCTCATGACGCCGGGGCCGGCGTACTCCTGAATGGTGAAGGCGCTGTCGGGGCTCCAGATGAAGCTGATGGCCCTGGCGGCCGCTTCGGCGGTCATCTCGGTGCCATCGTGGAATTGCACGCCCTCGCGCAGGGTCAGGCGGACGGTTTTCTCGTCCACACGCTCCCATGCGGTGGCCAGGATCGGGACGTATTCGCCGCTCACCGGATCGGTGGCGATCAGGGTTTCGAGCACATTGCGCAGGCCCGGGGCATTGATTTCCTTGTATGCTCCCTGGGCCGCGAGGTCCTGCGGCTCCTGGTGCACGGCCACCACGAATTCGCCCGCGGGCGCTGCAAGCGCCGGGCCCGCAATCCCTGCGGCCTGTGCCGCGACCAAGGCCAATACCGACAAGTTGTGTCGCATGTGTCTCTCCTCCCGAGGTTCCCGGCCTGTGCCGGCTTGAAGTGATCCGAGGTTACGGTTGGTCCAGAATTTTTGCAAGGGCTTGCAAAAAGAAATTCATCCGATATGGTTCAACCCATCAAGTAAATAGCTTTCTTTTAGGGGCAGTCTGCCCCAAAATTGAAAGCCCATGCAAGGATGAGCGTGAATGAGCGACGGATTGATAATTGCGGTTTGCGGCGATTCGGGGGCCGGGAAATCGACCACGACCGGGCTGCTGCGCGACGAGGGGTTCGCGCCTTATTCGCTGTCGGCCTTTTTGCGGCAAGAGGCCGAGGCGGCAATCGACACCCCCACCCGCGAACAGGTGCAAAGCCACGGCAAGAATCAGCAGGAGCGCCACGGCAATCACTATTATGCCGAGGTGCTGATCGCGAAGACCGATCTGATGGCGCAGCGCCGCGCGGTGATCGACGGGCTGCGCAACCTCGACGAGCTGGACCACCTGCGCAGGGTCGCGAGGGACAAGGGGCTGCGGCTGGTTCTGCTGGCGCTGGTGCTGGACACCGAAAGCCGCTTTCAGCGGGTGCAGGGCCGGGCCCGGGCCGGCGATCCGGCCGAGCTCGAGCGGTTTCGCAAGGACGATGCGCGCGCCAATGGCGGCGATGGCGTCTTTCAGAACAACGCCGAACTGATCGCCGCCGCCGACGTGCGGATCGAGAACACCGGCGATCTCGACACCCTGCGCGGCAATCTTCGCACGGTGCTGGAACGGGCCGGCGCCATGGGCGAAAGGCAGGGCAGCGCATGACCGCGACAACCATGACACAGACCTATGAAGCGCGCTCCCGCGCCGCCGGCGAGATCGTGCGCGAGGCCGGCCGGGTGGCGCTGGCGGCGTTTCGCGACCGGGGCAGCCTGTCGGTGCAGACCAAGGGCAGGCAGGACTGGGTGACCAATGTCGATCTCGAGGTCGAGGCGCTGATCCGCGACCGGCTGGGCCGGCTTTTCCCCGGGGATGCGATTGTCGGCGAGGAAACCGCCCATGACCCGGCAAGCGGCAATACCGCCTGGGTGATCGATCCGATAGATGGCACCACATGTTTCATGTTGGGCGTGCCGCAATGGTGCGTGGTGCTGACCTATACCATCGACGCCCGGCCAGTGGTCTCGGCGATCTACGCGCCGGTCACCGACGAGCTGTTCCATGCCACCGCCGGCGGCGGCGCCTTTCTCAACGGCGCGCCGATCCGGGTGGCCGATGCCAAGGGCATCGGTTCCGGGCTGATCGCGGTCGGGGCGAACGAACATGGCGCGCCGCACAAATCGGCGGCCTTCATCGGCAATCTGGTGGCCGACGGCGGCATGTACATTCGCGTCGGTGCCTGCGCCCTGGCGCTGTCCTATGTCGCCTCGGGGCGGCTGCTGGCGGCTTATGAGCCCAAGGTTTCGCCCTGGGACGACCTGGCCGGCATGCTGCTGGTGCGCGAGGCCGGGGGGCGCACCAATGATTTCGCCCCGTCGCTCGCCTCTGAAACGAAACGGCCGGTGCTGGCTTCGACGCCGGGGCTCTGGGATGCGGTCCGCGGGCTTTACTGACCCGAGGAACCGTTTGCGCCGCTTGGAAAATACATCATATTGTCGCGGATCATGAAGGAAAGCACCGAAACTCCCTCTGAGCGGAATGCCAGCCGCATCACCGCGATGGATGTCGCGCGCGAGGCCGGCGTTTCGCTGTCGGCGGTCTCGCGCGTCTTCACCCCGGGCGCCAGCGTTTCGGCCAAGATGCGGGTCAGGGTGATGGAAGCGGCCGACAAGCTCGGCTATCAGCCCAATGTGCTCGCCCGCAGCCTGATGACCCAGCGGACAAACCTCGTCGGTGTGATCCTCGCCAACTTCAAGAACCCGATCTACCTTACGGTGCTCGATCATTTCACCCGGGCACTTCAGGCCCGTGGCTTGCGGGTCTTGCTGCTCAACGTCTCCGACGGCCAGGATCTCGAAGAGATGGCGCGACTGGTGCTGCAATACAGCGTTGACGGGCTGGTGGTCTCGGCGGGGTCGATCTCGCCACATATCACCGAGCAATGTCACAAGCGCCGCATTCCGCTGGTGGCCTTTGCCCGGCGTCCGCGCCGCGCCAATCTGCATGTGGTCTGCGCCGACAATGCCGCCGGCGGCCGGGTCGCCGGGGCGCGGCTGCTGCAATCGGGGCATCGGCGGTTCGGGTTCATGGCCGGACCTTCGACGGCCTCGACCACGATCGAACGGGGCAAGGGGTTTCGCGCCGCGATCGAAGAGGCGGGGCAGGGGGTGATCGCGACGACCCATGCCCGCGAATACACCTATACCGCCGGGGTCGAGAGCGCCCGCAAGCTTCTGAGCCGGGCCGAGCGCCCCGACGCGGTGTTCTGTGCCAACGACCTGCTGGCGATGGCGCTGATGGATGTGGCGCGTGACGAATTCGGCCTGACCCTGCCGCGCGACCTCTCGGTCATGGGATTCGACGATGTCGATCTGGCCGCCGCCGCCTCCTATCGTCTGACCACCATCCGTCAGCCGCTCGAGGCCATGGTGCAGGAGACGGTCGATATCCTCAGCCACCGTATCAACACCTGGTCCGAGGGCTGGGAAACCCGGCAGCTTGCCTGTACTGCGGTCGAGCGGGCCTCGATCGCCGAGCCGCCGCCGGACTGACCTTTCAGAAACTCCGTCTCCCATTTGTCTGCGCCTGCGGCGCCGAAGGACCGCCCTACCATGGAAACGCTTGGATTGTTCCTGCTCGCCGCGCTGATCGTCGGCGCATCGAAAGGCGGGCTGGCCTCGGCGGCGGCGCTGGCGGTGCCGATCCTGTCGCTCTGGATGGATCCGCTGATGGCCGCCGGCGTGCTGTTGCCGATCTTTCTGGTCAGCGATGTGGTGGGGGTCTGGCTCTATCGCCGCGAGTTCTCGGCCAGAAACGTGGCGCTGCTGATCCCCGCAGGGTTGGTCGGGGTGATCCTCGCGACCTTTCTGGCGCCGTACATTTCACGCAGCGTGGCCGAGATGGCGACCGGGCTGGTCGGGCTGTTCTATTGCGGCCATGCGGTCGGCAAGAAGCTGCGCGGCCGGACCGAGGTGGTGCCGTTCCGGCCTGCCAAGGGGATGTTCTGGGGTGCACTCACCGGCGTCACCAGCTTCATCTCGCACACCGGGGCGCCGCCGTTTCAAACCTTTGTGCTGCCCCAGAAGCTGCCCAAGATGCAATACGCCGGGACCAACACGCTGGTGTTTGCGGCGATCAACCTGTTCAAGCTGCCGGCCTATTCCGCCGTCGGATTGTTTGCCAACATCCATCTGCCGACGCTGCTGGCGATGGCCGCCGTCGCCTCGGTCGGGGCGGTGCTGGGGCGGCGGCTGGCGCTGTGGATGCCCGAGGCGGTCTATATGTTTGTCATCCAGGCGCTGCTGTTCGTGGTTTCGGCCTATCTGGTGATCAAGGCCTCCGGCCAATTGTTCTGATCCGCGGGGCGCGCGCGCCGCCCGGGCCCCGCGATTGTGTTGTATACGCTTTTGCAAGCGGTTTATATTGGGCTCTGGCGCGGCGGAAACCGGAAAGGACATGGTCCGGACCACAGAACGGACACGGCAATATGGCAGTGACATTGAGAGAGGTGGCCCTGCGTGCCGGAGTGTCGCGATCGGCAGTGTCGCGGACCTTTACCGAAGGCGCCTCGGTCTCGGCCAAGACCCGGGCCAAGGTCGAGAAGGCGGCGCGCGAACTGGGGTACAGCCCCAATGCGCTGGCCTCCAGCCTGACAACCGGGCGGACCAAGATGGTCGGGATGGTGTCGAACAACTTTCACAACCCGATCTTTCTCGAGGTCTTCGATCTCTTCACCCGTGGGCTTCAGGACCGGGGATTGCGCCCCTTGCTGCTCAACCTCACCGACGAACAGGTGCCCGAGGATTCGGTGCGGATGCTGCGGCAGTATTCGGTTGACGGGGTTGTCGTCGCCTCTTCCACTTTGCCACAGGATTTTTCCAAGGCGTTCAAGGATGCCGGCATGCCGGTGGTACACGCTTTCGGCCGCGCTTCGACCGCGCCAGAGGTGCATGTAGTGGGCATCGACAACGTGGCCAGCGGCCGGCTCGCGGCGCGAACGCTGCTGGCTCGCGGCTACCGCGACATCGCCTTTCTCGGCGGCCCGACGACGGCGACCACGACGCAGGACCGCTACACGGGCTTCATGGCCGAACTCGCCAGCCATTCCGAGGTGACGGTCAGCCATTCCTTTGCCGGGAGCTATTCCTTCGAAGCCGGGCGCAGCGAGATGATCCGGCTGCTCGAGAGCCGCCCGGCCGAGGCCTATTTTTGCGGCGATGACGTGCTGTCGATCGGGGCGCTGTCGGCGATCCAGGACTCGGGTTACAGCTGTCCCGGCGATATCGGCATTCTCGGGCTGAACGACATGGAAATGGCGCGCTGGAACAACATCAACCTGACGACGCTGCACCAGCCGATCGGCGAGATTGTCGCCTCGTCGATCGAGCTGATGGTCGCCACGTTGGAAAACAGGGAAATGACGCCGGAAGCGCGGGTCTTTTCCTGCTCGGTGGTCGAGCGGGGCACCTTGCGCCCCGCTCCCTGAACGCTATCTGAACATCGGCGGGCGGGCATCGACCCAGGCGCCTTTGTCGCGGGCCGAGGCCACCGCCTGATGCACCGCCGCCATTGACCGGACACCGGCCTCGGCGCCGGGTAGCCCGTCGCGGGCCTCACCGGCAATCGCATCGGCCAGGTCGCAATAGATGTTGGCCACCGCCAGCGGAAAGCCCTCGGGGTGGGCAATCGACACCCGGCTGAGGCGCTGCGCGTCTTCGTGCAGCCCGGCTTCGCCCTTTTCGATGATCTGGGTGCGGCCGCCGACCGGCGTGTAGATCAGCTGGTTCGGCTGTTCCGACATCCAGCGCAGCCCGCCGGTTTCGCCAAAGATCTGGATGTCGAAACCGTGCTGCCGCCCGATCGCCACGGAAGAGGTCCAGAGCCGCCCGACGGTGCCACCCGACAGGCGGAAATTGATCATGGCGTCGTCTTCCAGCTCGCGGCTGGCAATCGTCGAGGCGAAATCGGCCGAGAGCCTTTCGACCTCGTCGTCGCAGACAAAGCTCGCCATATGCAGCGCGTGAATGCCGCAATCGGCGAATTGCCCGGAGACACCGGCCATCTTGGGATCATAGCGCCAGCGCACGCGCGGATTGTCGGCGTCGGTGGCATCGCCATGGTGGCCGTGGCTGAAGTTGGTGACCACGAGCCGCACCTTGCCGATCTCGCCGGCGCGCACCATGGCGCGGGCCTGGCGCACCATCGGATAGGCCGAATAGCAGTAGTTGACCGCGCAGATACGGCCGGTCTTTTCCGCCACGCGCACGATCTCTTCGCCTTCCTCGACCGTCATGGTCATCGGTTTTTCGCAGAGCACGTTGAAGCCGGCCTCGAGAAACGCCTTGGTGATCTCGAAATGCGTGGCGTTCGGCGTGGCGACGGTGACCAGATCGATCCGGTCGTTGCGGTCTTTCTCGCCCGCCAGCATCTCTTGCCAGTCGCCATAAGACCGGTCGGCGGCGAGGCCCAGTTTCTGCGCGTAGGCGCGGCCTGCCTCGGGCCGGTGATCCAGCGCCCCTGCGGTGAACTCGAACCGGCCATCCGCCAGCGCGCCCAACCGGTGTGCCGGGCCGATCTGGCTGCCTTCGCCGCCGCCGATCATGCCCCATCTGAGTTTTGCCATGTCCCTTGCCCTTTACTTGAAGCCGATGGATTCGAGGTATTCCCGGTTCGCCCGGGCATCGCCCAGCGGATCGGGATCCAGCGTCGGATCGCAATCCTGCTCGACCGTGCACCAGCCTTCGAAGCCGGCGTCAAGCAACACCTGCCGCACCGCCGGAAAATCCACGTCGCCTTCGCCGAGATTGCAGAAGATGCCCTGGCCGCAGGCCTCATAGAAGCCGGTGCGGTTCTCGATCACCCGGGCTTTGACCTCGGGGTCGATGTCCTTGAAATGCATGTAGGAAATGCGACCGATGTGTTTCTTCATGAAGGCCACCGGATCGAAACCGGCATAGGAATGGTGGCCGGTGTCGAAACAGATCTTGAGGATCTTGTCGTCGACCTCGTCCAGCAGGCGCTCCAGCTCGGGTTCGAAATCCATGAAGCCGGCGGCGTGGGCGTGGATGCCCACCGTCAGGCCGTATTCCTCGCTGCCGATCCGGGCGCTTTCCGCGATCCGGTCACGAAAGGCCTGCCATTCGGCCTTGTCCATCTGTTCGGCCTCGCCGGCGCGGCCGGCGGTGGGGGCCCGGCGCGACGAGATCGAATCGATCAGCACGATATGCCGCGCGCCATGCGCCTGGAGCGCGCGGGCGGTGCGGTGGGTGGCGTCGAGCACGTCGTCCCAGGCGGCCGGGTCGTGATAGGGGCGGAACACCACGCCGCCGATCAGCTCCAGCCCGTGTTCGGCCAGCGCCTCGCCGAGGATTGCCGGGTCTTCCGGCATATAGCCCACCGGCCCCAGCTCGATCCCCGAGTAGCCGGCCTCGGCGTTCTGCCGCAGCACCTCGCGCCACGCCGGGTTGCGCGGGTCGCCGGCGAATTCGACGCCCCAGGAGCAGGGCGCATTGCCAATTCTGATTGTCATGTGATCTGACCTCTGAATCTCAGTAATCGTTGATGTCTGTCCAGGCCTCGGCATCGGCCGAGGCCAGCGTGGCGGCGATCACCCGGTTGACCTCATGCCCGTCGCGGAACGTCGGCCAGAGTGCCTTGCCGGCGTGGATCGCGGTCAGGAAATCCTTGGCCTCGATGATGATCTGATCTTGGTAGCCGGTGCCATGGCCGGGGCCTTGGCAGAATGGCTGGTAATCGGGATGCGCCGGGCCGGTGAGGATCTTGGTGAACCCTCGCGTCGCCTCCGGCCCCTCCATGCGATAGAGCCAGAGCGCATTCTGATCCTCCTGGTCAAAGCGGATCGCGCCCTTGGTACCCGAAATCTCGTAGGCATAGCCCATCTTGCGGCCGGTGGAGACCCGGCTGAAATACATCTGCCCCATGGCGCCGTTCTCGAAGCGGCACATCAACTGGGCATGATCATCGTTGGTCACTTCGCCGCCGGGGCGAGCGCGGTGGACCGTCTCATGCGTGCCGATCAGGCGCGCGATCGGCCCAATCAGCGCCAGCGCGCCATTGATCATATGCGGCGCGAGATCGCCCATCGTGCCATTGGCCATGCCGGTCGTGCGCCAGGTGGCCGGGGCCTCGGGATCGGCATAGAAATCCTCGGTATGTTCCCCGCGAAACCAGGTGATCTCTCCGATCACACCGTCGGCGATCAATTGCCGCGCGAATTGGCTGGCCGGGGTACGGATGTAGTTGAACCCGACCATGTTGACCACGCCTGCGGCCTCGGCGGCGGCAACCATCGCGGCGCTTTCGTCGAGCGAGGCACCCAGCGGCTTTTCGCAGAACACCGGCTTGCCCAGCTTGAACGCCGCCTCGGCAATTTCGCGGTGGGTTTCCTGCGGGGTGGCGATGACCACGGCCTCGACCGCGGGGTCATTGACCAGCACGCGCCAGTCATCGGTGCCGCGCGCGAAACCATAGGCGGCACGATAACGTTCCGCGCTTTGCGGGGTGGTGGCGCAGACCATTTCCAGACGCGGCTTGAGCGCGGTGTCGAAAATCGCCCCGACAGAAGACATGGCGACCGCATGCGCCTTGCCCATGTAACCGCCCCCCAGAATGCCGATGCCGATCTCAGCCATCGTTTTTCCTCCCTCTGTCCATTTTCGTTTTGCAACCGGTTGCAAAACAGGTATCGTGACTCTAGACATCTCGCAAGTCCGATTTCGCCAGAGATCGAAATTTCCCAGGGAGGGTTCGCGCAAATGAAAACGACAGACGGCACCGTTCGGCTGACCACGGCCCAGGCGATCATTCGCTGGCTGACCAATCAGTATATCGAGATCGACGGCCGGGAGCAGCGGCTCTGCGGCGGCGGATTCGGCATCTTCGGCCATGGCAATGTGACCTGTCTCGGCGAGGCGCTGAACCGGGTGCATGACGAACTGCCGCTCTATCGCGGTCAGAACGAGACCAGCATGGGCTTTGCCGCGGCCGGCTATGCCAAAGCCTGGCTGCGCCAGCGCTTCATGTTCTGCACCGCGTCCGCCGGGCCAGGCACCGCCAACCTGCTGACAGCCGCCGGGCTGGCCCATGCCAACCGCCTGCCGATGCTGATGCTCTGCGGCGATACCTTCATCACCCGGCTGCCCGATCCGGTGTTGCAGCAGATGGAGAACTACAACGACCCGACATTCGGCGTGAACGATGCCTTCAAGCCGGTCAGCCGCTACTGGGACAGAATCAGCCACCCGGCGCAGGTGATCCAATCGCTGCCCGCCGCCATCGCGACGATGCTCGACCCGGCCGATTGTGGCCCGGCCTTCCTCGGGCTGCCGCAGGACGTGCAGGGCTGGACCTATGATTATCCGGAAGCCTTCTTTGCCAGGAAGGTGCACCGCATCCGCCGCCAGTCACCGGATCAGGCCGAGATTGCCGATGCGGTGGCGGCGCTGAAGGCGGCCGAACGGCCGATGATCATCGCCGGCGGCGGGGTGCAATATTCCCGCGCGGTCCAGGAGCTGACCGGCTTTGCCGAGGCGCATCAGATCCCGGTGGTCGAAACCATTGCCGGCCGCGCCAACATGCTGGCAACACATCCGCTCAACATCGGGCCCATCGGCGTGACCGGCTCGGAAAGCGCCAATGCGGTGGCGGAACGGGCCGATGTGATCCTGGCTGTCGGCACCAGGTTGCAGGATTTCACCACCGGCTCGTGGACCGCTTTCGACAAGGAGGCGAAAATCGTCGCCATCAACGCCGCGCGCCACGACGCCGGCAAACATATGTCGCTGCCGGTGGTGGGGGATGCGAAACTTTCGCTGACCGCGCTGAGCGACGCGCTGGACTATACCACGCCCGAGGATTGGCAGGGCTTTGCCCGGGAAGAGCGTGCCAAATGGGATGACTACGTCGCCGAGAACGTCAGACCCGGCAACCGGCCGAATTCCTATGCCCAGGCGATCGGCGTGGTGAACGAGCTTTGCGATCCGCGCGACCGTGTGGTCGCCGCCGCGGGCGGGCTGCCGGCCGAAGTCGCCGCCAACTGGCGCACGCTCGAGACCGGCACGGTGGATGTCGAGTTCGGCTTTTCCTGCATGGGTTACGAGATCGCCGGCGCCTGGGGGGCGCGCATCGCCCAGATGCAGCAGGCGCCCGAGCAGGACACCATCACCTTTTGCGGCGACGGCTCTTACATGATGCTGAATTCCGATCTCTATTCTTCGGTGCTCAGCCGCAAGAAACTGATCGTCCTGCTGCTGGACAACGGCGGTTTCGCCGTCATCAACAAGTTGCAGAACAACACCGGCAACGAAAGCTTCAATAACCTGCTGTCGGATTGCCCGACAATCCCCGAGCCGTTTGGCGTGGATTTCGTGGCGCACGCGGCCTCGATGGGGGCGATGGCGGAAAAGGTCGCCAATCCGGCCGAGCTTGGCGCGGCCTTCCAGCGCGCCAAGGCCTCCGACAAGAGCTATGTGATCGTGATGGATGTCGATGCCTACGACGGCTGGACCACCGAAGGCCATGCCTGGTGGGAGGTCGGCACGCCGCATGTCTCCGAGGATGCGAAGGTGCGTCAGGCGCATGAAGATTGGGAAGCCACCCGCGAACGCCAGCGGAGGGGGGTGTGATGACCGGCCTGATCGACGGCATCTGCAAGGGTAATTTCGCGGTCTTCGGCCGGGCGGGCATGGACATGTTCGCCGATCCGCCGGGCACCCGCGCCGACGAGGCCGAAACCTTCCGCGCCGATCTGGGCGGATCTTCGGCCAATATCTGCGCCGGGTTGTGCAAGCTCGGCATGCAATCGGCGCTGGTCACCTCGGTTTCTGACGATGCGGCCGGGCGGTTCTGTACCAAGCGGTTGCAGCATTACGGCGTCGATACGCAATACCTCAAGGTGCTGGGTGGCGAATACCGCATATCTCTGGCCGTCTACGAAAGCTGCATCGAGGATTTCCAACTGGTGATCTATCGCAACAACGCGGTGGATTTCCAGGTGACGGAAGCGGACGTCGACCGGGTCGACTACAGCCGTTTCGGCGCGCTGATCACCGCCGGCACGGTCTTTGCCGCCGAGCCGTCGCGCGGCTCGACCTTCCGCGCCTTCGAAAATGCCCGAAAGGCTGGGCTGCCGGTGATCTTCGACATCGATTACCGCCCCTACAGCTGGCCCTCGGCCGAGGTCGCCTCGGAGGTGCTGACCCGCGCCGGCGAGGAAAGCGACCTGATCGTCGGCAATGACGAGGAATTCGGCTTCATGGCCGGTGGCCTCGACAAGGGGCTGGCCAAGGCCCGCGAACTGGCCGCCAAGGGCAAGCTGGTGATCTACAAGATGGGCCAGGCGGGCGCGATCACCTTTGCCGGTGGCGAGGAAATCCGCACCGGCATCTATCCGGTCACCGCCGTCAAACCCAATGGCGCCGGCGACAGCTTCATGGCCGGCCTGCTGGCCGCCATCGCCGAGGACCGCCCGCTGAAAGAGGCGGTGCTGCGCGGCTCGGCCTGCGCCTCAATCGTGGTCAGCCAGCCCGGCTGCGCCCCCGCCATGCCCACAACCGCCGCGCTCGATGCCTTTCTGGCAGAGCGCAATGGCCCCACTGACGTCTGAAAGGAATCGCCATGCATATCGCGCCGCATGACAACCAGAACAAACCCATCGTCGATGTCGATCACGACCTCGTGCCACTGAACTATTTTAACATCGTAAAGCTGAGGCGTGGCGAGACCTTCGAATATTCGGTGCCCGGCTACGAGACCTGTATCGTCCCCGCCACCGGCACCGTGGACGTCGATATCGATGGCGCGGGTTTTTCCGAGCTGGGCCATCGCGGCGAAGACGTCTGGGATGGCGATCCCGAAGGCGTCTATGTGCCGGTCGGGGCCAAGGTGCGCATGACCTGCATTTCCGATGCCACCGAAACCTTCATCGCCGGCGCCAAATACGACCGCGTGCTCGAGCCGTTCGACGTGCGGGTGCCCGATCTCGACCTTGTGCAATACGGCTCGGACGACACCAAGACCCACCGCAAGATCAAGCATATCCTGGGCGCCAACCAGCATGACAAGGTCGGCCGCCTGCTGGTGTCGGAACTCTTTACCGTGGGCGCGGGCGGCTGGTCGGGCTTTCCCTCGCACAAGCATGACACCGACCGTCTGCCCGAGGAATCGCGGCATGACGAAACCTATAATTTCCGCTTCAAGCCGAACTACGGCTCGGGGCTTCAGATGCTGCAACGCGACGACAACGAGCCGGGCGACGCCTATCACATCATGGACCGCTCGACGATCCTGATCGACAATGGATATCATCCCTGCTGCGCGCTGCCGGGGTATCAGATGTATTATTTCACCATCCTCGGCGGGCTCTCGCAGCGTTCGCTCAAGCAGTATTTCCAGCCGACCCATGCTGAGCAGCTGCACACCATTCCGGGCATCATGGACATGGTGGCCAAGTTCAAATGACGCTGGTCGCGCTTTCGGAGGTACTGCAACCGGCGCTCCGGCAGGGCCATGCGGTGGCGGGCCTCGTCTGTCTCGGCTGGGAGGACATGCGCGCCTTTGTCGCCGCCGCCGAGGCCGAGCAATGCCCGGTGATCCTGCAAGCCGGGCCGGGCTGTCGCGCGCATACGCCGCTGCCGGTGCTGGGCGCGATGTTCCGGCAACTGGCCGAGGCCGCCACAGTGCCGGTGGTGGCGCATCTCGATCATGGCTACACCGCCGAAGACTGCCGGATGGCGATCGACTGCGGCTTTACCTCGGTGATGTTCGACGGTTCGCGCAAGCCGCTGGCCCAGAACATCGCCGAAACCGCGGCCATTGCCGAAATGGCGCATGCGGCGGGCGTATCCTGCGAAGGCGAGATCGGCTTTGTCGGCTATGACGGCGGCGAGACCTCGGCCGGGACCGACCCGGCGGAGGCGGCCAAATTCGCCCGCGAGACCTCCGTCGATGCGATGGCGATCTCGGTCGGCAATGTGCATCTGCAACAGGACGCCGGCGCCGGGCTCGACGAGGCGCGCATCCGTGCCATCGAGGCGGTGACCGATGTGCCGCTGGTGATCCACGGCGGCTCGGGCGTGCCGATCGCGCAGCGCCGGCGGCTGGCGCGGGGTTCGCAAATCTGCAAGTTCAACATCGGAACCGAGCTGCGCATGGCCTTTGGCGCAGCGCTGCGCGCGGCGGTCGAGAAAGACCCGAACCGGTTCGACCGGGTGGAGATCCTGAAAGACACCCACGACCCGGTTGTTGCCGCCACCCGTCAGGTGCTGCGGGCGTTCAAGGCGGAATCACCGGGGTGACACGCGCCCAGGAGCAGGCGCGTGTCACCGAACTCAGGCAGCCCTACCGCCGGGGTTCAGTGCGACCGCTTGCGGCCGTTCTGGTCCGCGATCTCGCGGCGCAGGCGCGCAACGGCCCAACCCTCGGCCAGCGCCTGGCGCAGTACGTCCTGCTGGCTCGGCGGGGCCATGCCCGACAGCGGCGAATCGATGTCGAGATTGGCCGGAAAGGGATAGCCCTCGGCAGTGGCCGCCACCACGGTGTCGGCCTCGCGCGCGGTCAAGGTGCCGGCGGCAAGCAAGGCCTTGAGGTCGTCATAGACCGCCAGGGTGATGCGGCTGCGATCGACGATCTCGATCGAACGGCCATAGGCCGAGCCGACCTGCATCAGATTGGCAAAGCGATGGATATCGGCGGTCTTGTTGTCGCCCGCGGCATGGAAGGTCGCCGGGTTGAAGAACAGCATGTCTCCCTTCGCCAGCGGAAGCTTCACATGCGCCTCCTCGAAGAACGCGCGGAACTGCGGCAACAGCACCGCGATATAGCCGGGCAGGTAGCTCTGCGAATAGGGCAGAAGCTTGGTCGGCCCGCTCTCGATCGGCATGTCGCTGTGCGCCACAGCGCCCTGCAAGGTCAGCGCCGCCGACAGCGCATGTTGCGTGGCCGGAGTGCGCTTGAGCGTTTCGACGTCCTGAAACCCCATGTGATAGTCGCGGTGCGCGGTCTGCGCCTTGCCGCCGGGGCGGACGACGTTGGCCTGAAAGGTGATCTGATAGCCTGTTCCGAGCCAGCTTTCGCTGACCGCGCGGGTCAGTTCGTTGGCATTGTAGCGGGCAAAGAGCGCCGGCGCCTTCATGCAGAGCTTTTCATGCGCGTTCCAGACCCGGCTGTTGGCGCCGGCGGTGGCGAAATGGTCGCCTTTTCCGGTACTTCCGGCCTCTTCCTCGGCGATGATCGCATTCAGCTCTTCGGTAACGGCGTCGACGAGCCCGGTGTCGGCATACCCCTTGCGAATGGCGATGATGCCGGGACCGGAGAGAAAAGCCCGGTTCCATTCCGCCATCACCAGCCGCGCCTGCGCCGGCTCGGCCATCGCCTGCCGCATGGCATCGCCGTCATAAACCGGGATGTTGCTCGCGATTTCGGTGGCATGGGGGTAGTCTTCAGCCGGGGTCCGCTGCGCCGTGTGGCGCTTGAAGGCCTCGAGGTCGCAATCGCGGTCATCAAGCCATACCGTGGGCCGGCCGGTCTGTTGGTCGAGCATCTGTTGTCCTCCCGTGGTTGCACGTCCGACATCGAGACTAGGCAGCCAGTCGCACCCGGTCGCCGGGCAAATCCATCAAAAATACATCAGGCCCATGTCACACCGCTTCTCGATCAAGGAAATCGCGCATCAGGCCGGGCTCAGCACGGCCACCATCGACCGGGTGATCAACCGCCGCCCCGGGGTGCGTCGCCAGACCGCCAACCGCGTGCATGCCGCCATCCGCGAGCTCGAGGCGCAGGAGGCGCAATTGGCGATGTCGGGGCGCAAGCTGATGATCGATCTGTTGGTCGAGGCGCCGCAGGCCTTTCTCGACGCATTGCAGAGCGCGCTGCGCCAGGAGCTTCCCCTGATCCAGACCGCGATCTTTCGCGCCCGCAGCGATCTGCGCGCGCGATTCCCGACCGAGGCGCTTGTCGCCGGGCTGGAGCGGGCAGGCCGGCTGAAAAGCGATGGCGTCATCCTCATGGCCCCGGATACCGCGCCGATCCGCGCGGCGGTGGCGCGGCTGGCCGCAAGCGCAGTGCCGGTGGTGACCCTCGCCACCGACATGCCCGGCTCCGCGCGCGCCGGCTATGCCGGGCTCGACAACCGGCTGACCGGCGAAACCGCGGCCTGGCTGATGTGCCGGCTGATCGCCGGGCAGACGGCGCCGCATATCCTGGTCACCCAGCGCAACGATGCCTTTCGCGGCGAGGCCGAGCGCGCCGAGGGCTTCCGTGCCGCCATGGCCCGCGACCGGCCCGATGCGGCGATCACCCTGCTGGTGCAGGGCAAGGCGGGGGCGGATTTCGCCACGCAGGTCGCCGAGCGCTCACACCAGAGCCCGCCCGCCGGGCTTTATTCGATCGGCGGCAGCAATCGGGCGCTGGTGCAGGCCTTTGCCCGGCACGGGCTGCCGCGACCGGCGATGATCGGCCATGATCTCGACCCGGAAAACCGCGCGCTTCTGGCGGATGAGGCGCTGGATGCGGTGCTTTATCACGAGCTGACCGACGACATCCGCCACGCCTTGCAGGTCTTTCTGTCGGTGCACAGCCAAGGTGCGGTGCCGATGCCGGAAAACGGCACGCCGCTGCGGGTCATGTTGCCGCCGATGATGGCCGGGCCGGCGCGATCCGAAGCCTGAGCCCGGTTACACGCCGCTCATCAGCACATCGATGGCCCGCGTGATGGCATCGCCCTGATCGGCGACCTGCCCCCGGCGGCGCAGATCGGCGCGGCGCACCGCAGCAATCAGCCGAGTGGCCAGCACAAGCGCGCGACCGTCAAATCGGATCTCGGGATTGAGATGCCGGACCGCAGGGTACTCGGGCAGCAGCGGGATCACCACGACGGCAGGATCGGGCGGCAGAAGATCGCTTTCCACCACCACCATCAGAACGCCGCTGTATTCTGCGATGTCGAAGCGGCTCAGCGGCTCCATGTCGCCCCGCCGGGCGCAGCGATGATCTCGGCCAGCGGATGGCCATGGCGTTCGTGCCAATCCGCCTGTGCCGCAAAGGCCTCGGCATTGTCCTTCAGCCAGTGCCGGTGCCGGGCCTCGGCCACGGCATGGCGCAGCGCCTGATCGGCCACCGCCGAGACATTGATGCCAAGCTCTCGGGCATCGGCCAGCGCCGCGGCATCAAGCGTGAGAGAGGTCTTGCGTCGGGGGGCAGGGGTCATGAATAGGGCTCCGCAAATATACCGCTAATGTATACCGCGCCGGCATCCGCTTCAAGCCCTGTGGCAAGGCGCGGCCTATTGGCCGGTCCTCAGCCGCGCCGCCACCTCGGCCATGGTCAGGGCTGCCTCGATACTGTCGATCACCGGGATGCCATGCCGGGCAGACAGGGCTCTGGCGCGGCCGGTCAGCCCGCCGGAGCCGAGGATGATTGCCCCGGCGCCGTCGAAGTTGCGGGCGTCCTGGATCGTCGCGTCGAGCTTGCGGGAAATCTCCGCCCCGCCCGCCGCCGCCGAGGCGACGCCGATCCCGGCGGCGCGCACCGTGCAGATATCGCCGGCGCCCAGGGCCGCCACCAGCGCGCGGATCCCCGGCACCATGGTGTCGACCGTGGTGACGATGGCGATGCGCGGCGCGAACAGCCGGGCCACGGAAATTGCCGCCTCGGCCGCGCAGACGATCGGCGCCTCCAGAAACCGCCGCCCGCCGCTGACCGCGATATCGTCGAAACAGGCCATGACATAGGCGTCATAGCCGGGATGCCGCGACAAGAGGTCGATGGCCAGGGGTTCGGCCACCGCCCGGTCGGCCCGGGTCTCGATCGAGCGCGGGCTGCCTTCGGGGTGCAAGACCCGGGCCGATGTGGCCCGGTCGAGCACCCCGGTGGCGGCATCGGAGACAAGGCGCGTGACCTCGGGATTGCCGTTGGGGTTGACGACGAGGATGCGGCGCAGAGCGGTCTGCTCTGTGGCGCGGGGTGAAACTGCGGTGTCCATCTCAGCGCCCCGCAGCCATATCGGGCAGGAAGAGCGCGATCTGCGGCACCGCCACCAGCAGCGCGGCAAAGACGATCATGATGATCACGAAGGGCGTCGCGCCGCGGATCACGTCGTTGAAATCGCCGCCGCCCTTGCGCACGCCCTGGACCACAAAGAGGTTCATGCCGACAGGGGGCGTGATCAGACCGATCTCGCACATCACCACCACGAAGACCCCGAACCACACCGGATCGACCCCGAGAGCGGTAACCATCGGCACCGCGATCGGCACGGTCAGCACCAGCATCGACATGGCGTCCATGAACATGCCGAGGATGACGTAGAATACCACCAAGAGCAGCAGAAGCGTGGTCTGCGACAGGCCCAGCCCGGTCACCCAGCGGGTCACCGCCTGGGTGCCGCCGGTCATCGACAGGGTCACGTTCAGCAGCAGCGCGCAGACAATCACCAGGATCACCATGCCCGAGGTGCGGGCCGACTGGATGAAACAATTCTCCAAGAGATCCCAGCTCAGCCGGCCGCCTTTCCAGACGAAGTAGAAGGCCGCGATCACGCCGAGCGCGGCGCTTTCGGTGGGTGTCGCAAGCCCGCCGTAGATCGAGCCCATGACGATGCCGAAGATCACCGCCGGCGGCACGAGATGGCGCAGGAGGCGGCGTTTCTCCTCCTTCGAGACCTCCGGCGCGGCGGAATTGCGGCCCGCATCCGGATAGCTGAAGGCGACATAGGCCGAGAACAGCAGGGTCAGCAGCACGCCGGGCAGGATGCCGGCAATGAAAAGCTGCCCGACCGAGACATTGGCCAGCGAGCCATAGACCAGCAGGTTGACCGACGGCGGGATCAGAATGCCGAGCGTGCCGCCGGCGGCCAATGTGCCAAGCGCCGGGCGTACCGGATAATCGCGTTCGCCAAGCGCCGGCAGGGCGATGGTGCCGACCGTCGCGGCGGTGGCGACCGAAGAGCCCGAGGTCGCCGAAAACAGCGCGCAGGTGCCGATATTGGTGTGCAGCAGACCGCCGGGCAGGCGCCCGAGCCAGACCGCCAGCGTCTCGAACATGCGGTCGGCGATGCCCCCGCGCAGCAACAGCTCGCCCAACAGCATGAACAGCGGGATCGCGGTCATCACCGGGTTGTTGAGCGTGCCCCAGACGACGCCGCCCATGGTTTCGACCAGCGGCATGCCATAGGCCATATAGCCGCCGACGCCGCCCACGGTCAGGATCGAGACCGCCACCGGCATCGACAGGAACATCAACAGCAACATGACCATGAAGCCGGTGAAAATGACGGTAATGCTCATGCCCGTGCCTCCAGATCGGAAAGTTCGGCTTCCAGTTCGTCCTCGACGGTTTCCGGCGCGAAATCGCGGGTCAGCGCCGCGCCATTGCCGCGCCCGGCCAGCGCCAGGGCGCGCAGGGCCAGCAGGATGGTCGCGAGAGTGAAGACCCCCATGCCGATCATCCAGAACATCTGCGGCCAGATCAGCGGCGTCATCCAGGGCGTCTGCGCCACCGAGCCGAACATCTGGGTCTCCTGCACCGTGCGGACGGTAAAGACCGCCAGAAAGATCGCCAGCGCCGCAAGCGACACCGCCGACAGAAGGTTCAGAACCGCCTGCGCCCGTTCCGGCATCCGCATGTGCAGCAGGTTGATCCGGATATGGCTGCGCTCGACCGCCGTGACGGCAAAGCAGAGGGGAGCCCCGATGGCGATGGCATAGCCCGAAAGCTCGTCCACCCCGGCCAGCGAATGATTGAGAAGTTTGCGCAATATGGTCTCGGCCGCGATGACGACGCAGAGCGCCGTCATCATCAGACCGAAGACAATCGCACATATTCGCGAATAGGTCTTCATCGGTAAATCCCTCCCTCTGACGTTGCCTTACAGGCCCAGCTTGGCGCCGACCGAAGCCATCCAGTCAGCCTCGCAGCTTTCGTTCACGGCATTGCATTGCTTGGTCCAGGCCGGCAGCGACGAGCCGACCAGCGCATCCGAGACGGCCTTGAGATCGGCGTCGGACACCGGCACGCTTTTCAGCGAATACTCGGTGCCATGTTCGCAGGGGGCCTGCCCGGTGTTGCAGTTCATCGCATCGACATAAAGCTCTTCGGAATAGGCCCAGACGTCGCTTACCAGCGTGTCGATGGCGCCTTGCAGCTTGTCCTGCTGTTCGCCGTCCAGCGCGTTCCAGCTGTCGAGGTTGATGGCATATCCGTTCACCGCCAGTTGCAGCGCGATCGGCAGCACGGTGGTGGTGACCTCGGGCCAGCCGGCGGAATTGGCCGAAGACGGCCCGGTGATCGCGCAATCGACAACCCCGCGCGCCAGCGACTGCTGGACCTCGCCAAAGGGCAGCGGGATGCCGGTGGCGCCGAACTGGCCGACAAAGGCGGCGGCGGATTGATCGCCGACCCGCACCTTCAGACCTTCGAGATCGGCAAGGCCGCCGATTTCCGGCTTGCAGAAGATCACCTGCGGGCCGGCCGGCCAGACACCCAGCAGCTTGGAATTGAAGCGCTGCTGAACCGCGGCGTCCACCACCGGCAGGAAGGCCTCGGTATGCGCCTTGCCGCTGGCGTAATCCGGGTTCTGGCCAACGAGATCGAGGCCCAGCATGGTGGGTTCGTCGCGGCTGACCTGCGGGCCACGGAAGGAAACGATGTCGAACAGACCGGTGCGGATCACCCGCATGCCGTCATTGTCGGGAATGCCGGCGACATCGACCGGCAGATATTCCACCGTGGCATCGATGCCCGAGGTTTCGGCGAAATTCTCGAAGAAGGGCTGTTCCTTCTGTTGCTGGATCAGGCCGGATCCGACCGGCTGGCCCAGAACGCGCAGCGAGACGGGCTCGGCTGCGGCGGCCTGGGCGAGACAGATCAGGGCGGTGGTGGCAAAGAGTGAACGCATGGCAATGTCCTTTCACGTGGGCATGAGTCGCGGTGTCGTTACACTGTCATGAAAACTCATTTTCATCATTTCACAAAGAACTTTTCGCGAAAGAAACGTTATTTTCTTCATTCGGGGCCGCAACGCGCGGAATTCGGGCAATTTCCCGGGCCCGGGCCCAGGCGGAAAAACCGCCCTCGGGCTCAGAGTTCGCGCAACAGGTCGTTGTAGTTTTCGATCGATTGCAACCTTTGGCGGCCCGAATCAGCCGCCAGCTCGATGGTCCTGTTGGTGATCAGATTGATCAGCGCCATGACGCTCACATGGCTGAACAGCGGCCCCGACGACCGGGTTGCGCAGCGGAAATGCCAGCCTGCGCCGCGGTTGGCCGCCACCCCTTCGTCGGTGATCAGCGCGATCTCGGCCCCGGTCGCGGCAATCGCCGCCAGCAGTTCGTCGAAACCGGCGATCCGGCGGCGCAGCCCGAACAGGACCACCACATCGCGCTCGGTCATCCGCGCCACATGTTCGCCCATGGTCTGGCCACCGCCGGGCACCGGAACCGCATCGTCAATCGCCTGAAGCAACTGCCATTGCAGGTATGTCGCCAGAGAATTCGAGGCGCGATAGCCCACACACCAGACCTTGCGCGCAGCCAGCAGCGCCTCGGCCAGCCGATCGATATCATCGCGCGAGACATCGCCGATGGTGTCGCGCAGATTGCGGATATCGCTGTCCAGATAGCTCTCGGGATCGGCCATATCGGCCTGACCGGCATGTTGCAGATAAAGCCGCGATCCGCTGCTGGCCTCGTCGCGGGCGTCGCGCCGGGCATCTTCGTAGGATTTGTAGCCCAGCCGCCGGACAAAGCGCGTCACCGTCGCGTTCGACACCCCGGCCAGCGCCGCCAACTCCGAGGCCGAGTAGCTGGCCAGTTCACCGGGGAAATCGCAGACCAGCTCGCCCAGCCGACGCTCCGCCGGGTGCAACTCGGGAAGTTTGCGGCGCACACGGGCAAGAAAGGACTGGTCGGGCATCGCGGCCTCCATGAAAACACATTTTCATGGATACGGGCTGCGGCGCCGTTTGCCAAGCCTTCTGTGTCAGCCGCCAAAGCCGGTGCGACCGGCGCCCGCCTTGCCGAAGCCGCCGCGGGAGGCGGCGGTGGCGCGGGTCATCGGCGTCTTGCCGACGGTCGAGGCCGGGCGGGTGAACTGCGATGTGTTCAGCTTCGCCGCGCCCTTGTTGGTGGAAAAGGTGCTCGACCGGGCGGCATTGGTAAAGCGGCCATCGGAGGTCTTGTAAAGCGGCTGCGACGCCGCCATGCCGGAGCGGCCGCCCAGCATGTTGCCGATCAGATAGCCCGCCAGCAACGGCATGAAGATGCTGCCGGATCCGCCCTGGGCCGCCGCGGCCTCGGAGCCGCAGGCGCCCTCGCCATGCTGCTCTTCGCAGACCGCAAGACTGTCGTAACGCGGCGCGGCCTCCACGTGCAGGGCCTCGGCCTCGGCAAAGGCGGTTTCGCACTGCTGCGCGGTGAACGCGCTGTTCAGCCCGGCCGCGTCGCGACAGCTTTGCAGATCGGGAAAGGCGGCGGCATCGACCTTTTCCTCTTCGCAGCCGGCCAGGGTAAAGGCGGCCGCGCCGACAATCGCGATGGCAACCCGTTTCGAACGTTTGGTCATGACAATCAGCTTTCTGCCAGGAGGCGGTTGGTGGTTCAGGCCTTGATATAATGCGGTTTGAACCGCGACAAATCCTGGGTGATGCGCGAACGGTCCTCGCGCAGCCCGATGCCGGCGCAGCTCTGGCCTATGATCCAGGCGCCGATCACCGGGCGGAAGCCATCGAACTCCGGCAGCGGCGCATAGGCCTGAAGGATACGGGGGTGTTCGGCATAGTCGGTGTTCTGCGACTGTTCGGTGACGGCGCCGGCCTCGACGATCGCCACTGAGGCGCCTTCGCGCGACAGGATCGGCTTGCTTACATGCCCCGCCGCCAGCTGTGCCTCGGCCCGGCCAAAGGCTTCGGCGACATCGGCGGGCGCGGCGCCACGCCCGGCCAGGGCCCCGGCGACATCGGTCTCGAAAAACGCCGGCAACAGGTTCGGATGACCTTCGAACATCTGCCAGAGCACCGGCAGCAGCCCCTTGTTCGACAACAGCGCCTTCCAGGCGGGCTCCAGAAACAGGCAGCCCGAGCCGGCGATCTGCTTGGCATAATCGTCGCGCAGCAGGTCTTCCCAGGGGTAGAGCTTGAACAGTACCGCGATCCGCCGGTTCTGATCGTCGAGAAACTGGCCGTCGTCGCTCAGCGCGATCTTGTCGAGATCACAATAATGCGCCCCCATCCCGGCCTCCCGCGCGGCCCAGCCCATGGCCTCGACCGTGCCGTAATCTTCCGGGTTGCCGGCGACGGCGGTAAAATGCAGATCGCTGTCCGGCGCGAAGACCTCGGCAAACCGCGCGACAAGCGCCTCGTGGATGCCATTGAACTGGTCGCTGCCCTCGGCCAGCACACCGGCCGCGAGCTGATCTTCGAGCCATTGCCACTGAAAGGCCGCGCTCTCATACAGCGAGGTCGGCGTATCGGCGTTGTATTCCAAGAGCTTGGCCGGCCCGGTGCCGTCATAGGCGAAATCGAACCGGCCATAGATCTCGGGGTCGCCGTTGCGCCAGCTCTCGGCCACCAGATCGCGATGCGCCTCGGGGATCGCCAGCCGCTCCATCAGCGCCTCGCTGCCGATGATCTCCGCCACGGCCTCGCGGCACATGGCATGCAGTTCGGTGGCCGGATCTTCGAGATCGGTCTCGATCTGTTCGAGCGAAAATGCATAGGCCGAGGTTTCGTCCCAATAGGGCTCGCCGTGCATGTCGGCAAAGCTGAAGCCGACCTCTTCGGCATGCGCCCGCCAATGCGGCCGTTCGGGCAGTGTGATCTTTTGCATGTGACGGCTCTCCGGTGGTCCGGGCCGGTGTAGACGGTTTTGCGGCGGGCAACCAGAGGCTCCCGCCGCCGATCCGCGCGATAGTCAGACCGATGGGCTCAGGGGGAAGGCGCTGATTTCATACCGCGTGCGCCAGATCTTGCCCGCCCGCAGCGCAACACCCGCCGCCCGGTCCGCAACACTGTCGTCGAACGGTGCGATGCCCCGGTCGAACAGGCTCGAGACCGGCTCGACCCCCAGCCCGGTGAATTGACCCAGCCCCGGGATCTCGCCCCCGGGATTGGCCAGCCAGAGCAGGCAATGCGGCAGATCCTCGGCCGCCCAGGTCAATCTGACACCCGCCGCTTCCCCGGCATAGCGCAGGGCGACCTCGCCCTCGCAGTCCCAGATCTGCACCAGCGCCTCGCGCTGCCGGGGAAACTCCGCCGGAAAGCGAAATTCCGTCCCGTCGAGACAGGCGACCGGGCCGCCCTTCGTGACCTGCGCGCCGGGCACGGGAGTCAGCGTCGGCGGCGCCAGCGCCTTTGGCAGGGTGGTCGCCTGCTGCCCGCCGGTCCAGTCCAGCGTCACGCCGGCGCCGCCTTCAGGCAGGCGAAAGATCGGGTGCAGGCCCAGCGGCAGGCAACAGTCGCTCGCGGCGGTGATCTCCAGCCCGAAGGTCACGCTGGGGCTGTCCGGGCTCAGCCGGACGCTGCGCGCCACCTGCGCGATATCATGCCCCGCCGGATAATCGATCGACAGCCGCGCGCTGCCGCCGTCGGCCGCGTCCAACCGCCAGACCGCATTGCTGCAAAATCCGTGGTGCTGCGGATCGGCGGGCGAGGTGCCAAAGGGCACACACGGCCATTCGCCGCCCAGCTCGGCCAGGTGCGGCGACAGGTCGGGGCTGTCCTCGGGCCGGGCCCGCCCGCTCCATTCCGCCTCGGCCAGCGGCGCGAACTTGCGGCCGTCGGGCAGGGTGAACGTCAGATCGTGAAGGATGGCGCCCAGCGGGCTGACCGCCGCGCTGCAATGCGCGGTTTTCAGCGGCGTCCAGCCGTCGCGCGGGGTGGACGGATGCGGGGGGATGTCAGGCATGAGAACGCTCCGGGTTGGCGACTGCCCGGCCGGGAATGGCGTGCGGGCGCAGATGATTGCGCTATCAGTGGCATTTCGCACGCGGTTTTCCAATCGGATATCTCATGCCTGCGGCCGTCACACCCCGAGATAGCGTTCGGTCGTCTGCGCATCGAGATCGGCAAAGTCGCCCTGCCAGACGCTGCGCCCCTTTTCCACGATCACCGCCGCATCGGCCACGCCGCCCAGCTCGCGGATCGATTTGTCGATCAGCAGGATCGCCAGCCCGGTCTCCGCCTTGAGCCGGGCGATGGCGGCCCAGATCTCCTGCCGCACCACCGGGGCCAGCCCCTCGGTCGCCTCGTCGAGGATCAGCAGGCGCGGGTTGGTCATCAGCGCGCGGCCGATCGCCAGCATCTGCTGCTCGCCGCCCGAGAGCGAGGCCGCGGTCTGATCGCGGCGCTCGGCCAGCCGCGGGAACAGCGCGGCGACGGCGGCGAAATCCCAGGCGCCGGGCCGCGCGGCGGCCAGCAGGTTTTCCGCAACCGTGAGCGTGGCGAAACAGCGCCGCCCCTCCGGCACCAGCCCGATGCCCAGTTGCGCCACCCGATGCGGCGGCAGCCCGCCGATATCCTGCCCGGCAAACCGCGCTTCGCCGTCGCGGGCGCGCAACAGGCGGCAGATCACCTTGACCGTGGTCGACTTGCCCATGCCATTGCGCCCCATCAGCGCCAGCACCTGGCCTTCTTCCAGCGACAGGTTCATATCGAACAGCGCCTGGCTGGCGCCGTAGAAAGCCGAGATCCGCGACAGCTGCAACAGGCTCATGCCTCGTCCTCCTCGCCCAGATAGGCGCGGCGCACCTCGGCGTCGCTGCGAATCTCGGCGACGCTGCCGGTGGCGATGATCTGGCCATAGACCAGCACGCTGATCCGGTCGGCCAGGGCAAAGACCGCATCCATGTCATGTTCGACCAGCAGGATCGGCGCGCGGCGACGCAGCCGGTCGAGAATGCCGGTCAGACGCTGCGATCCCTCGCTGCCGAGCCCCGCCATCGGTTCGTCCATCAGAAAAATGCGCGGCGCGAGGGTCAGCGCCACCGCCACCTCGAGCTGGCGGCGCTGGCCATGCGACAGCTCGGAGGTGCGCATGGCTTCGAACTCGGCCAAGCCAACCTCGTCAAGCGCGGCGCGGGCGCGGGCCAACAGCGCTGCATCCCGCATCACCGGACGAAAGAAGCGAAACACGCCGCCGCGCGCGCCAAGCGCGCCGAGTACCGCGTTTTGCAGAACGGTGTAGTCCATCGCCAGGGCCGAGATCTGAAAGGTGCGCCCCATGCCGAGCTGCGCCCGGGCGGCGGTCGAGAGCGCGGTGACATCCCGGCCGTCGAACAGTACCCGGCCGCTGTCGGGCGCCAGCCCGCCTGCGATCTGCTGGATCAGCGTCGATTTGCCGGCACCGTTCGGCCCGATCAGCGCGTGGATTTCCCCTGGCCGCAGGTCGAGCGAGATGTCGTCGCTTGCGGCCAGCGCACCAAACCGCTTGGTGACGCCGCGAATGTCGAGGATCGGCTCAGTCATGGGCCACCTCGCGCCCCGCGATCAGCCCGTAAAGCCCGCCGCGCGCAAACAGCACCACCCCCAGCAGGATGGCACCCAGGTAGATGTGCCAATAGGCGCTCAGCCCGCCCAGCAGATGTTCGAGCAGGATGAACAGAACCGCGCCGGCAACCGGGCCAAAGATCCGTCCGACGCCGCCAAGGATGACAAAGACCATGATCTCGCCCGAGGTCTGCCAGGAAAACATCACCGGGCTGACGAAGCGATTGAGATCGGCAAAGAGCGCCCCGGCCAGCCCGGTGATCGCGCCCGAGATCACGAAGGCCACGAGATAGAGCCGGTAAGGCGTCTGGCCCACCGCCTGCACCCGCGCCTCGTTCTGCCGTGCCGCGCCAAGCGCCAGCCCGAAGGCCGAGCGCGCCGCAAGGCTGACCAGCAGCAACACGATCAGCAGAAGAGCAAAACACAGGGCAAAGAATTGCAGCGGGTCCATCGTGTTGAGGCCCGGGAAACCGTTGCGCACATAGATCGAGAGCCCGTCCTCGCCGCCATAGGCCGCCCAGGAGATGGCGAAGTAATAGAGCATCTGGGCAAAGGCCAGGGTGATCATGATGAAATAGACGCCGCTGGTGCGCAGGCTGAGCGCGCCGATCGCCAGGGCCAGGAGCGAGGACAGGAGGATGCTGACCAGCCAGATCACCGGCATCGACTTGGTGCCCTGGATCAGCAGCGGCGCCTCGAACAGCGGCGTGTAGGTCTGGGCGTGATAGGCCAGCACCCCCATGACATAGCCGCCCAGCCCAAAAAACGCCGCATGGCCAAAGCTCACCAGCCCGCCAAAGCCCAGCGCAAAATTCAGCCCGACACCGGCAATGGCAAAGATCACCGCGCGGGTGGTGAGCGTGATCAGGAAGGGTTCGTCGCTGGCCTGCGCCCAGAGTGCCACCCCGAGGATCAGCGCCAGGAGCGCCAGGTTGAACACCATTTCGCGTTTCATATCAGGCGCTCCCGAACAGGCCCTTGGGCCGAAAGATCAGCACCCCGGCCATCAGGATGTAGATCGACATCGAAGCCAGCGAGGCGCCGACCGACCGCGCCGTCGCAGGGTCGAACACCAGCGCAAAGGCCTCGGGCAACAGAAACCGGCCCAGCGTCTCGGTCAGCCCGACCAGAAGCGCGCCGATGAAGGCACCCTTGATCGAGCCGATGCCGCCGATCACGATAACCACGAAGGCCAGGATCAGCACCGGCTCGCCCATGCCCACCTGCACCGACTGGATGGTGCCCACCAGCGCGCCGGCAAATCCGGCCAGCGCCGCCCCGAGCGCGAAGACGAAGGTGTAGAGCCGCGAGATATTGACCCCGAGCGCCGCAATCATCTCGCGGTCGTTTTCACCGGCGCGGATGCGGATACCGACGCGGGTCCGCGCGATCATCCAGAACAGCCCCGCCGCCACCGCCAGCCCGACCAGGATGATGGCTAGCCGATAGAGCGAATATTCGATGCCAAAGGGCAAAATCACCGTGCCCGACAGCCACTCAGGCTTGTCGAGAAACAGCGGGAAAGAGCCGAAGAGCCAGCGCGTGCCCTCGGAAAAGATCAGGATCAAGGCAAAGGTCGCCAGAACCTGATCGAGGTGGTCGCGGTCATAGAGCCTGCGGATCACCAGAACCTCGATCAGCACCCCGGCAAAGGCGGCGCAGACCAGGCTCGCCGCCAGCGCCAGAAGGAAAGAGCCCGAGGCCTGCGCCATGGCCGCCGCCGCGAAGGCGCCGATCATGTAGAGCGAGCCATGCGCGAGATTGATCAGCCCCATGACGCCAAAGACCAGCGTCAGCCCGGCCGCCATGAGAAACAGCATGACCCCGAATTGCAGCCCGTTCAGGGTCTGCTCGACAAGAAGGATAAGCGACATCAGCGTTGCGCTGCACCGCCCCGGCCCGCAAAGGGGCCGGGGCAGGCGGGTTACATCTTGCAGGCGTCGAGGAAGGCGTTGGACCGGTCTTCCAGCGCGACCCCGATGATCTTGTTGGTGTAGACGTCACCTTCCTTGATCACTTCGCGCACATAGATGTCCTGCACCGGATGGTTGTTGGCGGCAAAGGCAAAATCCCCCCGCGTGCTGGAGAAATCGGCCTCTTTCAGTGCCGCGCGGAACGCCTCCTGATCCGAAATATCGGCTTTTTCCATCGCCGAGATCATCAGGTTGGCAGTGTCGAACCCCTGGCTGGCGTAAAGCGAGGGCAGGCGGCCGTATTCGTCCTGAAAGCTTTCGACAAAGGCCTTGTTGGTCGCGTTGTCGATGTCCTTGCTCCACTGGCTGGTGTTCTTCACGCCAAGCGCCGCATCGCCCACCGCTTGCAGGATGCCCTGATCAAAGCTGAAGGCCGGGCCGACCACGGGCAGATCGACACCGCTGTCGGCATATTGCTTGAGAAAGGAAATCCCCATGCCGCCGGGCAGGAAAAAGAACACCGAGTCCGCCCCGCTGGCGCGGATCTGCGCGATCTCGGCGGCGTAATCGGTCTGGCCCAGCTTGGTATAGATCTCGCCCGCCAAATCCCCTTCGAAAAAGCGTTTGAAGCCGGTTAGCGCGTCCTTGCCGGCCGGATAGTTCGGCGCGAGGATAAAGCTGTTGGTATGGCCGGCGTCATTGGCATAGGCGCCGGCAGCCTCGTGCAGGTTGTCGTTCTGCCAGGCGACGTTGAAATAATTCTGGTGACAGGCCTGCCCGGCCAGCGCCGACGGCCCGGCATTGGGCGAGAGGTAGATCTTGCCCTGCGCCACCGCGCCCGGCACCACTGCCATGGCGAGGTTCGACCAGATGATCCCGGTCAGGATATCGACCTTCTCGGACTGGATCATCTTGTCCGAGAGCTGCACCGCCACATCCGGCTTGCGCTGGTCGTCCTCGATCACAACTTCGATATCGTCGCGGCCCGACTGCGCCACCGCAAGCATGAAGCCGTCGCGCACATCGATGCCGAGTCCGGCGCCGCCGCCGGACAGCGTGGTGATCATGCCCACCTTGACGCCTTCGGCCGTGACGCCCGTGGCCGCCGTCGCCATCGTGGCGGCCAGAATGATCGATTTGAGTTTCATCGTAATCCCTCCCAGGACAATTCTTTTTGTAACGGCTTAAGCTTTAGCGCTTTTTTCGCCCTGCACATAGGCCCGCCGGCAGAAAAGCCGCCGGCTCGGGGCGCGCCTTCGCCGAACGATGATACGTCCCAGAGCGCCACACAAGTCAAAAGCGTCGAAAGATGACTGCATCGACATGTCGGCGCGACGCCGGCCAGGACGGCAGCTTTTCGCGCCGCACCGCATGACGTGATTGCAAACACACCTATAGATGGAATTCCTTTGCGCCGTCGAAAATGCCGCTCTAGGGTTTGATTTGTGGAACGGGGGATCCATGTCTTTCTGTCAATCGATGGCGGTCGCAGCAGACCGGCAACCGTATAACCCGGGGAGGGGGTGAAGACGTGAGCAAATCTTCGATTTTTTTATTCTGTCTGACACTGACGCTTGCGTCGACGCAGGCGATGGCGGGGTCGAGCGCCGAAGATACCGAGGCAGAAGGCGCCACCAGCGAAGCGGCGGCAGATCAGGCCGACTTCGATCCGGCAGCGGGTGAAGAGCTCTACATGAAGGAATGCCGCGCCTGTCATGGCCCGACCGCCAAGGGCGTGTCGAGCTATCCCAAGCTTGTCGGCCAGTCCGCCGAATACCTCGTCACCATGCTCGAAAGATACCGGTCCGGCGAAAAGATCGGGCCGAACACGATGCTGATGGCGCCCCGCGCCCGCAAGCTGTCGGACGAGGACATTGGCGACGTCGTCGCCTTTATCACCTCGCTCGAATAACGCCGGCACAAGGCGGACCGGCACGGGAGGAGTGACCCGAACCGGAGATAACAATCAGACAGGACGTTCAGCACGCACATTTCCGATCGAGCGGTCATATATCACAAGGGAGGAAGTTTAATGCTTAGTCTACACCAATCATTTGCACTGGCAGTGGCGGTGGGCGCCGCCGTGGGGGCGACGCCGGCCCTGGCGCAGAACACCTCGAGCCTCACGCATTCCGTGGTGATCGAGGGCCTGGAAAACCCGTGGGACATGGCGTTCCTGGGCGATGGCACCATGCTGTTCACCGAGAAATGCAAGGGGCTGTCGGTGCGCATGCCCGATGGCAGCGTCAATGCGCTGCTCGGTATGGGCGGTGTCGAAGGCTACAACTCGGCCGAAGAGGACCTGTTTTGCGAAGGACAGGCCGGCATGATGGGGGTCGCCTTCGATCCGAACTTTGACGAAAACCGCCGGATCTATGTCTATGCCACGTCGAACATGTCCGATCCGCACACCAACCGGCTGATGCGTTTTGTCGTCAACGAGGATTTCAGCGGCGTGTCCGAACGCACCGACATCGTCGATGACGTGCCTTACAAGATGGCCGCCTCGGATCACCCGTTCGGCGGGCCCGGCGCGCACAACGGCGGGCGCGTCCGGTTCAACCCGGTCGATGGTTACCTGTATCTGACCACCGGCGACAACCACAACAGCGAGATCCCGCAAAGCCCGACGATGATGGGCTCGAAGGTGATCCGCATCGACACCGACGGCAATGCCGCCCCGGAAAACGCGCCGCCCGAGGGCTTTGACAAGCGGACCTATACCTATGGCCACCGCAACGTTCAGGGCATCGCCTTCAACGCCACCGGCACACCGATCACCGCCGAGCACGGACCCTGGCATTCCGACGAGATCACGGTGCTGGAAAACGGCGGCAACGCCGGCTGGGATCCGCGACCGAACATGGCCGGACGCGACGATTGCCCCGACGATTATTGCGGCTACAGCCCCAATCAGGCCGAAGGCATGAACCGTTTCGAGCGGGCCGCCTACATGCCGATGACCGACTTCGAGACCTATCCCGACGCGATGCCGCCGATCTGGAACAACAACGGCTGGTCGCAGGGCACCTCTTCGGCGGCCTTCCTCACGGGCGAGGCCTGGGGCGACTGGAATGGCGCGCTGGTCGTGGGCATCATGGGCATCGGCTTCGGTGGCACGCCGATCGGCCAGCGGATCGACGTGATCGAGCTGACCGAGGACGGCACCGAAGTGGTCGATGTCACCGAAATGACCCTGCCGGACGGCATGGAGCCCGGGCGCTTCCGCTCTCTGGTGACCGGGCCGGACGGCAGCCTCTATGCCGCCGTCGATGAGGGTGTGATTCACAAGCTCACACCCTGAGGCATGACTTCGAGGCTGCGCCAACTTCGGCTGGCGCAGCCGATCCGCGATCAATTGCCGAACACGAATTCCCCGGACAGAACAAAGCGCTGGTCATCGACGCGCAGGTGATGCTGCCCGCCGTCGAGCCGCCAGTCGGTGTCGGTGCCAACCCCCGACATCGTGGCATTGGCGGCCACGAACTCTCCGTGCAGGAAATACAGATGCCGCGCGAAGCCGTTGGCGAAGGTGGCCACGACGGTCGCGTCGCCGCCGGTGCCCCGCGCCACCTCGGCGCGGCACAGTCCCAGCGCCTGACCGCGTTCCTGGGCGCAAGCGATCTCGCCGCTGGCGTCGAAATCGCCGGCGCGGGCCCGGTGAGGCGAGCTGTCGAGGCCCATTGGCACGGCTCCGTCCGGCCCCGCCGCCGGTGCCAGGTGGCGACCGGGCACAAAGACGCGGGCCCCGCCGCGAAACTTCCGCACCTCGCACCAGGGCGCACCGTCCGCCAGCGTGCATCCGAGGTTGGCCAATATCGCGCCGCCCTGCACCACGCCGACCGGTTCCGCCGTTTCCGAAGGCCCAGCCCGGGCTGTCACCGGGCCGCTGACGATCTCGAACCGCCGCGGACCGCCGTCGCTCGCGGCCGGCGGCACCTGCGCAAGCGCGGCGCCGGCGCAGCCCAGGGTCAATGCGCCGACGGCGAGGCCGCGAAAAAAAGCTGTGACCGGCATGAGGCGCTCCTCGTCATCGGGCGCGCAACCTGACGCGCCGCATCTGCACCATGGTGCGCCAGTGACGCGGCCAGGGCAAACCCGGATTGCTGCCGCCCGTGTAAACGCAAAACACGCATTATGTTAAAGGCCGGGTGCCACCTGAAGATTCAAATCCCCCGTCGGCGCCTTGTCACGTTCCGGTCACGCGCGGCACGCCATAAGGACGGCGGATCATGTCATCGAAACATAGCGGCCAGCCTCGGACAACAGGACAGCCTCCACGGCATGGCGTGCGATATTCGCACTACGATGCGAATTATTTGACGCGCACGCCGGCCACCGCAATACCTGAGCCCAGATATTTCGGAGGAGAAAAACCCATGAATTTTCGAACGTTTGCCGCCGGCGCAGTTGCGCTTGCTCTGGCCGGGCCGGCCATGGCCGAGACCACACTGCGCATCCAGACCGCCCAGAACGCCGGCGATTTCGTCATGTCGCGGCTGCAAGACATCTGGGTGCCGAAACTCGAAGCCATGAGTGGCGGCGAGTTGACCGTCGAACTTCTGCCCACCGGCGCCGTCGTGCCGCACCGCGAAACCCCCAAGGCGGTCTCCGCCGGGATCATCGACGGCCAGATGACCACCGCCAATTACTTTGCCGGTCAGGATGCCGCCTTTGCGCTCTTTGGCGATCTGATTGCCGCCTATGACAGTCCCGATCAGGGCCAGACCTTCTGTCGCAACCACAAGGGCCGCGAGGTTCTGCAACAGCTCTACGACAATCACTTCGGCGCCAAGCTTCAAGTCATCGGCTGCGGGCCCTACGCCCGGGAAGCGCTTGTCGCGACCGATCCGATCCGCACCCTGGCCGACATCAAGGGCAAGAAGATCCGCGCCCCCGAAGGCCTGGCCGCCGAGGTATTCGGCGAGGTCGGCGCCACACCAGTGAGCCTGCCGTTCAGCGAGGTCTACACCTCGCTGGAAACCGGGCTGGTCGATGCGGCCGATGCCAGCGCGCTGGTCAACAACGAGGCGCTGGGCCTGCACAAGATCGCGAAATCGCCGATTTATCCGGGCATCCACTCGCAGGCGGTGCACAGCTTCTCGATCAACAAGGCCAAGTGGGACGGATTGAGCGAACAGCACCGCACCATCCTCGAGGTCTGGTACAACGCGGCTTATGACGACATCCGCCGCGCCGCCGATCTCGAAGACCGCCAGACCGCGGCCGATCTCGCCAGCCGCGACGGTTTTGAAATCGTCGACTGGTCGGCGCAGGATCGTCAGGCGTTCCGCGATGCCGCCCGCATCGCCTGGGAGCGCGCGGCCGAACAATCCGAGGATGCGGCGATGGTCTATGAGGCGCAAAAGGATTACCTGCGCCTGATCGGCCTGCTGAACGACTGATAGATTGCCAGCCGGGCCGGAGCGTCTGCTCCGGCCCTTTGCCGTGGAAGGACATCGGATGCAAGCGGCCAGCCTGCTCATCTCGCGGCTCAGCATTGCCATCGGCTATGCCTGCGCCCCGCTCTACTTCGTTTCGCTGCTCGTCGCCGTGCGCGAAGTCATCATGCGCTATTTCTTCAATGCCCCCTCGGACTGGGCCTTCGAGGTCACGCTGACCCTCTGCGCCGTGGCCTGGGCGCTGTCGGTGGGATATGTCGGCCAGCAAAACCGCCATATCGCCATCACCTTCCTGCACGATCTCGCCGGGCCCGCGCTCCGGCGGGTGCTGGATGTGGTGACGCTGGTGCTGACGGCCCTGGCCTTTGCCGCCCTGGCCTATGCCACCTTCGAGCCGGCGCTCGACGCCTTTACCCGGATCGAGCGGACCGGCAGCGCCTTCAACCCGCCGATGCCGGCAATCCTGAAACCGATCCTCTGCGCCTCGGCCCTGCTGGGCGTGGTCCAGTCCCTTGCCAATCTCGTGCTGGTGCTGACCGGCCAGACGCCGCCCGCGCCCGAGCCGGAGGATATCGCGCTATGAGCATCGCCCTTGTCACCGCCCTGATCGTCATCGCCCTTTTGGCGCTGATGGTGCTGGGAACGCCGCTGGGCGTGGCCACCCTGCTGGTCTCCGTCGCCACCTCGCTGATCTATTTCGGTCTGCCGGGCCTGTTTCTGGTGTCGAGCAACGTCTACCATGTGCTCGAGAATTATTCGCTGGTCGCGGTGCCGCTCTTTGTCTTCATGGCCGGCATTCTCGAACGCTCCGGCATCGCCGAGAGCCTGTTCGACGCCATGGCCGAGCTTGGCGGTTCGTTCCCCGGATCGCTGGGTATCCAGACCTGTGTGGTTGCCGTCTTTCTCGCCGCGATGAGCGGCATCATGGGCGGCGAGATCGTCATGCTGGGCATGATCGCCCTGCCGCAGATGTTCCGCCTGGGCTATGACCGCAAGCTATCGATCGGCATCATCTGCGCCTCGGGCGCGCTGGCAACGCTGATCCCGCCGTCGATCGTGATGATCGTCTATGGCGTCACCGCCAATGTCTCGATCTCCGACCTCTTCCTCGGCGGCACCGGCCCCGGCCTGCTGCTGGCCTCGATCTACATGCTCTATATCTACAGCCGTGCCCGGATGAACCCGGCGCTGGCCCCGGCCCTGCCCGCAAAAGAGGGCCCCAGCGGCCCGCGCAAAAGGGCCGCCATCAAGGCGCTGATCGCGCCGCTTTTTGTCATCACCAGCGTGATGGGCACGATCTATTCCGGCATCGCCTCGGTGACGGAGGCGGCCGCCATCGGCGCCTGCGCCGCGCTCCTGGTGGCGTTGCTGCGCAGACGGCTGAGCTATGGCATGATCCGCGACACCTTTCGCCAGACGGTGCTGACCGTGGGTTCGGTGGTCTGGCTGGTGCTCGGCGCGGTCTCGCTGGTGGGCATCTACAACATCATCGGCGGCAGCCGTTTCCTGCAAGGCGTGCTCGAAGGGCTGGACTGGCACCCGCTGCTTGTGGTCCTGTTGATGATGGCCATCGTCTTTGTGCTCGGGACCTTCATGGAATGGATTGCCATCGTCTTTATCACCGTGCCGATCTTTGCGCCGGTGGTGGTGGGCTTCGGCTATGATCCGATCTGGTTCGGGGTGCTCTTTGCGATGAACATCCAGATCTACTATCTCTCGCCGCCCTTCGGCCCGGCCTGTTTCTTCCTGAAAAGCGTGGCGCCGCGCGAAGTCACCCTGCAAGAAATCTTTGCCTCGGTCTGGCCCTTCGTGCTGATGCAGATCGCCGGATTGCTTCTGGTGCTCTTCTTTCCGCAAATCGCGCTGTTTCTCCCGGAGGTTCTGGCAAAATGAGCCCTGACGATCACCCCCGCCCCGAAACCCGGCTGAGCCGCCGCGCCAGCCTCGCCTCGGACATTGCCGGCTATCTGCTGGCCGGCGCGATCATCTTCGCGATGTTCGCCCTGTCCGGCTCGCTCTCCTGAAGAATGGACGCCCCATGACCAAGACCCCCGAAGATCTCCGCTCGCACCGCTGGTTCGGCGACCCCGGCCTGCGCACCTTCGGCCACCGCTCGCGGATGCGCCAGATGGGCTATGACCCGGAGGATTGGGAAGGCCGGCCGATCATCGCGATCATCAACACCTGGTCCGACATCAACCCCTGCCATGCGCATTTCCGCCAGCGCGCCGAGTCGGTCAAGACCGGCATCCTCCAGGCCGGGGGCTTTCCGCTCGAGCTGCCCGCGATCTCGCTGGCCGAGCAATTCGTCAAACCTTCGGCCATGCTCTATCGCAACCTCCTGGCGATGGAGACCGAAGAGCTGATCCGCTCGCATCCGATCGATGGCGTGGTGCTGATGGGCGGCTGCGACAAGACCACGCCGGGCCTGCTGATGGGCGCGATCAGCATGGATGTGCCGGCGATCTACCTGCCCGCCGGGCCGATGCTGCGCGGAAACTGGCAGGGCAAGACGCTGGGCTCGGGCTCTGACAGCTGGAAATACTGGGACGAACTGCGCGCCGGGCAGATCACCGAGGAGGATTGGCAGGGCGTCGAACGCGGCATCGCCCGCAGCTATGGCCATTGCATGACCATGGGCACCGCCTCGACGATGACGGCGATTGCCGATGCGCTGGGTATGACCCTGCCGGGCGCCTCGTCGATCCCCGCCGCCGACAGCAACCACATCGCCATGAGCAAGATGGTCGGCAGGCGCATCTGCGAGATGGTCTGGGAGGATCTGAAACCCTCGGACATCCTGCGCGAAGGCTCGGTCGAAAACGCCATCACCGTGGCCATGGCGATGGGCTGTTCGACCAATGCGATCATCCATCTGATCGCCATCGCTCGCCGCGCCGGGGTGGAGGCGACACTGGAGGATTTCGACCGGCTGAGCCGCGTGGTGCCGGTGATCGCCAACGTCCGGCCGAGTGGCAAGGAATATCTGATGGAAGACTTCTTCTACGCCGGCGGCTTGCCGGCGCTGATGACCCGGCTGACGGATCACCTCGACCTGGCGATGATTTCGGTCACCGGCCGGCCGCTGGGCGAGGATATCGCCACGGCCCGGGTATTCAACGACGATGTGATCCGCCCGATCGACAATCCGATCTATGCCGAGGGCGCGCTGGCGGTGCTCAAGGGCAATCTGGCGCCGCAGGGCTGTGTCATCAAACCCTCCGCCTGTAGCGAGAAATATCAGAACCACACCGGCCCGGCGCTGGTCTTCGACGATTACGCCGAGCTCAAGGCACAGATCGACCGTGACGATCTCGACGTGACCGAGGACAGCGTTCTGGTGCTGCGCAACGCCGGCCCGGTCGGCGGCCCCGGGATGCCGGAATGGGGCATGCTGCCGATCCCCGGCAAGCTGGTCAAGGCCGGGGTGCGCGACATGCTGCGGCTGTCGGATGCGCGGATGAGCGGCACCAGCTACGGCGCCTGCGTGCTGCATGTCGCACCCGAGGCGCATGTCGGCGGGCCGCTGGCGCTGCTCAAAACCGGCGACATGGTGACCGTCGACATCCCCGGCCGGCGCATCCACATGGAGGTCTCCGACGAAGAGCTGGCGCAGCGCCGCGCCGCCTGGACCGCGCCGGAAGACCCCTATCAGCGCGGCTTCGGCAAGATGTACATGGCCCATGTCAGCCAGGCGCACGAGGGCTGCGATTTCGATTTCCTGCAAACCGCCGCCGGCGCGCCGGTGCCGGAACCCAAGATCTTCTGAGCGCGATGACAAAGCCCCGGCCCGCCGCCTTTCCCGAAGACGCCATGCGCGACGCCCCCAAGGATTACTCGCTGACCCTGGCCAAGGGCATGGCGATCCTCGAGATGTTCTGCCCCGAGGTGCAGCGCGTCAGCTTCCAGAGCGCCGCCACCCACCTTGGCACGAGCCGGGCCACCGCCCGGCGGCTGATCCTGACGCTTCAGGCAATGGGCTATCTGGAAAAGACCGGCACCGGCGATTACGCGCTGACGGCCAAGAGCCTGGGCATCTCGCGCGCCTTCCTGTCGGGAAATTCGATCCTGTCGATGCTGGCCGAACAGGTCCGCCAGCTTGCCGCCGAGATCGATTGCCCCTGTTCCATCGTCTCGCTCAGCGGGCCGGAGGTGATGTTTCTCTGCCGCGACCCCTCGCGCCGGGTCTATGCCTCGCAATTGGCGCTCGGGGACCGGCTGCCGGCCCATGCCTCGGCCGGGGGCAAGCTCTTGCTGGCGACCAAGACCGACGACGATCTGCGCGCCTGGTGCGCCCGCCACGCGCCGCAGCCGCTGGCGAGCAGAACCATCACCGATCCCGAGGCGATGCTGGAAGACGCCGCCCGCACCCGCGCGCGCGGCTATGCCACCACCGATGGCGAGCTGGAGGACGGTCTTGTCTCCATCGGCCTGCCGGTGCGCGATCATCAGGGCGCGATCCGCCTGGCGCTGGTGGTGTCGCAATTCGCCAATCGCATGTCCGGCAAGGCATTCGTCGGGAAATTCCTGGCCCCGACCCGCGCCGCAGCCGAGCGCATCTCGGCCACCTATGCCGATTACCTTCGCCATAACGCCTGACACGCGGGCGCCAGGCCGGGCCATCGGCTAAGGCGATCCGCGCCGCTGTGCCAGACGTGCCTTCATTTGGGTGATGCGCTGATGATGCGCCTCGTCGCGGCGCAGGCTGACGGCGGTCGACAGGATGTCGATCACCACCAGATGCGACAGCCGCGACACCGTGGGGGTGAACAGATCGGTGTTTTCCAGCGTCTCGACCACAAGCGCCACGTCGCAATGATCAAGCATCGGGCTGGGCTGACCGGTGATACCGATGGTGCCGGCGCCGTTTTCCTGCGCGACCTGAAGTGCGGTGACGATCTCGCGGGTGTGGCCGGTGTTCGACACCCCCACCGCCACATCGCCGTCGCCCAGCATCTCGGCGGTCATGTACATCTGATGTGCATCCGCCGGCGCGCCGCAGGGCGTGCCGAAGAGCGGAAACTTCTGCTGCGCGTCCCGCGCCACGATGCCCGAGGCGCCAAACCCGAAGAACTCGATCCGCCGCGCCCCCGCCAGAAGATCGACGGCGGCGCGCACCGCCTCCTGGTCCAGCTTGCTCTGCGCCCAGTTCAGGTTCGACAGGTTGTAGTCGAAAATCTTGGTCATCACCGCGCCCAGATCATCCTCCGAGGTGATCGCGGTATGCGATGTGGTGCGGGCAAAGGCCATCGAGCGCGCCAGCTTGACCCGCAGATCGCGAAATCCCTCGCAGCCGATGGCGGCACAAAACCGGATCACCGTCGGCTCGCTCACCCCCGCCGCTTTGGCCAGCTGCGCCAGCGTCATGGAGACCACCTCGCCCGGCGCCGCCAGCACCACTTCGGCGACGCGCCGGTCGGATTTGCGCAGTTCATCCTTCTGCCGCAGCACGGTCTCCAGCAGATTGTCATCCAGACCGTTGGCTGCGTGATCCATCAAAAGCGTCCTTCAATGCCCGATCCGCAAGTGGTGGCCTGCGGTGGGGCGGATGATCCTCGGGGTGGTCGACCGCGCGGCGGCGGCATCGATGGCGCCCGGGTCCAATGTGTTGAAGGCGAACATACCGAAGTGATGCGGTACGAGAAAGGCGCATTCGCGGGCCAGATGCCGGGCCTCCTCCAGCGTGAAATTGCCCGGGATCCTTGCCGCACGCCGCACCGCATCCCGGCCATTCACCGGCAAGAGCGCGATATCCGGGGCAAAGCGCTGAACCCGGGCATCGAGATCGGCAAAGGGAACGCTGTCGCCGGAGTGATAGAGCCGCACCCCGGGCACCGCGATGCCGTAGCCGAGAAACCTGTCGCGGCCCATGTCGTCGCGCGCGCGCACCTCATGCGCCGCCGGGAACACCTCGAGCGTCAGCCCCGGCAGCGGCACCAGCCGGTCGTCGGCCTGCACCGGGCGCAGCTTTGCCCCCGGCCCGATCCGGTCGCGCGCGATCTCTTCGACGGCGGCCGGCACCACGAACGGCAGATCGGGAAACCTCTCGCGCAGCGGCCCCAGAGTCTCGGGATCCATGTGATCGGTATGGGCATGGGTCACCAGCACCAGATCGGGCCGGGGCAACGCGGCCACCGATACCGGCGCGGCCATCATGCGAAGATGCGGATAGGCCGTGCCGGCATATTTCCGCGCCAGGCTGTCCGACAGATAGGGATCAATCAACAGCCGGTGCGCGCCGGTGTCGATCCAGAACCCGGCCTGCCCGAGCCAGAACAGCCCGGGCGTGCCGGTCGCAGGAAAGCCGGGCGCCGATTCAAGCCGCATGGCGGGAAAGCACCTGCAACAGATGATCGACGGCGCAGCGCGTCGACCGCTCCACCGATTGCCGCGTGAAACCGCCGATATGCGACGTGGTGATCACACGCGGATGACGCAACAGGCCCGTCATCTGCGGCGGTTCCTGGTGGAACACATCGGTGGCGTAGGTGCCGACCCGGCCGCTGTCGAGCGCCGCGATCATCGCCGCGTCATCGACCAGCCCGGCCCGCGCGGTATTGACCACCACGGCCCCCGGCGCCAGCAGCGCCAGTTCCGCACCGCCGAGTACCGGCCGGCCATCCGTAGGCATCGGCGCATGCAGGCTGACGACGCCGGCGCCGGCCAGGGTCCGGGCCAGATCGCCGCGCAGAAACGCCGGATGTGCCAGCCTGTCCTGCGGCGCGAAGGGATCGAATCCGCGCACCTCGGCTCCGAGCGTCAGACAGAATTCGGCAAAACTCGCGCCGATCGCGCCGAGGCCGACGACCCCCACCGCCGCGCCCTGGATCTCGGACCCGGTGCGGCGCGGCCACCGGCCCTCTTGCAGCCCGGCATGGGTCGGCACGATGTCGCGCAGCCCCGAAAGCGCCAGCGTCAGCGCCAGTTCCGCGACGCCGCGCGCATTGGTGCCTTCGGCCCGGCGCAACGCGATGCCGCGCCGCTCGAGCGCCGCCAGCGGCAGGTTGTCGATGCCCGATCCGTTTCGGCTGATGACGCGCAGATCGGTCGCGGCCTCGATCACCGCCTCCGACACCGGCTCGACCCCGGCCAGCCAGCCGACACAGCCCGGCACCGCGGCCAGCAGCGCCGCCTCGGACGGGGTTTCGCCGGGCGCCGGCATGACCAGTTCGAATCCGGCCTCTTCCAGCGCGGCCAGCGCCGGGTGACCGCCGGAGGACAACGAGCGGGGCGTTATCAGGATACGGCTCATGACGTCCGCCCCGTGGCCTCGGCGGCGATGCGCGAGATCGCATCGAATTGCGGGCCGGAGGTGGCGACCTCGATGTCGAAGACCTCGGCGATCACCTGGGTCCAGCCGTGGATGAAATAGGTCCAGCCATCCTCGATCTGCACCGCCTTTTCGGCCTGTTGCGCCCGGGCCTGATCGAGAAACACCAGATCGCCGCGATAGTTCAGCTCCCAGGCCACGCCATCCCGGGGGAACGGACCGTCAAAGGTCAGGGGCGAGCCCGGCGCATCCTTGCCCAGACCGGTGGCGTTGATCACCAGCGATCCGGGTGCCAGACCCGCCATGGCGCGGTCATTGTCCTCGGGCGTCTCGGCGACGACATATTCACAGGGAATGTCGCTGCCGATCTGCGCATGGATTTCGCGGATGTGATCAAGCCGGGGCGCACTGCGATTGGTCACCACGATGCGGCGCGGCCGGTTGGCGCCGCGCGCGGCCTGCATCAGATGCCAGGTCAGCGCGATGGTCGAGCCGCCGGCGCCCATCGACAGCACCTCGGCCCCGGTCCTGGCAAAGTGATCGGCGGGCAGAAAGCCATCCAGCGCCAGCCCGGAAGAGATCGGATCCTTGGCGTGGCAGATCAGCTTGCCGTCGCGTTTCGACAGGCAGGAGGTCTCGGACATCAGCGCGGCATGGGGATCGATAACGTCGAACATGTCGCGGCAGGCGGCCAACAGATCGAGCTTGTGGGTGGTGACCAGCGCGCCGAGCGACAGCGGGTCAGCCTTGAGAAACTGGACGACCGCGCGGTAATTTTCGGACGTGTCATGCGGCACCATGTCGATGCCCTTGATCTCGACATCGCCGAGACCGAGGTACTCGGCCCATTTCGGGAACACCCGCATGATCGAGGAACTGCCGGTGGTGACACCGATGAAATAGAACGTCGGGCGGGTGGCGGGGGTCAGTTGCATCACGCCCCCCGAATGTCGCGTACGCGCGCCACGGCGGCGCGGGCGTTTTCGGTGATGACGTACCAATTGCCGGCCGCGATGTCATCGCGCCGGGCAATCCAGGTGCCGCCGACCGCACGGACCTGCGGCAGTGCCAGCCAGTCAGGCAGGTTCTCGGGCGTGACGCCACCGGTCGGATTGAATCCGATGCCGGTGTGGGCGTAAGGCGCAGCGATGTTTTTCAGCATCGACGGCCCCCCCGCCGGCATCGCCGGGAAAAACTTCACCATCTCGCAGCCATTCCGCAGCGCGATCTGAAGCTCCGAAGGGCCCATGATGCCCGGCGCGAACGGCAGGCCAATCCTGGCGGCATGGGCCAGGACGGCGGCATCGATCCCCGGCGACAGGGCAAAGCGCGCGCCGGCCGCCAGCGCGTCGTCGGCCTGGGCCTCGGTCAACACGGTGCCGGCGCCGACAATCATCTCGGGGCGCTCGGCGGCGATTTTCGCGATGACATCTCGCGCGGCCTCGGTGCGAAAGGTGATTTCCGCCACCGGTAGGCCGCCGGCGATCAGCGCATCGGCCAGCGGCAGGGCCGCCGCTGCGTCGTCAATCGCGATGACCGGCACGACGCCGTAGGTGGAAAGCGTGTCAAAAATGCTCATGAGGTCTGTCCGTCAGTCGGTGGTGGCATAAACGCGCGCAATTTCTTCGGCGGCGCGGGGGCGGTAGGTGGGATTGTCGATCGCGGCCCAGCCGTCGCCGTCGGCGACGATACGCTTGGCCATGCCGCCGGCGCGGGCGATAATCTCGTAGTCCTGGCCGCTGTCGCCGGGGTAGCAGAAGCTCATCACCAGCGGCTCGGGGCCGGTGTTGACCGAGCGGTGAATCCACAGCGGCGGCACATAGACCAGGGTCTTGGGCCCGATCTCGACGATCTCGGTCGCGCCTTCGGGGGTTTCCAGCAGCATCACCCCCTGCCCGCTTTCGCCGTAATAGGTCTCGGGCCGGTTGCCGCGGGCGTGGATATGGCCGCGGGTCATGTAGTATTCGCCGCCGATCTGCCCCGGCTCCATGAAGGTGGTGCCAAAGATCAGATCGCCCCGGGTCGTTGCCGGGCGGACCTCGTTGACGGCATAGACGATGCGCCCGCCCGCCTCTTGCGCCGCACGGTCGAACGCCGGCGCATCGGCATAGAGCCCGGCAAGATCGCGCAGGCGTTTCTCGTACCGCCCGGTGGCATGGCTCATCGCGCCTGTCGCCGGGTCGATTCGATGCGCTGTCGGTGGCTGGTGCATGGTAGGCTCCCGTTCCAATTTGGTAGTGAACCTACAGAACTGGCGATCAGGCCGCAATGCATTTCTGTAGTCAAAATACCAAATGATGCGCGAACCTCGCTGTGAGCAAAGACGTTTTGATCCTAATGTTATCGAATTTAACGCTATATAATAGCTAGATAGGAGGGAATGTGTCATCTCGGCATCCGATGCGAGCCGCACTACAGATGTTGGAGATTTTCACCTTCCCTTTGCGCTTTCTGTAGTTATGCTACTTTTTGATGTTGCTTTCGACCCCGGACTGCGGCAAGTTGCCCGGCAACGGAGGACACCTGACATGAGCCAAACCCCACAGCCTGACAGGGTGAAGTACGCCTTCATCTTTCCGGCCTTCCTGCTGGTGCTGACGATCACGCTTTTTCCGCTGATCTACGCCCTTGTCGTCTCGTTCCAGACGATCCGGATCGTGCCGCCGGTGCCGCCGAAATTCGTGGGTTTTGACAATTACGCCGAGATCCTGGCTTCGGCCCGCTTCTGGGGCTCGATCCAGGTGACGGCGGTGATCGTCTTTGTCTCGGTCGCGCTGCAATATGTGCTGGGCTTCGCGCTGGCGCTGACCCTGCATCACAATGTGCCGGGCGCGAGCCTCTACCGCGTCAGCTTCCTGCTGCCGATGTTCCTGGCCCCGGTCAGCGTAGCGCTGATTGCGAGGATGCTGTTTCACCCGGTGCTCGGCCCGGTGAACGAGTTCTTTACCCTCTTCGGGTTGGAAAATCTGCCGTTCCTGACATCGCCCAGCTTCGCCATCGCCACGCTGATTACCGTCGAGATCTGGCAATGGACGCCCTTCGTGGTGCTCTTGATGCTGGCCGGGCTTCAGGGCCTGCCGTCCGAAGTGTTCGAGGCCGCCCGCGTCGACAATATCTCGGCCTGGCGCCGATTTCGCGACCTGACCTTCCCGATGCTCCTGCCACTCTCGGTCGCCGTCGTCTTCATCCGCGTGATCGAAGGCTTCAAGATCATCGACACGGTCTTTGTCCTGACCGGGGGCGGGCCCGGCACCTCGACCGAAACGCTGACCCTCTTCGCCTACAACGAGGGTTTCAAGAAATTCAACATCGGCATGACCTCGGCGCTCAGCTTCCTGTTCCTGATCGTGGTGATCCTGTTCGGCACGCTCTACCTCGCCGCGGCGCAACGCATGATCCGGAGATACCAGTGATGGACCGTACAACCTTTCGCCGCCTTGGCCTCGGCCTCGCGCTGATCTGGCTGGCCTTCTGCCTGTTTCCGCTCTGGTGGGTGCTGGTCACCGCCTTCAAACCGCCCGCGGCGGTGAGCGGCGGCGCCACCTATATCCCCTTTGTCGATTTTCAGCCCACATGGCAGGCCTTTCGCGATGCCTTTTCCGGGGTGCGGGGCGATTTTGCCGGGCCGATCTTCAGCTCGCTCGCGGTGTCGCTGGTCTCGACCGCGCTGGCGGTATTCCTCGGGGCGATGGCGGCCTATGCGCTGGTCCGGTTCGAGTTCCGCATCCGCCTGCTGGCCGGGCTGGTCTTTGGCGTGCTCTCGATCGGCGGTTTTGCCCTGCTCAACCAGGGCGCAGGCCTCTCGGTGCCGCAATCGCTGGGTCTTGTCATGCTCATCGCCCTGCCGGCGGCGATCTGGCTCAATGGCCGTAACCTGCCCGGGCCGGTGCTGGGCAATGACGATGTGACCTTCTGGTTTGTCTCGCAGCGGATGTTCCCGCCCATCGTCTCGGCCTTTGCGCTGTTCCTGCTATATGCCGAGATGAACAAGGCCGGGGTGCGGCTGCTCGACAGTTTCCCGGGGCTGGTCGCCGCCTATACCGCCTTTGGCCTGCCGTTCGCGGTGTGGCTGATGCGCGACTTCTTTGCCAATGTCCCGGTCGAGGTCGAAGAGGCCGCGATGGTCGACAACATCGGGCGCATGCGGATCTTTTTCCAGATCGTGCTGCCGATGTCCAAGCCCGGGCTGGTGGCCACATCGATGATCGTTCTGGCCTTCATCTGGAACGAGTTTCTCTTTGCCCTGCTGCTGACCTCATCCAAGTGGCAGACCCTTCCCATCCTCATGGCCGGACAGAATTCGTCGCGCGGCGATGAGTGGTGGGCAATTTCCGCGGCCGCGCTGATTTCGATCATCCCGATGATCGCGGTCGCCATCTTTCTCGGGCGCATGATGCGTTCGGGGTTTCTTGCCGGCTCTATCAAGTGACGGCGTTTCCAGGGAGGAAAATACACATGAAAAACCTGATGCTCGCCACCGCGCTTGTGCCGATTGCCGGGCTGGCCAGCGCGGCCTGCGCCCCCGATTATTCCGGCGTGACGCTGACCGTCTCGACCCAGAATGGCCCCTTCATCGCCTCGGCGTTGAAAACCGCCGCCGACAGCTGGCAGGAAAAGACCTGTGGCACCGTCGAGATCGTCGAATTTCCCTTCTCCGAGCTCTATCCCAAGTTCCTCACCGCGATGAGCCAGCAGACCGGCGATTTCGACGTCATCGGCTTTATCCCCGCCTGGGCGCCGGATTTCGCGCCCTTTCTGTCGACCATGCCGGCCGAGATGCAGCAGGGCCCGGCCTGGGAAGACATTCACCCGGTCTACCGCGAACGGCTGATGTCCTGGGGTGGCGAGGTGAAATCGGCGACGATGGACGGCGACATGCACATGCTGAACTATCGTGCCGACCTGTTCGAAGACGAAGCCAACAAGGCGGCGTTCAAGGAACAATACGGCTATGACCTCGCCGCGCCGGTGACCTGGGATCAATATTACGACATCGCCGAATTCTTCACCGCCTCGGACGCGGTGGATTTCGGCACGGCCGAGGCCTACCGCCGCGGCGGCCAGCAGTTCTGGTATTTCTTCAGCCACGCCGCCAGCTACACCAACAACCCCAACACCCCCGGCGCGATGTTCTTTGATCCCGAAACGATGGATGCGCAGATCAACAACCCGGGCTGGCTCAAGGCGCTGGAGGATTACAAGCGCGGGCTGGAGTTCAATCCGCCGGGCGCGCTCAACAATGGCTCGGGCGACGTGCGGCCGCTCTATTCCGGCGGCACCGTTGCGATGAACATCGACTGGGCCGACAGCGGCGTTCTGGGGGCGACCGAAGGTGCGATTGCGGGCAATGTGCGCACCGCCGTCCTGCCCGGTGCGACTGAAATCTGGAACTCGGAAACCGAGAGCTGGGACAGCTTCGACAGCCCCGTCGCCTCGCCCTTCCTGGCCTTTGGCGGCTGGCAGCTGGCCGTCCCGGGCGACAGCCGCAACAGCGAGGCGGCCTGGTCTTACGTCGCCGAGGTCACCAGCCCCGAGGTCTCGGGCCAGGCCATCGTCACCGCCAACACCGGGGTGAATCCCTACCGGCTGAGCCACTACGAGAATCTCGACAATTGGTCGGCGATCTTCACCCCGGCAGAAGCCAAGAGCTACCTGACCGCGCAGCGCGCCTCGCTGGATGCCGACAACGTGGCACTTGACCTGCGGCTGCCGGGCTTTTTCTCTTACACCGAGGTGCTGGAGATCGAACTGTCCAAGGCGATTGCCGGCCAGGTCGAGCCGCAGGAGGCGCTGGATGCCATTGCCGCCGAGTGGAACAAGCTGACCGATGAATTCGGCCGCGACAACCAGCTCGCTGCCTATCGCGCCGCGATGGGCCTCGACTGAGCCTTGCCTCCCCCGTGGTCCCGCCCCTTTGGGCGGGGCCGCATCAGCGCCCGAATGACCGAGGAGAGAGCCATGCTCGACACCGCCGCAACGCCGCATATCGTCTTTGATCAGATCACCAAGTCCTATGGCGCGGCCCAGGTCGTGCCGCCGCTCGATCTGACCATCAACAAAGGCGAATTCATTGTCCTTGTCGGCCCCTCGGGCTGTGGCAAGACGACCACCCTGCGCATGCTCGCCGGGCTGGAAACCGTAACCAGCGGCCAGGTGCATATTGCCGGCGCAGACCTGACCCACGCCCGCCCCGGCGAACGCGACTGCGCCATGGTGTTTCAGAACTACGCGCTTTACCCGCATATGAGCGTGCGCGAGAATATCGGCTACGCCATGAAGGTGCATGGCACCCCGAAAGCCGAGATCGACGCCCGGGTCGACGAGGCCGCCCAGCTTCTGGGGCTGGAACCTTACCTCGACCGCAAGCCGCGCAATCTCTCGGGCGGGCAGCGCCAGCGGGTCGCCATCGGCCGGCCGCTGGTGCGCCATCCGCAGGTCTTTCTGTTCGACGAACCGCTGTCCAACCTCGACGCCAAACTGCGCGTGGAAATGCGCACCGAAATCAAGCTGTTGCAGAAGCGCCTTGGCACCACCGCCGTCTATGTCACCCATGATCAGGTCGAAGCCATGACCATGGCCGACCGCGTCGTGGTGATGCGCGCCGGGGTGATCGAACAGGTGGATGCGCCGATCCGGCTTTACGAGGAACCGGCCAACCGCTTTGTCGCCAATTTCATCGGCTCGCCGGCGATGAATTTCTTCGAGGTCGCCACCCGCGACGGCGCCGCCTGGCTCGATGGTCAGCGCCTGCCGCTATCGTCCGAGGCTTTCGCCCGCACCGGCGCCCGCGAACGTGTCACGCTCGGCATTCGGCCCGAACATATGGACGGCGGCGACCAGCCCGAAGCGCTCACCCTGCGCTGCGACACGCTGGAGCCTCTGGGCGCCCATACACTTGTGCTGGGCCACATCGGCGGGGACAAGGTCGTGGCCCAAGTCGCGCCGCGCTTTCCGGCGGAACCGGGCCGCGACTGCACCGTGCAGGTCGATATGAGCAAGGCGCATTTCTTCGACATCGACACCGAGACAAGGCTTTGATGACCCGCGATCTCTATCTTGCGATTGACGTCGGCACCGGCGGCTTGCGCGCCGCCCTGGTGGGCCGCGACGGGCGCATCCTGGCACTGAGCCACCGCGAGCACGAGCAGATCGTGCCGCAATTCGGCTGGTCCGAGCAGCGGCCCGCCGATTGGTGGGCGGGCACCCGCGCGGTGGTGCGCGCGGTGCTGGATGAAGTCGACGCTGCCGCCAGCCGCGTCGCCGCAATCTGCACCTGCGGCCAGATGCATGGCACGGTGCTGATCGACGACGCCGGCGCGCTGACCCGCGATACCGTGCCGTTATGGAACGACAAGCGCACCGCGCCGCAGGTCGCGGGTTTTGCCGCCCGGACGGATCCGGCCGAGGTGCTGCGCCTGACCGCCAATCTGCCCGCCACCGCCTGGCCGGCCTTCAAACTGGCCTGGCTGGCCGAAAACGATCCGCAGGCGCTGGCCCGCGCCAGCAGCGTGCTGATGCCCAAGGACTGGATCAACTTCTGCCTTACCGGCCGCTGCGCGCAGGATGTGACCGAGGCCTCGCTGTCCTTCCTGATGGACTGCCGCACCCGCAAATGGTCGGACGAGATGTGCGCGCTGACCGGCGTCGACCGCGCGCTTCTGCCCGATCTGCATGCGCCGCAGGACATCCTCGGCCCGCTCCTGCCGCAGGTTGCCGCCGAACTGGGGCTCTCGGCCGATATCCCGGTGCTGGTCGGCGCCGGCGATTATCCCCTGGCGCTCACCGGCTCTGGCGTGATCGCGCCTGGCATGGGCTCGGATGTCACCGGCACCTCGACGATCATCACCCTGATGCATGACGCACCGGTGATCGACCCCGAAATTTCCAATGTGCTCTCGGCCAGCGGCGCCTGGGGCGCGATGACGTTGCTCGATGCGGGCGGCGATGCCGTCCGCTGGGCGCGCCGGGCCTTTCACGGCAATGCCCGCAGCTATGCCGAGATCGCCGCCGACGCCGAGGCGGCGAACCCCGGCGCCGACAAGCTGTTTTTCCTGCCCTATCTCTCGGGCGAGCGCCATCACCCGGGCTCGCGGGCGCAGTTCTTTGGCCTGACCGCCGGCCATGGCCTGCCCGAATTGCACCGCGCGGTGCTCGAAGGGGTGGCGCTCGCCATGCGCCTCCGGCTGGACGGGTTGCAGGGCGATGCCGGTCGCCCGGAGCGCATCGTGGCCGCCAGCGGCGGCGCGAAAAACGCGCTCTGGCTCAGGATCAAGGCCAGCATGTTCGGCGTGCCCTACCTGGTGCCCGAAGAGCTGGAATGCGGCGTGGTGGGCGCGGCAATGCTGATGGCGACGGCCACCGGCGATGCGCCCGATCTCGCCCACGCCGCCCGCCGCATGGTGCGCTACGCCCATGAGATTGCCCCCGATCCGGGCTGGGCCGACACCTACAATCGCATGGCACCGGTCTTTCATCGGCTGTACCACACGGCCAATGACATCTATCCGGAGCTGGACAACCTGCCATGAGCACCCCGACACGCGCCATCCTGTGGGACATGGACGGCACCCTGATCGACAGCGAACCGGCACATGAGGCGGCCTTTGACAGCGCCCTGCGCGAGACCGGCCTGACCGTGCCCGAGAGCCTGCACGCCGACCTTCTGGGCGCCAGCGGCGACACGGTCTTTGCCGCGCTGCAAGAGGCCACCGGCACACCGCTTTCGCTGGCCGACTGGACCCGGCTCAAACATCGCCACTTCGAACATCACGCCCGCGCCATCACCCGCCTGCCCGCCGCCGCATTGGCCGAGCGGCTGGCGGCGCGCGGCGTGCCGATGGCGCTGGTGTCCAATTCCACCGCCGAAGAAGTGGCGTTCTGCCTGCGAACCACCGGCCTCGACACGCTGCTGACCACCATCGTCACCCGCGCCGACGTGTCCCAGGGCAAACCGGCACCCGAGGGCTATCTGCTTGCCGCCCGGCGCCTGGGTGTGGCGCCGCAACAATGTCTTGTCGTCGAAGACAGCCCGACCGGCGCCGCCGCCGGCTGTGCCGCCGGCATGCAGGTGATCTATCATCCGCAGTTTCCCGACCCTTCCCCGCCACCGGGCGCGCGCTATGTCGCCCCCGACCAGCCGCCGGTGCCGCTGATCGAAACATTTCTGACCCAGAAGGACCCCTTATGACCGACATCCGCCAACTCCCCCTCAACGACGACCGCCACCTGCCGCAACTGGGCATCGGCGTCTGGCAGATCGACGATGCCACCACTCCCGGCGTGGTCAGCACCGCCGTCGAACTGGGTGTGCGGCTGATCGACGGCGCCTTCATCTATGGCAACGAAGCCAGCATGGGCGAAGGCATCCGCCAGGCCCTGGTGTCGCGCGACGCGCTTTTTGTCACCTCCAAGGTGTGGAACGCCGATCAGGGCTATGACAGCGCCCGCGCCGCCATCGACGGCAGTCTCGGGCGGATCGGGCTCGATTACCTCGACCTCGCACTGATCCACTGGCCTTGCCCGGCGCGTGATCAATATGTCGAGACATGGCGCGCGCTGATCGACGCCCGTGCGGCCGGCAAGGTCCGCTCGATCGGGGTGTCGAACTTCAACCCCGACCACCTCGACCGGCTGATCGACGAGACCGGCGTCACCCCGGCGGTCAATCAGATCGAGATCAACCCGCGGTTCCAGAACGCCGGGGTGCGCGCCGCCAATGACGCGCGCGGCATCGTATCCCAGGCCTGGACGCCCCTGGGCAATGGCAAGTCCTTCGACGCTCCCGCCATCCGCGAGGCCGCCGCGCGCAGCGGCAAGAGCCCGGCGCAGGTGATCCTGCGCTGGCATGTCCAGCTGGGTCATTCGGTGATCCCGCGTTCGACCAAGCGGGACCATCTGGCCAGCAATCTCGACGTGATGGATTTCGAGCTGACCGGGGCCGAGATGGCCGCCGTCGCCGCGCTGGAGGCCGGCGCGCGGTGCGGGCCGGATCCGGAAAGCTTCGAGGCCGAGTGAGCCCCCGGCCGCGCCCGTTCAGGGCGCGGCCACGCAGGGCACCGTGCGCTCCCGCTCCGTGCCGCCGGCATAGGCGCCCGCCGGCGAGGTTTTCAACCCGGCCGCCACCAGTGCCTCGGCCAGGGTCACTGCACAGGTCACCCCGTCGATCACCGGCAGGCCGAAGCGCCGCGCCAACCGGTCGTTCAGGTCTGCCATGCCGGCACATCCGAGCACGATGGCATCGGCCCGATCCTCCGAGATCGCCGCAGCGATCTCGGAGGCGATACGTGTCTCGGCCCGGGCCGGATGGGTCTCGAGCTCGAGCACCGGCACGTCTGTGGCCCGCACCCCGACGCAGCGCCGGGCCAGCCCGTAGCGGTCGAGGTTGTCCTCGAGCCCCGGCACCGACCGCGCCAGGGTGGTGACCACGGCAAACCGCGTGGCGATCATCGTCGCGGCGTGAAACCCCGCCTCGCCGATCCCGATCACCGGCCCGTCAAAGACACAGCGCAGCGCATCGACGCCGGTGTCGTCGAAACAGGCCACCACAACCGCATCGACATCCGGGTGCCGCCGCGCCACCTCGAGCAGCCCCTGCTGGCTGCGCGCGACATCAAGGAAACCCTGGATGCTTTCGGGGCCGATGTCGGGCTGGGTGGCAATGATCTCGGTGCCCGGCCGCGCCACCCGGCGCGCGGCGGTGGCGATCTTGGCGGTCATGGCGCGGGTGGTGTTGGGGTTGATGACAAGCAGCCTCATGTCGCGGGCCTTTCTTCGGGAGATCTTGCAGAGCGCCACAGCCGGGCGGGTTCGTCGCGCAAGCCGGTCAGCCCGGCGTCGCGGATGGCGCGGTCGGCCGCCTCGGTTGCCTCTGCCAGCACCGTCTCCGGGTCCAGCGTTTGCGACCGGCGCTCGCGCAACACGACGCGGCCGTTGACCAACACGGTCTCGACATCGGCGGCATTGGCGAAATGGGTCACCGCATGCAGCGGCATGGCCTGCGGCGTCAGATGCGGTTTGCCCATGTCGATCAGCACCACATCGGCTTTCTTGCCGACCTCCAGCGAGCCGAGATCATCCGCGCGGCCCAGCGCGCGGGCGGCATCGATGGTGGCCATCTCCAGCACCTTGCCCGGCGGCAGGACCGTCGGGTCGCGGAAGTGGCGGCGGTGATAATGCATCGCCTGCGCCATGTGGCGGAACATGTCATAGCCCCGGTCCGGTGCGGCGGCGTCGGAGCCGAGCGCCACGGTGATGCCCCGGTCGATCATCTCAGGCGCCGGGCAGCGGCCGAAGATCGACATGATGGCGCTGGGGTTATGGGCCACGGCGGTGCCGGTCTCTTGCAGTGCCTCGATGTCCTCTTCGGTCAGATCGACGCAATGCGACAGGAGGGCATGCGGCCCCAGCAGCCCCAGCGCGCGGGCATAGGCAATGGTGCCGTCGCGGTGGCCGTCCTGGGTGAGCAGCACGTCATGCCGGGCGCGCAGGTCGCAGACCGCTTCGGTCATCCGCCGCACCTCGGCTTCGGGCACCTCCCCCCGGTCGTCGCTGCCATAGACCGGCATGACGAGGCAGACGCCGGTGCCGGCATCCAGCAGATCGTCATGCGCCGCGATCAGCGCCTCGCTGACCTCGAGCTGTCGCACGAAACCGACCGCGACGGGCGCGCCGTCCGGCCCGTGATAGGGCAGCGGAAACGGCGGCCGGTTCGGACCCACCGCCAGCACCGTGCGAAGGCCCGCATCGCGGGTGGCGGCGCAATGGGCGGCGCCAAAGGCCGGGTCGTCGGTGCGATAGATATCGGCGCCACCGCCCAGCAGGGTGACACAGGTGGTCACCCCGCCCATCAGCCGCTCGAGCAGCGAGAGCCGCGCTTCGGCGGCCCAGAAGCCGGGCCCGGTCGGGCCGGTATAAAGCCGCGCGCAGGCGTCGAACCAGGTCGAGACATCGCCGGCCCCCAAGGCCCGCACCAACCCGTGACCGGCATGGGAATGACAGTCGATCAGGCCGGGAATGGCCACCCTGCCCCGCGCCTCGATCACCTCGCCCGCCCGGTCGGCCAGCGGCGCCAATTCGGCGTCGGGTCCGATGGCGGTGATCCGGTCGGCCTCGATGGCGATGGCGGCATCCTCAATCACCCTTCGGTCGGCATCGACGGTCAGCGCGGTGACATGGCGGATCAGGATATCGGTCATGCCGGCGCCTTTCGCAGCGGGTAGGAGGCGGGGAAGATCTCGTCCAGCGGCGGATGGCCGAAGGTGCGGTCGGGGTATTGCGCCTTCATCGCGTCGAACCGCTGCTGCGCGCCCGCGCGCAGGGCGTCATGGTCGACGCCGGGGATGGCGCCATCCTCCATCACCGTGCGGCCCTCGATCACCACCGTCCGCACATCGCGGCCCGAGCCGTTGAGCATCAGTGTCTGGATCGGATCGATCACCTGCCCCATGGCCGGATCATCGAGCCCGATGACGGTGATATCCGCCCGCGCGCCGGGGCGCAGCCGGCCCAGATCGTCGCGGCCCAGCGCCCTGGCGCCGCCCAGGGTCGCCGCGTCATAGAGATCGGCGGCGCTGACGGCGCCAGCGGCGCGGCGCGCCAGCCGCGCGGTGATCAGCCCGATCTGCATGTTGAGGATCATGTCGGGCGGATGGGTGTCGGTGCCCATGCCGATGGTCAGCCCGGCGTCGCGATAGGCGGCGAAATTGTCCATCGCCGTGCCGCCCCGCGCCATCACCAACGGGCAATGCGCCAGCGCCGCGCCGCTTTCGGCGATGATCTCCAGATCGGGCGCCTCATGGGTCATGCCGTTGCGCCCCGCCAGATAGGTCAGATGCGGCAGGATCGCGCGCGGCGAGAGAAAGCCGATATCGCGCAGCCATTCCGCCGGGCTGCGGCCATGCATCCGCAAAACGCTCTGATACTCGAAGGCCGACTGACAGCAATGCAGCCGCACCGGCACCTCCAGCTCGCGCACAGCCTCGGCGGTGCGCGCCAGCAGCGTCTCGGTGCAGGTCTCGATCCGGTCGGGCGCCAGCATGGTGCGGATCAGCCCGCCGCCCTGCCCCTCGAAATCGCGGCAGAAGCGCAGCGCCTCTTCCAGCCCGGACAGGCCGCGCGCCTCGTCGAAATGAAAGCCGATCTCGCCGGCGCCTTTGACGTAGGTATTGCCACTGCGATAGGCGGGGCCGAGGTAGACGCGCAGGCCCAGCTCTTCGGCTGCCGCGGCCGCGCCGGCAAATTCCTCGCGGGTCTCGCCCCATTCGCGATAGAACAGCGAGGCGATGGGCAGCGCGGTGGTGATGCCATTGGCGATCAGCCGGGTGAAGGCATAGCGTTTCTGCCAGACCAGATCCTCCGGCGAGTACATCTCGCGCGGGCCCGCCTGCATGTAGCTCTCGGGCCAGACGCGGCCCTTTTTCCAGGCCGGCTGGTTGTCGAGACCGAGGATGGTGCTGTCGAGATCCGAAAGCGCATCGAGGTCGATGAACCCCGGGCCGATCAGCGCCGCACCGCAGTCGATGCGCCGCGCCACCTCGCCGGGGAAATCATGGCCGACAAAGACGATCTCGCCGCCCTCGTAAACCACTTCGCCACGGGGCAAGAGCAGATGGCGGCCGTTTTCGTGACCGACCACCCAGTCGGCTGTCATCAGCGTGCGGTCCATCACGGCGCCTCCTGCACGGCTTTGCCATCGCGCGCGACGATGCGACCGGCCTTGAGCACCAGCCGGCGCGGCGGATGCGAGACCACCGCATGGGTCACCGTCTCGGCCTCCACCAGCACCAGATCGGCGGTGCAGCCTTCGGTGATGCCATGGCCCGCCAGCCCCATGACCCGCGCCCCGGCGCCAGAGCAGCACCAGAAGGCGTGTTCGACGTCACGGTCGGCGCGCAGGTTGTTGCGCAGGCCCAAGAGCATGGCGCGTTCCAGCATGTCGGCATTGCCATAAGGCCCCCAGGTATCGCGGATGCCGTCGGAGCCGGCGCAGAGCACCACCCCGGCGGCCCGCAGATCCTCGGCCAGCGGCACCGGGCGCGACGGCGTGGCGACGGTGGCGATATGCACCTGCGCCTCGGCCAGTTCGGCCACCAGCGCACGGGCGCGGTCGCGGTCGGGCATGCCGAGGCAGAAGGCGTGGGAAATGGTTACCCGCCCCTGCATCCCGTGGGCACGGGTGCGGTCGAGGATCATCTCCATCGAAAAGGCGCCAAGCTCGCCCGGTTCATGCAGGTGGATGTCGATCGGCTTGCCGTATTTCTCGGCCAGCGCAAAGACCGCGTCGAGCTGCCCCTTGGGATCGGCGTCGATGCCGCAGGGATCGAGCCCGCCGACCACGTCGGCCGGGCCTTGCAGCGCGCGCTCCATCAGCTCGAGCGTGCCGGGGCGCGACATCAGCCCGGATTGCGGAAAGGCGACGATCTCGATGTCGATCTGCCCGGCGAGTTCCTCACGGGTGCGGGCGACGCCCTCGATCCCCGCCAGCCCGCAATCGGTGTCGATGTCGACATGAGAGCGGATCGCCGTCGAGCCATGGCCGAGCGACAAGAGCGCCTGCCGCATCGACTGGCGGTAAGGGTCGATGTTCCACTCCTTGCGCAGCTTGCGCTCGTTGTCGATCTTGTCGCGCAGGGAGGGTCCGGCCTGATGTTCGCGCCAGCCCATGCCCCAGAGTGACTTGTCGAGATGGGTATGCGCCTCGACCAGACCGGGCAGCGCCAGCGCGCCGCCGCAATCCTCGACCGGCAGGTCTGGGGCGGCGAGGTCTTTGCCGATGCGGGCGATACGGCCCGCGCGGACCTCCATGTCGCAGGTCTCCTGCCCGAGCGGGCGCAGGTTCTTCAGCAGGATATCCATCAGCTCGCTTTCGCCGCGGCCAGCGCCGGGGTCGCCTTGAGCTCGAACTGCCGGTCCGAGACGATGTAATTGTCGGCATGCAGCCGCGCCACCGGCTGATAGACCTCGGGCCGCACATAACGTCCGGCGGCGTCGAGACAGGCGTCGCGCACATGCATCTGCACCACCTCGCCCAGCACGATGGCGCGGCGCGGGTAGTCGATGATCTGGCTCACCCGGCATTCCATCGCCGCCGGCGCCTCCTCCACCCGCGCCGGCGCGATCTTGAGCGAGGGCGCATGACTGAGGCCGGTGAGTTCCACCTCGTCGACGTCATCGGGAAAGCCGATGCCGCAATCCACCATCTGCTGCGCGATCGCCATGTCGCAGAGGTTGACGGTGAACTCTTGCGACCGGCGGATGTTGCGCAAGGTCTCCTTTTCGCTGCCGCAGGGCTTGGCCTGGATGCCGAGGATGACAATCGGCGGATCCTGCGAGAAGACGTTGAAAAAGCTCATCGGCGCGGCGTTGGGCCGCCCCTCCGCATCGCAGGTCGTCACCAGCGCGATCGGGCGCGGGGCGACGAAGCTGCACAGCAGGCGGTAACGGTCCTGTGGCGGCAGGGCCTCGAAATCGAATTCCATCAGGCGGCCCCCCGCGCCAATTGCATGCGCGCGCCCTCGCCAGTTTCGCACGCCACCGTTTCCGGCGTGTCGCGCCCCTCCTCGACCGCGTGGCAGGCAACGATGCTGCCCCCGGCCCGCTTGCGGGCCTCGGGAGCCTGCGCCCGGCAGCGGTCATTGGCCAGCGGGCAGCGCGGGTTGAAGGAACACCCGGGCGGCGGGGTGATCGGGTTCGGCACCTCGCCGATCACCGGCGCGCGGTTGCGCCGGCCCATGGTGATGTCGGGCACCGTGTCCATCAGCAGCCGAGTGTAGGGATGTTCCGGCGCCGAAAAGATGCGTTCGGCCGGGCCGGCCTCGACCAGCCGGCCCAGGTACATGACGCCGACATAGTCGGACATGAAGTCCACCACCGCCAGGTCATGGCTGATGAACAGATAGGTCAGCCCCAGCTCGTCCTGCAAATCGCGCATCAGGTTGAGAACCTGGCTCTGCACCGAGACGTCGAGCGCCGAAGTCGGCTCATCGCAGACCAGGAACTCGGGTTTGGACGAGATCGCCCGGGCAATCGAGATCCGCTGGCGTTGACCGCCGGAGAATTCATGCGGGAACTTCTCGCCATCGCGGGCCGAAAGGCCGACCAGCTCCAGCAGGCGGCCCACTTCGGCCCGTTCCTCGGCCTTCGAGGAGGTGATGCCGAAACTGCGCAGCGGCTCGGCGATGATGTCGCGCACCCGCCAGCGCGGATTGAGGCTGGCATAGGGGTCCTGAAAGATCATCTGGATGCGCTTGCGGAAAGCGCCACGGTCGGCGGCGGCCAGCTTGGTCAGATCGGTGCCGTCAAAGGTGATTTTGCCCGCGCTTGCCCCGTGCAGCCCGACCACCAGCTTGGCGACGGTGGATTTGCCGCAGCCGGATTCGCCCACCAAGGCAAAGGTCTTGCCGCGTGGAATGTCGATGTTGAGCCCGTCGACGGCGCGCAGGCTGCGCCGGCCCTTGCGCTCGATCAAGCGGTTCAGCAGCGGCGGCGAGAGGTCGAAGGTCTTGGACAGGCCGTCGAGCGCGACCAGCGGCTTTTGTTCGGTTGCGGTGCTCATGCCGGCTCCTCCTGGTAGAGATGACAGGCGACATGGCCGCCCTCGACCGGCAGCGCCGCCGGTCTGGTCTGTTGGCAGGTGTCAAAGGCGCGCGGGCAGCGCGGGTGAAAGGCGCAGCCCGAGGGCAGATCGGTCAGCCGCGGCATGGCGCCGTCGATCTGGGTCAGTCGCTGGACGCCCGAGCCGACGCGCGGGATCGATTGCATCAGACCCTTGGTATAGGGGTGGCGCGGGTCGCGGACGACGCGGTCGACCGATCCGATCTCGACCACCCGGCCGGAATACATCACCGCCACGCGGTCAGCGGTCTCGGCGATCACCCCCATGTCGTGCGTGACGAGGATCACCGCCGCGCCGCGTTCGCGGCACATCTTCTTCAGCAGGTCTAGGATCTGCGCCTGGATCGAGACGTCGAGCGCGGTGGTCGGCTCGTCCGCGATCACCAGCGACGGCTCGGCACAGAGCGCCAGCGCGATCACCACCCGTTGCCGCATCCCGCCCGAGAACTGGTGCGGATACTGGTCGATCCGCGCCTCAGGGGCGGGAATGCCGACCTCGGCCAGGCATTCGATGGCGCGGGCGCGCGCCGCGTCCTTGCTCTTGGGCAGATGGGTGCGGATGGTCTGCACCAGTTGCTGACCGACGGTCATCAGCGGGTTGAGGCTGGTCAGCGGGTCCTGAAAGATCGCGCCGATCCGGCGGCCGCGCAGCCGCCGCATCTCATCCGGCGACAGGGTGTCGATGCGCTTGCCCTCGAAGAGGATCTCGCCCCGGTCGATGCGGCCGGGCCGCTCCAGCAGCCCGGTGATGGCGGTGCCGGTCAGCGATTTGCCGGCGCCGCTTTCGCCCACCATGCCGAGGATTTCGCCCGGCGCCAGATCGAAGGTGATGCCGTCGACCGCGCGCAGCGGCCCGTGGCGGGTGTCAAAGCAGATCGACAGGTCGCGCACGCTGAGCAGCGGGGCATTGGGGAAGGTCGTTGTACTCATCGTCATTCCTTTCAGCGCAGCTTGGGGTTCAGCGCGTCGCGCAGCCAGTCACCCAGCAGGTTGACCGCCAACACCAGCGCCACCAACGTCAGCGAGGGGAAGATCACCACCCACCAGACACCCGAGAAGAGATATTCGTTGCCGACGCGGATCAGCGTGCCGAGCGAGGGGTTGGTGGGCGGCATGCCGACCCCGAGGAAAGAGAGCGTCGCCTCGATCAGGATCGCCATGGCCAGGTTGATGGTCGCAATCACCAGCACCGGGCCCATGACGTTGGGCAGGATGTGGCTGAACAGGATGGCAAAGGGTTTCCGGCCGACAAGCTGCGCCGCATAGACGTATTCGCGCGAGCGTTCGACCATGGTCGATGAACGCACGGTCCGGGCATATTGCACCCAGGTCGTCACGGTGATGGCAAAGACCAGGACGATCAGAGCCGCGCTGTCGTGCATTTCGCGTGGCAGCGCGCCGCGGACGATCCCGCTGACCAGCAGCGCCACGAGGATGGTGGGAAAGCTCAGCATGACGTCGGCGATCCGCATGAAGAAGGCGTCGATGGCGCCGCCGAAATAGCCCGAGACCAGGCCGATCACGATGCCGATCACCATGGCGAAGGCGACCGAGACAAAGCCCACCGCCAGCGAGATCCGCGAGCCGTAGAGGATGGCCGAGAACACGTCGCGGCCCTGGTTGTCGGTGCCCAGCAGGAAGCGGGGATCGCCGCCCTCGGCCCAGACCGGGGGCAATTCGCTGTCCCACAGGCTCAGCGTCGAGACGTCGAAGGGATCATGCGGCGCGATCCAGGGCGCCAGAACGGCGGCCAGCACGATCACCAGCGTCACGACAAAGGCGCCGACGGTGATCCACGAGGTCCGGAACTTGTAGAACAAATCGCTTTCGATGATCGCGGCGAGGCGGGATTGGGGGAATGCTTCAAGAGACATCATGAACCTCCTTCACGCCCGCACCGAGAGGCGCGGATCGATGGCGAAGTAGAGAAGATCGACGATCATGTTGATCGCCACGAAGACCAGCGCCACCAGCACCAGGTAAGCGGACATCACCGGGATGTCGGCAAAGCTCACCGCCTGGATGAACAGCAGGCCCATGCCCGGCCACTGGAACACCGTCTCGGTGATGATGGCGAAGGCGATCATCGAGCCCAGTTGCAGCCCGACGATGGTGATCACCGGCATCAGGGTATTGCCGAGCGCATGGCCGAAGTGCACGGCGCGGTTCGACAGGCCACGGGCGCGGGCGAAGCGCACGAAATCCGATCGCAGCACCTCCATCATCTCGGCCCGCACCAGCCGCATGATCAGCGTCACCTGGAACAGCCCCAGCATCACCGCCGGCAGGATCAGCGACTTGAGCCCGCTCACGGTCAGGAACCCGGTGGACCACCAGCCGATGTCAACAGTCTGGCCGCGTCCGAAGCTGGGCAGCCAGTTCAACCAGACCGAAAAGATCAGGATCAGCAGGATGCCGGTCACGAAAGTCGGCACCGATATGCCGATCAGCGAGGCGACGTTGAGTGTATTTGCCAGGAAACCCTTGGGATGCAGCGCCGCATAGATGCCCATCGGCACCCCCAGCAGCAGGGCAAAGACCGCCGCCGCCAGCACCAGTTCGAGCGTGGCCGGCAGGCGTTCGGCGATCATCTCCGAAACCGCGCGCTTGTTGCGGTAGGAAACGCCGAATTCCCCCTGCACCGCGCCGGTGACGAACTTGGCGAATTGCGTGGTCACGGGCTGATCGAGGCCGAGCTGTTCACGCAGCACCTGGCGATCCTCGACAGAAGCATTTTCGGGCAGCATGGAGTTCACCGGGTCGCCGATGAAACGGAACATGGAAAAGGCGATAAGGGCGACGGCGAGCATGACCAGCACGGATTGCATCAGCCGTCTGAGAACGTAGGCGATCATCGTGGAACCTCCACTTTGCGATCAGGGTGTCACGGGGGACTGTCAGAAATCGTCGCAGGCCCACGCGCAGGATGCACGCGGGCCCGCTCCGGGGAGGATCAGTCGATGGTGGCGTACCAGAGCCGCGGCTTGTTGTCGGCGGCGGCGGGGATGTTCACCCCGTCCCGCACCGCCCAGGCCAGCGGCTGCTGGTGCAGCGGGATGATGGCCACGTCGTCGCGGGCAATCTTCAGCGCCTCGGTCATCATCGCCGTGCGCTTGTCGGTATCCAGCTCCACCGCGACCTTGGCAGTCAGCGCGTCCAGTTCGGCGTTGGAATAGCGACCGGGGTTCCAGGCCCCCATCCGCTCGCCCGGGGTATGCAGCAGCGCCGAGAGCACCGAATAGGTGTCGAGCATCGGCAGGGTCGCCCAGCCCACCATGTAGACATCGGAGCCGCCGCCCAGCACCTTCTCGAAGTGTTTCGACGGGGTCTGCGACGACAGGTTGGCCTTGACCCCGATCCGCGACCACATCGAGGTGATGGCCTGACAGATCTCCTCGTCGTTCACGTAGCGGCTGTTGGGACAATCGAGCCCGACCTCGAAGCCGTCGCCATAGCCGGCCTCGGCCAGCAGCGCCTTGGCCTTTTCGGCATCGGCCGGCGGCAGCACGTCGAGCGCCGCGTCATAACCCGGCACCGGCGGCGCCACCAGCAGCGCCGAATTGCGCGACATGTCCCGCATGATCTTCTTGCGGATCAGCTCCATGTCGATGGCGCGCCAGAGCGCTTCGCGCACCCGGCGATCCTGCAACGGGTTGGCATCGGTGAGGTTGGAGTTGTGCAGCTTCTCGGTCTGGTTCATGCCCAGCATGATGGTGCGCAGCGCCGGCGCGATGATCGCCTTGGCTCCGTCAGAGCGGTTGATCCGGTCGATGTCTTGCAGCGGCGCCGGCATGATGAAATCCAGCTCGCCCGAGAGCAGCGCGGCAATCCGCGTGGCATCCGAGCCGATCGGGCTGAACTCGATCCGGGTCAGGTTGTGTTGCGGCTCGTCCCACCAGTCTTCGTTGACGGTCAGCACGGTGCTGGCGTCGGGCTGGCGGCTTTCGAGAATGAAGGGCCCGGTGCCGTTGGAATTGGCCACCGCATAGTTTTCGCGGCCGCCGCGCATGTCGGCGGGCAGCAGGGCGTCATTCTCCTCCATCCATTCGCGGTCGAGGATGTGGATGTTGGTCAGATAATTGAGCACGATCGGATCCGGCCCGGTGAGGATCAGGTCGACGGTCAGGTCATCGACCTTTTCGACCGAGGCCATCGAGGGGATGTTGCTCTTGACCGGCGAACTTTCATGCGCGGCGCGCTCCAGCGAGGCGACGACGTCATCGGCGGTGAAGGGATTGCCGTTGTGAAAGGTCACACCCTCGCGCAGCGAAAAGCGCAGGCGGGTCGGTTCGACGAATTCCCAGGACGTGGCCAGCGCCGGCTCGACCTCGAGGTCCTGATTGTAGCGCACCAGGCCTTCGTAGACGTGGTTGAGAAAACCGATGGTGTTGCTCTCGGTCATCGAATGCGGGTCCATCGCCGCGATGTCGGAGGAATCGGCCATGCGCAGGGTGTTCGCGCCAGCGGCTCCGGCCAGAAGCGTAGTCAGCGCGCCAATGGCGATCCCGGTTTTCAGGCGAGTGGTGAGGGTCATTCAAAGTCTCCTTGTTGATGTGTCGGGTCCGATTCTGACGTCGGGTTAGCTAGATCGTATACAATCTTCGTATGCGATCAAGCTTTTTTCTACCGTTCAAAAATTGTATACATTTTGCCGGCGATCCGTGCTAAACGCTTTGAAGGCATGTCGCGCGGTTGAAAAAACTGGCTGTGGAAGGGATTATGATGAGCAAGGGATTGACCAAGGCCCCCAATGGCACCGCGGCCAAGACCCGCGAATCAATGGACCCGAACCAGATCTACACCCGAATCTTCGACGCCATCGTTGACCACAAGCTGCTTCCCGGCACCCATCTGAAAGAGGACGAGCTCTGCGATCTGTTCGGAGTCGGGCGCACAAGGATTCGCACCGCGCTGTCACGGCTGTCGGGGGATCACGTGATCGAATTGGTCGCCAATCGCGGCGCCTTTGTCGCGCGCCCCTCGGTCGAGGAAGCGCGCGAGGTGTTTCGGGCCAGAAGGGTGATCGAGGGTCATCTGATCCGCCGCGCCGCCGACATGCGCGACGACGCGATGCACAGTGCGCTGAACGATCATCTGCACACCGAGGACGCCGCCCGCGCCGCCGGCGACGCCGCGCGGGTGATCCGCCGCTGCGGGCGCTATCACCAGGTTCTGGCCGATCAGGCCGACAGCCCGATCATGGCCCGCTTCGTGCGCGAGCTGATTGCCCGGTCATCGCTGATCATCGCGATCTACGAAACCGGCCATCACGGCGATTGCGAGATGGACGAACACCGGCAATTGTCGGAACTGGTATTGCAAGGCAAGGGCGAGGCGGCGGCCGATTTGCTCGACCGGCACCTGACCGGCATCGAGGACCGGCTCGACCTCAAGCCACAGGGCGACCCGGCCAGCGACCTGCGCGCCAGCCTCGGGTTCGGCTGAGCCGCGGCGGGCCCCTGCCCTGCCCGGCTGACCGCCGGACGCGAGCGTCAGGCCTCATGCAAAGGGATACAGCACCACGCGGGTGTCCATCGGAACCTGGTCGTACAGCTCGATGATCTGCGAATTCACCAAACGGGCGCAGCCGTTTGACACTCGGCGGCCGATTTAAGGGCAACGCGACACCCGGCTGATCCGGGCGGTGGAGGCGGCATGATCGGGCCCGGAACAGGGGTGCGGGTCTATCTGGCCTGCGGCGTCACTGACATGAGGAAGGGCATCGCCGGCCTTTCCGCCATCGCACAGGATGTCCTGCATCAGAAGCCTGCAAGCGGCGCGGTCTTCGCGTTCCGAGGGCGCCGGGGCGATCGCCTGAAGCTGCTCTACTGGGATGGCCAAGGTTTCTGCCTCTACTACAAGGTGCTTGAGCGCGGCCGCTTTCCTTGGCCTGGTGCCGAGGGTGGCGCTGCCCGGCTCACCTCCGCGCAGCTGGCGATGCTCTGGGAAGGCATCGATTGGCGGCGTCCGGATTGGGGCGCGCCGCCGGCCCGCGTCGGGTAGTTTGTCCTGCTCAAGGCCCTTGTTTCATTGGTCATTCCGAATGCCGAATGGTATCTGTCGGCATGTCCGAAGGCGTCGACATTTTCTCCGATGACCCCGCCGTTCTGAAAGCGATGATTGCCGCGCTTCAGGCGGAGAATGCGCGCATGTCGGCCACACTCCAAGCCCATGAACAGCTGGTTCAAGCCCTGCGCCTACGGATCGCCAGGCTTCAGAAACAGGCCTTCGGCAAGTCCTCGGAGAAGATCGAACGGGAGATCGCCCAACTCGAACTGGCGCTGGAAGACCTGCAGGTCGCGGCCGCCGAGCAGCGCAATGAGCCGGTCGACGAAGATGACGGGGAGCCTCTGGCCGCTGATCCCGGGACCGCCGAACTGCGCCCCCGTCGCAGGCCACGGGTGTCCCCCGCCACACTTCGCGAACGTCGCGAGCTCGACCCCGGCGCCTGCTGTCCCGATTGCGGCGGCGACCTCCGCGTGGTCGGCGAGGATGTGAGCGAGTTGCTCGATATGGTCGCGGCGCAGATGAAGGTGATCCAGATCGCGCGGCTGAAGAAATCCTGCCGCCGGTGCGAGAAGATGGTGCAGCCTGCCGCCCCGAGCCGTCCGATCCCCGGCAGCATGGCCGGGCCCGGTCTGCTGGCGCATGTTCTGGTCTCCAAGTTCGATGACCACCTGCCGCTTCTGTGATCGGGCGGGTTTGGTCAAGCGTCCATCGAGCAGGTCCATACTTCTGTCCGTGGTCGGCACGCCGCCACAAGATGCGAACTGTGGAGGTCGGGATGCTCCTAAGCTTTACCTCGTGCTCATGGCTCCATGGGTAGATCCGAGCTGATCCCGTCCATCGTCCCTGCCCGGGACGTCGCACCGCCACCCGTAGGTGCCGGATCTCAGTTAGTTATTGAGTGTCGTCAGGGCGGCCCGTGGAGAATGACCTGTTCGTAGGTCATGCGACTGCGACATCCGCGGCGCAGGCCGGCGGATGAGCTTTCGCCCAATAGGCCGTCCCAGATTTCCACATGGCCAGAAGGATCGTGGCGAGCTTCCGGCTCACGGCCACAATGGCCTTCTTCATGCAGGTTCTCTTCGCGATCCGAAGACCCCAGGACTTGAGGGGCGACATGATTCGGACGCGGCCGAGAATGGTGGCGGCAGCCTCGAACAACATCGTGCGCACGCGTGCATCGCCCGCCTTGGTGATGCGTCCGACAATATCGGTCTTGCCGGACTGCCATCGTCGGGGCGTCAGCCCGAGCCAGGCGCCGACGTCGCGGGACCGGGGAAACCGATCCGGATCATCGACCGCGCTGCGGAAGCTCAGCGCCACAACGACACCGACGCCGGGCATCGTCATCAAAATCCGTGTCACCGGATCGGACTTTGCGAGCGCAGTGAGTTGGCCCTCGATCTTAGCCAATTCAATGAGCAGCAGTGCCCGGACGCGCAACATCGCCTCCACGATGCCCTCGAGAACCTCGTGGCCGTCAGCGAGTTCACGGGCACGTGCCTCCCAGGTTCTTCGTGTCGCAGCGTCCATCTTCAGCCCGAAGTTCCTGAGTGCAGCCCGCATGGAATTCTCGGTGGCCGTCACCTTCTCCACCAGGAACGTGCGCGCGGTGAGCAAGGCGCGGGTCTCCTGGGCGTCGAGCGACTTGACGTGCACGCGCTTGAACCAGCCCAGGCGGACCAACTGGGCAATGCCGCGCGCGTCGTGACGATCCGTCTTCACACGCATGGCGGCAAAGGCGGCCCGGACATGGCGCGCCTCCATCACAGACACCGAGAAGCCCTCCTTCATGAGGCCTTCGAAGAGCCATTGCGAAAGATTTCCAGCCTCCAGCCCCACATGTTCGATGCGGCGACCTTGATGGCGGATAGCCTTTGCGATCGCGTCCGGCTCGCTCGCCGCACGCGTTTCCTTGATGATGCGGCCACCTTCGTCGATAACGCAGATGTGCGTCTCGTCGAGGGACACATCGAGGCCAACAAAAAATTCCATGGTCTGAACTCCTTGATCGGTTGCAACGAAGGACATGGTCCCAACGTTGCGGTCTGGCGCAAAGCCCGATCAGCGCATCTCTATCGCCTGAACGAGATCTACGCCCGCATGGGTGCGGACGTGCCAGACAGCACGCTACTGGACTGGTGTGGCCGGGCCATGAAGGTGCTCGCGCCGATCATCGACCGGATCGAGGCCGAGGTCATGGCCGCGCCGATCCTGCACGCCGACGACACGCCGATCCGCGTCCTGGACCGGTCCCGCCGCGACCGTGGCTTGGGCAAGGGGGTCAAGCAGGGACGGATCTGGGCCTATGTCTCGGACCAGAGACCCTGGGCCGGCACGGCCCCGCCCGGCGTGGTCTACCGCTTCTCACCGGACCGTAAAGGCGAGCACCCCCGGCAGCACCTCCAAGGCAGTGGCGGCATCCTTCAAGCGGATGCCTATGCGGGCTTCGGCCAGCTCTACGAGCGACGCGCGGACGGCAGCAGGCAGTTCCGCGAGGCCGCCTGTTGGGCACACCTGCGGCGCGACTTCCACGACGTCTGGGAGACCACGAAGTCCGAGATCGCGCGGGAGGCACTCGACCGGATCGGGAAGCTTTACGACGTCGAGCGAGTGATCGCTGGCCAGTCCGCCGAAATGCGCAAGGCCGCGCGGCAGCGGCATTCCAAACCCATGGTCGACACCTTTAAGGCGTGGGCCGAAGCCCAGCTGCTTCGTATTCCCGGCAAGGGCAACCTCGCCAAGGCGTTCCGCTACGGGCTGTCCCGCTGGCCGTCCTTCGAGCTGTTCCTCGAGGATGGACGCATCGGCATCGACAACAACCCCGCCGAGCGCGCCATGCGCCCAATCGGCATCGGAAGGAAGAACTGGCTCTTTGCCGGCTCGGACAGCGGCGGAGAAACCCTTGCCCGCGCCATGACACTCATCGAGACCGCGAAGATGAATGGGCTGGACCCGCAGGCTTGGCTCGCCGATCTGCTCGAGCGCATCCACGATCACAAGATCAATCGGCTCGGCGAACTGCTCCCGTGGAACTGGGCGCCCGACGCCTAAACCGCGGTATCAATCGGGCGGTTACGATGAACCGGTGGATTTTTGACTTTGATTGTCAGACATGTAGCTCTCCAGAATATGCTCGTGTTCTTCTGCGACATTCCAGTGAGGCAAGGTCAAGGATACATTCGGATACAATTTGATCAGATGACAGCCTGCGGGTCGTTGACCAAGTTGGCCCGTCAGGTTGCCAGATCCAACGCAAAGGACAGGAATGTGACGAGGGGGATCGGGGTCAGGCTGAACAGCAAGGCCATGCTCATTGTCCTGAACATGGTAGGCTTCGATGCCTCGCCAGAAGGTTCTGTCAGAACCACCAGAAGCGCGATGAAGGTGCCGGGCGCCAGGGCATAGAGATATACGCCCGAGATGTTCCCAAACATGAACGACCGCTCGAGCGTTGGTCCGACCACGCTCAAAGCTGTTGCACGGCTGCCGTTGAACGAGCCGAACAGATCGGCCGACATCACATAGACGGCAATGTGAACCCCAATGAATGCGACACTCCGCAGCGGGCCATCTAAAACCAGGTAAACAATCGGCCGATGCTGGTACTGCTTCAGCGCGACCGATGCGGAAACGAACCCCAAGTAATTCACGAGGAAAACGACCACAAACCCATTGGTAAAGACCTGCCGGAGGAAGCGCGAGAGCGCGGTCCCATTCGTCAGCAGCAGCGTCGCAAAACCAGGCGTTGCGAGGATGTAGACAAGCAGGAACGGCAATATGCTTGCCAAGCTCAGAACGGATACGTTCCAACAAAATCTGCCGAATGGTAAGGTCGGCGAAAAACTTTGTCGGAACGTATCGCGGGCAAACACGTCAGCCGTGGGTTGCGAAGACTTGCGTCGACCCGTCCATCAGTACAAGCAGCACGTCATAGGGATCACCCTGGGTGCCCATGCCGGGCGACCCCATCGGCATTCCCGGTGCTGTCAGTCCGCGCGCGACAGGTTTTTCGCTCAGCAACCGCCCGATGTCAGCCGCAGGCACGTGACCCTCGACGAAATATCCGCCCATGGACGTAGTGTGACATCCTGCCAGTTCCGGCGCGATGCCGTGTTTCTGCTTCAGCACCTGAAGCGTGTCGTAATCGACGTCTTCGACCGATGCCTTGAACCCGGCAGAGATCATCTCATCAACCCAGGCGCCACAGCAGCCGCAGGTCGGTGTCTTTGTCACCTGCAACGTGGGTGCGGCGGTTTGCGACAAAGCAGGCCCGGCCAAGGCCAGGCTGAGTCCCGTAAGGACGAATTCGCGTCTGTTCATTTCAAACTCCTTGATGTTCTTCCTTAAATAGTTGCTCGGTATCCCGAAGTCGACTGCCCGCGCTGTTACATTTGGCTACAAACACGGGATGGGCGTCCCTTGGTGAAAATGACTATGTTGGCGGCATGAGCGATCTGCCACGCATCCTTGTCGTCGATGACCATTCAGAGATTCGGAAATCCGTCACCAGTTATCTGGAACGCAACGGCATGCGTGCTTCAGCGGCGGAAAATGCAGTTGAGATGGACGCAAGGCTGGCGGAAGCGCATTTCGATCTGATTGTCCTCGATGTGATGATGCCGGGGGAAGACGGGCTGTCCGCGTGCAGGCGATTGCGCAAGGAAGGGCATATTCCGATCCTGATGCTGACCGCATTGGGTGACGACGAAGACCGCATCGCGGGTCTGGATGGCGGGGCAGACGATTATCTCGCCAAGCCGTTTAATCCCAAGGAACTGGTGGCGCGGATCAACGCGATATTGCGTCGGACGCAGCTGATCCCAAAACCGAATGGTTTTGCGGGGAAAACGTTGAAGTTTGCACACCTAAAGCTGGATTTCGATGGCCGCACACTGATTGACCAAGGCGGTTCGCGTACGCAACTTACATCCGGTGAACTCAAACTCCTGACCCTGTTCCTGCAAAGGCCAAGGACGGTCATTGGCCGCGACGAGCTGCTCAAATTGAGCACCGGCCGGGTCGCCGGTCCATTGGACCGAACCATCGACAATCAGGTGAGCCGGTTGCGCCGGAAGATGGAAGAGGACGTTTTGCGCCCGAAGATCATCGCGACTGTCCGGCATGGGGGGTATAGTCTTTCCTGCGATGTCGAGATTTGCGAATGAAGCTGCTTCCGCGGACGTTGCGTGCACAGATTGCCCTTCTGGTCCTCGGTGTCTTGATCCTCGCGCAAGCTCTGAGTCTTTGGTTTTTCGTTGATGAACGCTCGTTAGCCATTCAGGCCGCCATCGGTGCCGAAGCCGCCGGAAGGGCCGCAAATGTCGCACAGTTGATTGAAGGCGCACCCCCGGAATTGCATGCCCAGATCGTCCGCGCGGCAACGTCTCCGCTCGTACGGTTCGACCTTACAGACGAGCCGTCGGTTGCACACGGACAACACGATGACGGTGGAGCGGTCGAAGCGCGGATACGGGCACTGCTTCAGGAAAGCTACAGCCGGGATATCCGGGTTGAGGTTCATGAAATCGAGGGAGGTCTGCTGCCCCTTCCGAACCTGTCACCGGAAATGGCGCAAATGCACGCCGAAATGATGCAGGGCAGCCTTGCGGCCATCGAGATGGAGTTGTCCATTGCGCTGTCCGGTGGGAATTGGCTCAACATCGAGACGCGGTTCGAACGGCCGCCTCTGCAACGGTCGCAGGCATCCAACATATCCTTCGCGCTGACTGCAGGCCTGCTGCTGGTGGCAAGTTTCTGGTTTCTTCTTTCAAGATTGACCGGACCGCTCAACAATCTCGCGACTGCGTCGGAACGTCTCGGTCGAGGTGCTGCAGAGGGCGATTTGCCGGTTGTGGGGCCTAAGGAAGTTCAGGACCTGACCCGTGCATTCAACATCATGCAAGACCGGCTAACGCGATTTGTCAGTGACCGAACCCAGATGCTTGCGGCACTTGCGCATGATTTGCGCTCGCCGCTGACTGCTCTCAGGGTGCGGGCCGAGATGGTGGACGAGGAAGACACGCGCGCGTCCCTGGTGGCGTCAAGCGAAGAGATGCAGCGGATGATCGATGCAACACTCGATTTCGCCAAGGGTGTCGGCCAGCATGAAGAGGTCCAATCGGTTGATTTGCACGATCTGATCACCGGTATGGGGTCTGACAAGGTTCAGGCGGGCAGCCAGGGACCGCTGATCGTATCCGTGAAACCAAGTGCGATGGGACGGGCCTTGAGAAACCTCATTGAAAACGCGATCCGCTACGGGAACGAGGCCAGGGTGTCCTGGGAACGTGCCGGCGGTGAGGTGGTAATCGCTATCGACGATCGGGGCCCCGGCATTCCCGACGATCAGCTGGAGGCTGTCTTCGGGCCCTATGTCAGGCTTGAGGAGTCGCGATCCCTTGACACTGGCGGGCATGGTCTGGGGCTGTCAATTGCGCGCAGTATCATCCTTGAGCACGGCGGCTCCATTCGACTGAAAAACCGTACTGATGGGGGCCTGCGGGCTGAGGTCACGCTGCCGGTAAGGCCGGGTGCCGACCCACCCGGGTAAGAGCCAGTTTCGCGACCTATGGCGCAGGCTGTCCGACACCTGAAACCACAATAGTTTCGTGAGGCAAGCATATGAAACGAAGATTTTTCCTGACTTCTGTTGCGGCTCTTTCTGTGAGCGGAAATACAGCATTCGTGCATAGTGACGCAGAGCACGACCGGCGCGTCGGGCCATCTGTGGTGCCCCCAGAGCAGTTGCCCCGCGAGGTTCCGTTCACCAAGGCAGACAAGCCGGGAGAAATACATGTCGATCCGAACCAGTTCGCTTTATTTTGGACTTTACCGAACAATCGGGCAATCAGGTATACCGTCGGAATTGGTCAGGAGGGGCTCTATGAATCCGGCGAGTTCTATGTCGCGCGCAAGCAAAAGGGGCCGCGGTGGACGCCCACACCCGCCATGATTGCCAGAGATCCTGACCGATATCTTCGTTTTGCGGGCGGTGTGCCCGGCGGGCTAAATAATCCACTTGGTGCTCGCGCCTTATATCTCTATCAGCCGGGGCGCGGAGACACCTACCTGAGGATTCACGGCACAACGGATCCGACGACGATTGGTCGACGTGTCTCGAACGGCTGTGCAAGGCTTACCAATAATCAGATCATCGAACTCTATGAGAAGGTCCCGCTCGACACGCGTGTTGTCCTGAAACCCATCGAGGTTTGAGGCAGCAGCGCGAAGACGTGTCCGTTGGCCGGGATACATATCGTTACATAAAACCAGGCCCCGGACTGTTCATGAAATGCCACCAGGCGGATAGTCTGACCGGCAGGCAGATAACAACATGAGGCCGTATGATGACCCGTAAGCAAACACGTGTAACGCGTCGCGCATTCACGACAGGTGCCGCGTCGGCAGCTTTCGCAGCCCCGTCCATCCTGCGTGCACAGGTGGAACAAGCCGGTGTGCGAAGGAACATTTCGTCGTTTCGCACCCATGCATGGCAGGATAGCTTTGACGCCTTGGGCAAGGCATTATCATCGCGGATACCACCACTCGCGTGATGCAACATTGGACATCCGATGGCGAAATGCGCATTTACCCCACATCGGTTCCCTTGACCGACGAGCTGACAAGGCGCGGCTACACGACAGTCACGTTCAAGGACCCCGAACCTGACTGGACCCCTACACCCTCCATGCGCGAACGTGACCCGTCTTTGCCGGCCTATATGCCGCCCGGGCCGGATAACCCGTTAGGCGTCCGTGCCCTGCACCTGAGTTGGACGTACTACAGGATTCACGGCACCCATGATACGCGCAAGATCGGAAGACGCTCTTCAAGCGGGTGTATCGGTCTCTACAACGAGCAAATCATCGAGGTGTTCGACAGGACACCGGTCGGCACGCAGGTACGATTGATCTGATGTCGAAGTCCGGCATCCTGATTGCGGCGGTTTTTGTCGTCGGTGGCGCGGTTGTGATCTGGCAGCAATTGCAGCCATCGTCTTCGATGCCCGGCCACACGATGACAACGCCTGATCTTTCGCAGGCGGAAGAGGGCGCGCCGATTGCAGACGTCGTTGTGCCTGCCGAATTTTCAGCAAATGCCCAATTGGGAAAGCGTGTTTTCGACGGCGCTTGCGCCGCTTGTCATGGTGCGAATGCTGCCGGACAGAATGGCGTGGCGCCACCCCTTGTCCACAAGATCTATGAACCGAGCCATCACGGTGACGCCGCATTCTTGCTTGCCGCGAAACAGGGTGTCAGAGCGCATCATTGGAAATTCGGGAATATGCCGCCAGTAGAGGGCGTGACAACTGGCGAGGTGAAAATGATTGTCGCATATGTGCGGGAACTTCAGCGTGCCAACGGGATTAACTGACAGGATTGGCCAACATGAACATGAAGATATGGATCACTGCTATTGCGATAGGGACGACCGGCGTTGCTGCCTTGGCGCATTCCGGAGCAACCGGCGTGGTGCTGGAGCGGATGCAGGGCATGTCCGCGATGGCCAAAACACTCAAGACGCTATCACCCATGATGCGGGGTCAGGTACCTTATGACGCCGATGTCGTCCGCAGTGAAGCTGACGCGATGATCGGCCATGCCGGTGAGCAGATGACACGGCTCTTTCCCGAAGGCTCGGGTGGCGGGGTATCCAAGGCGCTGCCGTCGGTCTGGGATGATGACGAAAAGTTCGCGGCCTTGGCGGAGGACCTCAGAACAGCGGCGGAAGGATTGAAGTTGAGCGCAGGCAATGGGTTGGCCGCGGCACAGGGCAACGGCAGCGGATCAATGATAGGCAGCGCCACTGACGGGATGATGGGTGGCTCAACGGACGGGATGATGGGCGGCGGGTCCGCGCCTGCAATGGGAGGGGGCATGATGGGATCGGAACAACCCATGACGCCCGAAATGTTTGCTGAAATGCCGGTTGACCGCGCGTTCGCAATGGTCGCCCAGACCTGTTCGGCCTGCCACCAGAAGTTCCGCAGAGAGGACAAGTAATCAGATGCGGTGGTGGCGTTGGATCATCGGTGCGGGGGTCATTGGCGGTATCAGTGTTGTTGCTGCAACGATCGCCTGGCCGGTCGGTGCACCAGTGTCGACCCTGACCCTGGAAGGGGAGGTCCAGCGGGGATCGTATCTGGCGCGCGCCAGTGGGTGCATTGCGTGTCATACCAATTTTGAAGCTGGCGGAGCGCCTTTGGCAGGAGGGGCCCCGCTCAAGACCGATTTCGGGACATTCTATCCGCCAAATCTGACCACCGATGTCGAATTCGGGATTGGCGGCTGGACAGTAGAAGAGTTTGCAAAAGCGGTAAGGCAGGGAATTTCCCCGGACGGAGACCCCTATTATCCCACCTTCACCTACCCGTTTTATGCAAACTACACGGATCAGGACATTGCCGATCTGTGGGCCGCGTTCCAGACCGTGCCAGCCGTGAATGTGCCGACCCCGTCCCATGAGGTGCCTTTTCCGTTCGATCAGCGATGGGGGATGAAACTTTGGCGGGCGGCTTTTCTGACAAAGCCTGACACCGCACCAGAGGCGGACCGAAGCGATGCTTGGAACAGGGGCAAGCTGCTGGTCAACGGGGCGGCACATTGTGCTGCCTGCCACACAACGCGGAACTTTGCAGGCGCACGCATAGTATCGAAGAGGTTTTCCGGCAACGACGCCTTGCCGGGAGGTGGCAAAGCACCTTCGATCCGGACGCGCGATCTTGTGTCCGAAGGCTGGACAACAGACGATATGGCTTATGCATTGCGATCTGGCATAACGCCGTCTGGCGACGTATTTGGTGGATCAATGGCCGAAGTCGTGCGCTATGGCACGGGCTTTCTGAGCGACGCAGACCTGAATGCGATGGCCACCTACCTGCTGGACAACAAATCATAATCTTGGGAACCCACGAATGATCACGCTCAATCGCCGCCAATTTCTGGCAACATCTGCTGCGTTCAGTGGTCTGTCGGCCAGCACTGGATTTGCGGGCACGCCATTCGCGACCCTGACAGCCCAGCAAAGCGACGTGCAGCTGCTGCCCGGCAACTATGGCAAGACATCGCTTTGGTGCTTTGACGGCGGCTCACCCGGTCCGGAGATTCGCGTGGCGCAGGGGGGGCGTGTCCAGCGCAGATTGGTCAACCGGTTTTCTCAGGGAACGTCGACGCATTGGCACGGCATCCGCATCGACAATGCGATGGATGGCGTTTCCGGCCTGACACAGGATGTGGTCCAGCCGGAGGAAACATTCGACTATGACTTTACTGTCCCGGATGCCGGGACCTATTGGTACCATGCCCATAATAGGTCGTTTGAGCAGGTGGGCAGAGGGCTTTACGGTGCACTGATCGTGGAAGAGGCCGAGCCTCTCGACATTGATCGCGAGGAAGTCCTGATCCTGGATGATTGGCTTATTGACCCCGAAACCGCGCAGATCAAAGACGACTTCGGAGCGCCTCATGATCTCAGCCACGCAGGGCGCATCGGCAACCTGCTGACGACCAATGGAACCTTCAATCTGGGCCTGAGTGCACGCAAGAACGAAAGACTGCGCTTGCGGCTGATCAATGCTGCCAATGCGCGCAATTTCCAACTGGGGCTGGAAGGCCTTGACGGTTGGGCGGTTGCTTTGGACGGCATGCCCCTGGCTGCACCCATTAAGGTGACGGAGCCGATGATCCTCGCTCCGGCTCAACGGATCGACCTGATCGTCGATGTGGTCGCGGATGTTGGTGAAACGGCTCATATTCTTCAGTTCGGCCGGGAAGAGGCCTTCAGCCAGGTTACATTCGAGGTCGTTGAGTGGGGCTCGAAAAATCGTCGAGACGCGCCTTTGGCCTTGCCGCCGAACGACCACAGGATGGTCGACTTGAGTGAAGCCACGATGCTCAGCCTGAGTATGGAAGGCGGTGCCATGGGGCGGATGAGGTCCGCTTCCCTTGGGGGCGAACTCAAGCCGATCGGCGAGATCGTCGAGGCCGGGTACTTCTGGTCGTTCAACGGCAAAGTGGACGGGATCAACGGTGATCCTCTTGCGCGGCTGGAACGCGGCCAGAATGTTCGATTGAAAATGGTGAACGACACGGCGTTTCCGCACGCGATGCACCTGCATGGCATTCACTTTCACGAGGTCGCCGAAAACGGCACCCTCGGACCGCTGCGTGACACGACCCTTCTTCAACGGGGTCAAACGCGCGAGATTGCCTTCGTGGCGGACAACCCGGGCCAATGGCTGCTGCATTGCCATATGCTGTCGCATGCGGCTTCGGGCATGATGACCAAGATCGTCGTTGGATGACCCCGCGGTCCGTCTATCTTGCGTTGGGCGTAGTTACCGTTGCGGTGGCTACCATATTTCTGTGGACCCGGTCCGGCGGAACCGACGTCGCGGCGGAAAACCTCATCAATTCCTCGGCGGATGTGGCCGCGGGCGAAGTCCTCTATGCCGAAAATTGCGCCGCGTGCCATGGCGCAAATCTGGAAGGTGAAGAAAACTGGCGCAGCCCGCGTGATGACGGAAGCCTGCCCGCACCGCCGCATGATGCAAGCGGCCACACCTGGCACCACGCGGACAGCATGCTGTTCGCCTACACCAAGCTGGGGGGCGCCGAGGTTCTCGCGGCGCAAGGCGTTGACTTCAACAGCGGCATGCCCGGTTTCGGCGACCAAATGAGCGACGGGGAAATCTGGGACATCCTCGCATACATCAAGTCAACATGGCCGGAGCGTGAACGCGCCACGCAAGCCGAACGCACGGCCCAGGATATTGCCTCACAAGGAGACGGATAATGAAAAGATTCTTGGCTACCACCGCACTGTTAATGCTTCCCATCGCTGCGATGGCAGACGGCATGGACGAAGACCGGATCAAGGAACTGGTGCTGGAAGCCATCCGCGAGAATCCGGGCATCGTGTTCGAGGCCGCGCAGTTGTTCGAACAGCAACAACAGGCGTTGCAGGCGCAAGCCGCAGCGCAGATTCTCGATACGGAAAAAGCCACGCTTGAAAATGATCCCAATGCGCCCGTTCTGGGCAATCCGGATGGCGATGTCACGGTTGTCGAATTCTTCGACTACAACTGCCCCTATTGCCGCCGGGTTAAACCTGAAATGGAGGCATTGCTTGCCGCTGATCCCAACGTCAGGGTGGTTTACCGGGAATGGCCCATTCTGGGGGACGGGTCGGTTTTTGCCGCCCGCGCGGCGCTGGCGTCCCGAAACCAAGGCAAATATGAAGAGTTTCATTGGGCCATGATGCAACTGAAGGAACGCGCAGAGGAAGCATCGATTCTCCGCACTGCGGAAGACATCGGCCTCGATGTTGCACAGTTGCGTCGCGACATGAACGGACCGGAAATCGAAGAACACATACAGACTTCCATGCGGCTTGCGCAATCTCTGGGGTTCAGTGGCACACCTTCATTTGTGATCGGCGACAGTCTTGCGCCGGGCCTGATCCAGGCGGACCAGATGATCGAGCTTGTCGATCAGGCACGGGCCGCCGAATAAGGACAATCCTACGCGGCTGAAGCGTCGTAGCCAGCGTCAGCGATGGCTTGCCGCACGGTCGCCTGTTCCAATGTGCTTTGGACAGTGACAAGGCGAAGGTCCAGATCGGCCGTGACAACGGCTGATGGATCCTTTGCCTTGATGCCGCTTTCGATAGCGGATGTGCAGTGTCCACAGCTCATTTTCGGGACGGAAAAAATCATGAAGGCCTCCATTTTTGGTACAACCTCAGACTTGGTCGTTCCATCGGGAGGAAGGTCAAGCAAATATCAGAAAAATAAATGAGATACTCTCTTGAGCTTCCAGCAACTGGAAGCCCTATATCAGGGTAAGTTCAACCGAGGAGTCTCTCATGACCGAACCCAATACGATACGTCTGTCCGTTTCCGGCATGAGCTGCGCGTCCTGTGTGGGCAGGGTTGAAAAGGCTCTCGGCGAGGTTCCAGGCATTTCGAACGTCAGTGTCAATCTGGTGAGTGAAACGGCACAGTTTCAGACGGATGATGCAGCCACGACGGGCGCAGCGGTTGCGGCACTGTCGCAGGCCGGCTACCCGGCAAGCACGGCGCGCGTCACGCTGAACGTAGACGCCATGTCCTGCGCGTCCTGTGTCGGTCGGGTTGAAAAGGCGCTTGTACGGACACCCGGCGTATTGAATGTGGCGGTCAATCTGGCAACCGAAACGGCTGTGGTCGAATATTTCTCAGACACCATTACCCCGGAAGAGATTGCCCGGATCAGCACGGAGGCAGGATACCCGGCCGAGATCAAGCAAAGCGATGCGCAAGCCGACCGGTCGGCCGAGGAAGCCGACGCTCTGGCGCGTCGTGTCATACTTGCCGCGATCCTGACCGTTCCGGTGTTCGTTCTGGAAATGGGAAAACACACCATACCCGGCTTTGAGGGCCTGATTGAGAGCACAATCGGCATTCAAACGTCGTGGCTGATCCAATTCGCGCTTGCCACGGTGGTTCTGTTCGGACCGGGTTGGAGGTTCTTTGCGAAGGGCATTCCGGCGTTGATCAAGCGTGCTCCGGATATGAACAGCCTTGTCGCGCTGGGAACCGGGGCGGCGTGGACTTATTCCGTAGTCGCGACCTTCCTGCCACAGGTGCTGCCTGACGGTGTGCGCGCCGTCTATTTCGAAGCAGCGGCGGTTATTGTCGTTCTGATCTTGTTGGGTCGCTGGCTTGAAGCGCGGGCCAAGGGCAAGACCGGTGCAGCCATTCAGGCCCTTCTTGGTCTGCAGGCAAAGACAGCCAGGGTCCTGCGCGAGGGGCAGGCGACCGAGGTTGACATCAAGGAACTTCGGATCGGCGATCAGATCCTCGTGCGTCCCGGTGAAAGGCTGCCTGTCGATGGCGAGGTCACAGAAGGATCAAGCAACGTCGATGAAAGCATGATCACCGGTGAACCCCTCGCCGTGCCAAAGGCTGCTGGCGAACCGGTGACCGGCGGCACGGTGAACGGCACCGGGAGCCTGACCATAACGGCGACGCGGGTCGGGGCGGATACCACGCTGGCGCAGATTATCCGCATGGTCGAAGATGCTCAGGGGGCCAAGCTGCCGATCCAAGGCCTAGTGGATCGCGTGACCATGTGGTTCGTGCCTGCCGTTCTGGTTCTGGCGCTTGCGACTGTGGTTGTCTGGCTGCTGGTCGGTCCCGATCCGGCTCTGACCTTTGCGCTTGTGGCGGGTGTCTCCGTTCTGATCATTGCGTGCCCCTGCGCCATGGGGTTGGCCACGCCCACCTCGATCATGGTGGGGACAGGACGCGCTGCCGAGATGGGGGTGTTCTTCCGCAAGGGAGATGCGCTGCAACATCTGGACGACGTCGGCCTCGTTGCGCTCGACAAGACCGGGACGGTCACCCAAGGGCAACCCAGTTTGACAGACCTCATCACGGCCGACGGCTTTGACCGGGCAGAGATACTCGCCCTCATCGCATCTGTCGAGGCGCAGTCTGAGCACCCGGTGGCAGAGGCCATCGTGCAGTCCGCAAAGAGCGAAGGCCTGTCCTGGCCCGATGCGACGGAATTCCGGTCCGTGACCGGCTACGGTGTCGAGGCGCTTGTCCAGGGCCGCAAGGTTCATGTCGGTGCGGATCGCTTCATGGTGCAGCAGGGCATTGACACCAGCCCGCTGGAAGACCGCGAAAGGGCGTTGGCCGAAAAGGGACGCACCGCGCTTTATGCTGCGGTGGATGGAACCCTGGCGGCTGTGATTGCCGTGGCAGACCCGGTCAAATCCTCCAGCGCCGAAGTGATCGCAGCTCTGCATGATCGAGGGATCAAGGTCGCGATGATCACCGGAGACAAGAAGGCCACGGCAGATGCCATAGCCCGCGAGGTCGGGATCGACCACGTCATTGCAGGGGTATTACCGGATGGAAAAGTCGCCGCCCTGGACGAATTGCGGCAAGGGAACAGCAAGATCGCCTTTGTCGGGGACGGCATCAACGACGCGCCAGCACTGGCCCATGCCGATGTCGGCATCGCCATCGGAACCGGCACGGATGTCGCTATTGAAAGTGCCGACGTGGTGCTGATGTCGGGGGATCTGCGCGGCGTGGTGAATGCAATAGACGTGTCGCGCAAGACCATGCGCAACATCCGGCAGAACCTCATCTGGGCCTTTGGCTATAACGTCGCGCTGATCCCTGTGGCGGCGGGCGCGCTTTATCCAGCCTTTGGATTGCTCCTGTCGCCGGTGTTTGCCGCCGGGGCCATGGCGCTGTCCTCCGTGTCGGTTCTGACCAACGCGCTGCGGCTGCGACGGATCAAGGCGACGATGTCGGAACAGGATCCGCCCCACGACGCGGCGACGAAATTCGCAACGCAGCCCGCAGAATAGGAGACAGGTGTGAACATCGGAGAAGTATCAGAACGCGCGGGTTTGCCAGCGAAGACAATCCGCTACTACGAAGACATCGGCCTTGTCCGGCCTTTGCGCAGCGATAACGGATATCGCGCCTTTCGCGACAGCGACATCCACAAGCTCGCATTCCTGGGCCGCGCCCGGACCTTGGGGTTCTCGATAGAAGACTGCCGCACGCTGCTTGATCTCTATGAGGATGAGACACGGGAAAGCGCACAAGTAAAAGCGGTCGCACAAGAACACCTGGCGGCCATTGACGAAAAGATTGCCCAGCTCAGGTCGATGCACGATACGCTGTCACACCTCGTTGACGCCTGCCATGGCGATCACCGCCCGGATTGTCCGATTCTGAAAGATCTGGCCAAAGAGCCGTAGCGCATGATGCTTGGGGCCGACATTCTTCGGATTTTCGCACCGTAGCGTTGGAGTTTGTTGGAGCCCTCCCCCGCTGGAATGTTGTTTCTTCAGCAATTCAAGCCAAGGTGGAGGGATCAAATGTCTGAAGATACGACCGGGAAATCTAGCGGCGGGTCCCACGCCCGTTCAAGTGAAGATGCAGCACATTCGGGGGGCCATTCAGGTTCATCCTATGGCCGGTTTCTGGCGATGGTTGGCACGTCGACAGCGATCATGTTCGGCCTGATGTACATCAACTCGTACTCCTTCGAACATGTCTACTGGAGCGAAACCCGATTTTACATGACGTTCATCATGGGCGCGACGATTGCGACCGTGATGCTCCTTTTCATGTTGAACATGTACAAGAACAAGGGCGTCAACGCCGCGATCTTTCTCGGGTCTGTCGTGATGTTTGCCGGCGCGCTCTGGCTCGTGAGAAGCCAGGAGACCATTCAGGACGAAAGCTGGATGAGCGCGATGATCCCGCACCACTCCATCGCGATCATGACAAGCGAACGGGCCGAGCTGACAGATCCACGGGTCAAGGCTCTGGCTTCGGAAATCGTGACGGCGCAAAATCGCGAAATTTCCGAAATGCGTTTCCTCATAGATGACATTGAGGCAAATGGCGAAGCCGGTCCTGAATGGCCACTTGGTGAAGCGGACGGTCCGGCTGAAATGGAGGGGCTTCAAGAAGCGATTGCAACCCCGGTGATTGCCGGAATCCGTCCTGCACCGCTCAAAGCCGAAGAAATAACACGCGCACTGGGGTCCGACGGACAATGCCGTTTCATTCGCGCCGTGAACGCCGATCCCATTCTGGTCACGGACGGGGCGGGGAACGGCGTCGCCAAGATATCCGGATCGCTGGTCAACTTCACGTCGCAAGACACAGTGACGTCCGGTGGCGTCCTGTCTGCCGATGGTGGCCAATTCACGCTGGCGCCGGGTGACGCGGACGGTGAAGACGCCACCCTGCTGTTTGAATTGACGGGAGAGACGCCTCTGACTGTCGGATTTACCGGGTATTGGACCTGCAACGGTTAAAGGATTTAAAGGAACGCGTCATGACGAGAGAGGCAAAATCCACCCCGAAGACGGCGGTTTTGTACCGAATGGTGATGGAGGAGCATGTTTGTCCCTATGGGCTGAAAATCGAAGGACCTGCTTGAGCGGGAGGGGTATTCGATTGAGGACCGGCCTCTGAACACCCGCGAGGAAACGGATGCTTTCATGGAAGAACACGGTGTCGAAACGACTCCGCAGACCTTTATCGGCAATGAAAGAATTGGTGGCTATGACGCGCTGAGGGAATTTTTCGGCCAGGACGTAAAGGATGACGACGAGACGACTTATCAACCCGTCATTGCGATATTCGCGGTCGCATGGGAGTGTCCTGAACTTTGTGTATCCGGGCCGGCCCATGCGGTTTCAGATACTCAAGCGTCGAAGCGCTCGCCGAACATTATGGCGAACTGATTTCGGGCTGCAAACCATTCCCGAACGTTTCGTCCGTCCCTCTCGAAGTTGCGGATGGCCAAGTAGATCAGCTTGGTCGCGGCCTCATCCGTCGGGAAGGACCCTCGCGTCTTGATGGATTTCCGGATCACGCGGTTCAGACTTTCTATGGCGTTCGCCGTGTATATGATCTTGCGGATCGCCGGATCGAAGGCAAAGAACGGGATCACCTCCTGCCATGCCCGACGCCAGGCCGGCGCGATGGACGCGTATTT
>NZ_FNYY01000003.1 GCF_900109145.1 Marinovum algicola
CACACTGATGAACATGTGGACATGGTCACGCGCCACGACGCCCTTGACGATGTGCACGTCGAGTTCTGCGCAGGTTTGGCGGATGATCTCGCGAAGACGTTCCCGCATCGTGCCTTGCAGAACCTTGAACCGATATTTCGTGGCCCAGACGACGTGATACCGATGGTAAAATGTGGTATGGCTGGCTGTAGAATAGCTCATGAGGGCTCCCCCGGGATTTGAGACTTCACCCTTCGGGCGGTCTCAAATCCCGGGGGAGCCCTCATTCGTCAGCTGAAGCGGACCGGCTGGAAGCCGGTGGCTTCGTTCCATTCAATGGATAGTGAAATGACCCCGGCCGAAGGGAGCCGGGGTCGAACTTTCTCAAGGGCCAAACGTGGTGTCGACGATGAATTCGCCGCCGCAAAAAGCGGCGTCAAACCCTTGCGCAGGAGACCAGTAACCTTTGATCCCGCCGCCGCATCCGGTCTTCCGGCCCGCCCTCAAAGAACACGCCGAATACCTGAAAACGACCCGGCATTCAGACCGGGAAGGCGGACACCAAAAGCAACGCTCCATACCAATAACTGCGCACGCCAACGGCTGTGCTGAAATTCGATTTTCGCTCTGCCCAAGTTGGCCTGCGCAGGGCGTAGGTAATGACTGGCGGTCAGGTTTCGAGGGCCGCGAAGTTCCTGGCCCGGTCAGGCGCATCAACTTCGGACGTGCCGCCGTCTGAGGGGCCCATGCTGGCAACGCGAACAGGGTTCACAGAGGTTATGATTGTCGTCTTCGGTGTGCGCATTCGACCTTCCTGGAATATTATGGCGTGTAATTAACAGCTTAGGCTTTCCGGCTACCATCACAGGCGAAGGTCGAACAACCTAGAGAAAACCCTATATTGACGATGCATTGCACCCGCTTGGTGCTGCGAATTAAACCTGTTCTGCGGGCGTTTGCTCGGCCACGATGTAACCGGTGGTGGAAGTTCGGGATTTTCCAGGACCGGCGCTATGCGCCTGCGCATGGCCGGAAACCTGTTTGAAACCTCTGGGCAACGCGACCCCTGCATCTGGCGCGCCAAGGCACCGCAGACCCGGCTCAATGCGAGGTCTGGTCAATGGGGGCCTGCGGCGCGGGGCAGGTGCGATTTTCGGACAACGCGGCCTGCTTTCCATCTTGAAGCCCCCTACGCGGGGCATTAGAAGCAGCGACCAAGGGTGATTAGCTCAGTTGGTAGAGCGCTTCGTTTACACCGAAGATGTCGGGAGTTCGAGTCTCTCATCACCCACCATCCTAACCCTTTGAAACTAAAATAAGCCCTTGCAAGTAGGGGTCTATGCCCGCTTCATGGTTACAACTTTGGCTACAGAAGGTGTTCCGGTGGCAGGCAAGGTTCGTCACCTCATCAACCGTTCCGAACGGTATCATGCGCGGCTGGTGGGTACCAAAGGATCTGCGCAAGATCGTCGGCAAGACGGAGCTGCGCAGCCCCTTGGATGGCGACTACCGGCATGCGCTCAAGTTGCTGTCCGGCGCTGTCGCCCAGCTTCAACACCAGATCGCACTGGCCGAACAGAAGCCCGGGGCAGGGAGGCCGCCGCATTGTTCAGCCAGCCGAGCGTGTCGTCGGTGTTGCCGCTAGGTTTGTATTCCGCGCCAAGCGGGGCGTCATAGCCAAGCCTGCGGGTGACCTCGAACACATGGGCGTAGTTGATCTCACCGTGATCGGGAGCGCCGCGATCCGGGACGGAGGCGAACTGGAAATGGCCGATCCACGGCAGGAGTGTCTCGATCCTGCGGGTGATATCGCCCTCCATCAATTGCACATGGTAGCAGTCGAACATCAGCTTGAGATTGGGCGCCTGCACCGTCTCGATGATCGCCAGCGCCTGGTCGGTCGTCGTCAGGAAATAGCCGGGCGCGTCGTATTTGTTCAGCGGTTCGATCAGGATGGTGATGCCATTCGGGGCGGCGTTTGTGCAGGCATAGGCGAGGTTTTCGGCGAATGTCGCCCGGGCCTCGGCGCCAGAGGCAAAACCCGCCATCACGTGGATGTTGGGGGTGCCGATCGCGGTGGCATAGGCGATGGCCTCGTCGATGGCGGCCCGTGCCTCGACGTCGCGTCCCGGTTTGGCCGACAGCCCGTTGTCACCCGCGCCGACATCGCCGCGCCGAGTGTTGAGGCCCACCATCGGCAGGCCGGTTTCGCGCATGGCGGCCTTCACCTCGTCGACAGGGGTCTCGTAAGGCCAGTGGCATTCCACCGCGTCGAAGCCGGCGGCCTTGGCGGCGCGGATGGCCTCGGGCAGCGGGCGGTCGTTCCAGAGAAAGCCCAAGTTGGCCGAAAACTTCATGCATCCCACTCCACGTCGAATTTCGTGACCAGCGCCTGCACCTGATCCTCGGTCAGACCGCGCGGCTGCATCCCGCGGGTCATCATCGCCAGCCTTGCGGTGTCTTCCAGCTCTTCGATGGCGTTACAGGCGGCCTCGATGTCGCGGCCGGCGACCACCGGGCCGTGGTTGGCCAGCATCACTGCCGTGCGTTTGCCGGCAAGGCCGCGCACCGCGTCGCCCATCGCAGGATCGCCGGGCAGGTAGAAGGGCAGGAGCTTTACCTTGCCGAGCTTCATGATGCCGTAGGGCGTGAGCGGCGGCAGGAAGTTGTCGGGGTCCACATCCGGCATCATCGACAGCGCGACGGAATGGCAGGAGTGCAGGTGCACCACCGCGCCGGCACTGCTGCGGGTGTCGTAAAAGGCGCTGTGCAGCGGCATTTCCTTGGTGGGCTTGTCACCGTCGATATGGCTGCCCGTGGCATCGAAGCGGCTGAGCCGGCCGGGATCGAGCCGGCCGAAACTGGTGCCGGTGGGCGAAACCAAGAGCCCGCCATCCTCGGTCCGGGCCGAGATGTTTCCGGTGCTGCCGCCGGTCAGCCCGCGATCGAACATCGATTTCGCCAGCAGGCAGATCTGCTCGCGCAATTGGCTTTCCGGGGTCATGCGGCCTCCAGTCGGGCCTGGGCGTCGGTAAAGAAGGTCTCGGTGCCGAAGTTGCCGGATTTCAGGGTCAGGGCGATCTGCTGGCCGCCCGACTGGCAATAGGTCCAGGGCACGCCCGGCGCGATCTCGGTGCCGATGTCGAGCTGGCTGACGCCAAGCGCCTTGGTCACCGCGCCCGAAGTCTCGCCCCCGGCGACGATCACCCGCCGCGCGCCGGCATCGCGGGCCGCCACGGCGCAGGCCGAGAGCGTCGCCTCGACGATCTCGCCGGCGCCGGCAACGCCGAGCTTCTCGTGCGCGGCGCGGACGCTGTCGGGATTGGCGGTGGCGTAGATCAGCGGGGCCGTGTCCAGATCCTGGCGCGCCAGCCAATCGAGCGCCTTTTGCGGGCCGTTCTCGGCCAGGGACAACGGGTCGAGCTGGAAGGCGGGGACGCCCCGGCTGATATAATCCGCCACCTGCTTGTTGGTCATGGCCGAGCAGCTGCCCGAGAGCACGATGGTGCCCCGCCCGAGCGTCGGGGCCTCTGCCTTGGGCGCATCCGCCGAGAGCGTACCATCGGCGAGGTAGAGTGCGGGCAAGGGCATGGCCACCGCGCTGCCGCCGGTCATCAAGGGCATGTCGCGGCAGGCCTCGGCGATAACATCGAGATCGGAGTTCGCCACCGCATCGACCACCACATGCGCTACGCCCTGCGTCTTGAGCGCGGCCAGTTCGGCCCGCAGCGCCTTCGGCCCCTGCGCCACGGTCAGCCGGTCGGCCAGACCCACGGCCTTGGTGACCTGCGGCTCCAGCAGGCGCATCAGGTTGCTGTCGCGCATCGGGGTCAGCGGGTGATCCTTCATCGGGCTTTCCGCCAGCGGCTGGCGGCCGACAAAGAGGTTGCCCATGAAGATCGACCGGCCGTTTTCCGGGAAGGCCGGGCAGTAGATCGTCTGGTCGGTGCCCAGATCGGCCATCAGCGCCTCGGCGACCGGGCCGATATTGCCTTCGGAGGTCGAGTCGAAAGTGGAGCAGTATTTCCAGAAAAACCTTTGCGCGCCGGCGGCCTGAAGCCAGCGCAGCGCCGCGCGGGTCTCGGCGAGGGCCTCACCCACCGGTGCAGTCCGCGATTTCAGGGCGATCACCTCGAAGGCGGCGGTGTCGCGGGGCGGGCCCTCGGGCACGCCGATGCGCAGCGAGACGCGGACGCCGGAGCGCGCCAGCAGGCCGGCGATATCAGTGGCGCCGGTGAAATCATCGGCGATGCAGCCAAGAACGGTGGTCATGCGGTCTCTCCCGGAAGTGTGAGCCCGGCGTTGCGGGCATAGACCTTGGCGACGGCGGCGTCATCCTCCTGTCCGTGGCCCATGCCGGCGGCGGCGAGGAATTGTTGCAGCGCGGCGGCGGTGATCGGGGCGCTGAACTGCGCGGTACGGGCGATGTCGAGCACGATGCCCAGATCCTTGGGCCAGATGTTGACCGAGCTGCGCGGGGTGTAATCACCCTCGACCACATGCGGCGCGCGGTTCTCGAGCATCCAGCTGGTGCCGGCGCATTTGCTGATCACCTCGACGAATTTCTCCGGCGTGACACCCTGGGTCATGCCGAAAGTCAGCGCTTCGGCCATGGTGGCGATATGCACCCCGGCGAGCAGCTGGTTGACCGCTTTCATGGCGCTGCCGGCGCCGGCTGTGTCGCCCAGGTCAAAGACCGTCTCGGCGATGCTGTCCAGCACCGGGCGAGCGGCGGCAAAGGCGGCGGGCGTGCCGGAGGCCATGATCGAGAGCTGGCCGTTGGCGGCCTTGGTGGCCCCGCCCGAGATCGGCGCGTCGAGGTAGAGCACGCCTTGGGCTGCGCAGCGGGTGGCCATGTCGCGGGCGAACTCGGGCGGCACGGTGGCGCAGGCCAGGACGACCGCGCCGGGCCGGAGCCGTGGCACGATGCCCGCGTCGCCGAACAGCACGCTTTCGGTCTGGGCGGCGTTCAGCACCACCACCGCAACCGCGTCAAGCGTATCGGCGGCATCGGCCAGGGCGGTCGGTTGGCCGCCCTCGGCCTGAAACCTGGCGATCCGGTCGGCGTCGATGTCGACGCCCCAGACCTTGTGTCCCCCGCGCAATGCCGAGGCGGCCATGCCGAAGCCCATGGAGCCCAGGCCGATGACGGCAACGTTTCGGGTGTCTTTGCTCATCTCAATTTCCTTTCAACCATTCCGGCAGCCAGAGTGCGACCTGCGGGAAGAACAACACGATGGCGAGCGCCACGACCTGAATGCAGATGAAGGGGATCAGCGCGCGGAAGATCTCCGACAGGCTCATGTCCTTGGGGGCGACCGATTTCAGATAGAAGGCGGCCGGGCCGAAGGGCGGCGAGAGGTAGCTCACCTGCATGTTCATCGCAAAGAGGATGCCGAACCAGACCGGATCCATCCCCAGCTTGATGATGATCGGGACGAAGATCGGCATGGTCAGCAGCGCGATGCCGATCCAGTCCATGAAGAGGCCCAGCACCACGAGAATGCCCATCATGATCAACACGATGACAATCGGCGAGGCGCCACTGCCCAGAATGGTGGCTTCGATGAAGCGGTTGCCGCCCATGAGGTTGTAGACACCCACCAGCGCCGCGGCGCCGAGGCCGATCCAGATGATCATGCCGCAGGTCTCCAGCGTCTGCTTCAGGCTGTCGCGGATCAGCGTCCAGGTCACCTCGCGCCGGATCGCGGCCGACAGGAACACGCCGACCACGCCCATGGCCGCGGCCTCGGTCACCGAGGCGATGCCGCCGTAGATCGAGCCCAGAACCGTCACCGCCACGCCGACCGGCAGGATCACGCCGCGCATCTTGCGCAGTTTCTCGGACATCGGAATGTCCAGCTCTGCGTCAGAGATCGGCGGGCCCATTTCCGGGTTCGCGTAGCAGCGGATGAGGATGTAGATGATGTAGAAGGAGGCTAGCATCAGGCCGGGGGTCACCGTGGCGAGGAAGAGGTCGCCGATCGAGACGCTGGCGGTCAGGCCATAGACGATCAGCACGATCGACGGCGGGATCATCGTGCCCAGCGAGCCACCGGCGCAGACGGTGCCGATGGCCAGCGCCCGGTTGTAGCCAAGCCGCAGCATTTGCGGCAGGGCGATCAGGCCCAGCAGGACGATCTCGCCGCCGATGATGCCGGAGATTGCGGCGAGAAAGACCGCCGCCACCAATGTCTGGACGGCGACGCCGCCCTTGATGCGGCCGGCAATGAGGCGCATCGCATCATAGAGATCGCGGGCCATGCCCGAGCGGTCGAGCAGCGAGGCCATGAGCACGAACATCGGAATGGCGACAAGCACGTATTCATTGACGAAGGAATAGATCCGCGACGAGACCAGCGGCACGCCCATCGGCCCGAACCAGGCGATGGTGAAGAGGATCGCGATCAGCCCGGTCACGAAGGCCAGCGGGATGCCGGTCAGGATCAGGATCATGATCGAGCCCACCAGCAGCAGCGACCCGGTCTCGATGCCGAGGTTCCGGCCTTCGCTGAACAGCAGATAGCCGCCGGCCAGAAGCAGGGCAAAGACCAGGCCGATGCCGGCCACGGCGAATTTGCCGGGCGCCTCGCCGGCGCTCTGCCGGAAGCCGGTGCCTTTCCAGGCGGTCCAGATATGCCCCACCGACTGGATCGCCAGCACGATGGCGGTGATCAGAAGCAGCATCTTGATGATCGCCGGCGTGATCGGGTTCCAGGCCGAGCCGGAGCGCTCAAGCCGGATATCGCCCTGGGGGCTCCACCAGGATTTCTCGACCATGGTATAGGCCGCGTAGGCAATCGCCACCGCGAAGAACAGCGTCAGAAGCCCGTTGACCACATCCAGCAGCCGGCGGGTGCCGCCGGAGGTGCCGAAATAGATCAGCCCGATGCGGATGTGCTTGTCGGCGGCAAGGCACTGCATGCCGCCATAGAGGTAACAGGCCGCGATCAGCGCGATCACCGTCTCATGCGCCCAGATCGTGGGCGCGTTGAAGAAATACCGCATGATGATCTCGTAGATCGAGATCACCGTTGCAATGGCAAACAGGAAGCTGAAGGCGGTGCCAACCGTCAGGATGCCGCGATCAAGCGCGTTCTGGGCACCGGCGCTGTCGTCTTCATGGGCGCGTTTGAGCGCCTCGAGCTGCGCTTCGATTTCGGCGTCGGTCATTGCCGCGTCTTGCTGTGCCATTGTCCCCTCCCGGAACGTGAGCTGGATGGTGTCAAAAGAAGGGGCCGTGGCCGGCCCCTTCCGGTCTTGCCGTCAGGTGGCAATCACTCGGCCAGAAGGCCCTTGTCGGTCAGGTAGGCGGTGACGCTCTCATAGGCCTTGCCTGCCATTTCGGAGCGGTCTGCCCATTTGGCCCATTGCGACTTGGCAATGCCGCGGAACTTCGCGCGCTCTTCGTCGGACCAGTCGATCACGGTGATCTCGGGATCGGCCTGTGCCTCGGCCACGGCGGCCTCATTCTGTTCGTCGAGCTGCGTGATCATGTCTTCGGCAAAGACCGAAACCGACTCGTTCAGGATGGTCTGGAGGTCTTCCGGCAGCCCGTCGTAGATCGCCTTGTTCAGGGACACGTCGATCACCGGCATCGAGTGGAAGCCGGGATAGAGCGGATACTTGGCGAATTCATGCATGCCCTGGGCGTGATTGGTCGAGAACACGGTATAGTCGGCCGCGTCGATCACGCCTTTTTCCAGCGCGGTATAGACCTCGGAGCCGGGCAGGTTCACCGGCGAGGCGCCGGCGGCGGCAAAGACTTCCTGCACCATGCCTTCGGGGGCGCGCATCTTGATACCCTTGAGGTCATCGACGCCATAGAGCGGCTTGGTCGAGAGGAAGGCCTCGACCCCGGTGGCCGAGGCGCCCAGGAACTGTAGCCCGTAGGGGTTCACCAGCTCGTTGAACAGCGCCTTGCCGCCGCCGTTTTCCATGTAGTCGAACATCTGCTCGGGCGCCGACCATGCGCCGACGAGGTTGCCCAGCATCGCGAAGGCCGGATCCTTGCCGGAGAAGTACGACGGGTCGGTAATGTGGCCTTGCAGGATGCCGGCGCCCACCGCGTCGAGGGTTTCATTGTGCGCCACCACGGTGCCAACCGGCACGACCGTGATTTCGATGCGTCCGTCGGACAGCTCCTTGACGCGGTCGGCCCAGGCTTCCTCGATCGGAAAGAAGTTGTCGCCGGCCTGTGCCGAGGTCTGGAACGTCCACTGGTACTCCTGCGCCAGAGCCGTGCTGGCCATCAGCGACGTGGCAGCAACGAGGCCGCTCAGAAGTGCGGATTTCAAAGTGTAAGCAGTCATGTTTCCTCCCGTCAGAACCCCTCGGGGCCCTGGTTCTTTGATAGGTGCGATCCTTGTGAGATCGCGGCTCCTCACCGGCGACGATGGCGCCGGTATCAATACCGGTATCGCTACCGGTATTGATACCAGTGCCGCATTCTGCCTATTCTGTCAACGTCCCGACCTCAGGATCGGGAGGCAACAGCATGCGGCGCACCGGTCTGGTCGGCGCGTCACGCTGCCCAACCAGGGCCCGGAGGGCGACAAGGCCATGAAAAAACGAAAGACCTTGGCCGATGTCGCGGCGGCGGCCGGCGTCAGCAAGATGACGGCCTCGCGGGCGTTGCGCGGGGACAAGGACGTGTCGAAGGCCAATATCGACAAGGTGAAACAGGCCGCGCGCGAGATCGGCTACTACGGGAATCACCTCGCGGCCTCGCTGTCGAGCAAGCGCACCGATCTGATCGGGGTGGTGGTGCCGAGCCTGTCGAACACCGTGTTTCCGCAGGTCATGTCGGGGGTGACCGACGCCCTGAAGGGCACGGCGCTGCAACCGGTCTTCGGCGTGACGGATTACGATCCTGAGGCCGAATACACCACCATCCGCAACATGCTGTCATGGCGGCCTGCCGGGCTGATCGTCACCGGGCTCGACCAGCCGGACGAATCGCGGAGATTGCTGGCCGACGCCGGTATACCCATCGTCCAGATCATGGATTGCGATGGCGATCCGGTGGATGCCTGTGTCGGGTTCTCGCAGTCCGGGGCCGGGCACGATATGGCGGCAGCCCTTCTCGCAACGGGCCGACGGCGCTTTGGATATGTCGGGCGCAACCTCGACAAGGATCTCAGGGCGGCCAAGCGGAAGAAAGGCTTCCTCGATGCTTTGCGCAGCCAGGGTCTCGATTTCATCGATGCGATCGACGGGGCTCACCGGGAAGGGGATGAGGTCACGCTACCGGCCATCGCCTGCGGGCGCCGCAAGACGGCCGAACTTCTGGCACGTCAACCTGACCTCGATTGCATCCATTTCTCCAACGACGACCTCGCCTTTGGCGGGTTGTGCCATTGTATCGCCGCAGGCATCGACGTTCCGGGCGAGGTCGCCTTGGCCGGATTCAACGGGTTGGGCCTCCTCGAAGGGTTCCCAGGGAAGATTGCCACGTCCCACACCGCTCGCCGCGCAATCGGCGAGACAGCTGCCAGGGTGATTTTGGAGACAGTCGAAAGCGGTGAAACAGACAGTGGCAAGATCCACATACTGGCCCCAACCATCTCACTCGGAGATTTGGCGGTCGCTGCGAAATGAACGGCCGCAAAGAATTCGGCCTCGCGGGTCCGCGTCGACAGGCCGTGCTGGCCGGCTGGGGCAGGGCAGACCGCTGCTCTTGCGGGGCAGAGCAAAAACCCGAGAAAATCTCGGCCAACCCGCTTGACGTCCCCCGCCGCTTCACTTAATCAGCCCCTCACGCGCGGTTGTAGCTCAGTTGGTTAGAGTACCGGCCTGTCACGCCGGGGGTCGCGGGTTCGAGCCCCGTCAACCGCGCCACTTTCCCTCCTTCATGCCCTGAAGAACATGCCCCAAACGGGGCCGCTGGCGCTGCCTTGGCGCGCCGCGCAAAGAGCCTTCTGTCGCACAGAATATCCGGTAAATGCCGCAGGTTGCGAGGCCGCGAAAAACTTCTGCCGGATCGCGATATTTGCCGTTGACGCCCCCCGCCGCTTCACTTAATCAGCCCCTCACGCGCGGTTGTAGCTCAGTTGGTTAGAGTACCGGCCTGTCACGCCGGGGGTCGCGGGTTCGAGCCCCGTCAACCGCGCCACTTTCTCCTTCGGATGAAAAATACCCCCCCCCTCGGGGGCCCGCGCGCAGAGCGTCGCGCCGCAGCTCAGTACGTATAGCCCATCGCCTCTTCGACCCCGAGGTCGAGCCGTTCGCGCATCCACGCCCGGTCCGCCTCGGGCATCTCGGCGGGGGTCTCCGGCCGGGTCATCACCGCAGGCTTGAACTTGGCGCCCAGGCGCTTGGTCACGGGCTTGTAGGCGGTGTCGGTCGCGGGCAGGGCAAGGCCCGCGCGCAGATCGGCGAGAAACGCCTCGGGCGCCGCCTGAACCGCCTCCATCCGCAGGAAAACGCAGGAGGAATGGCGGATGGCAAAACTCAGCAGCACCGCCATCTTGACCGCCCGCAATTCGAACAGATCGCGGAACATCGCGCCGGTGATCGGATGCCGGTCGGCCTGGAGCGGTTGGCCGCGGAACTCGGGCGCCTCGGCCCAGGGGAAATAGCGCGGCCGGTCGATGCGGCTGTCCCAGGGGGCGCGGATGAAGTCGGAGAACCCCAGCGCCTGAAGCGGCGGCCGGGCGTGCCAGGGCTTGGCATGCATCGACAGCGCCCAGGCATCGGCGGCGCGAAAGGTGCAGACCACGGTGAAATCCGCCGGGATCGCCAGCATCCCCGGCACCCCGTGTTTCCAGCCCAGCACCTCGGAATTGCCGAGCCAGGTGTTGCCGTCGATCAGCCGCTTGACGAAATTCGTCCCCGAGGACCGCTCGCCCATCACCTGAAACCGCTTCGGCGCGCTGCCGCTGTGACGGATGGCCCAGCCTGTGCCGGCCAGATCGGTGAGGATTGTGTCGCGCATGCAGGGCTTTCCGGCTAATCTGTGCAAAAGTGGTAACCGGGCCCAGAGACCCGCGCAAGAGCAGGACAAGTGACATGCAGACAACCGCCGCCGCGCTGACCATGGTGCGTGACGATGCCTTCTTCCTCAAGGCCTGGCTGAGGCACTACGGCGCGGCGCTGGGCCGCGAGAACTGCACCATCATCAACCATGGCCGCGGCGAGGAGGTGGTGCGCCTGGCCGAGGGCTGCAACATCATCGGCATCCCCGGCGACCCGCATCCCAATTTCGACATGAAGCGCTGGCGGCTGCTCAACAATCTGGTGCAGGGGCTGCGCTGCTACTACGACCATGTGATCGTGGGCGATGTCGACGAGCTGGTGGTGGTCGATCCCGCCGCCGGGGTCTCCTTGCTCGACGTCCTGCGCGAGCAGCCGATCCGGCGGGTGCTGACGCCGGTGGGGCTCGAGGTGGTGCACCGGGTGGCGGAAGAGCCCGCGCCGATCGAGGACCATATCCTCGGGCCGCGCCGCCACGTCCGCCTGGCGCCGCATTATTCCAAACCTTGCGTGGTGTCACAGGGCGTCAAGATCGCGCGGGGCGGGCATTTCACCCAGGCCGACAAGCTGCACACGCCGGACGAACTGCTGCTGCTGCACCTGAAGTTCTGCGACTTCGGCAATTACGTCGCGGTGATGAACCACCGCAACGCGGTGACCGAGGCGGTGGGGGCCTCGGTTAAACAGGCCTCGATCGGGCGGCACTGGTTCGCCGAGGCGCGGGGCGAGGACCGGGCGGTGTTCGAGGCCTTCAGCGCCGCGCCGGCCGCGCCCTTCGACCTGACCGGCGTGCGGCGGGGGATGCACCGCAGCTGGAAGCCGCGGGGCGACACCGGGTTCTGGCAGTTCGACCGCGAGGAGAGCGACCGGGTGATGGCGCTGCCGGAGCGGTTTTTGGGGGTGGTTTGAGGGTCCTCTAAAAATTAGTTTGTTGATATTTTCGACTATATCGGAAAAGGGTTGTCAGCCATTTCCAGTCTCATTCTCATGATATGCAATAATTCGGCGGTGCATTGCTAGCATGGCATCCCACCAAATTGGGCCGTTCGCCATGAACTCGGTAGCATAGAGTTTGAGCGCAACCTCATTTGCGATCACGAATTGGGTCAAGTATAGCCCGCCCACTGTATGCACCAAAAAGCCGCCGGGTGGCGCACTCGCAATGCTCCAGGTTTTCCTAGCAATCGACGCGATGAAGTTCCAAGTCCAATCTTCAATTTCTCCAAGCGCGGCGACTCCGGAAGGAGTATTTTCTGATGCAGTTTCGATGTTGACGCGAGCTGGTGCGGTGGCTTGGTCGGAAACGACGCTCGACTTGGTTGCTGCGTTAACGACTCCTACGGCGGCGTCGTATAACCTTTTGGGCTCTGCTCTGCGCCTATGATGAGAAGCCCGTGCTTCGACCTCTCTGGCGCCGGGGTGCCCCAGAAACCAAACTCTGTGGGTCTCAAGAAGATCGCTTAGGCAGGATGCAACACTTGGAGGCAGTTCATCGTTCGGCCTGTCTCTTTTGATCGCATTCTCATGTATTTCTAGAATGGACTCGAGGGTGTTAGCATGGGACCATACTGCACGAGCGCCTATTTCGGGGGCTTCACTGCTGACGACTTGAAGATATCTTTCAACTGCTCTGGGAAGCCTCGGTGCAGCATTACCCGCTAAGTTAGCAATCTGATTGAGATCTTCCGCTTTGGTTCTAATGTGTGAGAGCAACACGTTCTGATCACTATCGTCGCTTGAGCTCATCAGAGGATCAATCAATGATATTGGCGGGTTATCTCCGATGTGAAACTGTGGCCCCTTCTGCAGGAGCTCGGGAGGATCAGGGTCTGCCTTCTCAGAAAGCCAATCTAGCAATGCTTTGGTTCGCGCAGATGGATTCGGAACTTTCGCAATAGCGCTCAATTCCGAATCTTGTTCACACGCGGGTATTCCTTCAAATTGCACGTCTTTCAGCTGTTTCAGGCTAGCAAGGGGTGTCAAATCAGAAATTTTAGTTCCGCGTAGTTCAATGGAATTACATCTTGTTAAAGAAGATACTTCTGGCGGCAACTGTGTGAGATGGAGGAGCGGCTGAAAGCCGCTTCTTGGTTCGCCAGTTTCCAATACGTAAGGGCATAGATTAAGGAAGGGCCACCATTCTCGCTCGGCCCGTGACACAACCTCAGAAGCTAAGTCAAAGGCTTCTTTCTCTTCCGGTGTCATGAAATTCCCCAACAGCAATTAAGACCGTTAAATATCAGGAGGCGTTACATTCACTCTGGATTCTCCGTTAGTCGAACGCAACAGAGCATTATCGCGGACTTATGATTGTCTAGCCGCCCCCAACACCCTGACCCAGCTCCGCATCCCCTTGTGAAAGCTCGTCAGCGCATACTTCTCGTTCGGCGAGTGGATCTGGTCGTCGTCCAGACCAAAGCCGATCAGCATGGCCGGCATGTCGAGGTAGTCGCTGAAATACCCCGCGATCGGGATCGAGCCGCCGCAGCCGGCAAACACCGCCGGGTTGGGCCATTCGTCAGACAGCGCGCCGCGCGCGGCCTCGAAGAGCGGCGAGGTGGTGTCCATCGCCGCCGCCGGAGAGGCGCCATGCGCCTTGAATTCGACGCTGCAATCGGGCGGCAGCTGATCCTCGACATAGGCGCGAAAGGCGGCGCGGATGGCCTGCGGGTCCTGGTTGCCCACCAGACGGAAGCTCACCTTGGCATGGGCCTGGCTCGGCAGCACGGTCTTGAAGCCGGCGCCGGTGTAGCCGCCCCAGATGCCGTTGACGTCGCAGGTCGGCCGCGACCAGATCATCTCGAGCCCGGTGCGGGTGTTCTCGCCCGCCGGCTGCGACAGGCCCACGGCGCCGAGGAAGTCGCGCGCCATCTCGCCCGGATCGCCAAGCGCCGCCCATTGCTCGCGCAGCGCCGCCGGCAGCTCGGGCACGTCGTCGTAGAAGCCGGGCAGGGTGACCCGGCCGGTGTCGTCATGCAGCCCGGCCAGCACCTTGGTCAGCACCCGGATCGGGTTCATCGCGATGCCGCCGAACATGCCGGAATGCAGATCGCGCGACGGCCCGGTGATGGTGACCTCCTCGCCCATCAGCCCGCGCAGCATGGTGGTGATGCAGGGGGTTTCCGGGTCAAACATGCCGGTGTCGCAAATCAGCGCGATGTCGGATTTCAGCTCGGCGGCGTTCTCCTGCATGAAGGGGATGAGCGAGGGCGAGCCGCTTTCCTCTTCGCCCTCGAAGAAGAAGGTGATGCGGCAGGGCAATTGCCCATGCACCGCGATCCAGGCCCGGCAGGCCTCGACAAAGGTCATCAGCTGGCCCTTGTCGTCGCTGGTGCCCCGGCCGCGGATCACTTTTCCTTGAGGCGTGTCCTCGATCTGCGGATCGAACGGGTCCCGGTCCCAGAGCTCGAGCGGGTCGACCGGCTGCACGTCGTAATGGCCGTAGAACAGCAGATGCGGGCCGCCCTCGCCGATATGGCCCACCACCATGGGATGGCCCGGGGTGGGGCGCTTGCTGGCCTCGGCGCCCAGCGATTGCAGGTCGGCCACAAGCCAGTCTGCGGCCTGCTGGCACTGGGCCGCATAGGCCGGATCGGTGGAAATCGACGGGATTCGAAGAAGGTCTTTCAAGCGGTCAGATGCCGCATTGAGGTCATCATCGATTCGGGTCAGAACGGGCGAAATGTCCATCGGCAGGTTTCCTTTTTGCGTCAGACCCTAGCGAAGCGGAAATCCCTGTCCAGTGGGGTTTGACATGGATCAATGCTGCGGCCATGGGTCGCCGCTAGTAGAGGTTGCCAGACGGGATTTCCCGCTGTAAGTATTCAGGAACGTGAATTTGACCGCCTTTCGGGCGATCGGGTTCATACGCAGGGCCCGCGGCCCCACGCAAACGGAGGTGCCCCGGTGAGCCACAATCTGGATTATACCGCGAAACTCGACGCGGCGCTCGGCCGCCTGCACGACGAGGGCCGCTACCGGACCTTTATCGATATCGAACGCAAGCAGGGCCATTTCCCGCATGCCACCTGGCGCAAGCCCGACGGCAGCGAACAGCCGATCACCGTCTGGTGCGGCAACGACTATCTCGGCATGGGCCAGCACCCGGTGGTGCTCGAGGCGATGCACGAGGCGCTGGAGGCCACCGGCGCCGGCTCCGGCGGCACCCGCAACATCTCGGGCACCACGGTCTATCACAAGCGGCTCGAGGCCGAGCTGGCCGATCTGCACGGCAAGGAATCTGCGCTGCTCTTTACCAGCGCCTATATCGCCAATGACGCGACGTTAAGCACGCTGCCCAAGCTGTTTCCCGGTCTGATCATTTACTCGGACGCGCTGAACCATGCCTCGATGATCGAGGGCGTGCGGCGCAACGGCGGGGCCAAGCGCATCTTCCGCCACAACGACGTCGCCCATCTGCGCGAGCTGCTCGAGGCCGACGATCCGGCGGCGCCCAAGCTGATCGCCTTTGAATCGGTCTATTCGATGGACGGCGATTTCGGTCCGATCGAAGAGATCTGCGACCTGGCCGACGAATTCGGCGCGCTGACCTATATCGACGAGGTCCATGCGGTGGGCATGTACGGCCCGCGCGGCGCCGGCGTGGCCGAGCGCGACCGGCTGATGCACCGGCTCGACATCATCAACGGCACCCTGGCCAAGGCTTTTGGCGTGATGGGCGGCTATATCGCGGCCAGTCATAAAATGTGTGACGCCATAAGGTCTTATGCGCCGGGCTTCATCTTCACTACCTCGCTGCCGCCGGCGATTGCCGCCGGCGCCGCAGCCAGTGTGAAACACCTCAAGACCGATCAGGCGCTGCGCGAGCGGCACCAGACCCAGGCGAGCATCCTCAAGCTGCGGCTCAAGGGCATGGGCCTGCCGATCATCGATCACGGCAGCCATATCGTGCCGGTGATTGTCGGAGACCCGGTGCACACCAAGAAATTGTCGGACATGCTGCTCGAGACCTACGGCATCTATGTCCAGCCGATCAACTTCCCGACCGTGCCGCGTGGCACCGAACGGCTGCGGTTCACCCCGTCGCCGGTGCACGGTCCGCGCGAGATGGATGCCTTGGTGGGAGCAATGGACGATCTGTGGTCGCATTGTGCGCTGAATCGTGCCGACCTGAGTGCCTGAGCGGTTTTGACCCTGCCATTATGCGCGCTACATGCTAACCTCGTTACAAGCAAAGGGGCGACACGAATCGTCCTGAACCGTTGGGGAATGGTCAGGGCAACGAAAAACGGGGCAGATCGGCATGATAGGGCGCAAACTGAGGCGCGGCGAGGCGCCGGGCGAGGAAAACGTCGGCCCAAAGGGGTTTGACGACTTCGCATTGCGCCTTGGGGATGTCATGCGGGGCGAACGGGCCACCATGGGCAAATCCCTGCTCGACGTGCAGCGCGAATTGCGGATCAAGGCCTCCTATATCGCCGCGATCGAAAATTGCGATCCCGAAGCTTTTGATACTCCAGGATTCATCGCCGGATACGTGCGCTCCTATGCGCGCTATCTCAACATGGATCCGGATGTCACCTTTCAGAATTTCTGCATCGAAAGCGGCTTTACCACCGCGCATGGCATGTCGGCCGAAGCGTCCAGCCAGCAGCGCAAGCCGGGGCAGAAGCTGCCGCAGAAATCTCCGGCCGAACGGGATCTCTTCACCGATCCGAACATGCCTTTCGCCCCGCGCGGCGAAAGCTTCCTGGCCCAGATCGAACCCGGGGCCGTCGGCTCGATGCTGGTGCTGCTGACGCTGATCGCCGGGATCGGCTATGGCGGCTGGAGCGTGTTGCAGGAAATCCAGCGGGTGCAGCTCACCCCGGTGGATCAGACGCCGATCGCACTGGCCGAGCTCGACCCGCTGGAGGGCGCCGGCCGGATCGCGCCGGAAGAGGACAGCCTCGATCCCGACGAGACCCGCGCCGCCGGCGTGTTCAACCCGCCCTCGGGCGAACCGATGGACCGGCTCTATCGCCCGCAGGCGCTGGATGTGCCGGTGATGATCGCCCGCGACGCGCCGATTTCCACGCTCGATCCGTCACGCGTCGGCAGTTTTGCCAGGGCCTCGCGGGAACGCACCCCCTCGATTGTCACCGCGAGCGCCGCCGCCTCGGGCGATGTGCCGCTGGACAGGGTGATGGATCAGGTCGCCGAACAGGTGGCCGCCACCGCCTTGCCGCAGGTGCTGGAGCCTCCGAAACCCGGTGTGCAGCTGGTTGCCGTCCGCCCGGCCTGGGTGCGGGTGCGCGCCGCCGATGGCAGCGTGCTCTACGAGGCGGTGATGAACGCCGGCGATACCTTCGACGTGCCGCAGGGCGAAGAGCCGGCGACGCTGCGGGTCGGGGCCTCGGGCGCGGTCTATTTCGCCGTCAACGGCCAGACCTACGGCCCCGCCGGGCCGCGCGGCGCCGTGACCTCGAATGTGGCGCTGGCCGCGGCGAGCCTGACCGAGCGCTATCAGCCCGCCGATCCGGCCAGCGATGGCGACCTCGAGCGGATGGTGGCCGAGCTGAACCTGCGTGTCGCCACGCCGACGCCGGAGACCACGGCCGGCGAATAACCTCTGACGCATTGCATTGCCGGCCAGTCTGACTAGGTTGCGGGCAACATGCGTACAGCTTCGGGATACTTTCCATGAGCCTCAATCACGTCCGTCCGTGGCGCAATATCTATCGCCGCAAGAGCCGTCAGATCATGGTCGGCAATGTCGCCGTGGGCGGCGATGCGCCGATCTCTGTGCAGACGATGACCAATACCATCACCACCGACGTCAAGGCCACGCTCGACCAGATCATTCGCGCCGCCGAGGCCGGGGCCGATATCGTCCGGGTCTCGGTACCCGACGAGGCGTCGGCCAAGGCGATGAAGGAAATCTGCCGCGAGAGCCCGGTGCCGATCGTCGCCGACATACACTTCCACTACAAGCGCGGCATCGAAGCCGCCGAGGCCGGCGCGGCCTGTCTGCGGATAAACCCCGGCAATATCGGCTCCGAGGACCGGGTCAAGGAAGTGATCCGCGCGGCCCGCGATCACGATTGCTCGATCCGCATCGGCGTCAACGCCGGCTCGCTGGAAAAGCACCTGCTCGAGAAATACGGTGAACCGACCCCCGACGCCATGGTCGAATCCGGCCTCGATCATATCAAGGTCTTGCAGGACAACGATTTCCACGCGTTCAAGATCTCCTGCAAGGCATCGGATGTCTTCATGGCCGCCGCCGCCTATCAGGCGCTGGCCGAGGCCACCGATGCGCCGATCCACCTCGGCATCACCGAGGCCGGCGGGCTGACCTCGGGCACCATCAAGAGCGCTATCGGTCTCGGCAACCTGCTCTGGATGGGCATCGGCGACACCATCCGCGTCAGCCTCTCGGCCGATCCGGTCGAAGAGGTCAAGGTCGGCTTCGAGATCCTCAAGTCGCTCGGCCTGCGTCACCGCGGCGTGAACATCATTTCCTGCCCCTCCTGCGCCCGTCAGGGCTTCGACGTGATCAAGACGGTCGAAGTGCTGGAGCAGCGGCTGGAACACATCAAGACGCCGATGAGCCTGTCGATCATCGGCTGCGTGGTCAATGGCCCGGGCGAGGCGCTGATGACCGACGTGGGCTTTACCGGCGGCGGTGCCGGCAATGGCATGGTCTATCTCGCCGGCAAGGCCAGCCACAAGATGTCGAACGACCAGATGGTCGAACATATCGTCGAGGAAGTCGAAAAGAAGGCCGCCGAAATCGCGGCCCGCGAAGCCCAGGCGGCGGAATGACCCCGGGGCGCGGATGACAACGCCTGTCTTTCCTCTTGCACGAAATACCTCGGGGGAGGCCAAAGGCCGGGGGCAGAGCCCCCAGAAAAAACCCCGGGACCCGATCCCGCTCCCGCCCCGGACCTGATCCCGCCCCCGCCCCGGACCTGATCCGGGGCCTCCCGTTCCGCCCGGTGTCCCGGGCGCGGCCTCAGCCCTCGGCGCGTTCTTGCGCCACCACCTGGCGCATCGCGTCGAGCGGCAGGTAGCCGCGCAGCAGGCTGTCTTCCAGCACGAAGGTCGGCGTGCCGTTGATCTGAAGCCGCTGCGCCAGGGCGCGGGTCTCGGCGATCCGCTGCGCGACCCTGTCGCTCTCCATCTCCGCCAGAACCGCCTCGGCATCCAGCCCCAGCGTCTCGGCCAGCCGGCGCAGCGCGGTCTCGTTGACCGTGCCGCCAAGCTTGATCAGCGCGTCATGCGCGCTCTCATAAGCCGCGTCCCCGGCCACCTCGAGCACCGCAATGGCGAATTTCGAGCTCTCGAGGCTGTCCGGGCCGAGAATCGGGAACTCCTTGACAATAAAGCGGATATTGCCGTCGCTTTCGATCAGTTCCTTGACCTCTTCATGTGCCTTGCGGCAATAGCCGCAGCGATAGTCGATGAATTCCACCAGCGTGACATCGCCCTCGGGGTTGCCGCCGACATGGCTGAATCCGTCGTCGAAGATGTCACTGCGATTGGCGGCGATCAGGTCGAGATCGCGGTCGCCCCGCGCCGCCTGCTGCCGCCGCTCGAGCTCGTTGACCGCCTCGATGATGACCTGCGGGTTCTCCATCAGATAGGCCCGGACCGCCGCGCCAAAGGCATCACGCTCGGCCTCGGTCATTTCGGTCAGATCGGTGGCCAGCGCGGGCCCGGCACAGGCCAGTGTGGCGGCAAGGGCGGTGGCGGTAAGAAAACGGGTCATTGGCTATCCTGTATGTGCGCGCGCATCAGCGCAGGGTCTTGGTGGCAGAAAGCACATCCTCGGCGCGTCGCCAAGGGCCGGAGCCCCGCGGAAGCAGCCCCTCGGCGCGGGTGGCATGCAGCCTGGCGTCCTTCATCCGGCCTTGCAGCGCATAGCGCTCGGCGGTGACCAGCGAGGCCATGCCGTTCTGGCCGGTCTTGGCATAGGCAACCGCCAGGTCGCGCAGGATGCGCGGATCGCGAAAATCGCGGCTGCGGGCACGCTCCAGCACCTCGAGCGCGGATTTCGCATCCCCCGCCGCCATCTGCGCGCGGCCCAGGCCGCCCAGGATCAGCGCCTCGTTCGGGGCCATGGCGGCGGCCTGGCGATAGACCTGCACCGCCGGGCCGAACTGCCGGCCTTCCAGCAGGATCTGCCCCTTGAGTTCGAGGTAGAGCGCGTCCCGGGGCCGTAGCGCCAGCGCCTGGTCGATGGCCGCAACGGATTTGCGCAGGTCCGAGCTCCGGTGATAGGCCACCGCCTCGCGCATCAGGGCAATATCCTTGCTGACGCTGGCGCCCGCCCGCCGCAGGGTCCAGCCCGGCGCGCGCAGAAAGGCCGAGAGCTTGCCCTGGGCCCGGGCGAACCAATAGGCGGCGCCGGGATCGTCGCGGGCCGCCCCGGCGTTGCCGGCGACAAAGCCCTGGGCGGCGCGCATCCGGTCGCGGGTCAGCGGGTGCGAGCGCATGTAGGGATCCTGCCGGCCGGCGCTCAGGGCCTCCTGGCCGCGAAACAGCTCATGCACCTCGAGCGCGGCGCGCGGGTCGATGCCGGCGCGGACCAGGCTGCGCAGGGCGGTGGCATCGGCCGAGCTTTCCTCGGCGCGGGTATGGGCCAGGAACTGGCGCAGCGCCGCGCTCTGACTGCCGGCGGCGATGCCGGTGGCCACCGAGGGCGCGCCCGAGGCCGCGGCGGCGGCGGCCAGCACCATGCCGAGCCCGGCGGCGGTGCGCGCGGCGCGGGCATTGCCGGCGCGGCGGGCGAGGTGGCCGTTCGAGATATGCGCGGCCTCATGGGCGATGACATATTGCAGCGCCTCGACGCTGCCCAGCTTCATGATCAGGCCGGAGTTCAGGAAGATATGCTGGTTGTCGGCGACAAAGGCATTCAGTGCCGGATCGTCGATCACCAGAATCCGCAGGTTCGCCGGCACGCCGGCCGCCCGAAGCACCGGCGCGGCGATCTGCGCCAGCGCATATTCCACGTCGGCATCCCGGATCAATCCGGCCGCCTTGGCAGGCACGGCCACGAGCACCCAGAGCGCGAGCGTGGCCGCAAAGTGTCTCAGTATCCGCATTGACCTCCCCGTCTCGATCCCGGAAAACCGCCTCCGGGCAGAGCTTGGGAGAATAACATGCGAGACTCAAGGCGGGGGGACGTCGATCCTTTTATTGTGATGGATGTGATGGAGGCCGCGCGCCAGGCCGAGGCCGCCGGCCGCCACATCATCCACATGGAGGTCGGCCAGCCCGGAACGCCAGCACCACATGGCGCGCGCGCCGCCGTGGGTGCGGCAATGCAGAGCGATCCGATGGGCTATACCGTGGCGCTCGGCCTGCCGGCGCTGCGCGCACGGATTGCGCGGCTTTATGCCGATTGGTACGGCGTGACGCTCGATCCGGCGCGGGTGATCGTCACTCCGGGCTCCTCCGGCGCCTTCCTGCTGGCCTTCACCGCGCTCTTCGACGCCGGCGACCGGGTGGCGATCGGCGCGCCGGGCTATCCAAGCTATCGCCAGATCCTCAAGGGGCTGTCGCTGGAACCCATCGATCTCGAAACCCGCCCCGAAAACCGGCTGCAACCGGCCCCCGGGGATTTCGCCGATCTCGATATCCAGGGCCTGCTGGTCGCCTCGCCGGCCAATCCGACCGGGACCATGCTGGACCGGCCGGCGATGGCGGCGCTGATCGCGGCGGCGCAGGCCAAGGGCGCGGCCTTCATCTCGGACGAGATTTACCATGGCATCGAATATGAGGCCAAGGCGGTCACCGCGCTGGAGATCACCGACGACTGCTATGTCATCAACTCCTTTTCAAAGTATTTCAGCATGACCGGCTGGCGCGTCGGCTGGATGGTGGTGCCCGAGGGACATGTGCGCAAGATCGAGCGGCTGGCGCAGAACATGTTCATCTGCGCGCCGCATGTGGCCCAGGTGGCGGCGCTGGCGGCGATGGACTGCGACGACGAATTGCAGGCCAATCTCGCGGTCTATGCCGAGAACCGGCGGTTGATGCTCGACGGGCTGCCCAAGGCTGGGTTCGACCGGATCGCGCCGCCGGACGGCGCGTTCTACGTCTATGCCGACGTCAGCCACATCACCGATGACAGCCTGAGCTTCTGCCGCGAGATCCTCGACGAGGCCGGGGTGGCGGTGACGCCGGGGCTCGATTTCGATCCGGTGCGCGGCGGTGGCACCCTGCGGTTTTCCTATGCCCGCTCGACCGCGGATATCCGCGAGGGGCTGGAACGGCTGGCGCGGTTCATGGCCCGGCGCGGGCTGGCTGCGGGCTGAGCCGGGTGGGGGCGCTGCCCCCGTCGCCTGTGGCGACTCCCCCGAGGGTATTTTCGGCAAGAGGAAAGAGAGGCGGGGCGCGGTGCGGCTGCCGGGGCGCGCGATAGAGGGATGCAGGGGGCGGCGCGCCGTGGTAGATTGTGGCTCGAACGCGGGCGCGAGACCCGTGCAGCAAGGGTCATCGGCATGAGCAGACATCTCCTTTCCGCCTGCGCCTTCGCGCTGGCACTTTTCACCGCGCAAGCCCCGGCGCAGGAATTCGGCGCCCTGGCGCGGATCGATGCCGAGGACAGCGGCATCGCCCGCGGCGGCGATCTGACGCTGGAATTTGCACTCAGCCAGGGCGTGCCCTGGCGCGCCTATACGCTGACCGAGCCGGACCGGCTGATCCTCGACTTTCAGGAGGTGGACTGGACCGGGCTGACCGCAGAGGCCTTTGCGTCCAATCATCTCGCTGCGGTGCGTTTCGGGGCCTTGCGGCCCGGCTGGTCGCGCTTTGTCGCCGAACTGGCGGCGCCACTGGCGGTCAGGACCGCTGCGCTCGAAGTCGATGATGCCACCGCCGCCGCGACCCTGCGGGTGACGCTCGACCGGACCGACCGGGCCGATTTCGACGCCGCCGTCGGTGCCGTTCCAAGCGCGCGATGGGTGCTGCCGGAACCCGCGCTGCGCGCCGAGACGACCGGCGTGCCGGATGTGCTGACCGTGGTGCTCGATCCGGGCCATGGCGGCATCGATCCCGGCGCGCTGCGCGGCGGCTATCGCGAGTCGGATCTGGTGCTGCAACTGGCCCGCGACGTGAAGGAGGCGCTGTTGCGCGCGGGCGGCATCAACGTGGTGATGACCCGCGAAGAGGATCACTTCGTCTCGCTCGAGGCCCGCGTCGCCATCGCCCGCCGTGCCGGGGCGCATCTCTTCATCTCGCTGCATGCCGATGCGCTCGAAGAGGGCGTGGCGCATGGGGCCTCGGTCTACATGCTGTCGGACACCGCGACCGACGAAGCCACCGCCGCACTGGCCGAACGCCATGACCGCAGCGATCTCCTGGCCGGGGTCGACCTGACCGGGTCGGACGATGAAGTGGCCGAAATCCTGATGGATCTGGCGCGGCAGGACAATGGCCCGCGCTCGCATATGCTGGCCAAGGCGATGGTGCGCGCGATCGACGACTCGGTGGGCGAGATCCACAAGCGCCCCTTGCGCGAGGCCGGGTTCTCGGTGCTCAAGGCGGCCGATATTCCCAGCGTGCTGGTCGAGGTCGGCTTTCTCTCGACCGACCGTGACCTGGAGAACCTGCAAGACCCGGAATGGCGGGCGAAAATGGCGCGCGGCATCCGCGACGGCATCCTGGCCTGGTCGCTGGCTGACGCCACGATTGCCCCGCTCCGGCGCAAGTGACGCGACGCAATTGGCTGATTTCCGCAAGAGCGGATCATAACGGGGTTTGTGTTTTGACCGCCCGGGGCATCACGCCTATATAAGCCATCTAAACCAGCAGGAGCGCGTGGTGCTGAGGTTCATCCTTTCTTTCTTTGGTGGCATTTTCACCGTGGTCACCATGGGGGCCGCGGCCATCGCACTGTCGATCGGCGCGGTCTTCTGGGTCTATGGCCGCGATCTGCCCAGCCACGAATCGCTGGCCCAGTACAAGCCGCCGACAATCAGCCGGATCTATTCCGGTGAAGGCCGGATGATCGATGAATTCGCCCAGGAACGCCGGCTTTTCACCCCCGCCGAAGAGATCCCCGACCTGATCAAACAGGCCTTCATCTCGGCCGAGGACAAGAATTTCTACGACCACGCCGGCTATGACGCGCGCGGCATCATCGCCGCCGGTGTCGAGGCGGTGCAATCGCGCGGCCAGAACGTGCGCGGCGCCTCGACCATCACCCAGCAGGTTATGAAGAACTTCCTGCTCTCCGGCGACCGCCGGATCGAGCGCAAGATCAAGGAGATCATCCTCGCCACCCGGCTCGAGGAAACGCTCGACAAGGAGCGCATTCTCGAATTGTACATGAACGAGATCTTCCTCGGCCAGAACTCCTATGGCGTCACCGCCGCCGCCCAGACCTATTTCAACAAGACCCTGGGCCAGCTCGCCCCGCATGAGGCCGCCTTCCTCGCCTCGCTGCCCAAGGCGCCGTCGGATTTCCACCCGGTGCGCCGCAAGGAGCGGCTGCTGGAGCGGCGCAACTTCGTGCTCAAGGAGATGATGGAGAACGGCTATATCACCGAAGCCGTCTATCGCGACGAGGTTGCCCAGCCGCTGCGCTCGGTGCAGAACGGCGATTTCGAGAGCTTCAAGACCGCGCTGCCGCCGCGCGACTATTTCACCGACGAGATCCGCCGCCAGCTCTCCGAGGATTTCGGCGAGGGCGAGTTCTTTTCCGGCGGTCTGACCGTGCGCGCCACCATCGACCCCGAGATGCAGGTGATTGCCGCTCACGCGCTGCAAAGGCAGCTCGAGCTATATGATCGCGGGTTGGGCACCTGGCGCGGCACCGGCAAGAGCATCGATGCCGCCGAGATCGACAATTGGCGCGAGGCGCTGGCCGATGTGCGTGTCGCCCGCGACGTCACGCTCGAGAGCCCCTGGTATCCGGCCGTGGTGCTGGCGGTCGAGGATCAGCAATTGCGCATCGGCATCGAGGGTGTGGCCGAGGACGAGAACGCGCCGCATGTGGTGCCGCGTCAGGACATCGAGTGGCTTCGCGGCAACTTCTTCGACAATTTCGAAGTCGGCGACGTGGTGCATGTGCGCAGGATGACCGAAGGCGACAATGGCGCGGGCGCCTTTATCCGCTGGACCTTGCGGCAGGTGCCGGAAGTGCAGGGCGGCTTCATGGCGATGGACGTCAACACCGGCCGGGTTCTGGCAATGCAGGGCGGCTTTTCCTATCAGAATTCGGTGTTCAACCGCGCCACCCAGGCCCAGCGTCAGCCCGGTTCGTCCTTCAAGCCCTTTGTCTATGCCTCGGCGCTCGACAGCGGTTATACGCCGGCCACCATCATCGTCGACGCGCCGATCGAGATCGACACGCCGCAGGGCGTCTGGCGGCCCAAGAACGCCTCGAACCAGTTCTACGGCCCGACGCCGCTGCGCACCGGCATCGAACGCTCGCGCAACCTGATGACCGTGCGCCTGGCGCAAGAGGTCGGGATGGATGTGGTCGGCAGCTATGCCGAGCGCTTCGGCGTCTATGACCGGCTCAGCCCGGTGCTGGCCAATGCGCTGGGCTCGCAGGAATCGACCCTGTTCAAGATGGTCGCGGCCTATGCGATGTTTGCCAATGGCGGCGAGCGGGTGGAGCCGACACTGGTCGACCGGGTGCAGGATCGCTACGGCAAGACCGTCTATCGCCATGACGCCCGCGATTGCGTCGATTGCGACGACCCCTCGATCGCCGGCAGCCGCGGCCCGCGCATCGTGTCGAACCGCGAGCGGGTGATGGACCCGGTGACCGCCTATCAGCTGACGTCGATGATGCAGGGCGTGGTCGAACGCGGCACCGCCTCGAATTACGTCAACCTGCCGGTGCCCACGGCGGGCAAGACCGGCACCACCAACGACGCCAAGGATGTCTGGTTCGTGGGCTTCACCTCGAACGTGGTGGCCGGCTGCTACATCGGCTACGATCAGCCGCGCAGCCTTGGCCGGGGCGCCTCGGGCGGCGGGTTCTGCGGCCCGGTGTTCCAGCGGTTCATGAGCGAGGCGGTCGAGAAATACGGCGGCGGCAAGTTCCGCGTGCCCGAGGCCTGCCAGTTCATCAATATCGACCGCTTCACCGGGGCACGGCTGGGCGATGGGGCCTCGGGCGCCAATGTGGTCACCGAATGTTTCCGCGAAGGCGAAGAGCCGATCTTTGGCATCACCTTCGACGGCGGTTTTGCCATGGGCTCGAACTTCGAGCAGATCGCCCCGGGCAACAGCAGCAAGCAGGTCACCACCTCGACCGGCAAGAAGGCGGTTGTCGGCCCGAAGGCGAGCTTTGGCACGCTGTCCTCGGGCGGGCTGTATTAAGCGTGGCGGGTCGGCCCTTCGGGGCCGGAACCGCGCAGCGGGTGGCTTGTCCATGTCCCGGGGGCTTGATATCACGCAGGTCTGAAACGCCAGAAGCCGGGAAGAGACATGCGCGCGGAAATCCAGAACAAGGTTGCTGAAATCGAAAAGTCGCTGACGCTTCTCGCGCAGCGGATGGACTATGAGACCGCGCCGCACCGGCTGGAAGAATTCAACGCCATGACCGAGGATCCCGATCTCTGGAACGATCCCGAGAAGGCGCAGAAACTGATGCGCGACCGCCAGATCCTGATGGACAAGGTGGCCACTTACGAAAGCATGAAGCAGGAGCTTTCCGACAATCTCGAACTGATCGAACTGGGCGAGATGGAAGACGATTCCGAGGTGGTCAGCGATGCCGAGAGCGCAATCGTCGCGCTCCGGGACAAGGCGGCGCAGAAAGAGCTCGAGGCGCTGCTCGATGGCGAGGCCGACAGCAACGACACCTTTCTCGAGATCAACGCCGGCGCCGGTGGCACCGAGAGCTGCGACTGGGCCGCGATGCTGGCGCGGATGTATGTGCGCTGGGCCGAGGCGCATGGCTACAAGGTCGAGCTGCAATCCGAGAGCGCGGGCGACGAGGCGGGGATCAAATCCGCCGCCTACAAGATCTCCGGCCACAATGCCTATGGCTGGCTGAAATCGGAATCCGGTGTGCACCGTCTGGTGCGGATCTCGCCCTACGATTCCGCGGCCAAGCGGCACACCTCGTTCAGCTCGGTCTGGGTCTATCCGGTGGTCGACGACAATATCGAGATCGAGGTCAACCCGGCCGACATTCGCATCGATACCTACCGGTCCTCGGGGGCCGGCGGCCAGCACGTCAACACCACCGACTCGGCGGTGCGGATCACCCACAACCCGACCGGCATCGTGGTGACCTCGTCCGAGAAATCGCAGCACCAAAACCGCGACATCGCCATGAAGGCGTTGAAATCGCGCCTGTATCAGCTTGAGCTCGACCGCCGCAACGCCGACATCAACGCCGCGCATGAGGCCAAGGGCGATGCCGGCTGGGGCAACCAGATCCGGTCTTACGTGTTGCAGCCCTACCAGATGGTCAAGGACCTGCGGACCGGGCACGAGACCTCGGACACCAAGGGCGTGCTGGATGGCGATCTCGACGGGTTCATGGCCGCCACCCTGGCGATGGACGTCTCGGGCAAGAGCCGCGCCGAGGCCCAGGGCGAGGATTGACGCCGCAGCTTCCTCTTGCCGGAAATACCCTCGGGGGAGGCCGCAGGCCGGGGGCAGAGCCCCCATCCGCCGCCTGTCCCGGGAGCGCCGCGGGGCGTCTTAAGGCGTTCTGGGGCGCCCAGGCGCGCGGCGGACGGCGCTGAAAATCCCCATCGGAGATCTGCGCCGAGCAGACCGGCGAGGGCCACTCATGCGCTCCTCGCGTCAGTTGCGGCCGTGGCCGGCGAAACGCCCCGCTTCCTCGGCGGCCTTGCGGATCGCCTTGGACTTGTTGACCGTCTCCATGAACTCGGCCTCGGGGTCGCTGTCATAGACGACGCCGCCACCGGCCTGGATATAGAGCTTCTCGTCCTTCACCACCGCCGTGCGCAGCGCGATGCACATGTCCATGTCGCCACCGGCGCTGAAATAGCCGACGCCGCCGGCGTAGACACCGCGTTTCTCCGGCTCCAGCTCGTCGATGATCTCCATCGCCCGCACCTTGGGTGCGCCGGACACCGTGCCGGCGGGCATCCCGGCCAGAAGCGCCGACAGCGCGTCGTGATCCTCGGAGAGCTCGCCCACCACGTTGGACACGATATGCATGACGTGGGAATAGCGCTCGACGATGAATTCCTCGGTCGGGCGGACGGTGCCGATCTTGGACACCCGGCCGGTATCGTTGCGGCCGAGATCGAGCAGCATCAGATGTTCCGCCAGCTCCTTCTTGTCGGCCAGCAGATCGGCCTCGTAGGCGTTGTCCTCTTCCGGCGTCGCGCCGCGCGGGCGGGTGCCGGCGATCGGCCGGATGGTGACCTCGCGGCCAAAGACCCGCACCAGGATCTCGGGGCTGGCGCCGATCACCTGGAAACCGCCGAAGTTGAAATAGAACATGAAAGGCGAGGGGTTGGTGCGCCGGAGCGAGCGATAGAGCGCGAAGGGCGGCAGCGGAAACTCCTGGGTCCAGCGCTGCGAGGGCACCACTTGAAAGATATCGCCGGCGCGGATGTAATCCTTGGCCTTGTCCACTGCCGCCAGATAATCGGATTTGGAAAAGTTCGACACCGGCGCGCCGATCTCGGCGGCCTCGCCGAGATCGCGGCTGTCCGAGGGCAGGGCGCGTTCCAGATCGCGCACCGCATCCATCACCCGTTCCGCCGCCTGGGCATAGGCCGCCCTGGCCGATTGCCCTTCGCGCACCCAGGCCGGCGCCACCACGGTGACCTCGCCCTTCACGCCATCCAGCACCGCAATCACCGAGGGCCGGATCATCACCGCATCAGGCAGGCCCAGCGGGTCGGGATTGACGTCGGGCAGATGTTCGACCAGCCGGATCATGTCATAGCCGAGATAGCCGAAAAGCCCGGCGGCGGCCTGCGGCAGATCGGCGGGCAGGTCGATGTGGCTTTCCTCGATCAGCGCACGCAGCGAGGCCAGCGGATCGGCTTCGACCGGCTCAAAAGCGTCGCGGTCAAACCGGGCCTCGCGGTTGATGCGGGCCTGTTTGTCATGGCACTGCCAGATCACGTCGGGCTTCATGCCGATGATCGAATAGCGGCCGCGCACCTCGCCGCCGGTCACCGATTCCAGCATGAAGGCATCGCGGGCCGCGCCGGTCAGCTTGAGCATCAGCGAGACCGGCGTATCGAGATCGGCGGCCAGCCGGGTATAGACAACCTGGTTCTTGCCCGCCGCATGGCCTTGGGCAAAACCGTCGAAGTCGGGCGTCAGGGCCATCGGCAGCGTCCTTACTGGAAATTGGCGTGAACGGCGTTCAGCGCCTGCTGGTCGATCGAGATGCCGACGCGGGACTGGATGTCGCGGGCCAGCGCTTCGAACATGTCAGCGGCCAGGCTCGCGCCGACCTGTTGCTCGAGCGCCGAGAGGATCACCTGGTTTTCCTCGCTCTCGAAGTCCGGCGGCGTGATCTCGTCGAGCCTGAAGATGATCGCGCGGCCCTGATGCGGCAGGGTCAGCGTGCCGGGGGCGTCGAGTGCAAAGAGCGCTTCGAGCGCGTTGCCCGGCAGATTGGGTAGCTGGCCAGAGCGGGTCTGCCCGGTGACCGTGGTGGGCGCAAGGCCCAGGCCCGCGAAGGTCTTGCCCTCCGCCAGCTCGCCGGCCAAAGCCTCGGCCTGCGCCAGAAGCCGGGTTTCTGTCTCGGTGCGGGTCCAGTCGGCGGCCACCTGGTCGCGCACCTCATCCAGCGGTTGCGGGCTCGGCGGGTTCACGGCGTTGAGGCGCAGGGCAAAGATGCCGCCATCGCCCAGTTCGGCCACCTCGGGGAAATCCTCGGCGCTGACCGTGCCCGCCAGGTCGCGGAAATTGTCGTACCCGGCGATCTCGCTGTCGCTCTGCGGCGTCCAGTCGATCTGGCCCAGCACCATCTCGGTTTCCTGCGCCAGCTCTTCCAGCGTCGCGCCGCCGGCCAAAAGGTCGTCGATATCGGTGATCAGGCTGTCGATCACCCGCCGCGCGCGGTCCTGCACCAGCTGTTCGCGCAGGATCGGCTGCGCCTCCTCGAACGAGGTCTCCTGCGCCGGCAGCACGCCGTTGACGCGGTAGATCGCCGGGCCGAGATCCGAGGCGAAGGGGCCGACAACCGTGTCCACTTCGGCGGCAAAGACCGCATCGGCCGCGTCGCCCAGATCGCCACGGGTGACATCGCCCATGTCGACGTCGGGCAGGGCAAGGCCGCGATCGGTCACTTCGGCCTCGAAGCTGCCGTCGCCGCTTTCGATCCGTGCGATGGCGGCCTCGGCGGCCTCGGTGTCGGGCAGGACCAGCCGCTCGACCAGCCGGCGCTCGACCTGGTTGAAACGGTCGGATTGCGCGTCATAGGCCTTGCGCAGGGTCGCCTCGTCGATCTCGACGGTGTCGATCAGCATGTCGGGGGTGAGCCAAGCATAGGTGATGTCGCGGGTTTCGGGCAGGGTGTAGCGGGCAATGTTGTCCTGATGAAACTGCGCCAGCTCTTCCTCGGTGGGCGCCGGCACCGGCGCATCCAGGGCGCTGTCGTCGAGCGCGGCCCAGGTAAAGCTGCGGGTTTCGCCGACAAAGCCGAGCAGTGTCTCTATATAGGTGTCGGGCATCGGGTTGCCCGAGACAATGGCGGCCTGAAGCAGAGAGCGGGCGGTTTCCTCGCGCAGATCCTGCTCGAATTCGGACTCGTTGAGGCCGGCGTTCTGAAGCGCGAAGCGATAGGTGTCGCGGTCAAAGCTGCCGCCGGCGCCCTGAAAGGCGGAAATGCCCATCAACTCGCGCGCGACCGTCTCGTCGCCGACCGAAACACCAAGGTTCCGGGCTTCGTTGGTGATGGCGGTCGACGTGATCAGCTGGCTCAGCACGCGCTGGGGAATTTGCAGCGCCTGAGCCTGGGCAAAGGTCAGCCCCTGGCCGGTTTCGGCCTGAACGCTGCGGATTTCCTGCTGCAAGGCGCGGGCATAGTCATCCACGCTGATCGGCGTGTCGCCGACGGCGCCGACGCTGCGCACGGTGCCGGTCAGATTGGTCGCGCCAAACCCGGCCAGGCCCACGAAAAGCAGACCCATGAGAATCCAGACCAATGTCTTGGAGATGCTGTTGCCTTTGGCCATGACTGCCCCTGCTGTGTTCGCCTTTATTGCGAGACGTGTCTACGCGCAGGCCGGGGCAGGGGCAAGGGGGCGGCGGGCTGTTCGGTCGCCCTGCGGCGCCGGCCGGCCGCAGGGGCCGCGGGCGGGGCTGTCAGTCCTTGCCGCGATAGGGTTCGACGTATTGCAACGCCATGTCCCAGGGGAAGAAAATCCAGGTATCCTGGCTGACCTCGGTGATGAAGCTGTTGACCTGCGGCCGGCCCATCGGCTTGGCATAGACGGTGGCGATATGGGCGTTCGGCATATGGGTGCGCACCGCCTCGATGGTCTTGCCGGTGTCGACCAGATCGTCGATCACCAGAACCCCGGTGCCATCGCCGACCACATCCATGTCGGGCGACTTGATCACCTTGGGTTCGGTCTGTTCCTGGTGGTTGTAGCTCTTGACCGAGATCGTATCGACCATGCGGATATCAAGCTCGCGCGCGACGATCATCGCCGGTGCCATGCCGCCCCGCGTGATCGCCACCACGGCGCGCCAGGCGCCATCGTCGGGCCCGTGCCCGTCCAGCCGCCAGGCCAGCGCCCGTGCGTCCCGGTGCAACTGATCCCAGCTGACGTGAAAACCCTTTTCATGCGGCAGACGATCGTTCATCTCCGGCCCTCCGTTTTTCTCGCGTCTAGCCCAAAGCCCTGACAAAAGAAAGCTGGCCGTGTCATTTTGTTGCGTCAGCCGGAACGGCCCGGGCTAGCGCCCGAAGATCAGCCGCAGGCCCAGCATCCCGAGCACCAGGGCCGCGATCCGGTCGAACAGATGTTTCAGCCGGAGATAGCCGTCCCGCGCCCGCCGGGTGGAGAGTACGAGCGCAAAACCGGTATAGGCGACCCATTCCACCAGCAGGTGGTTGCCCACGATCAGCGCCTTGTCGGTCAGGCTCAGCGCGGGCGGAAAGATCACCAACAGCACCGCCGAGGCAAAAAGCACCGACTTGGGATTGCCGAGATTGACCAGAAAGCCGGTGCGAAACGCCTGCCGCCCCGGAACGACGGCGGCCTGTGTCAGAGGCTGGCGCGCATCGCGCCACATGCCCCAGGCGATGTACAGCAGATAGAGCGCCCCGGCGATCTTGATCGCCAGATAGGCCCAGGGCACCACCACGAAGACCGCCTCGAGCCCGAGAAGCGCCAGTGCCGTCCAGCCCGCCGCCATCGCGCCCAGCCCCAGCCCGGTGGCAATCCCCGCCCGTGGCCCGGCCACCAACGAGGTGCGCAATGCCAGAAGTAGCGCCGGCCCGGGCGAGGCCAGCGCCGCAAGCAGAGTCAGGTTGAAAGCCAGGAGATGGTCCCAGCCCATGGCTCAGCCCTTGGTGATGTCGGGGGCGTCGACCGCCTTCATGCCGACCACGTGATAGCCGGCATCCACATGCAGGTTCTCGCCGGTCACGCCGGAGCCCAGATCGGACAGCAGGTAGAGCGCCGAGCGGCCGACGTCTTCGGTGGTGACATTCCGGCGCAGCGGCGAATTGTATTCGTTCCACTTCATGATGTAGCGGAAATCACCGATGCCCGAGGCCGCCAGCGTCTTGATCGGGCCGGCCGAGATCGAATTGACCCGGATGCCATCCTTGCCCAGATCTTCGGCCAGGTAGCGCACCGAAGCCTCGAGCGCGGCCTTGGCGACCCCCATGACATTGTAATGCGGCATTACCCGCTCGGCGCCGTAATAGGTGAGGGTCACGGCCGAGCTGCCGGGTTTCATCATCTTTTCGGCGCGCTGCATCACGGCGGTGAAGCTGTAGACCGAAATGTCCATCGACAGGGTGAAATTGGCGCGGCTGGTTTCCACGTAGCGGCCGCGCAGCTCGTTCTTGTCGGAAAAGCCGATGGCGTGGACAATGAAATCCAGTTCGCCCCAGCGCTCCTTGAGCGCGTCGAACAGCCCGTCGATTGACGCCTCGTTGCCGACATCGCAGGGCAGGACGATATCGCTGCCCAATTGCGCCGCCAGCGGGCCGACCCGTTTCAACAGCGCCTCACCCTGGTAGGAAAACGCGAGTTCCGCGCCGGCGTCGGCCAGCGCCTTGGCAATGCCCCAGGCAATCGACTTGTCGTTCGCCAGCCCCATGATAAGGCCGCGTTTGCCGGCCATCAGCGTATTTGACATCTCGCATTCTCCGCTCAAGTGTCTCGAATGTCACGCTTATGGCAAAGAAAGCTAACCATCAAGAGCACGTGCTCTCGAATGCGCCGGCGACGGCATGCAATTAATCCGTTAGACTATCGTGAAAAGGAGCCGCTTATGTCGGAACGCACCGGGATTTTTGCCGGGGAGAGCCCGTTTGAAATTGCCCGCCAATGGTTGGCGGAGGCCGAGCAAACGGAAGCCAACGATCCCAACGCCATCGCGCTTGCCACGGTGGACGCACAAGGCATGCCCAATGCCCGGATGGTGCTGCTCAAGGATATCGAGGAAGGCAGTTTTGTTTTCTACACCAATTACGGGAGCGCCAAGAGCCAGGAAATCGAGGCCACCGGCACCGCCGCCTTCGTGATGCACTGGAAGAGTCTGCGCCGCCAGATCCGCGTGCGCGGCCATGTCACCCGCGAAGACGGGCCGCAGGCGGATGCCTATTACAAGTCGCGCTCGCTCAAGAGCCGGCTGGGGGCCTGGGCCTCGGATCAGTCCAAACCGTTGAAATCGCGCACCGCGCTGATGGCCGAGGTGGCCAAGATCACCGCGCAGAAGGGCAGCGACCCCGAGCGGCCGCCGTTCTGGGGGGGCTGGCGGATCACCCCGGTGGAAATCGAGTTTTGGGCGGACGGGGCGTTCCGCTTGCACGACCGTTTCGTCTGGCGGCGTCAATCAGAAGGAGAAAGCTGGCAGATTTCACGTCTGAACCCCTGAATTTTGCGTATCGTGAAATGCATTATCCCGAAAAATCAGGGATATGGGCTTGCATTTGACGTGGGCTTGGTTGCAAGTGTTAATCGGGATGAGAAAGAACAGAGAGCGTTTTGGAACAAGTAGAACAACAGCCCCGACGGGTTGAAGGCCGGGTAAAATGGTTCGACCCTCTCAAGGGCTTCGGATTTGTGGTTGCCGATGTTGGAGGACCGGACATCCTCCTGCATTCGAACGTGCTGCGCAACTATGGCCAAAGCTCAGTGGCCGATGGTGCGCATGTCGTTGTCGACATTCAGGAAACCCCGCGCGGCATTCAGGCCGTGGCCGTGGTCGAGATACAGCCGCCGGAAGATGACGGCACGCCGCCGCTGGCCGATTTCGAAGTGGTCGATCCCGCGGTGATCGCCGCCGCCGAGCTCGAGCCGGCGCGGGTGAAATGGTTTGACAAGGCAAAAGGCTTTGGCTTTGCCAATGTCTTTGGTAGACCCGAGGATGTGTTCCTGCATGTCGAGGTTCTGCGCCGTTCCGGCCTCTCTGACGTGCAATCTGGTGAAGCTCTGGGTCTGCGCGCCATCGAGGGCAAGCGCGGCCGGATGGCAGTTGAGGTATGTCCATGGGAAAGCGCATTGAAATCCGGTTGATCGCGGCGATCCTCGCCGTTTTCACGCTGACCCAGGCGGCCTTTGCCGCCTGCCAGCCGGGCAAGATCGAACTGGCCACCGAGAAGGGCCGGGTCAGCTTTGATGTTGCCGTCGCCGATGATTTCCAGGAGCGCGGCCGCGGGCTGATGTTCGTCAAGGAAATGGCCGACAGCCAGGGCATGCTGTTCATCTACGGTGTGACCCGCCCGGTGAGCTTCTGGATGAAGAACACCTACATCCCCCTCGACATGATCTTTATCGACAAGCGCGGCGTGGTGAAGAAGGTCCACGCCAACGCTGTGCCGCATGACACCACCAGCATCTCCAGCGACGTTCCGATTCGCAGCGTGCTCGAAATCAACGGCGGCCTGGCCGAGAAGCTGGGGATCGTGCCTGGCACGCTGGTGCGCCACGCCGAATTGCCGCAACAAGGCGCCGCCTGGCCCTGTTGAGCGGGCAGGCGACGCTTTCGGTCTGTTCCGGCGCCTTTGCGCTTTTCATTGTCGCGCGGGCGGATTATGAAGCCCTCGGTTTCGGGGCGTAGCGCAGCCTGGTAGCGCGACGGTTTTGGGTACCGTAGGTCGCAAGTTCGAATCTTGCCGTCCCGACCATCCTCTCATCACACACCAGATATTGTGGTCAGCTTTGCGGCAGACCCCGATCTCTGCCGTGTTTCTGGCGGCGTCCATGTGGCTTTTGCGCACGCGCGCGGGCGCGGAAAATATTTCTGCACATGCGAATAACTTTGCCTCCGAAGCGGCCCGCAGCCGGGGGATAAAATTGCCCTTCGGCACCCGCGCGCCCCGGTAAACATGCCGGAAAACACGAAAAAAAAGTTAACAGAGCCTGTGGGCAATCTTGTGCGTATTTCGGGGCTGAATCGAGGACATGTCGCTGGGCTCATCCGTCAAGGCATTTTTGCCCGCATTAAGTGAAATTTCGATGTTGACGGTCTATGCGCGAATACGTCAGATTGTGGGGGTCGCTAGAGAGCACACAACATGTTGTGGCGGTAGCGGCAAGACGGCAGCAACCTTCAGAACCACGGGCTGGGATGCCCGCCATAGGGCCCGGATGACGGGCCGATGCGCCGCCGGGCGTCTCCTGGCGGTTTGTGGAGCAGGGTTTGCGCAGAAAATTCAGGCGGCACCGCCGCGACGGCCCAGGGCCGGGACCATTGGTTAAGAGGCAAGACACAGATGAAAATCGAAAGACGGTTTACCAAGGCTGGGCAGGATGCCTACGCAGAGATCGATTTCGTGACCACCGCGTCAGAGATCCGCAATCCTGACGGCACCATTGTCTTCCGTCTCGACGATGTCGAAGTGCCGGCCGCCTGGAGCCAGGTGGCCAGCGACGTGATCGCGCAGAAATACTTTCGCAAGGCCGGCGTGCCGACCGAGCTGAAGAAGGTTCGCGAAAGGGATGTGCCCGAGTTCCTCTGGCGGTCGGTCCCCGCCAATGACGACACGCCGCGCACTGGTGAAATCTCGTCCAAACAGGTGTTCGACCGTCTTGCCGGCGCCTGGGCCTACTGGGGCTGGAAGGGCGGCTATTTCACCACCGAGGAGGATGCCCGCGCCTATTACGACGAGATGCGCCACATGCTGGCGACCCAGCGCGCCGCGCCGAACAGCCCGCAGTGGTTCAACACCGGTCTGCACTGGGCCTATGGCATCGACGGTCCGGGGCAGGGCCACTATTACGTCGATTACAAGACCGGCAAGCTAACCAAGTCGAAATCGGCCTACGAGCATCCGCAACCGCACGCCTGTTTCATCCAGTCGGTGGCCGATGACCTGGTCGGCGACGGCGGCATCATGGATCTCTGGGTGCGCGAGGCGCGGCTGTTCAAATACGGCTCCGGCACCGGCACCAACTTCTCGTCGCTGCGCGCCGAAGGTGAAAAGCTCTCTGGCGGCGGCAAGTCCTCGGGCCTCATGGGCTTTCTCAAGATCGGTGACCGGGCGGCCGGCGCCATCAAGTCGGGCGGCACCACGCGCCGCGCCGCCAAGATGGTGATCTGCGACGCCGACCACCCGGACATCGAGGAATTCATCAACTGGAAGGTCAAGGAAGAGCAGAAGGTCGCCTCGATCGTCGCCGGCTCGAAGATGCATGAAAAGATGCTCAACGGCATCTTTGCGGCCATCGGCACATGGGACGGCGCGGTGGAAGACGCCTATGACCCGGCCAAGAACGACGCGCTGAAAACCGCGATCCGCGCCGCCAAGAAGTCGATGATCCCCGAGACCTACGTCAAGCGGGTGCTGGATTATGCCCGCCAGGGCTATTCCTCGATCGAGTTCCCGACCTATGATACCGATTGGGACAGCGAGGCCTATGCCAGCGTTTCGGGCCAGAACTCGAACAATTCGATCCGCGTCACCAACGCCTTTCTCGACGCCGTCAAGAACGGCGAGAAATGGGCGCTGCTGAACCGCACCGACGGCGAGGTTGCCAAGGAAATCGACGCCAAGGAGCTCTGGGAGCAGGTCGGCCACGCGGCCTGGGCCTGTGCCGATCCGGGCATCCAGTACCACGACACCGTCAACCAGTGGCACACCTGCCCCGAGGATGGCGAAATTCGCGGCTCGAACCCCTGTTCCGAGTACATGTTCCTCGACGATACCGCCTGTAACCTGGCGTCGATGAACCTGCTGACATTCTATCAGGACGGCAAGTTCCAGGCCGAGGACTACGTGCATGCCACGCGCCTCTGGACCCTGACTCTGGAAATCTCGGTCACCATGGCGCAATTCCCCTCCAAGGAAATTGCCCAGCTGTCCTATGACTTCCGCACCCTGGGCCTCGGCTATGCCAATATCGGCGGCCTGCTGATGAACATGGGCTACGGCTATGACAGCGACGAGGGCCGGGCGCTCTGTGGCGCGCTGACTGCGATCATGACCGGCGTGGCCTATGCCACCTCGGCCGAGATCGCCGGCGAACTGGGCGCCTTTGCGGGCTACGAGCGCAATGCGCAGCACATGCTGCGTGTCATCCGCAACCACCGCACTGCCGCCTACGGCAAGACCGAAGGCTACGAGGCGCTGGCGATCAACCCGGTGGCGCTGGATCAGGTGAACTGCCCCGAGGCCGGTCTGGTTGAAATGGCCAAGACTGCCTGGGACGAGGCGCTGAGCCTGGGCGAGAAGCACGGCTATCGCAACGCCCAGACCACGGTGATTGCGCCCACCGGCACCATCGGGCTGGTGATGGATTGCGACACCACCGGCATCGAACCGGATTTCGCGCTGGTGAAGTTCAAGAAGCTCGCCGGTGGCGGCTATTTCAAGATCATCAACCGTTCGGTTCCGGCGGCACTGGAGAAGCTCGGATATTCCTCCTCCCAGATTGAAGAGATCATCTCTTATGCCGTCGGTCATGGCAGCCTCGGCAATGCGCCGGGCATCAACCACACCTCGCTGATCGGCCATGGCTTCGGCAGCAAGGAGATCGAGAAGATCGAGGCGGCGCTGGCCTCGGCCTTCGACATCCGCTTTGTCTTCAACCAGTGGACGCTGGGCGAAGCCTTCTGCCAGGACGTGCTGGGCATTCCCGCGGCACGGCTCAATGACCCGACCTTCGATCTGCTGCGGCATCTGGGCTATTCCCGGGCCGAGATCGAGGCCGCCAACGACCACGTCTGCGGCACCATGACGCTGGAAAGCGCGCCGCATCTGAAGTCCGAGCACTACGTGATCTTCGACTGCGCAAACCCCTGCGGCAAGAAGGGCAAGCGCTTCCTCTCGGTCAACAGCCACATCGACATGATGGCGGCGGCGCAGAGCTTTATTTCGGGGGCGATCTCCAAGACCATCAACATGGCCAATGACGCCACCATCGAGGATTGCCAGGCGGCATACGAACGCTCCTGGAAGATGGGCATCAAGGCCAATGCCCTCTACCGCGACGGCTCCAAGCTGAGCCAGCCGCTGGCGGCGGCGCTGGTGGCGGATGACGATGAGGCGGCCGAGGTGCTGGAAAGCGGCTCGCAGAGCGAAAAGGCGCAGGTGCTGGCCGAGAAGGTCGTCGAGAAGATCATCGTCAAGGAGATCATCAAATCTGAGCGCTCCAAGATGCCGGAACGCCGCAAGGGCTATACCCAGAAGGCGATTGTCGGCGGCCACAAGGTCTATCTCCGCACCGGGGAATATGCCGACGGCACGCTGGGCGAGATCTTCATCGACATGCACAAGGAAGGCGCCGGTTTCCGGGCGATGATGAACAACTTCGCCATCGCCGTCTCGGTCGGCCTGCAATACGGCGTGCCGCTGGAGGAATTCGTCGATGCCTTCACCTTCACCAAGTTCGAGCCTGCCGGCATGGTGCAGGGCAACGACTCGATCAAGAATGCCACATCCATCCTCGACTACATCTTCCGCGAGCTGGCGGTGTCCTATCTGGACCGCACCGACCTGGCCCATGTGAAGCCCGAGGGCGCCAGCTTTGACGATCTGGGCCGCGGCGTCGAGGAGGGGCAACCCAACGTCACCGAGGTCAGCGAAAGTGCGGCCACCAAATCGCTGGAAGTGCTGAAACAGATCAGCTCGACCGGCTACCTGCGCAAACGTCTGCCCCAGGAGCTGATCGTGCTCCGGGGCGGGCAGTCGGACGATCCGGTCATGGCCCTCCAGACCCTGGTCCCGGAAGTCCGCACAGGCGGCGGCACCGCCGCGACCACGGTGACGACGACAACGGCTGTAGCCAGCGGCTCCGTGTCGATGGACGCCCGCACCAAGGCCAAGATGCAGGGCTACGAAGGCGACCCCTGCGGCGACTGCGGCAACTACACGCTGGTGCGCAACGGCACCTGCATGAAGTGCAACACCTGCGGCGGGACGTCCGGCTGTAGCTAAAGAGATTGAGGGGTGGGGAGCGGTGCGCCAACACCACTCCCCGGCTCTTCCGGCAAACGGATAGCACGCTGCCGGAGAAACCAATTCGGCCCACTTGGGTCGACGAACTAGGAAGACCATTATTCGGACTGGGGATCAATAGCGTGCTGAGAAGCCCACAGGTTTGCCACCAACAAATGCTCGCAACCTGTGGATAAAGAAAGGTTAGCAAATGGCTGACAAAGACAACTTTTGGACTTCCCCACGCAAAGATGGTCGTTGGGAGGCTCAGCGCGAAGGTAGCCAACGGGCGTCTCGTGTCTTCGATACCCAGAGAGAAGCTTGGGATTATTCTCGGGACAGAGCACGCAACACCGGCGGCGAAGCGCTCTTGCAGGGGCGAAACGGGCAAATCCGTGAGCGCAACACCTACGGGCGCGATCCATATCCTCCCAAGGGATAATTGAGTCACGGGGGCGGGTGCGCTCGCCCCTTGCACAACCAGGCCGCAGGCAAAAAGCATCGAGCGGTGAAATGATGAGCTTGGTTTGTGAAACTGGGGCGCCTCGGCGCCCCATTTTGTTTGGAGTTCAGAGGATTGCCGCGCGAAGCTCACGCATTGCGCTACGGCGTCCGTAGGGTGGGTTTTCAACCCACCATTCCCGCCGCCAAAACACCCACATTTACCCCCGCAGAAAACATACCCACAGCCAAACGCACATTTACCCCATTGAGCAAGCCGCTGAAACGAAACGATTTCCGACATTCTGCCCCGATCGCACACATATCCATCCACAGAATTGTCCCGTCTTTCCACAGCGCCGCGGCCGGCCAATTCCATGCAACCGGCCATAAGGCCTTTTCTTTTCCCGGCCCCCGTGAAATAGGGAAGCGTCAAATGCTGCTACTGAAGAGGACCGCCGAATGGAGATTCGCGAGGCTCTGACATTTGACGATGTGCTGCTGGTTCCGGCTGCGTCCAATGTCCTGCCCAACACTGCCGACACCGCCACCCGGGTAACCCGCTCGATCGCGATGAACATCCCGCTGCTCAGCTCGGCGATGGACACCGTCACCGAAAGCCGCATGGCCATCACCATGGCCCAGGCCGGCGGCATCGGCGTCATTCACAAGAACCTCTCGGTTCAGGCCCAGGCGCGCGAGGTGCGGCGTGTCAAACGGTTCGAGAGCGGCATCGTCTACAACCCGGTGACGCTCAAGGTCGACCAGACTCTGGCCGATGCCAAGGCGCTGGTGGAGCGGTACAATTTCACCGGTTTCCCGGTGGTCGACGACGCCGGACATGTGGTCGGCATCCTGACCAACCGCGACATGCGCTTTGCCTCCAGTGACCAGACCCCGGTCAAGGTGATGATGACCTCGGACAACCTCGCCATGCTGGCCGAACCGGCCGACCTGGAAGAGGCGAAAAGCCTGATGAAGGCGCGGCGGATCGAAAAGCTTCTGGTGCATGACGGCAAGGGCCGGCTGACCGGCTTGCTGACGCTGAAGGACACCGAAAAGGCGGTGCTCAACCCCACCGCCTGCAAGGATGCGCTGGGCCGCCTGCGGGTGGCGGCCGCCACCTCGGTCGGGGATTCGGGGTTTGAACGGACGTCCGAGCTGGTCGATGCCGGTGTGGATATCGTGGTGATCGACACCGCCCACGGCCATTCCGCCGGGGTGATCGATGCCGTGAAGCGCGCCAAGCAGCTCTCGAACGAGGTGCAGGTGATCGCCGGCAATGTCGCCACCGCCGAGGCCACCCGCGCGCTGATCGACGCCGGAGCGGATGCGGTCAAGGTCGGTATCGGGCCGGGCTCGATCTGTACCACGCGGATGGTGGCCGGCGTCGGCGTGCCCCAGCTCACCGCGGTGATGGATTGCGCCAAGGCCGCCGGTGACGTGCCGGTGATCGCCGATGGCGGCATCAAGTTCTCGGGCGATTTCGCCAAGGCGATTGCCGCCGGCGCCTCCTGCGCCATGGTGGGCTCGATGATCGCCGGCACCGATGAAAGCCCGGGCGAGGTCATTCTCTACCAGGGCCGCTCGTTCAAGGCCTATCGCGGCATGGGCAGCCTTGGCGCCATGGCGCGCGGCTCGGCCGACCGCTATTTCCAGAAGGACGCCGCCAGCGACAAGCTGGTGCCCGAAGGCATCGAGGGGCAGGTGGCCTACAAGGGCTCGGCCGGCGCGGTGATCCACCAGCTGGTGGGCGGGCTTCGGGCGGCCATGGGCTATACCGGCTGCGCCACTGTCGAAGAGATGCGGAGCAACTGCAACTTCGTCAAGATCACCGGTGCCGGCCTGCGCGAAAGCCATGTGCACGACGTGCAGATCACCCGCGAGAGCCCGAACTACCGGATCGGCTGATGACACCGGCGGCGCGGATTCAGACGGCGGGTGAGCTGCTTGATGCCGTCCTGGCGGGGCAGGCGGCCGAACAGGCGCTGACCCGCTGGGCCCGGAGCAACCGTTATGCCGGCTCGAAGGACCGCGCCGCGATCCGCGATCTGGTGTTCGACGCGCTGCGCCGCAAACGCTCTTATGCCGCGCTTGGCGGGGCCGAGACCGGTCGCGGCCTGATGCTTGGCGCCCTGCGCGCCTCAGAAACGGCGATCGACGAGGTCTTTACCGGCGCGCGTTTCATGCCCGCCCCGGTGACCGAAGCCGAACGCGCCGCGTTCCGCAGCCCGTCCGAGGCCGAGGCCCGCGACCTGCCGGATTGGCTCTGGCCGGAGTTCGCCCGGTCGCTGGGCGACGCGGCCGAGGCCGAGGCGCGTCTCTTGCGCGAGCGGGCGGAGGTCTTTCTTCGGGTCAACCTGTTGAAATCCAACCTGGATACGGCCCAAGCCCGTCTCGCCGAAGAGGGCATCGCCACCGAGCCTCACGCGGTGTCGCCGACCGCGCTGCGGGTGACAGAGGGCGCGCGCCGGGTGCATCTTTCTGCTGCCTACGGCGACGGTCTGGTGGAATTGCAGGATGCCGCCTCGCAGGCAGTGGTGAATGCGCTGGCGCCGCAGCCCGGTCAGAGCCTGCTTGATTTCTGCGCCGGCGGCGGGGGCAAGGCCCTGGCCATGGCCGCGCAGGCCGGCGGCCCGGTGACCGCCCATGACATTGATCCGGGGCGGATGCGCGACATTCCCGCCCGCGCTGCCCGCGCCGGGGCCGAGATCACCGTGCAACCGGCGCCGCAGGGGGTGTTCGACATCGTGCTTTGCGATGCGCCCTGTTCCGGCAGCGGCAGCTGGCGCCGTGCGCCCGAGGCGAAATGGCGGCTGACCGAGGACCGCCTGGCCGAGCTCTGCACCATGCAGGATGCGGTGCTCGACGCCGCCGCGCCCTTCGTGGCCCCCGGCGGCTGGCTGGCCTATGCCACCTGTTCGCTGCTCGCACCGGAGAATTCCGCGCGCGTCTCGGCCTTTCAAGACCGGCATCCGGGGTGGGTCATGGACTTTGACCGGCAGTTCACGTTGCAGGACGGCGGTGACGGATTCTACCTTGCGCTGTTGAAACGCGGCTGATCCTGTGCTCCACTCAACCTGTGGGTGTTGAAGCGGTGAAATCGGTTAACCCACAATTAAGACTCACCGGGTTTTATGGGGTGAAACGCGACGAGCCTGGAGAGCCGAGTTGGCAGACACGATCAGCGCTGAACCGCCCGACGCGGCGCCCCCCCGGCCGGGGGGCCGCCGGCCGCTGTATCTGGTCGCCGTGTCGGTCGTTCTGATTCTCTTGTCCGGCTTTCTGCCCGCCGGCGTTCCGGCGCTTGGCACACTTGCGCTCGGGGTCGGCATTTTCGTGTCGGCGCTGGCGCTGCATGCCCGCCAGTTGCTGCACAGACGGGGGCAATTGCGGGTCTTGTTGCGGGTGTCGCATTTTCTCGCCGGTGATCCGGCGGTTTCGGTGGTGGCCGATGCCGAGGGCGACATTCACCACATCAACCCCGCCGGCCGCAGCCGGTTTCGCGATGCCGATGTATCGTCGAAGCAGGAAACCGGCGAAGGCGGCAGCGTCGTGGCGCTCTTGCGCGGGCTGATGGCCAATCCGGCCAGCGTTGTCTATCGGTTACAGAAACGGACCGAGGCCCAAGGGGTGGCGAGCGATACGGTCAGCACGCGAAGCGGGCAGGTGGCGCTTTCGGTGCATGACATCGGTGGCGGGTTGCGGCTCTGGCGGATCGAGGAAAACCGCGCGACGGCCACCGAACAGGCCGAAACCGGGCTGCTGCCGCGGCTGACGGTCGGGCGCGGCGGCACGATCCTGTTCATGAATGCCGTCGCCCGCAAACTGATCGGCAAGCGGGTTTCTTCGCTCGACCGGCTGAGCAGCGATCCGCTGGAAAACGGCAAGGTGATCTCGCTCGATACCGCCACCGGGCCGGTGGCGCGGCTGGTCAGCGAGGTGGCGCTCAACGGCGGGCGGCGCGAGCTGTTCTTTCTGCCGCCGCCGGCCGAAAATGAAGGCAGCACCAGCTTCGACCACCTCAGCGTGCCCTTGATGAAAGTGTCGCAGATGGGTGTGGTGACGCGGGCCAATCACGAGGCGCTCAAACTGCTCAACGCCGAAGAGGTCACCGGCAAGAAGCTCTCCGATCTGATGGAGGGACTGGGCCGGCCGGTGACCGACTGGTTGCGCGATGCCGCTGCCGGGCGGGGCCAGAAGCAATCGGAATTCCTGCGCATTTCGCGCCGCGACCGCGAGGTTTTCGTGCAGGTCGTGCTCAACCGCGTGTTCGAGGATGGCGAACCGTCGATCATCGCTGTGCTGAACGACGCCACCGAGCTCAAAACGCTCGAGGCGCAATTCGTGCAGAGCCAGAAGATGCAGGCCATCGGCCAGCTCGCCGGCGGCGTGGCGCATGATTTCAACAACCTGCTGACCGCGATTTCCGGCCATTGCGACCTGCTGCTTCTGCGCCACGATCAGGGCGATCCGAACTACGGCGACCTGGTGCAGATCAACCAGAATGCCAATCGCGCCGCCGCGCTGGTGGGCCAGCTGCTGGCGTTTTCCCGCAAGCAGACGCTCTGCCCCGAGGTGCTCGACCTGCGCGACACGCTGGCCGATCTGACCCATCTGCTCAACCGTCTGGTGGGCGAGCGGGTGGCGCTGGCGCTGGACCACGACCCGGTGTTGCGCACCATCCGGGCCGACAAGCGGCAACTCGAGCAGGTGCTGATGAACCTGGTGGTGAACGCCCGCGATGCCATGCCCGAGGGCGGCGAGATTCGCATCACCACCGAGGGGCTGACCCTGGACGCCCCGCTGAAACGCGACCGGGCGTCGGTGCCGCCCGGCGATTACGTGCTGGTCAAGGTGCAGGACCAGGGGGTCGGCATCGCGCCGGACATGCTGCAAAAGGTGTTCGAGCCGTTTTACACCACCAAGCGCACCGGTGAGGGCACCGGGCTGGGCCTGTCCACGGTCTACGGCATCGTCAAACAGACCGGCGGCTTCATCTTTGTCGATTCGGTGGTCGGCAAGGGCAGCTGCTTTTCGCTTCTGTTCCCGGTCCACAGCGAGAAACCGGCCACCGATGCCGCAAGCCTGGCCCTGGAGGACACCGGCGCCGGCGGCACCGGCCACGACGCGGTGATCCTGCTGGTCGAAGACGAGGCGCCGGTGCGCGCCTTTGCCAGCCGGGCGCTGCGGATGCGCGGCTTCAAGGTGCTCGAGGCGGCCTCGGCCGAGGAAGCGCTCGATCTGCTGCGCGACCCCGAAATCAAGGTGAACGTCTTTGTGACCGATGTGGTGATGCCGGGGCTCGACGGGCCAAGCTGGGTGCGGCAGGCGCTTGAGGACCGGCCGGAGGTCAAGGTGGTCTTTGTTTCGGGATATGCCCAGGAGAGCTTTCACGATGATCAGGCGGCCATCCCCAATTCCACCTTCCTGCCAAAGCCGTTTTCACTGGTCGAGCTGACCGACACGGTCCAGCGGCAATTGCATTGACATCCCGGTATTTCCCGGAAGGTCCGGGCGTCGTGACCGGACATGGCGGGCCGGGCTCAGCCGATCGACTCGTAAAGTGCAAATTCGGCCGCGCATTTGCGCCGCAGCTTGGCCTCGACCCGCGGCGACAGCGTCACCTCCAGGCGCGGCGAGACATTCTCCCGCGGCAGATCGAGCGTGACCGAGAGCCGGTCTTCGAGAAAGCCGATCAGTCGCGCCTGATCTTCGTAGCGAAACAGATGGGTGATCCGGGTGCCGTTCGGCCGCGGTTCGAGGAATTTCGCCTGGCTGCCGACATTGGCAAAGCCGGGACGCGCGCCCTTGCAATACCCCTCGACGAATTCGTCGAAACTCAGGTTTTTGGTGGAATTTGCCTTGCCCGTCATGAACGGCCGTTGCCGATAGCGATACCAGCTCGAGAGCCAGGAAACCGGTTCGCGCATCACCGCGAGAGTTTCCATGTCGGGCGCGCCCATCTTTTCGAACATCGGCCGAAAAAACCGGTTGTAACGATAAACCGGGGCATGTTTCAGATCCGGCGGATTGAGGATCGCCATGTCCGCGCGTGGCGCAAGCGCCTTTTCATAGGCCGATGTTCCGGTCTTGGGTACCGCCAGAAACGCCAGGTTTTCTTTCCAGAACACAAGCACTTGGGTGAACCTCTTCAGTTGGCGGATCAGGGATTTCGGGCAGCATAGGCGGGCGGTTCTGCGGCGTAAACCACTCTTTAAGGATTCTGCGAAACAGTGGGATCGAGCAAAAATCTCTTGAAATGTTCCCGTTTTGGTCGCATCTAGGAACAAGGCAAGAACATTTGGCAGCATTGCCGCTTCCGAGGCGGTGTGAAATAAGGGCCCGAAACGCATGGCAACGGCAGATCTTCTCTCGATGAGCAAAAAGAACAACCCCGACAAGCAAAAGGCGCTCGACAGCGCCCTGGCCCAGATCGAACGCCAGTTCGGCAAGGGGTCGATCATGAAACTCGGCGGCGAGAACCAGTTGCCGGATATCGAGGCCACCTCGACCGGTTCGCTCGGGCTCGATATCGCGCTTGGCATCGGCGGCTTGCCGAAAGGCCGGATCATCGAGATCTACGGCCCCGAATCCTCGGGCAAGACCACGCTGACCCTGCATTGCGTGGCGGAAGAGCAGAAAAAGGGCGGCGTCTGTGCCTTTGTCGATGCCGAACACGCGCTCGACCCGCAATATGCCCGCAAGCTCGGCGTCGATCTCGACGAGCTGCTGATCTCGCAGCCCGACACCGGCGAACAGGCGCTCGAGATTACCGATACCCTGGTGCGCTCCGGCGCGGTCAACATGGTGATCGTCGATTCGGTTGCCGCGCTGACCCCCAAGAGTGAGCTTGAGGGCGACATGGGCGACAGTTCGGTCGGCGTGCATGCCCGGCTGATGAGCCAGGCGATGCGCAAGCTCACCGGGTCGATCGCGCGCTCGAACTGCATGGTGATCTTCATCAACCAGATCCGCATGAAGATCGGCGTGATGTTCGGCAGCCCCGAAACCACGACCGGCGGCAACGCGCTCAAGTTCTACAGCTCGGTGCGTCTCGATATCCGCCGCATCGGCGCGATCAAGGACCGCGACGAGGTGGTCGGCAACGCCACCCGCGTCAAAGTGGTCAAGAACAAGGTCGCGCCGCCGTTCAAGCAGGTGGAATTCGACATCATGTACGGCGAGGGCATCTCGAAGATGGGCGAATTGCTCGATCTCGGGGTCAAGGCCGGCGTGGTCGACAAATCCGGCGCCTGGTTCTCCTATGGCGACGAGCGGATCGGGCAGGGGCGCGAGAATGCCAAGACCTTCCTGCGCGAGAACAAGCGCATGGCGCTGGAGATCGAAGACAAGATCCGCGCCGCCCACGGGCTCGAATTCGACATGCCGCCCGAGGACAAGGACGACGAAGACGTGATGGAGGCCTGAGGCCGCCGGTCCCGCCGGCGGGACCAAGACAACCCGGAACGGGGCGCAGCGCGGGCTGCGCCCCGTTTTGCGTCAGGCCCGTTTTGCGTCAGGCCCGGTTTCGGCCCAACCGGTTATGGACAGTGCCGGGGCGGGGCGATACACCTTCGCCGACCTTGAGAAGAAGATGACCTATGGCCACGCTGAACGACATCCGCTCCACCTTCCTCGATTTCTTTGCCAAGAACGGCCATGAGGTCGTGCCCTCGAGCCCGCTTGTGCCGCGCAATGACCCGACGCTGATGTTCGTCAACTCGGGCATGGTGCAGTTCAAGAACCTCTTCACCGGCGTCGAGACCCGCGACTACAAGCGTGCGACCACCAGCCAGAAATGCGTGCGCGCCGGTGGCAAGCACAATGACCTGGACAATGTCGGCTATACCGCGCGGCACCATACCTTCTTTGAAATGCTGGGAAATTTCAGCTTCGGTGACTATTTCAAAACCGAGGCGATCCCCTATGCCTGGGAGCTGATCACCCGTGATTTCGGCATCGATCCGACCCGGCTCCTGGCCACGGTCTATCACACCGATGACGAGGCCTTCGAGATCTGGAAAAAGGTCGGCGTGCCGGAAGACAGGATCATCCGCATCGCCACCTCCGACAACTTCTGGCAGATGGGTCCGACCGGCCCCTGCGGCCCCTGCACCGAGATCTTCTACGATCACGGCGAACATATCTGGGGTGGACCTCCGGGCAGCCCGGAAGAGGACGGCGACCGGTTCATCGAGATCTGGAACATCGTCTTCATGCAGAACGAGCAGTTCGAGGATGGCTCGATGGTGCCGCTCGACATGCAGTCGATCGACACCGGCATGGGGCTGGAGCGGATCGGCGCGCTGTTGCAGGGCAAACACGACAATTACGACACCGATCTGATGCGCAGCCTGATCGAGGCCAGCGCCGACGTCTCGTCGACCGATCCCGACGGGCCGGGCAATGTGCATCACCGGGTGATCGCCGATCACCTGCGCTCGACCTCCTTCCTGCTGGCCGATGGCGTCATGCCCTCGAACGAGGGCCGCGGTTATGTGCTGCGCCGGATCATGCGCCGGGCCATGCGGCATGCGCATTTGCTGGGCGCCAAGGATCCGATGATGCACCGTCTGGTGCCGGCGCTGGTGCGGCAGATGGGGGCGGCGTACCCCGAACTCGGCCAGGCGCAGGCGCTGATCGAAGAGACCCTGCGGCTGGAAGAGACCCGCTTCAAGGCGACGCTGGACCGCGGGCTGAAACTGCTCGATGACGAGCTCTCGGACCTGCCCGAGGATGCGCGGCTTCCGGGCGAGACGGCTTTCAAGCTTTATGACACCTATGGCTTCCCGCTCGACCTGACACAGGATGCGCTGCGCGAAAAGGGCCGCGAGGTCGACACCTCGGGCTTTGACGCCGCTATGGCCGAACAGAAGGCCAAGGCGCGCGCCGCCTGGGCCGGCTCGGGCGAGACAAAGGATGCCGAGATCTGGTTCGACATCGCCGACAAGCATGCCGCCACCGATTTCCTCGGCTACGATACCGAAGAGGCCGAAGGCCAGGTGCTGGCGCTGGTCAAGGACGGTGCCGAGGTCGGGCAGCTCGAAGCCGGTGAAGAGGGCTGGCTGGTGGTCAACCAGACGCCGTTTTATGCCGAATCCGGCGGCCAGGTCGGCGACAGCGGGCTGTATCTGAAATCCGGGGGCAAGGGCACGATCCGTGACACCCGCAAGATGGCCGGCGGGCTTTTCGCCCATCGGGTGACGCCGCAGGAAGGCACACTGTCCACCGGCGACGCGCTCGAACTCAAGGTCGACAATGCCCGGCGCACGGCGATCCGCGCCAATCACTCGGCGACCCACCTGCTGCACGAGGCGCTGCGCGAGGCGCTTGGCGATCACGTGGCGCAGCGCGGCTCGCTCAATGCCGACGACCGCCTGCGGTTCGACTTCAGCCACACCAAGGCGCTCTCGGCCGAGGAGCTGGCCCGGATCGACCGCGAGGTCAATGCCTTCATTCGGCAGAATGCGCCGGTCGAAACCCGGATCATGACGCCCGATGACGCCCGCGGCCTCGGTGCCCAGGCGCTCTTTGGCGAGAAATACGGGGACGAGGTGCGCGTCGTGTCGATGGGCCGCAAGCCGGGCTCGGGCAAGGGCAGCGACAAGGCAACCTATTCGATCGAGCTCTGCGGCGGCACCCATGTGCGCCAGACCGGCGATATCGGCGCCTTTGTCTGCCTGAGCGACAGCGCGTCTTCTGCCGGCGTGCGCCGGATCGAGGCGCTGACCGGCGAGGCGGCGCTGGATCACCTCAAGGCTCAGGGCGCGCGGCTTTCCGAGGCCGCCAGCCAGCTCAAGACACAGCCCGCCGAGGTGCCCGAGCGAGTGCGGGCGCTGCTGGACGAGCGCAAGGCGCTTCAGGCCGAGGTCGCCAACCTTCGGCGCGAACTGGCGATGTCGGGGGGCGCCACGGGCCCCGAGGCCGCGACCGAAGAGGTCGGTGGCGTGCCTTTCGTGGCGCAGGTGCTTTCGGGGGTGACCGGCAAGGATCTGCCGCCGCTGATCGACGCGCAAAAGGAAAAGCTGGGCTCGGCGGCGATCCTGCTGATCGCCGACACCGGCGGCAAGGCGGCGGTTGCGGCCGGTGTGACACGGGATCTGACCGACAAGGTCTCGGCGGTGGATCTGGTGCGCGCGGCGGTGGCGGAACTCGGCGGCAAGGGCGGCGGCGGCCGGCCCGACATGGCGCAGGGTGGCGGCGCCGACGCAGGGAATGCAACCAAGGCAATCGACGCGGCCAAAGCCGTGCTGGGAGGATAAGATGAGCGCATATTGGATCGCCCATGTGCATGTGACCGACGAAGAGGCCTATGGCCGGTATGCCAAGCTCGCCGGGGCGCCGATTGCCGCCCATGGCGGCGAGTTCCTGGCCCGCGGTGGCGCGCATGAGACGCTCGAAGGCACGGACCGCGCCCGCCACGTGGTGGCCCGGTTCCCCTCGCTTCAGGCGGCACACGAGTGTTACCATTCCGAGGCCTACCAGGAGGCTTTGAGCCATGCCAAGGGCGCTTCGGAACGCGATCTGATCATCGTCGAGGGTGTGTAGGCTGGGTTCCTGAAGCTGCGTAGGGTGGGTTTCTAACCCACCGCCCAAGCCAAGGGGGGTGAGACCAACGAAAACCCGGGGCCGTGAGCCCCGGGTTTTTTCACGACTGCCGTCGCGCGCCGGTGGGTCGCAAACCCACCCTACGCAAAAGGCCGGGCGTCATGCCCGGCCTTTGTTTTGTCACGAGAGACTGGGGCTCACCCCGCCTTCGCCATCCGCTTGCGCTCATGCGGATCGAGGAAGCGTTTGCGCAGCCGCACCGAGGACGGCGTCACTTCGACCAGCTCGTCGTCGTTGATATAGGCAATCGCCTCTTCCAGCGACAGCGTCACCGGGGTGGTCAGTCGCACCGCTTCGTCGGTGCCCGAGGCCCGCACGTTGGTCAGCTTCTTGCCCTTGAGCGGGTTCACTTCGAGGTCGTTCTCGCGCGAATGCTCGCCGATGATCATGCCCTGATAGACCTTGGCCTGGGCGCCGATGAACATCTTGCCGCGATCCTCGAGGTTCCACAGCGCATAGGCCACCGCCTCGCCGTTCTCCATCGAGATCAGCACCCCGGCGCGGCGGCCCGGGATCGGGCCCTTGTGTTCGGTCCAGCCGTGGAACACCCGGTTGAGCACGCCGGTGCCGCGGGTGTCGGTCAGGAATTCGCCGTGATAGCCGATCAGCCCGCGCGAGGGGACATGGGCGATGATCCGGGTCTTGCCGGCGCCGGCGGGGCGCATCTCGGCCAGTTCGCCCTTGCGGGTGCCGGTCAGCTTTTCGATCACCGCGCCGGAATATTCGTCATCGACATCGATGGTGGCCTCTTCGACCGGCTCCATCACCTTGCCGTCGACCTCCTTCATGATCACCTGCGGCCGCGAGATCGACAGCTCGAAGCCTTCGCGGCGCATGTTTTCGATCAGAACGCCCATCTGCAATTCGCCCCGGCCCGACACCTCGAAGGCCTCGCCGCCCGGCGTGTCGGCGATCTTGATCGCGACATTGCTCTCGGCTTCCTTCATCAGCCGCTCGCGGATGACGCGGCTCTGCACCTTCTTGCCGTCGCGGCCCGCCAGCGGGCTGTCGTTGATGCCGAAGGTCACGGTGATGGTCGGCGGGTCGATCGGCTGGGCGTCGAGCGGCTCGTCCACCGCCAGCGCACAGATGGTGTCGGCCACGGTGGCCTTGGACATGCCGGCGATCGAAACGATGTCGCCGGCCTGGGCCTCTTCGATGTCCTGCTGCGCCAGTCCGCGGAAGGCCTGGATCTTGGTGACGCGGAACTGTTCGATCTTCTGACCGATACGGCTCAGCGCCTGCACCGTGGCGCCGACCTTGAGCTTGCCGCTCTCCACCCGGCCGGTCAGGATGCGGCCGACAAAGGGATCGGCGCCCAGCGTGGTGGCCAGCATGCGGAAATCGTCGTCCTGCTTCTTGATCTGCTTCGGCGCCGGCACGTGGTTGACGATCAGGTCGAACAGCGCGGTCAGGTCCTTGCGCGGCCCGTCCAGCTCGTGATCGGCCCAGCCGTTGCGGCCCGAGGCGTACATATGCGGGAAATCCAGCTGGTCGTCGTTGGCATCGAGCGAGGCGAAGAGGTCGAAACATTCATCCAGCGCCCGGTCGGGCTCGGCGTCGGGCTTGTCGACCTTGTTGAGCACCACGATCGGACGCAGCCCCAGGGCCAGCGCCTTGGAGGTCACGAACTTGGTCTGCGGCATCGGGCCTTCGGCGGCATCGACCAGCAGGACAACACCGTCGACCATCGACAGGATGCGCTCGACCTCGCCGCCGAAATCGGCGTGGCCCGGGGTGTCGACGATGTTGATCCGATGCGTCTTCCATTCGACCGAAGTCGGCTTGGCAAAGATCGTGATGCCGCGCTCGCGCTCCAGATCGTTGCTGTCCATGGCGCGTTCTTCCACCGCCTGGTTGGCCCGGAAGGCGCCGGATTGTTTCAGAAGCTCGTCAACGAGAGTCGTCTTGCCATGGTCAACGTGCGCGATAATCGCGATATTGCGAAGGTCCATCGGGGATACCTTTATGTCGGAGTTGCGCGCCACCTATCGCCGCGCGCCCCGAAATGCCAGACCTAATGTGTCGCAGCGCCGGAAAACAGCTGGATCACGGCAATCCCGGCGATGATCATCGCCATCCCGAGGATCGCCGGCAGATCGAGTTTCTGGTGAAACACCAGCGTGCCGATCACCGCGATAAAGACGATGCCCAGCCCGGACCAGAGCGCATAGGCCACGCCGACCGGAATGGTCCTCAGCGTCAGCGCCAGCAGATAGAACGCCAGCGCATAGGCCACCACCACCAGCACCGAGGGCCAGAAGCGCGAGAACTGCTGGCTGGCCTGAAGCGCCGAGGTGCCGACGGTTTCCGCCGCGACGGCGAGGACAAGGGCCAGATAGGCGGGCATGGACGGAACTCCCCTCGAAACTTGTGACGCACCCCTGCTTCTTCTGTTTGAAAATACCGCGGGGTCCGGGGCAGAGCCCCGGTCCGACGTCTCACAAAAGCGCTAGGTCGGCAAGCGGATCGGCAAGCGCCGCCGGATCTCCCGGTCGATCTCGGCCGACAACCGCGCCGGGGCCCGATCCGCCAGGATCATCTCCTTGCGCGCCGTCGCGCGGGCCAGCAGGTCCGGCCGGCCCAGCTCCTCCCATTCCTTGGGCGAGGACCGGTCGCCCAGCGTCGGATAGACGTAATCAGTCTGCATCAGCCCCAGGGTCTGATCGGTGCCCAGGTAGTGTCCCGGTCCTTCGAGACAGACCTCGCGGATCACCTCGACCGAGATATTCTCGTCGGTGACCTCGATACCGCGCACGCAGCGCAGCGCCTGACCGATCAGGTCGTCGCCGAGGATCAGGCTCTCGTGGCAGAACCCCAGAAGCGAGGCATGCATCCCCGCCGCTTCGTAGACCATGTTGAGCCCCGACAGCCCGGCCATGACATTCGAGCACATCTGCTCCCAGCCGGCCTGCATGTCGGGCAGCTTGGCATCTGCGATCCCCGCTGCGGCGCCGCCCGGCAGGTCGTAGAAGCCATGCATCTGTGCGCATCCGGCGGTCAGCAGCGCCTGCTCGCCCGAGCCGCCCGACATCGCGCCGGTGCGAAGATCGCTGACAAAGGGCCAGGTGCCGAAGATCGCCGGATGGCCCGGCCGGATGGCGTTGACATAGACCAGCCCGGCCAGGCATTCCGCCGTGGCCTGCACGATGGCGCCGGCGATCGAGGCCGGGGCGGTGGCGCCGGCCTGACCGGCCGAGAGCAGCAGCACCGGCATGCCGCCGCGGATGCATTCCTCCATCACCAGGCAGCTTTCGGTGGCGAATTTCATCGGCGGCACCACAAAGCAATTGGTGTTCGACACGAAGGGCCGGGCCCGCCAGGCCTCCTCGCCGCCGGCCACCAGGTGCAGCATCTCCAGCGCCGGGCCGACAAAGGCCCCCTCGGTAAAGGAGGTGCCGATGTGTTTGCGGGTGCCGCTGACACAGGCATAGACGGTGTTGATGTCCATCTCGAAGGGATCGGGGATATCGCGCGGCACCATCGGCCGCTGGACAAAGTGGATATTGTCCAGCCTGTCGGCGATCCGTGCGGCATCGTGCAGATCCTGCAATGTGCTGTCGCGATAGCTGCGGCCGTCGACGTCGACCATGTGCACCGCGGCGCCGGCGGTGCCGTAATGCACACGGCTGCCGCCGAGGTGCAGGTCATGCGCCGGATCGCGGCCGCAGAGGGTGATCTCGCGATTGGCGCCGGCGATGGTCTCCTCGATCAGCGCCGGTGGAAAGCGCAGCCTGCCGTCGGCGCCCAGCTCGGCGCCGGCGGCGGTCAGCGCGGCAATGCCGCTGGCCGGCGCATCGGCCAGGCCGACGGTTTCGAGCAGCTCCAACGCGGCCGTGTGGATGCGGCGCATCTGCGCTTCGGTCAGCGGGCGAAAGGCGCCGCCGGTCAGCCCGGGACGGATCGGGCGCAGGTGGTCGGCGAGCTTGGCGGCACGGGCCGCACGGCGCGCGGCGCGACCGCCCATGCGGGCGGATTTCGGGTGTGTCTGGTCGTTCATCTCTGGCTCCGGCGGAAAGGGAAGGGGTCAGGTCTCAGACCCGGCCCGGCCTGCCGCGCGCGGCACGACCCCGGCCTGCGCCGATGGTCCTGCAAGTGATGATATGTAGGCAAACCCTGCCAGTCATCCGCGCGCTCCCGCCAAGTGACCCGAGCTTTGCCTGAGTCGCGCCTGCGGTCTGGCTCGTTTGCGACATCGCGTCGCTTTCGGAACGCGGAGCGGGAGCGCGAAGGCAACGAACCGCCGGCGCGGTTGTTGACCGATCCGCTTTCCGCAATAGTTTCTGAGCGGCAAGCGACCAGGACTCCCCGAAACCCTGCCACATGCCCCGAAGCCTCTGCGATGCGCGCGGCAGGATCTGGCCCGAACCGGAGCAAACGTTTTGATGTCTGTAGGTATTCTACCGGGAAGCTATTGCGGCGCCGCGCCCCTGCCGGCGCAGGCCCTGTCCGCCTGGAATCTCGATCCGCTGCTGCTGGTCGCTCTGCTGATCCTCGGCTTCGCCCTGCGGCGCAGCCCGGCGGGGCTGGCCGGGGTCATGGTGCTGGTGCTGGCCTTCGTCTCGCCGCTCTGTGCGGTTTCGGTGGCGCTGTTTTCGGCGCGGGTGGTGCATCACGTGCTGCTGGTGGCCGTCGCCGCGCCGCTTCTGGCCGCGGCCCTGCCGCGGGCCCGCGCGATGCCGACCGGGCTGGCATTCCTGATCTCGACCGCCGTGCTCTGGGGCTGGCATCAGCCGGCGGCCTACGACCTCGCGCTGGCCGACATGGCGGTCTATTGGGCGATGCAGTTGTCACTCCTCGGCTCTGCGGTCTGGTTCTGGCGCGCGGTGCTGGGCAGCCGCGGCGGCATCGCGGCGGTGCTCTGGTCGCTGGCCGGGCTGATGCAGATGGGCGCGCTCGGCGCGCTGCTGACCTTTGCGCCCGAGCCGCTTTATGCCGCCCATGCGCTGGCGCCGCTCGACTGGGGGCTAACGCCGTTGGCCGATCAGCAGCTTGGCGGGCTGATCATGTGGGTGCCGGCCATGCTGCCCTATCTGGCGATGATCGCGCTGGCCGGGCGGCAGAGCTGGCGCGCCACGGCCGGGCAGGGCGCCGCATGAGCTGGCTGGTCGGGGTGATCCCGCATCTCAAGGCACTGCATCTGGCGATGCTGCTGCTCTGGTGCGCCGGGCTCTTCGCGCTGCCGCTGATGCTGGCGCGGCACGATCCGGCCGTCGGCCAGAGCGACTACACCCGGATGCGGCAGGCGACGCATTTCGCCTATACGCTCTGCGTCACCCCGGCAGCGGTGATCGCCATTGCCTCGGGCACGCTGCTGATCTTCCTGCGCGAGGTCTTTGTCACCTGGATGTTTGCCAAGCTGGTGGCGGTGGCGCTGCTGGTCGGGTTTCACGTCTGGGTCGGCTATGCCGTCGTGGCCGTGGCCGAAACCCGCGGCGTGCCCAAGACACCCAAGCGGCTGGTCGGGGCGACGGTAGTACTGGTGGCCCTGATCGTGGTCATCCTGACGCTGGTTCTGGCCAAGCCCGAGCTGGGCGAGATACCGATGCCCGCCTGGCTGACCGAGCCGCGCGGTCAGCCGCTGCCTTTCGATGTGCCCAGACGATAATCGAAGACGAGTTTCCCGCCATGCCAGCCCGTGACCATCACCACCAGCACGTTGACCCCCGACAGCAGGATGCCATAGGGCAGGATCGCCGCCTCGTAGCCCTGCATCCGATATCCCCAGTTCAGCCCCAGCAGCGACAGCAGCATCACCGCGATGACGAAATGCGTCCAGGCCGGGGCACGGGCGCGGATGCCGGGCACCAGCAGCAATTCGGCGGTGCCGGTCGCCCCGGCGGCCAGGCCGAACAGAAAGGCGGTGCCGGCGGCCCAGACAGCGGCGCGTGCCCAGAACAGCTCGCCCGACCACCAGTACAGCGCGTCAGCGCCGAAGGTGCAGAAGGTGAGGGCCACCGGAAAGGCCACGCTCATCGCGTGGATCGGATGGCCCCAGATGCCGACATTGGTTTCGGTGTCGTCATAGCCCGGCGTCTGGGCGATCGGATCGAGCAGCTGGTCGACGTTGTCTTCGGCGGTTTTTTTCGGCATGCGCATGTCCTCTTGCGATGGGGAACTGCCGGGACAACGCTGCTGGCGCTGTCTGGTTGCGAAAATTCCTTGTCCACGGTGCATCCGGCCGGGCCGGCGGCCGCGGTGATTGCCACCTTGTGGTGGGTTCTGCTGATCGGCGCAACGCTGATCTTCCTGTTCGTGGCCGGGCTGTTTGCCTGGGCCTGGCGCCGTCCGGCCGGCCCCGCCGATGTGCGCCGCTACGTGATCGGGCTGGGGCTGGCCTTTCCGCTGACGGTGCTGGCGGCGCTTCTGGCGTATGGGCTGGTGGTGGGCGAGCGGTTGCTGCCGCGCGCCGCGCCCGAAGTCGTCTCGGTGACCGCCGAGGCGCGGCAATGGGCCTGGCGTTTCGGCTATGACGATGCGCCGGGGCGCGAGACGCAGGGCATCCTGCACATCCCGGCGGGCCGGCCGGTGGATGTGGCGATCACCACGGTGGATGTGGTGCATTCGTTCTGGGTGCCCAGGCTGGCCGGCAAGCTCGACGCGGTGCCGGGCCATGTCAACACGCTGCGGATCGAGGCCTTTGCGCCGGGCCGTTACGCCGGCGTGAGCGCCGAGTTCAGCGGCCCGGGCTATCGTGCGCATAGGTTCGAGGTGATCGCCCATGACGCCCAAGGCTGGCAGGCCTTTCTGACAGGAGAAACACCATGAACGCGCTGCGCCGCCACCGTGCCCTGACGCGCATCTGGGCTTCCGATCCCGGATGGAAAGGTTGGTTCACCACCGTCAACCACACCGACCTTGGCCGCATGTTCCTTGCCACAGCGGCGTTTTTTTTCGTGGTCGGCGGCATTCTGGCGATGCTGATCCGGGCGCAGCTGGCAACGCCGCGCTCGGCCTTTCTCGGACCGGAGCATTACAACCAGATCTTCACCATGCACGGGACGATCATGATGTTCCTCTTCGCGATCCCGTTTTTCGAGGGGCTCGCCGTCTATCTCTTGCCCAAGCTTCTGGGCACCCGTGACCTGGCGTTTCCGCGGCTCACCGCCTACGGCTTCTGGTGCTATGTCTTCGGTGGCGCGATGATGATTTTTGCGCTGCTGGCGGGCATCGCGCCCGACAGCGGCTGGTTCATGTATCCACCGCTGTCCTCGACCCTGGGGGCGCCGGGGATCAACCCGGATTTCTGGCTGATCGGCATCACCTTCGTCGAGATCTCGGCGATCTCGGCGGCGGTCGAGATCACCGTCACCGTGCTGCGCTATCGGGCGCCGGGGATGAGGCTGTCGCAGATGCCGATCTTTGCCTGGTATGCGCTGGTGACGGCGGTGATGATCCTGACCGGCTTTCCGCCGCTGATCCTCGGCTCGATCCTGCTCGAGCTGGAACGCGCCTTCGGCATGCCGTTCTTTCAGGTGGCGGCAGGCGGCGATGCGCTGCTCTGGCAGCATCTGTTCTGGCTCTTCGGCCACCCGGAAGTCTATATCATCTTTCTGCCCGCGGCCGGGGCGATCTCGACCATTCTGCCGGTGATGGCGCGCACCAGGTTGATGGGCTACGGCTGGATCGTGGCGGCGGCGGTCTCGCTGGCGGTTCTAAGCTTCGGGCTCTGGGTGCATCACATGTTCACCACCGGCATTCCGCATATGGGGCTGGCGTTCTTTTCCGCCGCCTCGACGCTGGTGGCGGTTCCGACGGCGGTGCAGATCTTTGCCTGGATTGGCACGCTCGCCACCGGCAGCCCGCGGCTGCATCTGCCGATGCTTTGGCTGCTGGCGTTTTTCGCCACCTTCGTGATCGGCGGGCTGACCGGGGTGATGGTGGCCATCGTGCCCTTCGACTGGCAGGTGCATGACACCTATTTCATCGTCGCCCATCTGCATTATGTGCTGGTTGGCGGCTTCGTCTTTCCGATGCTCGCCGCGCTTTATTACTGGATGCCGCATTTCACCGGCCGGCGGACGTATTTCAAACTGGGCACCACGGCCTTCTGGCTGGTCTTCACGGGCTTTCACGGCACCTTTCTGCTGTTGCACTGGGCCGGGCTGCTGGGCATGCGGCGGCGGATCGACAGTTTCGAGCCGGGGCAGGGCTGGGAGCTGATCAACCTGATCGCTTCGGTCAGCGGCTTTGTCATGGCGATCGGCTTTGCGCTGGTGCTGGTTGACGTGGTGGTCAACGCCATGGTGGCGATCCGCGGCTCGCGCGATCCCTGGGGGGCGGGCACGCTGGAATGGGCCATGCCGACCCCTTCGGCGGCCTATAATTTCGCCAGCCTGCCGCAGGTGAGCTCACGCGATCCGCTGTATGACACGCCCGATCTGCCGGCCCAACTGGCGCGCGGCGAAGGCTATCTGGGCGATCCCGCCCGCAACCGCCGCGAGACGCTGGCGATCGACGTCGCCAGCGCCGAACCGCGCCAAATCGTCGTCTTTCCGGGCAACACCCTCCTGCCGATCTGGATGGCGGCGATCACCGGGCTGTTCTTTCTCGGCATGCTGCTCAAGACCTATTGGCTGGTGCCGATCTCGGCCGTGGGGGTCATCACCTGCGCGCTGATCTGGGTCTGGAGCCTCGGACGTCGCCGGCCCGAAGGCCGTTTGCCGGTCGGGCGCGGGCTGTCGCTGGCCACTGCCGCCGAGGCGGCGGATCCGCCGGGCTGGTGGGGGTCGCTGTTTCTCTTGTTGGCCGATGGCACGTTTTTCGGCGCGCTGCTCTTTGGCTATGCCTTCCTCTGGACCGTGGCGCCGAACTGGCCGCCGCCGGCCTATGCCGAACCGGGGCCGGCGCTGCTCCTTCTGGTGGCGCTCGGCGCCGGCCTGGCGCTTGCCGGGCCGCGAGCGGGGCACTGGGTCGTGGCGGTGGGCAGTCTCTTGCTGGGCGCTGCCGGCATTGCGGCCCTGTTCCTGGTGCCGGACCCTTCGGCCCATGCCTATGACGCCACGGTCTGGGTGCTGGTGGGATACGGGCTGCTGCATCATGCCGTCTGTCTGTTGATGATCGCCGTGGTCGCCGCCCGCCGGCGGGCCGGGCATTCCGCCGCCACCACCCGGGGCGCCGAGCGCGTGTCGCACCTCTGGAGCCGCTACACGGCGCTGACCTCGCTGGTGATCGCGGCGGCAGTGGGGCTGCCGGGGGCGCTGACATGAGCAGTCTTCTGCGCATCGCCCTGCCGCTGACGCTCTGGCTGGCCAGCTTTTCGGCAATCTACGGGCTGCAAGGCCTGCTGTGTTCGAGCCGATGGGCGCTGGCCGGTGACAATCTGCCCGGACGCGGCCTGTTGATTGCCGCCGCCGCGCTGGCGATCCTGCTGCAAGTCGCGCTGATCCTGGCCCTGCGGGCCTCGGTCTGGCCCGAAAGCAACGCTGTGATCCGGCACATCAGCCTGGGATTGGGCGTGGTGGCGCTGGTCTCCACGCTCTGGACGCTGATCCCGGTGGTTGCGGTGTCTCATTGCCTGTGAGAGCCAGTCGCCCGCGTGGCATCGAATGACGCGCGGCCAGGCCGGGGAACTATCGGGATAAGTGTGCACTATCAGGAAGTAAATGGCGGAAAGACAGCCCGCCAAGGCGGCCATGCAATCTTATGCAGGCCCATGCATAGCACACTGAAATTGTTAAACTAATCATAACTTCCTGCGCGCGGCTGTATGCTATCTTGCGCAATCCTATGCACCCAATTACATTGTTTTTGTGGGGTAGGATGTGGGATAGATGAATGCCGAAGGTGACGCCTGAGTTGACCGCGCTGGATGTGAAGCGTCTTGTCCATCCCGGCGGCAATCGAAACGTCCTGTACTCTGTTGGTGGCGTTCCCGGCCTTCACCTGCAACTGACCCCGAAAAGGGGCCGTTCCTGGGTGCTGCGCGCCAAGGTGGGTACGGTACGGCGGGATATCGGCTTGGGTGGCTTCCCGGCTGTGACGTTGGCACAGGCCCGTGAAAGGGCGCGTGAGACACGCGAAAAGATCAGCCAAGGCATCGACCCTATCGAGGAACGCAAGGCCACCAAGGCGGCGTTGGCCGCTGCGCAAAACCGTGGCCTGACCTTCGCAGATGCAACCGACAAATACCTTGAGGCCAAGCTGGACGCGTTCAAGAATGCCAAGCATCGGCAGCAATGGCAGAACACGCTGGCAACCTATGCCAAGCCCGAACTTGGCAATATGCTGGTGCAGGATATCACGGTGCAGGACGTGCTGCGCGTGTTGCAGCCGATATGGACCGACAAGACAGAAACCGCGTCACGCGTCAGGGGGCGGATTGAGGCGGTGTTGTCATGGGCCACAGTGGCCGGGCATCGCACCGGCGACAACCCGGCGCGATGGGCGGGCAATCTGAAAGAACTGTTGCCCGCGCCGTCCAAGGTCGCGAATGAAACCAATCAACCCGCTCTGATGATCGATGATGCACCGCGCTGGTTTGACGCCCTGCGGGCGCGTGACGGTTTCGGCGCGCGGGCGCTGGAATTTCTGGTCCTGACGGCCACCCGGTCGCAAGAGGTTCGCGGCGCGCTCTGGGAGGAAATCGACTTGGACAAGGCGCTATGGATCATCCCGGCGGCGCGCATGAAAATGGACCGCGAACACCGCGTCCCGCTGTCGGCAGAGGCGGTGGCGATGCTGGAAACCTTGCCACGGATGGAAGGGAACCCGTTGGTGTTCCCGGCACCGCGCGGCGGGCAGTTGTCGGACGCGACGCTATCCGCAGCCATGAAGCGGATGCACAAGGCGGAAGTGGACGCGGGCGGCACGGGTTTTGTGGATCGCGCGTCGAAGCGCCCGGCGGTGCCGCATGGGCTACGCAGCACGTTTCGCGATTGGGTGGCCGAACGCACGAACTATCCCGGTGATATGGCAGAAGTCGCATTGGCGCACCGGATCAGCAATGCGGTGGAGGCGTCATATCGGCGCGGTGACATGATCGAGAAGCGACGCAGGATGATGGGGGATTGGGCAGGGTATTTGGTCGAAGCGAAAGCTGCGGTCAATATTGTGAGGGTCGGCTGATGTTTTCACCCGAAGGCTTCTTTCCTTTTGCATCATCTTTGCCATGGATACATGATCGCGCTGACGATTTTTATCGTAATTGTGCGCTGCCATGGGCGACCAAAGAAAAAACTGAATCCAATGTATCGGGAGAACGTAGATTATACCGCGCTGCATCTGCCGGAAGAATGCTTTACACCGCGTGGCTGATTGACGTTATTCTCGCATACCAACCGAAGCCGGTCTTTTTGTCTAGCCCCAACGGAAGGGTGATGCGGGCAGCGCCTGCCTTTTTCCAAGGCAACGACAACCTTTCTATTTACGATTTTGAGTGGCCGCTCTCGGACGACGAACTCAGGCCAATCATTGAGTATAAGAAACCTGAAGAGGCACTAAGCGCCAGGTTTGATTACTATTTCTTGGACCAGTTCTCATGGTGCATTACTCTCCCAGAGGAGGAGAGGTGTTCGCAACTGTATCCGCTGGGAAAGGATTTTTGAGGCTTGTAAAACCTTTCGATGGTTGGTCTGTTTGTTTGAAAGACGAGGATGGGGATGAACTCGAACAGTATTTAGTTTCAATGTTTGATTGGACGGGAAAGCAAAGCAATGAACGGCAGAGGGGCCGCCCGAGGAAACGGGAAACCGCTGCGAAGCTGTACAGATCACTGTACCCCGATGGTCACGAATCGAAGGGTTTGACCTGGTCACAAGTGGCTGATGAAGTTGGGGAAGCCGGGAAAATTTCCGTGGGCGTAGACACTTTGCGGAGAGGGTTGGCTGAGATATAGGCCGCAAAACACAACGCATTTGCAGCATAATACACGCAATATCCAGTGTCGCAATTTGCGTGTTCTGCTTGTGTTCTCTTATTAAGTCCTGTGTTGCATCGTGCACCCAATCGTAAATGATTGGAGTGCATCACATGCCAACCACCTATCTCACAGACCGGCAAATCGGCGCACGTTACGGCGTCCATCACCTGACCCCGCGCCGCTGGCTTAAGACTGACCCGACCTTTCCCAAACCGATCCGCCTAACGCCGGGCTGTACCCGCTGGAAACTGTCGGATATCGAGGCTTGGGAAGCCGAAAAAGCCAAAGCTGCATAACGAAAAACCGCCACCCATTTAAACGGGCAGCGGCTCTATTCATGTGGCGTCAGCAACCGCGAGAATATCCCCGTCCCGTTTTGGTTTCAACAAAGGAAACCGGACGATGACCAAAACTGAAAACTTCGACGAAAGACCCCCCGCAAACGCCCTGCGCGTCCAAGCCTGGCGCGACCTGCCAAGGGACCGTGGAGCCGCGCGCTACAAGATCACACGCGCCGATGGCGACTTTCACCTTATCACGCTTTCCAAGGGCAACCGGATCGTGCTGGACGCGCTGATACTGCAACCGCTGTTTTGCGCCAGCCCGGTGCGGATATCCGACCGCGTGTGCATCCTGCGCCATGACTACAACGTGCCGATCATCAAGCGGATGTACGGTAACGACGCTGCAACGGACCGCGCGAAGTTTGGCGTCTATTTTCTTGCCGCCAAGGTTGTGCGCCTTGGCAACGATGGGGGCGCAGCATGATGGCCCTGCGCATTGCCCGCATTTGCCGCGAACTCGGGGTTTCCCGGTCGGTGGCAAAGACCATTGCAGCCCTGGCCTATGGGGAGGGCAAGCAATGACAGCGGAACGGGTACCCAGCTTGCCCGACGTGATCCGCGACGAGGTGGCCCGCCTGAAAGGGGCGGGCTTCCCTCTGCTGCCCTTGGGTGGCGCGGATGGCAAGACGCCGCTGCTGCGCTCATGGGCGGGCGCGCATATGCCCCTGGCCCGAATATTCGCCCCCATGCACCGGACGGGATCGCGGGCTTATGGGGTGCGTCTGGATGGGCTGGCGGTGATCGACTGCGATTGTGACGACGCGGGCCTGGTTGCGCATTTAGAAGCCCGGTTCGGGCGCAGCCCGGTGCATGTCAAAACGCCACGGGGGCGGCACCTGTATTACCGCGCGGCGGGCATCATGCCGAACCTGCGCGGGGAAGGCTTGCCGGTGGATATCAAGACAGGGGCGCGCAGCTATGTTGTCGGGCCGTTGTCGCAACGCCCTGACGGCGGCGCGTATTGCCCGGTTCGGGGTTTGCTGGGGAAAGATGCTTTGCCGCTCTTGCGTGGCGCGTCACAGGCCAGGGCAGCGCCTATCCCAAGCGGCAATCGCCACGTTGAATTGGTAAAGGAGGCCATGCGCATGGTTGAGCTGGTGGACAGCGCAGAAGAATTGCAGGCCAATCTGGCGGGCATCCGTGACGACTGGTGCGAGGATCCTGCAACGATGCCAGACAGCGAATTGCGCGAAATTGCCGGATGGGCTTGGAAATGCCGGTTGGAAAACCGCGTCTATCGGGGCCGTGACAGCGCCTTTCCCATGCACCGGATGGCGGTGGATGCGCTGAAAGGGCAACCGAACGGTGCGGATGCAATCGCCTTGCTGGTGCTGTTGTTGGATCAGCACGGCCACAGCCCTGGCAAACGCTTCCCCCTGGCCTTTGACGCCATACGCGCGGCTGGATTGGTGAACATGTCCGCGGCCCGGCTGCGCGCGGCCCGGCGCACCCTTGAGGATGTGGGGTTGTTGCGGCTGGCCGGAAAACACCGGGCAGGATCACGGCGGCAAACCTTTGTCCTGACCCGGATGCGCCCGGACCTTGCCGATGCCGAACGCCTGCCGATCCGCAGCGCCACGGTGCAGGGTAAAGGCGGGGGGAAGGGCTAAGATTACTTATGACGCCTGTATTCACACCTACAAATTCACCGAAATCGAAAGGCCGCGGCATGAAGGACATATCTAAATCGCTCGAAGCGTTGAAGGCGATACCGCAAGCACAGCAGGACCGTATCAAGACGGTAGCCGACAAGCAGGTAGCTCGGGCCGATGGCCCGCCGATGAAACTGGCAATGAAAGATGGCGTGCTGCAAGTGAACTTCACCCATGCCGATCCTGATTTGGCGCACATTCTGATGATGGCAGACCTGGGTACATGTGACGCCCACTTCCTGGCGGGCATTCAAAGCCAAGTGGCGACCATCGGCGCAAATGGCCGTAGGCTGGACGAAACAGCCAGCAACTTCATCCTGTCGGTGGCGCGGGGCATCCAGCCGCGAGATGAGTTGGAGGCCATGCTTGCCGTGCAAATGGGCGCAATCCATCAGGCCACCATGATGATGGCGCGGCGGTTCAACCATGTTGAAAACATCCCGCAACAGGACTCTGCCGAAAAGGCTTTGAACAAGCTCGCCCGAACCTTCGCAACCCAGATGGAAGCGCTGAAACGCTACCGTACCGGCGGGCAGCAAAAAGTGACCGTCGAGCATGTGACGGTCAACGAAGGCGGGCAGGCCATTGTCGGGAATGTTGAAAAGTCCGGTGGGCGATAAGGGGGTACACCCTACTTTTCAATTGTGGAATTGCGCACGCGGCAGGAGGACAGGTTTCCAACTTGCAGGCCCGCAACTTTCGCGTCCCCCCGATAGCTACACCGCTTTAACTCGCGCTCGCCAATTCACAGGCATTTCAGATACGGAGGGGGCCACATGACAAAACCGGACACCAACCCCATGCACAGTGCGCCAAGATGCAGCGCAAAGTCAAAACGCACCGGCGACCCTTGCAAATCTCCGGCAGTGCGCGGTTGGACCGTATGCCGGATGCACGGCGCGCGTGGCGGTGCGCCCACTGGTCAGGCGAATGGATCGTGGCGACATGGCGAACGGTCAAAACACGCGGACCAATTCCGGCAGGCTTTGAAGGCGCTCGTAGGACTGGCACAGGATGGCATAAAGGTTTCGACTGACTGACCCGCGCCCGGACAGTTTGGAACCAACTGGCTACATCCGAAGCAACCGAAGCAGCCTGCCACCGAAATCTTTACTCGTTGGGTTCCTTGGCCGAGTGTGGCAGGTTCAGCTTAATCATCCCGTTGGTCCTGCGGAAAGAAAATCCAGCCCTCACTCTCAAGTACCTTTTCTACTGCACTAACGGCCTCTGACTTGTCCGCGGCGACGCCGACCCACCCGGGAAACGAATTAGAACTCGGCGACGACCTAGCGGTTTGAACCGTTTCGCGGATTGCTCCCGTATCAAGTGCAACGCGGTCCATCTTCGCTTCAATCCGCTCAAGAATGGCTGTGTTGCGCGCTACGCCCTCTTCGACCTCGTCAATCTTGGTGTATAGGAACCCAAGCACGCCAAGCCCCAGCACCACCACCGCACCGAACACTTTGGCATACGTGCCGAGCTGTTCCTTGATGCCCCCTATGGCGACACCTACTTCACGCAACGTTTCGAACGGTTCTGCCATCAAATAAAACCTCTCTGAGAGAAATGTATTGCTTCAACAGTTAACGGCAACTCAACATCGCGTGCTTTGCGCCACCTGACCAGTCGTCGGGCAGTCTAGAGCGGCGTCAGAACGTATTCCAAGCGCTATTTTTTTGTGGGGTATATTGTGGGGTAGCTATGCTACCTTGCCATTTTTTTCCTTTGAAAACAAAGGGAAGTGGCGGAGAGACAGGGATTCGAACCCTGGGTCCCCGTGAAGGGACAACGGTTTTCGAGACCGCCCCGTTCGACCACTCCGGCACCTCTCCGCGGGGGTCTGGGGGCTGCGTTTAATCCGACTTTTGGCCGGGTGCAAGCGGCAAACCGAACTTTTTCACCGCAATTTTTGCCGGCGGTTTCTTCGGCGGTGACCGGCATGTGAAGCCTTTGCCCCTCTGCCCGGCTTGGAAACCGGGCGGCCAGAGGTTAGATTCGCGCAAAGCCACTCATCGGAGCCTCCTTATGCTGCATCGCTTCCTGCCTCTTGCCACCGCTGCGGCGCTGACCCTGGCCACGCCGGTCTGGGCCCAGGCGACGCGGGCCACCGACGCGCTGCTCGACCAGCTCGGCCTGCCGGAAACGGTGGCGGTGATGCGCCAGGAGGGACTCGATTACGGCGAAGAGCTGGCGGACGAGATGCTGCCCGGCGGCGGCGGCCGCAGCTGGAGCGAGGTGGTGGCCCGGATCTACGACGTCGAGCGGATGGAGGTGACCGTGCGCCGCGGCTTTGCCTCGGCCTGGGAAGAAGAGGACATGCCGCTCGAGGCGATTGCCGGTTTCTTTGCCTCGGCGGAAGGACAGCAGGTGATCCGCCTCGAGATCTCGGCGCGCGAGGCGATGATCGATCCCGGGGTCGAAGAGGCCGCGCGCGATGCCTATCGCGACAGCCTCGACGCGGGCGCCGGCGATCCGCGGCTGCAATTGATCGCCGATTTCATCGAGGCCAACGACCTGATCGATGCCAATGTGGTCGGTGCGATGAATTCGAGCTATGAATTCTATGCCGGGCTGGTCGATGGCGGCGCCTTCGAGATGAGCGAAGAGGAGATCCTCGGCGTGGTCTGGGACAGCGAGGCCGACAACCGCAGCGACACCCGCGAATGGCTGTTCTCTTACATGATGCTGGCCTATCGGCCCCTGGAAGAGGCGGCGCTGCGCGACTATGTCGACCTTGCGTCGAGCGCGCAGGGCAGGGCGCTCAACCGCGCGCTGTTTGCCGGCTACGACCGGATGTATGCCGAGATCTCCTATGCGCTGGGCCTGGCACTGGCGCGGCAGATGACCGCGCAGGAGCTGTAGGGCGGCCCGCGCCGCAGGATTGCCGGGCGCCAGGGTGGGAAATCGCTTGACACGCGGGGCCATCCTCTGAATAAGGCCCACACCCCGCCGGGCCCAGGCCTCGCGGGGTTTGATATTCATGACGCTCCGGAAGGGGCGCGCTGTTCGCGGCGGCAGATGTGAAAGACAGACGCCACCAACGCCGGGCACCCGGGGCCACAGAACGCGGAAACAAAGGAAGACGAGAATGTTCGCAGTCCTCAAGACGGGCGGCAAGCAATACAAGGTTTCCTCGGGCGATACGCTTCGCGTCGAGAAACTGGCTGCTGATGCCGGCGAAAAGGTTCAATTCAACGACGTGCTGATGCTGGGCGGGGACACCACCGTGCTGGGCAGCCCGCTGGTCAGCGGTGCCGCCGTGCAGGCCGAAGTGATCGACCAGATCAAGGGTGACAAGGTCATCCACTTCGTCAAGCGCCGTCGCAAGCACAGCTCCAAGCGCACCAAGGGCCACCGTCAGCAACTGACGCTGATCCGCGTGACCGACATTCTGGCCGAAGGCGCCGACAAGTCGGGCGTCAAGGCCGCGATCGGCGCGGGCTCCGTCACCGGTGCGCCGGCTGCCGCAGCGCCCAAGGCCGAAAAAGCCGCCCCTAAGGCAGAGGCTCCGAAAGCCGACGCCGCTGCCGGCGACGATCTGACCAAGATCACCGGTGTGGGCCCCGCGGCCGCGAAAAAGTTGAACGATGCCGGGATCACCAGCTTCGCCCAGCTCGCAGAGGTTGACGTTGACAGCTTCGATGCCGTCAAGATCAAGCCGGAATGGACGCAACAGGCCAAAGAACTGGCCGGGAAATAAGGAGAGTACCCCATGGCACATAAAAAAGCAGGCGGCTCCTCCCGCAACGGTCGCGACTCTGCCGGACGCCGGCTGGGCGTGAAACTCTACGGTGGCCAGCGCGCCATCCCGGGTAACATCATCGTGCGTCAGCGCGGCAACAAGTGGTGGCCGGGTGAAGGCGTTGGCGAAGGCAAGGATCACACCATCTTTGCCACCGTCGAAGGCCAGGTCACCTTCCGCAAGGGCTTCAAGGGCCGCACCTTCATTTCCGTGCTGCCGGCCGCGGAGGCCGCCGAATAAGCCGACCTAAAGGTTTGCATGACAAACAACGGGGATCGGCGAAAGCCGGTCCCCGTTTCGTTTTGCTACCGGCAGGGCGCGGCGCCTGCGGCGATTTGGTGTTTCTGAATTGACGGCTTTTCGGATAGAAATACCAGATGAAGATCGACAAGTGGTCAGTGTTCCATTCGGCAGATGCCGCACCCGGGAGGAGGGTGGACCCCTTGCATGATCAACCGCCAATCGCCATGTCTCTGCCATGTTTTCGGAGTAATCTGAACGGGTTCTACTGCGGGCGGCTTGCCTCGCACCTGTCCGGACCGTGCTGAAGTAATCCCTTTTGGGCCTGACATCCGCCAATTTGGGCGCCTGTCACCGGCCCGATCCCGAGACTGCCGTTTTTGAGGAGGAACTGCATGACCGCCCAGCAATACCTGGTTGCCCAACCCCTGATCGAAACCGAGCGCGTGGATTTGCGCCCGCTGCGCCGGTCCGACATGGGGCTGATCGAAATGCATGCCTCCGACGAGCGGGTGGCCCGCATGACGACCTCGATCCCGCATCCGCTGCCGCCCGGGGTGACCGAAGCCTTTGTCACCCGCGCCATGGCGGCCGAGCGGGACGAAGATGTCTGGGCAATGGACGGCACGCGGCTGGACGGGCCGGAACTGATGGGGCTGATCTCGCTGGAGCGGATGGACCGCAACCAGTCGGAAGTGGGCTATTGGGTGGCGCCGGCCTTCTGGAACACCGGCCTGGCCTCCGACGCCGTGCGCGCGCTGGTCGAGGCCAACCCGATGGACCATGACACGATGTTCGCCTCGGTGTTCCAGGACAACCCGGCCTCGGCCAAGGTTCTGACCAACTGCGGCTTTGACTACATCGGCGACGCCGAGAGCTATTCGGTGGCGCGCGGCAGCCAGGTGCCGACCTGGACCTATCTGCGCAAGCTCAGGTAGGGCCTGGGGGGTCTGCCCCCGTCCTCGCGGGGGCAGACCCCCCGAGGGCATTTGAAAACAGAAGAAGCAGGGGATGCGCCAAGGCTTGAGGCCGGGGCGCATTTTCTTTATCGCCGGTGCAGCAATCAATGAGGCCCACGCCATGAAATTTCTCGATCTTGCCAAGGTCTATATCCGTTCCGGCGCCGGGGGCGGCGGCGCGGTGTCGTTCCGGCGCGAGAAGTACATCGAATACGGCGGGCCCGACGGCGGCGACGGCGGCAAGGGCGGATCGGTGATCATCGAGGCGGTCGAGGGGCTGAACACGCTGATCGACTTCCGCTATCAGCAGCACTTCTTTGCCAAGAACGGCCAGCCCGGCATGGGCAAGCAGCGCACCGGCAAGGATGGCGACGACATCATCCTGCGGGTTCCCGTCGGCACCGAGGTGCTGGACGAGGACGAAGAGACGCTGGTGGCCGAGCTGATGGCGGTGGGCGAGCAGGTGGTGCTGGCGAAGGGCGGCAACGGCGGCTTTGGCAACCTGCATTTCAAGACCGCCACCAACCAGGCGCCGCGCCGCGCCAATCCCGGCCAGCCGGGGGTGGAACGCACGATCTGGCTGCGGCTCAAGCTGATCGCCGACGCCGGGCTTCTGGGCCTGCCCAATGCCGGCAAATCGACCTTCCTGGCCGCCACCTCGAACGCCCGGCCGAAGATCGCCGATTACCCGTTCACCACGCTGCATCCCAATCTCGGGGTTGTCGGGGTCGATGGCGCCGAGTTTGTCGTCGCCGACATTCCCGGGCTGATCGAAGGCGCGCATGAGGGGAGGGGCATCGGCGACCGCTTTCTGGGCCATGTGGAACGCTGTTCGGTGCTGCTGCATCTGATTGATGGCACCTCCGAGACCGTGGCCGAGGATTACCGGACCATCATCACCGAGCTCGAGGCCTATGGCGGCCATCTGGCCGACAAGCCGCGGGTGACCGTGCTCAACAAGATCGACGCGCTGGATGACGAAGAGCGCGCCGAGGCCAAGGCCGCGCTCGAGGCCGAGGTCGGCGGGCCGGTGAGGCTGATGTCGGGTGTCGCGCGCGATGGGGTGACCGAGGTGCTGCGCGCGCTGCGCGCCGAGATTTCCGAGGACAAGCTGCGGCAGAAGGCGCAGGACGAGGAGCCCGAGACGTGGCAACCCTGAGCGACGCCCGCCGCATTGTCATCAAGATCGGCTCGGCGCTTCTGGTGGACAGGCGGACCGGCGCGCTCAAGGCCGATTGGCTGCGCGCCCTGGCCGAGGACGTGGCCTGGCTCAAGACCCGCGCCGAGGTGATCCTTGTCTCTTCCGGCTCGATCGCCCTGGGCCGCGGGGCGCTGGGGCTGGGGCTGTCCGAACTGGCGCTGGAGCAGAGCCAGGCCGCAGCCGCGGTCGGGCAGATCCGCCTGGCGCGCGCCTACGAGGAGGCGCTGGCGCCGCATGGGCTGACCACCGCACAGGTGCTGGTGACGCTGGAAGACAGCAGCGACCGACGGCGGTACCTCAATTCGCGCGCGACGCTGGAAACGCTGATTTCGCTCGGCGCGGTGCCGATCGTGAACGAGAACGACACCGTGGCAACGGATGAAATCCGCTATGGCGACAACGACCGGATGGCGGCACAGGTCGCCGCCACCGTGGGCGCCGACGTGCTGGTGCTGCTGTCGGATGTCGACGGCTTCTACAGCGCCAATCCGGCGGTCGATCCGCGGGCCCGGCGCTATGACGTGATCGACCAGATCACCCCCGAGATCGAGGCCATGGCCGGCGATGCCGGCTCGGGCCTGTCCAAGGGCGGCATGAAGACCAAGCTGATGGCGGCCAAGACCGCGACGGCGGCGGGCTGTGCCATGGTGATCACCCATGGCGAGGCGCTGCGGCCGCTCAAGGCGCTGGAAGAGGGCGCCAATGCCACCTGGTTCACCGCCCATATCGATCCGCAGGCGGCGCGCAAACGCTGGATCGCGGCGATGAAACCGCGCGGCGAGGTCACGCTCGACGCCGGCGCGGTGCGGGCGCTGCGCGCGGGCCGCAGCCTGCTGCCGGCCGGTGTTTCCGGCGTCAGCGGCACCTATGGCCGGGGCCAGCCGGTGGCAATTCTCGACGGGGCGGGCCATGTGCTGGGGCAGGGGCTGACGCGCTACACCGCGGCCGAGACCCGCACCATCAAGGGGCACCGCTCGGACGAGATCGAGGCGCTGCTGGGCTATCCGGGCCGCGCGGTGTTGATCCACCGCGATGACATGGCGCTGTGATCCGCACTTCTTCTGTTTGAAAATACCGCCGCCGGAGGCATAAAGTCTCTGGACCAAGGCCGAGAAAAGGCACCCGACATGAAAGACCTCGCAGATATCCCCGCCCTGATGGCCGACATCGGCGCCCGCGCCAAGGCGGCCAGCGCCGAACTGGCCTATGCCCCGGCCGAGGCCAAGCAGGCCGCACTGACCGCCGCGGCCGACGAGGTCTGGGCCGCCCGCGACGCGATCATCGCCGCCAACGAAAAGGACATGGAATTTGGCCGCGAAAAGGGGCTGAGCCCGGCAATGCTGGACCGGCTGAAGCTCGACGCGGCCCGCATCGGCAGCATTGTCGAAGGGCTGCGCGCGGTGGCCGAACAGGCGGATCCGGTGGGCGCGGTGCTCGAGGAATGGGACCGGCCGTCGGGGCTGCACATCCGCCGGGTGCGCACGCCGCTGGGCGTGGTGGGGGTGATCTACGAAAGCCGGCCCAATGTGACCGCCGATGCCGGCGCGCTCTGCCTCAAGGCCGGCAACGCGGTGATCCTGCGCGGCGGCTCCGAGAGTTTTCATTCCTCGGGCGCGATCCATGCGGCGATGGTTGCCGGCGTCACCTCTGCCGGGCTGCCGGCGGATGCGATCCAGCTGGTGCCCACGCGCGACCGGGCGGCGGTGAGCGAAATGCTGACGATGACCGATTTTATCGACGTCATCGTGCCGCGCGGCGGCAAGGGGCTGGTCGGGCTGGTGCAGCGCGAGGCGCGGGTGCCGGTCTTTGCCCATCTCGAGGGCATCGTGCATGTCTATCTCGACAAGGCGGCCGATCCGGTCAAGGCGCTCGACGTGGTGCTCAATGCCAAGACCCGGCGCACCGGCATCTGCGGCGCCGCCGAATGTCTGCTGATCCACCGCGAGATTGTCGACACCATCGGCCAGGGGGTGATCCGCGCGCTGATCGATGCCGGGGTCGAGGTGCGGGCCGATGCCACGCTGCGGAAGATCGCCGGCACGGTGGCGGCGGAAGAGGCGGATTGGGGCAAGGAATACCTCGATTCGATCCTGGCGGCGCGGGTGGTCGAGGATCTCGACGCGGCGATTGCCCATATCCGGCAGTTCAGCTCGTCGCATACCGAATGCATCCTCACCGAGGACGATGCCGCCGCCGAGCGCTTTTTCCAGCGGGTCGACAGCGCTATCCTGATGCGCAACGCCTCGACCCAGTTCGCCGATGGCGGCGAGTTCGGCATGGGGGCCGAGATCGGCATTGCCACCGGCAAGATGCACGCCCGGGGCCCGGTCGGCGCGGCGCAGCTCACCAGCTTCAAATATCTGGTCGACGGCAACGGCACCACCCGGCCATAAGCGCGCCGAAAGAGGGGCGTCAGACCGTCAGGGTGAGCCGCCCCTTGGCCTCTTCCACCGCCGGGCGGCGGCCGAGTTCGCGTGCGAGCAGCGGCAGCAGGACGAATTGCACGTGGTTCGGCGCCACCACCGGCTCTTCGCTTTCCGGCACCGGCGCGACGGCGATCCGCTCCATCTGCTGCCATTGGGCCGGGTCGGGGGCGATCCGGTCCGACAGGCCGGTGACCGACCAATGGCCGGGCTGGTATTCGATGCAGATCTCGCCGCCGCGCGGCAAGGCGGCCTCGACACATTGCAGCGCCAGCAGCGCAAGCTGCACCTCGCGCCGGGGCAAATCGCCGCCGGGGGCCCAGTCGTAGGACACCCGTCCCGCCGCGCCAAGGGTCTGAAGCACGGCCACAACCTCGTTGCGCGAGACCATCGCTTTGTCGGTCGCCGCGCCAAAGGCGATGCGAAAGAACCGGATGCGCGCGCTGGCGTAGTCGCAGCTCTCGGTCACCAGTGCCAGCTCCGGCCCGCCGTTGCTGGCGCCGCCCAGAGACATCAGCTCGAGCCCGTTGGCGATGGCGCCCACCGGCGAGATCAGGTCATGGCAGATGCGCGAGGCTATCAGGGAGGCGAGCTTTGCCGTATAGGAGGTCATCAATCTACTCCGGAGGTGCCACGGATGACCGACATGAACGCCTTGCTCGAACCGGGAAATCTGGTGCGCCACCCGGAGCGCCCGGATTGGGGCGTGGGGCAGGTGCAATCGAATATCGCAGGCAGGATCACAGTGAATTTCCGTGAAGCGGGTAAAGTTGTCATAGATGGCAACAGGATCGCTCTGGAACCTGTCTTCGAGACCTAGGCTACGCGGCCCGGGGTTAACGCCCTGTTAAACACGGTGCGGCAGGGCGGCGCAATCCGGGGCCACACGTTGTCTTTGCGCGGCGACGGCACTATGACACGCGCGACGGCCAAGCGAAGCGGGATATCCATGCGAACACCGGAGTTTTCTGTCAGGCTTGCGGACACAGAGGCCGAGATTCGCGCCGCGCAGGCCCTGCGCTATCAGGTCTTTGTCGAGGAACTGGGCGGCGGCGGCGCGCTGGTGGATCATGCGACCGGCCTCGAGAAGGACCGCTTCGACCCCTATTTCGATCACCTGTTGCTCTATGACCGGGCCCGCGACACGGCGCCGGTGGTGGGGGTCTACCGGGTGCTGCGCGACGATCAGGCGGCGGCGATCGGGCAGTTCTATTCCGACGAGGAATACGACCTCGCGCCGCTGCGCGCCTCGGGCCGGCGGCTGATGGAGCTGGGCCGCTCCTGCCTGCACCCGGACTATCGCGGCGGGGCGGCGATGTTTCACCTCTGGCAGGCGCTCGCCGATTACGTCGAGCGGCACGGCATCGAGGTGCTGTTCGGCGTGGCGAGTTTTCACGGCACCGATGCCGCGGCTCTGGCGCAGCCGCTGTCCTCGCTCTATCACAACCACCTGGCGCCGGAAGAGCTTCGGGTGCGGGCGCGGCCAGCGCAATATCAGCGCATGGACCTCTTGCCGCGCGACCGGATCGACCGCAAGCAGGCGATGTTGCAGACGCCGGCGCTAATCAAGGCCTATCTGCGGCTGGGCGGCACTGTTGGCGAGGGCGCCTGGATCGATCATGAGTTCAACACCACCGATGTCTGTCTGGTGATGGACACCGCCCGGATGAACAGCCGTCAGCGCCAGCTTTATGCCGGCTCGGGGGCGCGGCGATGACCCCGACCTGGACCGACGAGACGCCGGCGCCGCCGCTGGGCCGGCCGCAGGGCCTGGGCGACTGGCTGCGGGTGCTGCGGCGCGGGGTGCCGATCCTCGTGCTGCTGGGGCTCGGCCTGGCGCTGCTGTTGCTGGTGCGGCTGGTGGAATGGCCGCTTTTCGGGGCACGCCGCCCGGTCTCGCCCTATATCACCGTGGTGGTCTGTCGCGGTGTGCTGCGGCTCCTGGGGCTTGCCACGCGATTGCAGGGCGCGCCGATGCGCCACCATGGCGCCTTTGTCGCCAACCATGCCTCCTGGCTGGATATCTTCGTGCTGAACGCGGCGCGGGATGTCTATTTCGTCTCCAAGGCCGAGGTGGCGGGCTGGCCCGGTATCGGCCTGCTGGCGCGGGCCACCGGCACGGTCTTTATCGCCCGCGACCGGCGCGAGGCGCGGGCACAGACCGAGCTGTTCCGCACGCGGCTGATGGGCCGGCACCACCTGTTGTTCTTTCCCGAGGGCACCTCGACGGATTCGCGCCGCGTGCTGCCATTCAAGCCGACGCTGTTTGCCGCCTGTTTCGACCCGGCACTGCGCGACGCGCTGCATGTCCAGCCGGTGACCCTAGTCTATCACGCGCCCGCCGGCACCGACCCGCGATTTTATGGCTGGTGGGGCGAGATGGGATTTGGTGCGCATATGCTGGCGATGCTGGTGGCACGGCGGCACGGCTCGGCGGAGGTGATCTTTCACCCGCCGCTGAAGGTCGCGGATTTTGCCGATCGCAAGGCGCTGGCCAGGACGCTCGAAGAAACGGTGCGCGCGGCGCATCACTCGGCGCTGCGGGGATAGCGACGCTTCGGGATTGCGCCACGCCTGCGCGTGTCGACGGGGGGCCGGGGCTGCGCCCCGGCGGGACCGGAGGAGGGGGCCAGTTCTGCAAAAAGCCGGGCTTTGCCCGCGGGGTCGAGACAGGGGGGGCTTTGCCCGCAGGGTCGAGACAGGGGGGCTTTGCCCGCAGGGTCGAGATAGGGGGGCTTTGCCCCCCGGGCCTTCGGCCTCCCCCCAGGATATTTTTGGCCAGAAGAAGGACTGGGTGGGCGCTGTGTCGCGGCCTTTGGAGCTGTCAGCCGCCCATGGCCGCCAGGCAGGCGCGGGCGCGGGCGGCGGGATCCTCGGCAGACCAGAGCTCTTCGCCGAGGCCGAAGAAATCGGTCACCGGCGAGAGCGTGCGGATCAGGCTCTCGTCGAGCGCGCCTTCGGCGACCACCGGCAGTTCGATCATCTGCGACCACCAGTCGAAGAGATCGCGCTCGGCCAGGTCGCCATCGCCGAGACCGGCGGCGCCCACCGGGCCGAAACAGACGTAATCCGCGCCGGCCTCGCCGCCCGACATGCCGTCGTGGCGCGAGCTGCCGGCATGCAGCCCGACAATGGCATCCTCGCCCAGCGTCTTGCGCGCGGCACGGACGCCGTGGGCCTCCTTGAGGTGGACGCCATCGAGGCCCAGCCGTTCGGCCAGCAGCACGTGGGATTCGATCACCATGGCAATGTCGCGGCGGTGGGTGATCTCGCGCAGCATATCGGCGGCACGGGCGATCCGGTCTTCGTCGTGGCTGGCCATGGCGAGCCGCAGGCAGGCCACGGGCACGGCATCGAGGACCCGTTCCAACTCCTTGCCGAAGCTTGACAATTCAAAGCTGGCTGGAGTGATGAGGTAGATTTGCGGGTGCTCGATATCGGCCATTTCGGGCTCCATTCAGGTGGCTGCGCTCCCTATAGCGGCAAATTTCGGCCATGGCCATCACTGGCGAGACCCCCGGTCATTTCGGCGGCAGGGCATCGACGAAGTCGAGCGCCAGCGCCATCAGCCCCTGGCGGGTGGTGTCGCGGTCGAGGTCATCCTCGTAGAGTTCGATCATGCCGCCCATCGGCCGGCCTGTGAAGGCCATCGGGTGCGCGCCCTCGAGCGCCAGGGCGCGATCGGCATTGTCCTTGCCCACGCGGTACATCAGCCCGTCCCTGTGCACGCCGCAGAGCATGTTGCCGTTGAGCATGAAGCAGAGCCCGCCGAACATCTTGCGTTCGGACAGTTCCACCACGCGGGGGCCAAGCGCCTCGCCCATGTCCTCGCGCAGCAGGGTTTCATGTCCGGGATCATAGGCCATTGTCGGAACTCCGCGAAGGCGGGCGGCGGGGACGCCGTCAGGGTGCAGTTTATCGGCCAGGATGCAGCAGGGGAATTGCGCTTTTGCCGGCGGCGCCGTAACAGGGCGGCCATGAGTGAGAGCAACAGATACCGCCCGCAGCCCGCCATGGTGCTTGTCCGCCCCCAGATGGGCGAAAACATCGGTGGCGCCGCGCGGGCGATGTGGAATTTCGGGCTGGAGCGGATGCGCGTCGTGGCGCCGCGCGATGGCTGGCCCAACCAGAAGGCGGTGGCGATGGCCTCGGGCGCCGGGCGGCTGCTGGACGAGGCCGGGCATTTCGCCACGACCGCCGAGGCGGTGGGCGATTGTTCCTTTGTCTTTGCCACCACCGCGCGGCAGCGCGGGCTGACCAAGCCGGTGGTGAGCCCGGAACGCGCGATGCAGATGGCCGCCGAAAAGATCGCCGGTGGCGAAAAGGTGGCGGTGCTGTTCGGGCCGGAGCGCGCCGGGCTGGAAAACGACGATATCGCGCTGGCCAATGCAATCATCTCGGTGCCGGTGAACCCCGAGTTCGCCTCGCTCAACCTGGCGCAATGTGTGTTGTTGACCGCCTATGAATGGCGCCGCGCCGGCGCGGAAATCACCCATGAGACCGTGGAGATGGCCAAGACTGACTGGGCCAGCGGCATCGAGATGGAGAAACTGGCCGCGCATTACGAGGAGCGGCTGGAGGAGGCCGGTTTCTTCTTTCCGCCGACCAAGGCCGAGGGGATGAAGATCAACCTGCGCAATCTCTGGAGCCGGATGCGGCTGACCCGCGCCGATGTACAGATGCTGCACGGGGTGATGCGGCAGATGGTGCGCTGGAAAGAGACCGCCGAACGCAGCCCGCGCGACTGAAGGCGACCGCCGCGCCCTGCGGCAAAGGGTGGCGCTTGAAGCCCCTCGGGGCGCGCACTACTGTCCGCGCAAACGGAGAGGCCCATGGCAGAGAAACGCAAATTGTTCGAAGAGGTGGGCGAGGCCAAACGCCCCGAGACCCCGGCCCGGACCGGCATGATCGACCGCGGCCGGCGCGGCGCGCGTGGCGCGATCCGGGTCTGGCTGATGATGCTGTTCGCGCTGGTGGTGGCGATGATCCTGGTCGGCGGTTTGACCCGGCTGACCGACAGCGGGTTGTCGATCACCGAGTGGAAGCCGGTGACCGGGGCGCTGCCGCCGATGTCCGAAGCCGACTGGACCGCCGAATTCGAGAAATATCAGGCGATCCCGGAATACGAGCTGCAAAACCAGGGCATGACGCTTTCGGAATTCAAGGTGATCTACTGGTGGGAATGGGGCCACCGGCAGCTGGGCCGCTTTGTCGGGCTGGTCTGGGCGCTGGGCTTTGCGGGCTTCCTGATGCTGCGGAAAATCCCACCGGGCTGGACCGGGCGGCTGCTGATCCCCGGGCTCCTCGGCGGGGTGCAGGGTGCCGTCGGCTGGTGGATGGTCTCCTCCGGGCTGACCGGCACCATGCTCGACGTGGCGAGCTATCGTCTGGCGACGCATCTGGGGCTGGCCTTCGTGATCCTCGGGGTGCTGTCATGGTATATTTTCCTGCTCGGCTGCGAGGAACGCGAGCTGATGCAATGCCGCCGCAACCGCGAGGCGAAGCTGTTCTCGATGGGCACCGGGCTGACGCATTTCGCCTTCTTGCAGATCCTGATCGGCGCGCTGGTGGCCGGCATCGACGCGGGGCGCAATTATACCGATTGGCCGCTGATGGCGGGCGGGTTCTTTCCGCCGTTCCCCTTCGAGATCGAGCCGCTCTGGCGCAACTTCTTCGAGAACGATGGGCTGGTGCAGTTCATGCACCGGATGGCGGGCTATCTGCTGGCGATCTTCGGCGTGGTGGTCTGGCTTCGGGCGCGCAGATCGCCCCATGGCAAGACCCGTTTCGCCTTTAACGCGGTGCTGGCGATGATGGCGCTTCAGGTGGTGCTAGGCGTCGTCACCGTGCTCTATTCGGCGCAGCTGCATATCGCGATCACCCATCAACTTGGCGCGGTGGTGCTCTGGGTGCTGATCCTGCGGGCGCGATTCATTGCCGGCTATCCCACCGCCGACAGCATTCGGGGGTCGGTGCGATGAGCGCTTATGACGAGCTGATGACGTTCCAGCGCCAGACCGAGGCGCTGGCCCAGGTTGCCGGCCGGTTGGGCTGGGATCAGGAGACGATGATGCCGCCGGGCGCCGCCGAACAACGCGGCGAAGAGCTGGGCGCGATGGAAGAAATGCTGCATGCGCGGCGCACCGCGCCAGAGGTCGGCCAATGGCTGGCGGCGGTCGAGGATTCGACACTGGATGCGGTGGGCCGGGCGCAGATGCGCCACATCCGGCGCAATTACGAACGCGCGGTGCGGGTGCCGGCGGCGCTGGCGGCGCGGATCGCCCGCACCACGTCGGTGGCCTATGGCAAATGGGCGCGGGCGCGGGCTGACGAGGATTTCGCCGCCTTCGCCCCGGTGCTGTCGGAAATCGTGGCGTTGCGCCGCGAAGAGGCGGCGCATATCGCCGGCGCGGGGGATGCCTATGACGCGCTGCTCCAGGGCTATGAGCCGGGGGCGACGGGGGCCGAGGTGGCATCGCTGTTCGATGATCTGCGCCCCGGTCTGGTGGCGCTGCGCGCCGCGGTGCTGGACCGGCCGGCACCCGATCCGGTCTCGGGCAGCTTTGATCCGGCGGCGCAGATGGTGCTGTCACGTCGTCTGGCCGAGGTCTTTGGCTATGATTTCGATCGCGGGCGGATCGACAAGGCGGTGCATCCCTTCAGTTCGGGCAGCGGCGCCGATGTGCGGATCACCACCCGCACCGCGGCCGACGATCCGTTCAACTGCGCCTATTCCACCATCCACGAGGTCGGCCATGCCTGTTACGAACAGGGCATCGATGCGGGCTATGCGCTGAGCCCGCTGGGGCAGGGCGTGTCGCTCGGGGTGCATGAAAGCCAGAGCCGCATCTACGAAAACCAGCTGGGCCGCTCGCGTGCCTTCTGCCACTGGCTTTATGGCCAGATGCGGGATGCCTTTGGCGATCTGGGGGTCACCGGCGAAGAGGCGTTTTACAAGGCCGTCAACCGCGTCCAGCGTGGCTTCATCCGCACCGAGGCGGACGAGGTGCAGTACAACCTTCACATCATGCTGCGCTTTGACCTTGAACGCGACATGGCGCGGGGCAAGCTCGACGTGGCCGATCTCGAAGAGGCGTGGAACGCGCGTTTTGCCGAGGATTTCGGCTATCCGGTCGACAAGCCGTCGAACGGCGTGTTGCAGGATGTGCATTGGGCCGCCGGGCTGCTGGGCTATTTCCCGACCTATGCCCTGGGCAATGTCTATGCCGGCTGTCTCTATCTCGCGTTGCAGGACGATGTTGCCGACCTCGACGGGCAATTGGCGCGGGGCGATCTTTCAGGAGCCACCGGCTGGTTGCATGCCAATGTGCAGCGGTTCGGCGGGCTTTACGAGCCGCGTGCGGTGATCGAGCAGGCCTGTGGATTTGCCCCCTCGGAGGCGCCGCTGCTGGGCTATCTTGAGCAGAAGTTCGCCGATCTCTACGATCTCTGAAAAAACCCACCAATCAGGCGCCTGGCCCGTCTGACAGGCCGCTTTTGCGGCTCGGGAGCCGGTTGCGCCGATGGGCGTGGTAACCGGGCGGGATGTTGCGGGCCCGGATCATCAGACCGATAGCGCAAAGGCCGGAAACGGTGTAATCTTGTCCGACAGGCATTACGAAGAACGGGAGAGGATTGGACTATGAAAAAGTTATTACTTTCCGCGGGTGTCATTGCCGGTCTTGCCGGATCGGCGCTGGCGCAGGGTGCCGCACCGGGGCTGAGCCCTGACCCGGACTATCCGCTGTACGTGGAAGCCAACGGCATTCAATACTGGTGCCGCGACACCTTGACGACGCTGCCGGACGGCACACCAGCCCGGCTGTGCCGCAGGCTGAGTTCCTTCCAGACCAACGGCGGCGCGGCGCTGCCGGCGACCGTGGGCATCGCGCTGCTCGGGCTGGCCTTGCTCGGCGACGAAGGCGGGTCGAGCTCCGGCACCGACTGACAAAACAAAGCAGCCCCCGGAACATGCCATCGCCCGGCCGAGACCGGGCGATGGCCTTGTGCTTACGCGGTGGCCGTCGCCGATTTCCGGCCCAGCGCCGCATCGGCCGACCATTGGCCGGCGCCGACCAGCGCCAGCGCCAGATAGCCGCCGGCAAGCGCCAGGTTCTTCATGAAGATGGTCATCTGCATCTGGTCCGCCGGGACAAAGTGATAGAGCACGCCGGTCGCCACCGAGAACAGGCCCAGACCCAGCGCCGCCAGCCGGGTCTGAAAGCCGACCAGAAGCGCTAGGCCGCCGAGGATCTCCAGGACGATCACCGGCCAGGCGAGAAAGCCGGGCAGGCCGCCCGAGGCCACGTAGCCGGCAAAGCCCTGAACATCGCCCAGCTTGCCGATGCCCGCCAGAATGAACATTGCCGAGAGCAGGATACGCGCGACCAGCAGGCCGGCATTTTGAAGAGTGTGGGTCATGTGAAGTGTCCTTCCGAGTTTCTGTCGGAAGGACTATTCGATCTGTGCATCCACGATCAATTCAGGCAAACCACACAAGTCTTGTGCGAATTTGCAAGGCGCCTCAGCTCTCGGCCTCACCCTCGTCTTCGGCCTGTTCGGCGATCCAGGCCACGCTGACCACTTCCTCGCCCTTGCCGGTGTTGAACACCCGCACGCCACCGGCGCTGCGCGACCGGAAGGAGATGCCATCGACCGGCACCCGGATCGATTGCCCGCGCGAGGTGGCAAGCATGATCTGATCGTCCAGTTCCACCGGGAAAGAGGCCACCAGAGGCCCGCCGCGCATCGCCTTGTCCATCGCCGCCACGCCCTGGCCGCCACGGCCGCGCACCGGATAGTCATGCGACGACGACAGCTTGCCGGTGCCCTTGGCGGTGATTGTCAGGATCAGGTTCTCGGCCGCCGACATCTCGGCATAGCGCTCGGGCGAGAGCGCGCCGGGGGCGGCGGCCTCTTCGTCGGTCTCCGGGTCATCGGTGATCCCCGCCATCAGGCGACGCTGCTTCAGATAGGCGGCGCGTTCCTCCGCCTCGGCCTCGAAGTGGCGGATCACCGACATCGAGACGACCTTGTCGCCATTGTTGAGCCGGATGCCCCGCACCCCCACCGAATTGCGCGAATTGAACACCCGCACATCGGTGGTCGGAAAGCGGATGGCGCGGCCGGAATCGGTGACCAGCATGACGTCGTCGTCCTCGGAACAGATCCGGGCATTGATCAACGACATGCCTTCGTTCTCGTCCTCGAACTTCATCGCGATCTTACCGTTCGACTTCACGTTGGTGAAATCCGACAGCCGATTGCGCCGCACGGTGCCTTTGTCGGTGGCAAAGACGATTTGCAGATCGTCCCATTCGCCCTCGTCGCGATCGACCGGCATGATCGCCGCGATCGACACGCCGGTCGGGATCGGCAGGATGTTGACGATCGCCTTGCCCTTGGAGGTGCGCCCGCCCAGCGGCAACCGCCAGGTCTTGAGCTTGTAGGCCATGCCGTCGGTGGTAAAGAACAGAAGCTGCGTATGGGTATTGGCGACAAACAGCGTGGTCACCACGTCGTCATCCTTGAGCGCACCGCCCGACAGCCCCTTGCCGCCGCGCTTCTGCGAGCGGAAATCGGCCAGCGGCGTGCGCTTGATATAGCCGCCCTGGGTGACGGTGACGACCATGTCCTCGCGTTCGATCAGGTCCTCGTCGTCCATGTCACCGGCCCAGTCGGTGATCTCGGTGCGGCGCGGCACGGCAAATTGCTCTTTCACCTCGGTCAGTTCGTCCGAGATGATCGTCATGATCCGCTCGCGCGAGGACAGGATATCGAGGTAATCCTTGATCTTCGCCGCCAGTTCTTCGAGCTCGTCGGTGATCTCCTTGACGCCCAGCTGGGTCAGCCGTTGCAGCCGCAGCTCGAGAATGGCGCGGGCCTGCGCTTCGGAGAGGTTGTAGCTGCCGTCCTCGTTGATCGTATGGGTCGGATCGTCGATCAGCTTGATATAGGCGGCGATCTCCTGCGCCGGCCAGCGCCGGGTCATCAGCTTCTCGCGCGCTTCCGCCGCATCGGCCGAAGCGCGGATCGTCGCCACGACCTCGTCGACATTCGACACCGCGACCGCCAGACCACAGAGGATATGGCTGCGTTCGCGCGCCTTGCGCAGCAGATAGGCGGTGCGCCGCGCCACCACATCCTCGCGGAAATCGAGGAAGGAGGTCAGGAAGGCGCGCAGGGTCAGCTGCTCGGGCCGCCCGCCATTGAGCGCCAGCATGTTGCAGCCGAAATAGGTCTGCATCGGGGTGAAGCGGAACAGCTGGTTCAGCACCACCTCCGCCGTGGCATCGCGCTTCAGCTCGATCACCACCCGCACGCCGTTGCGGTCGCTTTCGTCCTGCACATGGGCAATGCCCTCGATGCGCTTTTCACGGGCAGCCTCGGCGATCTTTTCGATCATCGCCGCCTTGTTCACCTGATAGGGCACCTCGTCGACGACAATGGCATAACGGTCCTTGCGCAGCTCCTCGACGCGGGTCTTGGCGCGCACGATGACGCTGCCCCGACCTTCGAGATAGGCCTTGCGCGCGCCCGAGCGGCCGAGGATCAGCCCGCCGGTGGGGAAATCCGGGCCGGGGATATAATGGATCAGCTGTTCCGAGGTCAGATCGGCATCCTCGATCAACGCCAGGCAGGCGTCGATCACCTCGCCGAGGTTATGCGGCGGGATATTGGTCGCCATGCCGACGGCAATGCCGCCGGCGCCATTGACCAGCATGTTGGGAAAGCGCGCCGGCAGCACGCTGGGCTCGCGGTCCTTGCCGTCGTAATTGTCCTGGAAATCGACGGTTTCCTTGTCGATATCGGCCAGCAGATACGACGAGGGCTTGTCCATCCGCACCTCGGTGTAACGCATGGCCGCGGCATTGTCGCCATCCATCGAGCCGAAGTTGCCCTGACCGTCCAGAAGCGGCAGCGACATCGAGAAATCCTGCGCCATGCGTACCAGCGCGTCATAGATCGCGCTGTCTCCATGCGGGTGGTATTTCCCCATGACGTCGCCCACAGGGCGGGCCGACTTGCGATAGGGTTTGTCATGGCTGTTGCCGGTTTCATGCATCGCATAAAGAATGCGCCGATGCACCGGTTTCAGCCCGTCGCGCAGATCCGGGATCGCGCGGGACACGATGACCGACATCGCATAGTCCAGATAGGCCGACTGCATCTCGTCCGTGATCGAGACCGTGGGGCCGTGATGCTCGGGCCGGTCCGGTTTTTGTTCATCGTTCTCAGGGGGTTGGGGCGTGTCGCTCACGTCGTCTTCACCGCTTTTTGTCGGTTTCTATATATAGTTGAGGCAAACTATATCAGAGACAGGATATGGGGTGCAATCCTTGGATTCCGTCGATTTGGCAGCCATCATGCCAGGTGGCTAACAGATTGTATTTGTTGATTTTCAACAGATTTCTGGCACGATTCCCGCACAGCAAAAAAAGACGAGGTGCAAGATGCAGATGTCGGAGACCGAAATGATGCTGCGCGGCTACGGGCTGACCACGGCGGAATTCTTCTATCACATGCCGGATTACACCCATGTGCTCAACAGCTATATCTGGCAGGAATATGACACCGCGCCGGATCACCCCAAGCTCTTCCGCTTCATCGAGTTCTGGCAGGACGAGATCGAGGGCCCGCTGCATTCGGTGCGCTTTTCGCACCGCAAGATGCTGGCCTCCGGCGAATGGCAGAACCTGGTCGGCGAATTCACCTATCACTGACCGCTGTGGCCCTTGGCCCCCCGGTCGCAACCAGATCGCCCTGATCTTCCTCTTGCCGAAAATACCCTCGGGGGAGTCGCCCCGGGCGACGGGGGCAGCGCCCCCAGCCCGGCCTGCGCATCAACGCCCGGGCGTCAGGGAATGATCCGAGTGTATTTCACGCCTTCCAGCGTCGCGCCGACGCGCAGCCCGGCCTGGCCAAAGACCACGGCGATGATCGGCGCAAGCGAGGTGGTGGTCTCGGCGCTCAGATTGCCGCCGCTGTCGGGGATGGCATAGGTCGCGCCGGCGCCGGCGGCAAAACCGGGCGACCGGCGGAAATTCTGCAAGGCCTCGTCGGTCATGAAGAACAGCACATGCGCATATTGTTGCGCGCCGATCTGCAATCCGGTCGAGAGCTTGGTCATGGCATAGTAATCCACCGTCGCGCCATTGATGCGCATGGCGCCGCGGCCATAGCCGCCGCCCAGGCCCAGGCCGGCCTCGGTCACCAGCGGCATGATCAACATGCCGACGGATTTCTCGGCCACCTCGCGGGTGGCGGGAAAATCCGAATAGAGCTGCGCCAGGGTGCTGTCGACACGGGCGTCGATCGTGGCCGGGCCGCGCGACCCGACGCCGTTGCCGCAAGCGGCCAGCGTGGTTGCGGCAAGGCCGGAAAACACAAAGGATCGTCGGGGAAGCTGGGTCATCTTGGGTCTCTGCTCGCATTGCCTTGGGGGCCGGTCTTGTCGCCGGTCGCGCGCAGTATAGGCGCTTTGGCCCGGGGTGTCACGCCGCGAAAACCCGGCGCCGGGATTGTGGCAAAGCCGCGCCGGCGCGGGAGCGGCTCAGCCGTTGAGAAGCCGCGCCGCCGCCGGCGCGAAATAGGTCAGCACCCCGTCGCATCCGGCGCGTTTGAAGCCCATCAGGCTCTCCATCATCGCCTGTTCGCCGTCGATCCAGCCGTTTTGCGCGGCGCCCTGGATCATCGCGTATTCCCCCGAGACCTGGTAGGCATAGGTCGGCGCGCCGAAGCGGTCTTTCACCCGGCGGCAGATGTCGAGATAGGGCATCCCCGGCTTGATCATCACCATGTCGGCGCCCTCGCTCAGATCGCGGTCCACCAGCCGCAGCGCCTCGTCGGAATTGGCCGGGTCCATCTGATAGGTCTTCTTGTCACCCTTGAGCGCGCCGGAGGCGCCCACCGCATCGCGGAACGGGCCGTAAAAGGCACTGGCATATTTCGCCGAATAGCTGAGCAGGGCCACGTTGGGAAAGCCGCCGGCTTCCAGGGCGCCACGGATCGCGCCGATGCGGCCATCCATCATGTCCGACGGGCCGATGATGTCGGCCCCGGCCTCGGCCTGGCTCAGCGCCTGTTTCACCAGCGCGCCGACGGTGGCGTCGTTTACCACCTCGCCATCGACCACAAAGCCGTCGTGGCCGTTGATGTTGTAGGGGTCGAGCGCCACATCGGTCATCACCACCATTTCCGGCACCGCCGCCTTGATCGCCCGCGTGGCGCGGTTCGACAGGTTCTCGGGGTTCCAGGCCTCGGCGCAATCCTCGGTCTTGAGGCTCGGGTCGGTATAGGGAAAGAGGCAGATCGCCGGAATGCCCAGGGCATGGGCCTCGCGCGCCGCCTGCGCCACCAGGTCGACCGAGCGCCGCACCACGCCGGGCATCGAGGGCACTGGCTCTTCGATCCCCTCGCCATCGCGCAGGAAGATCGGCCAGATGAAATCGCCGGGCGTCAGGGTGTTTTCGCGCACCAGATCACGCAGCGCGGCGGATTTGCGGGTGCGGCGGAAGCGGGCGTCGGGAAAGGGGGCGAGGGGCATGGCGTTCTCCGAAATTCTCTCCCGTACCTGCCAAGCCTGTTGCGCCAAGTCCAGCCCGAAGCGCACCCGCAGGCCGCCGCGGCGGCGGCCTCTGGGCAATGCCCGGAGCTTGCGGTAAGGAGGCCCGAGATGCCTCAGGGGAACACGCGGTGACCGATCTGCAACTCGTCATTCTTGAACATATCGACATGCGGTCCTTCTCGAATCTCTGGTTCTGGATCGCGCTGGCGGTGATGTGGTCGACGGCGAGTCACTGGGTGATCGGCGTGCCGTTCGACATGGTCACCCACGCCCGCAAGTACGGCGGCCAGGCGCAGGGCGATCTCGAGGAACTGGTGCGGATCAACACCTCGCGGCTGCTCTATATCGGCCGGGTGGCGGGCATTTGGCTGCTGGGCCTGATCTGCTTTCTGCTCAGCGGGCTGGCGGTGCTGGGCTTTTTCTACTGGGTTGAATTCGCCCAGGCGGTCTTTTTGCTGCTCTTTCCGATGAGCCTCGTCGGCCTTCTCAGCCTTTCGACCTCGCGCCGGATCAATGACATGGGCCTGCATGGCGAGGCGCTGCAACGCCGGCTGATCCGCCACCGGTTCTATGTCCAGGTGATCGGCGTGCTGTCGATCTTTGTCACCGCCATGTGGGGCATGTACCAGAATTTCTCGGTTCAGGTTCTGGGACTCTGAGCCGCGCCATTGACCCGATCCTTCCGCTGCCGCAAGTGAGACGCCATGCCAGACCTTCAGACCCGCATCATCGGTGGCGCGCCGGAAGGCTTTGACGCCCGGTTGATCCTCGACGAGGCCGCCAGAAGCGGCGGCCCGGTGCTGCATGTCGCCCGCGATGACAAGCGGCTGGCGGCGATGCAGGCGGCGCTCGGCTTCTTTGCGCCAGAGATGCCGGTGCTGACCTTTCCGGCCTGGGATTGCCTGCCGTATGACCGGGTCTCGCCCCATGCCGATATCTCGGCCGCGCGGATGGCGACGCTGGCCGGGCTGGTACATGGCATGCCGCAGCAATTCGTGCTGCTGACCACCCTGTCGGCGGCGACGCAGAAGATCCCGGCCCGCGAGGTTTTGCGCGAGGCGGCCTTTACCGCCCGGGTCGGCCACCGGATCGACGAAAAGGCGCTGCGCGCCTTCCTGGTGCGGATGGGCTTCGTTCAGGCGCCGACGGTGATGGAGCCTGGCGATTACGCGGTGCGCGGCGGCATCATCGACATCTATCCGCCCGGAGAAGGCGGCCCGGTACGGCTCGACCTCTTTGGCGATACGCTGGACGGCGCACGCCGCTTCGACCCGGTCAGCCAGCGCACCACCGAAAAGCTCGACATGGTCGAGCTGGCGCCGGTCTCCGAGGTCATCCTCGACGAGGCGGCGATCACCCGCTTCCGGCAGAATTACCGCATCGAATTCGGCGCCGCCGGTTCCGACGATCCGCTGTACGAGGCGATCAGCGCCGGCCGCAAGCACCAGGGCGCCGAGCACTGGCTGGGCTTTTTTCACGAGCGGCTCGAGACGCTGTTCGACTATCTGCCCGAGGCCACCATCACCCAGGACGATCAGGTCACCCCCTCGCGGCTGGCCCGCTGGGAGATGATCGAGGATCAATACGAGACCCGCAAGATCGCGATGGCGAGCAAATCGCGGATGGACACGGTCTACAAACCCGCGCCCCCCGAGACGCTGTATCTCGACGATGCCGCCTGGCAGGCCGCCACCTCCGGCCGCCGGGTGTTGCAGTTCCATCCGCTGGCCCAGGCCTCGGGCCCCGGCGTCTCGGATGCCGGTGGCCGTATCGGGCGCAATTTCGCGCCCGAGCGGCAGCAGGAAAACATTAGCCTTTTCGGCGCATTGGCGGATCATATAAAGGCAAAACTTGAGCTTGGTCCGGTGGTGGTCGCCTCCTATTCCGAGGGCGCGCGCGAGCGGCTTTCCGGCCTGATCGAGGATGAGGGGCTGGCCGAGACGATCTTGGTCAAGGATGCCCGCAGCATCGGCCGGCACGGGCTGCATCTAGCAGTCTGGGCGCTGGAGCACGGGTTTGAAGGGCCTTGGGGCGGCGGCAAGACGGGGGGAGAAGCCCGGATCACCGTCGTGTCCGAGCAGGATGTGCTGGGCGACAGGCTGATCCGTGCACCGAAGAAAAAGCGCCGGGCCGAGAACTTCCTGACCGAAACGCAATCGCTCAGCCCCGGCGATCTGGTGGTGCATGTCGATCACGGCATCGGCCGCTATCTCGGGCTCGAGGTGATCACCGCCGCCGGCGCCGCGCATGAATGCCTGGCGCTGGAATATGCCGAGGCCTCCAAGCTCTATCTGCCGGTTGAAAACATCGAGCTTTTGTCGAAATACGGCCATGAGGCCGGTCTGCTCGACAAGCTGGGCGGCGGCGCCTGGCAGGCCAAGAAGGCCAAGCTCAAGGAACGCATCCGCGAGATGGCCGACCGGCTGATCCGCGTCGCGGCCGAGCGTGCGCTGCGCAAGGCGCCGGTGATGGACCCGCCGCATGGCGCCTACGAGGATTTCTCGGCGCGCTTCCCCTACGAGGAGACCGACGACCAGCTGCGCGCCATTTCCGACGTGATGGACGACATGCATTCCGGCCAGCCGATGGACCGGCTGATCTGCGGCGACGTGGGCTTTGGCAAAACCGAGGTGGCGATGCGCGCCGCTTTCGTGGCCGCCATGTCGGGCATGCAAGTGGCGGTGATCGCGCCGACGACGCTGCTGGCACGGCAGCATTACAAGAGCTTTGCCGAGCGCTTCCGTGGCTTCCCGGTCAATGTCCGGCCGCTGTCGCGCTTCGTCTCGGCGCGCGATGCGGCGCTCACCCGCGAGGGCATTTCCAAAGGCACGGCGGATATCGTCATCGGCACCCATGCGCTTTTGGCCAAGGGCATCCGGTTTCAGAACCTCGGGCTGCTGATCATCGACGAAGAGCAGCATTTCGGCGTCTCGCACAAGGAGCGGCTGAAGCAGCTGCGCACCGATATCCACGTGCTGACCCTGACCGCGACGCCGATCCCGCGCACCCTGCAATTGTCGCTCTCCGGCGTACGCGATCTCTCGATCATCGGCACGCCGCCGGTCGACCGGCTGGCGATCCGCACCTATGTCAGCGAGTTCGACGCGGTGACCATCCGCGAGGCGCTCTTGCGTGAACATTATCGCGGCGGCCAGAGCTTCTATGTGGTGCCGCGGGTCAGCGATCTGGGCGAGATCGAGCAGTTTCTCAAGGATCAGGTGCCCGAGGTCTCTTACGTGGTGGCGCATGGGCAGATGCCGGCAGGCGAGCTCGACGACAAGATGAACGCCTTTTATGACGGCAAATACGACGTGCTGCTGGCGACGACGATTGTCGAAAGTGGTCTCGATATCCCGACCGCCAACACCATGGTGGTGCACCGTGCGGACATGTTCGGCCTGTCGCAACTCTATCAGATCCGTGGCCGGGTAGGGCGGTCGAAGACACGGGCCTATGCCTATCTGACGACAAAACCCCGTGCCAGGCTGACCGCCACCGCCGAAAAGCGACTGCGGGTGCTGGGCTCGCTCGATACCCTAGGTGCCGGCTTTACCCTGGCGTCACAGGATCTCGATATTCGCGGCGCCGGCAACCTTCTGGGCGAGGAGCAATCGGGACAGATGCGCGACGTGGGCTACGAGCTGTATCAGTCGATGCTGGAGGAGGCGATTGCCAAGATCCGTGCGGGCGAAATGGAGGGGCTGACCGAGGCCGACGATCAATGGGCACCGCAGATCAACCTCGGCGTTCCGGTGCTGATCCCCGAGGACTATGTGCCCGATCTCGATGTGCGGCTGGGGCTGTACCGCCGGCTGTCCGAGCTGACGACGAAGGTCGAGCTGGAGGGGTTTGCCGCCGAGCTGATCGACCGTTTCGGCAAGCTGCCGAAGGAGGTCAACACCCTGCTGCTGGTGGTGCGGATCAAGGCGATGTGCAAACGCGCCGGCATTGCCAAGCTCGACGGCGGGCCCAAGGGCGCGACGATCCAGTTCCACAACGACAAGTTCGCCTCGCCGCAGGGTTTGGTGGAATTCATCAAGGATCAGAAGGGGCTGGCCAAGGTGAAGGACAACAAGATCGTCGTCCGCCGCGACTGGAAAAGTGACGCCGACAAGATCAAGGGCGCCTTTGCCATCGCCCGCGATCTGGCCGAGAAGGTCGTGGCGGAGAAGAAAAAGAAGAAGGCCAGGGCATGAGGTGAGCCGGTCGCCGGGCGGCGCCCGGCGCCGGGTGGTGTGCGATGCGAGATCGCCGGCAGTCGGGCTGTGGTGCGTGGCTCGGCGCGGTGGATCCTACCTGGCGCTGGCGTGACCGTCGCCCCGAAGCCGGTGTTCGTCGTCATCGCCATGATCCGGGACCGCCAATCCTTCAATGCTTGAACAGGATTGCCGGATCACCTCCGGAACCGAGAGGATTGGGGCCGATGCAGATGAAGAGAGGAATGCAGGTTTCTGTTGCCAGGTACCTGCGAACCCCGCCTAAAGCTGCTAGGCCCTAGGACTTAAGATTTCGGTAGATCCGACTGCTTACGCAGCCATTGCCACCGGAGCTTTGTTGTCGTTTGCAACTAGCTTAGTTGTACCGATAACGGTGGTAACTCACCGGGACAAAGCTAACCCCTTTAGACGTTCGTCGATCCTGTTTCGGCCCCATGATCCCCAAACGAAGGATGGTTGGTGGAGCCGCCGGGTACCGCCCCCGGGTCCGATCCGCTTATTACGAGCGCGTTTATGTCCATAGTCCCGAAGGACAAGGCTGAATATAGGGCGCACGGGCCGGGATGTTAAGGGGGCGCGGGCGCCGATCAGACAGGTTTTTTCGCCAGCGACACGGCGCCGCGCTGGCTTCGGTAGATGGTATAAAGCCCGCTTGCCACGATCACCGCGCTGCCCGCCCAGGTCATCAGGTCGGGTCGTTCGCCAAAGACCGCAATGCCGAGGATCATGGCAAAGAGCAGCCGGGTGTAGCGGAAGGGCACGGTGATCGAGACTTCGCCGACCCGCATCGCCGCGGTCAGGCTGGTATAGGCCAGCACGCCGACCGCCACCGCAAGCCCAAGCTCGACCGACGCCCGTGGCCCCGGCAGCGGCCCGGGGCCGGTCACCGCGATCATGATCAGACCGGCGATCACCAGCATCAGGAAACCGTAGACCCCGAGCTGCACATTCGACATCGACGGCGGGCTGGCCCGCGTCGCCAGATCACGCCCGGCAAAGCCCAGCATGCCCAGCACCGCAAAGATGCTGGTGGCGGCAAAGGCCTCGGTCCCCGGCCGCAGGATCATCAGCACGCCGACAAAGCCCAGGGCGATGGCCAGCCAGCGGCGCCAGCCGACCACCTCGCCAAAGAACACCACCGCGCCAAGCGCCACCACCAGCGGCGTCGCCTGGAGGATGGCCGACACCAGCGACAACGGGGCGAGAGCGAAGGCCAGGGTATAAAACAGCCGCCCCAGCACCTCGGACGTAGACCGCAGCAACAGCGGGCGGGTGACAATCGCCGGGTGAAACAGCCGCTGGCCACGCAGGCGCGCCCAGATCAGAAAGACGCTCATCCCGCCCAGTCCGAAGGCGCTGAGCGCCAGCCCGACGCTGATCTCCTGCATGGCGGATTTCAGAAACATGTCCTCGACCGCAAAGAGCGCCATCGAGACCGTCATCAGCAAGGGGCCGCTTCGCAACATCGGGCAGGATCCGGGTATGGGTGACAGGACTGTGCCCCCTATCGCGCGCCATTCGCCGGGTGACAAGCGCAGAGGGGGAAGGGCCGCCTGGTCGGGGCGCAAAAGCGGGGCCTGCCCGACGGAAAACCCCGGCTCCACCGAAAGAGGCGGAGCCGGGGTCTGCCACACCGGTGAGGTCGTTCAGTCGGGCTCAGGCCGCCTTGTCAGCGGCCAATCTGGCGCGGATCGCCGCCGGAACCAGACGCGGGGTGGAAATCCGCGGCCTGTCCATTTCGGCGATGGTGCGTTCTTCGCCGTACAGCGCCACATATTCCGAATAATTGTGGAAATGGCTGCGACCGATATAATCGATGTAGGTCTCGGCCGGGGTGCCCTCGGCCAGGATCACTTCGTGGTTTTCGGTCTCGATGTGATAGACGGTGTAGAATTCGCCCATCTCCTCGGCCGAGGCCCAGTCGATACTGGCACCATTGACCAGCGCGCCCGCGTTGATCAGCAGCCCGTCCACCACCAGCGCGTGATCGGCGGTCAGCCGCAGGTCACGCTTGGGCAAACCATCGCCAAGCGCCCCGGCGCTGACACGGACCGGGCGGAGGCGTTCCGGCGGGCGGAAGGCAGTATAGACGCGCTGCACGCCGATCCACCTGATGGCGATGGCCTCGCCCCCGGCGGTCAGGATCTCGTCGCCGATATTCAGCTCCTCGACCCGGCTTTCACCCTCGGGGGTGGCGATATGGGTGCCGGTGAGGAAGCATTCGGTGGTAGACGCAGTCGTCGCCGAGCTGAGATCGGCCGGCAGATTCGCAGCGGTGAAAAAACCTGTCGGGGTCACGAGGAAAAGCGCCGGATCTGCCAACGTGCCGGCATTTTCGTCGGAGAAGATCGGGTAAAGGGTGCCGCCGATATCAATGGAACCCACATAGGTTCCCAACCCGTCGCCAAAGAGGTTTCCGGTTCCGTCGTTGACGATCTCGCCGGCTGTGAATTCTGCATCTAGAAGGTTGTCGGCAATTGTCTCATTGTCAAAATTTGCAGCGTTGAGATTGCCGTTGAAGTAAAAGTGTACGTCACCGGTATATGTGGCCATGTTGAATTCCTTTTTCTAAGTCTACTAGTGAAACATCGTTACCTAAACGTTAAGCGATCCGCAGCTTTCGGTCGAGCAATATCCGACGTGGACAATCCGAAACGCGATTGCTCGCCCAAGGACAAAGTAAATATTCACATTATTGCTGTAACTCTTTACCATTCCCGAGGAATTGGGCCTACAGGGGAGCCGCATGACCATCGATATTGCCGCCGCCGCGCCGGAAGATTTCGATTCCCTTATAGGCGATATCTTCGCGGTCGATTCGCGTCCCGATCCGGTGCGCCTTGTGCTCGACAACGTGAAGCGTTTCGAGGGGTCGTCGATCCGCGACAACGAGGTCGAGATCGACGGACGCATCCTGCCGCCGCGCCAGGCCTTCGCCCTGACCTTTGAGGGGCCGCGCGAGCCGCAGCTCGACAGCCAGATGTTCGAAATCCGCCATCCGCAGCTTGGCGTATTGAGGCTCTTTCTCTCGCCGTTCCGGCAAGACCGGACCTGCATGCTGTATGAGGCGGTCTTCAACTGAGCCACGGTCAGACCTCCCGCGGGCCAAGCTGAGGCCGCCATTCCAGCGCCAGATGATGCCCGACCACGCCGGTCTGCACGAAGCCGTGGCGCAGGTAGAGCCGCTGCGCCGGATTGAGCCGCTCGACCTTGAGCCGGACCGGCACCTTGCCGCCATGGGCCTCGTTCAGCAGGCTGCGCAGGATGTCCGTGCCAATGCCGCGCCCTTGGTACTGCGGGAGCAACGAGAACTCGATGATGTAAAGCACGTCGTCCTGCCGGTCGAGATAGAGCCGGCCGATATCCACGCCATCGAGCGTGATGATATGGCGGTTGGCCTTGGGAAAGCTGCGCTGATAGCTCAGATCCTGCGCCTCGAATTGCTGTTTCAGGAAACGCGCCTTTTCCGTCTCTTCCCAAGTCACCAATTCGAATTCCCAAGCGCGCGTTGTCGCATGGAGATATTCCAGAAAAGGACGGTCGGTGTCGTGGATGAGGCGGAAAGCCACCTGTCCGCGGGGACGGTCGAGCATGTTGAAGTCCGGTTGGTTTGGGCCGGGGCGTGCTCTGCGCCCCGTACGGTGGATCAGTTGAGGACGATCTCGATCACGTCCGAGCCGTCGCGCTTGCGGGTCGGTCCGGCCATCAGCCGGGCAGCGCCGATGCGCGGCGCCGACACCCGATAGGTCTGGCTGCCGGCCTCGACCATTGGCACCTTGTCGTGCCCGTCGAAGACCGCGATGACGCCGCTGCTGCGCGGCAGGTCGGCGGGGCGATGCGGTCCGCTGTCTATCGGCTCCACCGCCACCAGTTTCAGCACGGCGGATCGGCCATCCTCGGTCTGAAACCGGAAACGGCGACCGATATGAGCCTTCAATTCGGCCGAACCGGAGCTGAGCCAGTTGAACGGACCGGCGGCCGGCGCGGACTCTGTCGTTGTCAGCAGGCCGGTGGCGGCGCTGGCGCCGGTCGCGGGCAAGGCGGCGACAACCGCGGCCCCGGCGACCTGGGTGGCCACAAAGCCGCGTCGGCTGATATCTGTGTCCGAACTCATGTGTGTTCTCCTGCGGGCATACCTGTGGAACGCATCAGTTGCGCGACGGGAAAAGCCCGACCAGGGCGATCTGATAGTTCATCACAAGAAAGGGCTGCATGTTGTTGATCGCCTGGTTTCCGCCGTTGTTGTTCACCACGATGGTTTCAGACGCCATTGTCCGGTTCGGCGCCGCGTTTGGCGCGATATAGATATTGGACAGACCCAGCATGTTGTCCTGCGGATTGGACTGGTCGGGTGCGCCCAGCTCGGCATGCAGGCTTGCGGTGTGGTTGTGGCTGGGCATCTGGTTGACGGTCAGAGTATTGGTCTCGCTGCCGCCCCTTTGCCCGATCCGCCGGTCGCTCAGACCGGGACCGCGGCCAAAGTGCATGGCCATTCGGCCGCGCAGATCCGGCAGGGCAAAGGTCGTGCGGCCATCGCCGCCATAGATCGTTCCGAGCAGTGAAAACAGCGCAGTGTTCTGAGAGATCGGCAGCAGCTGACCATCGCAAAGCGCATAGCCGCGGGCCGCGAAGTTCCAGCCCACCAGCTTGACCTCTCCAAGAAATGGTTCCGACATGAAAAATCCTCTCAATAGCGACGAAGCGTAGCGACATGCAGGCCGCCGTTTCGGTTAAAGATTTGGCGGGCATTGAAAAATTGTGCACCTCGACCCGCGAACAGAGTGCCGCTGAAACGCCAATCGGTCAAGAGATAAGAAAAGATGAATGTGAGCGGGCTCACGCTGCTTTATGGTTGTGAAGAAAGGGGAAATATACCGGCCTGCGGAGCTGAGACATGGCGCGGGGCGGCCGATCCGCGATGGCGCCCCGTCAGGCCAGTGGCCGGATCTTGAGCCGGGTCACGCGGTTGTCCTTGCGCCCGGTCACCTCGAAGCGAAAGCCGTGAAACGAAAACACCTGGCCCACCGCCGGAATGATCTGGGCCTCGTGGATGACCAGCCCGGCGACGGTATTGGCGGCCTCGTCGGGCAGGTTCCAGTCGGTGGCGCGGTTGAGGTCGCGGATCGTCATCGCGCCGTCGACATGGTAGTGGCCATCCTCGCCGCGACGCACCGAATGTTCGGCGTCGGGGTCGAATTCGTCGGTGATCTCGCCGACGATCTCTTCGAGAATGTCCTCGAGCGTGATCAACCCCTCGAGCGAGCCATATTCATCGACCACCAGCGCAAAATGGGTGCGGCGGCGCAGGAACTGCCGCATCTGATCGTCGAGCGAGGTGGTGTCGGGCACGAAATAGGGCTTCATCGCGATCGAGGTGATGTCAAAGGCTTCGAGCACGCCGGTCTGGTCCTCGCTGCCATCCACCAGCTTGTTCATGGCGCGCAGCAGGTCCTTGGCGTGGATCACGCCGATGATGTTCTCGGGGTCGTTCTTGAACACCGGCAACCGGGTGTGCCGGCTCTCCAGGCATTGCGTCAGGATCTCGCGCGGCGGAGTGTCGGCGTCGATCATCTCGATGCCGGAGCGGTGCAGCATGATCTCTTCCACCGTGCGCTCCGAGAGATCGAGTGCGCCCAGAATGCGGTCGCGGTCTTCCTTTTCCACCACGCCTTCGGAATGGCCCAGATGCAGCGCGCCGGCAATTTCCTCGCGCACGGCAAGGATATGGCTGTCGGGGTCGGTCTTGACGCCGAACAGGCTGAGAATGCCGCGCACCAGGATGCGCACGGCGCCGACCACCGGGGCGAAGACGCGGATCACAAGGGCGATCGGCGCGGCGACGAAGGCTGCGGCGCGTTCGGCATTGGTGATGGCAAAGGTCTTGGGCAGCACCTCGGCAAAGATCAGCACCAGCAGCGTCATGATCAGCGTGGCCAGCGCCACGCCGCTTTCGCCGAACAGCCGGGTGAACAGCGCCGTGGCCAGCGAGGTGGCCAGGATATTGACCAGGTTGTTGCCCAGCAGCACCGAACCGATCAGCCGCTCGTTGTCTTCGGTGATCGTCAGCGCCCGGTCGGCACCGCGGTTGCCCTTGTCGGCCTGTGCCCGCAGCTTGCCGCGCGAGGCGGCGGTGAGCGCGGTTTCCGAGCCGGAGAAGAAGCCGGAGAGGACAAGGAGCAGCAGGATGGCCGCAGAGGTGATCCAGAAGGCGCCGTCAAGCAGGCTGGGCGAGGGGTCCATTACGTCTGACTTTCATTTGAACTGCGCCGGGTTATGCGGCGGAACGGGCCGGTGATCAAGGCGATGACAGGGTGGGTGGGTGATCTCACTCGCGCGCCAGCGGATGATGCTCCAGCACCAGTTCGCGCAGGCGCTCTTCCAGCACATGCGTGTAGATCTCGGTGGTGGCGACATCGGCGTGGCCCAGAAGCGTCTGGATCGCCCGCAGATCGGCGCCGTTCTGCAACAGATGGGTGGCAAAGGCATGGCGCAGGGTATGCGGGGTGACATCCGCGGGCGTCAGGCCAGCTTCGACGGCCAGCGCCTTGATAAGATTGAAGAACCAATGCCGCGTCAGATGCCCGGCCTTGCCGCGCGAGGGAAAGAGGAAGGGCGAGGCGGGCTTGCCCTTGAGCCGCGCCTCCTCCTCGGCGGCATCGCGGATCGCCAGCCAGGCGGTCAGCGCCTCGCGCGCCGGCGGTGACAGCGGCACCATGCGTTCCTTGCCGCCCTTGCCGCGCACCAGGATCAGCCGCGGATCGCCGCGCACTGCCGCCACCGGCAGCGAGACAAGCTCGGTCACCCGAAGGCCGGTGGCATAAAGCACCTGCATCAGGCAGAGGTTGCGGGCGCGGTCGGCGGCCGTGCGGCCATGGCGCTCGGCGGCCTGCAACAACTGCTCGACATCATCCACCGACAGCGTCTTGGGCAGGCGCTTCTCCTTGCCGGGCCCGGCGATCTGGATCGCCGGGTTGTCCATCCGCCAGCCTTCCTCGAAGCCGAAGCGATAAAGCTGCTTGATCGCGGAGAGCCGGCGCGCCCGGGTCGCGCGGGCCAGCCCCTGCGCCTCGCAATGCACCAGATAGTTTTCGATGTCGGCGCGCGCGGCGGTCTCGAAGCTCCGGTCCTTGGCGGCGAGCCAGTCGGCGACATCGCGCAGGTCGCGGCCATAAGCCAGAAGCGTATTGTGCGCGGCCCCAAGCTCGGCGGCTTGGGCTTCGAGAAAGGCGGATATATGGGCGTCGTCCATCGGTGTCAGCCCTCGGCGGTCAGCAGCAGCGACTGAAGCGCGGCGCGCCGGGCGGTGTCCTCGAGTCCGACGGCGCGGAAGGTGGCCAGCGCCTCGGAGAGCGCCGTGTCATCACCGAGATGGCCCTGATAGGCCAGCGACATGGCGCGCAGGATCACCTCGCCCAGACGCCCGCCGTTGAGCAGCGCCTGAAGATGCGGCGGCGGCGGATTGACGAAGCCCTCGGCAATGGCACGAGCGTGGGGGTCGGGGGCGGTGGCCGCTTCCGGCGTGCCCTGGGCCAGCGCCACGGCGAATTCCTGGCTCAGGCCGCGCGGCTCGAGCCGTCGCGACAGACGTTCGTATTCGGGCGAGAGCAGCGCCGCCTGCATTTGCAGGCTGGCCCCTGTGCCGGCGAGGTCGACCTCGGCCAGCCGGGCGCCATAGGCCTTGGCAAAGGCCGTCGACAGCCCGACTTCGGCCATCACCGTCCAGACCTGGCGCAGCGCATTGTCGATCTCTTCGGGGTCGCCGCCGTCCAGCGCCCGCTCGAAGCGTTGCACGGCCGCCGCCCGGTCCCAGACCCCGCCCGAGGCCGAGGGCTGGTTGGCGACATAGAAGGCGAACAGCCGCTGTTCGGAGATCGCGCCGGCGCGGACCAGACGTTCCGCCGCCTCGATCTGCGCCTTCCAGCCGCTGTCGCCGGGCAGGTCGGCATTGGCGAAGGCGCGCGGCAGGGTATGCGTCGGCACCGGTTCGCCAAGCGCCTCGTACAGGCGGTATTCCAGCGGGCTCATGCGCAGCGAGGGCGGTGGTACGGCAAGCTCTCCGGCCAGTTCGGGATCGAGAAAGCCGAGCAGGAGGTTGACCTTTGTCGCGGGGATGTCGCCCAGGGCCTCGGCCGTGGTCAGCGTGGTCAGCGCCAGATCCCAATTGCCGGTCTGGGCCAGGCAATAGACCCGGTAATCGGTGCCGGGGGCGAGATTCGGCTGCCCGGCGAGCACTTCGCAGGCAGCGACGCCGGGCCCGGCCAGCAACGACAGGTCAAGCACCCGGGCAAACAGCGCCGGATCGGATTTGGCATCGGTCAGCGCAAGCAACTCGGCCGCCTGGGCAATCGCCCCCATGGCGATCAACCGGTCGATCCGCGCCAGCAGAAAGCCGCCGTCGGCCGGCTCGGGCGGCAGCGCCTCGGCCAGCAGCAGCGCAAAAAGCAGCGATTGCATCGCCGGCTGGCCATCGACGTTCTGCGCGATCAGCAGATCGGCAAGCTGCGCGGTGTCGCTGGCCTGCCAGAGCGTCTGCGGAAAGCCGGTGACATGCGGCGGCAGGAGGCCCACCGCATCGACGCTGGGCGCATCCAGCGGCCGAACGCTGACCTCGGGGCGGCTGGCGTCCCGGGTGACCGGCGGCTCCTGCTTTTGCGGTGCCAGTGCGGCGGCATCGGGGACCAGCCCGAAATCGGTGTCTTCCTGCGGCTGCTGGTCGAGCCAGTCGATCGCCGACAGCGGATCCTGCGCGGCCAGCGGCGCGGCCATCGCGACATGCAGCAGCACGGCAAGAAAAGCGCCGTCAGCCCGCATCAAGCACCACCGGTTTGCGAATCTCTTCGGCGGGCGGCGAAAAATCGGCGCCGAAAAACGGCCCGATGTAGGCATAGCCCACAAGCGCGATCCCTGCCAGAACCGCCAGATAAAAGAGGTATTTGATCAATCGGCCCATCGGGTGCTGCCTCTGCCTTGCTCTTCATCATACCCGCATTGGGGTGGTTTTTTTCCTCTTATATCTGGCCTTTTTTGCAAGTTCACGTCATTCACGTCCAAGATACAAACTTTTGAGCAGTTGAGACCGAAATCGGCAAGATCATGCAGTGGCAGGTGAAGAAGACCATAGTGATGGTCGGCATGATGGGGGCCGGCAAGACGGCCGTCGGCCGGGCCCTGGCGCAAAAGCTGGGTGTGTCCTTCCTCGACTCCGATGCCGAGATCGTCGAGGCGGCGCATATGAGCATTGCCGAGATCTTTGCCCGCGACGGCGAGCCGTTCTTTCGTGCCCGCGAGACCGAGGTGATCGGCCGGCTGCTGGAAACCGAGCGCTGCGTGCTCTCGACCGGCGGCGGCGCTTTCCTGTCGGGCACCAACCGCGAGATGATCGCCGACAAGGGCGTGGCGGTCTGGCTTGATGCCGATCTCGACCTGCTGTGGAGCCGGGTCCGGCACAAGGACACCCGGCCGTTGCTGCGCACCGCCGATCCCTTCGCGACGCTGAAAACGCTATTTGACAAGCGGGTGCCGGAATATGCCAAGGCCGAGGTGCATGTGACGGCCGATAAATCCTATTCGATCGACCAGATGGCGCGCCGGGTGATCGAAGAGCTCGAGGCGCGCCCCGACGTGTTGGAGAAGCTGTGATGCGCGAAACGGTCCATGTGCCCCTTGGCGACCGCGCCTATGACATCCGTATCGGGGGCGGGCTGCTGGCCCGCGCCGGCGAAGAGTTCCTGCCGTTCCTGGCGCGGCCCCGGGTGGCGGTGCTGACCGACGAGAACGTCGCGGCGGCGCATCTCGAAGCGCTGCGCGCCGGGCTTGCCGCCGAAGGCGTCGAGATGGTGGCGTTGGCGCTGCCTCCGGGCGAGGGCACCAAGGCCTGGCCACAATTTTCCCGCGCGGTGGAATGGCTGCTCGATCAGAAGATCGAGCGCCGCGATGTGGTGGTGGCGCTCGGCGGCGGGGTGATCGGCGATCTTGCCGGCTTTGCCGCGGCCGTGCTGCGGCGGGGGGTGCGGTTCATCCAGGTGCCGACATCGCTGCTGGCGCAGGTCGACAGTTCGGTCGGCGGCAAGACCGGGATCAATGCGCCGCAGGGCAAAAACCTGATCGGCGCATTTCACCAACCGTCGTTGGTGCTGGCCGACACCGATGTGCTGCACAGCCTGCCGGAGCGCGATTTCCTCGCCGGTTATGGCGAGGTGGTGAAATACGGGCTGCTCGGCGATCCGCATTTCTTCGACTGGCTGGAAGTGAACGGCCCGGCTCTGGCGACCGGCGACGAGAGCGCGCGGATCCACGCCGTGCGCCGCTCTTGCGAGATGAAGGCCGAGATCGTGGTGCGCGACGAAACCGAGCAGGGTGATCGGGCGCTTTTGAACCTCGGGCATACCTTTTGCCATGCGCTCGAGGCGGCGACCGGCTATTCCGACCGGCTGTTGCACGGCGAGGGCGTGGCGGTGGGCTGCGCGCTGGCCTTCGAGCTGTCGTCGCGGCTGGGGCTCTGTGCGCAGGAAGACCCGAGCCGGGTGCGGGCGCATATCAAGGCGATGGGGATGAAATGCGACCTCAAGGATATCCCTGGCGACCTGCCCTCGGCCGAGGCGCTGCTCGACCTGATGGGGCAGGACAAAAAGGTGGTGGACGGCGAGCTGCGGTTCATTCTGGCGCGCGGCATCGGCGAGGCCTTCGTGGCCACGGACGTACCCGGCGATGCGGTGCTCTCCGTACTGCGGGATGGATTGGCGGACCGCTGAGGGGACCGTTTCCCCGGGGCGATTTCTGCACCGTCTCCCTCGGGTCAGGCCCGAGGATGACGCCCTGAAAACACGCTGCCCAGGCCCTACCGCGAAATTCCGCCCAACGTCGTCGCCAGATCGCCATACCCGGTCAACCGGCGCTCGAAGGCCAGACCCAGCCGTTCCGCACAGGCGCGGGCCTTTTCGGTCAGCACCGGATCGTCGGTCTGGGCCTGATACACCAGCTTGTCGTAATTGCCGAAATACATGTTCAGCAGCTCGGGGTGGCGGTCGAGGCCCAGGGGCTGCCAGACAAAGGCGTCGAACTGGCGCACCAGGAAATCGGTCAGGTAGAAGGCGGTGAATTCTTCGCGTTCGGCAAAGGCGGCATTGCCCTCGAAGAAGCTGTAGCAATGCGGGCCGGGCACCATCTCGACCCCCATCTCCTCGCAGGCCGCCTGCAACTGGCCGCCGGTGCCGCAATCGGCATAGACCACGAAAAGCCGGTCATACTGCGCCCGGTGTTTGGCGACGGCGGCGCGCACCGCATCGGTGATCTTGTCCGGCGTGTTGTGCAGCTTGGCGGGCAGGCAGGCGAGATCGAGATGATCCCAGCCGTTGACCGCCTTCAGATCGAGGATCTCGCGCGCCAGGGCGCCGCAGGCGATCAGCAGGATGCGGCCCTGACCGCGGGGCGCGAGGCCGGCCTCGGTCAGGGTCGTGTCATTGAGCGGCCGCGCGGTCACCCGGCCATCTGGTTGTGACGGCGCGAGACCAGCGACTTGGCGGTTTCCACCGCGACAGCGGCATCGCGGCAATAGGCATCGGCGCCGATCGCCTTGCCGAACTCCTCGTTCAGCGGCGCGCCGCCGACCAGAACGATGTAATCGTCGCGGATGCCCATTTCGACCATCGTGTCGATCACCACCTTCATGTAGGGCATCGTCGTGGTCAGCAGGGCCGACATGCCGAGGATGTCGGCGCCCTCGGCCTTGGCCGCCTCGATGTAGCTTTCGACCGGGTTGTTGATGCCCAGATCGACCACCTCGAAGCCGGCGCCCTCCATCATCATCGATACAAGGTTCTTGCCGATGTCGTGGATGTCACCCTTGACCGTGCCGATCACCATCTTGCCCATGCGCGGCGCGCCGGTCTCGGCCAGCAGCGGCTTGAGGATGGCCATGCCGCCCTTCATCGCATTGGCGGCCAGAAGTACCTCTGGCACAAAGAGAATCCCGTCGCGAAAGTCCTTGCCGACAATCGTCATGCCACCGACCAGAGCCGTGGTCAGCACCTCGTAAGGCTGCCAGCCGCGCTCCAGCAGGATGTTCACGCCTTCCTCGATCTCTTCCTTGAGACCGTCGTAAAGATCGTCATGCATCTGCTGGACAAGTTCTTCGTCGTCCAGTTCGGAAAGGATGATGTCGTCTTCTTCGTCAGACATTGCGTGATTCCCTTGCTTGGGCATATGGGCCCGGTTTTTTCCAGCTATGGCCAGATTGCCGCAGGCCAAGTTGGCGGATTGCGACATCGACGGTCCTGTCACCGACGCATGCCGCGGCCGCGGCGCGCGCCTGTAGCGGCGAATTGCAAATGTTCCGCGTTCGTTCTAATCTGCGGCCATGGATGATTTGCCTTGCGAGATCGACCCGCGCCAGCGCCCCGGACGCGGCGCCAGCCGCAACCAGACCGGGCGGTTCGAGCGCCATGCGTGGGTGGGCACGCATGACGGCTGGGAGATCGAGGAGGATCTGCCGGTGCTGCGCACCGAGGTGCGCGAGGAACAGGCGCGCAGCCTGATCACCTACAACCGGTCGCCGGATCTGCCCTTCGACCGGTCGATCAACCCCTATCGGGGATGCGAGCACGGCTGCATCTATTGTTTCGCCCGGCCCAGCCATGCCTATCTGGGCCTGTCGCCCGGGCTGGATTTCGAGACCCGGTTGGTGGCGCGGCCCAATGCGGCGGCGGTGCTGCGGCGCGAGTTGCGGGCGCCGCGCTATCAGGTGGCGCCGCTGGCGATCGGCACCAATACCGACCCTTATCAACCGCTTGAGCGTGACCGCGGGTTGATGCGCGCCTGTCTCGGGGTCTTGGCCGATTGCAATCATCCGGTGGCGATCGTCACCAAGGGCACGCTGGTCGAGCGCGACATCGACATCCTGGCGCCGATGGCCGCGAAAGGCCTGGCGCGGGTCGGCCTGTCGGTGACATCGCTCGATGCCACGCTGTCGCGAAAGATGGAGCCGCGGGCGCCGGCGCCCAAGCGCCGCTTTGCCACCATCCGAAGGCTGACCGAGGCCGGCATCCCGGTGCGGCTCATGGTCTCGCCGGTGGTGCCCGCGCTCACCGATCCCGAGCTCGAGGCCATCCTCGAGGCTGGGGCGGAGGCCGGCGCCGATGCGGCGAGCTGGATCATGCTGCGGCTGCCGCGCGAGGTCTCGCCGCTCTGGCAGGCCTGGCTGGCCGAACATTACCCCGACCGCGCCGCCCGCGTCATGGCGCGGCTGCGCGAGATGCACGGCGGCAAGGATTACGACGCCCGCTGGGGCCACAGGATGCGTGGCGAGGGCGCCTATGCCGAGATCATCGCCGCCCGTTTCCGGCGCCAGGCGCGGGCGCTGGGCCTCGACCGAAAGGTTTCGCCGCTGTGCTGCGATCTCTTTGCCCGCCCCGGGCAGGCCGGCGACCAGCTCTCGCTGTTCTGAGCCCGGTGCCGGGAGACCGCTGTTTGCACGGGGAAGGCATGCCATGGGTGTGGCCGATCCAAGGTTGGTGATGAAAGGGGCCGGGCCGGGGCCCGGGCGGGCTCAGCCGCGCCGGCGCCGCCGGTTGCGGCTGGGCGCCTCGACCGCGTTCTCGCCGGAGCCGTCGCTTTCCGAGCTGAATCCGCCGATCGACGAAACGATCTGGTCCAGCGTCGGGCGCGGACCCTTGGGGCGGGATTCCAGCGCCGCGCGCATGGCGCGCAGGTGCTCCGGCATGGTGCCGCAGCAGCCGCCGATGATCGAGGCGCCGGCATCGCGCGCCATGACCGCGTAATCGCCCATCAGCTCGGGCGTGCCGTCATAATGAATGTGGCCGTCGACATATTTCGGAATGCCGGCGTTGCCCTTGGCGATCAGCGGCAGGTCGGGGCCTTGGGCGGCAAAGCTCAGCGTGGTGCGCAGGAGGTCCGAGGCGCCGGTGCCGCAATTGGCGCCGAAGGCCAGCGGCGGATTGGGCAGGCTCTGGGCCAGCTGCACCATGTCGGAGGCGGTGACGCCCATCATCGTGCGCCCGGCGGTGTCAAAGCTCATGGTGCCGCACCAGGGCATGCCGGCCAGGGCAAAGGCCTCGGCGGCGGCGCGAAACTCCTCGGGCGCGGAAATCGTCTCGACCCAGAGCACATCGGCGCCCCCGGCCTTGAGCCCCTCGGCCTGTTCGTGAAACATCTCGACCGCCTCGGCGTGGCTGAGTGTGCCGACGGGTTCCATGATGTCACCGGTGGGCCCGACCGAGCCCGCGACGACAATCGGCCGGCCGGCGGCATCGGCCACCTCGCGGCCGAGTTCGGCGGCGATGCGGTTGAGCTCACTCACCCGGTCCTGGGCCTCGTGCAGTTTCAGCCGCGAGGCATTGCCGCCGAAGCTGTTGGTCAGGAAGATGTCGGACCCGGCCTCGACCGCGCCGCGATAGAGCGCGCGGATCTTTTCGGGCTCGTCGACGTTCCACAGCTCGGGCGCATCACCCGACATCAGCCCCATGTTGAACAGGTTGGTGCCGGTCGCGCCGTCAGCGAGCAGCCAGTCGCGGTCTTGCAGCAGTTTGCTCAGCGCGTCGGTCATGGAGAGGGCCTTCCTGTCTTGATGTCTCGCGGCAGATGACACAGCCGGCACCTGTGCGCAAATTCATAATGTGCATGATCTTTATGAGGTTGGCGCGGTGTCGGCCGATCCGGGCCGGCGTCGCGCCGCGCGGCCGCAATCTCGGGGCCACCGCCGGGGGCGGGCGGCCCCGATGGCGGGGCGGCCCGTTGGAAACCATGGAACCGGGCTCAGGATTCCTTGACGATCTGGCCTTTGGCCTCGATCAGCATTTCCGCCATCTTGGCGCGGATTTCGGCCTCCTCGGCCTTGCCTTCGAGATCGGCCGCCACCTTGCGCACCACGTCTTCATGGCCGATTTCCTCGAAATCCGCCCTTACCACGTCGAGCGCATAGGCATTGGCCTCGTCACCGGATTTTCCCAGCAGAGCGGCCGCCCAGAGTCCGACCAGCTTGTTGCGGCGGGCCTCGGCCTTGAATTTCATTTCCTCGTCATGCGCGTACATGTTCTCGAATGCGCGCTCGCGGTCGTCGAAAGTTGTCATGGGCAGGTCCTCTGGTGCCGTATTCGTCATTCAGATATGCCGCCCCTCGGCCTTCGCCGCAAGAGGTGAGGTCCGCTTGCGACAATGCGGAGCATGGCGTAAGAGGGCGCACGCGCGGCGGGACTCGGCCCTGAGCCGCGCAAGACATGAAAGGCTGCGAGATGGCGCGTCGCAAGAAGATTTACGAAGGCAAGGCCAAGATTCTGTATGAAGGCCCCGAACCGGGCACCATCGTGCAATACTTCAAGGACGATGCCACCGCCTTCAACGCGCAGAAAAAGGATGTGGTCGACGGCAAGGGCGTGCTCAACAACCGCCTGAGCGAGTTCTTCATGACCGGTCTGAACGAGATCGGCGTGCCGACCCACTTCATCAAGCGGCTCAACATGCGCGAGCAGCTGGTCAAGGCCTGCGAGATCGTGCCGCTCGAGGTGATCGTGCGCAACTTTGCCGCCGGTTCGATGAGCCAGCGTCTGGGCATCGAAGAGGGCACCCGGCTGCCGCGTCCGATCGTGGAATATTGCTACAAGGACGACAAGCTGGGCGATCCGCTGGTCACCGAAGAGCATATCGCCGCCTTTGGCTGGGCCAGCCCGCAGGACATGGACGACATCCTGAGCCTGGCATTGCGGGTCAACGATTATCTGTCCGGGCTGATGTATGGCGTCGGCATCAAGCTGGTCGACTTCAAGATCGAGATCGGCCGGGTCTATGAAGGCGATTTCCAGCGCCTGATTGTCGCCGACGAGATCAGCCCCGACAGCTGCCGGCTGTGGGATATCGAAACCGGCAAGAAGCTGGACAAGGACGTCTTCCGCCGCGATCTGGGCAATCTGACTGACGCCTATACCGAGGTGGCGACCCGTCTGGGGGTCATGCCGCGCCAGGCGACTCCTATGGAAAAGCCGAAACTTATCAACTGAATGCGCCTCGGTCTTGCGGCAGAATTGCGTATTTGAAAAGAGAAGAAGACCCTTGGGGTGGGACGCCCCGGGGCGTGACAAGGACGAACGGCATGAAAGCACGAGTGCATGTGATGTTGAAAACCGGTGTGCTGGACCCTCAGGGCGAGGCGGTGCGCCATGCGCTTGGCGCGCTGGGCTTTGACGGTGTCGAAGGTGTGCGCCAGGGCAAGGTGATCGACCTCGAGCTGGCGGCGGGCACAACCGAGGCACAGGTCGCCGAGATGTGCGAGAAGCTGCTCGCCAACACGGTGATCGAAAGCTACCAGATCGAGATGCAGTAAGTGGCGTGAGCCATTGAAAACCAAGAGTTTTTCAGGAGTGTCCACATGAAAGCCGCAGTCCTCGTCTTTCCCGGATCGAATTGTGATCGCGACATGGCCAAGGCCTTCGAGGCGGCGGGTTTCGACGTTTCGATGATCTGGCACAAGGATCACGCGCTGCCCGAGGGGGTCGATATCGTCGGCGTGCCGGGCGGGTTTTCCTATGGTGACTACCTGCGCTGCGGCGCGATTGCCGCCAATTCGCCGATCTGCCGCGAGCTGAAACAGCACGCCGAGGCGGGCGGCTATGTGCTTGGGGTCTGCAACGGCTTTCAGGTGCTGACCGAAACCGGCCTGCTGCCCGGCGCGCTGCTGCGCAATGCGGGTCTCAAGTACATCTGCCGCACGGTGCCGCTGGTGGTGGGGACCGAGGACAGCGTCTTTACGCAAGACTATGAAAAGGGGCAGGAAATCCTGATCCCGATCGCCCATCACGATGGCAATTACTTTGCCGATGACGCGACGCTCGACCGGCTCGAGGCGGACGACCGCGTGGCCTTTCGCTATGGTCGCAATCCGAACGGCTCGGCGCGCGACATCGCCGGCATCCTGTCGGAGAACCGCCGGGTGCTGGGCATGATGCCGCATCCCGAACGCGCCGCCGAGGATGCGCATGGCAACACCGATGGCAAGCCGGTGTTCGATGCGCTGGCCACGGCGCTTGAGCGTGTCCTTGCCTGAGGTCGCAGGTCTGTTGCTTGAGCGGGCGGCTTCGGCGGCGTAGAGTCGGGCGATGAAACCTGAACGCCGCAGAAGCGCCCGTCCGGGCGAACGGTTGTTGCGCCGCAGCGGACCGCTGTCATGGCGCGTGCGGCTTGCGCTGTTCTCGCTTCTGCTGATGGCGGTGGCGACGGTCTGGTTCACCAACCGTCTGCTGAGCGACCGCTTCACCGAAACCACCCGCAACCGGGCCGAGCTTCGGCTGGCGCTCTATTCCGGCAACGTGCTGTCGGAACTGCGCCGCAATTCCATCGTGCCACAGCTTCTGGCGCGCGACCCGGCGCTGATCGGGGCGCTGAATTCCGCCGATTACTCGCAATCCACCCAGCGGCTGATTTCCTTTGTCGACGAGATCGGCGCCGCCTCGCTGATGCTGCTCGACAGCGGCGGCCGCGCGGTGGCCGCGACCGACCGCAATATCCTCGGGTCGACCCACCGGCAGGAACCCTATTTCATCGGCGCGCTGCGCTCGAACTCGACGGTGTTCTCGACCCTCCCGCGCGAGGCCGGCGGCTTTCGCTTTGCCTACAGCCGGCGGATCGAGAGCAATGGCGAGCTGATCGGCGTGATCGTCGTCGAGGTCGATCTGCAAAAATTCGAGCGTGCCTGGGTGGGGATCGCCGATGCGGTGCTGGTGACCGACAGCGAAGGGGTGATCATTCTGGCCACCGAGCCGCGCTGGCGCGGGCTGACCGAGGCCGATGCGCTGCGCCGCGAGCCGGCCGACAGCGCCATCGAACGTGCCATCCGCGCCACCTCGGACTGGACCCATGTGCCGGCCGATGCCTATCTCAAGGGCGAGGCGGTGATGCGGATGGAGGCCCGGATCGCCTTTCGCGGCTGGCGGATCGTGAGCTTCACGCCTTATGCCTCGGTGCGCGAGAAGGTGAACGCGGTTCTGGCGCTCGAGATCATGGGATTTGCCATGCTCTTTGCGCTGGCCTTCTATTTCCTCAGCCGCAAGACGGCGGTGCGCATGGCCCTGTTCCAGCGAGAATCGGCGGAATTGCGCGCACTTAACACCCGCCTTCAGCGTGAGATCGCCGAGCGTGAACGGGTGCAAAAGACCCTCGCCGTGGCCGAGCAGACGCTGGCGCAGAGCTCGAAACTGGCGGCGCTTGGCGAGATGTCGGCGGCAGTCAGCCACGAATTGAACCAGCCGCTGGCGGCGATGAAGACCTATCTGGCCGGCGCGCGGCTGCTGATCAACCGCAACCGTCCCGACGAGGCGCTGTCGTCTTTTGCCCGCGTTGACGACCTGCTCGACCGGATGGGCGCGATCACCCGGCAGCTCAAAAGCTATGCCCGCAAGGGCGGAGAGATGCTGAGCCCGGTCGATATGGGGGATTCGCTGTCCTCGGCGCTGGCGATGATGGAGCCGCAGCTCAAGCAGCGGCACGTCAACCTGACCCGGGTTCTGCCACCGCAGCCGGTGCGGGTGATGGCCGATCGGGTGCGGGTGGAACAGGTGATGGTGAATCTTCTGCGAAACGCATTAGATGCCACCAAGGGGCTGCGGGATCCCCAGATCGAGGTGATCCTGTCGGGCGGCGAGACCGCGACTCTGTCCGTGCGCGACAACGGTCACGGGATCGAGGATCTCGATGCGCTGTTCGAACCGTTCTATACCACCAAGCAGCCGGGCGAAGGCGTGGGGCTTGGATTGGCGATCTCTTCCGGGATCGTCAGCGATCTGGGCGGACGGCTGACCGCGCGCAACGGCGAAGACAGTGGCGCTGTGTTCGAGATGCAGCTGCCGATCCTGAACGAAGCCGCGGACCATCAGGCCGCGGAGTAGCAATATGAAGGTAAGGGCGTAAGACCATGGCCAAGCTCATGAAGATCGCGATTGTCGATGATGAACAGGACATGCGCCAGTCAATCGGCCAATGGCTGGCACTTTCGGGCTATGACACCGAGACATTTGCCAGCGCCGAAGAGGCACTGAAGGCGCTGACGCCGGATTATCCCGGCATCGTGATCAGCGATATCCGCATGCCCGGCATGGACGGCATGCAATTTCTGAAACGGCTGATGTCGACCGACAGCGCGCTGCCGGTGATCATGATCACCGGTCACGGCGATGTGCCGATGGCGGTCGAGGCCATGCGCCTCGGGGCCTTCGATTTCCTGGAAAAGCCGTTCCAGCCCGACCAGATGAGCCAGTTGGCGAAAAAGGCGGTGAATGCCCGCCGGCTGACGCTCGACAACCGGCAGCTGCGGCGCGAGCTCTCCGACGGCGGCCAGTTGATGAGAAAGCTGATCGGCGCCAGCCCGGTGATGGAGCGGCTGCGCGAAGACATCCTCGATCTGGGTCAGGCCGACGGCCATGTGCTGATCGATGGCGAAACCGGCACCGGCAAGACCCTGGTGGCCCATGCTTTGCATGCAGTGGGCTCGCGCGCCGGCAAGAAATTCGTGCTGGTGAGCTGTGCCGCCTATGAGGACGAGGCGCTGGCGCAACGGCTGTTCGGCCCGGTTCAGCCCGACGAGGCGCGGTTGCCGGCGATCGAAGAGGCCCGCGGCGGCACCCTGGTGCTCGAGGATATCGAGTCGCTCTCCGAGGCCAATCAGGCGCGGTTGCTGAATGCGATCAATGAACAGGGCACCCCGGCCGAAACCCGCATCGTGGCAATCTGCAACATGCAGGAGCAGAACCGCACGCCCGAGGATGCGATCAAGCCGAACCTGTTCTATCGTCTGGCGGCGCTCAGGATCACCGTGCCGCCGCTGCGCCAGCGGGGCGAGGATATCCTGACGCTCTTTACCCGGCTCAGCGAGCAATTTGCCGATGAATACGGCTGCGAAACGCCCGAGGTTTCGGCCCAGGAGGCGGCGCAGCTCTTGCAGGCGCCCTGGCCGGGCAATGTGCGCCAGCTGATCAACATGGCCGAGCGCGCGGTGCTGCAATCGCGCCGCGGCTCCGGCACCATCGCCTCGCTGCTGATGAGCGACCACGAGGAAATGCAGCCGGTGATGACCACCGAAGGCAAGCCGCTCAAGGAATATGTCGAAGCCTTCGAGCGCATGCTGATCGACAATACCATGCGGCGCCACAAGGGCTCGATTTCCAGCGTGATGGACGAATTGTGCCTGCCGCGGCGGACATTGAACGAGAAAATGGCCAAATATGGCCTGCAAAGGTCGGATTACCTCGGCTGACCGGGGCCGGAACGTGGTTTTCCACGGGTGAGACGGGACGACCGGGGACAAGCGATGCAGATCAGATTTGATCGGGGGCCGATGGGGGCCGGGGCCGAGTTCGCCCGGCCCGTAACGCGGATCGACGCCTGGCAGGCCGCCGATGTGCCGGCTGCGTTTGATGCCCTCGCGGCGGCGCAGAGCCAGGGGTTGTGGCTGGCGGGCTTTGCCAGCTACGAGCTGGGTTATGCGCTCGAGCCCCGGCTTGCCGGGCTGATGCCCGCTGGTCGGCGCATGCCGCTCTTGTCCTTTGGTGCCTTCACCGCGCCGGCGCCGGCGCGCGCCTTGCCCGAGGGTGTCGCCGGGCTGGCGCCGGTGCGCCCGGATTGGACGGCGGCGCGATATGCCGGCGCCTTTGGCAAGGTGCATGACTGGATCGGCGCCGGCGATATCTATCAGGCCAACCTGACCTTCCCGCTGCGGGCCGAGGCCCGGGGTGACCCGGCGGCGCTTTATGCCGCGCTCTGCGCCCGCCAGCCGGTGGCCCATGGCGCGCTGATCCTCGATCCCGGCCGGCCCGCGGTGCTGTCGCGCTCGCCCGAGCTGTTCTTTCGCACCGACGCCTCGGGCCGCATCGCCACCCGGCCGATGAAAGGCACGGCGCCGCGCGGCGCCACGCCGGCGCAGGACCGCGCGCTGCGCGACGCGCTGACCGGCGACGAAAAGACCCTGGCCGAAAACCTGATGATCGTGGACCTCCTGCGCAACGACCTGTCGCGGCTGGCAGAGCCGGGGACGGTCGCGGTGCCCGAGCTGTTCAAGATCGAGACCTATGCGACGCTGCACCAGATGGTCAGCCAGATCGAGGCGCAGCTCCGCCCCGAGATCACGCTGGCCGATATCTTCCGGGCGCTGTTTCCCTGCGGCTCGATCACCGGCGCGCCGAAGATCCGCGCCATGGAGATCATCCGAGCGCTGGAAGAGACCCCGCGCGAGATCTATTGCGGCGCCATCGGCTGGGCGGCGCCGGACGGGCGGGCCGAGTTCAACGTGGCGATCCGCACGCTGCTGGTCGAGGATGGCCAGGCGGTGCTCAATGTCGGCGGCGGTCTGGTCTGGGACAGCCGTGCCGAGCTGGAATACGAGGAAGCCCTGTGGAAAAGCCGTTTCGCGACGCCCCTGCCGGAACCCGTCTGATCGAGACCATGCTCTGGCAACCGGGCCAGGGCGTCGTCCTGGCCAAGCGCCACCGCGACCGCATGTGCCTGGCCGCAAAGGCGCTGGGATATCCGTTTGATCCCAAGGCATTCGACGCCGCACTTGATGCGATACCCGAAGCGGCGCCCATGCGCCTCCGGCTGACCCTCGACGCCAGTGGCCGGCTGGAAACGAGCCTTGCGCCCGCGCCGGCGCCGGCCGCAGGCTGGCGCATTGCCATCGCCCCCGACCAGCTCGACAGCGCCGATCCCTGGCGCGCGGTCAAATCCAGCAACCGCGCGCTCTACGACCGCACCCGCGCGCTGTTGCCGCAGCATCTCGACGAGGCGATCTTCCTCAATCAGGGCGGACGGGTCTGCGAAGGCACGATCACCAACCTGATGATCGATGCCGGGCAGGGCGTCTGGATCACCCCGCCACTCTCCGACGGCGTGCTGCCCGGGGTGATGCGCGCCGAGCTGCTTGCCGGCGGTGGCCTGCGCGTCGCCGGCATCACCGAGGCCGATCTCCGCGCCGCCCCGCGCATCCGCCTCTGCAACGCCCTGCGGGGCGTGATCGAGGTGTCCGCCCTGACCGCCTGGCCCGGCTGATCTTCCTCTTGCCGAAAATACCCTCGGGGGAGGCCGGCGCAGCCGGGCGGGGGCAGCGCCCCCAAGCGCCGACCCTCAGACCGACCGCATCAGCATGCCGAAGAGATCGCGCGGATCGTCGGGATCGGCCAGCAGGTCGAGATCGGTGTAATATTCCGTGCCCCGGATCCGGTCGCGCACGAAACGCAGGGCCGAGAAATCCTCGATCGCAAAGCCGACACTGTCGAACAGCGTCACCTGCTGGGCATCGCGGCGCCCCGGCGCGCTGCCGCTGACCACCTGCCAGAGCTCGGTGAACGGATGGTCCTCCGGCATCTGCTGCAATTCCCCCTCGATCCGGGTCTGTTCGGGATATTCCACGAACATCTCGGCCCGCGCGACGATGTCGCGGTGCAGCTCGGTCTTGCCCGGGCAATCGCCGCCGATGGCGTTGATATGCACCCCGGCGCCGACCATGTTGTCGGTCAGGATGGTGGCGTTCTGCTTGTCGGCGGTGCAGGTGGTCAGGATCTGCGCCCCCTCGATCGCCTCTTCCGCCGTGTCGCAGCAGACAACGGTCAGCCCGTGGCCCGCCAGGTTGCGCGCCACCTTCTCGGTGGCCCGGCTGTCGATGTCGTAAAGCCGCACGCTGTCGATGCCCAGCAGCGCCTTCATCGCCAGGGTCTGAAATTCCGCCTGGGCGCCATTGCCGATCATCGCCATGCAGTGGGCGCCCTTGGGCGCCAGGTATTTCGCCGCCATCGCCGAGGTCGCGGCCGTGCGCATCGCGGTCAGCAGCGTCATCTCGGTCAGAAGCACCGGATAGCCGGTATAGACATCGGCCAACAAACCGAATGCGGTGACGGTTTGCAGCCCCTCTTTGGTGTTTTTGGGATGGCCGTTGACGTATTTGAAGCCATAGGCCTCGCCGTCCGAGGTCGGCATCAGCTCGATCACCCCGACCTCGGAATGCGAGGCGACGCGCGGCGTCTTGTCGAAGAGCTCCCAGCGGCGGAAATCGGCCTCGATATAGCCGGCCAGGTCGCGCAGCATCGCCTCGACGCCGATATGGTGGATCAGCCGCATCATGTGATCGACCGAGACAAAGGGCACCAGCGCCTTGTCCGACGGCGCGAGTTCGGCGGGTTTCAGCGGTTTCACAGGGGGCTCCATCAGATATAGGACCGGGTCGGCCGGTCAAAGACGCGCCGGCCCAACGCCGAGGCGGCCAGGTCGACCATCGCCTGGGCGGTGCGGCCGCGTTCGTCGAGAAAGGGGTTGAGTTCGACCATGTCCATCGAGGTCATTCGGCCGCTGTCACAGATCAGTTCCATCGCCAGATGGCCTTCGCGGATCGTCGCGCCGCCGGGCACGGTGGTGCCCACCGCCGGCGCGATCGAGGGATCGAGGAAATCCACGTCGAGCGAGACATGCAGCGCGCCATCGGCCGCCTCGACCCGGCTCAGAAAGGCCGAAAGCGGCGTGGCGATGCCGGTCTCGTCGATCTCGCGCATGTCGTGGTAATGGATGCCGCTGTCTTGCAGCATCGCGCGCTCCGCCGGATCGACCGAGCGCAGCCCGATGATGCAGATGTTCTCTTCCGGCACCGGCGCGGTCACCTTGGGAAAGCCGGGAAAGCCCTTGCGGCCGGTGGCATAGGCCAGCGGCGTGCCATGGAGATTGCCCGAAGTGGTGGTCTCGGCAGTGTGGAAATCGCTGTGCGCATCGAGCCAGAGCACGAATTGCGGCCGGCCTTTCGAGGCGGCATGCGCCGCCACGCCCGGCACGGTGCCGAGCGAGATCGCGTGATCGCCGCCGAGAAAGATCGGCAGCCCGCGCGCCATCGCCTGTTCCGCCTCGCGGATCAGCCGATAGGTCCAGGCGATGGTTTCCTGCGGCCTGTGCAGCCGGCCGCTGGCATCGTCGGGGCTGTGGCTGGCCGGTGTCAGGTTGCCGTCGTCCACCACCTTGAGGCCCAGATCGCGCAGCGCCCGCGCCAGGCCGGCGGTACGATAGGCATCCGGCCCCATGAGACAGCCGTCGCGGCGTTTGCCGCTGTCCATTGGCGCGCCGATCAAAAGACAGGTTTTCGGTTTCATCCATCGCTCCCGGTGACTTGATCCACAGACACTATGACGGATAGAACGGACGGAGTGCAGCGCTCAAACTGCCCGGTTCGGGGGTTGATTTGACAGATCGACGGGAGAATTGACCGAAATGGATATAACCGATCAGCGGCTTATCGCGGCGTTGCGTCATGACGCCCGGGCCTCGCTCTCCGATCTGGCGGCGCGTCTCGGGCTGTCGCGTACCACCGTGCGCGCCCGGATCGAGCGGCTTCAGGCCCGCGGCGAGATCCTCGGCTTTACCGTGGTGCTCAAGGGGGATGCGGCGCGCGACCCGGTGCGCGGGCTGATGATGATCGGCATCGAGGGGCGCGGCACCGATCGTATCCTGCGCCAGCTTCAGGGGCTGACCGAGGTGCGGGCGTTGCATTCCACCAATGGCCGCTGGGACGTGATCGCCGAAATCGGCACCGAGACGCTCGAGGCCTTCGATGCGGTGCTGGCGCAGATTCGCCGGTTCGACGGCGTGGCCCGGTCAGAGACCAGCCTGCTGCTTTCGACGCGCAAATCCGGCTGAGGCGGCCGGTCCGATGGTCAGGCGGCGGCGCGCGCCGCCTTGAGCCAGACCAGAACCAGCAGCGCCGAGAACAAGGCGTTCCAATTGGCCATGGTCAGCCCGAACAGGAAAGGCGTGAAGCTATCGCAGAGCACCAGCGCCGGCGCCTCTGAACCGCCCGGCAGCAGATCGCCGCCGGTGAGGCTGCCAAGGTCTTCGCCGCTGCCGGTGCAGCTTGCCGGGCCTTGCCACCACTTGCGCTCGACGCCGCTGTGAAAGACGGCGATCCCGGCGGTGGTTGCCGCCGCCAGCGCCCCCAGAAGCGGCAGCAGGCGGCCGGGCAGGGCCAGCGCCAAGGCGCCGATCAGGACGGCGGCGGCATGCGGCCAGCGCTGCCAGAGGCACATGGCGCAGGGCGCCCAGCCCAGCGCCTGAAACAGGAAGGCCCCGGCCAGAAGCAGGAACGAGCCGCCGGCGGCGAGCAGAACAAGCGAAGTGCGGGTCATCAGAGATACCTCACTAGGACGAAGCCACCGATCAGGGTGACCATGAAGGCGCTGAGCGCGAGACCCAGCCGCCGTTCGATGAAATCGCGGATCGGAGCGCCGCAGAAATAGAGCAGCCCGGCGACCAGGAAGAAGCGGATGCCGCGGGCGATGACCGAAGTGACGAGGAAGGTCATCAGGGGCATGCCGGTCCAGCCCGACATGATGGTGATGACCTTGTAGGGAAACGGCGTGATCCCGGCAATCAGCACCGCCCAGAAGCCGAAATCGTTGAACCGGGTGTTGAAGGCCGCCATGGCGTCGCCCTTGCCCAGCGCCTCGAGGATCGGCTGGCCCAGCGCCTCGTAGAAAAAGGCGCCGATGGCATAGCCCAGAAGCCCGCCCAGCACCGAAGACACCAGCGCCACCAACGCGATCAGCCAGGCCCGCGACGGCCGTGCGATGATCATCGGAATCATCAGCACATCCGGCGGTATCGGAAAGACCGAACTTTCCACAAAGGACACGACGGCGAGCACCCAGAGGGCATTCGGATGTTCGGCCATGGCCAGGGTGCGGGTATAAAGCCTGTGCAGCATGCCAGCCTCAGAGCATGCGGCGCGGGCCGGGTCAAGAGCCCACAAAACCGCGATTTCCCCTCTGGACGCCCGCCGCGCGGGGCGATATGCGAGGGGAGCGTGCCCAAGTGGCGGAATGGTAGACGCAGGGGATTCAAAATCCCCCGGCTTAGCGGCCTTGTCGGTTCGAGTCCGACCTTGGGTACCATCTCATTCCAGTCAATCCGGTGCCGCGGCCGCGAATGCCGCGCGTTTTGCGGCTATTCGCTCCGGCAGATCAGGATGTCATCCGGGGGGGGCGGTCCCGGCTTCGGGATCCAGCACCGCGCGCAACTCTTTCTGGTTGCGGTATCCGATCAGGATACCGGCCTTGGCCTCGCCAAGGCTGGCGTTGCGAATTGCGCCGGGACCGGTCGAAGAACATGCTTTCGAGCCGCACCAGCACCTGCGCATGGGCCGGATCGCCGCTCAGAGCGGCAAGCTCGTCGGGATCGGTCTCGAGATCGAGAAGCATCGGCCGGACGCCTTCGGCAAAGATGTATTTCCACCGGCTGTCAAAGATCATCGTCAGCCGGGCGTGTTCGGCTGCAAGGCGTGGCCTTCGAGGATATGCGGCACCGCGGCGCCGCCAAAAAAATCTATCGGCCTCGGGGCTGGGGGCCACGATGATCAGCGGCCCCCGCGCCGAGGCGGCGTGAACCAGCTCTTTCTCGCCCAGCGAGTGATCGCCGAGATAATTGCCATGGTCCGAGGTGAAGATGATCATCGTGTCATCGGCGATGCCCTGATCCTCGACAAAGGCCATCAGCCGGCCGATCTGGTCGTCGCGCTGCTTGATGAGGCTTATACAGGCGGTCAGCACCCGGGTCCGGGCGGTGTCGTCGCAGTACGCCTGCGACATCCGTTCCTGCATGAAGGCGCCATCGACCGGATGCGGATCGGCCTTTTCCGCGGCGCGCACCATCGGCGCGTCATATGTGGAACAGGGCTGACCGGGCGCAGCCGGTCAGTCGGGCGTGTCCAGTTGCGACCGCATCGGCGCCAGCGGGTCGTCGTCCAGAACGGCGTGCAGCTTTTCGGCGATCTCGATGCACATGGCATGCTCTTCCGCGCTCAGCGCCTGAACCAGCCGGTCTTCGAACTCCAGCGCGGCCGGCAGGATTTCCCCCAGCACGGTCTGGCCTTTCTCGGTCAGCGAGATCTCGACCAGGCGACTGTCCTGCTTACCGGTGACCTTGCGCACCATCCCTGCGGCCTGAAGTTTCGCCACGGTGCGGCTAACCCTGGGTTTCTCGAGATTGGCATAGCTGTGGATCTCGCGGACCGAGGCCTGCTTGCTGCGCGCCAGATGCACAAGCACGCGCCATTCCGGCACCGAAATGCCGTGCGATCGACCATATTCCAACGCCAGACGCCGGCTGATCCGCTCGGACAGGATGGCGAGGCGGTAGGGAAGAAAGGTCGAAAGGTCAAAAGACTCCATGGGCATGGTCCAGCTTCAGGGTTGTTTCATGTGCAATGATATTGACATTCGTTTCGATTGCAACGATAAAGAATTTGTTTCGACTGCAACGATTCATCCGGGGCATTGTTCCGGCACGACATCGGCAGACCAGAGGTTCAAGGAGAGAGACATGGCCAAGGCATTCGCGTCCCAGGGCGACACCAGCGAAAAGGAGATTTCCTTTACCGAGATCGGCGAGGGGCTCTTTGCCTTTACCGCCGAGGGCGATCCGAACTCGGGTGTGATCATCGGCGACGACAGCGTGATGATCGTCGAGGCCCAGGCCACGCCGCGGCTGGCCAACAAGGTGATTGATTGCGTGCGCTCGGTCACCGACAAGCCGATCACCCATGTGGTGATGACGCATTATCACGCGGTTCGGGTGCTTGGCGCCTCGGCTTTCGATGCGCAGCAGGTCATCATGTCCGACAAGGCCCGCGCCATGGTGGTGGAACGCGGGCAAGAGGACTGGGACAGCGAATTCCAGCGCTTCCCGCGCCTGTTCGAGGGACATGAGAGCATTCCCGGCCTGACCTGGCCCACCACCACCTTCAACGACCAGATGACCGTCTACCTCGGCAACCGCAAGGTCGAGATCAAGCAGATCGGCCGCGCCCATACCGCCGGCGACAGCGTGATCTGGGTGCCGGACGCGCAATGCATGTTCACCGGCGACATCGTCGAGGACCACTCGGCCTGCTATTGCGGTGACGGCCATTTCGAGGATTGGGGCGGCACGCTGGACGCGGTCAAGGCCTATGATCCGCAAAGCATCGCCCCGGGCCGTGGCGGTGCGCTGATCGGGCGCGAGGCGGTGGATTCCGCCATCGCCTCGACCCGCGATTTCGTCGAGTCCACCTATCTGCCGGCCAAACAGGTCGCGGCCCGGGGCGGTAGCCTCAAGGATGCCTGGGATGCGGTGCGCGAGGCCTGCGACCCGAAGTTCAAGGACTATGCGATCTATGAGCATTGCCTGCCGTTCAACGTCTCGCGCGCCTATGACGAGGCCCGCGGAATCGACACGCCGCGGATCTGGACCGCCGAGCGCGACGTCGCGATGTGGGAAGCGCTGCAAGACTGACCGGCGGCGCGGTGCCGCCCGGCAATGCCCGACAGACCGGCGGGCGGCACCGCAAGACACCTCTTGCGGAGGAGACGAGAGACATGTTCGACGACAGATACACCGTGGCCCACAAGATCTATCCCTATGAACGATCGCCCGATCAGGACAAGGCAAGCGCGGTGCGCCACCCGGTGGTGATCGTGGGCGGCGGCCCGGTGGGCATCGCCACGGCGCTCGACCTCGGCCAGCAGGGCGTGCCGGTGCTGGTGCTCGACGATCACGAAGGCATCGGCCAGGGCAGCCGCGCCATCTGTTTTTCCAAGCGCAGCCTGGAAATTGCCGATCGCTATGGCTGTGCCGGGCCGATGATCGACAAGGGGGTGGTCTGGAACCTCGGCAAGGTCTTTCACCGCGATGAGAAGGTGTTCGAATTCAATCTCTTGCCCGAGGAAGGCCACAAGTATCCGGCCTTCATCAACCTTCAGCAGCCCTATTTCGAGCGGTTCATGGTCGACCGGTTGCGGCAATTGCAGGCCGCGGGTGCGCCGATCCAGCTGCGTGGCAAGAACCGGGTCGACGGGATCGAGGTGCATGACGATCATGTGGTGCTGGAGGTGATGACGCCGGACGGCCCCTACAGCCTCGAAGCCGATTGGCTGGTGGCCTGCGATGGCGCCAATTCGCCACTGCGCACCCGGCTGGGCTATGAGTTCACCGGTAAGGTCTTTCAGGACAGCTTCCTGATCGCCGACATCCGCATGACCGGCGACACCGAGTTTCCGACCGAACGCTGGTTCTGGTTCGAGCCGTCGCACGGGCAGGGCGCCTCGACCCTGCTGCACAAGCAGCCCGACGGTGTCTGGCGCGTCGATTTCCAGATCGGCTGGGACATCGACCGCAAGGAAGAGATGAAGGAGGACAACATCCGCCGCCGTCTCGATGCCTTTCTCGGCCCGGTCCGCTACGAGATCGTCTGGTCTTCGATCTACACCTTTCAGAGCAAGCGGATGGCGCGTTTTCGCCACGGGCCGGTGATCTTTGCCGGCGATGCGGCGCATCAGGTCTCGCCCTTTGGCGCGCGGGGCGCGAATTCGGGCATGCAGGACGCCGACAATCTCGGCTGGAAGCTGGGGCTGGTGGTGCAGGGCAAGGCGCCGGCCAAACTGCTCGACAGCTATTCGGATGAACGGGTGCACGGGGCCGACGAAAACATCCTGAATTCCACCCGCTCGACCGATTTCATCACCCCGAAATCCGAGATCAGCAAGATATTCCGCGATGCGGTGCTGGGGCTTGCGCGGACGGTGGCATTTGCCCGGCCGCTGGTGAATTCCGGTCGCCTGTCAGTGCCCTGCGTCTATGACGGGCTGTCACTGAACGGCCCCGACGCCCTGACCGGCGGCCCCGCGCGCACCCGCGTCGGCGCGCCGATGGTCGATGCGCCGGCGGGCGATGACTGGCTGCTGGGGCTGCTGGGGGGCGACTTCCGGCTAATGACCATCGATGCCGAGGCGCCGGAGCGCCTGGAGGTTGACAGGATTACCGTGACCCGCGTGGCGCTCTCGGCCAAGGGCAACCCCGATCTGGCGGCGCGCTATCTGGGCGATGCCACGTCGGCGGTCTACCTGATGCGGCCCGATCAACATGTCGCCGCGCGCTGGCCAGGGTTCGATGCGGCCGAGGTGACGCGCGCCCTGAAGATCGCAACCAGACGCGCCTGAGGAGAGACGATGATGACCCCCCTGAACACCGAGCCCAACATTGCCAACCCGGATGACTTCTATGCCAGGCTTCTGGCCGCGCATGAGGGTCGGAGCAAAGCGGAAAGCGACGCGCTGAACGCCCGGTTGGTGCTGATCCTGTGCAACCATATCGGCGATACGGACGTGCTGGGCCAGGCAATCGATCTGGCCGCCGAGGGCTGATCGGCCCCCGGCGCGCGCCGGCGGTTCAGAGCGTGACCACCGGGGCAAACCCGCCATAGATCAACCGCGTGCCGTCGAAGGGCATCGGGTTCTTTTCCGGGTCCATACGCGGATCGGCGGTGTCGGGATTCTCCATCCACTCGGTCATGGTCTTCATCGCCCGGTCGCGGGTCGGCTTGTCGGGCCATTCGATCCAGGAAAAGACCACGGTTTCCTCCGGCTCGGCCTTCACCGCCCCGCGGAAATCGGTGACCTTGCCCTCCGGCACGTCATCACCCCAGCATTCGACCACGCGGATTGCGCCCAGATCGATGAACACGCTGTCGGCGTGTTGCGCATGGTCGATGAACTTCTGCTTGTTGGCGGTGGGCACCGCGATCACGAATCCGTCGATATAACTCATTTTCTCTCTCCTCATTAAAGCTGGTCACTCACCCTCGGCCGCGGCTTCGAGGGCCGCGATATCGATCTTGCGCATGGTCATCATTGCCTCGAAGGCGCGGGCGGCCTTGTCGCTGTCGGCGCTGGTGGTCAGCTCGAGCAGCACCCTGGGGGTGATCTGCCAGGAAAATCCCCAGCGGTCCTTGCACCAGCCGCAGGCGCTTTCCTGGCCACCATTGCCGACAATGGCGGCCCAGTACCGGTCGGTCTCCTCCTGGTCCTCGGTCACCACCATGAAGCTGACCGCCTCGTCGGGGGTGAAGTTCGGACCGCCGTTCAGCCCGACGAACTGCCGCCCCAGAACGGTGAATGTCACCGTCAGCTCGCTGCCCTTGGTGCCGCCGGGAAAATCGGCCGGCGCGGTGTTCACCCGGTCGACATTGCTGTCCGGGAAGGTCGCGGCATAGAAATCGGCGGCCTTGCCGGCCTCGCCATGGTCAAACCACAGGCAGGTGACGAGATCGGTCATGACGGCATCCCCTGGGCCTTGGCCCCTTCAAAGCTGAGCATCCAGGGCGTGCCGTATCTGTCGGTGAACATGGCAAACCGCTCGGCCCAGAAGGTCTCGGCCGGCTCCATCGCCACCGCGCGCGCGTCCTGCGCCAGGGCGGCATGGATACGGTCGAACTCCTCCCGCGAGCTTGTCGCGATGGAGATGCGAAAGCCGGCGGGGGTGTCGTAGAACTCGTCGGTGTTGTCCGACGCCATGACCACGGCTTGGCCCAATGCCATGCTCATATGCATGATCATGTCGTCGCCGCCGGGCATGCGGCTCTCGGGATCGGGGATGTCGGCATTGCGAAACACGGTCTTGATCTCGCCGCCCAGCACGTCGGCATAATGGGTCATCGCCTGAAGGCAATCGCCCTTGAAGAAAAGATAGATCGTCGGGTCCATCAGAAGGTCTCCTTTCGCGGGTCAGTCGGTTTCCGGGGCAGTCGTCGATTGTTGTGCCGTGCCGCCGGTCCCACCGGTGCCGGCAATGATCAGGCCGACGCGCGGTGCTGCATCCGGGCACGGGCAAACCCGGGGACGGCCGGCGCCTCCGGGGCGGGCGGTCTGGCCATGGCTGCCGAGACTACAGCAACCGGCCGCCCGGCCTGTCAAGCGCGGGGCGATGGTTGGGCCGGTTGTCGCCTGATCGCTTTGGCCAATGCCGGTCCGGCAGGGGCAGGCGCCCCGGTCCTTTGTCGCCGAAGCCTCGGGTGCGCGCCATCTGTGGCAGATATGCCTCGGCTATGTATCATGTCGTCACGGCCCGCCGTCCCAGTCATCCGGCGGCAAACGACGCCGCGGCCCAGCCCGTGCGGGCTCTTGTTGCCGCGTGTCGGAATGCAGGACGTGTCAAGTATACAATACGTTACATTCCTCGCGCGGTTGTAACCTTGCCCCCCGGCGTATCGGGGGTATCTAGAGGCTCAAGAATGGCAATCTGGCAAGGAGCAGAATGATGTCCTCAAACGGCTCGAACACCTGGAACCGGCGCGGGGTAATCGCCGGCGCGGCGGCGCTGATCGCGGCGCCTGCGGTGCTGCGCGCGCAGGCGGCGGGGCAGGCGGATGGCGTGCGCCGCAATATCTCGTCGTTCCAGACCCATGACTGGCGCGATCATTTCGACCGGCTGGGCAAGGGCATCATTATCGCCGACACCAATTCGCGGATGCTGCAACATTGGACGTCGGACGGTGAGGTGCGGATTTATCCCACCTCGGTGCCGATCTCGGAAGAACTGACCAAGCGCGGCTATACCGAGGTGATCGAGAAAAAGGAAATGCCGGGCTGGGGCCCGACGCCCTCGATGCGCGAGCGCGACCCGACGCTGCCGGCCTATGTCAAGGGCGGCGATCCGCGCAACCCGCTGGGCACGCGGGCGCTGTACCTGTCCTGGACCTATTACCGCATCCACGGCACCCAGGATACGCGCAAGATCGGGCGGCGCTCCTCCAGCGGCTGCATCGGGCTCTACAATCCGCAGATCGAAGAGGTCTATGACCGGGCGCCGGTGGGCACGCAGGTCAAGCTGATCTGACGACCAGGGGCGCGCGACCGCCCTGAATCAAGAAACCATGGAAAAGGCCGGCCAGGATGTGCCGGCCTTTTCCGATTTGAAGGTCACGCCGCGGCGCGTGCGGCGCGGTGGTTGCGTGCCATGCGGGTGAGCAGGTTGAAGGCTTGCAGCGTCGCGCCGACATTGGCCTGCCGCTGGCCAGCGATGTCGAAGGCGGTGCCATGGGCCGGCGTGGCCACCGGGATCGGCAAGCCGCCCGCCACGGTCACGCCCCGATCGAACCCCATCAGCTTGATCGCGATCTGTCCCTGGTCGTGGTACATGGTGACCACGGCATCGACCTCGCCGCGTTGCGCCTTGAGGAATACCGTGTCCGAGGGCCAGGGGCCGGTGACATTTTTCTGCCGGGCCCGGGCGGCGTCGATCGCGGGTTGCAGGACGTCGATCTCCTCGCGACCGAATTTGCCATTGTCGCCGGCGTGGGGGTTGAGCGCGGCCACGGCGATATGCGGCCGGGTGTTGCCGGCGCGTTTCAGCGTGTCTTCGGCCAGGCCGATGGCCTTTTCCACCGCTTCGGTGGTGATCCGCTCGGCCACGTCGCGCAGGCCAATGTGGCTGGTGACGCGGGTGGTCATCAGATCCCCCAACACGTTGATTTCGCTGTGATATCCGTCAAACCCGATGTAGCGCGCCATGTAGCGGTGCTCATCCTCGGCGTCGAGGCCGGCGCTGGTCAGCGCCGCCTTGTTGAAGGGGCCGAAAAGCACGCCGTCGACCTTGTTTGCCAGCGCCAGATCGAGCGCCTTGTCGAGACAGCGCAGGCTGCATCTTCCGCCCGCTTGCGTCACCTCGGCAATCCGCACCTCGTCGGGTGTGATGGTTTGCATCGGCAGCCAGGCCAGCCCCTCCTGCGAGCCGATCTCGGTCTCGCCGGTTTCGATCAGATCCAGCGGAAGCCCTGCCTGTTCGGCGCCTTGTTGCCAGACATGGGCATCGCCGATCAGCAGGATCTCGGCGGCCGTGCGCACGCCGTCCTCGTTCAGCAAGCGGGCGATCAGTTCCGGCCCGATGCCCGAGGGGTCGCCGGGAATGATGGCGATGCGTGGTTTCGGATCGGTCATTGAATGAACCCCGTAAGAGCGAGTGACACCTGCGGCACATAGGTGACCAGCAGAAGGATGAAGGCGAGCACGCCGATGAAGGGCAGATTGGTGCGCGAGGTTTCCCAGATGCCCGCCTTGGCGATCGAGCACGATGTGATCAGCACCGAGGCCACGGGCGGCGTCTGTTGTCCGATGGCGAGGTTGAGCGTCACCATGATGCCGAAGTGGATCGGATCGATGCCCACTGCATTGACCAGCGGCATGACCACCGGCACCACCAGGATGATTGCCGCGGCTCCGTGCAGAAACATGCCCAGCACCAGCAGCAGCAGGTTCAGAAGCGCCAGCACGATCAGCGGATTGGTGGTCAGTTCGGTGATCTGCTGCGCCAGTTGCTGCGGCACCTGCGCCTGGGTCAGAAACAGCCCCAGCGCGGCCGAGGTGGCGACCAGCAACATGACCACGCCGGTCTGGCTGACCCCTTCGAGCATCACCTTGCGCAGGCGCGACACATCCAGATCGCGGTAGATGAAGATGCCGATCACCAGCGCCGCCAACACCGCCAGCCCGGCGCCTTCGGTCGCCGTCACTAGGCCGGAAAAGATACCGCCCAGGATGATGACCGGCATCATCAGCGCCCAGAGCGCCTCTTTGAACGAGCGCCAGACGTGGCCGAGGTCGAACCCTTCGGCGCGGGGCAGGTCGTAGCGCACGGCCATGATGTAGGTGACGGTCATCAACAACACGCCGCCCAGCACACCCGGCACGACACCGGCGATGAAGAGCTTGAGCACCGAGGTCTCGGCGATCGCGCCGTAGAGGATCATCGGGATCGACGGCGGGATGATGATCGCGAGCGAGGCCGAGGACGAGGTGATGGCCGCGGCCAGGGTGCGGGAATAGCCGCGTTTCTTCATCTCGGGGATCAGAACGGTGCCGGTGGCGGCCACATCGGCGACGGCCGAGCCCGAGATCTCGGCAAAGACCATCGAGACGCCGATGTTCACCATGCCCAGCCCGCCGCGGACAAAGCCGATCAGCGCGGTGACGAAGTTGATCAGGCGCACGGAAATGCCCGAGGTGTTCATCAGGTTGCCCGCGAGGATGAACAGCGGAATGGCGATCAGCGGAAACGACGTTGTGCCGGAGTAGAGCGCGATGGCCATGTCATACAGCGTGGCGCCGCCGGGGGTGAGCAGGAGGCCGCCCAGGGCGACAATGCCGATGGCAACGGCAATCGGCACGTTGATCAGGATCAGCCCGATCAGCGAAACCGTGGTGGCAAGAAGGATCATTTCGTCGTGTCCTTTCCGGACATTTTCTCGTTTTCGCGTTCGGCCTCGGCGATGGCCTGTTCAATCTCGGCGTGTTCGGCATCGATCCCCGAGGCGGCAAAGCGCAGCGCGCGCGGCATGGTCAGCAGGGTGCCGAGGATCATCAGCACAGCGGTGATCGGAATCACCGATTGCACGATGTCGAGCGTCATCCAGCGGATCGAGAGCAGCGAATCCCACTTCGCCACCGCCAGAACCGCATTGCCGTACCAGGCGACCACCGAGAAAAAGCCGATCACCAGCACCTCGGACAGCAGCGCCAGGGCTACGGCGGCCCGTTTCGGCAGCGCGGCGACAATGCCGCCAAAGCTCATGTGGTGGCGCAGGAACAGCGCATAGGTCGCGCCGAAATAGGTCAGCCAGGCCAGGAGAACGCTGGCGATCTCGTCATACCAGGACGGCGACGACCCGAGATACCGCATGGTGGTGGAATAGATCACCGCCACGGCCAGCGTGACGAGCAGGGCCAGGCAGATAGTTTCGATGATCCAGAGGATCACCTTTTCGAATTTCGCGACCATCGCGCAAATTCCCCTCAAGTCAAAAGCCGCCGGCCGGGGGAACCCGGCCGACGCTGTTGCGGTTGATCAGTTGGCCAGAGCCTGGGCGCTGTTCACCAGTTCGGCACCGCCCTCGACCTTGTTGGCAAAGGCCTCGTAGATCGGCGCCGAGGCCGCGATAAAGGCTTTCTTGTCCGCAACATTGACCTCCATGCCGGCTTCCTTGACCTTGTCGACCAGGGCATTGTCGGCGGCCTCACCCTGGGCCAGAGACCAGTCCTGCACTGTGGCGGCAACGCTGCTGACGGCGGATTTCACGTCGTCGGGCAGGGCGTTCCACGTTTGAAGCCCGGTGGTCAGATAGGTTGGCGAATAAACGTGGCCGGTCAGGCTCAGGTGTTTCTGCACCTCCTGGAAATTCGCCCCGGTGATGTTGGTCAGCGGGTTTTCCTGGCCGTCCATCGTGCCGGTCTGCAAGGCGACGAATACCTCGGAAAACGACATCGGCGTCGGGTTTGCACCCCATTCCTTGAACATGGCAACCCGCCATTCCGAGGACGGCGTGCGGATCTTCAGCCCGTCGAGATCGGCCGGCGTGTTGATCGGGCGCGAGTTGTTGGTGATCTGGCGGAAGCCGTTTTCCCAGGTCGACAGCACCTTGAGCCCGGCGTCTTCGGCCTTGGGCGCAAGCTGTTTCTGCACGATTTCGGCATCGATCGCCTTGAGATGCGTGCGGTCCTGCACCAGGAACGGCATGTCGAACAGGGCGAATTCCGGCGCGACGTTGGTCATGATCGAAGAGACCAGTGTGAACTGCACTGTGCCCAGCCGCAGCTTCTGCATCAGCTCCTTTTCATCGCCAAGCTGGCCGTCGGCATAGAATTCGACACTATGGGCATCCCCGAGCTCGGCCCGGAGGTCTTCGGCGAACTTGGCGGCGCTGCGCCCCTGAAGGCTGTTCGAGGCGGCACCCACCGCGACGATATAGGTCTCGGCGGCCACCGGGGCGCCGGCCAGCGCCGCAACACAGGCCATCAGGCTGGCAGTCATGCCGGTTCTGAGAATTTTCATTGATTGGTCTCCTCTCCCTTGCGGACAGCAAATCGCATATCCGTCCAATGTATTTTGTATACATGTCGCAAGTATGGACGAACAGGTTTTTTTTGGATAATATGAATCTGCCGCAAATTGCCGCGAATATTGCAGTTGAATCAAAGGACTAGTGGATGGGTTCCTCGCTTGCCATCACCAATCGCTCTCTCCATGACCAGGTCGTGAGCAAGGTGCGCGATCTGATTATTGAAGGAACATTGGAGCCGGGGAGCCGAATCGACGAGGCGCGTCTCATCGACGAGCTGGGGGTCTCTCGCACACCGTTCCGCGAGGCGTTGCGCACGCTTGCCGCCGAGGGGCTGGTGATCGTGCGGCCCTCGAAAGGCAGTATCGTGCGCAAGCTGACGCCGGATGACGTGTTTTCCATGCTCGAGGTGCTGGGCAATCTCGAAAAGCTGGCTGGCGAACTGGCCTGTGAACGGGCGAGCGATCCGGAAATCTCGGCCCTGATAGAACTTCATAACCGGATGATGGAATGTTACCGCACCGGCGAGCGGTTGCCCTATTACAAGCTGAACCAGGAATTTCACGCGCGGCTGGCGGAATTGTCGAAGAACGAAACGCTGGTGGAGATGCAGGCCAACATCCAGGCCCGGCTCAAGCGGATTCGTTACATCGGCAATCAGAAACCCGATTCCTGGTCCGGCGCGGTCGCCGATCACGAGGACATGGTGCGCGCGCTGAAGGACAGGGACGGGCCGCGCCTCGGCGAGTCCATGGCGAGCCACCTCAAAAAGACCTGGGATCGGGTCAAGGACAGCATCTAGCATGACGCCCGGGGCAAAGGCGGCACCGCGAAGGGTTGGAACAGGCAAGGCGATGCAGCGATGGTCAATCTGACGGCATGTCGGTATTTTCTCGAGGTCGTTCGGCTGGGGTCGATCCGGCTTGCGGCCGATCGGCTGCATGTTTCGCCGTCGGCGATCAGCCGGCAATTGGCCAAGCTCGAGCGCGAATTCGATGGCCAGCTGGTGGAGCGGCGCGCCAATGGGGTCGAGCTGACCGAGGCCGGCAAGGTCGCGGCCGAGCATTTCGCGGCAATCTTTGACCAGGTGGATCTGGTCAAGGGCGAAATCTCGGACCTGCTGAAGCTGAAGGCCGGCAGCGTCTCGATCGCCACCGTCGAGGGGATCTCCGATCCCTTCCTCTCGGAACAGATCCAGGCGTTTCGCCAGAAGTTTCCGGCAATCGATTTCCGGGTACGGATCCGCGGGCGCGAGCGGGTATTGGAGGCGCTGGAACAGCATCTTTGCCAGGTCGGCTTTGTCTACGACCATTTTACGCACCCGATGATCGAGATTGTCGGGCAGTGGCAGCAGCCGCTGCTGGCGCTGGCGCCGCCATTGCATCCGCTGGCCGACGGGCGGCGGCTGCACCTGGGCGATCTGGTCGAGGCGGCCTGCGTGCTGCCCGATGACAGTTTCGGCATTCATCACCTGATCAACCGCGCCTTTCGCAAGATCGCGGCGCGCCCGAAACCGATCATGGTGGCGGATCAGCTGCATTTCCTGATCCGGCACGCCGTCCGCACGACGTCGATTGTCTATGTGCCCTTGCAGGCCGCCCTGCGCGAGGTCGAGGCCGGCGAACTGGTGCCGCTGAACCTCGACTGCAAGGATTTCGACCACCGGTTCATCTATGCCATCGTGCGCCGCGACCAGCGCCGATCACCGGCCTGCGAGGCCTTTATCAATGCGCTGGTGTCCAATTTCCCGAAAAGCGAGAAACTGGACGCCAGGATATTGAAACGTCTGCGCGGGGCTCAGGCGTGAAGTTCGATCGTGATGTCGGCCTCGACCGGGGCGTTCAGGCCAAGCTCGTGCTGGGTCAGCGCAGCGCGGGCGTGTTTTCCGTTTTCCTCGCCCCATAGCGCGACAAAAAGGTCCGATGCGCCGTTCAGCACCCGATGCGGCTCGGTGAAGCCGGGGGCGCAGGAGATATAGCCGATCATCTTCACGATGCGCTTGACCCGGTCGAGATCGCCCAGAACCGCCTTCATCATCGCCAGGTGATTGATCGCCATCAGCCGGGCCGAGGCATATCCTTCCTCGATGGTCAGGTCAGAGCCGACCTTGCCCACATGGGGCAGCACGTCATTGTCGTTTTCATCCGGCTGGGTTCCCAGAGTGCCGGAGGTATAGAGGATATTTCCGACGACGACGCCGGGCAGGTAATTGCCAATCGGCTTGGGCCGGCGCGGCAGGATAATCCCCATTTCGTTCAGGCGGGCTTCGGTGGTGTGCGGCATCATGTGTCTCCAGTTTGAACGCTGCTGTCGCGTGCAAACTAGGCATTTTGAAAGCGTTGCGGCGTGCTGTGAGGTCAACGCTTTGTTGCCCTATCGGCAACGCATCGCCCGAATTTTCCGTGCTTTCGTTGTGAATAACGCAGCAAAAACAAATGGGTATGTGCACATCGTGATTTTCGTGGCCGGGCCATCCCCGGGGCCGGGTGCAAATCACGGCTATAGTGCGGATCGGATTAGCTCATATGGTCATCCCAGAATCGGAGGACGGAAGGAGCCACGCCGGTGAGCGCAAATTCACAGACAAGATCCCTGGCTGAAATCGCGGCCAAGCTGCGCGACGGCACGCTCAGATCGTCCGACCTCTTGCTGCAGGCGACGGCCCGGCATGACGCGACCGAGCCGCATCTCAATGCCTATCGCACCTGGTGCGGCGACCGGGCGCGCAAACAGGCCGGTGCGGTCGATACGCTGCTGGCCACCGGCATTGATCTCGGGCCCCTGATGGGGGTGCCGGTATCGGTCAAGGACCTGTTCGGCGTGCCGGGCCTGCCGACCTACGCGGGCACCGACGCGGCCTTTCCGGCGGATCGGGAAGTCTCGGGTCCGGTGGTCGGAGCGGTTCTGGCGCAATCGGGGATCGTCACCGGCAAGACGCATACGGTCGAATTTGCCTTTGGCGGCCTGGGCACGAACCCCCATGCCGGCACGCCGGTCAACCCCTGGTCGGCGCCCGATGCGCCGCGCGCGCCGGGCGGATCGAGCGCCGGGGCCGGCGTCTCGCTGGCACAGGGCTCGGCGCTCCTGGCCCTGGGCACGGATACCGCAGGGTCGGTCCGTATTCCGGCGGCGCTGACCGGTCAGACCGCCTTGAAGATCACCCATGGCCGCTGGTCGCTGGACGGGATCGTTCCGCTGTCTCCCTCGCTCGACACGCCGGGGCTTCTGGCGCGCAGCATTGCCGATCTCGCCTTTGCCTTTGCCGCGATCGATCCGCAGCGCCCGGAAGTTCCCGCCAATGGCGCGGTCACCGGGCTGCGCATCGGCGTCATCCAGAACACCGTCTGGGACGATATCGACCCCTCGATTGCCGAAAACACCCGGGCGGCGCTGCAAATGCTCGAAAAATCAGGCGCGTCCCTGACCCAGGTCACCTTGGCCTGCGTCGACGAGGTGCTGGCGATTTTCCGTGCCGGCGGGCTTGCCGCGCCGGAGCTGCGCGCCTTTCTCGACCGGAACTTTCCGGAGCGGATCGCGCGGCTCGACCCGACGGTCATGGCACGGGTCCAGGCGGCGGACGATGTCTCGGCGGCGGAGTACCTGCAACGCGCGGCCAGTCTGGCACACTGCGGCCGGAAAGCGGCAGAGGTCTTCGACATTGTGGATGTCCTTGTGTCGCCCACGGTGCCGATCACCGCGCCCAGGCTGGCCGATCTGGCGGATGGGGAAACCTATCGCCGGGCCAACATGATGGCGCTGCGCAATACTGCGCTGGTCAATCTCTTTGGCTGGTGCGCCGTGACCTTGCCGACCGGGCTCGACGCGCATGGCATCCCCTCGGGATTGCAGATCATTGCGCCGCCGATGCAGGAGGCCCGGCTGCTGGCCGCGGCCGTCGCGGTCGAGCGCGTCATCGGTTCGGGCCCCGAGATGCTGGGGGCCGCGCCGCTTTCGAATACCACCAATAACCCACCACTCACCAACAGGAGACCCCATGAAACTGTTTAGCAAAGCCATCGTTCTGGCGCTGGGCACCGCGCTTGCCGGCGCCGCCCATGCGGCGGAATACACCTTCACCTTTGCGCATGTCCTGACCGAGGACACGCCGAACGCCCGTGCCGCCGTTGTCTTCAAGGACGAGGTCGAAAAGAACTCGGACGGCCGGATCGCCATCAACATCCGCCCCGCCGCGCAGCTGGGGGGTGACGTCGAGATCATCGAGCAGACCCAGATGGGCCTTGTCCATATCGCCATCCCGCCGACCGGCAACCTCGCCAACTTCAACGAACAGATGTACCTCTTCGATCTGCCGTTCCTGCTGAGCGACGACGCGGCGATGAAGCGGGTTCTGGACGGCGAGGTCGGCACCGAGCTGCTGGGCACGCTGGGCAAGAACAATCTGCACGGCATCGCCATGTGGGGCGCGGGCTTCCGCAACATGACGAACAACATCCGCCCGATTTCCAGCCCCGACGATCTTTCGGGGATCAAGATGCGCACGCTTCAGGCGCCGACCATCCTGGCCACCTATCGCGCCTATGGCGCCAATCCGACGGCCATGGCCTATGTCGAGGTCTACAACGGGCTGCAACAGGGCGTGGTCGAAGGGCAGGAAAACCCGCTGGCCAATATCGCGTCGATGAAATTCTACGAGGTTCAGGACTACATGACCCTGACCCGGCACGCCTATCACACCTATGCGGCGGTGATGAACAAGCAGGCCTGGGACAGCCTGCCCGAAGACCTTCAGACCGTGATCAGCGATGCGATGATCGTCGGCCGTGATGCCGCCCGCATCTTCACCGATGAGGACGAGGCCAAGATCATCGACATGATCAAGGACCAGATCGAGATCCAGGAGCTTTCGCCCGAAGGCAAGGCCGCCTTTGTCGAAGCCTCGCAGCCGATCTATGACGAGTTCCGTGACAAGGTGACGCCCGCCCTGATGGACAAGGCGATCGCCACCGCCAAAGGCGAATAAGCAAAGCGAGGGGTGCGGACATGATCACCTGGTTAAATCGGATAGTCGACCTGATCGAGAACACGCTCGTCACGGGATTGATCATGACCGCGACCCTGGTCGCCATTGCCCAGGTCATTGCACGCTACGTGTTCAACAACTCGCTCTACTGGTCGGAAGAGGTCATCCTCTATTCGCTGATCACCATGAGCTTTCTGACCATGGGCATGGGGGTGCGCTATGCCTCGCATATCAGCGTCGAGGCGCTTTATGCCTTTGTCTCGCCCCGGGCGACGACCCTTCTTCAGATCGGGGCCACCTGCCTCGGTCTGATCTTTGCCGGGGTGCTGATCTGGTACGGCGGCAAGCTGGTGGTCAACACGTCGCGCATGGGCCAGCTTTCGCCGGCGCTGCGCATTCCGGTGGGCTACATCTACAGCGTCATCCCGATTTCCGGCGGCTTCATGGTGCTGAGATATCTTCTGGTGCTGCAAGACCTTGTGGCGGGGCGCAGCTATGCACCGCCCCAGGTCGACATCAAAACGAGCTGAGGATTCCCTATGGTTGGCGCTCTAGTCCCCGTCTTCTTCGCCTTTCTCATCTTCGGCCTGCCGATCTTTGCGGCGCTCGCGCTTGCGGTGGCGGCGGCCTTCTATTTCTGGGGCGGATTGGACCCGGTGCTTGTGCCGATGCGCATGTTCTCGGGCATGAACAACTTTTCGCTCATGTCGATCCCGTTCTTCATCCTCGCGGCGGAACTGATGCGGATCGGCGGGCTCTCGGACCGGCTGATCAACCTGGCCCGTGCCATCGTCGGCTGGCTGCCCGGCGGCCTGGCGGCGGCGGCGGTGGTGGCCTGTCTGATGTTCGGATCGATCTCGGGCTCGAGTCCGGCGACGGTCATCGCCATCGGGTCGATCCTCTATCCGGCCATGGTCAAGGCCGGCTATGACAAGTATTTCTCGATCGGGCTGATCACCACGGCCGGCACCCTCGGCCCGATCGTGCCGCCCTCGATCGCGCTGATCATCTATGGCTCGGTCACCGGCACCTCGGTGGGCAAGCTCTTTGCGGCGGGGCTGTTGCCGGCGATCCTGATCGGCGGCATCCTGATCGCCTATGCAAGCTGGTACTCGGCGCGCAAGGGATATCCGCGCGATGCCATGCCGACGCTTGCCGGCATTCTCGGTGCCCTCAAGAGCGCGGCCTGGGGGTTGGGCCTGCCGGTGATCCTGCTGGGTGGCATCTATTCCGGCGTGTTCACCCCGACCGAAAGCGCCGCCGCTGCTTGCCTTTATGGCTGGCTGGTCGGGGCGGTGATCTATCGCAGCATTTCGCTGCGCGAAACGCTTACGGTGCTGCGCAACACCGGGCTGATTTCGGGCCCGCTGCTGCTGATCACCGCCGGCGCCTCGGCCTTTTCCTGGCTGCTTGCCAGTTCCGGCACGCCGGCGCAGCTGGCCGGCTACATTCTCAGCGACACCAGCAACGGCTTCGTCGTCATGGCGCTGTTCAATCTGATCCTGCTGGTCGCCGGCTGTTTCCTCGACAGCGCCTCGGCGATCATCATCCTGGGGCCGTTGATGATGCCCATCGCGCAACAGGTCGGCGTGGACCCGATCCATTTCGGGGTGATCATGCTGGTCAACCTGTCGGTCGGCATGCTGACGCCGCCGGTGGGGCTGAACCTCTTCGTTGCCATGGGTGTGGCCAACATGAAGCTCGGCGAGGTATTCCGCGCCACGCTGCCGACGATCCTTCTGATGCTGCTCGCCCTGCTGATCCTGACCTATGTTCCGGTGATCAGCATGCTGCTGCCCGACACCATGTTCTAGGGCGCACGGCGCGGCGCATGTAAAATGCAATACTGCCCGGTCAGCCGAGCTGAGCCGGGCAGTCTGACCTACATGATGCCGGTGGCAAAGGAAATCAGGAAGGTGATCAGCGCCGCGACCCCAACCGCCCCGGCCACTTCCGGCCACCAGCCAAAGTCGTAAACCGGCAGGTCGTCATTGTCATCGGAGGTCTGCATGAGTGGTCCTTTCCGAAATTGTCAGTGGCTCAGGCTCGGAAGCCAAAGGGCGATTTGCGGGAAGATCAGGACGAGGGTCAGCCCGATCAGCTGCAATCCGATGAAGGGCAGCACGGCGAGGAAGATCTCTTGCAGCGTCACGTCCTTGGGCGCCACCGATTTCAGGTAGAAACAGGCCGGGCCGAAAGGAGGGCTCAGCATGTAGATCTGGATGTTCATGGCAAACAGGATGCCGAACCAGACCGGATCGTAGCCCAGTTCCACCACCACCGGGGCAAACACCGGCACGGTGATGAAGACGATGGCGATCCAGTCCATGAAGGTGCCCAGCAGCATGATGATCCCCATCATGATCAGGATCACCACGATCGGCGCCACGTCCATGCCGGTCAGCATTCCCTTGAGAAAGGCGGTGCCGCCCAGAAGATTGTAGATCCCCACGAGGCTCACCGCGCCGACCACCAGCCAGACGATGGAGCCGGTGGTGATCGTGGTGCTCCACAGCCCGTCGCGCAGGCCCGCCCAGGTCAGCTCGCGCCGCAGCACGGCCAGGACCACGGCCCCGGTGGCGCCAAGCGCGGCGGCCTCGGTGACGGTGGCGACGCCGGTATAGATCGAGCCCAGCACACCGCCGATCAGGATGAAGGGCAGGATCAGCCCGGTCATGTAGCGCAATCGCTGGGTGAAGGGCAGCTGTGCCTCGGGCGCATCATAGGCCGGCGCCAGCGCCGGGTTCAGCCGGGTGCGGATCAGGATATAGGCGATATAGAGCCCCGCCAGCAGAAAGCCGGGCAGGAAACCGGCCGAGAACAGGTCCTTGACCGAAACGCCGGCCTCGGAGCCATAGACGATCAGCACCACTGACGGCGGGATCAGCGTGGCCAGGGAGCCGGAGGCGGCAATGGTGCCGATCGACAGCTTGCGGTCATAGCCCAGCCGGAACATCTGCGGCAGGGCAATCAGACCCAGAAGCACGATCTCGCCGCCGACGATGCCCGACATGGCCGCCAGGATGACCGAGACAAAGACGGTCTGCACCGCCACGCCGCCACGCATCCGGCCGCCGAGAATGGCCATCGAGGTGAAAAGCTCGCGCGCCACACCGCCGCGTTCGAGAATATTGGCCATGAAGACAAAGAACGGCACCGCGACCAACGTGTATTTCTCGAACACATGGACAACGTTGGAACTGACCAGGATCAGCCCCGGCGCGCCGAATTTCAACAGCGCGGCGGTGAGCGAGACCAGCAGCGTCGAGGCACCCAGAGGGACGCCCACCGCCATCAGGAAGAACAGGCTCGCGATGATCAGGAGCGTGATGATTTCGATGCCCATAGGGTCAGTCCTTCATGTCCACGGTCAGATCCATGTGGCCTGTACCGTGGTCGTGTGTCTGGCGTTTTCGGTCCAGAAGGTTGGCAAGGATCTGAAGGGCATAGGTGATCAGCGCAAAGACGATCATGACCTTCAGGTAGGTCGGCAGGGGCGGGTTGAAGGCGCTGCCGGAGCGCTCGAGATGCGCGGTGGCGCGCAGGAAGGGCTGCCAGTTGGCCCATAGCAGGCCAACCACCGCCAGCAGGCTGACCGCCATCGCCACCCGGCGCATCCGCGTCCAGGTCTTGTGGCCGACCACGATCTCCATCACCGTGACGGTGATATGCCGGTGCTGCTGGGTCACGGCGGCGGCCGAGATCATCCAGGCAGTGGCGCACAGCGCCATCACCACTTCGGTGGTCCAGACGGTGGGCGCGTCCAGCGCATAGCGGGTGAAGACCTCCCAGACCGACAGGGCGATCGCGGCGATGTAAAACGGCCCGCAGGCCTTGCCCAGAAAGACGCTGAACTTGCCGACGGCGGTAACGAAGCGCTGTCTCATCGGGTCATGCCTCCTTTGCATGCTGGGGCGAACGGCCCGTTGGTCCGGGCCGTCCGCCTTGGGGCGTCGGATCAGTTCAGGAGCCCGATCTTTGTCATGAAGGCCAGATGCGCATCGAGCGCGGCGCTGGCCTCGGGCGATTTTGCGGCGGTCTCTTCCCAGGCTTCCACCGCCACCGCGCGAAAGGCGTCGCGGTCTTCCTGCGCCCAGTCGATCACCTCGATTTCGGGGTCGGCTTTGTCGCGTTCGACAAGCGACTTGTCCTCGGCATCGAGCGCGGCCAGAAGATCGGCGTAGGCGGCGTAATACCATTTCTCAAGCCCGGCCTGCGCCTCCGGGCTCAGCCCGTCCCAGAGCCGTTTGTTGATGGTGAACTGGTGCACCGCCATCGAGTGGATGCCGGGATAGAGCGGGTAGGGCGCGATCTGGTGAAAACCGTTCTGGTCGTTGTTGACGTAAGCCGACGCATCGGCGGCATCGACCACGCCCTTTTCCAGCGAGGTGAACACCTCGGCAAAGGGGATGTTCGACGGGCTGGCACCGGCCTTGCGGAAAACGGTGGCGGCGAGGCCCTCGGGCGAGCGGATCTTGAGGCCCTGAAGATCCTCGATGGACCGGATCGGAACGGTCGAGACCAGCGCTTCTTTCGATACCGCGCCACACCCGACGACATGGATCAGGCCGGGCAGGGTGGCATTCCAGAGCTCTTGCAGCGCCTCGGCACCGCCGCCTTCGCGGCAGAACTGCTGTACCTGCTGCGGCGTGTCGTAGCCGGCGATCAGGTCGCCCAGAATGGCAAAGGCCGGGTTGCGGCCCGAGAAATAGGCAATCGAGGTCAGATCGCCCGACAGCACACCGGCGGCCACGCCATCGGGTGTTTCGTTTCGCGGCATGACCGATCCGATGGGCAGGAATTCCACGGTCAATTCGCCGTTGGTCATCTCGGGCAGCTTCTGCGTCCAGTTGTCATTCATGTAGCCAAAGGAAAAGCCGCCCGACTGGGTCGAGGTCTGGACCTGAAGGTTCTGCTGCGCCGCCGCACCGCTGGCCAGCAGGCCGGCAATGGCGGCGATGATGAATTTCTGTGTCATGTCTTTCCTCCTCCGGCCCGATGCCAGGCCTCTCATTTGCTCCGGGCAGCGACTGCACAGAGCGAGTCGGGCCGGTTTCGACTACAAAGCATTTTTCGACGAACGCGTCAATGTATGCATTATTTTATTTGACGACGTATGCCAATATAAGTTAGCAGTGAGTCAGCGAAGGAGAGGCACCATGGCGCAATCGTCAAAACCGACACGGGTCAGCGACGCATACACGCAGATCAAGCAAGAGATCCGCTCCGCCCGGATGCCGCCCGGTTATCAGGTGCCGGAACCGGAGATTGCCCTGCGGTTGGGGATGAGTCGCACGCCGGTGCGCGAGGCGCTGATCCGGCTCGAGATCGAGGGGCTGGTGGAGTTGATCCCGCGGCGCGGTGCACGGGTGCTGCCGATTCAGGCCTCCGACATGGCCGAAATCTACGAGATCCTGACAGCGATGGAGCCGGAGGCGGCGGCGGCGCTGGCCGGGCGCAGGCCGACAGAGGCGGCGCTGAAGCCGCTGGAAGAGGCGACCGCCGAAATGGAGGCGGCGCTGGAAGCCAGGGATCTCGATGTATGGGCCGAGGCGGACGACCGGTTTCACCATCTTCTGCTGGAACTGCACGGCAACCGGCGGCTGATGGAATACATCGGCCTGCTCAACGACCAGGCGCACCGGGCCCGGATGGTGACGCTGCGCATGCGCCACCTGCCCGAGAAATCCACCGCCGATCATCGTGCCATCCTTGAACATATCCGCGCCGGCGACCCCGATGCCGCGCGCACCGCCTTCCGACAGCACCGACAGCGCGCCGCGCAGGAGCTATTGGCAATCCTGGAAAACTACCGGCTCGCAAATCTCTGACGGTCGGACGACACTGGAGCACTATACATGGGAACGACATTGAAAATCGCCCTTATCAAGGGCGATGGCATAGGTATTGATGTGTCCGACGCCACCGTCGAGGTGGTGGATGCCGCCCTGGCGCGGGCCGGCGCGCAGCCGCTGGAATATGACGAAATCCGCGCCGGGGCAGGGTGCTTTGCCGAGAGCGGCCAGGACATTGAGCCGGACGGCGAAGCCCGCGCCGGGGCCGCCGATGCGATCTTTCTTGGCGCCATCGGCCTGCCGTCGGTCCGCCATGCGGACGGCACCGAAATCAGCCCCCACCTGCGCCTGCGCGACCGCTTCGGGCTTTATGCCGGGGTGCGCCCGGTCAAGGCCTATCCCAATGCGCCGCAAAGGCTGGCCGATCCGCGTGCCGCCGGGATCGACATGGTGATCCTGCGCGAATCCACCGAAGGGCTGTTCTATTCCGCCGCCGCCCATGGCCGCAGCGACATTCGCGGCGACGAGGAGGTGCGCGATACCCTGCGCATTACCCGCGCGACGACCGAGAAGCTGCACCGATTTGCCTTTCGCCTCGCCGAAAAGCGGAAAGAGCGCGGCAAGCCCGGGCGCGTCACCTGTGTCGACAAGGCAAACGTTTTTGCTTCGATGGCCTTCTTCCGAAAGATCTTTGACGAGATTGCGCCGGAGTTTCCGCATATTCCGACCGGTTATCAATATGTCGACGCGCAGGCGCTTCACCTCGTCCGAGCGCCTTGGGAGGCCGATGTGCTGGTGATGGAGAATATGTTCGGCGACATCCTGTCCGATCTCGCCGGCGGGCTGGTCGGAGGGATGGGCATGGCCGCCTGCGCCGAGATCGGCGACGAGACCGGGTTGTTCCAGCCGGCCCATGGCTCGGCGCCCGACATCATCGGGCAGGACAAGGCCAACCCGCTGGCCGCCGTACTCTCGGGGGCGCTGATGTTGGATTACCTGGCCGAGAAATCAAACGACGCATCATATGCCCGCGCCGCCACGTTGATTGAAGGCGCGGTCGATGCGGGGTTTGCGGCCAACCGCCTGCGTCCGATGGAATTCGGCGGCGACATGGGCACCCGTGCCATGACCGACGCACTGCTCGAATGCGTCGCCGCCAAAGATCTGGCCGCCGGATAGGAGGCATCGAAATGCCCGTTTGCCTTGGCGCCATCGCCGAGGATTTCACCGGCGCGACCGATCTGGCCAACACCTGGGTCAAGGCGGGCGTGCGGGTCGCGCAGATCATCGGCGTGCCCGACGGTTCATCCGCTCACCCGATGCGCGAGGCGCGGCTGATGACGTTGATGGCGGCACAGAGCATCCAAGCGGCGGGACGTGTCACGCATCAGGCCGTGCGGCAGGGCGCTGCCGCGATCCGGGCGGCCATCGCGGCCTTTGCGGAGCCGGGCTGTCCCTATCCGGTGATCGACGCGCTGAGCGATGATGACCTGCGCGCCATCGGCCGCGGCGCGGGGCATGCCGCTGGTCACCGGCGGCTCGGGCCTTGGTATGGGCTTGCCCGAGGCCCTGCGGGAGGAAGGCCTGCTGGGCGCAGCCGCCGCGGCCAGCCTGCCCGACATCGAGGGAAGCGCGCTGGTGACTGCGAGCAGCTGCTCTGCCGCGACGCGGACGCGGATCGCCGAGGTGTCGGGCAAATGGCCGCTGCGCAACCTGTCGCCGGAGCGGCTTGCCGAAGGCAGTGCAGATAGAAATTGCCCGAGGGGCGTTTTTCGAAGTAGGGGGGGTGTGCGGCTCCGGCCATGGTATGTGCTCCGGAACGGGTTCCAGGGCATCAGGGAGTCGCGCTTGCGTACCGATGAGTGCACGGGTCTGTGCACCATTCTGGGCACGTGCACTTGTCGCTCCGACGCCGGTCGGGGCTCAACCAATGAAATCGACCCCTTAGGGAATTTTGGCTCCGGCGGTAGGGATCGAACCTACGACCAATTGATTAACAGTCAACTGCTCTACCGCTGAGCTACGCCGGAACACGAGGGGTGATATAACGAGGCCGGTTGGGGGCGTCCAGAGGGTTTTGGCAGAAAATTGCAGAAAAATTCATGACCCCGCGGAAAGGGTGAAACCACCGTCGAAGCCCAGCTCAGATTCCGGCGCCACGCGGGTTTTGCCGGTCAGATCAACGAGGTGCGCAAAGACATTGCGGCTGGCGGCGGGCAGCAGGGCGGCGGGGGTGTCGCGGTATATCCGCGCGGCAAGCTCGGTCGCGGTCAACGCGCCATCGGCCAGGGCGGCGAGGATTTCGGCCTCGCGGGCGTGGCGGTGCGATATCAGCCAGGCGAGCCGGCCGGCGGGATCGGCGATCGGGGCGCCGTGGCCGGGGTAGAACCGCTGCCAGTGGCGACTGGCGAGCCGCGCGCAGGAAGCCATGAAATCGGTCAGGTCGCCATCGGGCGGCGAAACCAGCGACGAGGCCCAGCCCATCACGTGATCGCCGGAAAACAGCGCGTCGCCCCAGGCCAGGCAGATGTGATTGCCCATGTGTCCGGGCGTGTGCAGCGCGGTCAGCTCCCATTCGCTTGTGCGGAGGCCGGCGCCGTCGGTCAGGATCTCATCCGGCACAAAGCCGCGGTCGACGCCTTCGCCGCCGCCGCTCAGCCCGCTGTCGGCCAGGGCGGCCATCACGGCGCTGCGGCCGGAGGTGGCGGGGCCGAAGGCATGAACGGGCGCGCCGGTGGCCTCGGCCAACGGCCGGGCCAGGGGCGAATGATCGCGATGCGCATGGGTGACGATGATATGGCGGACCCGCGCACCGGCGGGCAAGGCGCGCAGAAGCGCCTCGAGATGCGCCGGATCGTCGGGGCCGGGATCGATCACCGCGATCTCGCGGCGGCCGAGCAGATAGCTGTTGGTGCCCCAGAAGGTCATCGGCGAGGGATTGGGCGCAAGCACGCGAAGCAGACCGGGGGCAAGCGGCTCTGCAAGCCCCGGAACGGGCGGGTTTTCCTCGGCGGCCATGCGGGTTTTCCTTCTATGCGGCGGATTGTGCGGCTAAGCCTTACCCATGTCGTTCGAATGGCTCAAACGTTATATGCCGCGCAGCCTCTATGGCCGCGCCGCCTTGATTCTGGTGCTGCCGGTGGTGACCTTGCAGCTGGTGGTGACGGTGATCTTTGTTCAGCGTCACTTCGAAGGCGTGACCGAACAGCTCACCCGTTCGGTCCGCGACGAGATACGGCTGATCGTGGCGCAGGTCGAGACCGGAGACAGCCGCGATGCCGCGACGGCGGCCATGCAGCCGCTGGCCGAGGCGCTGGATTACACGCTGAGCTGGCAGGAAATCGCGCCGGAGCAGGACACCCGCCGCTGGTTCGATTTGTCGGGTCTGGTGGTGATCCGGGAATTGCGCAGCGAACTCGAGGGGATCGCCGCCATCGCGCTGCCCAATGATCGCGACACGCTGGTCTATATCGATCTGCCGCAGGGGGTGCTGGAGCTGCGGTTCGATCGCAAGGGGGTCTCGGCCTCGAACCCGCATCAATTGATTCTCAACATGATCCTGTTCAGCCTGATCATGACGCCGATTGCCTATATCTACCTGCGCAACCAGTTGCGGCCGATCACCCGGCTGGCGGATGCGGCCTCGGCTTTCGGCCGCGGACGGGTGGTGCCATATTCGCCTTCCGGCGCGGTCGAGGTGCGGGCGGCGGGGCATGCCTTTCTCGATATGCGCGCCCGGATCGAGCGGCAGATCGAACAGCGCACGCTGCTGCTCTCGGGGGTCAGCCACGATCTGCGCACGCCGCTGACGCGGTTGAAGCTGGGGCTGTCGATGCTGGAGGACGACGAGGTGACCGATCTTCAGCGCGACGTGCGCGAGATGGAGCGGATGCTGGACGAATTCCTCGATTTCGTGCGCGGCAATGCCGAAGAGAGCACGCCGGACCTGATCGATCCGATGCGGCTGATCCGACGGATCGTCGAGGATGCGCAGCGGGCGGAAAAACCGGTGACCCTGGGCCAGATCGAGGGGGAGGGACAGATCGCGCTGAGGCCGATTGCAATCCGGCGCGCAGTGGAGAATCTCATCGAAAATGCAACACGTTACGGGACGAAGTGCGAGTTGAGCGCGAGCTTGACGGCGACGTCCTTGCGCATTCGGGTCGAAGATGACGGCCCGGGCATTCCCGAAGACATGCGGCTGTCGGCGACGCGGGCCTTCGTGCGGCTCGACAGTTCCCGCAACCAGAACCGGGCGCCCGGGGTCGGGCTGGGGCTGGCCATTGCGACCGATATCGCCCGCGCCCATGGCGGGGTGCTGCGACTGGGGCACTCAGAGCGGCTTGGCGGGCTTCAGGCCGACATCGTGGTGGCAAGGTAGTATTCATTTCATAGGGATGCCGGGCAAACTTCACGCATTGCCTCAGCCTGATTCATTGTGGGGCCCGGCGGGTCTGTGCCGTCTTTTGCCAGGCCGCGGGGTCTTCGATCAGAAGGCCCATTTCAGGCAGATCGACCGGAGAAGAAACTGCCTCGGATGCGGGCGCAGGCGCGTCGTCAGGGGCGGTTTCCAACTCGCTGGTGGCGCGGGGCAGGAACATCTCGACCTGTGTGCCATGCCCCGGCTGGCTCTTGAGCGTGATATGGCCGCCGGATTGGATCACGAACCCATAGACCATCGGCAGCCCGAGCCCCGAACCCTTGTCGATTGGCTTCGTTGTATAAAACGGTTCGAACACCCGCTCCAGCGCCGTTTCCGAGATGCCGGTTCCTGTGTCGGCGACCGAAATGACGACATAGGTGCCCGCCTCCAATCCCGCGGTTGGCTCGGCCTCGGTGATCGTCTGGCTGCGGGTTGTCACAATAAGCTCGCCGCCGTCGGGCATGGCGTCGCGCGCATTGATAGCAAGGTTCAACAGCGCGCTTTCGAGCTGGGTGCGATCGGCCTTGACCGGGCCCAGATCGCGCCCCAACTGGGTTTCAACGCGGATCGTCGAAGGCAGGGTGCGCCGGAACAGCCCATCCAGCCGGTTGATCACGCGATTGGCGTCCAGCGCTTCTGGCGCCAGCACGGAACGGCGGCCAAAGGCCAGAAGCTGTTTCGTGAGCTTGGCCCCGCGGGCGGTAGCGTCAAGCGCCTGGGTCAGGAGCTCGCGTTGATCAGCGCTGTCGCTCTCCAGGCGGCACAGTTCGACGTTTCCTGTAACAACGGTCAGTATGTTATTGAAGTCATGGGCAATTCCAGCCGTCAAACGCCCGACGGCATCAAGCCGTTGCGCCTCGGCAAAAATGCGTTCGTTGGTCTTTTGCTCGGTAATGTCGAGCGAGGCGCAGACCTCTCGTACGACATTGCCGCAGTCGTCTGTCTGCGGTTCCACGCTGGCCCGGATCCATCGCGTCTCGTCGCCGACGGGAACACGGTATTCCAGCGTCACCGGCACGCCTTTCAATACCTCGCGGCAGCCTTCCTTCACCCGCTGCCGGTCGTCTGGATGCACCAGGCCGATTGCGCCCCCGACAGAGGCCGCGGTGGCCAGGAAGGCTTCGACGCTGGCGCCGTGATTGCGGGCGTGCTGTTCGGAGACCACCACCGGCAGGTCGTTTACGGTGTCCCAGATGTAATAGCCCATCCCGGCGACCTTGGCGGCCAGCAACAGGGGCTGTTCCTGGTCGCGGCGCTGCGCCTCCAGGCGTTTTTCCATCAGCGCATCGCGTTGATCGGCGATGCGGCCGACGAAATAGCCCATGGTAGCGAAAATCGCGATCGAGGCCAGGGTGAGCGGTAGCGAGGCGATGATCATCTGCGGTCCAAAGCCGCTGACATGCCCGTGCAGCAGCATCACGCTACAGATCGCCGCCGACAGCATGCCGCCGATCCGGCCTCCGGTGGTGCCGGCGTACATCATGCTTGCGATCAAGAGCAGAAACGGAATCGGCAACTGAAAGTTGCCAAGGTGACCGACCTCGATCGCCGCTGCCGTGGCCAGCGTCGGCGCCACGGACGGCAGGCGTTGGCGGATAATTGCGAGTTTCATGAAACGACAAACATCGTGCAAACCGCTTTGAGATGGTGCGGATGAATATATCAATCAGGAGGAGAAAAGGGAAAAAATCGTGCACGTCATGCGATTGACGTTACGACAACTCAGGCCACTCGCGAAAGCAAATATGGCAGCAGCAGGGGATCGGCGAAGGCAAGTCCATCAGCAAGACGGCTTGGTAGGCCCGGCAGGACTTGAACCCGCAACCAAAGCGTTATGAGCGCTCTGCTCTAACCAATTGAGCTACAGGCCCGCCTTGCGCTTGGAGTATCCAGCCACGCCGGCAGGGTCAAGGCTTTCAGATTGCGCCTGTCGACGCGATGTTTTAACCGGGCGCAGACCAAGTGACAGGACGGAGCGGGCGATGAGCGCTGAGACGGGCAAGAGCGGGCTGACCTACAGCCAGGCCGGTGTGGATATCGATGCGGGCAATGCCCTTGTCGAGCGGATCAAACCCGCCGCCAAGCGCACGGCGCGGCCCGGCGTGATGTCGGGGCTGGGCGGTTTTGGCGCGCTCTTCGATCTCAAGGCCGCGGGCTACGAAGATCCGATCCTTGTCGGCGCCACCGACGGCGTGGGCACCAAGCTGCGCATTGCCATCGACACCGGCGAGGTGGATGGCGTTGGCATCGACCTCGTTGCCATGTGTGTCAACGATCTGGTGTGCCAGGGGGCCGAGCCGCTGTTTTTCCTCGACTACTTCGCCACCGGCAAGCTCGAGACCGAAACCGCCGCGCGGATCATCGAAGGCATCGCCGAGGGCTGCGCGCTTTCGAGCTGCGCGCTGATCGGCGGCGAGACGGCGGAAATGCCCGGCATGTATCCAGAAGGCGATTTCGATCTCGCCGGCTTCTCGGTCGGCGCGATGGAGCGTGGCACGGCCTTGCCCGAGGGGGTAAAAGCGGGCGATGTGTTGCTGGGCCTGGCCAGCGACGGCGTGCATTCCAACGGCTACAGCCTGGTGCGCAAGATCGTCGAGGTCTCCGGTCTGGGCTGGGACGACGATTGCCCCTGGGGCGAGGGCACGCTGGGCGCGGCGCTGCTGCGGCCGACGCGGCTCTATGTCAAACAGGCGCTGGCGGCGGTGCGCGCGGGCGGCGTGCATGCGCTGGCGCATATCACCGGCGGCGGGCTGACGGAAAATCTGCCACGGGTGCTGAACGAGGGGCAGGGCGCCGAGATCGATCTCGATTCCTGGGATCTGCCGCCGGTGTTCAAATGGCTGGCCGAGACCGGCGGTCTGGCCGAGGCCGAGATGCTCAAGACCTTCAATTCCGGCATTGGCATGGTGCTGGTGGTCGAGGCCGACCGCGCCAGCGAGATCATCAAGGTGCTGATCGAGGCCGGCGAACAGGTGCATGCGCTGGGCCACGTCACCGAGGGCGCCGGCGTGACCTATCGCGGGGCGCTTGCATGAGCCTGCGCGTCGCCATCCTGATTTCCGGTGGCGGATCGAACATGGTGACGCTGGTCGACAGCATGACGGGCGATCATCCGGCGCGGCCCTGCCTTGTGCTGTCGAACCGGCCGGATGCCGGCGGGCTCGACAAGGCGCGGGCGCGCGGGATCGAGGTGGCGGTGGTCGATCATCGTCCCTTCGGCAAGGACCGGGCCGGATTCGAGACCGAGCTTCAGGCGGCGCTGGAGGCGGCCCGCCCCGACATCCTCTGCCTGGCTGGCTTCATGCGGGTGCTGACGGCGGAGTTCGTCACCCGCTGGCAGGGCCGGATGCTCAATATCCACCCTTCGTTGCTGCCGAAATACAAGGGGCTCGACACCCATGCGCGGGCGCTGGCCGCCGGCGATGCCGAGGCCGGCTGTTCGGTGCATCTGGTGACGCCAGAGCTTGATGACGGGCCGGTCCTGGGCCAGACAGAGGTCTCGATCGCGCCGGACGACACGCCCGAGAGCCTTGCGGCGCGCGTTTTGGTAGAGGAACACAGGCTTTATCCGGCGGTATTGCGCCAATTCTGCACGCAATTCCGTCGCGTATAAGCCGTCGCACGCTCTTTTCATCCCGGTTTTTAGCTCATATGCTGGCTTTGAGGGAGCGCGATAAAATAAAAAAGGGCGCCTATGCGTATTATTACGACGACCGCGGAATTGGCCGAATTCTGCACCGCCGCGCGTCAGGAACCGTATGTCACCGTGGATACGGAGTTCCTCCGGGAACGGACCTATTATTCCAAGCTGTGTCTTGTGCAGATGGCCATGCCGGGCAAGGACGACAGCAATGCCGTGCTGATCGATCCTCTGGTCGAGGGGCTGTCGCTCGATCCAATGTACGAACTGTTCCGGGATGGCAATGTCGTCAAGGTGTTCCACGCCGCACGGCAGGATCTCGAGATCTTCTTTGTCGATGCCGGGGTGATCCCGCATCCGCTGTTCGACACCCAGGTCGCCGCCATGGTCTGCGGCTTCGGCGAACAGGTGGGCTATGAAAAGCTGGTGCGGGCGATTGCCGGCAAGGGGCTGGACAAGACCTCGCGGTTTACTGATTGGTCGCGCCGGCCATTGACGGAGGCGCAGCAGAAATACGCGCTGGCCGACGTCACGCATTTGCGCACGATCTACGAATTCCTCGCCGCCAAACTGGAAAAGACCGGCCGGGCCCATTGGGTGGAAGAGGAAATGTCGATCCTGGAAGACCCGGAAACCTATATCATGCGGCCGGAAGAGGCCTGGCAGCGGGTGCGCACCCGCACCACGACGCCCAAATTCCTGGCCATCGTGCGCGAGCTGGCGCGGTTTCGCGAATCCTATGCCCAGACCAAGGACATTCCGCGCAACCGGGTGTTCAAGGACGATGCCATGCTCGAGCTGGCCTCGACCAAGCCGAGCTCGGTCGCCGATCTGGGCCGGTCCCGGCTGCTGCTGCGCGAGGCGCGGCGGGGCGAGATTGCCGAAGGCATCCTGGCCGCGGTGCAGGCCGGGTTGAACTGTCCGCCCGACAAGATGCCGCAGATCGATCGCTCGCGCGAAAAGCTGCAAGTCAATCCGGCGCTGGCTGATCTGTTGCGGGTGCTGCTCAAGGCCAAGACCGAGGCCAGCGACGTGGCTTCGCGGCTGGTGGCGCCATCGGCGGATCTCGACGCACTTGCCGCCGGGCTGCGCGACGTCCAGGCGCTGCGCGGCTGGCGGCACGAGGTCTTTGGCCGGGATGCGCTGCGGCTGTGCGCCGGTCAGGTCGCGCTGACGGTGCGCGGCAACGATGTGCAGATCGTCGAACTCTGACAATCACCGGGCAAGGGGGCGGCGCCCCCTGATCCCGTGACCCCCCGGGATTAACGGCTGGCGCTGCGGATGTTGTCGCGGGCCACCACGCGGATTGTCCGAATGCCGGCAAGCTCTTGTTCCGTCAGGCGAATGGCGGCGGTGACGGCGCGCGCATGGGCATTGCCCACGCCCTCGCCATAGCGCGGCTGGACGGCGCGGAACTCATAGCTCAGGCTGCCGGCTTCGGCCTCCTCGAGCGCGACGAGACGCACATCATAGCCTTCGATCGAGGTCAGCACGCCCGAAACTTCGACCACGGCGCCACCCGCCACCTGGCGGATATGCAACTCGGTCACCTGTTCCACCAGCGCGCCTTCATAGGGCGGTGCGTCGCGTTTGCCAAAGAACGCCCGCCGCTCGGGGATCAGCGTGTTCACCTCGCTCTCGGCCGGCGGGGTGGCGACGGTCTCGCTGCGCCCGAACCAATTGGCCGGATTCACCCGGGAGTCGCGCACCGCGGCACAGCCCGCCAGCGACGTCGCCACCACCAGTGATGCCAGAACCAGTTTGCGCATGGGCCACTCCCTTTGTCGTTGCCTTGGGTTAGCGCATTGGCCGCGGGTTGAAAAGCGATTGCGACTGGACCTTTGGCATTTGGCTGCATAGGTGAGGAACAGTTGCATCGGAGGGGTTATGGCCAGCGCTGCATTTGAAGAGATTGTCGAGGATTTTGAATTCCTCGAGGACTGGGAAGACCGGTATCGCTACGTCATCGAGAAGGGCCGCGACATGGCCCCGCTCGACGAAGCGCTCAAGGTGCCCGCCACCAAGGTCGAGGGCTGCGCCAGCCAGGTCTGGCTGCACATCCGCCCCGAGGGCGGGGCGTTTCATTTCGATGGCGACAGCGATGCGATGATCGTGCGCGGTCTGATTGCCGTGCTGCGGTCGCTTTACAACGGGCTGCCGGTGTCCGAGGTGCCGGGCGTCGACGCCGGAGGCGAGCTGGCGCGGCTGGGGCTGAACGATCACCTGTCGGCGCAGCGCTCGAACGGGCTGCGGGCGATGGTGGAGCGTATCCGGGACCGGGCGGCGGAAGTCGCCTGAGACACCGGCGGCGGTTTGCCCGCCGGAACGCCGCGGGCGCTCGGTCGGAAGCGCGGTGCAGGCGGCCGAGACTGCTGCAAAAGAAGCTGCAAAAGAAAAGGGCCGGCGCTTGGCCGGCCCCGGTGTCAGAACGGGATTTCGTCGTCGATGTCGCGGCTGGGCGGGTTTCCGCCGCCCTGGCTGCCGCCACCGCCATAGCCCTGATCCTGCGGGCCGCTGTCATAGCCGCCGCCGTAGTTGCCCTGGCCGCCGCCACCAAAGCCGCCGCCACCGCCGCCGCCCTCGCGACCGTCGAGCATGGTCAGGGTGCTGCCAAAGCCCTGCAATACCACCTCGGTGGAATAGCGGTCCTGGCCGGATTGGTCCTGCCATTTGCGGGTCTGGAGCTGACCTTCGAGGTAAACCTTTGATCCCTTGCGCAGATATTGCTCTGCGACGCGCACCAGCCCTTCGTTGAAGATCGCGACCGAATGCCATTCGGTGCGCTCGCGGCGTTCACCGGTGTTGCGATCCTTCCAGGTTTCGGAGGTCGCGATGCGCAGATTGCAGACCTTACCGCCATTCTGAAAGGTCCGCACTTCCGGGTCGCGCCCGAGATTTCCGATGAGAATGACTTTGTTGACTGACCCGGCCATATTGCCCCCAAATTGCACGTTCTGATTGCGCCGAATTCCGAATCCGGCGGCGAAGTTCGGCGGAGCCTACCTCACCTGATCATGATTGATAAATGGCAAACGGGTGCCGGTCTGGCCGAATCCGGAATTTTGGGTATATTGCGCCAAAACGACGTGGGGACAGTGTGTATGCGCAAGGTGCTATGCGTAGCTTTTGCGGCGGCTCTTCTGCCGCTCGCCGGCCAGGCCGAAACGATCTCGACCAAGGGCCAGGCCAATCTCTTCAAATCCAAGACCGGCGTGCTCGACCGTCGCGCCGCCCAGCAATACAACAATTCGGTCAGGTTGCAGCCGCCCAAGGTGGTGACCCCGACCAAATGGGATGACGCGGGGCAGGGACCGAACCAGCGCTACACCGGCACGTACAAGGGGGTCTATTCCGGCTTGGCCCGCGATGCGGCGCGCGCCCATGGCGTCCCCGAGGATCTGTTCCTGCGGCTGGTGCAGCAGGAAAGCGGCTGGAACCCCGAGGCACTGAGCCACAAGGGCGCCTATGGGCTGGCGCAGCTGATGCCCGGCACCGCCCGCAGGCTCGGCGTGAACCGCGAGGATCCGGCGCAAAACCTCAGCGGCGGCGCGCGCTATCTCAAGCAGCAATATGATGCCTTTGGCTCCTGGCGGCTGGCGCTCGCCGCTTATAACGCCGGGCCGGGTGCGGTGCTGAAATACGGCGGCGTTCCGCCCTACCGGGAAACCCGGAACTACGTGAAAGTGATCTGGGGCAGCTGAGTGCCTCAGAGATCGGCCCAGCCGTCGGGCAGGGGCCGGAAGGGATAGACGGCCAGATCGTCATAGACCGGCGCGCCGCCGCCCAGGGTCGACCGGGTGAGGGTGATGCCCTGCGCCACAAAACCCGGGATCTCGGCCCGCGCTGTGTCTGACAGGTAGCGCTGCACCTCGTCGGCCAGCCCGGCGGGCGGTCGCGCGCCAAAGCGCGCCAGCGTCACATGCGGCTTGAACTTCTGGCGCTCGGGGCGAAGCCCGGCCAGCCGCGCCGCGCCCTGCACCGCGCGGTGCAGCGTTTCCAGCTCTGGCGAAGGCCGCACCATGGCGGCCACAAGGCGCGGTTTGCTGCCGCCAAAGATATCCACCCCGGAAAACGCCACGTCGAAGGGCCAGGCGCGGATCTCCTCGAGCGCCGCGTCCAGATCGGCGAGCTGCTGCGGCGCGACCTCGGCAAAGAAGGCCAGGGTGACGTGAAACTGATCCGCCCCCACCTGCCGGCCCACCCGCAGGCCCGTTTGCAGATCGCTCAGCGCATCGCGGGCCTCCTCGGGCAGGGGCAGTGCCACGAACAGCCGCATCGGCGGCTCAGCCTCCGCCGCTGTGGTGACGGAACAGCGGCCCCGGCGCCGGTTTCGGACGCGGGCCGCCCTCGTGCAGCGCGGTGCGGCGCAGCGCCGACGGCGGCTGCCCGGTGTGATGCTGGATGAAGCGCGAGAAATAGGCGGCGGAGCCAAAGCCAAGATGTCCGGCCACGTTCTGCACCGGCGGCTCCGGCCGCATCAGCAGCATCCGCGCCTCATGCAGCACCCGCTGGGTTATCATGTCGGCGGCGGTCAGCCCGGCATTTTCGCGGCAGACCCGGGTCAGATGGGTGGGCGTCACCTCGAGCAGGGTGGCGTAATCGGCCATGTTGCGACCGCTGCGGAATTCGGCCTCGAGCAGATCGGCAAAGCGGCGCGACAGGCGCTGCCCGGCGGTTTCGCGCCCCATCAGCGCCGGCGAGACCTTGTCGCCCTCGTCGTACATCGCCAGCATCTGCCGCCGCAGCCAGACGGCCGCCAGATTGAAGCGGGCAACCAGCGCCTCGGCCTGTAGCGGCTGCTGCGAGGCCAGCTCGCGTTGCAGCATTTCGACGATGCCCGTCAGATCGCCCTGCGCCTGGACATCGCGGAGCCGCAGGTGCTGCGGCGCGTCGGGTAGAAGCGGATAGTCGCCATCTTCGATCAGGATTGCCTGGCCGAAACACTGCGGCCCGGTTTCCAGCGCGAATTGCGTGCCACGCGGCAGATACAGCACGTTGTTGGCGCCGATGCCGCGACGGATGCCGCGGATCGTGGCGCGGCCCTGACCGCGGGTGATCCAGACCAGCAGGTGATCGTCGCGCGCATGGGGCAGGCTGGCCTGCCAGCTGCCGCCCGGTGTCATCTGGGCAAGCGTCACCACGCGAAGCGGCAGGGCCGGCTTCGCGGTCTGCGCCTCGACAGGCTCTGATCGTTGCATCGTCACGCCACGCCGGTCCTTTCGGTCACTGGAGGCTTTCAGGTCAGACACCTGTTGATGCCGCGCCGCAGCGCCATTCGCAAGGGAAATCCCGTTTCTCAGCACAAAGCCGCCGCCTCCACTCCCTGCCACGCTTTCATGCGCGAGCGTAGCCATGTGCGCTGGCGTTTTGCAAACTGACAGGTGGCGATTGTGGCCTTTTCCCGCGCATCTTCCAGCGGAATTTCGCCGTGCAGATGCGCAATCAGCTCCGGGGCGCCAATCGCCTTGAAGCTGAGCAGCGCCGGATCCCAGCGGGCCAGGTTGGCGCGGGCCTCGTCAAGCGCCCCCTGCGCGAGCATCAGGTCGAAACGCCGCGCGATGCGGGCATTGAGCCAGTCACGTTCGACATCGACGCGCAGCGCCTGGGCCTGCGCCAAGGGCAGCAGCGGCTCCGGCGTGGCGTCCTGCCAGCTTGCCAACCCCCGGCCGGTGGCTCGCTGCACCTCCCAGGCGCGCTGCACCCGCATCGGGTTGCGGGTATCGAGCCGCGCACGGGTCTCGGGATCGATCTCGGGCAGGAGCGCGTCATGCCCCTGGTCCAGACGTCGGGCATCGGCTTCGGCGCGCACCTCGGGCGGGGTGGCGGGAATCTCGGCCAGCCCCTCGGTCAGCGCCGCGAAATAGAGCCCGGTGCCGCCGATGATGATCGCCCGTTCGGGCCCGCTCAGCAGGGGCGCCACCTCGCGCAGCCAGTGGCCGACGGAATAGGCCGCGTCCCAGGCGACATGGCCGTATAGCACATGCCGGGCACGGGCCAGATCCTCGGCCCCCGGGCGCGCGGTCAGCACGCGCCAGTTCTCGAACACCTGAATCGCATCAGCATTGACGATCACGCCGCCCTGGCGCTCGGCGATCTCCAGCGCCAGGGCCGATTTGCCGCTGGCGGTGGGGCCGGCGATCAGAACCGAGCGCTCGGGCGAGAGATTGGCAAGGTCAAGGCGCATGCAAGGGCCCCGCTGATGCAAGAGAGGTGCAAGGGATCTGTCTTTCCCCCGAATGCTGCATTGAACTGCCCCGTGTTTTCCGACATTTTGCCGCCAATTTAGCCAGCCGCCTCACCGGAGTACACCATGTCTGCTGCCACCGACACCGATGCCCGCGCCACCAAGTACAAACGCGTCCTTCTGAAAATTTCCGGCGAGGCGCTGATGGGCGACCAGGGCTACGGGTTGCACCCGCCCACCGTCGAACGGATCGCCCGCGAGGTGCAATCGGTCCATGCCCTGGGGGTCGAGATCTGCATGGTGATCGGCGGCGGCAACATTTTCCGCGGGTTGCAGGGAAGCGCCCAGGGGATGGAACGGACCACGGCCGATTACATGGGCATGCTGGCGACGGTGATGAACGCCCTGGCGATGCAATCGGCGCTCGAGGGTCTCGGCGTCTTTACCCGCGTCATCTCGGCGATTCCGATGGATCAGGTCTGCGAGCCCTACATCCGCCGCCGCGCCGTGCGCCACCTCGAGAAGAAGCGGGTCTGCATCTTTGCCGCCGGCACCGGCAACCCCTATTTCACCACCGACACCGCCGCCACCCTGCGCGCCAACGAGATGTCCTGCCAGGCGATCTTCAAGGGCACCAAGGTCGATGGCGTCTATGACAAGGATCCGGTCAAGCACGACGACGCGGTGCGCTATGACCAGGTGAGCTATGACGAGGTGCTGCAAAAACATCTCGGCGTGATGGATGCCTCGGCAATCGCGCTGGCACGCGACAACTCGCTGCCGATCATCGTCTTTTCGCTGGACGAGCCGGGCGGCTTCCGCGGCATCCTCGCGGGCGAGGGCACCTATACCAAGGTCGGCCCCTGAGGCCGGCGCCGACATGCGGCGGGGGGCCGGGACAGCCCCCCTTGCAGCTCACGCCCAGGACCAGCCAAAGATCTCGCTGCTGACGTCGTCGATCGAGAAATCCTCGAGCACGATCCTCTGGGTGAACCGCTGGTCCGGTTCCCAGACGTCGGTCCATTCCAGGGTCAGAACCACGTCGTCGCCCACCTGCGCGGCCCGGTCGAGCGTGCCGCCGACATAACCGGTGAACTCGTCATACCGCAGGTGAATCTGGTCTTCGCCGAGCTCGAAATCGGTGATCACAGAGGTGCCGGTGCCAAAGCCGAAATAGAAATGATCTTCGCCGGTGCCGCCCGAGGCGGTATCGCTGTCGCCGACATAGAGGCTGTCGTCGCCGGAAAAACCGCTCAGGTAGTCGGCGCCGCCGCCACCCGAGAGATCGTCGTCGCCGCTGTTGCCGTAAAGCGAGTCGTCGCCCCAGTCGCCGGTGATCGTGTCGTTGCCGAGACCGCCCAGCACGAAATCATCGCCATAGCCGGCATTGATGGAATCATCCAGCGATCCGCCGTTGATCCAGTCGTCGCCGGCATGGCCGTAGATCCGGTCGTTGCCACGCCCGCCCAGGATGGTGTCGTCGCCGCTGTGGCCGAGTAGCAGGTCGTGGCCGTAATGCCCGCTGATGTAATCGTCGCCGGCGCCGGCTTCGATGGTGTCGCGGCCGGTATTGCCATACAGCGTATCGTTGCCGAAGCCGCCTGACAAAAAGTCGTTGTCGCGCCCGCCAGAGAGCCAGTCGTGATCGTCGCCGCCAGACAGATCGTCGGCCCCGTCGCCGCCCCGCAGGGTGTCATTTCCGGCCGCGCCGAATATCTCGTCGAATCCGGAGTAGCCGCTCAGGAAATCGTTCCCCGGACCGCCAAACAGCGTGTCGTTGCCGCTGTTGCCGTACAGGTTGTCGTTGCCGCCAAGGCCGTAGAGCATGTCATCGCCCAGCCCTCCGGCATAGGTGTTGTCATAGCCGTTGCCGGTCCAGGTGGTATTCCCGGGCCCGCCGACATGCGCATATGGAAGAGGGGAGAATTGAAACAGCCCGTCAAGGCCAATTGACTCGGTTGCGAATATCGTCGCCATTGGAGACCTCAAATTGTCAAAACAAGGGATAATAGAAATTCGGTGTCGTGCCGGAATAATGCGGAGCCGGGTCCGACCTGTCAATCGCGCCGGCGGTGCCGGGCGCGTCGCGATGGCCGGCCAAGAGCGCTATACATCGGCGATCCAATGTCTTATGACCCGGGAAATATCGCCTGAACCCAAGGGGAATGAGCAGAATGTCCGATGATTTCATTCTTGATACCGACGATCTCGAGCGCCGCATGGACGGTGCCATGGCCAATCTCAGGACCGAGTTCGCCTCGCTGCGCACCGGTCGGGCCTCGGCCTCGATGCTGGAGCCGGTGATGGTCGATGCCTATGGCAGCCCGACCCCGATCAACCAGGTCGGCACCGTCAACGTGCCCGAGCCGCGCATGGTGACGATCAACGTCTGGGACAAGGGCCTTGTCGGCAAGGTCGAAAAGGCCATCCGCGAAAGCGGCCTCGGCATCAATCCGCAGCTCAACGGCACCATCATCATGCTGCCGATCCCCGAGCTCAACGAGGAACGCCGCCGGGATCTGACCAAGGTGGCCGGCCAATATGCCGAACATGCCCGCGTCTCGATCCGCAACGTGCGCCGTGACGGCATGGAGCAGATCAAGAAGGCCAAGTCCGACGGTATTTCGGAAGACGACCAGAAATTCTGGGAAAATTCCGTTCAGGAGCTGACGGACACCTATGTTAAGAAGGTGGACGAAGCGCTTGAGACCAAGCAAGCCGAGATCATGCAGGTCTGAGCGACCTTGCCGCCTCGTCACCGGGGCCGGTTTGACACCGACGGAGGATCAATGGCGCGCGACGCAAACCATTCGGAGACGCACCGCGGCCCGCGCCATGTGGCGATCATCATGGACGGCAACGGCCGCTGGGCGCAATTGCGCCACCGGCCGCGGCTGTTCGGTCACCAGGCAGGCGCCCGCCGGGTGCGCGAGATTGTCGAGGCCTGCCCGGAATTCGGGGTGAAATACGTCACCATCTTTGCCTTCTCGACCGAGAACTGGAAGCGGACTCAGACCGAGGTGGCCGGGCTGATGAGCCTGTTCCGGCGCTACATCCACAAGGAGATGGAGGCCTTCCGGCGCGACAATGTCCAGGTTCGCTTCATCGGCGACCGGGTGCGGCTTGATGCCAAGCTGCGCGCGCTGATGGACGAGGCCGAAGAGACGACGCGGGAATGCACCGGCACCAATCTGACCATCGCGCTGAATTACGGCGGCCGCGACGAGGTGGCCCGCGCCACCAAGCGGCTGGCCCGTGACGTGCGCGACGGCAAGCTCGATCCCGAGAGCGTCGATGAGGAAACCCTGCCGAGATACCTCGATACCTGCGTGCTGCCCGATCCCGACCTGGTGATCCGCACCAGCGGCGAGGCCCGGGTGTCGAATTTCCTGCTCTGGCAGTCGGCCTATGCGGAATATGAATTCATCGACACGCTTTGGCCGGATTTCACCCGCGAGGAATTTGGACGGCTGGTCGGGGCCTATGGCAAACGCGAGCGCCGGTTCGGCGCGGTAAAGGTCTGAGTACATGGCAGACAGCAGCGGCAAATGGGATGATCTGATCGTCCGCCTGGTCTCGGCGGTGGTGATGATCGGCGTCGGGCTGGTGGCGATCTGGTTCGGCGGCTGGGTCTTTGGCGGTCTGGTGGCACTGATCGGCGGCGCCATGATCTGGGAACTGGTGCGGCTGATCGGCGGCGGGTCGCAACAGGCGCTTTTGCTGGCCGGGTTGGCCGGGCTGTGCCTGTTGATCGGCACGCTGATTCCGCCGGGCTTTGCCCTGCCGCTGATGATGGCGCCGGCGTTTGTCGGGCTGAGCCGGCTCAAGGCGCATCGCACGGTTTTCATGACATTTTCGGCGGCGATCCTGCTGGCCTCCTATGGCATGGTGGCGCTGCGGCAGGATTACGGTATGGCCTGGCTGATGTGGCTGGTGCTGGTCGTGGTGGTGACCGATGTGGCGGGCTATTTCGCCGGGCGGATGATCGGCGGGCCGAAATTCTGGCCCCGCGTCAGCCCCAAGAAGACCTGGTCGGGCACGGTTGCCGGCTGGCTCGGCGCCGGGAGTGTCGGCGTGATCTACTGGCTTTCGGGCGCCTCGGGGCCGGATGTGATCGGCGTCAGCATCGCCGTTTCCATGGCCTCGCAGATGGGCGACATTGCCGAAAGCGCTGTCAAGCGGCGAGTGGGCGTCAAGGACGCCTCGACGCTGATCCCGGGCCATGGCGGGCTGCTCGACCGGTTTGACGGCATGCTGGGCGGGGCGCTGTTTCTGCTGCTGGTGGCGCAGGTGCTGGTATTCCCCGCCGGGGGAACGCCATGACCCGACGCGTCTCCATTCTTGGCGCGACCGGTTCTATCGGACAGAACACCATCGACCTGATTGCCCGCGATCCGCAGGGCTATCAGGTCGAAGTGCTGACCGGCGGCCACAATATCGCACAATTGGCGGTCGACGCCCGGCGTCTGGGCGCCCGGCTGGCGGTGACGGCGCATGACGACAAGCTCGGCGCGCTGCGCGATGCGCTGGCGGGCTCCGGTATCGAAGCGGCCGCCGGCGAGACCGCGCTGATCGAGGCGGCGGCGCGGCCGGTCGATTGGGTGATGTCGGCGATTGTCGGCGCGGCGGGGCTGGCGCCCGGGCTCAAAGCGCTGGAGCACGGCGCGACACTGGCGCTGGCCAACAAGGAAAGCATGGTCTGCGCCGGCGCGCTGGTCAGCGCCACGGCCAAGGCCCACGGTGGCCGGGTGCTGCCGGTGGACAGCGAGCATTCGGCGGTATTCCAGGCGCTGATCGGCGAGGATATCGAGGCCGTCGAACGGGTGATCATCACCGCCTCGGGCGGCGCCTTCCGCGACTGGCCGCTGGAGCGGCTGCGTGAGGCCACGCCGGAACAGGCGGCCACCCATCCCAACTGGGACATGGGCCAGCGGATCACCATCGACAGCGCGTCCATGTTCAACAAGGCGTTGGAGGTCGTTGAAACAAAAGAGTTCTTCGGGTTGTCACCTGACAAGATCGAGGTGCTGGTGCATCCCGAAAGCCTCGTTCACGCGCTGGTGGGGTTCTGCGACGGCGGCTTGATGGCGCATGTCGGCCCGGCGGACATGCGCCACGCCATCGGCTTCGCGCTACATTACCCCGAGCGCGGCGCGGTGCCGGTCGAACGCCTCGATCTGGCCCAGATCGCCACGCTCAGCTTCCGCGCGCCGGACGAGACCCGTTGGCCGGCGCTGCGGCTGGCGCGCGAGGTGATGGAGACGGGCGGGCTGTCGGGTGCGGCCTTCAACGCCGCCAAGGAACGCAGCCTCGACCGGTTCATCGCGCGGGACATCGGTTTTACCGAGATGGCCGAGGTGGTCGAAGAGGTGCTCACCCGATTGTCAGGCCAGCCGGGCCTCATTGACGCCGCAATGACCCTTGATAACGTCGCGCGCGTAGACCATTTGGCACGGGAAGAAGCAGACCGGGTCATCCGGGACAGATCAAAAAGGTAGGGCGGCTTGGAAATTTCGCAGTTGATTCCGCAATTTGGCGGTACGTTGTTCACATTGGCGGCCTTTGTGGTGGCGCTGTCGATCATCGTCGCCATCCACGAATACGGCCATTACATCGTGGGCCGCTGGTCGGGGATCAAGGCGGATGTCTTCTCGCTCGGTTTCGGGCCGGTGCTGTTCAAGCGCACCGACAAGCACGGCACCGTCTGGCAGGTCGCGGCGCTGCCGCTGGGCGGCTACGTCAAGTTCCGCGGCGATGCCGATGCGGCCTCTGCCGGCACCGACGAGGCAGCGATTGAGGGGCTTTCCGAAGACGAGAAACGCACCACCATGGCCGGCGCGCCGCTCTGGGCGCGCACCGCCACGGTCGCGGCCGGGCCGATGTTCAACTTCGTGCTGGCCTTCGTGCTGTTTTCGGCGCTGTTCCTGACCCGCGGCGTGATCTCCGAGCCGCTGACGGTGGGTGAGCTGCGCCCGATGCCCAGCGTGCAGGAATTGCAGGAAGGCGATGTGCTGCTGTCGATCGCCGGGCAGGAGGTGCCGGATTTCAGCGACGCCGAGGGATTTGCCGCCTTTGCCGAGGCGCTGCCGCCGGAGAACGATCTCGATTACCGCATCCTGCGCGACGGCCAGGAACTGACCGTCACAGGGCCTTATCCCTATCCGCCGAATGTCACCCGGCTGGTGCCGCGCTCGGCCGCCTATGACGTCGGGCTTGCGCCCGGCGACGTGATCCTGAGCGTTGATGGCAATGAGATCGCGACCTTCGACCAGATCAAGGAAGCGGTGGAAACCTCGGAGGGCAGGGCGCTGCTGCTCGACGTCTGGCGCGATGGCGAGGTGCTGGAATTTGCCCTGGCGCCGCGCCGGGTGGACGAGCCCGGCGCCGAGGGTGGCTTTGTCACTTATTGGCGCGTCGGCGTGGTTGGCGGGCTGTTCTTTGAACCCGCCACCTCGACCCCGGGGTTCGGCCAGGCACTTCAGGGCGGGGTGCGACAGACCTGGGCGATCATGGAGGGCTCGGTCTCCGGGTTGTGGCACATCATCACCGGCCAGATCTCGAGCTGCAATCTCTCGGGCCCGGTGGGCATCGCAGAAACGTCGGGCCAGATGGCGGCGCAGGGCACTTCGAATTTCCTGTGGTTCGTGGCAGTGCTCTCTGCGGCGGTGGGGCTGCTCAATCTGTTTCCGATCCCGGTGCTCGATGGCGGCCACCTGGTGTTTTATGCCTATGAGGCCGTGGTCGGCCGGCCGCCGCATGACAAGGTGCTGGGCGTGCTGATGACCATCGGGCTTGGCATCGTGCTCTCCGTCATGGTGTTCTCGCTCTCGAACGATCTGATCCTCTGCCCGTAGGCAGAGGATCGCCGATTGCGCGCGCCCGGCGGAAAATTTTGCGGCCCCGGGGCGCCCGCCGGCCCGGGCAGTTGCCCTAATCTTGCCAAGATCCGCTGCTAGGTTGATCTGCGTAACGCCCGATAAAGAGCGAGAAAATGCAGACACTGACAGATGGATACCGCGGCCTGCGCCTGATCGCGCACCTCAATTCCGACCGGATTCTGTTTGTCGGCACGATGGCGGGCGCCTTGGTGCTGAGCGGATATCTGGCGACTTTCCTCTGAACACTCCCATATTTTGTGGCCACACCGGAAAAATTCCTGCTTTTGCGGGCTTGCATGGTTTTGACAACCCGGCATGATCCCGATACTCACCAAGGCGTGGGAAGATAACGGATTGGCTCATGAAAAATCGAGTGGGAACGCGCGCCAATGAACGTGCGGCAGTAAAAGCGGTCAAATCTGTCCTGTTTGCCAGCGCGGCGGCCCTTGCGGTTCAGGCGGCGGTTCTGCCGCAGCCGGCCCTGGCGCAGAGCTATACTTTCACCGAGGTTTCCATCGAGGGCTCGCAGCGTATCGAGCCGGCCACGATCCTGAGCTACGCCGGCATTGCCCGCGGCCAGACGGTCACGGCCGCCGAATTGAACGATGCCTATCAGCGCATCCTGGCCTCCGGCCTCTTCGAAGAGGTCGAGATCGTGCCGGTTGGCAACAAGCTGGTGATCCGCGTGGTGGAATATCCCACCATCAACCGCGTGGTGTTCGAGGGCAACCGCCGGATCAAGGATGAGGATCTGGCCGGGCTGGTGACCTCTGAATCGCGGCGGGTGTTCAACCCCGCCACCGCCGAACGCGACGCCGGGATCATCGTGCAGGCCTATGCCGAGCAGGGCCGCGCCGCTGCCCGGGTGACGCCCAAGCTGATCCGCCGTTCCGACAACCGCGTCGATCTCGCCTTCGAGATCCTCGAGGGCGGGGTGATCGAGGTCGAGCGGGTGTCGATCGTCGGCAACAATGTCTATTCCGACCGCCGGTTGCGCCGGGTGCTGGGCACCAAGCAGGCCGGTCTGTTCCGTGCCATCATCCGCCGGGACAGCTTTGTCGAGGATCGTATCGAATTCGACAAGCAGGTGCTGACCGATTTCTATCAGTCGCGCGGCTATGTCGACTTCCGCATCAATTCGGTCAATGCCGAGATCGCCGAAGAGCGTGACGGCTATTTCGTCACCTTCAACGTGCAGGAAGGCCAGCAGTTCACCTTTGGCGAAGTCACCGCCACCTCCGATCTGGCGGATGTCGATCCGGCCGAATTCGCCGAGATTCTGCGCGTGCGTCCCGGCGTGGTCTATTCGCCGGCGCTGGTCGAGAACGAGATTGCGCGGATGGAGCGGCTGGCCAACCGCCGGGGGCTGAATTTCATCCGCGTCGAGCCGCGGATCACCCGCAACGACCGGACGCTCGAACTGGATGTGGAATTCGTGCTGTCGCGCGGTCCGCGGATCTTCATCGAGCGGATCGATATTGAAGGCAACACCACCACGCTCGACCGGGTGATCCGGCGCCAGTTCAAGGTGGTCGAAGGCGATCCCTTCAACCCGCGCGAGATCCGGCAATCGGCCGAACGCATCCGCGCGCTGGGCTTTTTCGGCAATGCCGATGTCAACGCCCGCGAAGGTTCGACGCCGCAGCAGGTGATCGTGGATGTCGATGTCGAAGAGGCGCCCACCGGCTCGATCGGCTTTGGCGGCACCTATTCGACCGACGGCGGCTTTGGCCTCAACCTGTCGTTCAACGAGCGCAATTTCCTGGGCCGTGGCCAGGCACTCGGGGTCGAGCTTTCGACCGCCTCGGGCACCCGGAGCTACGGGTTCACCTTCGCCGAGCCGGCCTTTCTCAACCGCGATCTGCGGTTCGGCATCGGGCTGAACTATTCGGAAACCGACAACCAGTACGACGACAGCTATGACACGGCGATTGGCCGGTTCACCACCAGCCTGACCTTTCCGGTGGCCGAATACAGCACGCTTCAGGGCCGCTATACCGCGCGCTATTCCGAGATGCTCAACGCCGGCAGCGATCTGGGCGATATCCTGACCGCCGAGGTCGATCAGGGCGCGCTGTTCTCCAGCGGGCTGGGCTATACCTATACCTTTGACACGATCGACACCGGGCTTGATCCGACCGCCGGCGTGCGGCTGCAATTCAGCCAGGATTTCGCCGGCCTGGGCGGCGATGTCACCTCGGTCACCACGGTGGCCCGCGCGGTGGGCCAGAAGAAGGTGCGCAACGAGGAAGTCACCCTGCGCGCGGTTGTCGAGGGCGGCGCGCTCTGGACCGGCAGCAACGACAGCCGGGTGATCGACCGCTTCAACCTCGGGTCGTCGCGGATGCGCGGCTTTGAGCCCGGCGGCATCGGCCCGCGCGAAATCGGCAGTGGTGGCGTCAATGATGCGCTCGGCGGCAATTACTTTGCCGTCGCCCGTTTCGAGGCGGAATTTCCGCTTGGTCTGCCCGAGGAATATGGCCTGACCGGCGGTCTGTTTTACGACGTCGGCTCGCTCTGGGGGCTCGACAATACCTCGACCACCACCGCCGGCAATTCGGTGGTGCAGGACGACCCGGCGGCGCGCCACGTGATCGGCGCCTCGCTGTTCTGGACGACCGCCATCGGCCCGCTGCGGTTCAACTTCACCAAGGCGCTGCAAAAAGAAGAGCATGACGAAGACCGCTTCTTCGAATTCACACTTGCCACAGATTTCTGATCCGGGCCGGCTTGGCCGGGGCCTGAGACAGGCCCTGGCGCGTGGGCTTCTGGCCCTCTTGCTGGTCTTGCCCGGCGCGCTTGCGGCGCAGGATCAGGCGCCGCGCAGCCCGGTGCTTGTGGTGGATTTCGATGAGGTCTTTCGCCTGTCGCAACGCGGCCAGGAAATCCTGGAGGAATTCGAGCTTCGAAGCCGCGAACTGGCCGATGAAATCGCCCGGATCGATCTCGAGATGGCGGCCGAGGAAAAGGCGCTGACCGACAAGCGCGCGACGCTCTCGGCCACGGAATTCCGCAAGCTGGCCGATGCCTTCGACGACAAGGTGCAGGCCCTGCGGGCCGAGCAGGACCAGCGCGCCCAGGCGTTGAACCGCGATCAGGCCAATGCCCGGCTCGAATTTCGCCAGACCGCCTTTCCGATCCTGGGGCAACTGATGCTCGACGCCGGCGCCGTGCTGGTGGTGGAAAAGCGCAATGTCCTGGTTTTCAATGATGCCATCGACGTCAGCGGCCTGACCGCGCAACTGCTCGACGCGAATTATGCCGAGCGTGACGCCGCCGATCAGCCCGCGCCGGATGCCCCGCAGGAGACCCCGGCCCGGCCCGAGCCCGCGCCTGATACCGGCGACGCGCCGGAAGCGGCGCCCGTGACGCCCGTGACGCCAGGGCCAGAGCCCGAGTGAGCGGCTGCGGAACGCTTGCCGTGGCGCGCCCCGGTTGCTAGGGACAAGACAACAGCCGCGCGTCAAGGCCCGCACGGGACGGAAGAAGGACAAGAGCAATGACCGAGCCACTCAAAACTGCGGATATCCAGCTGATTCAGCGGATTTTGCCGCATCGCTATCCGTTCCTGCTGGTCGACAAGGTGGTCGATATCGATGGCTATTCCTCGGCCAAGGGTATCAAGAACGTCACCATGAACGAGCCGCATTTCCAGGGCCATTTCCCCGGCACACCTATCATGCCCGGCGTGACCATCGTCGAGGCGATGGCGCAGACTTCGGGGGTGATGATCGGCGTGGCGATGGATCTGGCCGACAAGGATCTGCTGATCTATTTCATGGCGATCGACAAGTGCAAGTTCCGCCGCAAGGTGATCCCCGGCGACGTGCTCGAGATGAACGTCAAAACCGAACGCGGCAAACCCGGCGGCAAGGTCTGGAAGTTCTCGGGCGTGGCCACGGTCGATGGCGAGATGGCGGCGGAATGCGAGTTCACCGCGATGATGGATCTCTGATGGCTGACACCTTCATTCACCCCAGCGCGGTGATCGAGGATGGCGCCGAAATCGGCATCGGCTGCCGGATCGGCCCGTTCTGTCATGTCGGCCCCAAGGTGGTGCTGGGCCCGCGGGTCGAGCTCAAGAGCCATGTGGTGGTCTCCGGTCAGACCGAGATCGGCGAAGAGACGGTGATCTTTCCCTTCGCGGTGATTGGCGAGATCCCGCAAGACCTCAAGTTCGCCGGCGAAGAGACCCGGCTGGTGATCGGCAAGCGCAACCGCATCCGCGAACATGTGACGATGAACACCGGCACCGCCGGCGGCGGCGGTGTGACCCGGGTGGGCGATGACGGGCTGTTCATGGCCGGCTGTCACGTCGCGCATGACGTCCAGGTCGGCAACAAGGTGATCGTGGTCAACAATGCCGCGCTGGCCGGCCATTGCATCATCGAGGACGAGGTGATCATCGGCGGGCTCGCCGGCGTGCATCAGTTTGTCCGCATCGGCCACGGTGCGATCATCGGCGCGGTGACCATGGTGACCAATGACGTGATCCCGCATGGTCTGGTACAGGCGCCGCGCGGCAAGCTCGACGGGCTCAACCTCGTCGGTCTCAAACGTCGGGGTGTGGCCCGCGCCGATATCACCGCACTGCGCGCGGCCTTTCAGATGCTGGCCCAGGGCGAGGGCGCCTTTGTCGAACGCGCCAAACGGCTGGGCGCCGAGACCCAGAGCGCCTATGTGCGCGAGATCGTCGATTTCATCCTCGGCGACAGCGATCGCCACTACCTGACCCCCGGAGGCTGAGCGCCATGACCGGAAAACTGGCGATCCTGGCCGGGCGCGGCGCCATGCCCAAGGCGCTGGCCGAGGCCTATCCCGACGCGGTCTGCGTCTCCTTCGACGGCGTCGAGACACCGGTGCCGCGGGTTGATGCCCATCACCGCTTCGAGGCCTTCGGCGCGCTGCTCGACGATCTCAAGGAACGCGGCGTGGAACGGCTGGTGCTGGCCGGTGGTGTCGGCCGGCCGCCGCTCGATCCGCAGAGCTTCGATCCTTTCATGCAGTCGCTGGCGCCTCGGCTGCTCGCCGCGCTTCAGGGCGGCGACGATGCGCTGGTGCGGCTGGTGGTCTCGATCTTCGAAGAGGCCGGGTTTGCGGTGATCGGGGCGCATGAGCTGCTGCCCGAGCTGACCGCCGCGCCGGGCCTGCTGGCCGGCGACGCACCCGATGCGGCGGCCCGCGCCGACATCACCCGGGCGAAACAGATCCTGACCGCGCTCTCGCCGCTCGATGTCGGGCAGGCGGCGGTGGTCGACACCGGCATCGCCCTTGGCATCGAGACCCAGCAGGGCACCGACGAGATGCTGCGCTTTGTCTCCGAGGCGTCGCAGACGCTGCGCGGTAAGGGCGGCGTTCTGGTCAAACGCCCCAAGATCGGCCAGGATCTGCGCGTCGACATGCCCGCGATCGGCCCAGAGACGGTGCGCGCCGCCGCCAGGGCCGGGCTGCAAGGCATCGTGATTGCCGCAAATCAGGTGGTATTGATCGACCGCGCGGCGCTGATCGCGGCGGCCGGCGAGACCGGGGTGTTCCTTCTCGCGGAAGCGGAGTGATGCGGGTCTTCGTCATTGCCGGCGAACCATCCGGCGACAAACTCGGTGCGGCGTTGATGGCGGGCCTGCGCAGCCTTCTGCCCGATACCGAGGTCGAGTTCATCGGCATCGGTGGGCCGCGAATGACGGAAGAGGGGCTCTCGAGCATCTTTCCCATGGACGACATCAGCGTCATGGGGCTGACCGAGATCCTGAAGCAATATCCCGCGCTGAAACGCCGGGTGACCGAGGCTGCCGAGGCGGTGATCGCGGCGCGGCCGGACGTGCTGATCACCATCGACCTGCCGGAGTTCTGTCTGCGGGTGGCGAAGATCGTCAAGGCGCGCAGCAACATCCGCACGGTGCATTACGTCGCCCCCACGGTCTGGGCCTGGCGCCCCGGCCGCGCCGCCAAAATGGCGCGGCACATCGATCAGGTGCTGGCGCTGCTGCCTTTCGAGCCGCCTTATATGGAAGCCGCCGGCATGCGCTGCGATTTTGTCGGCCATCCGGTGGTGACCGATCCTCAGGCCAGCGCGGCCGAGGCTCTGGCGTTCCGGTCCCGTCACGGTCTGGCCGATGCGCCGCTGCTGCTGGTGCTGCCCGGATCGCGGCGCAGCGAGGTCACGCGCATGGGGCCGATCTTTGGCGAGGTCTTGCGCGAGGTCTGTGCCCGTCGCCCGGACATGCGGCTGGTGGTGCCCGCGGCGGGCCCGGTGGTGCCCCTGGTTCAGCAGGCGGTGGCGGATTGGCCCGGCGCGCCGCTGGTGCTCGACGGTGCGGCCGAGGGCGCCCAGGCCGAAAAGCGCGCGGCTTTTCGTGCCGGAGACCTGGCGCTGGCGGCCTCGGGCACGGTCTCGCTCGAATTGGCGGCGGCGGGCACGCCGATGGTGATCGCCTATGACATGAACTGGCTGTCGCGGACCCTGATCATGCACCTGCTGCGGGTCGATACGGTGACGCTGGTCAACCTGGTGTCCGACACCCGCGTCGTGCCGGAATATGTCGCCAAGGCCTGTGTGCCGGCTGACATCGCCGCGGCGGTGTTGCGGCTGGCGGAGGCGCCAGAGAGCCAGAAGGCCGCCATGGCGCTGGTCATGGAGCGGCTGGGGCAGGGGCAGGAGCCGCCGGGCATCCGGGCCGCCCGTGCCGTGCTTGACGGATTGGCCCGGTCCTGAAGCGAAAAACGCCGCCCCTGTGAGGGCGGCGTCTTGGTGTTCGGGCCTGGTGCGGCGCTTACTGGTTGATCACGCTGGCCTTGTCATAGCCGGCGGTGAAGCCGGTCAGCGACATGGTGGAGGTCACCACCTGATCGGGGGCCGCGAAGGGGCGGATCATCACCTTGGCTTCGGCGCCGCGCTTGAAGGCGGCGATATCCTCGGCGGTCAGGCCGATCCGCGCGTAACAGCCCTGGCGGTTGCAGAAGGAAAACGGATAGCTCTTGGGCTGGCCGCCATCGACCGAAATGCCCAGTTGGCCGGTAAGCAGCGTCTCGAGCGGCACGATCACCGTGGCGCCGGCCGGCAGCTTGGCTTCTTCCGGCAGACGGAACAGCGAGATCTCGGCCAGCGCGTTGCCGTCGCCTTCCTTGAGCAGCTGGTACAGCTGACAGGGATCGTCGGCGGGCGTTTCGGTGCGGATGCAGCGCAGCTCCCAGTCGCCAACCTCTTCCTTTACATAGGTCTGGCCAAGCGCCGGTTCGCCGTCGGACGGCACCGTATCGCCGGTGGCGGGTTCTGCGGTTTCCCCGGCCGGCGTTTCGCTCTCGGTCGCTGTGGCGTCGCCGTCTGCGGTCTCCTGTGCCATGACCGGGGCCGACAGGGCCAACAGGGCGATCACGGGCATGAAGGAAAGAAATCTGGGCATCTTGCCCCCCTCTGATTGAGATGTCATCGGTCGGATGGTTCGGCTTCATCCTCGGTGCAGCGCTTAGCACGCCCGTCCGGGCCTGTCAGGCGATCTTCGCCATCCGTTTGGCCCATATCGTGCATATATCCGTGAAGGGATGTCAACGCACCGGAGGCAAGCCTTTGGCGGAAAAAGAAAAGAGGCCGGGAAACCGGCCTCTCCTCGAATTTTTTTGCTCCCCGTCGGACTGGCCGACTTAGTCATTGACGGGACGCTACGAAGAATTTTGCCTTCGGTCAACAGGCAAGTTTTCACTTTTTCGGGGTTGGCTTCGAAAGCGCTTTGACCCCGCAAGGTCCAAGACGCGAAAAAAGGGCCGCACCTTCTCAGGCACGGCCAGTCTGACAGGGAGGAAGTCAATCCGGCCGTCAGGCAAGAGCCCTGCGCCGGACATTGCCGAGACTGATACAGAAAGGTTAAGTTAAGGTTGCCCGGCGCGATTTTTTCGCGCCGGGCGTGGTTTTACCGGGGCGGAGCAGGGCATGACAGAGATTTTCATCGGCGGCGGCGGGCCGGAGTATGGCGCGCGTCAGGGCCTCAGGCTGGGCTATGCCAACCGCCATGGTCTGATTGCCGGCGCCACCGGAACCGGCAAGACGGTGACGCTGCAAATCCTCGCCGAAGGGTTTGCGAAGGCCGGGGTTCCGGTGTTCCTGTCGGACGTCAAGGGCGACCTGTCCGGGCTGGCCGCCGCCGGGCGCGCGGATTTCAAGCTGCACGCGGCGTTCATGGAGCGCGCCGCCCGGATCGGCCTTGACGACTACACCTATGAGAGTTTCCCGGTCACCTTCTGGGATCTGTTCGGCGATCAGGGCCATCCGGTGCGCACCACGGTCTCCGAGATGGGGCCGCTGCTGCTGGCCCGGCTGCTCGAGCTGACCGAGGCGCAGGAGGGCGTACTCAACATCGCCTTCCGACTGGCCGATGAAGAGGGGCTGCCGCTGCTCGACCTCAAGGACCTGCAAGCGTTGCTGGTCTGGGTCGGTGAGAGCCGCAGGGATCTGTCGCTGCGGTACGGCAATATCTCCACCGCCTCGATCGGTGCGATCCAGCGCCGCCTGCTGGTGCTCGAAAACCAGGGCGGCGCGCGGCTCTTTGGCGAACCGGCGCTCGATCTCGGCGATCTGATGACCCGGGATGCCGAAGGCCGGGGGCGGATCAACATTCTCGCCGCCGACCGGCTGATGGGGGCGCCGCGGCTCTATGCCACCTTCCTGCTCTGGTTGCTGTCGGAGCTCTTCGAAGAGCTGCCCGAGGTCGGCGACCCCGACAAGCCGAAACTGGTGTTCTTCTTCGACGAGGCCCATCTCCTGTTCGACGGCGCACCGCCGGCGCTGGTCGACAAGGTCGAACAGGTCGCCCGGCTGATCCGCTCCAAGGGGGTCGGCGTGTACTTCATCACCCAGAACCCCGATGACGTGCCCGAGGATATCCTCGGCCAGCTCGGCAACCGCATCCAGCACGCGCTGCGCGCCTTTACCGCCCGCGATCGCAAGGCGCTGCGGATGGCGGCCGAAACCTACCGCGACAACCCCCGCTTCGACATCGAAGCGGCGATCCGCGAGGTCGGCGTCGGCGAGGCGGTGACCTCCCTGCTGGAGAACAAGGGCGTGCCGAGCATGGCGGAACGCACGCTGATCCGCCCGCCTTCTTCCCGGCTCGGGCCGATCGACGCCGCGACCCGGGCGCAGGTGATGGCCGCCTCGCCGGTGGCCGGCAAATACGAACATGCGCAGGACCGCCAGTCGGCTTATGAAATCCTCGCCCAACGCGCCGAAGAGGCGGCAACCGCCGCCGAAGCGGCCGAGCGCCGGGAGGAAGAGGCCGAGGTGGCAGAGCGGGAATACCGGGCGGGCCGGCGCTATTCCGGCACCCGGGTGCCCCGCTCGACCGCGCGCCGGCAATATTCACCGGGCGCGCGCATCGGCGAGGCGATGACCCAGGCCGTGATCAAGGAGCTCAAGGGCACCACCGGCCGCCGCATCGTCCGTGGCATCCTCGGCGGGCTGTTCAAGGGGCGTTAGGCAGGCGCCCCGGACAGCAGGCCCGAAGCCCGTCTGGCCTACCGTTCCGGCAGCAAGCCCCGCGGCGCAAACCGCAGCACCAAGAGCAGGATCACCCCCATGGTCAACAGCCGCATGTGCTGGACCGAGCCTTGCAGATGCGCCTTGAGCCAGGACCCGTCGGCCATCCCGGAGGTCACCAGATCGATCACCGCCGCGCCGATCGGCTCGACCTGCACCCAGAGGAACCAGATCAGGAAGCCGCCCAGCACCGCACCGAAATTATTGCCCGATCCGCCGACGATCACCATCACCCAGATCAGAAAGGTATAGCGCAGCGGCTGGTAGGAGGCCGGCGTCAGCTGGCCGTCCAGCGTCGTCATCATCGCCCCCGCGACGCCGCAGATAGCCGATCCCAGGACAAAGACCTGCAAGTGCCGCGCGGTCACATCCTTGCCCATGGCCCGCGCCGCCACCTCGTTGTCGCGGATGGCGCGCATCATCCGTCCCCAGGGCGAGCTCAGCGCCAGTTGCGCCAGCACCAGCACGCCGATCAGCACCACGGCGAACATCAGCCCGTAGCCCAGCTTGACATAAAGCGTCGAGGCGGTGGTCACGTCGATCCCCAGCCCGGTGGCGCGCTCAACAAAGGCCGGATCGTTTTGCAGATCGATCTCATAAGGCACCGGCCGCGGCAGGCCGATCACGTTCTTGACGCCACGCGCCAGCCAATCCTCGTTCTTGAGCACGGCGATGATGATCTCGGCAATGCCCAGCGTCGCAATCGCCAGGTAGTCCGAGCGCAGCCCCAGCGCGGTCTTGCCGATCACCCAGGCCGCGCCGGCGGCCAGCAGCCCGCCCACCGGCCAGGCCAGCACCACCGGCAGGCCCAGCCCGCCGAGATAGCCGGTCAGCGCCGGGTCGATCCGCTCGATCTCCGCCACCGCCGGATCAAAGAGCGCCCGGTAGATCACGAAGCCCGCCACCAGCACACTCAGAGACACCAGGGCGCGCGGCCAGCCTCGGGCCATCCTGCGCGTCACCCAGACCGCGAGCGCCAGCGTCAGAGCGCCCACCGCCAGCGCCGCCAGAACACCGCTGGCGCCAGCCGCCCAGGCTGCGCGCACCGGCGGCATGGCGATCACCACGGTTGCCAGCCCGCCCAGCGCCACGAAGCCCATAACACCGACGTTGAACAGCCCGGCAAAGCCCCATTGCAGGTTGACCCCCAGCGCCATCAGCGCCGAAACCAGCCCCATGTTGAGAATGAGCAGCGCCGAATTCCAGCTCTGGACAAAGCCGGTGCCAAGGATCAGCAAGGCCACAAGGCCGAACAGGCCGAAGGTTTTCACGGATTGGCTCATACCGATTTCCCCTTGAAGAGCCCGGTGGGCCGGATCAGCAGCACGATCACCAGAATGACAAAACTCACCGCGAATTTGTAATCCGTGCCCAGAAGTTGCAGCAGGCTGTCAGGCTCCCAGGCCTCGGGCAGCAGGTATTCCGCCACCTTCTTCCAGGCATAGGTGATGCCGACCTCGGAAAAGGCGATGACAAAGCCACCGGCAATAGCGCCCACCGGGCTGCCCAGACCGCCGACGATGGCGCTGGCAAAGACCGGCAGCAGCAGCTGGAAATAGGTGAAGGGCTTGAAGGTCTTGTCGAGCCCGTAAAGCGTGCCGGCAATGGTCGCCAGGGTCGCCACCAGCAGCCAGGTGATCATCACCACACGTTCCGGATTGATGCCCGAGAGCAGGGCGAGATCCTCGTTGTCGGAATAGGCCCGCATCGACTTGCCGGTGCGGGTGCGGTTGAGGAACCAGAACAGCAGCGCCACGGTGATCACCGCCGTCACCACCGTCAGACCCTGGGTCGTGCGGATCCCCAGGCCTTCCTCCAGCCCGGTCAGCGCCTTGAAATCCCGGACCGAAATGATGAACCGCTCGCCATCGGCAAAACGCTGGTCGTCGGCGCCGATGACAAAGCGCACCACGCCGTTATAGACGAACATCACCCCCATCGAGACGATCACCAGGATCACCGGCTTGACGCGCTGCGCCCGGTAGAAGCGATAGACCAGGCGGTCGGTCAGCAGCACCAGCGCCATGCAGCCGAGAATGCCGAAGGGCAGGGCGAGCAGCGCGGTGGGTAGCGGCCCGAGGCTCACGCCCCAGCCCTGCAAGGCCCAGGTGACCAGAATGGTGACCATGGCGCCAAAGGCCATGGTGTCGCCATGGGCAAAATTGGAAAACCGCAGGATACCATAGATCAGCGTCACCCCCAGCGCGCCCAGCGCCAGCTGCGCGCCATAGGCGATGGCCGGGATCAGGACAAAATTGGCCAGCACCACCAATGCGTTCAGAATGTCCATCTCAGCCCCCCAGAAAACTGCGCCGGACCTCGGGGTCGGCCAGCAGGTCCTTGCCGCTGCCGGTATGGGCATTGCGCCCCTGCACCAGCACATAGCCCTTGTCGGCGATCTCGAGCGCCTGGCGGGCGTTCTGCTCCACCATCAGGATGGAGATGCCTGTGCGCGCCACCTCGATGATCCGGTCGAACAGCTCGTCCATCACGATCGGGCTCACCCCGGCGGTCGGCTCGTCGAGCATCAGCACCTGCGGCTGGGTCATCAGCGCCCGGCCCACCGCCACCTGCTGGCGCTGCCCGCCCGACAATTCGCCCGCCGCCTGGTGACGCTTGTCGCGCAGGATCGGAAACAGGTCATAGACCTGCTCCATGGTGCCGCGGATGTCGTCGCGCCGAATAAAGGCGCCCATCTCGAGGTTTTCCTCGACCGACATCGCGCCAAAGATATTGCTGGTCTGCGGCACGAAGCCCATGCCGCGGGCCACCCGGTCCTGCGGGCTGAGCGCGGTGATCTCGCGTCCGTCCAGCCGCACCGCGCCGGAGCGCACATCGAGCATGCCGAAGACCGCCTTCATCGCGGTCGACTTGCCGGCGCCGTTCGGCCCGACGATCACCGCGATCTCGCCCTTGTCGACCGCGATGGTGCACTCGTGCAGGATGTCCGGCCCCTTGCCATAGCCGCCGGTCATCGCCTCGCCGATCAGAAAGGGGTCAGCCATGCGCCGCTCCTTCCTCTTGCTGGAAATACCGCGGGGGTGTGGGGGCTGGCCCCCACCTGCGCAGCGCTGCCGCCATCACACCGTTTCCTTGTTCTTCAGACCGGTGCCGAGATAGGCCTCGATCACCTGGTCATCGGCCTTGATCTCGTCGATCGTGCCCTGGGCCAGCTTCTTGCCCTCGGCCATGACGATCACCGGATCGCAGAGCCGGGCGATGAAATCCATGTCGTGCTCGATCACGCAGAAGGTATAGCCGCGTTCCTTGTTGAGCCGCAGGATCGCGTCGGCAATGGTGTTCAGAAGCGTCCGGTTCACCCCGGCGCCGACCTCGTCGAGAAAGACGATGCGCGCGTCGACCATCATCGTGCGGCCCAGTTCGAGCAGTTTCTTCTGCCCGCCCGAGATGGCCCCGGCCGGGTGATCGGCCAGATGCGAGATGGTCAGGAATTCCAGCACCTGATCGGCCAGGGCGCGCAGGGCGCGTTCCTCCTCGGCAATCCGCCTGCGGCCGAACCAGGTGTTCCAGAGCGTTTCGCCGGATTGCCCGCCGGGCACCATCATCAGGTTCTCGCGGCAGGTCATCGAGCCGAATTCATGGGCGACCTGAAAGGTCCGCAACAGACCCTTGGAAAACAGCACATGCGGCGCCAGGCCGGTGATGTCCTCATCCTCCATGAAGACCTTGCCCGAGGTCGGCGGCAGCACGCCGGCGATCACGTTGAACAGCGTCGTCTTGCCGGCGCCGTTGGGGCCGACCAATGCGGTGACCGAGCCTTTCTCGATCTCCAGCGTCGCGCCGTCCACGGCGTGAAATCCGCCGAAATGTCTGTGCAGGTTCTCAACCCGGATCACGCCATCTGCCCCCCTTTTGGCAAAACAGCCCGGGACCGCCGGGCTGTTTCCATCTCATGACTGCAAAGCTCTTATCAGCGGTAACCGATCGCTTCCAGCTTGCCGTTCTTCATTTCCATCTCGGCATAGCCGCCCGAGGCTTCGCCCGGCTCGATCAACTCTACCGAAGAGGCGCCGACATAATCGATGTCGGTGCCGGCCGCGATCAGTTCGATCGCCTTGGCCAGTTCGCCGGCATAGATCTTCTCGCCCGGGGCATTGGCCAGCTCCATCACCTTGGCCGCCGCATCGGCGCCATTGGTCGACCCCGCCGCCGCCATCGACAGCAGGATCAGCGCCATCGAATCATAGGCTTCCTTGGCATAGACCGATGTGCCGTCGAAACCGGCCGCTTCGGCCATGGCCAGGAACTCGTCGCCGCGTTCATTCTCGACGCTGGGGTTCTGCCCAAAGCTGCCGTCGATGTCGCTGCCGAAGTTGTTTTCAAGCGCGGTGCCGATCATGCCGTCGGGCAGCACGAAGGTCTCGAACGCCCCGGTGTCGAGCGCCGCCTGGATCACGCCGGAGCCGCCCTGGTCGACATAGCCGATCACCACCAGCGCATCGCCGCCGGCCGAGGCCAGCGAGCCGACTTCGGCCGAGTAATCCGCCTTGCCGTCCTCATGGCTGGCCGAAAGGGTGACGCTGCCGCCGGCCGCCTCGAAGGCCTGCTGGAACGACGAGGCGAGGCCCGAGCCGTAATCGTTGTTGGTATAGGTCACGGCGACCTCGTCGATGCCGCGTTCCATGATGATCTCGGCCATCACCTCGCCTTGACGCGCGTCGGAGGGCGCCATGCGGAAGAACAGCCCGTTGTCCTCGATCGACGACAGGCCCGGCGAGGTCGCCGACGGCGAGATTTGCAGGATGCCATTGGGCAGCGACACATTGGTCAGCACCGCGCCGGTCGCGCCCGAGCACATCGCGCCCAGGATGGCCGAGACGCCGTCCGAGGTGACCAGACGTTCGGCCGCAGCGGTAGCTGCTGCCGCATCGGCACAGGTGCCGTCGCCGCGCACCGCTTCGGCCATCATGCCGTCGAGAATGCCGCCGGCCTCGTTGACCTCGGCCAGCGCCATTTCGCCACTGTCCGCCATCGCCGGAGCAAGGGTTTCGAGCGGGCCGGTAAAGCCCAGGATGATTCCCACCTTGACCATCTCGGAGTGGCTCGCCGCTTGAGCGGTCATTGCCCCCAGGCCGGTCAGCGCTGTTGCCAGCAAAAACTTTTTCATCGTGATGTCTCCCTGATTGGATAACACTATCCGGCGGCCAGCCTATGCGCGGTTTCTGGCAAAGAAAAGACCGATTGCCGCCGGGTCAGGGGTGGTTGATCACGAAAACATCAGGCGGATGGCCGGCCGGTCCTGGTGCACTATCGTATTGACGGCAAACAGGAGGATCCCATGCTGCGTCTCGTTCTGACATTCCTGCTGGCCGCGAGCGGGCTGGCGGCCGCGCCGCTCGACACATCCGTTGGCCGGGTCGAGGTGGCCCCGGTAGTGCGCGGTCTCGACGAGCCCTGGTCGGTGGGCTTCCTGCCCGGTGGCGGGCTGCTGATCACCGAGCGCGACGGCAGGCTGCTGCATGTGGGCCGGGGCGGCAAGCATTCCGAAGTCGCCGGGCTGCCGCCGATCGCGGCGGTGGGCCAGGGCGGGCTGCTCGACGTGCTGGTGCCGCGCGATTTCCGCCAGAGACGCGAAATCTTCCTCTCTTACGCCAGGCCCGAGGGCCGCAGCGCCGGCACTGCGGTAATGCGCGGCCGGCTGAGCGAGGACGGCGGGCAGCTTACCCAGGTCAAGACGATCTTTTCGATGACCGCGCCCAGCCGCAAAGGCCAGCATTTCGGCTCGCGGCTGGTCGAGGCCCGCGACGGCACGCTGTTTCTGACCATCGGCGACCGGGGCGACCGGCCGTCGGCGCAGGATGTGACACGCCACAACGGATCTGTCCTGCATCTCACCCGCGACGGCGCCCCGGCGCCGGGCAACCCCGATCTCGGCCCCGATGCGCAGCCCGAGATCTGGTCTTATGGCCACCGCAACCCGCAGGGCGCGGCGCTCGATCTGCAAGGCGACCTCTGGGTCAACGAACATGGCGCGCGCGGCGGAGATGAGGTCAACCGGATCCGGCGCGGCGCCAATTACGGCTGGCCGGTCATCGCCTATGGCCGGCATTATTCCGGAGCCAAGATCGGCGAAGGCACCGCCAAGTCCGGCATGGAACAGCCCGAGCATTACTGGGATCCCTCGATCGCCCCCTCGGGCATGATGTTCTATTCCGGCAAGCTCTGGCCCGCATGGCGCGGCGATCTCTTTGTCGGCTCGCTGAAGTTCGATTACATCTCGCGGCTCGACGGCGAGCCGTTGCGCGAGCGCGAGCAGATCAAATCCGCCGCCACCGAACGGGTACGTGACATCCGCGAAGCGCCGGACGGCTCGATCTGGTTTCTCAGCGTCGGGCAGGGGACGCTCTATCGCATGACGCCGGCCAACTGAGGCCTCTGGACGCAACGCCCGCAAGCCGCCAAACTCCCGGTATCACCCGGGAGTTTTTCCATGACCCTCTTGCCCCGCCTTGCCCTCTGCCTCGCGCTGCTGCTGCCGATCGCGGCGCCGGCCCAGAACGCGCAGGCCTTTTTTGACAATTACCTCGCGATGCGCGCCCGTCTCGACACGCTGGTCAAGAACCGCGATTTCGCTGAGGTCATGCCGGTTTTTGGGGATCAGACCGATCCGGCCGAGCTGGAGGCGCTGGAACGGCGCGTGCGTGAGATCTATCCGCGCGATTTCGAAAATGTCGCCTTGATCCGTCGGCAGGACATGGATCACGGCTTCCGGCAAGAGCTCATCGCCTATTGGGAAGGCACGCAATACATCTACATCTATATCGTGCTGCATGACCGCGACGACGGCATCGTCGCGCTGGTATTCAACTTCAACAGCGAATTCGACGAGCTGAACGCCAAGTTCTAGGATCCCTGGCGCGAGCCATGGGTGCCGCGCTCGCGATAAGGCGTGGTGTCGTAATGCGCGCGGTAGCATTTCGAGAAATGCGACGGCGAGGCAAATCCGCAGGCCAGCGCCACGTTGATCACGCTCATGTCGGTCTGCATCAGCAGGTTGCGCGCCTTTTCCAGCCGCAGCTCCATGTAATAGCGCTTGGGGCTCCGGTTGAGATAGCGCCGGAACAGCCGCTCGAGCTGACGGGTCGACATGCCCACATCCTTGGCCAGGATCGACGGGCTGATCGGCTCTTCGATATTGGCCTCCATCTTCTGGATCACCATGCTCAGCTTGGGATGGCGCACGCCGATGCGGGTGGGCACCGAAAGCCGCTGGCTGTCCTGATCGGTGCGGATCGAGGAATAGATCATCTGGTCCGCCACCGCATTCGCCAGCTCGGGCCCGTGATCGTCGGCCAGCACCTTGAGCATCATGTCGAGCGACGAGGTGCCGCCGGCGGTGGTGATGCGCGGGCCGTCGATGGCAAAGATCATCTTCGACAGGCCGACATCCTCGAATTCCTCGGAGAAGCTGTCGTAGTTTTCCCAGTGGATCGTCGCGCGCCGCCCGTCCAGAAGCCCGGCGCGCGCCAGAACATAGCTGCCGGTGCAGAGCCCGCCGATCACCGGCCCCTTGCGCGCCTCGCGGCGCAGCCAGTTGAGCAAGCGCTTGGTAGTGGCATGCTGGATCTCGATGCCGCCGCAGACCAGGATTACGTCGTCGCGCTGCATATCCTCGAGATCGCCCTGAAGCTGGAAAGAAGTGCCGGCCGAGCAGGTCTGGCTTTCGCCGCCTTCGCCGAGAATGCGCCACGAATACAGCGCCTTGCCCGACATGCGGTTGGCCAGCCGCAGGCATTCGAGGGCCGCCGAGAAAGGCAGCAGCGAGAAGTTCTCGAGCAGGACAAAGACAAACCGGCGCGGTTTGGCCGGTGCGGTCACCTGAACGTCTTCGGTCTTGGAATTCATAAGCAGCGGACCCTTGAAGTGGAGGTCTCTTTTCGACTTTCCCTGTGTCGCAAAAGGACAGATGGCGCCAGTTGGACCCAAGCCCCCGGCAAGGTCAAGCCCCGCCGCAAATCGCATATGGTCACTCTGGGCCCGAGTTTGTATAAGCGGGCCGTTCCGATATCGCTAACCACCGGAGATGAGAGATGAGCGAGTGGCAAAAATCTGACTGGCGCAACAAGCCCCGGATTCAGATGCCGGAGTATACCGACGCGGAGGCCCTGCATGCCGTCGAGGCGCAACTGGCCAAATATCCGCCGCTCGTCTTTGCCGGCGAGGCCCGCACGCTGAAGGCCCGGCTGGCCGATGCCTCGCGCGGCGAGGCCTTTTTGTTGCAGGGCGGCGATTGCGCCGAGAGCTTTCAGCAGTTTTCGGCCGACGGCATCCGCGACACGTTCAAGGTGATGTTGCAGATGGCGATGGTGCTGACCTTTGGCGCCAAGGTGCCGGTGGTCAAGGTCGGCCGCATGGCCGGCCAGTTCGCCAAACCGCGCTCGGCGCCGACCGAGGTCAAGGATGGTCAGGAGCTGCCCAGCTACCGTGGCGACATCATCAACGAGCTTGAGTTCACCCCCGAAAGCCGCATCCCCGATCCGTCGAAGATGCTTCAGGCCTACACCCAGGCGGCGGCAACGCTGAACCTGCTGCGCGCCTTTTCGACCGGCGGCTATGCCGATGTGCATCAGGTCCACCAGTGGACGCTGGGCTTTACCGACCGCGAGGAGAGCGAGAAATACCGCGCCATGGCCGGGCGGATCACCGATGCGCTCGACTTCATGATTGCCGCCGGCGTCACCAGCGACAACAACCATGCGCTTCAGACGGTGGATTTCTACACCAGCCACGAAAGCCTTCTGCTGGAGTACGAAGAGGCGCTGACCCGCAAGGACAGCACGTCGGGCAAATGGCTCGCAGGCTCCGGCCACATGCTCTGGATCGGCGACCGCACGCGCCAGCCTGATGGTGCGCATGTGGAATTTGCCAGCGGCGTGCAGAACCCGATCGGGTTGAAATGCGGCCCGACCACAACGGCCGAGGATCTCAAGGTGCTGATGTCCAAGCTGAACCCGGAGAACGAGGCCGGCAAGCTGACGCTGATCGCGCGTTTCGGCGCCGGTTCGGTGGGCGAGCACCTGCCGCGGCTGATCAAGGCGGTGCAGGAAGAGGGCGCCAATGTGGTCTGGTCCTGCGATCCGATGCACGGCAACACGATCAAATCGGCCACCGGCTACAAGACCCGGCCGTTCGACAGCGTGCTGCGCGAGGTCAAGGAATTCTTTGCGGTGCACAAGGCCGAGGGCACGATCCCCGGCGGCGTGCATTTCGAGATGACCGGCCAGGACGTGACCGAATGCACCGGCGGCGTGCGGGCGGTGACAGAAGAGGATCTATCTGACCGCTACCACACCGCCTGCGACCCGCGGCTGAACGCCTCGCAGTCGCTCGAACTGGCCTTCCTCGTGGCCGAGGAACTGGTGGCGCGGCGCGATGCAAACGCCTCGAGCCTGGCGGGCTGATCGTCCGACATCGCCGGTGACACATCAACGCCCTCGCGCAACTTCGCGGGGGCGTATTTTTTGGGGGCACGCTGTTGCGGCCCGCCAAGCGCCGTCAGCGGTCGCTTTTGACCACCCGCAGATGCGGCACCTTGTGCGGCCGGAACCCGGCCCGAGGATCACCAAAGCCCGCCACGGGCTGAGGCTGGGTTGGCTGGCGCGGGCGGTCGGCGAGCGCCGAGATATCCGCCTGCACGATCTCGAAGCGGCGCGGAGCGCGGCCGATCGGGCCATCGGTGACAAAACACCCGAGAGCCCGGTTCACATCGCCGAAATCATCGGCCAGCGGCAAGAGCAGCAGCCGCCCGCTCAGCGCGGGCTTGCCCAGCCGTTTTTCCGCGATGAGCGAAAGCTCGGCCCGCGCGGGCGTGGCAAAGACCTCTTCCAGCGCGGGGGCCAGACGTGCGCGCGAGACCGGGACGATCATCGCCGAAAGCGGCATGCCGCGCACCTCCATGCCCATCAGATCACACAGATGGGTGCCGCCGATCCGAAGCCGGGCATGGGTCGGCGCCACCTGTTCGGCGATAAAGGCAAACTCCAACGCGGTCTCGATGCCGCGCGGATCGATCTCTGATCGCGGCGGCACGGTGCGCCCACCGCGCATCGCCTCCCAATAGGCCTCGACCTGTTGCAGGGGCCGGCACCACTTGGCGCGCAGTTTGTCGGCCAACGGCAGAATGTCCGCCGGGCCGCCAAGATCCCGGAATGCCCCGAGGGTGACCCCGGGCTTTCTGTCACCTGAAGACATGGTTTCTCCCTCAATCGCCGCCCTTTCATTGTCGCCCGAAAGGTTACGCCTCTCACTCTGCGCGACAATGGTTACCCAATTCCTAATATGTCACGGTTATCTAGAATTGTGGGGATTTTCGGCCCGGTTGGTTAACCCGGAGCCCGTTGGCCGGTCGCGCTCCGCATGGCATTTCGGCTTGCCCGGACCGCGGGGATTGCCTATTCCGGTTGATAAATCATGCGGATAAGGGCCCTTGCGTTGCAAGATATTGTGCGTCCGGGACGGGGGAATGTGATGCTGCAATCGATGACGGGTTTCGCCGCCGGGCAAGGCGCCAAAGGCGACTTCAGCTGGACCTGGGAAATCCGGAGCGTCAACGCCAAGGGGCTCGACCTGCGCATTCGCGTGCCTGACTGGATCGATGGGTTGGAAGCCGAGTTGCGCAAGCAGGTCTCCGGCGCGTTGAAACGGGGCAATGTGACGGTCAATCTGCGCCTCTCGCGCGAGGACACCGCCGGCGCCCAACGGCTCAACAGCCAACAGCTGGACCAGGTGCTCACCGCGCTGGCCGAGATCGAACAACAGGCAATCACCCGCCACGTATCGCTCGCGCCGTCGACCGCCGCCGAGATCATCGCTCTGCGCGGCATGATGGAACAGGACGAGGAGGCCACCGATACCGCGCAGCTCCGATCCACGCTTGTCGAGGATTTTCAATCGGTTCTGGCTTCTTTCTGCGACATGAGGTCAGGTGAGGGCGCGACGCTTCGGAGCGTTCTTGCCGCCCATCTCGACGAGATCGAAACGCTGGTCATCGCCGCCCAGGCCGCAGCCGAGGCGCGTCGGCCCAAGGCCCGCGAAACGCTCAGGCTGGCGCTGGCCGCAGTGCTGGACGGCGCCGCCGAGGTCGACGAAGACCGGATTGCGCAAGAGCTTGCGCTTCTGGCTGTAAAATCGGATATAACAGAAGAAATCAATCGCTTGCACGCCCATGTAAAGGCAGCACGTGAACTTGTGGCCGCGCAATCGAGCGTCGGGCGCAAGCTCGATTTCCTGATGCAGGAGTTCAACCGCGAGGCCAATACGCTCTGCTCGAAATCCGGCGACAGCGCGCTCACCTCCGTGGGGCTCGACCTCAAGGCGGTGATCGACCAGATGCGTGAGCAGGTTCAGAACGTGGAGTGAGAAACATGGCGGACAGCAAGCGACGCGGGCTCTTGATCATCCTGTCCTCGCCGTCGGGCGCGGGCAAATCGACGCTCGCCAAACGGCTGCGGGCCTGGGACAATTCGATTGTCTTCTCGGTGTCGGCCACGACCCGAAAACCGCGCCCGGGCGAGGTGAATGGCGTCGATTATCACTTTGTTTCGGAGCCGGAGTTCAAGAAAACAGTGGCCGAGGGCGGGATGCTCGAACATGCCCATGTCTTCGGCAATTTCTACGGCTCGCCCAAGGCGGCGGTGGAAGAGGCGATCAACGCCGGCAAGGATGTGCTGTTCGACATCGACTGGCAGGGCGCGCAGCTGATCGAGAATTCCGATCTCGGCCGCCACACGCTTTCGGTCTTTCTGCTGCCGCCCTCGATCACCGAGCTGCGCCGCCGGCTCGAGACCCGCGCCCAGGACAGCGAAGAGGTGATCTCGAAGCGGATGCAGAAAAGCTGGGACGAGATAAGCCATTGGGGCAGTTACGATTTCGTTCTGGTAAATGACGATCTGGATCACACCGAAGCCAAGCTCAAGACCATCGTGACCGCCACTCGCCTGCGCCGGCTGCAACAGCCCGATCTGACAGATCACGTGCGCAAACTGCAATCGGAATTCGAGGATTTGCCATGACGCTTTATGCCCTTGACGGCCTTCGCCCGGAGATCGCCGAAGACACCTGGATCGCCCCCGATGCCAATCTGATCGGCCGGATCGTGGTCGAGACGGGCGGTTCTGTCTGGTTTGGCTGCACCCTGCGCGGCGACAACGAGGAAATCCGCGTCGGCGCCGGCAGCAATGTGCAGGAAAACGTTGTATGTCATACGGATCCGGGCTTTCCCTTGCGTATCGGATCAGGCTGCACCATCGGCCACAAGGCGATGCTGCATGGCTGTGTGATCGGCGAAAACTCCCTGATCGGCATGGGGGCCACGGTGCTCAACGGCGCCCGGATCGGGCGCAACTGTCTGATCGGGGCCGGCGCGCTGATCACCGAAGGCAAGGAGATCCCCGACGGCAGCCTGGTGATGGGCACGCCGGGCAAGGTGGTGCGCCAGCTTGACGATGCGGCGATCGAAGGCCTGCGGAAATCGGCGCGGCATTATCAGGACAACATGCGCCGGTTCCGCGCCGGGCTGGAGGCGCTTTAGATGCGCAATGACAAGGGCACTTTGATCCGCCCCGAGATCCTGTCCGAAGGCATCAGCCGGCCGGTGGTAACACCTCTTTCACCTTCCGTGGTCTATGCTTCGGACACGCCTGATACGCTGGATTCGCAATATGAGGGGCGGGCGCAGGGCTATACTTACGCGCGTGAGGGGCATCCCAACGCCGATCTTCTGGCGCGGCGGATTGCGGCGATGGAGGGTGTTGACGACGGGCTGATGCTGGGCTCGGGCATGGCGGCGGTGACGGCGGTGCTGCTGGGGCTGTGCAAGAGTGGCGACCATGTGATTGGCGGCGATCAGCTTTACGGTCGCTCGCTGCGCATGATGCGGGAGGATCTGCCGCGGCTGGGCATCGCCACCAGCCTCGCCGATCCGACCGACCCGGAGGCCTTTCGCAAGGCGCTGCGGCCGGAAACGCGGCTGATCCTGCTCGAGGTGGTGTCGAACCCGACCTTGCGGGTCGCCGATGTCCGGGGCATTGCCGCGGTGGCGAAAGAGGCGGGCGTGCTGCTGGTGGTCGACAACACCTTTACCACCCCGAGCGGCATCCGGCCGTTCGAGCTGGGCGCGGATGTGGTGCTGCATTCGGTGACCAAGCTTCTGGCCGGGCATTCCGACGTGACCCTGGGCTGGGTCGCGGCACGCGATGCCGCGCTGCAAAAGGCGATGTATGATTTCGCGGTGACCACCGGCATGACGCCGAGCCCATTCGACTGCTGGCTGGCCGAACGCGGGATGATGACCTTCGATCTCCGCTTCGAAAGGGCGCAGGCCACGGCGGCGGCGCTGGCCGAGGCGCTGGCCGGCATGGAGGGCGTGCGGCGGGTGCTCTATCCGACGCGCGCCGATCACCCCGATCGCGCGCTGGCCGGGACATTGCTGACCGGCGGCTGCAACATGGTCTCGTTCGAGATCGCGGGCGGACGGGCGCAGGCGAATGCGCTGACCGAGGCCGCAAGGGGCGTGGCCTTTGCGCCGACTCTGGGCGATGTCGGCACGACATTGTCGCATCCGGCCTCGTCCTCGCATCGCGGCCTGAGCGAAGAGGCCCGTGCGGCATTGGGCATCACCGAAGGCTTCTTCCGGGTCTCGGTCGGGCTCGAGGAACCGGGGGCGCTGATTGCGGAATTCACCCGCGCGGTGGCAGCGGCGCGGGCGATCTGACGATGACGGATGCGCGCGAACTCCTGCAATCGGTGGTCGATGCCTTGCCGCAGCCGATGGTTGTGATTGGCGACGACGAGCGCATCCATCACGTCAATGGGCCGGCCCTGCGGTTGGTCGGCAACAATGCGGTGGGCCGGCATTTCATCACCGCGCTGCGCCAGCCGTCGCTGCTGGATACGGTCGAGGCAACGCTGCGCGACCACGCGCCGCGCCAGACCAGTTTCCTGACCCGCGAAGACGGGCAGGACGTGACCTATGCGATCCGCTGCGCCGCGATACACCGCGGCGACCGGCATGGTGTTCTGCTCAGCTTCGAGGACGTCACCGACGTGGAGGCGGCCAGCCAGATGCGGCGCGATTTCGTGGCCAATGTCAGCCATGAGCTGAAAACCCCGCTGACCGCGCTCCTGGGCTTTATCGAGACCATTCTGCATGGCCCGGCGCGCGAGGATGCCGCCGCCCGCGACCGGTTTCTCGGCATCATGGAGGCCGAGGCCGAACGGATGAACCGGCTGGTGGGCGATCTGCTGTCGCTCAACCGGGTCGAGGCGACCGAGCGGATGCGGCCTACCAGCCGGATCGACCTGGCGGTGCTGCTGACTTCGGTGGTCAAGAGTCTGAGCGGGATCGCCGGGGATGCCGGGCTCGAGATCCGGGCGGATGTGCCCGAGCCGCCGGTGTCGGTGCCGGGCGACGCCGATCAGCTGCGGCAGGTGCTGACCAACCTGATCGAGAACGCGATCAAATATGGCGCCGAGGGCAAGCGGATCGATGTGCGCCTGACGCCGCCGGCCTATCATCCGCGCATGCGCTGCGATGCGGTGGAACTCGTGGTGCGCGATTTCGGGCCGGGCTTTGACCCGGTGCATATTCCGCGGCTGACCGAGCGGTTCTATCGCGTCGACAGCCACCGGTCGCGCCAGATGGGCGGCACCGGGTTGGGGCTGGCGATCGTCAAACACATCATCGGCCGGCATCGCGGCCGCATCCAGATCGAATCCGAGCCGGGGCAGGGCGCGGCCTTCCGGGTGCTTCTGCCCGCCTGACCCTGCGTGACGTAACAGCCTGGCGAATCTCCGGGTGTCACAATCGGCGGACAAGCCGGTTTTGGCCCCGTGGGTGCAGCGCCGCGCCCTGGCTGATGGTGCTCTGCAAACCAGATAGTCACCAGACACATGCAGATTTTTTATTAAGCAATATCAGATAGATATTTTCTTATCTTCGGGAGAGCTCCGCGAATGTGGCCGGGATACTGCACTGTCTTCTGCACTGTCATAAAACCGTTACGTAAGTGTCACAAAAGCATTGCCGACGGCCTCTAGCAGTGCCCGCAGCGGACGCCACGACGCTGTAACCCCGGCGTCCCGATACGAGACAACAGGAGCTCTTCCATGAACTTTGTGAAACTGACCGCCTCTACCCTGGCGATCGCTGCCGTTTCCGCAACTGCCGCTTCCGCGCGCGACCAGATCCGCATCGTCGGCTCGTCGACCGTGTTTCCGTTCTCCACCGCCGTGGCAGAGCAATTCGGCAAATCCACCGATTTCGCCACGCCGGTCGTTGAATCCACCGGCTCGGGCGGTGGCGTGAAGCTCTTCTGCGCAGGCGTCGGCGAAGAGCATCCTGACATCACCAACGCGTCGCGTCGCATCAAGCAGTCCGAAGTCGAGACCTGCATCGAGAACGGTGTGAGCCTGACCGAGGTTGTCGCCGGTTACGACGGCATCGTCATCGCCAACGCGAAATCCGGCCCCGATTTTGAACTGACCCTCGGTCAGGTCTGGGAAGCGCTGGCGGCCAATGGCCCGATGCCCACCACCTGGGACGAGATCGACCCGGCGCTGCCCGCCGTCGAAATCGAGGTTCTCGGCCCCCCGCCGACCTCCGGCACTCGCGACGCCTTTGAAGAGCTGGCGATGGCGGCTGGCTGTGAAGAGGCCGGTGGCGACGATTGCGAAGGCGAAGGCCTGCACATCCGCGAAGACGGAAAATACATCGAATCCGGCGAAAACGACAACCTGATCGTGTCGAAGCTGGAAGCCAACGATCGCGCCCTGGGCGTCTTCGGCTTCTCTTTCCTCGACCAGAACGCCGACGCCCTGAAAGGCGCCGTCGTCAATGACGTCGAGCCGACCTTCGAAGCCATCGCCGCCGGTGACTATCCGGTGTCGCGTTCGATGTATTTCTACATCAAGCACGCGCATGTCGGCGTCATCCCCGGTGTCATCGAATATGCCACCGAGTTCGTGAACGCCAATGGCGACGACGGCTATCTGATCGATCTCGGCCTGATCCCGGTCGACGAAGACCTGATGGCCAAGAACCAGGACGCCGTGGCAAACCTGCCCGAGCTGACCGCGGAAAACTACTGATCGCTTTTGGCGATTGACGATACACCGGGGGCGGGTTACCGCCCTCGGTTCATTTTTCCGGGCAGGGAGCGATCCCGTCAGGCCCGGAGCGACCCGCCGTATCCCGGAGCCTGACTGATGGTATTCACCCTGACACTGGCCATTTTCGCGCTGGCAATCGCGGCCTATCTGCTGTCCAGCCGCCGCGCCGCCAAGGTGGCCGCAACCGATGACGTGCATCTGCATTCCCGCCCGTCCTACCACGGTCTGCACAGCTTCCTCTGGGTGCTGATCAGCGGCTGGGGCATTCTTCTTTTCCTTGTCATCTTCGGCAACTGGTGGGTCACCTCCAGCCTGATGTCCCAGATCGCCGAGGCCGCGCCCGACGCCGCGATCATCGAACGCCAGCTGATCCTGTCCGACGCCCGCGCCATCGCCGAAGGGCGGATTTCCTCGGAAAGCGGCGAATTGCGCCAGGCGCTGGCCCTGCGGTTCGCGCGGCTCGATGCCATCCACAGCTGGGCGCTGATCGTGCTTGGCCTGGGCGGCGCCTTTCTCGCCGGACTTTATTCCTATGGCCGTGTGGCGCCGGAATGGCGCGCCCGCAACCATTCGGAAAAGGTGATCCGCGCGGTGCTTCTGGTGATGGCCGGGATCGCCATCCTGACCACCATCGGCATCGTGCTGTCGCTGATCTTCGAGACGATGCGCTTTTTCAGCGCCATCGACTGGCAGATCCACAAATATCTCTTCGGCACCACCTGGAGCCCGCTCTCGGGCGTGTTCGAGGGCAAGATGGACGCCGACAAGGTGGGGGCGCTGCCGCTCTTTGCTGGCACGCTGCTGATCACCCTGATCGCCATGATCGTGGCGGTGCCGGTGGGATTGTTCGCGGCGATCTATCTGTCGGATTTCGCCTCGGCGCGGGTGCGTGCCTTTGCCAAGCCGATGCTGGAAATTCTCGCCGGCATTCCGACGGTGGTCTACGGCTTCTTTGCCGCGATCACCTTGGCGCCCTTGCTGCGCGACGGCGGCGAGGCGATCGGTATCCGCGTCGCCTCGGAATCGGCCTTGGCGGCGGGGATCGTGATGGGGGTGATGATCATTCCCTTCATCTCGTCGCTGTCGGACGACGTCATCAACTCGGTGCCGCAATCGCTGCGCGACGCCTCGCTCGGCCTCGGCGCGACCAAGGCGGAAACCATGCAGCAAGTGGTTCTGCCGGCGGCGCTGCCGGGGATCGTCTCGGCGGTTCTGCTGGCGGTGAGCCGCGCCATCGGCGAGACGATGATCGTGGTGATGGCGGCCGGGCAGGGCGCCAACCTGACGGCCAACCCGCTCGAGGCGGTGACCACCGTGACGGTGCAGATCGTGGCACTGATCACCGGCGACACCGAGGCCGAAACCGCGGCCGGTCCGGCCTTTACCCTGGGGTTCACGCTCTTCGTGCTGACCCTGATCATGAACATGGCGGCGCAGCGGCTTGTCGCGAAGTACCGTGAAAAGTACGACTGAGAAGGCATTGAGACATGGCTGATATCTCCACCAATCCCCAAGGCGGTCGCGGCTTCGATCACGGCAGCATCACCGCCGGCTCGTCGCGCCTGAAACGTCGGCGCTGGGCCGAACTGCGGCTCAAGGCCTACGGCATCGCCGCCATCGGCATCGCCGGCTTCGCCCTCGTCGCGCTGCTCAGCTCGGTCGTGGCCCAGGCTTCCCGGGCAATGACCGAACATTACATCACCGCCGAGGTGACGCTCGACCCCGAGGCGCTTGGCATTTCCGCAGACGCCACCGGCAACGAGATCCTGCGCGCGGATTTCGACGGTCTGACCACACAGGTCATGCGCGACGCCTTTCCCGAGGCCAGCGGCCGCACCGAACGGCGGGCCCTGGGCAACCTGATCTCCGGCGGTGCGCCCTTTGAGCTTGCCGACAAGATCACCGCCGAACCCGGGCTTCTGGGCGAGACGATCACCTATGATTTCCTCGCCTCCGACGTGACCGATCTCTATCTCAAGGACGAATACGGCACGCTGAACCAGGAGCCGGTCAGCGGCAGCCTGAGCGTGCAGGAGAGCGACGATGGCGATCTGATCCTGACCAGCACCGCCGAGGATTTCTCGGGCGCGCTGACGCAGGTGAAGGCGCGGCTGTTTACCGACGCCGAGGATCTGCGCGTCAAGGCGGCGCGTCAGACCAATGCCGTGGCGGTCTATACCGAACGCGCCAAAGCGGCCGAAACCGAAGAGGATCGCACCGAACAGCTTGAAAAGGCCGAAAAGGCCCGAGCCAACGAACAGGAGCTGCTGGACGAAGCCGCCGCCATCGAGGCGCGGGCCCGTGCAGCAGGCGGCACCGAAGAGGTGGACGACGAGAACATCTCGCTTCTGGTCAAGGCCGGCGGCGGCTGGATCCGGCTGACCGAGGTCAGCCTGACCCGAGCGCGTGGCGAGGTCATGACCCGGACCGCGCTGCCGATCGAGGCCAGCACCGACTGGGGGTTCTATACCACCAGCCAGCCGGAATCCTCGCGCAAGGTCACGGATCACCAGATCGTCTGGATCGAGACGCTCAAGGACCGGGGCCAGATCAAGGAAACCTTCAACTGGCGCTTCTTTACCTCGGCCGACAGCCGGGCGCCGGAACTGGCGGGTATCCGCGGTGCGCTGGTGGGCTCGCTGCTGACCATGGCCGTGACCTTCGGGCTGGCCTTTCCGATCGGCGTTCTGGGCGCGATCTATCTTGAGGAATTCGCCCCCAAGAACCGCTTCACCAACTTCCTCGAGGTGAATATCAACAACCTCGCTGCGGTGCCCTCGATCGTCTTTGGCCTGCTGGGTCTGGCGGTCTTTCTCAACGTCTTCGGCGTGCCACGCTCGGCGCCCTTGGCCGGCGGGATCGTGCTGGCGCTGATGACCCTGCCGACGATCATCATCGCCGCCCGCGCCGCCATTCAGGCGGTGCCGCCCTCGATCCGCGAAGCGGCCCTGGGTGTGGGTGCCTCCAACGTGCAGGCCAGCTTTCACCATGTTCTGCCGCTGGCGATGCCCGGCATCCTGACCGGCACCATCATCGGCATGGCGCAGGCGCTGGGGGAAACCGCACCGCTGATCATGATCGGCATGGTGGCCTTCATCGTCGATGTGCCCACCGGCATCACCGACAGCGCGACCGTTCTGCCGGTGCAGGTCTACCGCTGGTCCGACTTTCCCGAACGCGCGTTCGAGGCGCGCACAGCGGCGGCGATCTGCGTCCTGCTTCTCTTCCTGGTCCTCATGAACCTTCTGGCCATTGTCCTGCGCCGCCGGTTCGAGCGCCGCTGGTAACGAAAGGAACCCCGATGTACGATACCCCGAAAGCGGAGACCGCAGTGACGAGCAACGAGATCAAGTTCTCGGCGAACAATGTCGACGTCTATTACGGCGACACCCACGCCATCAAGAATGTCGACGTCCAGATCGAAGCCAATACCGTGACCGCCTTCATCGGCCCGTCAGGCTGCGGCAAGTCGACCTTCCTGCGGTGCCTCAACCGGATGAACGACACCATCGATATCTGCCGCGTCGAAGGCGATATCCGTCTCGATGGCGAAGACATCTACGACAAGAAGGTCGATCCGGTGCAGCTGCGCGCCAAGGTGGGCATGGTGTTCCAGAAGCCGAACCCCTTCCCGAAGTCGATCTACGACAATATCGCTTATGGCCCGCGCATCCACGGCCTGGCCAAGAACAAGGCCGATCTCGACGTGATCGTCGAAAAATCGCTCCGCCGCGGCGCCATCTGGGATGAGGTCAAGGACCGGCTGCATGCACCCGGCACCGGGCTTTCCGGCGGCCAGCAGCAGCGGCTCTGCATCGCCCGCGCGGTGGCGACGGAACCGGAAGTCCTGTTGATGGACGAACCCTGTTCGGCGCTTGACCCGATTGCCACCGCCCAGGTCGAAGAACTGATCGACGAGCTGCGCTCGCAATATTCGGTGGTGATCGTGACCCACTCGATGCAGCAGGCCGCGCGGGTCAGCCAGAAGACCGCCTTTTTCCACCTCGGCAACCTGGTGGAATTCGGCGATACCTCGAAAATCTTTACCAACCCCGAAGATCCCCGCACCGAAAGCTACATCACCGGTCGGATCGGGTAAGGAGCATATCATGCAAGAGCACATCGTAAGTTCCTTCGACCGCGATCTCGAAGGCATCCAGGCGCGGATCATGAAGATGGGCGGGCTGGTCGAACAGGCGATCCTCGACGCCGCCGAAGCGCTCGAGACCCGCGACGAAGAGCTCAGCGACAAGGTGCGCCGTGGCGACAAGGTGATCGACGAGCTTGACGAGCTGATCCACGAAGAGGCCGCCCGGGTGATCGCCCTGCGCGCGCCGACGGCGGTCGACCTGCGGGTGATCCTCTCGGTGATGAAGACCTCGAACGATCTGGAGCGGATCGGCGATCTGGCCAAGAACATGGCCAAGCGCAATTCGGTCCTGATGCAGCTGACCCAGATCGACGGCGCCACCGCCGCCCTGCGCCGCATGGCCCGCGCGGTCGAGGTGATGCTCAAGGATGCGCTGGACAGCTATATCCAGCGCGACGCGGCACTGGCCCGCGACGTCATCCTGCGCGACCGCGACGTCGATCAGATGTACAATGCCACCTTCCGCGAATTCCTCACCTTCATGATGGAGGATCCGCGCAACATCACCGCCTGCATGCACCTGCATTTCATCGCCAAGAACCTCGAGCGGATGGGCGACCATGTGACCTCGGTGGCCGAGCAGGTGGTGTTCCTGGTCGAAGGCGCCATGCCCGACGAACGGCAGAAAGGTGACAAGACGTCCTTTGACAAGTCGCTTTCGCCGGAGCCGGGAGCCTGAGCCATGTCGGTCGAACAACCCACGGTGCTGGTCGTCGAGGACGAGCCGGCCCAGCGTGAAGTGCTGTCCTACAATCTCGAGGCCGAAGGCTTTCGGGTGAGCCGCGCCGAGGATGGCGAACAGGCGCTGCTGCTGGCCGAAGAGGAATCGCCGGACATCATCGTTCTGGACTGGATGCTGCCCAATGTGTCGGGCATCGAAGTATGCCGCCGGCTCAAATCCCGGCCCGAAACCCGCGCGGTGCCGGTCATCATGCTCTCGGCCCGAGCCGAAGAAGTGGACCGGGTGCGGGGGCTGGAAACCGGCGCCGACGATTATGTGGTGAAACCCTATTCGGTGGTCGAACTGATGGCCCGGGTGCGCGCGCAATTGCGCCGCACGCGGCCGGCCAGCGTCGGCGAGCGGCTGGAGTACGAGGACATCGTGCTCGACAGCGAGACCCACCGGGTGACCCGCGCCGAACAGCCGCTGAAGCTGGGGCCGACCGAGTTTCGTCTGCTGACCACCTTCATGGAGAAACCCGGCCGGGTCTGGACGCGCGAGCAGCTGCTTGATCGGGTCTGGGGCCGCGACATCTATGTCGACACCCGCACCGTCGATGTCCACATCGGCCGGCTGCGCAAGGCGCTCTGCCAGCATGGCGGCGGAGATCCGCTGCGCACCGTGCGCGGCGCGGGCTACGCGCTGGGCTGACGGGCCTGTGCCGGGGCAGGGCGGTCGCGCCTGCCCCGGAGTATATTCGCGAGATCATTTGATCAAATCGCGGTTTCCTTCTTCCCCGGCGATGCGGTACTCTTTGCGCAATTCACCGGGAACTACGGGAGGCCCGCCGATGTCTGCACTAGATGTGACCCCACTGAAGCCCAAGGATGCGCCCGATCTTGGCCGGTTCGACTGGTCCGATCCGCTGCGCCTGTCAGATCAGCTTACCGAGGAGGAGCGCATGGTGGCCGAGGCCGCCCGCGCATACGCCGACGAGAAGCTCGCGCCACGGGTGATCGACGCCTATGAAAACGAGACCGTCGCGCCGGAGCTTTTTGCCGAGATGGGCGAGATGGGCCTGCTTGGCACCACCATCCCCGAGACCTATGGCGGCATCGGCGCCGGCTATGTGACCTACGGCCTCGTCGCGCGCGAGATCGAGCGGATCGACAGCGGCTATCGTTCGATGATGTCGGTGCAATCCAGTCTGGTGATGTATCCGATCTATGCCTACGGCACCGAGGAGCAACGGCGCAAGTACCTGCCGGGGCTTGCAAAAGGCGAGCTGATCGGCTGTTTCGGCCTGACCGAGCCGGACGCCGGCTCCGACCCCGGCGGCATGAAGACCCGGGCGCAGAAGATCGACGGGGGCTATCGGCTGACCGGCTCCAAAATGTGGATTTCGAATGCGCCGATCGCCGATGTCTTTGTCGTCTGGGCCAAATCCGATGCCCATGACGGCAAGATCAAGGGCTTTGTGCTCGAGAAAAGCGCCAAGGGGCTTTCGGCCCCGAAAATCGGCAACAAGCTGTCGTTGCGCACCTCGGTCACCGGCGAGATTGTGCTTGATGGTGTCGAGGTCGGCGAAGACGCGCTTCTGCCCAATGTCTCGGGCCTCAAGGGGCCGTTCGGCTGCCTCAACCGGGCGCGCTATGGCATTGCCTGGGGCGCCATGGGGGCGGCCGAGTTCTGCTGGCACGCGGCGCGGGGCTACGGACTCGACCGCAGCCAGTTCGGCAAGCCGATTGCCGGCACCCAGCTTTTCCAGAAAAAGCTGGCCGACATGCAGACCGAGATCACCCTCGGCCTTCAGGCCGCGCTTCAGGTCGGACGGTTGATGGACGAGGCCAATGCCGCGCCCGAGATGATCAGCCTGATCAAACGCAACAACTGCGGCAAGGCGCTGGATATCGCGCGTCTGGCCCGCGACATGCACGGCGGCAACGGCATCTCCGGCGAATTCCAGGTGATCCGCCACATGGTCAACCTCGAGACGGTGAACACCTACGAGGGCACCCATGACGTGCATGCGCTGATCCTCGGACGGGCACAGACCGGGCTTCAGGCGTTTTTCTGAACCACGGCCCGGCGATCACCGCCGGGCGCGCTGTGCCGGCCCGTCAAAAGTCGAGGAAGTCAAAAGTCGAGGAACTTGGCGCTGGCAAAACCGGTCTCGCCCGCGGGACCGGTGATCTCCCACCACATCCAGTTCTCGTCCACGCAGGTGGCAAGCGCCGCGCGGTCGAAGCTCGTGCCGGCATTGGCGGCAACACAGAGCGCGGCACAAGCCGCGTGATCGTCATGATCGGTATTGGCGGCAAAGCTGTCGCCGATCGCAAAGGTCGCGCCCAGGGGAAGCTCGTCGATCTTTTCAGCCTCTACCGTAGGTTCGGCGCGCAAGGATGTGTAATTGTTGACGTTTACAACCTCTGCCTCACCATCTATGGACCGGCAGGGCGTGGGTCTTGTCAAGTGGCCATTGTCGGCAGAGGCGGGCAGGGCCCGGCCTTCGGCTAGCGCGGTCAGGCTGGTGTCAGCCGGCACCATCGCCAGCGCGGGGATCGGCGCCCAGAGGTACATCAGGTCCGGATCGCCGCAATCCTCGGGCCCGATGCCGGTGTTTTCGGAACCATCTATGCCACAGATCAGCGGCAAGGGCGTGCCATCGCTTGTGGCGGTCACGGTGGCAGCGCATTCATGCACGTCCTCGCTGGCGAATTGCAGCTCGTAGCGGTCGCGCACGGCGCCGCCCGCCGTCCAGCTCGAGACCGAAAGCTGAAAGACATCATCGTTGCGCTCGAACGCGACCTGACTTTGCGCAAGACGTGAGGGCCATGCGGTAAGATTCTGACATGCATGGAAAAAGCCGCGATCCGATAACGCCGGAGCATCGAAGCCCGTGAGGCCGATATCCCAGCGTCCAGCCTTGTTTACCGTATCGATCGTCAGATTTGCCGACGCGCCGCGCAGCGCCGCCACCAGATCGGCGTCAAGGAAGGGCCGCGGCACATCGGGACGTGGTTGCGCCGCGAGGGCATAGAAGCCAAGAAGAAGATCGCTGGTGGCGGTATCGCCGATCTCGGGCGCGTCAAAGCGCAATGTGCCGCCGACATGCAGAATACGATGCGTCAGCCCCGGCGCCGCACCCTGGGCGGCGGTGCCGAACATGAAGATCAGGCCGCAGGTGCCGGTACAGGCCGCATCTCCGGCAATCGCCGTTCCGATCCTGTTATCAAGCAGATATCGCGCAATCTGAAGGCTTTCGGTGAAGTCTCCGCCGGCGCTGTCGAGGCAGAGCGTCTTCCAGCGTCCGTCCTCGTTCGATGGCCAGGGCAGCGGCTGCTCGAGCGTCAGCGTGCTGAGCAAGTCGGCATCGCCGGGCGCAATCTCACCGCGCAGCGTGGCCTGGCAAAGACCCAGCGTGCCTGAGGTAATCTCCAGTGCCGCCGCGGGCGGTGCCAGAAACGTCGCCGTCAGAAGCGCGGCACTGCATCTCTTGAGGTAACCGGTCACTGGAAACACTCCCGAGTGGTCCTTGAGCCAAGCCTACAGTGAGAGGAAGGCATCGATCAAGGGCGGATCAAGGGGGTGGAATCGCGGCAGGTCAATATTCGTATAATCGGTATTATGTATAAACTTGACAAGTATCCATCCACCGAACACGGGGATTTGCCCAGGCCGCTCTTGCCTTTGCCGGCTGAATATTGTTCCTGTTCACAAAGGAAAAGGAAGCCGATATGCCACATTACCGATCCAGAACTTCGACCCATGGACGCAATATGGCCGGCGCGCGCGGGCTCTGGCGCGCAACGGGCATGACTGACGATGATTTCGGCAAGCCGATCGTCGCCATCGTCAACTCCTTTACCCAGTTCGTGCCCGGTCACGTGCACCTCAAAGACCTCGGCCAGATGGTCGCCCGCGAGGTCGAGACCGCCGGTGGCGTTGCCAAGGAATTCAACACCATCGCCGTCGACGACGGGATTGCCATGGGCCACGACGGCATGCTCTACAGCCTGCCGTCGCGCGAAGTGATTGCCGACAGTGTCGAGTACATGGTCAACGCCCATTGCGCCGATGCCATGGTCTGCATCTCGAACTGCGACAAGATCACCCCCGGCATGCTGATGGCCGCGATGCGGCTCAACATCCCGGCGATCTTTGTCTCTGGCGGTCCGATGGAAGCCGGCAAGATCGACATCGAAGAACTCGACATGAAGAAGATCGACCTTGTCGATGCCATGGTCGCCGCGGCCTCGGACACGATGACCGACGAACAGGTCCAGCATATCGAGGAAAACGCCTGCCCGACCTGCGGCAGCTGCTCAGGCATGTTCACCGCCAACTCGATGAACTGCCTCGCCGAAGCGCTGGGCCTGGCGCTGCCGGGCAATGGCTCGACCCTGGCCACCCATGCCGACCGAAAGAACCTGTTCCTGCAAGCCGGCCGCCAGATCGTCGAGATCACAAAGCGCCACTATCAGCTTGAAGAAAAAGGCTTTCTCCCGCGTGAGATTGCCACGTTCGAAGCGTTTGAGAACGCCATGAGCCTCGATATTGCCATGGGCGGATCGACCAATACGGTGCTGCACCTGCTGGCCATCGCCCATGAAGGCGGCGTCGATTTTACCATGCAGGACATCGACCGGCTGAGCCGCAAGGTGCCGTGCCTGTGCAAGGTGGCGCCCAATATCGAGAATGTCCACATGGAGGACGTGCACCGCGCTGGCGGGATTTTCTCAATCCTCGGAGAGCTTTACAGGGCGAACCTCCTGCATGGCGAGACCTGCACCGTGCACAGTTCGACCATGGCCGAGGCGATTGGCCATTGGGACATCAAGATCGCCAACAACCCCGAGGCCGAGCAGCTGTTCAAGGCCGCGCCCGGTGGCGTGCGCACGACCCAGGCCTTCAGCCAGTCGAACCGCTTCAAGGATCTCGACACCGACCGCCAAGGCGGTGTGATCCGATCGAAGGAACATGCCTTCAGCCAGGACGGCGGGCTTGCGGTGCTGTTCGGCAATATCGCCGAGGACGGCTGTATCGTGAAAACCGCCGGCGTCGATGCCAGCATCCTGAAATTCACCGGCAACGCCTATGTCTGCGAAAGCCAGGACCAGGCGGTCAGCGACATCCTGACCGGCAAGGTCAAGGCCGGCGATGTGGTGGTGATCCGCTATGAAGGCCCGCGCGGCGGCCCCGGCATGCAGGAAATGCTCTATCCGACGAGCTATCTGAAATCCAAGGGTCTGGGCAAGGATTGCGCCCTGCTGACCGATGGTCGCTTTTCCGGCGGCACCTCGGGGCTTTCGATCGGCCACGTCTCGCCCGAAGCGGCCGAAGGCGGCACCATCGGCCTGGTCGAACAGGGCGACAAGATCGAGATCGACATCCCGAACCGCACCATTCACCTGGCGGTCGACGATGCCGAACTGGCGGCGCGGCGCGAAACCCGCGAGGCCGAAGGCTGGAAGCCAGCCCAGCCGCGCAAGCGCAAGATCTCGACGGCGCTCAAGGCCTATGCGGCGCTGACCACCTCGGCCGCGCGCGGCGCGGTGCGCATGGTCGATTAATCACGGCGGGGCCGGCCTCCGGCCCCTGCCCGTCTATTTTTCTGGACAGAAATGCCCGATGCTGTCTAATTCATCAGACAGTTGTTATGTTGCCTGTCCGGCCCGGCCCGCTGCTTCCAGTTCCGGATGGCACTGAAGGAGCCCGCCCAATGAGCCGTAACCGCAACAGATACCTGTTGGATCTGACCAACGCGCCATCAATCGAAGCGCTGTGGGACATGCACAGCCGCAAGATGGCGGACTACGGGTTCGACCGGCTGCTCTACGGGTTCACCTATTACCGCACCGCGACCTCGCTGGGCGATCCCAACGATTTCCTTCTGCTGACCAATCACGATCCGAGCTACACCGACGCCTTCCTGGGCGGCGAACTCTACAAGAACGCACCGATGACCCGTTGGGCCATGGGGCACGAAGGTGTCTCGAGCTGGCGGCTGGTGGACGATCTCGCCCGGCAAGGCGCGCTGAGCGATGCCGAGCTGGCGGTTGTCGAGTTCAATCGCAAGATGGGCGTGACCGTCGGCTACACGATCTCCTTCAAGGCGGTGTCGCAGCGTTCGAAAGGGGCGATTGCCCTGACGGCGCGCAACGGCATCAGCCAGGACGAGGCCGATGCGATCTGGGCCGAACATGGCGACGACATCATCACGATGAACAATGTGGCCCATCTCAAGATTCTCACCCTGCCCTTCATCGGCCTTCCCAAACCGCTGACCCCGCGCCAGCGTGAGGCGCTCGAATGGGTTGGCGATGGCAAGACAACCCAGGACATCGCGCTGTTGATGGGGCTCACCGCCGCGACGGTAGAGAAACACCTTCGCCTTGCGCGTGAGGCACTTAACGTCGAGACGACGGCCCAGGCGGTGCTCAAGGCCGCGTTTCAGAACCAGATGTTCGTTCTCGATCTCTGATCCGTCGGTCTCGTTTACCGCTTTACGTTTTTTTCACGTTCCAAAGCGATTTGAATGAGACGGATTCCGCTTAGTATGGAAAACCCCACTTCATTACCCTGCGGAAATGGGGCACTCTGAAGACGTTCCGTGAGTGGTGGCAATTCAGCCAGGGAACGTCAGGACAGCGCCCCTTGTGATTTCTAGGCTCCGCTGTTCTGCCCGGGTAACCGGAGGTCGGTTTGAGGCGAATTTCGCGTCTCAAATCGGCCACTCGGGCCGCACCGTCTCATCCCCATTAGTCCGGGGTGGTCCGTAAAAAAGCGGAGCTGGCCGTCGCAGCCAGCTCCGCATTTTTTTGCAGCGATGCTGCGCGTGGCCCCGCGCGCGGCGGGGCCGAACAAGATCAGCCCTGAGCGGCCTTGGCCACTTCGGCGGCGAAATCTTCTTCCTTCTTCTCGATGCCTTCGCCCACTTCCAGACGGACATAGCCGGTGATCTCGACACCTGCGTCCTTGGCGGCTTCGGCAACGGTCTTGTCGGGATCGACGACAAAGGCCTGGCCCAGCAGGGTGACTTCGCTCATGAATTTCTTCATCCGGCCGACGATCATCTTTTCGATCACGGCATCGGGCTTGCCCGATTCCTTGGCGATGTCGATCTGCACCGAACGCTCTTTCTCGACCACGGCCGGGTCGAGATCGGCTTCGGACAGGGCCGCCGGGTTGGCCGCCGCGATGTGCATCGCGACCTGCTTGCCAAAGGCGTCGTTCTCACCCGAAAGCGCGACCAGAACACCGATCTTGCCCATGCCGGGGGCGGCGGCATTGTGCACGTAAGACACCACCGAAGCGCCTTCGAGGCGCGCCATGCGGCGCAGCGACATGTTCTCGCCGATGGTGGCGATCTTGTCGGTGATCGTGTCGGCCACGGTCTTGCCGCCCAGATCGGCAGCAGCCAGCTCATCCAGGCTCGAGGCGCCAAGCGCTGCCTTGGAGATATCGGAGACCATGCCCTGGAATTCGGCGTTCTTGCCGACAAAGTCGGTTTCCGAGTTCACTTCGATGGCAACACCAGTGCCACCGTCGACATTCACGGCCACCAGGCCTTCGGCGGCGGTACGGCCGGATTTCTTGGCCGCCTTGGCCAAACCCTTGGTGCGCAGCCAGTCGATCGCCGCTTCGATGTCACCGTCGGTCTCGGTCAGCGCCTTCTTGGCGTCCATCATGCCTGCGCCGGTCATTTCGCGCAGTTCTTTCACCTGCTTGGCAGAAATCGCCATGTTGGCTCTCCTTGAAAGATTTGGGCCGGGGGCAACCCGGAAAGTTCGGGGCCGGGAGCGGCCGGGAAAGTTAGGGGCCGGGGGCAGCCCGGGCCGCCCCCTCCTGTCTCAAAAGCGTGACGCTGGCGTGACGCTCAGCTGTCGGCTTTCTCGGTCTTGGCTTCCGGCTGGTCGAGATCGTAGGGCGCGTCCTTGGCGATCGCGTCGTCCTTGGCGGTCTCGGTCGAGGCGTCGCCGACCGCGGTCTCGGTCACGGCGTCCTCTTCCGGGGCTTCTTCCATGGCGCCGATGTCGACACCGGCGGCGCCGAGCTGGGCGGACATGCCGTCAAGCGCCGCGCGCGAGGCCAGGTCGCAGTACAGCGCGATGGCCCGGGCCGCGTCGTCGTTGCCGGGGATGATGTAGTCGACGCCATCGGGCGAGCAGTTGGTGTCGACGATCGCCACGACCGGGATGCCCAGCTTGTTGGCTTCGGCCACGGCCAGCGCTTCTTTCTTGACGTCGATGACAAACAGCAGGTCGGGCACGCCGCCCATTTCGCGGATCCCGCCGAGCGAGGCCTGAAGCTTCTGCTGGTCACGTTCCATGCCGAGGCGCTCTTTCTTGGTGAGGCCTTCGAAGCCGCCTTCCATCTGCTCGTCGATGTTCTTCAGACGGCTGATCGATTGCGAAACGGTTTTCCAGTTGGTGAGCGTGCCGCCCAGCCAGCGGTGGTTCATGTAATATTGCGCGCAGCGCTCGGCGGCGTCCGCCACCGGTTGCGCCGCCTGGCGCTTGGTGCCGACAAACAGAACCCGGCCGCCCTTGGCGACGGTTTCGCGGATCACGTTCAGAGCCTGATCCAGCATCGGGACGGTCTGGGTGAGGTCCATGATGTGGATGCCGTTGCGCGCGCCATAGATGAACTCGCCCATGCGGGGGTTCCAGCGTTGCGTCTGGTGGCCAAAGTGAACGCCAGCTTCAAGCAGCTGACGCATGGAGAACTCGGGAAGAGCCATGCTTCTTTTCCTTTCCGGTTTACGCCTCGGTGCGGGGTGAGAAGCTCTTGCTTCAACCGGTGGACGCCCGGGGATGTCTCCCCCGAAAGGCCCGCCCACACCTGCGGATTAGTGGCGCGCGTATAAACGGGTTGCCTTCCGGGCACAAGCGCTTTTTCCCGGCACGCCCCCGCGCCTGCTTCCTCTTGCCGGAAATACCCTCGGTGGAGGCCGCAGGCCGGGGGCAGCGCCCCCTGCCCCGCCGGCCCCGCGCTCAGCGATAGAGCAGCGAGACCCCGTTGGCAAAGAGATGCACCTTGGCGGGATCGGCGGTCAGCCGCACCGCCTGGCCGCGCACATCGGTGTGGATGCCCTGCAACTTGCCGATCACCGCATCGGCCGCGCCCTGCTTCTCGAAATAGAGCAGCGTGACCTCGCCCAGGGCCTCGATGATGTCCACCTTGCCCTCGAAGATCGCCGCGTCCTCGGTCTCGACGAAATCCTCCGGCCGCACACCGACATTGACCATCATGCCCATGTCGGCCTCCTGGGTCGGGTAATCCGACAGCGCCATGCCGCCATCGGCCATCTGCACCCGGGTCTGCGCCCCGGTGCCCACCACCTGCCCCGGCAGGAGGTTCATGGCCGGCGAACCGATAAACTGCGCCACGAACTCGCTGTTGGGCCGTTCATAGAGCTCGAGCGGGCTGCCGACCTGGGCAATGCCCTTGTTGGCCAGCACCACGATCCGGCTGGCCAGCGTCATCGCCTCCACCTGATCGTGGGTGACATAGATCATCGTCGAATTGGGCATCTGCTCCTTGAGCTTGGCGATCTCGATCCGGGTTGCCACCCGCAGCGCGGCGTCGAGGTTCGACAGCGGCTCGTCGAACAGATAGACCTTGGGGTCGCGCACGATCGAGCGGCCAATCGCCACCCGCTGCCGCTGGCCGCCCGACAGCGCCTTGGGCAGCCGGTCGAGATAGGCATCGAGCTGCAACAGCTTGGCGGCGCGATCCACCGCCGCGTCGATCTCGGCCTGCGGCTTCTTGGCGATCCTGAGCGCAAAGGACATGTTCTCGCGCACCGTCATATGCGGATAAAGCGCATAGGACTGGAACACCATGGCAATGCCGCGCTGGCTCGGGGGCACGTCATTGACCACCTGGCCGTCGATCTTGAGCGTGCCGCCGGTGATCTTTTCCAGCCCGGCGATCATCCGCAAGAGCGTGGACTTGCCACAGCCCGACGGCCCGACAAAGACAACCAGTTCGCCGGTCTGAATATCGAGGTCGATGTGGTTGAGCACGTTGACAGCGCCCGCATAGGTCTTTTCCACATCGGTCAACTTGAGATTGGCCATCGGTCGGTTTCCTTTCGGGCGTTAGTGGTGAAGCGCCAAGGCAGATTGCCACGGCCCCAGGTGCAGCTTGCCCTCCGCCTGCGGCGCCGCCGCGCCAAGCTCGGCGCCGATCTGCCGCCAGTCGCCCTCGGGCATGTCGATCACCGCCGGCGTGTCGCTCAGGTTGAAGGCACAGAAGACCGTCTCGTCCGCATGGCTGCGTTCGAAACTCAGCACCTCCCCCTCGGCGCGCAGCTTGCCATGGGCGCCTTTCATCAGCGCCTTGTGGCTGTGGCGGAAGGACAGCGCCTTGCGGTAATGGTGCAACAGCGCCTCCGGCGCGTCCTCCTGCGCCGCCACCGACAGCTGAAAATGCCCGCGGCCCACCGGCAGCCAGGGCGTGCCCTCGGAAAAGCCGCCGTTCCGGTTCGCCCCGTCCCAGACCATCGGGGTGCGGCAGCCGTCCCGGCCCTTGAATTCGGGCCAGAACTCGATGCCATACGGATCCTGCAAGTCCTCGAAGGCAACTTCGGCCTCGGGCAGACCCAGCTCCTCGCCCTGATACAGACAGACCGAGCCGCGCAGGCAGTGAATCAGCGTGGCATAGGCCTTGGCGGCCTGCGGCGTCAGCCCCCAGCGGCTGACATGGCGCGGAACGTCGTGATTGGAAAACGCCCAGCAGGGCCAGCCATCCGGCGCCGCCGCATCGACGGCGGTCAGCACGTCGACCACCCGCTGCGCTGTCAGATCCTTGCCCGAAAGGAAATCGAAGGCGTAACACATATGCGCCTTGTCGCCGCCCGAGGTGTATTCGCCCATGATCTCGAGCCCGCGCTGCGCATCGCCGACCTCGCCCACCGAGGTGGTGCCGGGATATTCGTTCAGAAGCGCGCGGAACCGTTGCAGGAATTCGAGGTTCTCGGGCTGGTTCTTGGAATGGATGTGAAGCTGATAATTGTAGGGGTTCACCGACGGCGCGATCGAGGCATTGCGCATTTCTTTCGGCAGCGGCGGGTTGTCGCGCAACTGCTTGTCGTGGATGTAGAAATTGATCGTATCCAGGCGGAACCCGTCGACCCCGCGGTCCAGCCAGAAGCGCACCGTTTCGAGCAGCGCATCCTGCACCGCCGGGCAGTGGAAATTCAGGTCGGGCTGCGTCGTCAGGAAATTGTGCAGGTAATATTGCTCGCGCCGCGTGTCCCATTGCCAGCCCGAGCCGCCGAAGATCGACAGCCAGTTGTTCGGCGGCGTGCCGTCATCCTTGGGATCGGCCCAGACATACCAGTCGGCCTTGGGATTGTCGCGGCTGGCGCGGCTTTCCTGAAACCAGGCATGCTGGTCGGAGGAATGCGACAGCACCTGATCGATCATCACCTTGAGACCCAGCGCATGCGCCGTCTCGATCAGCGTGTCGAAATCCGCCAGCGTGCCGAACATCGGATCGACATCGCAGTAATCGGCGACGTCATAGCCGAAATCCTTCATCGGCGAGGTAAAGAACGGCGAGATCCAGATGCCATCCACCCCCAGCGAGGCGATATGCGGCAGGCGCTGGGTGATACCGTTGAGATCGCCGATGCCGTCGCCGTTGCTGTCCTGGTACGAGCGCGGATAGATCTGGTAGATCACCCCGCCGCGCCACCAGTCCTGATCCTGTTCCCGAGAGGGTTTCATAGCGATGTCCGTATGTTGGTTCATTATTTCACCGATCCGGCCAGGAGGCCGCGTACGAGGTATTTCTGCATTGCGAAGAAGACGATCAGCGGCACCACGATCGAGACGAAGGCCGATGTCGCGAGGATTTCCCACTGCCCGCCGCGCGAGCCCATCAGATTGACGAGCCGGCCGGTCAGCACCAGCGTCTCGTCATCGGTGCCGAGGAAGACCAGCGCCACCAGCAGGTCGTTCCAGGTCCAGAGAAACTGGAAGATGGCGAAGGAGGCCAGCGCCGGAAAACTGAGCGGCAGGATGATCTTGACGAAGATCTGAAACTCCGAGGCGCCATCGACCCGCGCGTTTTCGATGATGTCGCGCGGCAGGCCGACCATGTAGTTTCTGAGCAGGTAGATCGCCAAAGGCAGGCCAAAGCCGGTATGCGCCAGCCAGACCCCGAGATAGCCCTTGCCGATGCCGATCTGGTTGTGCAGCTGCAACAGCGGGATCAGCGCAAGCTGCAAGGGCACAACCAGCAGCCCCACCACCGCCGCGATCAGCAGCGAGCGGCCGGGAAAATCCATCCAGGCCAGGGCATAGGCGGCAAAGGCGGCGACAAGGATCGGGATCACCGTCGCCGGGATCGCCACGGTCAGCGTGTTGATGAAGGAGCGGCCGATCCCTGCCCCGGCGGTGTCCGAAGTCAGCACGTTGACATAATTGCCCAGGGTAAATTCCGGCGGCGAGGAGGCGGTGGTAAAGACCCGCGGCAGGCGCTTGCCGTCCCAGCTTTCCGGCCCGGAAAGACGGAAATTGCCTGTTTCGTCCAGGCTCAGCGTCTCGCCGTCGCCGAGATCGGCGGTATGGCCCGCCTCAAAGGCCTCCGGTGCCCGCGACGAGGTGCCCCATGCGGTGACCGTGCTTTCGCTCTCGGGAAAGAGGTTGCCCTCGATCACGTAGAGATCGGCGTCCCGGAACTCGTCTCCCGACAGGCGGATGGCAGGCAATTGCCGCTCCTGGGTGGTGAGCGAGGCCCACCAGCCCGACGACGAGATCTGATCCGAGGTGCGGAACGAGCTGACGAACAGCCCCAGCGTCGGAAACACCCATGCCAGTACCAGCACCAGCACCGAGATATGCACGGCCCATGTCAGGGTCGATTTCTGTCCTGCGATATTGTCCATGACGTGGCCCCCTCAGCGCATTTCGCGGCGCGCATTGCGCACGTTCCAGACCAGGATCGGTGTCACCAGCAGCATGATCACCATCGCCGAGGCCGAGCCGACACCCCAGTCGAAGGCGCGGAACAGCTTGTCGTACATGTAATTGGCCAGCACCTGTGTCTCCCACTGGCCGTTGGTCATGGCGAGCACGATGTCAAAGACCTTGAGCACCACCAGCGTGATCGTCGTCCAGACCACCACGATGGTCGGCATGATCTGCGGCACCTTGATCTTGAAAAAGATCTGCGTCGGGCTGGCGCCATCGATGATCGCCGCCTCGATGGTTTCCTCGGGGATGCCGCGCAGCGCCGCCGACAGGATCACCATGGCAAAGCCGGTCTGGATCCAGACCAGCACGATCATCAGCAGAAAGTTGTTCCACGGGATGATCGTCAGCCATTGCTGCGGTGCGCCGCCCATCGACACCCAGAGCGCGTTGAGCACGCCGATCTGGTCGGTGCCTTCGGGGCGGGTGTCATAGATCAATTTCCAGATCACCGAGGCGCCGACAAAAGAGATCGCCATCGGCATGAAGATCAGCGACTTGGCGAAATTGCCCCAGGAGATCCGGTCGGTGAGCTGCGCCGCCAACAGGCCGAACCCGGTCGACATCGCCGGCACCACCACCAGCCAGAACATGTTGTTGCGCATCGCCTCCCAGAACTTGTCTTCCGACATCATCTGGCGGTAATTCGCGAGGCCCACGAAGGCGCCGCCCTGGTCGCGGTCGGTCAGCGACAGCCAGAGCGTGGCAAAGACCGGATAGGCGAGATAGAGGCCGAGCGCGAAGAGTGCCGGAAACAGAAACAGCCAGGGCCGGATCATGTTGGCCCGGTTGATGTTGCGCCCCGCGTTCGGGCCGCTGGGCGGAAACAGCACCTTGTCGAGCAGCATGTTCGAGAAATAGAAGTAGCCGATACACCCCCCGACACCCACAACGATGGTAATCAACCCCATGATGGCTGGATGCATCTCCGCCTCCCTCTCCCGACGTGACTTTGGTTGCGCATATTCAATGGGTGCCCGGCCGGTCCGGCCGGGCACCGGGGTCGCCTATTTCAGCGCGTTCCAGCTGTCCTGGATGGACTTGGCCACATCCTCGGCCGAGGTGCCGCCGGCGTAATCCACCATGCCGGTCCAGAACGACCCGGCGCCAACCCCCGTGGGCATCAGATCGGAGCCGTCGAAACGGAAGGTGGTGGCGTCGAGCAGGATGTCGCCCTGCTTCTTGAGCACGTCATTGGCATAAAGCCCGGTGTCGACACCCGTGTGCGGCGTCAGGAAACCGGATTGCGCCATCCACAGCTCATGCGCGATCGGGGTCTTCAGAAACTCGATGAAGGCCTGCGCGCCGGGGCTGTCCTTGGTGATGAAGGCCAGGGTGCCCGCGCCCAGAACCGGCTTGCCCAGGTCCTTTTCCTCATAGGCCGGGAAATAGAAGAAATCGGCGTCCACGCCCAACTGAATGCCTTCGGGAAAGAAGGTCGGGATGAACGAGGCCTGACGGTGCATGTAGCACTGCGGCGGCGAGGCAAAGATGCCATCGGGGCTGTCACGGAAGTCGGTCGAGGCCACGGCCCCTGCTCCGCCGGCAACCTTGGCGTCATCGCGGGCGAAATAGCCGAATTCCTCGATCGCGCCGATCACCGCCGGATCGTCGAACTTGATTTCGTTCGACACCCATTTGTCATAGGTCTCGGGCGGTTGCGTGCGCAGCATCAGGTCTTCGACCCAGTCGGTCGCCGGCCAGCCGGTGGCGCCACCCGATCCCAGTCCGATGCACCAGGGGGTTTCGCCGTCGGCCACGATCTGTTCGGTCAGCGCCTTCAGTTCTTCCATGGTCTCGGGCACTTCATAGCCCGCGTCATCGAAGTTGTCGGGCGAATACCAGACCAGCGATTTCAGGTCGATCTTGTAGGGAAAGGCATAAAGCCGGTCTTCGCCGTCAGGCCCGGTAAAGGTGCCAAGCGAGACCCAGCTTTCGCCGGCGGCGTAATTCTCTTTCAGCCAGGCCTGGGTGTCATCGCTCAGCGGCTCGACAAAGCCCTTGGACACCAGGTCCTGGATCAGGCCGGGCTGCGGCAGAACGGCGACATTGGGCGGCGAGCCGGCCTCAGTGTCGATCACGATCTGCTGTTCGTAGGATTCCGACGAGGCATAGCTGACCTCGGCGCCGGTGGCCTCTTCGAAATAATCGATGATGCTCTCGACCAGCCCCTGGTCATCGCCGCGCCAGGGCCCGAAGATGCTGATCTCTTCACCGTTGAGATCGTGCTCGGCGGCAAAGGCGTCGAGGCTCTCCCAGTTGAAATCCCCCTCGCCCTTGGCAAAGGGCAAATGGGCCTCGGCCTGCGCCAGCGATGCCGTCATGGCAAAGGCGGCAACACTCGCATAAAGCGAAAACTTCATTTCTTATTCCTCCCGGTGCGTTTGTTCGCACGTTCCATCGAACACCTTGCGGCTTACCATTGCAAGAGCCTCCTCCGGCCTTGCCAAAGCGCTTTGGTAGCGCTAACCTTGACCTAAGGGACGCTAAAAGTCAATCGGAGAATATTTAACAAAACCAGTGATTTCGCCGCGGCGCAGAAAGTCGGCCCCGTGCAAATGGAAGTTTGCCTTGGCTCGCAGTACATGTAAAACAATATCGCCCGGTGCCACCTGAAAGGCCAAAGACTGTCATGAACCTAAAGCAGCTATCCGAACAATTGGGACTCTCGCAAACAACGGTCAGCCGGGCGCTAAACGGCTACCCGGAGGTGAGCGAGAAAACCCGCGAGCGGGTGCGCCAGGCGGCGCTGGATTTCAACTACAAGCCGAACACCCGGGCGCGCTCGCTGGCCACCGGACGGGCCATGGCGATCGGTCATGTGATCCCGGTCTCGACCCAGCAGGAGATGGTCAACCCGATCTTCGGCGATTTCGTCACCGGCGCCGGCGAGGTCTATTCCGAACATGGCTATGACATGATGCTGTCGCTGGTGCCCGACAGCGACGAGGAATCCTTTTACCGCGATCTCAAGATCAAGGGGAACGTCGACGGCATCGTGGTGCATAGCCCCAGCATGGACGATACCCGCATCGCCCTGCTCAACGAATTGCAACTGCCCTACGTGGTGCATGGCCGCGCCAGCGCGATCGAGGCGCCATATTCCTGGGTCGACGTGGCCAATGTCAGGGCCTTCGAGGCGCTGACCGGCCATCTGACCGGTCTGGGCCACCGCCGCATCGCGCTGTTCAACGGGATCGAATCTCTGGATTTCGCCCATCGCCGGCGGACCGGTTTTCTGAATGCGCTGACCGAAGCCGGGCTCGAGGCCGATCCCGAGCTGATGCTGTCCTGGGACATGACCGAGAGCTACGGCTTCGACGAAGCCAGCCGCATGCTGGCCCGGTCCGAGCCGCCGACCGCCTTTGCCGTCTCGTCGCTGATCACCGCGCTTGGCGTGCGCCGCGCGGTCGAACAGGCCAGGCTGACCGTCGGCCGCGATGTTTCGGTTGCCACTTTCGACGACGACCTGTCCTACCTGCGCAACGGCACCCCGGAGGCGCCGGTGTTCTCCGGCGTGCGCAGTTCGGTGCGCGAGGCCGGTCGCCGCGTCGGTGCGATCCTGCTGTCGCAGATCTCCACCCCCGGGGCGCCGCCCGCCTCCGAGATGATCCCCTTCGAACTCGTCGTCGGCACCACCAGCGGCCCGGCCCGCATCTGACACCCCCATCCCATTTCCCCGGCGCACTGCTCGGGTGCGCCCAGAGAGACCGTTATGACCCAGACCCTCGACCTCACCCTCGTTGCCGACATCGGTGGAACGAACACCCGCGTGGCGCTTGCCTCCGGGCCCACGTTGCAGCCCGGTTCGATCCGGCGCTACCGCAATGCCGAGGCCGGGTCGCTCTCGGAGGTGTTTCAGAGCTATCTGGCCGAGACCGGCGCGCGCCCTGTCGCCGCCTGCGTCGCCGGGGCAGGCCCGGTGATGGACGGTGTGCTGCGGATGACCAACCTCTCCTGGGTGATCGACGAGGCCTGCGTGCGCGAGGCCTCCGGTGTCGGCCGGGTGGCGGTGCTCAACGATCTTCAGGCCCAGGGCCATGCGCTCAGCCATCTGGGGGGTGACGATCTGCGCCCGCTGCTGAATGAAGGCCAGGGCGCGGGCAGCACCCGGCTGGTGATCGGGCTGGGCACCGGCACGAACATTGCGATGGTCTTCGAACACGGCGGCATCACCCTGGTCCCGCCCTCAGAGGCCGGGCACATGAGCCTCGCCCTGCGCCGGCCGGACGAGCTGGGGCTGGCGGAGTTTCTGCGCAGCGAAGGCGAGTTTGCCTCGGTGGAAGAGGCGCTGTCGGGGCGCGGCTTGCAGGCGCTCTATCGCTGGCGTCGCGCCGAGGCCGGCGATCCCGGTGCCAAACCGCCGGCCGAGATCATGGCGGGCGTGGCCGATGGCAGCGATGCCCAAGCGGTTGAGGCGGCGGAATATTACGTTCGTTTCACCGGCCGTGTGGCGGGCGATCTGGCGCTGGCGCAACTGCCTTTTGGCGGCATCTATTTCATTGGCGGGGTCAGCCGCTCGCTGGCGCCCTATTTCGACAAGATGGGCTTTGGCGCCTCGTTTCGCGACAAGGGCCGGTTTTCCGAGTTCATGGACCAGTTTCCGGTCTGGCTGATCGAGAATGACGAGGCCGCGCTCCTAGGCTGCGCCTCGCATATGGCCGAGATCATGGCTCTGGCCCCGGCCTGACATTCGGCGGCAATTCTGCCCCCATGGCGCGATTTCATTTGACCGCCGGGCGGCTTCTCTTCGAGATGACGGCAGGCGATCACGGGAGAACGGCGGAATGAACATCGGGTTTGTCGGACTGGGCAATGTCGGCAGCAAATTGAGCGGCAGCCTGCTGCGCAATGGTCATGACCTGGCGGTGCATGATCTCAACGGCGCGCTGGTGGCCGGGTTCACGGCGCGCGGCGCACGTGACGGCGGCTCGCCCGAGCAGATCATGCGAAGCTGCGACACGGTGATCACCTGCCTGCCCTCGCCCGCCGCCTCGGCCGCTGTGGTGCAGCAGATGCTGCCCGAGGTCGGCCCCGGCAAGGTCTGGATGGAGATGTCGACCACCGACGAGGCCGAGGTCAAGCGGCTTGGCGCCGAGGTCATCGCGCGCGGCGGCGCGGCGGTGGATTGCCCGGTTTCGGGCGGCTGTCACCGCGCCGACACCGGCAATATCTCGATCTTCGCCGGCTGTGACCGCGCCACCTTTGACCGGGTTCTGCCGCTTCTGACGACAATGGGCCGGCGGGTGCTGCACACCGGCGATCTGGGCTCGGCCTCGGTGCTGAAGGTGGTGACAAACTACCTGGCCACCGCCAACCTGATCTCCTGCGCCGAGGCGCTGGTGACCTGCAAGGGCGCCGGCATGGACCTGGCCACCGCCTATGAGGCGATCGCCATCAGCTCGGGCACCAGCTTCGTGCATGAGACCGAAAGCCAGGTGATCCTCAACGGCTCGCGCGACATTTCCTTTACCATGGACCTGGTGAAGAAGGACATCGGGCTGTTTCAGGAGGTGGCCGACCGCGCCGGGGTGCCGCTCGAAGTCAATCCGCTGATGATGCGCATCATCGACGACGGAATCGCGCGGTTCGGTTCGCGCGAACTGTCGCCCAACATCATCCGGCGGCTGGAAGAGGCCACCGGGCTGGAAATCCGCGCGCCGGGCTTCCCGGCCGAGATGTGTGACGAAGAACCGGAAGAGCCGGGCTACGAGGTGGTGCCGCGCGGAAGGTGAGCCCTGGCCGGCGGCGGCCCGCCCCTGGAAGATCCGCGCGCCGGACCTGATCCGGCGCCTCGTTCTCGAGGTTCTCCGAGAGGTCCCGGGTCATGCCCGGGACGGATGCCACCGGAGCCCGGAACAAGGGCGCAGCCCGCCGGGACGGCGGAGGACGCAAGGAATATCCGCCCGATCCGCCGCCGCATCAAAGGAAATATTTCCTAACCCCAAGCTTTTATGCCAACGTCCTTCCTGAATCGCACAGAGGTCAGGACACAGCGCATGACAGGCAGCCCCGAGATCGAGACCAGCGCCCCCGTCGGCGACGAGATGAAGCAGACCACCTGCTACATGTGCGCCTGCCGCTGCGGGATCAACGTGCATCTCAAGACCGGCCCCGACGGCAAACAGGTGGTCCGCTACATCGAGGGCAATCGCAACCACCCGGTCAACAAGGGCGTGCTCTGCGGCAAGGGCAGCGCCGGGATCATGCAGCATTATTCTCCGGCCCGGCTGCGCGCACCGATGAAACGCGTGGGCCCGCGCGGCTCCGGCCAGTTCGAGGAGATTTCCTGGGACGAGGCGCTGGAGATCGCCACCGGCTGGCTCGGCAAGGTGCGCAAGACCGATCCCAAGAAACTCGCCTTCTTCACCGGCCGAGACCAGAGCCAGAGCCTGACCGGCTTCTGGGCGATGAAATACGGCACCCCGAATTTCGCCGCTCACGGCGGTTTCTGCTCGGTCAATATGGCCGCCGGCGGGCTGTACACCTTTGGCGGGGCGTTCTGGGAATTCGGCGATCCGGATTGGGATCTGACCAAGTATTTCATGCTCTTCGGCGTCGCCGAGGACCATGCCTCGAACCCGATCAAGATCGGCATCGGCAAGCTCAAGAAACGCGGCGCCAAGGTGGTCTCGGTCAACCCGGTGCGCACCGGCTACAACGCCGTGGCCGACGAATGGGTCGGCATCCGCCCCGGCACCGACGGGCTGTTTGTCGGCGCGCTGATCCACGAGCTGTTCCGCACCCAGCAGATCGACCTCGACTACCTGGTGCGCTACACCAACGCCCCCTGGCTGGTGATCAAAGACCCCGGCGCGGCCGATGACGGGCTGTTCGCCCGCGACGGCGACGGCAATCCCATGGTCTGGGATGAGGCGGCGGGCGCCTTCGGCAATGGCAAGGCCGCCGAAATCCGGCCGGCGCTCACCGGCACCCGCGAGTTGCCCGACGGCTGCACGGCGCGGCCGGTCTTCGAGCTGATGGCCGAGCGCTACCTTGGCGACAACTACGCCCCCGAGGCGGTGGCCGAGCGCACCGGCGTGCCCACCGAGCAGATCCGCCAGATCGCGGCGGAACTGGCGCATGTCGCCTTCAAGGAGGAGATCGTGCTCGACCGCCCCTGGACCGACTGGGCCGGGCGCAAGCATGACAAGATGATCGGCCGCCCGGTCTCGATGCACGCCATGCGCGGCATCTCGGCCCATTCCAACGGCTTCCAGACCTGCCGGATGATCCATATCTTGCAAATCCTGCTGGGTTCGATCGATACGCCCGGCGGCTTTCGCTACAAGCCGCCCTACCCCAAGCAGACCCCACCAAACCTGCTGCCCCACGGCGCCGCCGGTGACATCAAGCCCGAACTGCCGCTGGGCGGCCCGCATCTGGGCTTTCCGCATGGGCCCGAGCATCTGTTGCTGGATGGCGAGGGCCAGCCCAACCGGCTCGACAAGGGGTTTTCCTGGGATGCGCCGATCTCGGCCCATGGGCTGATGCATATGGTGATCAACAACGCAGCCACCAAGGATCCCTACGGCATCGACGTGCTCTTCATGTATATGGCCAACATGGCCTGGAACTCGTCGATGAACGTACCGGGCACGCTGGATGCGCTGACCGCCAAGGACGACAACGGCGATTACGTGATCCCCAAGATCATCTATTCCGACGCCTATTATTCTGAAACCGTGCCCTTTGCCGACCTGATCCTGCCGGACACCACCTATCTTGAGCGTTACGATTGCATCTCGCTGCTGGACCGCCCGATCTCCGAGCCGGAATTGGTGGCCGATGGCATCCGCCATCCCGTGGTCAAGCCCGATCGCGACGTGCGCGGTTTTCAGGAGGTGCTGATCGATCTTGGCGCGCGGCTGAAACTGCCGGGGTTCGTCAAGGAGGATGGCAGCCCGATGTATCCCGGCGGCTATCCCGACTACATCACCAACCACGAGCGCAAGCCCGGCATCGGCCCGCTCGCCGGCTGGCGCGGCGAGGACGGTGACAAGTCCTGCGTCGGCGCGCCCAACTCCGACCAGATCGACCGCTATATCGAGAACGGCGCATTCTTCGGCCTGCATCTCGACCCGAGCCATGCCTATTTCCGTTTCGCCAATCGCGGCTATCTCGACTGGGGCATCGAAAAGGGCATCCGCCTGTCGCCGGAGCCGACGATAATGCAGCTCTATTCCGAACCGATGCAGAAGTTCCGCCTGGCCGCCCTGGGCCATGGCGAACGCCAGCCGCCGGATCGCGCGCGCGACCGGATCAAGACGCACTTCGATCCGCTGCCCTTCTGGTACGCGCCCTTCGAGGAACAGCTGACCACAGGCTTCCCGCTGCACGCGATCACCCAGCGGCCAATGCACATGTATCATTCCTGGGGCTCGCAGAACGCCTGGCTGCGCCAGATCACCGCGCAGAACCGGCTTTACGTGCATACCTCGGTGGGGGTCGAGATCGGGGTGCAGGATGATGATTGGGTCTGGCTGACCTCGCATATCGGACGGGTGAAATGCCAGATCAGGCTGATGGAGGGGGTCAACCGGCACACGGTCTGGACCTGGAACGCCATCGGCAAGCGGCGCGGCGCCTGGGGGCTGTCGCATGACGCGCCCGAGGTGAAGGAGGGCTTCCTGCTCAACCACCTGATTTCCGAACTCTTGCCAAAGGGCGGCGGCGGCTATCGCTATTCCAACTCCGATCCGCTGACCGGCCAGGCGGCCTGGTTCGACCTGCGGGTGAAGATCGAGAAAGCCGAGAGCGCCGGAACCTCGCCGCTGTTCGAGCCGCTGGGCGAGGATGCCTGGCCGGAACGACCCGAGACGCTGGCCTTTGGCAGGCAGTGGAAGGAGCCGGCGGAATGAGCGCGCGACATCAGCCCCGGAGGGCGCGCCGCCTGGCTCCCGCCGCCCCGCAACACCCGACCCAGGGAGACATAGAATGACCACCCTCCCCGAAAAGACCGACAAGAGCCTCGGCCTGGTCATCGACCTCGACATCTGCGTCGGCTGCCATGCCTGCGTCACTTCCTGCAAGGAGTGGAACACCGGCGGCTATTCCGCGCCGCTCACCGATCAGGAGCCTTACGGCGCCGATCCGCACGGCGCCTTCCTGAACCGCGTCCACAGTTACGAGGTCGACAACGACCACTGGAAAGGCACCGTCCATTTCCCCCGCTCCTGCCTGCATTGCGAGACACCCGATTGCGTCACCGTCTGCCCCACCGGCGCCAGCTACAAGCGCGAGGAGGACGGCATCGTTCTGGTCAACCCGGATACCTGCATCGGCTGCAAGCTCTGCTCCTGGGCCTGCCCCTATGGCGCGCGGGAATACGATTACGACGAAGGCGTGATGAAGAAATGCACGCTCTGCGTAGACCGGATCTATAACGAGACCATCCCCGAGGAGGATCGGGTGCCGGCCTGCGTCAAGGCCTGCCCCACCGGCGCCCGCGCCTTTGGCGATCTTGCCGATCCCAACAGCGCGGTGTCGCAGAACGTCGCCGCGCGCGACGGCTTCAACCTGCTCGACGAGTTTGGCTACAAGCCGGTCAACAAGTACCTGCCGCCGCGCAAGGCCTCGGACCGCACGCCGCAGATCGCCGCCGAACCGCAGGCCGAAACCACCGGCTCCGCCCTCGAGAAACTCTTTGCCTGGGCCGACCGCGCCCTCAGCCGCTAAGGACGAACATGCATCCCGCCTATTCGGTCATCCTCTTCACCACCTCCTCCGGCGCCGGATACGGCCTGCTGTTCTGGCTCAGCCTGGCCCATGTCATCGGCGCCCAGCCGGTCGCCGGCTGGGGCTTCTTCGCCGGCCTGTTCATCGCGCTCGGGCTGATTACGCTGGGGCTGCTCAGTTCCACCTTTCACCTCGGCCGCCCCGAGCGCGCCTGGCGGGCGCTGTCGCAATGGCGCTCGTCCTGGCTCTCGCGGGAGGGCGTGGCGGCCCTGGCCACCTATGTGCCGGCCGGGGTGCTCTGGCTGATGTCGCTCCTCGGGATCGCGGGCTGGCTGACCCTGCCGCTGGCCCTGCTCAGCGCCATCGGCGCCGTGGCGACGGTCTGGTGCACCGGCATGATCTATGCCTCGCTGCGCACCATCCGCGAATGGCATATGCCGCAGGTGCCTTATGTCTATCTTGCCAATGCCGCCGCCTCGGGCGCGCTGCTGCTGGTGCTGCTGCATGCCTTCGCCGGTCGCGACATCCGCCTTGTCAGCCTGATCGCGCTGCTGGCGCTGGGTCTGGCCGGCGCGCTCAAGCTGATCTACTGGCGCCGGATCGACGCCGAGCCGGGCGCTTATACCGCCGACATGGCGCTGGGCCTCAAGGGCGTCAAACGCCAGCTCGAGCCGCCGCATAGCCGGCCGAACTACGTGATGCGCGAAATGGGCTATGACGTCGCCCGCAGACACGCCGAGACGCTGCGCCGCTCGGTGCTGCTCTGGGGCTTCCTGCTGCCCGGGCTGATGCTGGCCTTTCAGGCACTGACCGGCGGGCTCGGGCCGGTCTTGATGCCGGTCGCGGTCACCGCCGCCGCCGCCGGGCTGGTGACGGAACGCTGGCTGTTCTTCGCCGAGGCAACGCATCTCTCGACGCTCTACTACGGCAACCAGCGCGCCTGAGCCGGGCCGCGCGGGTGACGCCTATTCCGCGAAGTGACAGGCCACCCGGGTGCCGCCGATCTGCCGCAGTCGTGGCCGATCGCGCTTGCAGATATCCTGCGCCAGCGGACAACGCGGATGAAAGGCGCAGCCGGGCGGCGGATTGATCGGATCGGGGATCTCGCCTTCGGGGGGCTGGATCTCGCGGCCAAAGGCATCCATTTTCGGCGCCGCTTCCAGCAGCATCTGGGTATAGGGGTGCTTCGGATCGTCGAACAGCCGCCCCGGCACCGCCTCTTCCACCAGCCGGCCCAGGTAAAGCACGCCGATCACATCGGCCATGTGCCGCACCACGGTCAGATCGTGGCTGATAAAGACATAGGTCAGCCCGAAATTTTCCTTCAGGTCGCTCATCAGGTTGAGCACCTGCGCCTGAACCGAGACATCCAGCGCCGAGGTCGGCTCGTCACAGACGATCAGCCGCGGCTCGCTGGCCAGCGCCCGGGCAATGCAGATCCGCTGCCGCTGGCCGCCCGAGAATTCATGCGGAAACTTGCCCGCGTCCTTGACCGACAGCCCGACCTGTTCCAGCAGCTTCTCGGCCATCCCCTCGGTCTTGCCGCCGCGCGAGGCGACCGGCTCGACGATGATGTCCTTGACCCGCCAGCGCGGGTTGAGCGAGGCATAGGGATCCTGAAAGATCATCTGGATGTCGGCGCGCACCGCGTCGACCTTGGCGGCGTCCGGCTCATTGGCCAGATCGACCCCCTCGATCTCGACATGGCCATCCGAAGGTGACAACAACCCCACCAGCATCTTGCCGATGGTCGATTTGCCCGAGCCGCTTTCGCCCACCAGCGCATAGGTCGAGCGTTCGGCGACGTCGAAACTCACCTCTGACACCGCCGTCAGATATTCCTTTTCCCGCCGCTCCAGCACCCGGTTCAGCCAGGGTTTCGAGACGTCGAACACGCGGCTGAGATTATCGACTTTGACCAGCGCCATTCAGGAAACCTTTTCTTCGACGTCTTCGACAAGCGGGTGCCAGCAGGCGGCCATGCCGTCCTTGACCCTGGGCGGCGGCGGCGTGCGGCAGACCTCGGTGGCGCGCGGGCAGCGCGGGTTGAAGGCACAGCCATCGGGCACCGCATCCAGCCGCGGCATGGCGCCGGGGATCTGGTGCAGCCGCGCCTTGCCCTCCGAGGCCAGCGGGGTCGAGGCCATCAGCCCGTGAGTATAGGGGTGCTGCGGCCGGGTCAGCACCTGTTCGACGGCACCCAGCTCGGCCAGGCGACCGGCATACATCACCGCCACGCGGTCGGTCGCCTCGGCGATCACGCCCATGTCGTGGGTGATCAGCATGACCGCGGTGCCCCGCTCGCGGCAGAGCCGCTTCAAAAGCGCGATGATCTGCGCCTGGACCGAGACATCGAGCGCGGTGGTCGGCTCGTCGGCGATCACCAGCGAGGGTTCGGCGCAGAGCGCCAATGCAATCACCACCCGTTGCCGCATGCCGCCGGAGAACTCGTGCGGGTAGGAATTCACCCGGCTGGCCGCGCCGGGAATGCCGACCTCTTCCAGCGCCGCCACGGCGCGTTTCTCGGCCTCTTTCTCGCTGATCTTCAGATGCGTGCGCATGGTCTCGACCAGTTGATCGCCGATCCTGAGAAGCGGGTTGAGCGAGGTCAGCGGATCCTGAAAGACCATGCCGATCTCCTTGCCGCGCAGCCGGCGCATCGCCTCGCCGCGCAGCTGGTCGATCCGCTTGCCGTTCAGCCAGATCTCGCCCGAGGCGATATGCGCCGGCGGGCTCAACAGGCCGATTACCGCGTTGCCGGCCATGGATTTGCCGGCGCCGCTTTCGCCGACCACGCCAAGGATCTCGCCGGCGCGGATGTCATAACTCACCCCGTCGACCGGCTTGACGATACCGTGGCGGGTGGGAATCTCGACCGAGAGGTCGCGGATGGAAAGCACGGGTTCAGCCATCAGCGCAGCCTCGGGTTCAATGCGTCGCGCAGCCAGTCGCCCAGCAGGTTGACGGACAGCGCCAGCGCCAGGAGCGTGCAGGCGGGAAAGAACAGGATCCACCACTCACCCGAGAACAGGAAGCCCTGGCCGATACGGATCAGCGTGCCCAGCGACGGCTGGGTCGGCGGCGCGCCGACACCGAGAAAGGACAGCGTCGCCTCGGCGATGATCGCCAGTGCCAGCGAGATCGTGGCGATCACCAGCACCGGCGACAGCACATTGGGCAGGATGTGGCGCAGCATGATGGCGCCGGGTTTCCGCCCGATCAGCCGCGCCGCCTGAACGTATTCCTTGTTTTTCTCAACCAGCGTGGCGCCGCGCACCACGCGGGCGAACTGCACCCAGTCCGACAGGCCGATGGCGAGGATCAGCACCCAGATCGCCATCTGGTCGCGGTACTCCACCGGCGTGATCCCCTTGGCGATGCCAAAGATCAGCATGGCCACCAGGATCGAGGGAAAGGTGAGCTGCACGTCGGCGACGCGCATGATGATGGTTTCGACCCAGCCACCGACATAGCCCGAAATCAGCCCCAGCGTGATGCCCAGCACCATGGCAAAGGCCACCGCCGCCACCCCGACAAAAAGCGAGATGCGCATGCCGTAGAGGATGGTGGAAAACACGTCGCGGCCCTGATCGTCGGTGCCCAGCAGGAAGCTGTCGCCGGTAAAGGCATTGGGCTCCAGCGGCGGGGTGAAACCGTTCATCAGATTGAGCGAGGCCGGGTCGAAGGGGTTGGTCGAGGCGATCCAGGGCGCGAAGATCGCCGAGACCAGCAGCACCAGCACCACCAGCGCCGAGATCACCGCAACCGGCGAGCGGCGGAAGGTGTAGAAGACATCGCTTTCCAGCGCCAGACGAAGCCGCGATTTCGGCGGCGGCGCGACGGGGATATCGGTCATCAGTGGCCTCCCGTGCGGTCCGCGCGCAGGCGCGGATCAATGAAGAAATAAAGGATGTCCACGGCCAGGTTGATCCCCACGAACATCACCGAGATCAGCATCAGGTAGGCCGCCATCACCGGGATGTCGACGAACTGGATCGCGTTGATGAACAGCAGGCCGACGCCCGGCCACTGGAACACCGTCTCGGTGATGATGGCAAAGGCAATGATCGCGCCAAGCTGAAGCCCGATCACGGTGATCACCGGCACCATGGTGTTTTTCAGCGCGTGGCGGAAGTTCACCGCCCGGTCCCTGAGCCCGCGCGCGCGGGCGAAACGGATGTAATCCTGCCGCAGAACCTCGAGCATTTCCGAGCGTACCAGCCGCATGATCAGCGTCATCTGATAGAGCCCCAGGGTGATCGACGGCAGGATCAGTGCCTTGAGGCCGCTTTCGGTCAGAAAGCCGGTCTTCCAGCCGCCGACCGTCACCACATCGCCGCGCCCGAAACTGGGCAGCCAGCCGAGTTCGACCGAGAAGACATAGATCAGCAGGATGCCGATCAGGAAGGTCGGCAGCGAGACGCCGATCAACGAGGCCGACATGATCGCATGCGCCCAGATGCCATCGCGGCGGATCGCGGTGAACACGCCAAGCGCGATGCCGAAGAGGATGGCCAGCACCCCCGAAACCGCCGCCAGCTCCAGCGTCGCCGGCGCGCGTTCCAGCAGGATGTCGGTTACCGGACGACCCTGACGATAGCTGACGCCGAAGTTGCCCTGAAGTGCCTCTTGCAGAAAGCGGAAGTATTGCACGAAGAACGACCGGTCGAGGCCGAGCTGCTCGCGCAATCGCGCGATATCTTCGGCGGTGCGTTCCTGACCGAGCATGTTGTCGATCGGGTCACCCACGAAATTGAACATCGAAAAGGCGACAAGCCCCACGATCAGCAGGACAAGCAGGGATTGGCCGACACGGCGGATGATGAAAGCAAGCATGCCCGCCAAGAGATAACGGCGGGTTTTTCGGGTCAAGGGCAAAAGCGTTCGGGTGACGTGCCGTTCAAGGGCTTTACACCCCCGACTCTCAAGGCAAATCGGGCCCAAGGGCCCGGCGCGGCCCCGCGTCAGCCGGGGGTCGCGGGCTGCCGTCGGGGCCGGCATCCTCTGCCGGCCCCGACATGTCTCAGCTCACTGTCACCCAGCGCAGGATGAAGAAATTGTCGGGCCGCTGGGTCAGCTCGATATTGGCCCGCGTGCCCCAGACTAGCGGCTGCACATAAAGCGGCACGTAAGCCTGCTCGTCGGCCATGATCTGCGCCACCTCGTCAAGCATCGCCTGACGCTCGGCCGGATCGATCTCGGACTGGATCATCGGCAGCAGCGTGTCGATGCGCGCGTTGGAAAAGCCGCCGAAGTTCCAGCTTCCCAGCTTCTTCTCCTCGTTCGGGGTGGCGACAAGAAAGCGGATCGGGTGTTCGGCGTCGAAGGTGCCGGGCGACCAGCCCAGCAGATACATGTCGAAATTGTCGGCCCTGAGCTCGGGCCAGTAGTTGTTGACTGGCATTGCCTCCAGAGTCGCATCGATGCCGACCTGCGCCAGCATCCCGGTCACCGCCTGACAGACCGCCTCGTCGTTGAGATAGCGGTTGTTGGGGCATTTCAGGCCAAAAGAGAACCCGTCGGCATACCCCGCTTCGGCCAGCAGCGCGCGGGCCTTCTCAGGGTCATAGGCCGGGGCCGCGCCAAGCGCCTCGGAATAGCCGCTCATGGCCGCGCTGACCAGTTGGTTCACCGGTTCGGCATTGCCGCGCATGATGGTCTGAAGGATCGCCGGCACATTGATCGCATGCGCCACGGCCTGGCGTACGCGGACATCGGCAAAGGGGTTTTCGCCGTCGATGTCGGACGAGAACTTCAGCGCCTCCGCCTCATGCGGAAAGCCCAGCATGATGACTCGCGCCTCGATACCCTGCACCACCTTCACGTCGGGGTTCGAGGCCAACCGCGCCACATCCTGGATCGGCACAGGGTTGATGAAATCCACGTCGCCCGAGAGCAGCGCCGCCAGCGCCGTCGCCGGATTCTGGATCGGCGTCAGCTCGGCGCGGGTGATGTTGTGCTCGGCCTCGCCCCACCAGCCCTCGAAGGGTTCGAGCACGGTGCGCAGCCCGGGCTCGCGTGTGGTGACCTTGAAAGCACCGGTGCCATTTGCGTTGAGCGTGGCGTGATTGCCGGCCTCCTTGTCGGGACGGGTGGCATTGTTGGCCTCGGCCCAGCCGCTGTCCATGATCATCCAGTTGGCGATCGACGAGGGAAACAGCGGGTTGGGTGCGGTGGTCATGAAATCGACGGTATAGGCGTCGATCACCTTGACCTCCGACACCGGCGCGAACCAGCTCGCGGTGTCCGACTCCGGGCTCGAGGCACGCTGGTAGGAAAACAGCACATCCTCGGCGTCAAAGCTGCTGCCGTCGTGGAAGGTCACGCCCTCGCGCAGGGTAAAGCGCCAGCCCTCGCCTTCGCCGATCGGCTCCCATCCCGTGGCGAGCGCCGGCTCCACCGACATGTCCTTGCCCCGGCGCACCAGCCCTTCGTAGGTATTGTTGAGAAAGCCCAGCACCGGCGTCGAATTGACCGCATGGGGGTCCATCGTCTGGGGATCGGTGGTCACCGCCCATTTGAATTCTTCGGCCGCCGCGGGCGCGGCAAGGGCCACCCCGAGCGCGGCTGTGGCCGCGCATATCATTCGTGACATTGGATAATCTCCCCTGTTGGATTTGGCTCAGCCTAGCACATGCGGGCACAGGGTCCATTCACAAGCCTCTGTGCGGGGATGCGCAGACCGAGCATCTCACCCTGAGCCCGATCTACGGAATTCCGCATCTGGATTGGATGCGCGCAATGAGAGACATTGACGACCACTCGGGGTATGGGTCGCTTTATGGAGAATCAATTCAACGCAGCATTGTTCCAACCGCTCGAATTGCCTTGCGGGACTGTCTTGAAGAACCGGGTTGCCAAGTCGGCCATGTCGGATTCGCTGGGCAATGGTCGCGGCGATCCCACGGATGCACAAATCCGGCTCTACGAGCGCTGGGCAGAAGGCGGATTGGCCGTGTCGATTGTGGGCGAGGTGCAGGGCAATCCCTGTTTCGCCGAAAAGCCCGGAAATCTTGTTCTGAGAGCGGATTCCGATCTGCGCCGTTTCCGAACGCTCGCCCACCGGGGATCCGCCAATGGCGCGCAGCTGTGGCTACAGCTTGGCCATGCCGGCGCAATGGCACATCCTCCGATCAGTGATCCAAAAGGTCCGAGCGCGCTCGATATTCCCGGCCTGATCTGTTCGGCCCTGACCCGGGACGAGCTGCGCGCCCTGCCGTCCGAGTTTGCCCGGACAGCGCGCCTCGCCATGGATCTTGGTTTCGGCGGCGTTCAGATCCACGCAGCCCACGGATTCCTGTTGAGCCAGTTTCTCTCGCCTCTGTTCAACAAACGGGACGACGAGTATGGCGGGTCCATAACGAACCGGATGCGGCTGTTGCTTGACGTCGTTGATGAGGTGCGCGGCGCAGTCGGCCCCGGCATTCCAATCGCCATCAAGCTGAACGCCACCGACCAGTTGGAAGGGGGCCTTGACAGGCAAGACGCCCTTGCAGTGATTGCCGCGTTGGACGGGACCGCGATCGATCTGATCGACATCAGCGGCGGAACCTACTTTCCCGGTGCACGATCCGCCTCAGACAGTGCTGGAACGGGGCCCTATTTCCTGGATTTTGCCGAACATGCCCGGCCCCTGACCCGCAAGCCGCTGATGGTGACCGGTGGGTTCAAGACCCTTCAGCACGCGGCGGATGCCCTTGCCCGCGGAAACGTTGACATGGTCGGCCTCGCGCGGGCACTCGTCCTCGACCCCGCGCTTCCGAATGGCTGGCGGTCGGGCACGGGGAATGACCCCAAGTTCCCGAAGTTCGCCAATCCGCCCGAAGGCGGGGTCACGGCATGGTACACGATGCGTTTGACAGCGCTGGGCGAAGACCGTGCCCCATCAGACTCGACGGAACTTGAGGCGTCGATCAGAGAATACGAGGAGCGGGACAGCGACCGCATTTCCATATGGAACGCCCGTTTTCGCCCATAAAACGAGCCTCGACCCCAGGTCCGGCCAAGCAAAGGACCGGTCATCCAGCTTGCTCAATGAAAGCCCGCCCCGGCGCATATTGCGAGGGCATTCGTGATGTTTGAGGTCTATCGTGTGGCTCCTCTTCCCACCGCGACCGACTCCCGAAAAAAAGGGCGGCCCTCGCAGGACCGCCCCCCTTCATTTCCTGAGCAACCACCTCAGTTCATGGTGAAATATTTCACCTTCGGCTGATCTTCCGGGTCGACTTCGATGCCGACGTTTTCGGCCATGCCCCAGTTCAGCACCTGGTGGTGGATCGGGATGTAGAGCTGTTCATCCTGCACCACCCGCCAGATATCGGCGATGTCCTGGTTGCGGGCTTCGAGATCGGTGTTCGAGGCCAGCGACTCGATCTTGGCATCCAGCTCGTCATTGTCGAAACCGGTGCCGTTCCAGGTGCCGATGTCGGATTCGCGGCCGTGCACAAGGAAGTTGAAGATATACTCGGAATCGTAGGTCGGCACGCCCCAGCCCAGCATGTAGAAATCGGTCTTGCTGTCGGTGATCAGCGGGAAGTGCTGCGCCTTGGGCTTGGCGTCGAGGTTCACGGTCACACCGATCTGGCCCAGCATGCCGACGGCCGCCTGACAGATCGCTTCATCGTTGATGTAGCGGTCGTTCGGGCAGTCGAGACGGATCGAGAAACCGTCGCCGTAGCCGGCCTCTTCCATCAGCGCCTTGGCGCCTTCGATGTCGGTGGCGCTTTCGGCGTCCATCGCCTCGGTCCAGCCGTTGACAAAGGGCGGCGCGATCATGCCGGCCGGGATCGACTGGCCACGCATCACCACCTGCTGGATCGCATCGCGGTTGATCGCCATCGACATCGCCTTGCGCACGCGCACGTCGGCGAGCGGGTTCTTGCCCTCGACATTGTCGGCCTCGATGTCATCGGCGCCCTGGTTCATGCCGAAAAAGATCACCCGGTTCTGCGGCGCCTTCTTGACGGTCAGACCGTCGGCATTATTGACCCGCTCGAGATCCTGCACCGGCATGTCCTGAAGGAAATCGACCTCGCCCGAGAGCATGGCGGCCACCCGGGTGGCCGCGTTCTGGATCGGGGTATAGACGATCTCGGTCACTTCCATCGGGAACTGGTCGCGGCCCCAATACTCCTCGTTGATCTCCATCACCGTCTTGACGTCGGGCTCGCGGCTGACCAGCTTGTAGGGCCCGGTGCCGTTGGCGTTGGTGGTGGCATAGGTGATCTCGCCGCCTTCGAAATCCTGCACGTTGACGGTGTCGTTTGCCTCGGCCCAGCCCTTGTCAAGGACGAACAGGTTGGTGAGGTTCGACGGCAGGATCGGGTTCGGGCCGTCGGTGACCATCTCGATGGTGTAATCGTCGACCGCGCGGACCTCGGTGATCGAGCCGATAAGCTCTTTCATGTCCGAGTTCGGTTGTTTGGCGCGCTCGAAGCTGAACACCACGTCCTCGGCGGTGAAATCGGCGCCATCGTGGAATTTCACGCCTTGGCGCAGGTTGAAGACCCAGACGTTCGGGTCGTCTTCCTTCGGCGCCCAGTCGGTGGCCAGCGCGGCCTCGAATTCGCCGGTCACGTCGCGGATGATCAGCGGCTCGTACATCTGGTGGCGGATGGTGTGGGTCGGGCCCTCGTTCTGGGCATGCGGATCAAGCGTCAGCGCGTCACCGGCGCGCGCCCAGCGAAGGGTTTCGGCACTCAGCGACGCTGTGGTGGCCAACAGCGCACCGATCACTGACAAAGCGAATGTCGTCTTCATTGGTTTTCCCTGTCTTTTGTGTGATTGTCGTTTTCGACATGGCGCCAGTCTTTGACACCTTTGGCAAAATGACAAGGCCCGACTTGGCATTACGTCGCGGGGGCAGTTTGGCGGCTAAGCCATGCCGGCCGCTCGATAATTTCTTGCAGCGCTAACGCCGCACCGCAGTATCCGTATCCGCCCGCCGGGCCCGGCGCAGCGCCCCGGGCGGGGTGCCGAACCACCGGCGGCAGGCCCGCGAGAGCGCCGATTGTTCCGGAAAACCAAGCATGCCAGCCAGTTGATCCAGCGTCACATCTGTCTCTGTCAGATGCTTCAGCGCCAGATCGCGGCGCGCGCTGTCCTTGATCTCCTGAAAGCTGGTGCCCTCGGCCCGCAACTGCCGGTGCAATGTCCGCGGTTCGATTGCCAGCATATGCGCGATATCGGCGCGGTTGGCCTGCGGCGTGCCGATCAGCGGCCGCAGCGCGGCACGCACCCGGTCGCTGAGCCGCTGCGCCGGGACCGGAAAATTGCGCTCCAGGTGATCCTCCATCAGGCGCTGAAACCGCGGATGGCTGTTGGGGTCCGGCACATGCCAATCGCGCGCATCCATGTGCAGCGCCGCGGATGTCTGGTTTTCATGCACCGGCACGCCGAAGAACCTGCGATGCGGCTCGCCGGCGGTGCCTAGCCCATGCGGCAGCGATACAGCCCGCACCTTGTGGGCCCAGGGATCGCGCATCCGGCCGACCTGAAACCCCATGCCGAGGATCAACTCGATGATCTGCCGCTGCCGGTTCGGGGCGATGCCGTCGATCTCGAGCACCATGGCCACGGTATCGGGCACCAGCCGTCCCGGCACCTCGGCCCGCATCCGAAGCGCGGTGCCCTGAAGAAATATGAAGCGCGAGATGATCTTGGAGGCCTCCGCCGGGGTGGCGGCGGTCTGGATGGCGAGGCCCAGAATGCCCAGCACCGCCAGATCCTGATGCCGCGCGATGCGCAGCCCGAGGTCAGGGCATTGCGCCGCCAGGCTCGAGGCCTCGAGCAATCCGCAGACCGCCTCCATCGGCAACAGCGCATCGTCATCCGCCAGGTCCTCGGGGCACAGCCCGTGGTCTGCCAGCAAGGGGCGCGCCGGAACCCCGCAATCGCGCATCACCTCCTGATAACCTTTGAGCGCGGCGGCGCGGATCACATGGGTCATGTCCTCAAATGACAAATTTTTGTCCTCTAATGTCAAGACATCATCTGGCAACGCCCATAGGTAAGCGACCCGTGCCGATGTTGCAGCGCAGCAAAACGGCATCTCCGAATATCAGATCAAGGAATTGGCACAGGTGAAACGTCAACTGGTCCGCATGCTCGCATTGGTTCTCTCAGCCGCAGCAGTCCTGCCGCAGGCCGCGAGGGCCGAGGCGCCGATCGTCAAACTCGAAACGGCGAAGAGCACGGCCGGCGGGCTGAGCCGCGTGTTCTTTGGCCATGTGGTGGCGCGCGAAACCGTCGACCTGGCTTTCCAGGTCTCTGGCCAGATCGTCGAGTTTCCGGTCGAGGAAGGCGCCATCGTGCCCCGCACGGGGCTTGTCGCCAGGCTCGATCAGGAGCCTTTCGAGCTCTCGCTCGAAGAGGCGCGTGCGCGCAGTGAACAGGCGGTGCGCACGGTTGACCGCTATCGCCAGCTTCAGGGCAGCGCGGTCAGCCAGACCGCGGTGCAGGACGCCGAAACCGATGTCGAACTGACCCGCGTCGCCCTGCGCAATGCCGAACGCGCGCTTGACAAGGCAACGCTCTTTGCGCCTTTCGATGCGCTGGTGGCGTCGCGGCTGGTGCCGAATTACTCCACCATCAACGCCGGAACGCCGGTGGTGCGCCTGCACGACATGTCCGAGCTTCGGATCGAGATCGACGTGCCCGAAGTGCTTTTCCATCAGGCCGGCCAGAAACCCGATCTGGAGATTCTCGCGCAGTTCCCGGCCAGCCCCAGGACCTATCCGGTGGAGCTACGGGAATTCAACGCCGAGACGGCCTCGGTCGGCCAGACCTATTCGATCACCCTGGGAATGTTTCCGCCCAAGGATCTGACCGTCCTGCCCGGCTCCTCGGCCAAGGTGACGGCCACGCTGGACACCGGCGACAGCCGCATCGAAGTGCCGGCTTCGGCGATTGTCACCGGCAATGATGGCGCGACCTACCTGATGATCTTTACCCCCACCGGCGGGCGCGAGGGCACGGTGACCCGCACCCCGGTCGAGATCAGGCCGACCGAAAGAGGCAAGGTCGAGGTGATCGCGGGCCTCGAAGCCGGACAGGAATACGTCGTTGTCGGCGCCTCGACCCTCACCGACGGCGAAGACGTGCGCCGCTTTACCGGCTTCGGCAACTGAAGGCCCCGACGATGGACATTGCGCGCTTTTCGATCAACCGCCCGATCTACACCTGGATCGTGATCCTGACCTGCCTTCTGGGCGGCATCTGGGGCTTTTCCTCGCTCGGCCGGCTGGAAGACCCGGCCTTTACCATCAAGATGGCCGTCGTGGTCACGCAATACCCCGGCGCCACCGCCCAGGAAGTGGCGACCGAGGTCTCCGAACCGATCGAATCCGCGATCCAGAAGATGGGCGAGGTCAAGCGCATCGAGACCATGAACCAGCCCGGCCTGTCCTGGATCACGGTCGAGATGCAGGACACCTATGATGGCACCGAGCTTCCGGCGATCTGGACCAAGCTGCGCAACCGCGTGGGCGAGTCCGCCCTGCCCTCCGGCACCACCGAGCCGTTCATCAACGACAGTTTCGGCGATGTCTACGGGCTTTATTACGCCGTCACCGCGCCCGGTTTCTCGGACAGTGAAGTCAACGACCTGGCCGATTTCCTGCGCCGCGAGGTGCTGTCGGTCGATGGCGTGGCCGATGCGGTGATCTCGGGCCAGCCGAACGAACGCATCTATGTTGAGCCGGACCTCGCCCTGACCAATTCGCTCGGCATCTCGCCGGGCATCATGCAGGCCGCGATCGCCACCGCCGACGAGATCGTCGACGGTGGCTCGATCCAGAATGAAAACGGCCGGACGCTGGTGCAGCGGCCGGCGGGGTCCGACACCGTGTCGGCGATTGCCGCGCTCTCGGTGGGGGTCGGCGGACAGGTGGTGAACCTCGCCGATTTCGCCGATGTCTACCGTGGCCGCGAGGCCAATCCAAACCTGATCCTGCGCCACAATGGCGTCGAGGCCTTCAGCCTCGGCGTTGCCGGCCTGTCGACCGAGAATATCGTCGAGGTCGGAAAGGCGGTCGATGCCAAGATCGAAACGCTGAAGACGGCGATCCCGGTCGGTGTCACGATCGCGCCGATCTATCAGCAACATGTGGTGGTCGAAGAGGCGTCGAACGCCTTTCTCGTCAACCTCGCCATGTCGGTCAGCATCGTGATCGTGGTACTCGCCGTCTTTATGGGCTGGCGCGCTGCGGTGGTGGTGGGGGCAACCCTGCTGCTCACGGTGGTGGGCACGCTCTTTTTCATGGCGCTGGGCTCGATCGAGATGGAGCGCATCTCGCTCGGCGCGCTGATCATCGCCATGGGCATGCTGGTGGACAATGCCATCGTGGTCGCCGAGGGCATGCAGATCAACATGAGGCGCGGCCAGACCTCGCGCGAGGCCGCGACGGAGGCGGCCAGCAAGACGCAGATCCCGCTGCTTGGCGCCACCATCATCGGCATTATGGCTTTTGCCGGCATCGGTCTCAGCCCGGATGCCACCGGTGAATTCCTGTTCTCGCTCTTTGCGGTGATCGCGATTTCGCTGTTGTTGTCCTGGGTGCTGGCCATCACCGCCACGCCGCTGCTGGGCCATTACTTCTTCCGCCAGGGCACCACGGGGGACGCCGACGGCTATGACGGCTTTCTGTTCCGTGGCTATGCCGGCCTGCTGAGGATCAGCCTGCGCCTGCGCTGGCTGGTGATCGTGGCGCTGATCGGGGTGACCGTTATCTGTTATGGCCTCTTCGGCCAGATCAAGCAGCAGTTCTTCCCCGACAGCAACACGCCGCTCTATTTCGTCAACTACAAGCTGCCGCAGGGTGCGTCGATCCACCAGACCTCGGAGGATCTGACGGTGCTCGAAGACTGGCTGGCCGGGCGCGACGAGGTGGTGGCCTTTACCGCCTATGCCGGCATGGGCGCCTCGCGGTTCATGCTGACCTACGAAAGCGAAGACCCGAACCCGAGCTATGGCCATTTGATCGTGCGCACCTCGTCGCTTGCGGTGATCGAGGACGAGATGAACGCGCTCGAGGAATTCGCGCTCGAGGCGGTGCCGCAAGGCGAGTTCCGCGTCAAGCGGTTGGCCTTTGGCCCCGGCGGCGGCGCCCCGATCGAGGTCCGCTTCTCGGGCAGCAACCCCGAGGTGCTGCGCGATCTCGCCGACGAGGCGATGGCGCGGATGGCGGCGGTCTCCGACAATGTGGTCTCGCTGCGCAACGACTGGCGCGAAAAGGAACTAGTGCTGCGGCCGATCTATGCCGAGGACCGCGCCCAGGAGGCCGGAATCTCGCGCACGCAGATCACCGAAACCCTGCAATTCGCCACCGAAGGCACCACCGCCGGGGTGTTCCGCGAAGGCGACCGGCAGATCCCCATCGTGCTGCGCGCCGCACCCGATGCCGATCTTTCCCTGGTCGATCACGTGATCTACTCCGACAGCGGCGGCGGCCTGGTGCCGATGGCGCAGATGATCGACGGCTTCCGCTTCGAACCGCAGGACACGCTGGTGCATCGCCGCGACCGGGCCAATGTGATCACTGTCGGCGCCGACATTCCGCGCGGCATGACCGCCACCGAGGTGCTGACCGAGGTACGCGGCACCATCGAAGAGATGACGATCCCCGAAGGCTACACCATGGCTTGGGGCGGCGAATACGAAAGCTCGACCGATGCCCAGGCCTCGCTCGGCGGGCAATTGCCGCTCAGCCTGATCGTGATGGTGCTGATTTCAGTGCTGCTCTTCAACGCTCTGCGCCAGCCGGTCATCATCTGGCTGCTGGTGCCGATGTCGGTCAACGGTGTCAGCCTGGCCCTGCTGGGCGCCGGCCTGCCCTTTACCTTCACCGCGTTGCTGGGCCTCTTGTCGCTCTCGGGGATGCTGATCAAGAACGGCATCGTGCTGGTCGAAGAGATCGACCTGACCCGCGAGGCCAACCCCGACATGCCGCTGGAAGAGGCCATCGTCAGTGCCTCGACCTCGCGTCTGCGGCCGGTGTTCCTGGCGGCGGCGACCACGATCCTCGGCATGTTGCCGTTGCTGTCGGACGCCTTCTTTCAGTCGATGGCGGCGACGATCATGGGCGGTCTGGCCTTTGCCTCGGTGCTGACCCTGATCGCGGCCCCGGTGCTCTACTACCTGTTCTTCAAACGCACGGCGCGCCGGGCCCAGGCCGCCCTGCCCGCCACCGCCTGACGACAAAGAAAGGGCCGCGCGGCAATCAGCCACGCGGCCCTTTCATATGGGGTCAGGGCGCGCTCAGCGGCCGATGAGGTAGTCCGCCGCGACATAGCCGGTGACACCGGGCGCATCCGCCAGGGCCACCCGGCACCAGAGCTGGCCCAGCTCGGTCACACAATCCTTTTGCCGCAGCTGCGTGCCATCGGGCAGCCCCAGGATCACCCGAAACCCCAGGCCCGGTCCGGCCCGCAGCTTCAGAAACTCGCCCTCATCGACCCGATCCACCGTGGTCGGCGTGCCCGTGACGCTGCCACATGCGGCGAGCAGAAGGAGCGAGAGGAAAACGGAATGAGTGGTACGGCGCATGGTCTGCCCCCGGCTGTTTCTGGAGCCGCCTGTGTCGCAGAGCCAAGGGTCCGAGTGAAGAAAAATCTGGCCCTGTCCCCGGGTCTTGTGCGGGCGGCTGGGGATATGGGGGGTGGCGGACAGTGAGGGATTCGAACCCTCGAGACGGTCTCCCGCCTACACACTTTCCAGGCGTGCGCCTTCGACCACTCGGCCAACTGTCCGTGCGCGGGTGTTTAGCCCCGACCTTCACCGGGTTTCAAGGGCAAATCGAAGTCATTCGCACAATTGATGTATTCCGGTGTCAACAGGTCGATTCTCAGCTGTCGAGGATCACGTTCAGCCGCCGGTTCTGGCGGCCCTTCTTCTCGATCTTGCCCAGCCGGATGGCGCCGATCTCGCCGGTGCGTGCCACATGGGTGCCGCCGCAGGGCTGAAGATCGACCTGGTCGCCGCCCTTGCCGATCCGCACCAGACGCACCCGGCCCTGGCCGCGCGGCGGCTTGACCGACATGGTCTTGACCAGCTCGGGCGTCGCCTCGAGCACGGCATCGGTGACCCAGGTCTCCGACACCGGCAGATCGCGCTCGATCAGCAGTTGCAGCGCCTCTTCGATGATGTCGCGGTCTGCCGGGGCCTCGGGCATGTCGAAATCGAGCCGGCCCTTCTCGCTGGTGATCGCCCCGCCGGTCACCGGCAGCGGCACCACGACCGACAGCAGGTGCAGCGCGGTATGCACCCGCATGTGGCGGTGGCGGCGCTCCCAGTCGAGGTATTGCATTACATGGGTGCCGGTGCCCGGCAGCGGCATCGGTTCCGCCGGGACAAGCACCACCGCCCCGCCCTCGCCCTTGACGGTGGTGGCGATGGGCATCTCGATCCCGTCCCAGACCAGCAGGCCGCTGTCGCCGGGCTGGCCGCCGCCGGTGGGATAGAACACCGATCGGTCAAGCACGATGCCTCCTTCGGGCGTGTGGCCGGTCACCCTGGCCGGGGCCTCGCGGAGATAGGGGTCTTCGCGAAACAGCAGCGCTGTCATCGCTCGCCCCCGGCGTCTCCGGTCACATCGCCGGTGCCGTCGCCCGGCGAAGGCTCGCGCTGGGGCGCGGCGCCGGTGTCCTCACGGGCCGGGGCGTCCTCTTCTGACGCCTTCGGCGCCTCCTGCGGGCGCAGCGCCTCGGGGTTGCGCAGCCAAATGTCGCGCTGAGCATAGGGGATCTCGATGCCTTCCTTGGCAAAGACCTCGACGATCTGATGGCGCATCTCGGTACGCACGCCCATGCCTTCGCCAATGTCGCGCAGCACGGCCCGGATCCGGAAATCGAGCGAATCCGCCCCGAAGCCCATGAAATCCACTGCCGGCTCGGGGTTCATCAGCACCTGATCGTGGTGCCGGGCGACCTTGAGCAGCAGGTCCTGCACCTTGCGGGTGTCCGACCCGTAAGCCACGCCGACATCGATGATGATCCGGCCGATCGAATTGCCGCGGGTATAATTGGCCACCCGGCCCGAGACGAAATCGGCGTTGGGGATGATCACGTCGTAGCGGTCGAAGGTTTCGAGCTTGGTCGAGCGCACCGAGATCCGCTTGACCGTGCCGTGGATGCCGCCGACCTCGATCCAGTCGCCTTCGGCGATCGGCCGTTCGATCAGCAGGATGATCCCCGAGACAAAGTTCGACACGATATTCTGAAGCCCGAAACCGATCCCGACCGAGAGCGCACCAGCGACGATGGCGAGCGACGACAGGTCGAGCCCGGCCGAAGTGATCGCCACCAGCGCGGCAATGAAGATACCGACGTAGCCGATGCCCGAGATGATGGCGTTCTGCCCGCCGGTGTCGATCTTGGTCTTGGGCAGGATCGAGTTCTTGAGCGCGCCCTGAAGCAGACGGGTCGCCATGTAGCCGGCGACAAAGACCAGCAGCAGCACCAGGAAATCCATCGGTGAAATGCGGCTGTCGCCAATCGCAAAGCCTTCGCCGATCTGGGTCCAGAGCTCGGTCAGGTCGGCCACCCGCGCGCCCCAGAGCAGCGCCAGGAAAGGCAGCGCCGCGAGCGCGAGGGTAAACCCGATCAGCACCGTGATCAGGCTGTCGGCCTCTTCCTCGGACTGGCGCATCACGTAGCGGTAAAGATCGTTGGTAAAGCGTTGCAGCACCACGATCAGCCCGAGCAGGCCCAGCGTCGCGATGGTCGGAAAGATCAGCCGCGAGGCGGCGGTGCCATAGCCGGTGGCTGCCAGCACCGGGCCGACGATCGACACCAGGATGACGATCCGGCCGAGAAAGCTGACCACCCGGGCGCGCACCAGGCGTTCGGTGTTGGCACTGTCGAACTTGATATGGGTGATCATCAGCTGCCCGAGGCGGAACAGGATCAGCGCCGTCACCACCAGCAGCGGGAATTCGAGCACCGAGACCGTGGCCTCGTCATAGCTCTCGATCTGGGCGAATTCATGAATCGCGTCACGCAGCACCAACAGGATCGCAAGGGTGCTGGCATAGGTCCGTGCCTCGCGCCGCTGGCTCCGTGCCATCGGCAACATGCGGTCGCCGTCGTGCTGTGAAAACAGCCGGTCGACCAGCCAACGCAGCCCGAGGATCACCAGGCCCCAGGCCGGAAGATTGTCGAGCAGCAGGGTGGTCAGCGCGCCCGGCGTGCCGGTGGCAAAGATCGCCTCGGTCAGCGCGTAAAGGCCGATCAGCGGAAGCGCGATCTGGCCGACCGAGACAAGGAAGCTGAAAACCGCGCCGCCGCGGGCCGAATTCTTTCGCATCCAGTTGCCGCCGTCGCGCGCCCAGGCCCGGCCGCGCAGCACGAGCACGCCCCCCACGACCAGCAGCAGCAGCACCATCGGCAGGTTGCGGCGCAGTTCAGCCTGGCCGATGTCGGAGCTCCAGGACTTGTCGATCTCGCTGCCGATGGCGGTCCAGGTCTGGCCCAGGTCGCCCAGGGCAATCGCCCAGTTCTCCGGCATCAGCGGGATCGGCCCGAGCTCGAACAGCGCGTCGGTCTGGCGGGCGCGGATCAGCGCGTCGATTTCCCGGATGATGCCGTCGGCGCGGTTATAGGCCTCTTCCGCGGCGCGGATCGGGGCGCGCAGCTCGGCAAGCTGTTCGTTCAGCTCGACCCGGCGATTTGCCACCTCTTCGGGCTCGGTCTCGCCCTCGGCCGGGGCCTCGCCCAGGGCATCGAGCTGCGACTGGATGGTGCGGATCCGCGATTGGTTGGTGTCCTGCGCCGTCAGAAAGCGCGCACGCCAATCCGCCAGCTCGCGGCGCAGCGTCTCGAAGGCGCTGTCAGAGGCGCGGCCGGCGGCCAGTGCGCTCTCGGCGCGCCGCGCCAGCTCGTTCCAGGCCTCGAAATCGATCGGCTCGTCAGCGGCGGCCAGCGACATTCCGACTTGAAGATCCGGCTCGATGTCTCCGACCGAGATATCTTGCGCATGCAACGCACGCGTGGAGAGAACAAGGCTCGCGAACAGGGCCAGCAACAGCGCCGGCAGAAAGGCAGGCATACGCATCAGCTGTCCTCGAACACGCCGGGGATCGAGGCCGGTGCGCGGGTCAGCCAATCGGGTGTCGGCAGGCCCTTGTCGCGCAGGAACTCGGGGTTGAACAGCTTGGACTGATAGCGCGTGCCATAGTCGCAGAGGACGGTGACAATGGTGTGCCCCGGCCCCATTTCCCTGGCCAGCCGGATCGCGCCCGCGACGTTGATGCCGGACGACCCGCCAAGGCAGAGCCCTTCGTTCTTGAGCAGGTCAAAGACGATGGGCAGCGCCTCGCTGTCCGGGATGTTGTAGCTGAAATCCGGGGTGAAGCCTTCGAGGTTGGCGGTGATCCGCCCCTGGCCGATGCCCTCGGTGATCGAGCTGCCTTCGGCCTTGTGCTCGCCGTGATTGTAGAAATGGTTCAGCGTCGCGCCATCGGGATCGGCCAGTGCCATCTTGACGCCCTTGGGTTGCAGCGCCATGCCGACACCGGCCAGCGTGCCGCCCGAGCCCACCGCCGCGACAAAGCCGTCGACCTTGCCACCGGTCTGCTCCCAGATCTCGGGGCCGGTGGTTTCGACATGCGCCTGACGGTTGGCGACATTGTCGAACTGGTTGGCCCAGATCACGCCCTTGTCCGAGCTCTCGTTCATCTTCTCGGCCAGGCGCCCCGAGTAGCGCACGTAGTTGTTGGGGTTGCGATAGGGCGCCGCCGGCACCTGCACCAGCTCGGCGCCGGCCAGACGGATCATATCCTTCTTTTCCTGGCTTTGGGTCTCGGGGATGACGATCACCGTCTTGAAGCCCATCGAGGCCCCCACCAACGCCAGACCGATGCCGGTGTTGCCCGCCGTCCCCTCGACGATCGTGCCGCCGGGTTTGAGCAGACCTTTCTCCACCGCGTCCTTGATGATGTAGAGCGCGGCGCGGTCCTTGACCGACTGGCCGGGGTTCATGAACTCGGCCTTGCCCAGGATGGTACAGCCGGTTTCTTCGCTGGCCTGCTTCAGCTTGATCAACGGGGTTTTGCCAACGGCGTCGGCCAGATCGGATGCAATGCGCATAATGTCCGCTCTCCTCTAAGGATTTGTCGTTGTGTATGCGCCGTGCGGCGTGAACTCAAGGGCGCGCAACAAGCCCGCCCCGGCGCAATTTCTCACGATGCCGTGCAAGCCAGAGCAGCATCATCGCCAGAGGCCCGGCATTGGCCTCGCCGCTTTCAACCAGCGTCATGGCCCGATCAAAGGAAATCACATGGCTGCGGATGTCTTCGTTTTCATGTGCCAGCCCGGCCAGACGGCCCTCCTCGGCCGAAAGATCGCAGAGCCCGAGATAGCAATGAAAGAACTCGGTCGAATAACCCGGCGAGGGATAAACCCGCGTCATCAGCCGCAGGTCGCCCAGCTCCAGCCCCGCCTCCTCCATCGCTTCTCGCCGGGCGCAATCGGCCGGGCGTTCGCCGGCGTCGACCAGCCCGGCGATGGGTTCCAGCATCCAGGGCACCGGATCACGCCGCCAGACCGGGCCAAAGCGGAATTGCTCGACCAGCATCACCTGATCCTGCACCGGGTCATACGGCAGCACCAGCGCCGCATCATAGGCCTGAAACGCCTCGCGCCCGATGGTGGCGCTGCGGGCGCCGTCGAACCGGCGGAAAGAGATATCAAAGGCGCGCAGGCGGAAAAAGCCGTCATAGCCCGGCCGCGTCGCTTCGATCCGGTAATCGTCCGGCGCCGGCGCCCGGCGCACCGTCGTCGGCGCCGCCTCCTGCGCCAGGCATTGCGCCCAGCCGCGCGCCCGGATCCAGGGAAACAGCCGGTCGATGTCCTGCGGCGTGGTCACGCCGAACCGCTCCATCACCTCATCCGCCGCCGCCAGCGTCAACGGGCCGAAGCGCGCCACCCAATCGGCCAGCCGCCAAGGCGCGCCCGCCGGCCAGCGCGCGCCCTCGGGCAGATAGACCAGCGCCTGGCAGGCGCCCTCCGGCGTCGTCACCTCGAGCGGTTCGAGCGCATAGCCGAACCCGCCTTCGTAGTGATCGAGCCGCGCCAGCGCCTCTTCATCCAGATCGAGCAACAGCAGGCCTTCGGCGCGCCCGCGGGCTTCGGCCCGGATGGTCGGAAAACATTCGCCCGCCGCCCAATAGACCGCCCAGCCCGGCAGCACCGCCGGGCTCAGCGCGATCTCGGCCGCGGGCCGGCCCAGCACCCGCTCCAACAGCGGCACATGGCACAGAGTGCCGTAGAAAAACAGATCGGCCATCGGCTCAGTTCCAGCGCAGCGAGGCAAGGTAGGTCAGCAGCCCGGCCAGCACCCCGCCCACCGCCAGGGTCAGGATCACGTCGAGCGTGAAGACCTGCGCGCCGAAATCGACGCCGATCTGAAACACCGCCGCAATCGCCTCGATCGGCCCGTCATAGCGGTGCCGCATGGCCAGCCGGGTCATTTCATTGGCCGACTGCGCGAACAGTGCCACGAAGGTGAGGATCGCCGCGCCGGTCAGGCCAAAGCTGATCGCATCGGCCAGCCGCGTCGTCGACAAGGGCCCGGTGTAGAACCAGCCCGTGAGAAAGCCAATTGCCATGTTGAGCGGCAGGAATATCCCGAAATCCGTCGCCTCGGGCATCACGTCCATGACCATCTTGGACACGACATAGGCCAGAACCGAGAGCACAATCGCGGCAACGAGCTTGGGGATGGTGGGCATCAGGCGGCGGGCCTCCGAACGGTGATCTGCGTTACGTCGCAGTTACCGCTGTGAAAGGTCGCCGCGCAAGAGGTGAGATAGAAGTTCCACATCCGCCGGAACCTCTGGTCAAAGCCCAGCCGGGCCACCTCGTCCCAGCGGGAATTGAAGGTTTCGTGCCAGCGGCGCAGGGTCTGGCTGTAGCTCTCGCCGAATTCGACCGAGCGCAGCACCCCCAGACCCGCCTGCTCGATCTCGTCCAGCAGCGCCTTGCGCGAAGGCAGCATGCCGCCGGGAAAGATGTATTTCTGGATGAAATCGACCCCGCGTCGATAGACCTCCCAGCGCTTGTCCTGCACGGTGATGATCTGAAGCGTCGCCGATTTTCCGGGCCGCAGCCGTTCGCGCACTGTGTCGAAATAGACCGGCCAGTATTTCTCGCCCACCGCCTCGAACATCTCGATGCTGGCGATGCCGTCGTATTGCCCGCGCTCGTCGCGATAATCCTGCAACTTGAACTCCACCTGCCCGGCCAGCCCCGCCCGCGCGATCCGGTCCCGGGCATAGTTGAACTGCTCCTTGCTGATCGTCAGCCCGGTCACCCGCAGCCCGCGCTCGCGCGCGGCATATTCGGCAAACCCGCCCCAGCCACAGCCGATCTCGAGCACATGATCGCCGGGCTGCACCTCCATCTGATCGACCATCGAGGCATATTTGGCGATCTGCGCGTTTTCCAGGCTTTCCTGACCGGTCTCGAACAGCGCCGAGGAATAGGTCATCGTGTCATCGAGCCAGAGGCCGTAGAATTCATTCCCCAGATCGTAGTGATACGAGATATTCCTGCGCGCCTGCCGCCGCGAATTGCTGTTGAGCCAGAACCGCAGCCGTTCATAGGCGCGCACCAGCGACATGCCGGGAAAGCCGTCATACAGATCGTCATTGTCGGCATGCACCAGATCAAGAAAGGCCATCAGGTCGGGCGTGTCCCACCAGCCATCGAGGTAGGCATCGCAAAACCCCAGATCGCCCTCGCGGATCAGCCGGGCAAAGACATCGGTGTTGTGAATGGCCAGCTCGGCCACCGGCCCGGCGGCCCGGCCCTCGGCACGAAACCGCCGCCCGTCGGGCAGCACGAAATCGAGCCGGCCATGGTTCATCTCGCTGGTGGCCGCGAAGACCTGGCTGAAATACCGCGGCAGGTTGGCCTGCCCATGCGTCGACGTGAGATACATTGCCCACTTCTTCCCTGTTATATGAATAGTTTAGGCGCGATTTTCATCATCTGGCAAGTCGCGGATCAGAAGCCTCTGTTCTCATAGGCGGTCAGCGCCCTTTGCCGGCCTTCGTCGAGCCTGACGACCGGCTCGGGATAGGGATCGTCGGGCGACATGTTCCAGCGCCGGGGGATCGACTCGAAATAGGCCAGCGCGGTCTCCGGCGGATCGTCCTGCCCCTCGGCGATCCAACGGGTCACATAGGCGCGCCGGGGATCGAATTTCTCGCGCTGGGTGACCGGGTTGAAGACCCGGAAATAGGGCGCGGCATCCGGCCCCGACCCCGCCACCCATTGCCAGCCCATGGCATTCGACGCCGGATCCCAATCGGTCAGGCAATCCTCGAACCAGCGCAGCCCCACCTTCCAATGGGTCATCAGGTGCTTGGTCAGGTAGGAGGCGACGATCATCCGCACGCGGTTGTGCATCCGCCCGGTGACATACATCTCGCGCAGCCCGGCATCGACCAGCGGAATGCCGGTGCGCGCCTGTTTCCACGCCTTGATCTCGGCGGCGCGTTCGTCGTCCCGCCAGGGAAAGCCGTCCCATTCCTCGCGCCAGTTGTCCGTCAGAATGCGCGGCATGTTGACCATCAGGTGATAGGCAAACTCGCGCCAGCCCAGTTCGCGCAGAAAGGCCTCGGCGCCCGGCTTGCCCTCGTGACGTGCTCTCTGGCCCGCGTGCCAGCACTGGCGCGGGCTGATCTCGCCATAGGTCAGATATTCCGACAGGCCCGAGGTGGCATCGTCCGCCGGAAAATCGCGCCGGTCCTTGTAACCGGCGACATCCTCGTCGATGAACCGCGCCAGCCGCGCCTGCGCCGCCGCCTCGCCGGGATCGGTGTAACGGCGCACCACCTCCGCCCCGCACCGCATTGCTTGGCCCAGGTTCCAGTCATTCAGGTTTTCGCTTGTAGCCCATTGACTTGGTGTCGGAATCTTATCCGGCGCTTTAAGATTGGCGCCCACATCGCGGCCCTTGACCGCCTTCCAATATGGTGAAAACACCTTGTATGGCCCGCCGCTCTTGGTCTCGACCGAGCGCGGATCGAAGATGACATGCCCTTCATGCATCTCAAATTCAATATCTTGCGCGTCGAACTTCTCCTTTAACTTGAAGTCACGACGCTCGATCTCCGGGTGATAGCTCCGGGAACAGAGGATGCGGGTCGCCCCGGTGTCCTGCACCAGGTCAGTCAGAACCTCTGACGATTTTCCCGAACGCAGGATCAGTCTGCTGCCCTTGTCCTCCAACATGCTGGCCAGCGCCTCGAGGGACAGGCCCAGCCGCCATTTCGGAGCGGCGCCAAGCCTGTCGACGCTGGTGTCTCGGATAAAGACCGGCACCACCGGGCCCCGCTTGCAGGCCGCCGTCAAAGCCGGGTGATCAGAGAGCCGCAGATCGCGGCGGAACCAGAGAAGTGTTGTCACGAATGCCCCCTTTTTCACTGATACGCAGCCCGGCAACCCCCGGATCACACGAGATGTTCTGAGCTGACGCAAAGGTATGGCGAAATCCTTTCCTGCCAAGCCGCGCAGGTCTAGTCTGGCCGCACCGAAGTTTTCGAAAGGTGCCTGTGTGACCTGCGCCCTGATCCTGCCCGCCGCCGGCCGCTCCAGCCGGATGCGCGGCGCCGACAAGTTGCTTGAGGACGTGGGCGGCATGCCCTGCCTGCGCGCCATGGCCCTGCGCGGGCTCAGCGCCGGGCTGTCGGTGATCGTTACCCTGCCCGGCGCCGATCATCCGCGCGCCCAGGCCTTGGCGGAAACCCCGGTGCGGCGCGTTCTGGTGCCAGACGCCGCCGAAGGCATGGCCGCCTCGCTGCGCGCCGCCGTGGCGGCCCTGCCCGTGGGCACGTACGCCGCGCTCGTCCTGCCGCCCGACATGCCCGATATCACCAGCGCCGATCTGCGCGCGCTGGTCCGCGCGGCCGAGGCCGACCCGGAGGCGCTGATATTTCAGGCCACGACCCGGGACGGCGCGCCAGGCCATCCGATCCTGTTTCGCAACGCCTTGTTCGACGCGTTTCACCAGCTCACCGGCGACACCGGCGCGCGGAGCATCCTTCAGGCGCACAAGGCGGCGCGCCGGCTTGTCGCCCTGCCGGGCGACCGCGCCCGGCTCGATCTCGACACGCCCGAGGCCTGGGCGGCCTGGCGTCAGCGCAAGACGGCCTAACCGGCAAACAGCACCCGCGCCTGATGCGCCTTGAGCGTGGCGCGGGCGGCAGGATAGACCTGATGCAGGTTGTCGCGCGCAGCCAGCTCCGGGAACAGCGCCAACAGCTCGGCCCGCTGATCGCCGTCAAGCGCGGCCAGGGTCATGTCGCCGGGCTGAAAGCTCTCGGTCCAGATTCCGTCGCTCAGCACCACTTCGTGCTGGTCGAAAAGGATGTGGACATAGGTCACCGGCGCTTCGGCCCCGGCCACCTCGACCCCGTCGAGACAGGTCAGATGGGTGGCGGCAACAAGCACCTCTTCCTCGCCAAACCACATCTGCGTCGCGGCATTGCCCACCAACACCCGGTGTTGCGGCGAGACCTTCATGTCGCGGTCCGGCATCTCGGGGCCAAGCGCGCCACGGCGGATGTGGATCGGCCGCAATGCCGGCGCCCCGGCCAGCTGACTGGCGTCGAGCCGGCGCGCCCCGACCCAGCGGATCATCTGATAGCCATTGTCGCGGGTCAGCACCCGGTCGCCCACGCGCAGCGCCTCGACAGGCACTTCTCCCCTTAAGGTCTTGATCAAGGTTCCCGGCGTAAAGCACGGTATATAATCAACATTCTCGATTTCCGAGAAGGTCAGGGAACCGCCGTCAAGCCAGGTGACCGTGCCGCTTTCCAGATCGGTCTCGTCATAGGTGATGACGGCCGGGCCGGTGATCACCAGCGTGTCGTTGTCCTCCCCGCCAGACCCGCCGTCAACCACGTCGCCGCGGCCGCCGTGGATGATATCGGCACCGTCGCCACCAAGAATGGAATCCGCGCCCTCGCCACCATCGATCAGATCGTTGTCAGCGCCGCCGTCGATGGTGTCGGCCGCCTCGCCACCGCTGATCGTGTCATCGCCGGCGTAGCCATGGATCGTGTCGGCGGTGCCGTCGCTGCCATCGGTCTGGTCGCCTTCGGCATCGACGTAATCCACCCCCATGGCATCGCCGGCCGACGTGCCGTCAACGATCCGGTTCGACGGAATGCCGATGGCCACCAAGAAATCGAGATCGGCGGCGGTGTCCGGCGCGATGCCCACCAGCGTGATGCTTTCACCGCCCGGAAAGGTCAGAACGGCATTGCCGGTGCCATCGTCGCTCACCCCCACGTCGCGGGCAGTGACCGGGGTCACACCGCCATCCGTGGTAAGCCCGCTGACATCCAGCGTGTCATTGGCGCTGAGTGTACCGTCGGCCCCCACACTCGGCGCGGCAAAGCCCTCGACGATGTCCGCGCCACCGAAATCGGCCAGGGTCAGCGTGTCATTGCCGCCGCCCAGAATGATGTTTTCGATATCGGTAAAGGTGGCGGTCGCGGTGCCGTCGGAAAAACTGCCGTTCTCGGGGTTCACGTCGCTCAGATCGATGCTCAGCCCGGTGGTGGTGCCGCTCAGGTCGAGCGTGTCGCCCGACGTCTCGGCCAAGGCGTCGCCATCGATCGTGTCATTGCCGAAATTGTCCTCGATGACAAAGGTGTCGTCGTTGTAGCCGCCCCAGATAGAATCGTCGCCGGCCCCGCCATAAAGGACATCCTCGCCAAAGGAGCCGCGCAGGAAATCATTGCCGTCACCGCCGAAAAGCGTGTCATTGCCGGTGTTGCCATAAACGGTGTCGTCGCCGGTACCGCCAAATTGCAGATCGTCGCCAGAGCCGCCGTCAAGCGTGTCGGACCCGGCGCCGCCGCGCAGCGTATCGTCGTTCTCATCGCCAAAAAGCGAGTCGTTGCCGCCGCCGCCGTCCAGGCTGTCGTGGCCGGTGCCGGCATACAGCGTATCGCCGCCTTCGCCGCCGTCCAGCGTATCGGCGCCCTGCCCGCCATGCAGAAGATCGTCACCGGCGCCGCCGGAGAGGCTGTCATTGCCAAGGCCGCCCTCCACCGTATCATTGCCGAGCCCGGCAACCACCACGTCATCGCCGGCGCCGGCATCGACGGAATCGGCATTGCTGCCGTCGCTGTGATCCAGCGCATCGATCCGGTCGCCCTCGGGGTCGGCCAGATAGCCGGCATCGATGGTGTCATTGCCGGCGGTGCCCTCGACAACGAAGTTTCGCGCAACATCCAGAGACAGATTGTCGAGCGCGATGCCGGTCAGCGTCTGGGCGCCGGGATCATTGTCGGTCGCGATGGTGAAATCCGAGGCGCTCTCGGTCGGGGTGAAGGTAAAGCTCACTTCCTGCCAATAGGGCGCCGTCACCCCGGTGCTGTCGATTGGTATGCTGAACGTCTGGCTGCCGATGGTCACGTTCAGATTGGTCGCGCCCGGCTGGTTGACCGAGCCGTCGGAGTCGTTGACGTAATAGTCGAAGGTAAAGGTGTAGGTCTTGCCCGCTTCAACCGGCGCGGCCAACGTAGTGGTCAGCCCCTCGTTGTAGCTCTCGTTGGAATACATCGTGATGTAGCCAGTGCCGTCCGCCGCATCGAGATCGGCGGGCATCCAGCTTCCGGCCCATTCAAAACCGCCATCGGTCTGAAGATCGGGCGAGCCTTCGGTGCGGGTCCAGCCTGCCGGGGCCTGATTGCTGCCCGAGGCGGTATTGGTCTCGAAGACACCGTTCGAAATGAGATTTGCCATCGATCAGCCCCCCGCGATCCGGGTGCGGTCTGTCGGCTTGCGGTCTGACGGGCTGGCCTTGGCCCGGCCTTCGGTGATCCGTGGGCGAATTCTTCCCCGGCGGCGCAATTCTTGCATCTGTAACTGGTTACCCCCTTCACTTGCCTCCGGCGCACACCGAAGACCACACCGGATGCGCCGGCGTGCAGGCCCAGATGTGACCGGACTTTGGGTCAGCGATGTGGTGGCTTGCGGGAAAGATCATGGAGCGTTGGCCCGGCGAGGCAAAAGCCAAAGCGGTTCAAACTTTGACGCCGCGGGCGATGTTTCCAAAGTGGAAACACTGTAATCACATGAAAATTTTTGATAAATTCCGGCCGACGTGGACTGGCCCCGCCGCCCGCGCTGACGACAACGCGCGACACGCTCAAAACGCGCCGCTGAAATGTGGCGATTTCGCGGCGAGATCGGCGAAGATGCGGCCAGAGCCGGTCCTGCCGCCCCTGGCCATGATAGACAGGCGCCCCCCGTAAAGAGGGACGCCCGTGCGCTGCATAATCAGAACCTAGCGGACCAGAAGCTTGGCTTCGTGCTTCTTCAGCGACCGGCGGGCGGCCGCGTAGTCTTGCAGCCCTTCGGCGGTCTGAAGCTCGGGAAAGAGCTCGTAGATTTCCGCCTTGGGCTTGGCGCCCATGCTGTCCATGGTCTGATCGCCGGGCTGGAAGCTTTCGGTCCAGACGCCGTTCGACAGAACCACTTCGTGTTGATCGAACATGAAGTGGATATAGGTGACGCCCAGGGTGCCGACTTCGTCGACGCCGTCGAGATCGGTCAGGTGCTTGGCCGCCGCCAGAACCTCGCGTTCCTCGAAAAAGAGCTGCGCCTTCTCGCCGCTCATCAGGATGCGGTGCTGCGGGCTGACCAGAATGTCCTGCTCGGGCAGGTTCGGGCCAAGGCTGCCGGCCTGGATCAGGATCGGGCGCAGATGCGGCGCGCGCGCCAGCTTGTGCCCGGTCAGCTCGGTGATGCCGATCCAGCGGATTTCCTGCAACCCGTTGTCACGGGTGATGATCCGGTCGCCCTCGCGCAGATCCTCGATCAGACGCTCGCCGGTGGGTGTGGCGATGGTCGTGCCGGGGGTAAAGCAGGGAATGACGTTCTCGATGTCCTCGAAAGTCGAGCTGCCGAGCAGCGCGCCGGTGTCGTCGAAATATTCGACAAAGCCGTCTTCGCGGTCGGCCGTGGTATAGGTCACCGAGAGGCTGCCGCCCGCCGGCGCCGAGCCGGTCAGATCGAGCGTGTCATAATCGTTGGGCAGACCGTCCGCGCCGTCGCCGGCCGGGCCGTCGCCGCCATCGACGCTGTCGCCGACGTTCGAGCCGATGATGGTGTCGCGTCCGTCGCCGCCAAGGACGGTATCGGCGCCCGCGCCACCTTCGAGCAGGTCTTCGTCGATCCCGCCATCGATCACGTCGTCGCCTTCACCGCCCAGGAGCGTGTCGTCGTCGTCACCACCGAAGATGGTGTCGTTGCCCATTTCGCCATCGACGAAATCACGATCATTGTCCGGCACCGGATCGGTGGCGTCGGGTTCGTTGTTGAACAGCATCGAACTGGTCTGCGAGCTGGCGTCGATCGAATCGTCGCCGTCATAGCCCAGGATGGTATCCGAACCATGGCCGCCGATCAGGCTGTCGTCGCCGGTCCAGCCGTCGATGTAATCGTCGTCGATGCCGCCGTCGATGGTATCGGCGCCGTCGCCGCCATCGATGGTATCGGCATCGTCGCCGGTCGCGATCAGATCGTCGCCCGCGCCGCCCATGACGGAATCGCGGCCGTCGTCGGTGTTGGGATCGGACAGGATTCCGCCGATCGGCAGGTTCGGATCGTCGCCTTCATAATCCGAGAAGGTGTCGATCCCGGCGATGATCGTGTCATTGCCGTCGCCGCCATCGATGGTGTCGGCGCCCTGAATATCGTTGATGCTGTCGTTGCCGCCGCCGCCGGTCACCAGGTCGTCGTCGATGCCGGGGGTGATGACGTCATCCCCTTCGCCGCCGTCGATGGTGTCGCGGTCATCGCCGGTCGAGATGGTGTCGTCGCCCGCGCCGCCCGACACGCTGTCGCGGTCGTTCTCCGGGTCGTCGTCGACCGGCACGCCGGGAAAGGTCGGCACGTCGATCGCCTCGTCATTGGCGTCGGACATCAGCTCGTCATTGCCGGCGCCGCCGTTGAGCGTGTCGCTGCCGTCGCCCGCGCGCACGGTATCATGGCCATCGCCGGCATCGACAGAATCGTCGCCATCGCCGGCGAGGACGGAATCGTTGCCCTCGTAGGCTTCGATGATGTCGTCTTCGGCATCGGCCGGATCGGTCGAGAAGATATTGTCGCTGAAATCGACGCGGTCGCCCTCGGGATCGCCGGTATACCCCGCGTCGATGGTATCGTCGCCGGAGGTGCCTTCGACAATGCCGTCGAGACCGCTCGAGGGGCCGCCGTCATTGCCGCTTTGCTGCGTGGTGGGCGGGGTGTTGTTGTTGTTCTCTGATACGGGCACGTTAGGAACGCCTCCCTTCGTCAATGCTGTTGAAATATGTTTCGATCTGCATCATCGCTTCGCGGATGCCAAAAACGATCCGCCAAGACGGCGGTTGAAGGTCACCACTAGTCTTTCTGGTCTCAGGCATCGCGCCCCCTTTACCTTTTAACGCTCGGATCACCGTGCAGACTGAAAACGCCCGGATCACGCGCCGCTCTTGAAAGTGCCATACGAACTGGGATGCAGACAGGATCTCGGGTCCGGCAAAATCCGCCGGATGCCTTCGGATGCAGTGCAATCGCACCCGTCCAACTGATCGTGTCCGTCATCAGAAGTATGACTGTTTAGCGGCCGCCCCCGTGGCCAGCAGTTACCCCCCAGTGGGCAGGATTGAGAGTATGGCGAGGCGTTGCTCAAACAAAGCAGAAATTGTTCGGAAAACAGACCGTCTCTTGCGGGGAAACGGGTTGAGCCGGGCCCGCGGCACCTGTCGTTTCGCCACGTCCGGTCAGAGCGTTCCTGCAAATTTCCCCATATTTTTAGGGAAATTAATGAATTGTTAACCGGTACGCTGCTGCGGGCCTGGCTTCGTCCGGGATGGTTTTTCCGGCCCGGAGCCCCCCGCATTTTCCCATGGCGCCACGAAAATTGTGCAATAACAACGCCGAGGATTGTTGGCGTTCTGTCGCCAATGGCCTGTTTTCCGGGGGACTGATTACAACTGAACGATGAGCCGAATAGCTCGAATTGATTCGAAATATCGGCGGGTTAAGCTCCGAATGGCTGTTTGGTGCCGTCACGGCAGGTAAAATGATACTGCTTTTCGCGCCAATTGCGCTGCCTTTCTCCGCCGAATTCCGCGCTTTCGACCCTAGCGAAAGTCGTCGTTCCTGTCGCCGGACATTCCGCAGTGCTGACCTGTGCATAGGGATAGGCCGCAATCGCCGGCCGCGTCCATTGCCAATCGGGTCACGGCCGGAACGACCGTGGCGGTCGGCCGTATTGCGCCACGAAGGCCCGCGTCATTGCCGCCGCGCCGGCATAGCCGCAGCGCAAGGCGATCTCGGTGATGGAATAATCCGATTGTTCCGCATACCGCCGCGCCGCCGCCAGCCGCAGCCATTTGTAGACCGCTTTCGGCGCCGCCCCCAGATCGGCCTGAAACGCCCGTGTCAGGGTGCGCTGCGTGGTCTGCAAGCGCGCCGCCAGGGTGGCAATCGGCAGCGGCGTCTCGAGCGCGCCGGACATCAGGGTGATCGCCTGTTCCACCAGCGGCGAGGCAGGGCCGCGAAACATCCGGTCGACCGGCGGCTCAGCGGTGCGATGCAGGAAAAACGCCGAGACCTCGAGCCCCAGCGCTTCGCCATGGGCGGCGCGGATCATCGCCAGCACCGTGTCGAAGGCCGCCATCGCCCCGCCCGACGTGGTGCGGTTGCCGCAGGTCACCACCCGGTCAGAGACCGTCTCGATCGTGTCGAACCGTTCGGAAAACGCCGTCATCTCGGCCCAGTGGATTGTCGCCCGCGCGCCATCGAGCAGCCCGGCCTGGGCCAGAAGCCAGGCGCCGGTGTCCATCCCCACCACATGGCCGAACCGGTGCGCCGCGGATTTCAACGCGGCCGCCGCCGCCGGGGTGGCGTGGTGGCGCACGTCGTAGCTGGACAGAACCACCAGGTGATCTCCGCCGGGATGGTCGCGCAGCGGCCCATGCGGCAGCACCGGCAATCCGCTCGAGGATTCCACCGTCTCGCCGTCGAGCGTGACGAAGCGCCAGCGATAGGCCTCGCGCATCAGGATTTCATTGGCGGCGCGCAGCGGCTCGACCGCATTGGCCAGACAGAGGTTGGAGAACCTCGGAAAGAGGAGAACCGCCACCTCCTGCGGCGCGACGGCCGGATTTGTCCAGTTTCGCATGTTTTCTGTCTAGAAGCGCATCCTGCCGGGCGTCAAGCCAGATAGCTCTGGGGCAACGCAGCACCGGGAGAGCGCCATGCAGTTCGGACTGACCGCGGAACAGGAGATGATCGTCTCCACCGTCCGCAGCTTTGTCGAGAAAGAGATCTATCCGCATGAGGCCGAGGTCGAGCGCAGCGGACAGGTGCCGCCGGAGCTTGCCGCCGAGATCAAGCGCAAGTGCCGCGCGCTCGGGTTCTATGCCTGCAATTTCCCCGAAGAGGTTGGCGGCGCCGGGCTGAGCCAGCTGGATTTCACCCTGGTCGAGCGCGAACTGGGGCGCGGCTCGATGGCGCTGACGCATTTCTTTGGCCGGCCGCAGAACATCCTGATGGCCTGCGACAGTGCCCAGCGCGAACGCTACCTGCTTCCGGCGGTACGCGGCGAGAAAATGGATGCCCTTGCGATGACCGAGCCCGACGCCGGGTCGGACGTGCGGGGGATGAAATGCACCGCGGTGCGCGAGGGCGGCGACTGGCTGGTAAACGGCTCCAAGCATTTCATCTCGGGCGCCGAACACGCGGATTTCTTTATCGTTTTCGTGGCCACCGGCGAGGACGAGACGCCGAAGGGGCCCAAGAAGCGGATCACCACCTTCCTCGTCGATCGCGGCACGCCGGGGTTCGAGGTGCGCGAGGGCTATGCCTCGGTCAGCCATCGCGGCTATCGCAACTCCATTCTGGATTTCGACAATTGCCGCCTGCCCGACGCCCAGGTTCTGGGCGCGGTCGACGGCGGCTTCGAGGTGATGAACACCTGGCTCTACGCCACCCGGTTGACGGTGGCGGCCTTTTGCGTCGGCCGGGCGCGGCGCTGTTTCGATCTGGCGCTGACCCAGGCCGCCGAGCGCCGGCAATTCGGCCAGCCGATCGGCAGGTTTCAGGGCGTGGGCTTCCAGATCGCCGACATGGTGACCGAGATCGACGCCGCCGACTGGCTGACCCTGGCGGCGGCCTGGCGGCTCGATCAGGGCTTGCCAGCAAACCGCGAGATCGCCTCGGCCAAGCTCTACGCCTCGGAAATGCTGGCACGGGTGACCGACAGCAGCTTGCAGATTTTCGGCGGCATGGGGCTGATGGACGACTTTCCCATCGAGCGGTTCTGGCGGGATGCGCGGGTGGAGCGGATCTGGGACGGAACCTCGGAAATCCAGCGGCACATCATCAGCCGCGATCTGCTTCGGCCCTTGGGGGCGTGATGGCCGGGCGTGATACATGCTGGGATCAGGGCGGCTCCTCGGGGCTCGAGCGGCTGTTGCGGCCGCGTTCGATCGCGGTGATCGGCGGCGGAAGCTGGTGCAGGAATGTCATCGAGCAATGCCGCAAGATCGGGTTTGGCGGCGAGATCTGGCCGGTGCATCCGACACGCGCGACGGTTGGCGGGGTGGCGTGCTTCCCGGATGTCGGCGCCCTGCCCGGCGTGCCGGATGCGGCCTTTGTCGGGGTCAACCGCGAAGCGACCGTCGCGGTGGTGCGGGCGCTGGCGGCGCGGGGCGCGGGCGGCGCGGTCTGTTTCGCCTCGGGCTTTCGCGAGGCCCGGGGCGAGACCGCGGATGGCGCCCGGTTGCAGACGGCCTTGCTGGAGGCGGCGGGCGGCATGACGCTGCTCGGGCCGAATTGTTACGGCTTTCTCAATTACCTCGACGGCGCGGCGCTCTGGCCGGATCAGCATGGCGGCCTGCCCGTGGCGCGCGGCGTGGCGATTGTCACCCAATCGTCGAACATCGCCATCAACCTGACCATGCAGGCGCGCGGGCTGCCACTGGCCTATGTGGTGACCGTCGGCAACCAGGCGCAGACCGGCCTGTCGGACGTGTCGCGGACGCTGTTGCGCGACCCGAGAGTGACGGCACTGGGGCTGCATATCGAAGGGATCGACGATCTGCGGGCCTTCGAGGCGATGGCGGCCGAGGCGCAGGCGCTGGGCAAACCGGTGGTGGCGCTCAAGATCGGCCGGTCCGATCAGGCGCGCGCGGCCACGGTCACCCATACCGCGTCGCTGGCCGGCAGCGACGCCGGCGCGCGGGCGCTGTTGCACCGGCTGGGGATCGGCCAGGTGGCTTCCCTTCCGGTCCTGCTCGAAACGCTGAAGCTCCTGCATGTGACCGGGCCGCTGACCTCCAACCGTATCGCCTCGATGTCCTGTTCCGGCGGCGAAGCCAGCCTGATGGCGGATATGGCGGAAGGCTCCGGGCTGGTCTTTCCGCCGCTCGACGCCACCCGGCGGGCGGCCTTGCGGCGCGTGCTCGGACCCAGGGTGGCGCTGGCCAACCCGTTGGATTACCACACCTATATCTGGGGCGACATCCCGGCGATGATCACGGTGTTCAGCGCGATGACGGGCGGCGATCTGGCACTGGGCTGCGTGGTGCTGGACCTTCCCCGCGCCGATCGCTGCGACCCGGGCGCCTGGACGCCGGTGATCACCGCGATGGAACGCGCCCGGGATGCGACCGGCACCCCCCTGGCGCTGGTCAGTTCCCTGCCCGAGACCTTGCCGGAAGAGGTTGCTTTGCGGTTGATGGACAACGGCATCCTTTCTTTCGGCGGCATGGCCGAGGCCATCGCCGCCCTTTCCGCCGCCGCCCGGATGCGCCCGGCCGAGGGCGCGCCGCTGCTGGTGCCGCCGGTCGCGCCGCAGGGCCGGACTTTGAGCGAGGCCGAGGCCAAGGCGGCCCTGGCCGCCGACGGGCTGCGCATCCCGGCTTCGGCGCCGGCCGCAACCCCCGAGAGCGCCGCCACCGCAGCGGCGCGCATCGGATGCCCGGTGGTGCTCAAGGGCTGCGGCATCGCGCACAAGACCGAGGCCGGGGCGGTGGTGCTGGGGCTGGCCACGCCCGACGCCGTGGCCCGGGCGGCGGCGGACATGCCGGGGCCGAGCTTTCTGGTCGAGGAGATGGTGACCGACGGCCTCGCCGAAGTGCTGATCGGCGTCGTCGCCGATCCGGCGCATGGCTATGTCCTCACCCTGGCGGCGGGTGGTACGCTGACCGAAATCCTCGAGGATCGGGTCTCGCTGCTGGTGCCTGCCAGCCGCGCGGAATTGCGCCAGGCGCTCTCGCAACTCAGGATCGCGGTGCTGCTCCAAGGCTATCGCGGGCGCCCCGCCGCCGACATCGACGCCCTGCTTGACGCGGTGATGGCGGTGCAGGCCCATGTAGCCAGAACCTTGCCGCAGGAACTTGAAATCAACCCGCTGATCTGCACCGCCACCGGCGCGGTGGCGGCGGACGCATTGATCCGAACCGGAGAGGAATGATGACCGAAAGCCCGATCAAGACCCACCGCCGCGGCCATGTGCTGGAAGTGACGCTGGACCGGCCCAAGGCCAATGCCATCGATCTGGCCACCAGCCGGATCATGGGCGATGTCTTTACCGCGTTTCGCGACGATCCCGATCTGCGGGTGGCGCTGCTGACCGCGGCCGGCGAAAAGTTCTTTTGCCCCGGATGGGATCTCAAGGCCGCCGCCGAAGGCGACGCGGTGGACGGCGACTATGGGGTCGGCGGCTTTGGCGGCTTGCAGGAGCTGCGCGGGTTGAACAAGCCGGTGATTGCCGCGGTCAACGGCATCTGCTGTGGTGGCGGTCTGGAACTGGCGCTGTCGGCCGATATCATCCTCGCCGCCGATCACGCCAGCTTTGCCCTGCCCGAGATCCGTTCGGGCACCGTCGCCGATGCCGCCTCGGTCAAGCTGCCCAAGCGCATTCCCTATCACATTGCGATGGAAATGCTGCTGACCGGCCGCTGGCTCGACACCGCAGAGGCGGCGCGCTGGGGGCTGATCAACCACGTCTATCCGGCCGGCGAACTGATGGCAGAAGCCCGCAAGCTGGCCGATCTGCTGGCCGCCGGGCCGCCACTGGTCCAGGCGGCGATCAAGGAAGTGGTGCGCGAGGCCGAGGGCATGAAATTCCAGGATGCGATGAACCGCATCACCAAGAGCCAGTTCGCCACGGTCGAGCGGCTCTATCGCTCCGAGGACCAGAAGGAAGGCGCCCGCGCCTTTGCCGAAAAACGCGATCCCGTTTGGAAGGGGAAATAGATGCCATTGAACATGAACCGCAACGTCTTCATCACCTGCGCGGTGACCGGATCGGGCGGCACGCAGGACAGAAGCCCGCATGTGCCGCGCAGCCCGGCCGAGATCGCCGAGAGCGCCATTGACGCCGCCAAGGCCGGCGCGGCGGTGGTGCATTGCCATGTCCGCGACCCCGAGACCGGCGCGCCCTCGCGCCGTCTGGAGCTCTACCGCGAAGTGACCGAACGCATCCGCGCCGCCGAAGTCGACGTGGTGCTGAACCTGACGGCGGGCATGGGCGGCGACATGGTCTTTGGCCCGCCCGAGGCGCCGCTGCCGCTGAACGAGACCGGCACCGACATGATCGGCGCGGGTGAACGCATGGCGCATGTCCGCGCCTGCCTGCCCGAGATCTGCACGCTCGATTGCGGTACGATGAACTTTGCCGAGGCCGACTACGTGATGACCAACACGCCCGGCATGCTGCGCGCCATGGGCGGGATGATGACTGACCTGGGGGTGAAGCCCGAGATCGAGGCTTTCGACACCGGCCATCTCTGGTTTGCCAAGGAGCTGGTGCGAGAGGGCACCCTGGCACCGCAGGCGCTGGTGCAGCTCTGCATGGGGGTGCCCTGGGGCGCGCCCAATGATCTCAACACCCTGATGGCGATGGTCAACAACATCCCCGAGGATTGGACCTGGTCGGCGTTTTCGCTGGGCCGCGATCAGATGCCCTATGCCGCCGCCGCGGTACTGGCCGGCGGCAATGTGCGCGTCGGGCTGGAGGACAACCTCTTTCTCGACAAGGGCGTGCTGGCCACCAGCGCGCAGCTGGTCGACCGCGCGGTGACGATTGTCGAGAACATGGGGGCAAAGGTGATCGGCCCGGCAGAGGTCCGCGACAGGCTGGGGCTGGTGAAACGCGCGCCGCAAGGAGGTGCCGCATGACCCGCAAGGCAGCGATCATCGGCGGCGGCGTCATCGGCGGCGGCTGGGCCGCGCGCTTTCTGCTCAATGGCTGGGACGTGGCGGTCTTCGACCCCGACCCCGAGGCGCGGCGCAAGATCGACGAGGTGCTGGCCAACGCCCGCCGGGCCCTGCCCGCGCTTTATGACAAGGCGCTGCCACCCGAGGGAAATCTGAGCTATCACTCGGATTTGCACGCGGCCGTGGCCGGCGCGCTCTGGGTGCAGGAGAGCGTGCCCGAACGGCTCGACCTCAAGCACCGGGTGCATGACGCAATCACCCGGGCCGCCGATGCCGAGGCGGTGATCGGCTCGTCGACCTCGGGCTTCCGCCCCTCGCAGCTGACCGCCGAGGGCGCGCGGGTGATCGTCGCCCATCCGTTCAACCCGGTCTACCTGCTGCCCCTGGTCGAACTGGTGGGCGAGGCCGGGCATTGCGCGCGGGCGGCAGAGATGCTGCACGAGATCGGAATGTCTCCCCTGACGCTGCGCAAGGAGATCGACGCCCATATAGCCGACCGGCTGCTCGAGGCGGTCTGGCGCGAGAGCCTCTGGCTGGTCAAGGACGGCATCGCCACCACCGAAGAGATCGACGAGGCGATCCGCATGGGCTTCGGGTTGCGCTGGGCGCAGATGGGGCTGTTCGAGACCTATCGCATCGCCGGCGGCGAGGCCGGGATGAAGCATTTCCTGGCCCAGTTCGGCCCGGCGCTGCAATGGCCCTGGACCAAGCTGATGGATGTGCCCGAGTTCACGCCCGAGCTGGTCGACCTGATCGCCGGGCAATCAGAGGCGCAATCCGGGCATCTCTCGATCCGCGATCTCGAGCGGCTGCGCGACGACAACCTTGTCGGCATGATGCGGGCTCTGCGCAAGTCCGGCAGCGGCGCCGGCGGCACGATCACCGCGCATGAGGCGGCCTTGCCCGATGCCGCGTCCGCCGACCTGCCGGTGACGGTGGACCGGGTGATCCCGCAGAGCTGGACCGACTACAACGGCCACATGAACGAGGCGCATTATGTCGAGGTCTCCTGTCAGGCCACCGACCGTTTCATGGAGATGATCGGCGCCGATGCCGCCTATGTGGCGGCGGGCGGCAGCTATTTCACGGTCGAGAACCACGTCCGCTACCTGGCCGAAATGCGCGCCGGCGGGCGGGTGACGGTGACGACCCAGGTGCTCGCGGGTGCCGGCAAAAAGATGCATCTGTTCCACCGTCTGCTGATGGCGGACGGCACATTGGCCGCCACGGTCGAAACGCTGCTCCTGCATGTCGACATGGCCACCCGCCGCAGCGCGCCGCCGTCGACGGAGGTCGCCGGAGCGCTCGGCCGCTTTGCCGAGGCCCATGCCGGCCTGCCGAAGCCGAAGGGGGTCGGGCTTGCGGTGGGTCACCGGGGCTGAGCCACGCGCGGCCCCGAGGCCGGGCGTTTGTGCGGGCCGGGCGTTCGTGCGGGCCAGGAGGTCCCGGATCGGGGTCCGGGACGCGACAGGCTATTGCCCGCCGATTCTCTCGCGCGTCCCGGCCGCCGCGCCGGGGCCTCACCCTGCCCCGCGCCCCCGCCTGCGCCGCAAAACCCGCACAGATCGCCCCGCCCCGACTTCCCGCTTGTTCCTCTTGAATAATCTCTGCCGAAAGATACGGTGGCAGGCATAAATCAAACGGGAGGAACAATAACATGAAACTTGCCAGATACTTTGCCATTGCCACACTGGTCGCCGCCACCCCGGCGCTGTCGCAGATGCAGCTCTCGATCGCCACCGGCGGCACCGGCGGCGTCTATTACCCGATGGGCGGCGGCTTGGCCGAGGTGATCAACAATCACGTCGACGGCTACAGCGCGACCGCCGAGGTCACCGGCGCCTCGGTCGAGAACATGGGGCTGATCGCGACCGGCGACGCCGATTTCGCCATCGGCCTCGCCGACACCGTGCAGCAGGCCTATACCGGCACTGGCCGTTTCGAGGGCCAGCAGCTGCCGATGATCCGCGCCGTGGGCTCGCTTTATGCCAATATGGTGCAGATCGTGACCCTGGCCGACAGCGGCATTGAGGGGCTCGACGATCTCAAGGGCAAGCGCGTCTCGGTCGGTGCACCGGGCTCGGGCACCGAGGTCAATGCCCGCACCCTGCTCGAGGCCAATGGCATCAGCTTCGATGATTTCGACGCCCAGCGGCTGAACTTCAACGAGACCGCCGATGCGCTCAACAACGGCGATATCGACGCCGGCTTCTGGAGCGTCGGCGCGCCGACCTCGTCGATCCTCAACCTCGCCACCACCAACTCGATCCGCATGATCGGCCTCAATGACGAACAGCTCGCGGCGGCCGATGCAGCCGACGAGACCTTTGCCCCGCTGAAGCTCGCGGGCGGCGTCTATCAGGGCGTCGATGATGAAGTGTCCACCGTGGGCGTGCCCAACGTGCTGGTGGTGTCGTCCGAGATGGACGCGGACACCGTCTATCAGATTACCAAGGCGATGTACGAGAACATTGCCGACATGCAGGCGGTGCACCCGGCGGCGAACGAGACCACGATCGAATTCTCGATGAACGCCACCCCGGTGCCGCTGCACCCCGGTGCGCTGCGCTATTTCGAGGAAGCCGGCGCCACCGTTCCCGACCATCTGCGCCCGTGATCGGCGCTTTCGGAAGAGGGCTTGCGGCCCTCTTCCTCACCGTTTCGACCGTCCAGGCCGGCGTTCTGACCGCCACCCTGCCCGACGGCACCGAGATCGGCCGCATTGCCGTCGCCGAGGGCGGTGGATGGTGCGTGCTGTGGAACCATTCGGTGCAGGGCTTTCCGGTGCAGGATTGCTACCAGAACCGCCAGGGTCGCATGGTGCTCACGCGCTCGCACCAGCCCGATTTCGCCGCCGGTCTCGGCCATCTGCCCGGCCGGGGGCGGCAGGTCTCCGACGGCGCCGGCGGCTATTGGATCGAAGACATCGACGAGCCGGTCCCGGGGGATGCCTATGTGCTCCGCCCCGGCCGCGCTGCCGTCAATCACAGGATCGTTGCAGGTAACGCCGAAATCCCGCTTTCGGCCCGCGCCGCGCGCCAGCGGGTCCGGATCGCTCTGCAACCGGGAGACCCCGAATGACCGACACCTATGAAGTCAAGGCGCCCGGCGCCGACCGCCAGCCGCGCTCGGTGCTGATGGCGATCGCCATCGTCGCCATCACCCTGTCGCTGTTCCAGCTCTATGCCGCCGGCATCCAGCCGCTGGGGCTGTTCTTTCAGCGGCCGATCCACCTGGGCTTCATTCTGGTACTCTGTTTCCTGATGTATCCGGTCACCGGCAACCGGCCGCGCGGGCTGGTCGGCTGGGCCATCGACGGGCCGCTGATCGCCTGTGGCGTGCTGGTCGGCTATTGGGTGCCGGCCAATATCGACGCCATCGCCAATGCCATCATCCCGCGGCAGCAGGATGTCGTCGTCGGCGTCATCACCACCCTCGTGGTGCTCGAGGCGGCGCGGCGCGCCATCGGCCTCGGCATGACAATCATCGGCGCCATGTTCATTCTCTACGCCTTTGCCGGGTCGCGCGGCGAACTGCCCTGGCTGGCCGACTGGATGCCCGGCATCCTCAACCACCGGGGCTATACGCTGGACCGGCTGGCCAGCCAGATGACCCTGGGCGCCGAGGGCATCTTCGGCCTGCCGCTGGGCGTGGCCGCCACCTTCATCTTTGTCTTCGTGCTGTTCGGCGCCTTTCTCGAAGTCACCGGCGCCGGCAAGTTCTTCATCGACCTGGCCTATGCCGCCACCGGCCGCCAGCGCGGCGGCCCGGCCAAGGCGGCGGTGATCGCCTCGGCCGGCATGGGGTCGATTTCGGGCTCGGCGATCGCCAATGTGGTGACGACCGGCGCCTTTACCATCCCGCTGATGAAACGCCTCGGCTACCGCCCGGCTCAGGCCGGCGGCATCGAGGCCGCGGCCTCGACCGGCGGCCAGATCATGCCGCCGCTGATGGGGGCCGGCGCCTTCCTGATGAGCGAATTCACCCGCGTGCCGTATATCGAGATCGTGCTGGTCTCGATCTTTCCGGCCGTCCTCTATTTCGGCGCGGTCTATCTGCTGGTGCATATCGCCGCCGTCAAACAGGGCATGAAGGGCCTTCCCTCGGCCGATCTGCCCCGGGTGCGCGAGGTGCTGGCCGAGGGTTGGCATTTCCTCTTGCCGCTGGTGGCGCTGGTCTGGCTGCTGGTGGTCGGCTATTCGCCGATGCGCGTCGGCTTTTACGCCATCCTCGCGGTGATCGGCGCCGCGGTGCTGCGCGGGCTGATGCAATATTTCGCCGCCGGCCCGACGCTGGCCGGACTGGTGGCGCTGGCCAGGGCAGGCTTTGCCAAGACGCTCGAGGCGCTGGAGCTGGGCGCGCGTAATGCCGTTGCCGTCTCGATGGCCTGCGCCGTGGCCGGGATCGTCGTCGGCGTCGTCGGCCTGACCGGGCTGGGGCTGAAGTTCTCGGCGATGATGCTGGCCTTTTCCAATGGCAACCTGCTGCTGGCGCTGCTTTTGGTGGTGATCGCCTCGCTGATCCTCGGCATGGGGCTGCCGGTGACCGCGGCCTATATCGTGCTGATCATCCTCGTCGGCCCGGCGCTGACCGAGGAATTCGGCATCCCGCTGCTGATCTCGCATCTGGTGGTCTTCTGGTGGAGCCAGGACAGCAACGTCACGCCACCGGTGGCGCTCGCCGGCTTTGCCGGCGCGGCGATTGCCAATGCCTCGCCGATGGAGACCTCGGTGCAGGCGTGGAAATACGCCAAGGGGCTCTACCTGATCCCGCTTTTCATGGTCTACAACCCGTCGATCATCGAAGGCGGGCCGGTGCCGCTGGTGCTCTGGAACGGCTTTATCGCGATCCTGGCGCTGACCGCCTTTGCCGCCGCGCTCGAGGCCTATCTCTTCGGCCCGATGCCGCATTGGGCACGGCTGCTGGTGGTGCCGGGAATGATCGCAGTGTTCTGGCCCAGCCTCCAGATCGAGATCGCGGGCGCCCTGCTGCTCTGCGCGCTGCTGGCGATGAACTGGTTCGGCGCGCGCGGCCACAGGCAACCGGCACCGGGATGAGACGGCACATGAAATCCGGCTGATTGATTGCGGTTGCGGGCGTCCCGGCCGATAAAGGCGCCGATACCCAGTTGCCGGAGTGTGCCGCCATGACCCTGCGCTTCATCCATGCGTCCGACCTGCATATCGGGCGCAAGTTCGCCAATATCCCACAGCCCGAAGACGGCAACATTCGCGGCCGGTTGATGGAGGCCCGCCATGGCGCGATCGCCCGGCTAACCGAGGTGGCGCAGTCCCGCGATGCCGGCCATGTTCTGCTGGCCGGCGACACCTTTGACACGGCCACGCCCTCGCCTGCGGTGATCCGGCAGGCGCTGGCGGCGATGGGCGAAGCCGGCGGCGTGACCTGGTGGCTCCTGCCCGGCAACCACGACAACCTGCGCGATGCCGAGCCGCTCTGGGAGGCGATCCGCCGCGACGCACCCGCCAATGTCGTGGCGCTCACCGAGGCGGACCCGCAACCACTGGGCGACGTGGCCACGCTGCTGCCGGCACCGGTGGCCTTTCGCGCCGGGGCCAGCGATCCGACCGAGCCGCTGGTGCGCATGGAAAGCGAGGCCGGCCGGATGCGCGTGGGGCTGGCCCATGGCGGCGTCACCGATTTCACCGGCTCGGGCGAGGCCATCGCCCCCGACCGCGACCGCAGCGCGCGGCTCGACTACCTGGCACTGGGCGACTGGCACGGGCGGCTGCCGGTCTCGGACCGGGTGCACTATTGCGGCAGCCCCGAGCAGGACCGTTTCAAGCATGGCCGGCGCGGCGTCTGCCTTGCGGTCACGCTTGAGGGCCCCGGCGCCCCGCCGCAGGTCGAAGAAGTCGAGACCGGCGCCTTTCTCTGGACCGAGCGCCCGCTGGCGCTGCACCCGCGGCAGGACGCGGCGCAGGCGCTGGCGACGATCCTGCCCGAAACCGGGCGGCGCGACGTGCTGTTGCGGGTGCGGGCCAATGGCTGGGCCGGGCTGTCGGATCAGGCCGATCTGCGCCACGCGGCGGATCGGGTCGCCCCCGATTTCGCGCATTTCGAGCTGCTGACCGACGAACTCGGCACGCAATACGATGCCGGCGACCTCGACGAGATCGACCGCGCCGGCGCCTTGCGGCTGGCCGCCGAGAGCTTGCAGGAGGCGGCGCAATCCGAAACCCTGTCGCACCAGGATCGGCAGGTGGCCGGGGATGCGCTTGCCCGGCTCTACGCCTATGTTCGGGAGGACGCGCAATGAAGCTCCGCGCCATCACCGTCAACAATGTCCGCCGTTTCACCGATCCGGTGGCGATCGATGCCATCGACGACGGGCTCAACCTGCTCTGTGCACCGAATGAACACGGTAAATCCACGCTGTTCGACGCGATACAGGCGCTGTTTTTCAAACCGCATGGCTCGCGTGACAAGGAGGTCACCGCGCTGCGGCCCCATGCCGGCGGATCGCCCGAGGTCAGCGTCACGGTCGAGACCGAGGCGGGGCGCTTCACCCTGTTCAAACGCTGGCTTGGCAAGGCCGCCGCGACGGTGCACCGCGACGGCACGCTGATCGCCCAGGCCGATGAGGCCGAGGCCTGGATCGCCGAACTTCTGGGCGGTGACGGGGGTGGGCCTTCGGGGTTGATCTGGGTGCGGCAGGGCATGACCGAGCTGACGGGCGGCACCACCAAGGAGCAGAAGCTGGCGCTCGAGGCACGGCGCGATCTGATGACCTCGGTCGGCGAAGAGGTCGAGCAAATGACCGGCGGGCGGCGCATGGACATGGCGCTGGCCAGATGCCGCGCCGAACTCGACGATCTTGCCACCGGCAAGAACCGCAATCCGCGCAAGGGCGGCCCATGGCGCGCCGCGCTCGACCGGGTGGAAACGCTGACCGAGCGGCGCGACAGTCTCGCTGCCACGGCGGAGGCGCTGCACGCGGCCCTGGCCGAGCGCAAGCGGGCCCGGCGCGATCTGCATGCCTGGGAGGCGCCCGAGGCGGTGGAAGAACGCCGCGCCCGGCTCGAGGCGGCCGAGGCGGCGCATACCGCCGCCAAACGCCATGCCGAGGATGTCGCCGCCGAGGCGCAGAAGCTCCAGACCGCCCGGCTCACCGCAGAGACCGCCCGCACCCGCCTGAATACCCTGCGCGAAACGCTGGCCGAACATGACGAGGCGGCCAGGCTCCTTGCGGCGGCCGAGCAGGAAGCGGCGCAGGCCCGTGCCACGGCCGAGACCGCCCGCGCGGCCCGAGATGCCGCCGAAGGTGATCTTGCCACCGCGCAAGAGGATTTGACCGAAGCGGAAACACAGCGTGCCGCCGCCCTGCGCGCCCAGGCGGCGCGCGATGGTGCCGACCGCAGGCGCGCCCTCACCGCGCGCATCGCCGAGGCCGAAAAGACCCGCAGCGCCATGGAAGACGCCGCCGCCGCCGCGCGTCAGGGCCCCGACGACACGGCGCTGCGCCGGCTCGAAACCCTCGCCACCGCGCATGCCACGACCAAGGCCGCGCGCGAAGCCACGGCCACTCAGGTCATTGCCCGCTACGCCCCGGGACAGGACGGCGCCATATCGCTGGGCGACCGCGCCCTGCCCGAGGGCACGGCCACCGCCCTGCCCCGCGCCACGCAACTGACCATCGCCGGCATCGGCACGCTCGAGGTGCGCCCGGGCGAAGGCCAGCACGACGATACCTCGGTCGAGGCGGCGGCGCAGGCGCTGCGCAATGCGCTCGAGTCACTGGATGTCGAGACCCTCGAGGCCGCCCGCGCCGCGGGCGAAACCCGCGTCGCCGCCGAACACCGGGCCGGCGAGGCCCGCGCGGTCCTGGCCAGTCTCGCGCCCGATGGCATCGATCAATTGCGCGCGGCGCTGGCCGCCATTCCGCAGCCCGAAGACCGGGCCGAGGCGCCCGATCCCGAGGCGGCGGAACAGGCGTTGAGCGCCGCGAGACAGGCCTTTGACGCCGCCCGCATCGCACATCAGACCGCCGCCGACCACTTCGCCGATGCCCGCAACGACGCGACCCGCAGCGATACCGCGCTGACCTCTCTGCAAGACCGGCTGGCCCGCGCCGAGACAGCCCGCGCCCGGCTGGGCGACAGCGCAGAAGAGACGCTGGCCGCAGAACTGCATCAGGCGGAAACGGCGCTGCGCGCGGCCGAGACCCGCCATGCCGACAAGGCCCGCGGCGCCCCCGATCCGGCCAGCACCGAAGCGGCGCTGAACCGCGCCACATCGGTCGAACGGAACGCAAGGGAAGAGATCACCCGGCTGAAGCCGCTGCTGGCCCGGCTCGACGAACGCATCGGCCGCTCCTCCGGCGAGGCGGTCGAGGAACGGCTGGAGGAAACCCGGCAGGAACTTGAAATCGCCGAGGCCGCGCTGGCGCGGATCGCGCATGAAAAGGATGTGCTGATCCGGCTCGAGGCGGCGCTCGAAGCCGCCCGCACCGAAGCGCGGGAGCGCTATTTCAGCCCCATCGCCCGCGAGCTGAAGCCGCTGCTGCACCTGCTCTGGCCTGAAGCCGAGCTGACCTGGGGCGACAGCTCGCTGCTGCCCGACGCGCTGGTGCGCGATGGCCGGGAAGAGCCGATCACCATCCTTTCGGGCGGTACCCAGGAACAGGTGGCGCTGCTGGTCCGGCTGGCCTTTGCCCGGCTGCTGGCGGCAACCGGGCGGACGGCGCCGGTGATCCTCGACGATGCGCTGGTCTTTACCGATGACGACCGGATCGAGCGCATGTTCGACGCGCTGCACCGCCAGGCCGGCGATCTTCAGATCATCGTGCTGAGCTGTCGCCAGCGGGCGTTTCGCGGGCTCGGCGGCAACAGTCTGCATCTCACGCCGGTCCCCGCTGCCAAGGCCGCCGAGTAAGGCTCAGCGAAAAATTGCCGCCCGCCGGCGGCCACGCGACGTCAACCAGAGCATGAAAGTTCTCAGCTCTGGACTATCGACACGATCTTGGTGATGTTTGGCGTCTGTCTCACGGGCCCGCGACAAAAGAGGCCCGGACGCAATCGCGAGAAAGGGAGATCTCGACAATGACACGCCATCTTTTGCTGACAACGGCCGCCGCAGTCCTGCTGGCCGCCAGCGGCACCACGCTTGCCGCACAGGATACGCACCCCGAAACCGGCGAACCCCTGGCTGAAACCCAGGTGTTCAAATATCGTCTGCTCGACCAGTTCCCGACCATCGATCCGCAACTGATCGAGGAAACCGCCGGCGGTCATGTGGCGCGTCAGATCTTCGAAGGGCTGCTGACCCAGAATGCCGACGGCACCCTGCGCCCCGGCGTCGCCACCGAATGGTCGAGCGAGGACAACCAGACCTGGACCTTCACGCTGCGCGACAATGCCAAGTGGTCGAACGGCGATCCGGTCACCGCCCATGACTTCGTCTATGCCTGGCGCCGGGCCGCCGATCCGGCCACCGCCTCGGAATATGCCTGGTATGTCGAGCTGACCCAGATGCAGGGCGCCAAGGAGATCATCGCCGGAGAGGCCGCCACCGACACGCTGGGCGTGCGCGCCGTGGATGACCATACGCTCGAGGTCACGCTGACCCAGCCGCTGCCCTATTTCCCGCAGATGGCGGTGCATTACACCCTGATGCCGGCGCATCAGCCCACCATCGAGGCGCATGGCGCCGATTGGACCGACCCCGAGAACATCGTGGTCAATGGCGCCTATACCCTGGCCGAAATCAGGGTCAACGAATTCTTCCGGCTCGAGCGGAACCCGGAATACTGGGGCGCCGAGGATGTCATCATCGACGAGGTCTATGGCTATGTCATCAATGACGCCAATCAGGCGCTGAGCCGCTTTCAGGCCGGCGAATTCGACATGATGGACGACCTGCCCGCCGGCTCCTATCCCGATCTCGAAGAGGAAAGCCCCGAGACCGCCCATGCGGTGCCGCGGCTCTGTTCCTACTACTACACTTTCAACCAGTCCGAGAGCGGGCACGAGGCGCTCAAGGATCCCAAGGTCCGCAAGGCGCTGAGCTATGCGGTGCGCCGCAATGTGATCACCGACCAGATCCTACAGGCCGGTCAGAAGCCCGCCTACAGCTTTACCCATTGGGCGACCGCCGATTTCGAACTGCCGACCATCGATTATTCGCAGATGTCGCAGGACGCGCGGATGGAAAAGGCCATGGAGCTGATGCAGGAGGCGGGCTATGGCCCCGACAACCCGCTTGATCTCGACCTGATCTACAACACTTCGGAAAACCACAAGCAGATCGCCATCGCGGTCAGCCAGATGTGGAAACCGCTGGGCGTCAACATCACCCTGTCGAACTATGAATGGCAGTCCTACCTCGACATTCGCGGCAATCAGCAATTCGACATCGCCCGCTCGGCCTGGTGCGCGGATTACAACGAAGCCTCGACCTTCCTGGACCTGCTGACCTCGAACAATGCCAACAACGACGGCAAATACATCTCGGAAGAGTTCGACCAGCTGATGGACGAGGCCGCCAAGGCCGATGATCCGCAGCCGCTTTACACCCAGGCGGAAGAGGTGCTCGCCCGCGACATGGCGATCATCCCGATCTACCACTACACCCAGAACTTCGTGCTGAACCCGGAGGTCAGGAACTGGCCGATGGAGAACGCCGAGAACAACTGGTACGTGCGCGATCTCTACCGCGCCGCGGCCGAGTAACAGGTGCGCGCCGGGGCGGGCTGAGCTTGCCTGCCCTGGCGCCACACACTCCGCATGACAGCCTTCATCCTTCGCCGCCTTCTGTTCGCGATCCCGGTCCTTTTGATCCTGATCGTGCTCACCTTTGTCCTGATGTACACCGCGCCGGGCAGCCCCTTTGCCTCGGATCGCGGGGTGCCGCCGGCCGTGCTGGCCAATCTCGAGCGGGAATACGGCCTCGACCGGCCGTTCCTCGCCCAGATCGGCACCTATATCTGGAACATCGTCACCCAGTTCGATTTCGGCCCCTCGTTCCAATACCGCGATCAGGACGTGAACGACCTGATCGAACAGGGATTTCCGGTCACCCTGACCTATGGTTTCTGGAGCTTCCTTGTCGCCGTTGTCGTCGGCGGCACGCTGGGCGTTGTCGCGGCGATCCGGCAGAACACCTGGCTCGATTACTTCGCCGTCGGCATTTCCATCGGCGCGCAGGTGCTGCCCAACTTCGTGATGGCGCCGATCCTGGTGCTCGTCTTCACCCTCTGGCTGGGCTGGCTGCCCGGCGGCGGCTGGCAGGGCGGGCAGATCGAATACCTAATCATGCCGGTGATCGCGCTCTCGACCTCCTTCATGGCCTCGATCGCGCGGATTGCGCGGGCCTCGATGCTCGAGGTGATGACCTCGAACTTCATCCGCACCGCCCGCGCCAAGGGCCTGCCGGGGCGCACCATCGTGCTGCGCCATGCGCTGAAGCCGGCGCTCCTGCCGGTGATCTCCTATCTCGGGCCGGCCTTCGTGGGGATGATCACCGGGTCGGTGGTGATCGATCTCTATTTCTCCACCGGCGGCATCGGCCAGTTCTTTGTCGCCTCGGCGCTGAACCGCGATTACGGCGTGATGATGGGGATCACGGTGCTGCTGGGCGCGCTGACGATCCTGTTCAACCTCTTGGTCGATATCCTCTACGCGTGGATCGACCCCAAGATCCGGTACTGACGCAATGGTTGTCTCCCATTCCCAATCGGCGGCTCTGACCGCCGCGGCCCCCATGGGGCCGCCCCGCTCGCTCTGGGCCGATGCCCGGGCGCGCTTCTTCCGCAACCGCGCCGCCGTTGGCGGGCTGGTGGTTCTGGGCCTTGTGGCCGGTTTTGCGATCTTCGGCCCCTTCGTGGCGCAGCATTCCATCGAGGAAATCAACTGGTCGATCCTCGGCAAGGTCGATGACGCCGGCGGCCCCTGTTTCCTGTCAGGCCCCGACAACGAGATCCCGCCCTGTTCCGAGACCGGCCATTGGTTCGGCACCGATGCCCAGGCCCGCGATCTCTTTGCCCGCACCGTGCAGGGCACACAGATCAGCCTGATGGTCGGCGTGGTCGGTGCGTTGATCGCGGTGCTGGTCGGCACGATCTATGGCGCGGTCTCCGGCTATTTCGGCGGCAGGCTCGACAACATGATGATGCGCGTGGTCGATGTGCTGATGTCGGTGCCCTACATGTTCGTTCTGATCCTTCTGCTGGTGGTCTTCGGCCGGTCGATCCTGATGCTTTTCATCGGCATCGGCCTGATCTCCTGGCTCGACATGGCGCGGATCGCGCGCGGCCAGACGCTGAGTCTTCGTAGTCGCGACTTCATCGAAGCCGCCATTGCCACCGGCGTGCACCCCTTCCGCATCATCCTGCGCCATATCGTGCCCAACCTTTTAGGCGTGGTGATCGTCTATGCGACGCTGCTGGTGCCCTCGATGATCATCTACGAAAGCTTCATCTCCTTCCTCGGGCTCGGCGTACAGGAGCCGCTGACCTCCTGGGGGGCGCTGATCAACGAAGGCGCAGACCAGATGCGCCAGGGACTTTGGATGCTACTGATTCCACTCGCTTTCTTTGTCGTCTCGCTGTTCGGCTTCTTCTTTGTCGGCGACGGGCTGCGCGACGCGCTTGACCCGAAGGACCGCTGAGATGACAGAGCACCTTCTCTCCGTCCGCGACCTCTCGGTCAGCTTCGACACGCCCGATGGCACGGTGAGCGCGGTCAACGGCATCTCGCTCGATCTGGCGAAACGCGACACGCTGGCGATTGTCGGCGAAAGCGGCTCGGGCAAGACGCAGCTGGCCTTTGCCATGTTGGGGCTGCTCGCGCGCAATGGCCGTTCGGAAGGCTCGGTCAGGATCGAGGGCCAGGAGATTCTCAACCTGCCCGAGGCCAAGCTGAACAAGGTCCGCGCCGAACGGGTGGCAATGATCTTTCAGGATCCGATGACCTCGCTGAACCCCTATCTCAAGATCGGCACCCAGATGGCCGAGGTGCTGCAACTGCACCTCGGAAAGTCGAAGCGCGCGGCAATGGAAGATGCCGCGAGGATGCTCGACGCGGTGCGCATTCCCGATGCCAAACGCCGGCTGGGCATGTACCCGCACGAGTTTTCCGGCGGCATGCGGCAGCGGATCATGATCGCCATGGCGCTGCTCTGCCGTCCGGCGCTGCTGATCGCCGACGAGCCGACCACCGCGCTCGACGTCACCGTGCAAGCGCAGATCATGGAGCTTCTGACCGAGGTGCGCGAGGAATTCGGCACCGCGATCATACTGATCACCCATGACCTCGGCATTGTCGCCGGCTCTTGCGAGCGGACCATGGTGATGTACGGCGGCCGGGTGATGGAAACCGGCCCCACGGACAAGCTCTTCGAAGCGCCCTCGCATCCCTATACGCTTGGCCTTCTGGCGGCCGTGCCCCGGCTGGATATTCCGCAGGAGGACCTGCTGACCATTCCCGGCGATCCGCCGGACCTGCTGGGCCTTTCGGGCGGCTGCCCCTTCACCCCGCGCTGCCCGCTGGCGCATGAGCCCTGCCCGCAGCGGATGCCCGATTTGGTGTCTTTCGACACCGACCGCAAGCGCGCCTGCCACGCCGCAAGGGAGGATGTTCACCGATGACCGACGTGTTGCTGGAAACCCGCGATCTCGACGTCACCTTCGACATTGCCAAACGCGGCGCCATGCCCTGGACCCGGCCAGACGCGCTTCAGGCGGTGTCAAAGGCCAATCTGACGGTGCACCGAGGCGAGACCCTGGGCCTTGTCGGCGAAAGCGGATCGGGCAAGTCGACGCTGGCGCGCGCCATCGTCGGCACGGTCAGGCCCACCGGCGGCCGGGTGTTGTGGAAAGGCCGCGACATCACCGCCCTGAAGCCGGCCGAACGCCGCGCCCATGGCCGCCATGTGCAGATGGTATTTCAGGATCCGCTGGCGGCGCTCGATCCCCGGATGAACGTCGGCCAGATCATCGCCGAACCGCTGAAAACCCATCGCGGCGACCTCGACGCCAAGGAACAGCGCCGCCGCGTCGGCGAGATGATGGAGCGCGTGGGCCTCCTGCCCAACCTGCAAAACCGCTATCCGCATGAATTCTCCGGCGGCCAATGTCAGCGCATCGGCATCGCCCGCGCGCTGATCACCGAGCCGGAGTTGGTGATCTGCGACGAGCCGGTCTCGGCGCTTGACGTCTCGGTCCAGGCGCAGGTGGTCAACCTGTTGAAAGGGCTGCAAAAGGACATGGGGCTGAGCCTGATGTTCATCGCCCATGACCTCTCGGTGGTGCGCCATATCTCGAGCCGCATCGACGTACTCTACCTTGGCCGCATCGTCGAGACCGGCACCGCGGCAGAGGTCACCGGCGCGCCGAAACACCCCTATACCCGCGCGCTGATCTCCTCGGTGCCGATCCCCGATCCACGGCTGGAACGGACGCGCCACCGGCCGGTGCTCAAGGGCGAGCTGCCCTCGCCGATGGACCCACCGTCGGGCTGCGTGTTTCGCACCCGCTGCCCGATCGCCCGCGAAAGCTGTGCCGAGGCCCGGCCGCCGCTTCTCGAGGCCGCGCCGGGCCATTGTGTCGCCTGCCCGTTTTACGAGGATGCCGGGGCCATGGGCGGCGCGGTTTCAGCCTGAGCAGTCAGAGAATGGCGCCGATGCGGTCGATGGCCTTGCGGATGTTCGCCTCGGAATTGGCGTAGGAAAAGCGCAGATAGTCTTCGCCCATGGCGCCAAAGGAGGTGCCGGCGACGGTCGCGACCCCGGCCTCGTCGAGAAAGCGGTTCTGCGCTTCCATCGCGCTCATTCCGGTGCCTTCGATATTCGGGAAGGCATAAAATGCTCCACCCGGATCGGAACAGCGCACGCCGGGCAGATCGTTCAGCGCCGCGACGATCACCGCGCGGCGGCTGTCGAATTCGGCCACCATGTCGCGCACCGCGTCCTGCGGCCCGGTCAGAGCGGCGAGACCGGCATATTGCGCCGCGGCGTTGACGCAGGAATGGTCGTTGATGCAGAGCCGGGTGACATGATCGACCGCCGCGTCGGGCCAGACCGCGAAGCCCAGCCGCCAGCCGGTCATCGCATAGGTCTTGGACCAGCCGTCGAGCAGGATCAGCCGGTCGCGGATCTCGGGATATTGCAGCAGGCTGACATGCTCCTGCCCGTGATAGAGCATCTGGGAATAGATCTCGTCCGACAAAAGCGCCACCTGCGGATGCTCCATCAACCCGGCGACCAGCTTGTCGATCTCTTCGCGCGGGGTGACGCCGCCGGTGGGATTGGCGGGCGAATTGATGATGATCAGCCGGGTCCTGTCGGTGATCTGGCCCAGCACCTCTTCGGCGGAAAAGGCAAAGCCGTTCTCTTCGCGCAGGCGGATCGGCACCGGGGTCGCACCGGAATACTTGATGACGGACTCATAGATCGGAAACCCGGGGTTGGGGTACATGATTTCCGTGCCCGGCTGGCCGAACATCAGCACGGCAAAGAACATCGTCGGCTTGCCGCCCGGCACAACCACCACGTTGTCGGGGTTGACCTCGGCACCGTGCCGGTGATGCAGATCGGCCGCCACCGCCTCGCGCAGAACCGGCAACCCGTTGGCGGGGGTATAGCCGTGATGGCCGTCGCGCAGCGCCTTGATCCCGGCCTCGACGATATGTTCGGGTGTCTGGAAATCCGGCTGGCCGATGCCCAGGTTGATGATCTCGCGGCCCTCTGCCGCCAGTTTCGAGGCGCGCGCCAGCACCATGAAGGCGCTTTCGGTTCCCAGCCGCGAGAGGCTGTCGGCAAAGATCAAGTCGGACATCGGGGAGCTTTCGTACTGGTGTCGGGGAGCGGTTTCGCGCGGATGCTACACCGCGGCGCCGGGAATGGAAAACCGGGTTTCGTGCGGCGGTCGTGCGGCCGTGGCTGCCCGATTTTCCGCCCCGTGCGGCCGCTGCCCGGCCGATTTCAGCCCAGCCGGGTTTGCCGCCTTGCCGCCGGCGTCAAAATAACGGTCATACTTGCCGGATAGACTGACGCCGAGACATCCGGGATTCGCCCATGCCCAATCCGCTTGCCAATGTCACCGTGCTCGACTTGACCCATGTGCTGGCCGGGCCCTTCGCCACCATGACGCTGGCCGATCTGGGCGCGCGGGTGATCAAGGTTGAACGGCCCCGCAGCGGCGATGACACCCGCGCCTTTCCCCCCTTCAAGGATGGCAAGAGCGCCTATTTCTCGGCTCTCAACCACTCCAAGAAAAGCATCGCGCTCGATCTCAAGGCCGAGGACGACCGCGCGGTCTTTCACCGGCTGCTGGCGCGCGCCGACGTGATTGTCGAGAATTTCCGCCCCGGGGTGATGGAGCGGCTGGGATACGGCTGGCGCGATCTGCACGCCGCCTATCCCCGGTTGATCTACGGCGCGGTCTCGGGCTTTGGCCACACCGGGCCGGATGCCCGGCGTCCGGCCTATGACATGGTGGCCCAGGCGCGTGGCGGGGTGATGTCGATCACCGGCGAAGCCGGCGGCGACCCGGTGCGCGTCGGCGCCTCGATCGGCGACATCGTGGCCGGCATGTATCTGACCCAGGGCGTGCTGGCGGCGCTGTTCGACCGCGAGACCACCGGCAAGGGCCGCAAGATCGATGTCGCCATGCTCGACAGCCAGCTCGCCATTCTCGAACATGCCATTGCCATCACCACCGCCACCGGCACACCGCCGGGGCGGACCGGCGCACGCCACCCGTCGATCACCCCGTTCGAGACCTTTCATGCTTCTGACGGGCTGTTTGTGATCGCCGCCGGCAACGACCAGCTCTTCGAGCGGCTCTGCGTCTGCCTCGCCCTGCCGATCGCCGAGGATCCGCGTTTTGCCACTAACCCGGCGCGCTGTAAAAACGCCCGCCTTCTCAAACGTTTGATCGAGGCGGTGACGCTCGACAATACCGCCGCCTTCTGGATCGCCAAGCTCGGCGCCGCCGGCATTCCGACCGCCCCGATCCAGGATGTGGCCCAGGTGCTCAAGGATCCGCAGATCGAGGCGCGCAGGATGGTTGTCGACGTGCTCGACCGCAACGGTCGCCACGCCTTTACCGCCGCCGGCAACCCGATCAAGCTCTCCGGCATGGAGGACCGCACCACAAGACGCCCGGCCCCCGATCTCGACGGCAATCGCGGCGAAATCCTGCATTGGCTGGAGGACGACACCGGCGGCTGACGTATCCGCGGCGGCGCTTGCCGCTTGTGGGCCTTTTACTCAGCCCTGTCGTGCCTATAGTCGCGCCAAACGCGCGAAAGAGAATCCCATGTCCTCCCAAGATCCCCTTGTCGTCTTTACCCCCTCCGGCAAACGCGGCCGCTTTGCCGCCGGCACACCGATCCTGACCGCCGCCCGGCAGCTGGGCGTCGATCTGGATTCGGTCTGCGGCGGGCGCGGCATCTGCTCCAAGTGCCAGATCACCCCGGGGGTGGGCGAATTTTCCAAACATGGCGTGACCGTGGCGCCCGATGCGCTGTCGGCGTGGAACGCCGTCGAAGAGCGCTATGACCAGAAGCGCGGGCTGAAACCGGGGCGACGGCTGGGCTGTCAGGCGACGGTGCAGAGCGACGTGGTGATCGACGTGCCGCCCGAAAGCCAGGTGCACAAGCAGGTGGTGCGCAAAGCGGCAAGCGCCCGCGCCATCCTCATGGATCCGGCCACCCGGCTGTTCTTCGTGGAGGTCGAAGAGCCCGACATGCATGAACCCACCGGCGATTTCGAGCGGCTGGAACGCGCGCTCGAAAAGCAATGGGATATCAAGGGCCTGCGCGCCGACCTCAGCCTGATAGGCAAACTTCAGAAGGTTCTGCGCAAGGGCGACTGGCGGGTGACCGTGGCGCTGCATCACGATCATCGGGCCGCGCGATCCACCGTCATCGACATCTGGCCGGGGCTGCATGAGGCCGGGCTTTACGGGCTGGCGATCGACCTTGGCTCCACCACCGTGGCGGCGCATCTGACCGATCTCGAGACCGGCGAGGTCAAGGCATCCTCGGGCATCATGAACCCGCAAATTCGCTTTGGCGAAGACCTGATGAGCCGGGTGTCCTACGCGATGATGAATCCCGGCGGCGAGGTCGAGATGACCGCCGCCGTGCGCGAGGCGCTGAACACGCTGGCCGAGGAAATCGCCAAAGAGGCCGAGATCGACGCCAGCCTGATTGTCGAGACGGTCTTTGTCTGCAACCCGGTGATGCACCACCTGCTGCTGGGCATCGACCCGGTCGAGCTGGGACAAGCGCCCTTTGCGCTGGCGACGTCTGAGGCATTGCGGATTGACGCCAAGGAACTCGACCTGACCGCCATCAACCCGCGCGCCAAGACCTATGTGCTGCCCTGCATCGCCGGCCATGTCGGCGCCGATGCGGCTGCCGTGGCGCTGTCGGAGGAGCCGGGCAAATCCGAGGATCTGGCGCTGATGGTCGACGTTGGCACCAATGCCGAGATCCTGCTGGGCGACAAGAGCCGGGTTCTGGCCTGTTCCTCGCCCACCGGGCCGGCCTTTGAGGGCGCACAAATCTCTTCCGGCCAACGTGCCGCCCCCGGCGCGATCGAGGCGATCCGCATCGACCCCGAGACCAAGGAACCGCGGTTCCGCGTCATCGGCTGCGATCTCTGGTCCGACGAGGAAGGGTTCGCCGAAGCCACGGCGGCCACTGGCATCACCGGCATCTGCGGCTCAGGCATCATCGAGGCGGTGGCCGAGATGCGGCTGGCGGGCCTTGTCGATCCCTCGGGGCTGATTGGCGGCGCCGAAAAGACCGGCACCCCGCGTTCGGTCCCCGAGGGCCGCACCCATGCCTATCTGATCCATGACGCCAGCGCCGAGGGCGGGCCACGCATCACCGTGACCCAAGGCGACATCCGCGCGATTCAGCTTGCGAAGTCAGCGCTTTATGCCGGGGCGCGGCTGTTGATGGACACCCGCGGCGTGGACAAGGTGGATCGGGTGGTGCTGGCCGGGGCCTTTGGCGCGCATATTTCGCCGCTGCATGCCATGGTGCTGGGGATGATCCCCGACGTGCCGCTCGACAAGGTGACCAGCGCCGGCAACGCCGCCGGCACCGGCGCCCGGATCGCGCTCTGCAATATCGCCGCGCGCAAGGAGATCGAGCGGGTGGTGCGCCAGATCACCAAGGTCGAGACCGCCATCGAGCCGAAATTCCAGGAGCATTTCGTCAACGCCAATGCCATCCCGCATGCCACCGATCCGTTCCCTGAACTGCTCAAGCACGTCACCCTGCCTGACGTGAGCTTCAACACCGGCGGCGACGATGGGGAAAGCGGTGGCCGCCGGCGGCGCCGGCGGCGCGGCTGATCCCGGGGGCCGGCGCAACAGGAGAATGCAGATGTCCGACAACGACGCCCAGGCCGATTATTGGAGCAGCGACGCGGGCCGCAAGTGGATCACCCATGAGGCGGCAATGGACGCCTCGATGACAGCGGTGCTCGACCGCGTTCTCGCCCTGGCCGCGCTGGCGCCGGGCCAGCGGGTGCTCGATATCGGCTGTGGCGCCGGGGCGACAACCGGAGCGGCGGCGGCCCGTGTCGGGCCGACCGGTCATGTTACCGGGGCGGATATCTCCGCGCCGCTGCTGGCACGGGCACGCGAACGTTTCGCCGGCGCGGACAGGATCGATTTTCTGCGGGCCGATGCGCAGACGCATGACTTTGGCGGCGCGCGGTTCGACCGGGTGATTTCCCGGTTCGGCGTGATGTTCTTTGCCGATCCCGAGACCGCCTTTGCCAATATCCGCCGCGCCATGCTGCCCGGTGCGCGTCTGGCCTTTGCCTGCTGGGGCGATCCGGCGCATATCCCCTGGTTCGCGATCCCCGCCGGGATCGCCGCCGCCCGCCTCGGCCCGGCCCCCGAGGCCGAGCCGACCGCCCCCGGCCCCACGGCCTTTCGCGATGCGGCGCGGGTGCGGGATATCCTCTCCGCCGCGGGGTTTTCCGACGTGGGGTCTGTCACCGAAAATATCCCGATCCGCCCGCCCGGTACGCTGCGCGACGTGGCCGAACTGGCCGGCAATCTTGGGCCTGCATCGTTTCTGTTGCGCCACCACGAAGGTGACGCCGAGGATCGCCGGTTCATCGTCGACGGCATCGCGGCGGCGCTGCCCCCCTATGAGACCGAAACCGGCATTACCCTGCCCTGTGAGGTTCACCTGATCACTGCCACCGCCTGAGCTGCCCCGACACACGGGCGGGTGAGAAATCGTGACAGGGTCCGACCGGCCGAAAGCGCTAGATTATCTGTGCAATCAAAAGGGAGGACACTGAGATGACCAAACATATTTTCGCTCTGGCGCTCGCAGCGGCCGCGGCCACCGCCAACGCGCAGGATGCGCCGTTCGGCACCGAGGCCGACGCGGCCTATGCCGCCGATCTCTGGAGCGTGATGGAAGAGCTGCGGATGGTCGGCGACGGCATGATCCACGCGATCCCCTATGAGGGCATCGAACCGCATGGCCTGATGCTCGAGACGTTTTTCACCGAAGGCACCGTCGATGGCCATACCGGCACGCTGATCGTCAAGCGCAACTACGGCCCGGCGGGCGTCTCGGCCGACGAGGTGCAGGCCGCGCCCGAAGAGCATCTCGGATCGATCACCGTCATGTTCCGCCGCGAGCAAGGGTATGACGCGGACAATCAGGATTGGTTCTGGGTGAAATACCTGCCCGACGGCACGCTTGATCAGAACCCGGCCGGGATGCAATTGGCGGGACGGGTGGCCAAGGGCGCCGATGCAGGCTGCATCGCCTGTCACTCCGGCTCGGACAACTATCTCTTTACCAATGCGGCGATTACCCCGTAACTCCGCGCCAGCGCGGTCTCGCGGCGTCACGCTGCGGGACACGCGGCATCACGTAACCGTGATCCAGGTAAACTAATTCGTTGGTGATCCCGTACTTCCTTGCATCCCGCGCCGATGACGGTGCGGCGACTTCAAAGGGAGACACCTTCATGACACGTATTCTTTCCGCGACCGCGCTCGCCGCCAGCATGGCGACTGCCGGCTTCGCCGCAAGCCATTCCGAAACCGAAAATCCGATGGTTGGCGGCGCCGCGATGTTTGCCGACAAGACGATTGTCGAAAACGCCGTCAATTCCGCCGATCACACCACGCTTGTCGCCGCCGTCAAGGCCGCCGGGCTGGTCGAAACGCTGTCCGGCGAAGGCCCATTCACCGTCTTTGCGCCCACCAACGACGCCTTTGCCGCCCTGCCCGACGGCACCGTCGAGGCGCTGCTGCAACCTGGCATGAAGGACGAATTGACCGAGGTGCTGACCTGCCACGTGGTGGCCGCCGATGCGATGTCGATGGCGATCAAGGGCATGATCGACGACGATGGTGGCACCCATCCGGTGTCGACGGTGGGCGGCTGCACCCTGCAAGCCACCTATATGGGTGACAAGATCATGATCGAGGACGAACAGGGCCGGACCGCGACCGTCACCATCGCCGACGTCAAGCAATCGAACGGCGTGATCCATGTCATCGATACCGTACTTCTGCCCGCCGAGGACGCGGCGATGGAAAGTGACGCCGCTATGGAAACCGATGCGGCGATGGAAATGGCGGACGCCGATGTTCCGATGGTGGGCGGCGCCAAGATGTTCCCCAACAGAACCATCGTCGAAAACGCGGTGAACTCGGCCGATCACACCACCCTGGTCGCCGCCGTGAAGGCCGCCGGTCTGGTCGAAACCCTGTCGGGCCCCGGCCCCTTCACCGTCTTTGCCCCCACCAATGACGCCTTTGCCGCCCTGCCCGACGGCACCGTCGAGACCCTGCTGAAACCCGAGAACAAGGACCAGCTGACCAAGATCCTGACCGCGCATGTGGTGGCCGGCAGCTGGACCGCCGAAGACATCATCCGCGAGGCACGCAAGAGCCGCGACAACTTCTATCACTTTGCAGCGGTCTCGGGCGATGCGCTCTCGGCCAAGGTGACGGCCGGCAATCGGGTGTTCATCTTTGACGAAAACGGCAATGCCTACGAGGTGACCCAGGCCGATGTCATGCAATCGAACGGTGTCATCCATGTGGTCGAAGGCGTGCTCCTGCCGCGCTGATCTCCGATCTTGCCACCCACAGAGCACAAAGGGCCGCCCCGCAACGCCGGGGCGGCTTTTTCGTGCCGGCTGCCGGATGCGGATCCTGCGCCATGGCTCTTGCAGAGCGTCGCGCTCTGCGCTATTTCGACGATCCAGAGCGCGGGTATGGTGAAAAGGTATCACGCGAGCTTCCCAAGCTTAAGTTACGGGTTCAATTCCCGTTACCCGCTCCATTTTCCCCACTCCAGGCCCAGTGTCGGGCCCGCTTTGCCGCCGCCTCTGCCAGCTCGCCGACCTCGGGTCTGACCGGCCCCGGGCGCGCCGCATCCTGCAACGTGGTGGTGAGATAGGCGGGCACCGGGCCGCGCTGTCGCACCCAGGTCAGGTCGCGCAGGATCGCAGAGGCCGCGCCGCCCAGCCTGTCGGGCAGTTCCTGCCCGCTCAGCACGCCCCAGACCCCGGTCCAGAGCCGCCCGACACTCCAGGGGTTGTAGCCACCGCCACCAAGCACCAGAAGCCGCGGCGCTGCGCCGTGCAGCCGCGCCACGAGGTCGAAATGCGCCCGGTTCGACAGTTCCAGTCGCGCCAGCGGATCTTCGGCCACCGCATCCGCGCCGCATTGCAAAACGATCGCCTGCGGATCGAGCCGGTCGATGGCGGGCAGGATCACCCGGTCGCGCAGCACGGCGAATTCGCTGTCATTCAGCCCGCGCGGCACCGGAAGGTTGAGCGCCGCACCGCCGGCCCGGTCCGCAAAGGCGCCAGTAAACGGCCAGCGCTGCGCCTCATGCACCGAGATCATGCGGATGTCGCCGGCGCCGGCCAGCGCCGCCTCGACCCCGTCGCAATGATGCGCATCGATGTCGAGATAGAGAATGCGCCGCAGCCCCTGCGCCCGGAACGCCAGCAAGGCCAGCACCGGATCGTTGAGATAGCAGAAGCCCGCCGCCCGGTCGGCCATGCCGTGATGGGTGCCGCCCCCGGGATTGAACACCACGCCGCCGTCGCGCAGCAATGCCGCGGCCAGCAGCGACCCGCCGGCGGCCGTGGCCGGCCGGCGGTACATCTCGGCATAGACCGGGTTCGACAGGGTGCCGAGCCCGTGCAGCGCGCGCATCTCATCGCTCACCGCCTGCGCCGCCTCGGCCGCCAGCAGCGCCGCGATATACCCCGGCGTGTGAAAGGCCTGAAGCGCCGCCGGCTTGGCCCGGGGCGAAACCCGGTAGCGATCCGGCGGCAACCAGCCCAGCGCGCGCGACAGGTCGATCACCGTCGGCACCCGCGGTATGCTCAGCGGATGACGCCGGCCGTAGGTCGAGCCGCGATAGATGCCCGAACCGATGAAAACTGCCTCTGTCATGCCGCCAGTCTGACCGGTTTTCACGCCGAGCGCGAGCCCATCGCAAGTTCGGCCGGCCCGGCCTTCACCTCCCTGACGTCGCGGTATAGAACGCCGGCAATGACTTTTCGCACTGTCTGTCTTACCTGTCTCCTGCTTCTGGCCTGCGGTCTGTTCGGCGCGCTGGCCGCGGCCCTCGGGCTGCCGATGCCCTGGATGATCGGCGCGCTGATCGGCTCGGCGCTGGCGGTGGCGGTGTTTCAGAACGGGCCGCTGGCCAGTTACGACTTCCCGATGCGGCTGCGCACCGGGTTCATCACCCTGATCGGCGTGATGATCGGCACCCAGGCCACGCCCGACCTGCTGTCCCAGCTGCAATATCTGCCGCTGACCCTGGCCGCGCTCATCGTCTTTATCGCCTGCGCCCATGCCGGCAATGTCGTGATCTTCCGTCGTCTCGGCGGCTACGACCGCACGACCGCCTTCTTCAGCGGCACCCCCGGCGGGCTGATGGAGAGCATTCTGCTGGGCGAAAGCGCCGGGGCCGATCTGCGCCTGCTGACGATCCAGCAGTTCCTGCGGATCATTGTCGTGGTCTCGCTGGTGCCCGCCGGTCTTTCGCTCTGGCTCGGCCACCCGGTGGGCAGCGCCGCGGGCGCGCTTCCCGGCGAGACGGCGCAGATCACCGCGGGCGAGCTGCTTCTGGTGCTGATCGCCGCCGCTGTCGGTCTGGCGCTGGCGCGCCTGCTGCGCCTGCCTGCGGGCCAGATCACCGGCCCTTTGTTTCTCACCGCCGGGCTGTCGATGGCGGGTTATATCGATCTGCATGTGCCGTTCTGGATGATCGCCACCGCGCAGGTCGTCGTCGGCGCCAGCCTCGGGCTGCGGTTCAAGGGGGTCACGGCGCGGATGCTGCGTCGCTCGGTCTGGCTGGCGCTGCTCTCGGTGGGCTTCATGCTGATCCTCGGCGCCGGGCTGGCCACCGGCCTGCATATTGCCACCGGTCTGCCCTTCCTGGTGCTGCTGATCAGCTTTGCCCCGGGCGGCGTGACCGAAATGTCGATCATCGCCCTCAGCCTCGCCGCCAGCCCGGCGCTGGTCAGCCTGCACCACGTGCTGCGCATCCTGCTGACGGTGGTGGAGCTGACCCTGCTGACCCGCGTGCAAACGACCAGACAGACCGCAAAAGTCCCGTCCGAGAACGACCCGCCCCGGCGGTGATCCAGCGGGCGTCCCGGCCACCGGGCGGACCCGGCGCAAAGACCGGGACGCGCGCCAGACGGTCAGGCCCGCCCCGGGGCCACGCGCCCAACCCGCCTCAGCCGGCCTTTTCTTCCAGCGTCAGCCATTCCTCCTCGGCCGCCTCAAGCTTGTCCTGGCGTTCGACCAGCGCCTCGGTGGCCTTCTTGAACTTCACCGGTTCGCGGGTGAACAGCGCCGGGTCGGCCAGGAGCCCCTCGAGCTTGCCGATTTCCGCCTCCAGCCGTTCGATCACCGCCGGCAATTCCTCGAGCCGGTGCTTCTCGGTAAAGCTGAGCCCGCCGGCGGGTGCCTTCATCTGCCGCTTCACCTTCGGCTTCGACGGCTTTGGCGTCTCGGCCTTTTCCACCACCGCCTCCGGCTGGCGCTGCGACTGGTAATCGCTCCAGCCGCCGGCATAGGCGGTCACCTTGCCATTGCCCTCCATGGCGATGGTCGTGGCCGCCACCCGATCAAGGAAATCCCGGTCGTGGCTGACCAGCAGCACCGTGCCGTCGTAATCGCCCAGCAGGTCCTGGAGCAGGTCCAGCGTCTCGACGTCGAGATCGTTGGTCGGCTCGTCGAGCACCAGCAGGTTGCTTTCCCGCGCCATGATCTTGGCCAGCAGCAGCCGCGCCCGTTCGCCACCGGAAAGCGAGGAAATCGGCGCCCGCGCCTGGCGCTCGTCGAACAGGAATTCCTTGAGATAGCCCACCACATGCTTGGGCTGGCCACGCACCATGATCTGATCGGCCTTGCCGGAAACCCGCATCTCGGGATCGCCGGTCAGATTGTCCCAGAGCGTCGCCTCCAGATCGAGCCGCGCCCGCGCCTGATCGAAGACCACCGGCATCAGGTTGGTGCCCAGGGTGACACGCCCGGCATCCGGCGCGATCTCGCCCAGCAGGATCTTCAGCAGCGTCGTCTTGCCCACGCCATTGGGACCGACAAAGGCCACCCGGTCACCGCGCTGGATCCGCAACGAGAAATCGCGGCAGATCGGCTTGTCGCCAAAGGTCTTGGAGATCGCCTCGGCCTCGATCACCTTGCGGCCCGATTTCGGCCCCGCCTCCAGCGCCATCGCCGCCGTGCCGGCGCGTTTGATCATCGAGGCGCGTTCCGCCCGCAGATCGCCGAGCGCGCGCACCCGGCCCATGTTGCGCTTGCGCCGCGCGCTGATGCCCTCGACCGCCCAGCGGGCCTCGCTCTTGATCTTGCGGTCGAGCTTGTGGCGCGCCTGATCCTCTTCTTCCCAGGTCTTGTCGCGCCAAGCCTCGAAATCGGCAAACCCCTTTTCCTGCCGGCGGGTCATGCCCCGGTCGATCCAGAGCGTCGCCCGGGTCAGCGCATTGAGAAACGCCCGGTCGTGCGAGATCAGCACAAAGGCGGCGCGCGGCGCCTTCAACTCGCGCTCCAGCCAGCCGATCGCCTGGATATCCAGATGGTTGGTCGGCTCGTCGAGCAGCATCAGGTCGGGCGCCTCGGCCATCAGCTTGGCCAGCGCCGCGCGCCGCCGCTCGCCGCCCGAGGCGGTCGCCACCGGCCGCGCCGGATCGAACTTCAGCCCCTCGCCGGCGCGCTCCACCTTGTAAAGCTCGCCCGGCTCCAGCCCGCTGGCCGCGAAATCGCCCAAGGTGGCAAAGCCCGAGAGGTCGGGCTCCTGCTCCATGTAGCCCACCGAAACGCCCGGCGGCACCACGCGGCTGCCGCGGTCGGGCTCGACCAGCCCGGCCATCACCTTCATCAGCGTCGACTTGCCCGAGCCGTTGCGCCCGACCAGCGCCACCCGGTCGCGCTCCTGCACCACCAGGTCGAGAGAATCGAACACCGGATCGCCGCCGAAGGTCAGGGAAATGCCGGAAAGTTGCAAAAGGGGTATCTGTGCCATGGCTCGCAGCTAGAGGCGCCACGCCCGATGGTCAAGGCCCGACACCGCTGCTTCCTCTTGCCGAAAATACCTTCTGCGCCGGCCAGATCGCGCGGTCGGCGCCGGCCTCCCGACACCGCCGCAAGCCGGGGCCGCGGGCCCGCACCCGATCCCGGCCGCCACCCGAACCGGCAGCTATCCCGCCACCGCCCGGAGCAGCTTCTTGCGGGCCGGCGGAATCGCCCCGATTTCCACCCCGGTAAAGACATGCAGCGTGTTCATCTGCCGGTCCACCACCGCATGATCCGACACCCAGCCGCCCATCATCAGATAGGTGCGCAGCAGGGGCGGCATCCGCCGCATGGCGAGCTTCATGTCGGGTTTGCGGCGCAGCCGGGCGGCAAAGCGAAAGACATTCGGCGCCTTGACCTTGGGCAGCCAGCGTTTCGGCCCGAGGTGGCGCTCCTTGAGCATGGCGAAGGCGTCGTAGTATTCGCCGGCCTCGGTGCCCCGGAACGAGGCGCAGCCAAACAGCAGCTCGACCGCATTGTCATCGACATAGGCGGTCATCGCCCCCCAGGCGACGCGCAGCACATCGGCGTCGGCCACCTCGGGATGCACGCAGAACCGGCCCATTTCGACCATCCGTCCCTGATAGGCGGAAAGCGCCGAAAGCTCGTAATATTGCGCCGAATAGCTGCGCGCGATCTCCGAGCCGCCGGTCAGCGGCAGGATGCGGAAACAGCAGACCAGCCTGTTGTCGCGCCGGTCCTCGACAAGCAGATGGGTGCAGTCGGCATCGAATTCATCGGCGTCGCGGCCCGGGCGGCCGTGAAAGGCCAGATGGCGCAGCGCCTGGGCGGCCGCGACATCCTCGGCGGTCTCGGCGATCCGCGACATATACCGGCCCTTGATCAGTGCTTTCATCAGAATGTTCCGCCTGGCAATGACCAACAGCTGGTCGGCCTCCTGCTGTCAGACAAGTATGACGGATTGATGACCACACGTCACGCCGCACCCGCGCTGTGGCGCCGCGGCCCGGCTCAGCCGCCGTCGCCGATGCCACCGAGGTTGATGCCGCCGATGTTGCCAAAGAGCTGGCGGATGAAGCCGATGTCGCCATCGCCGGTCACCGTCACCCGGCGTGTCAGCGCGACCACGCGACCATCCTCGAGCCCGTAGCGGGTGATATTGCGCACCACGCCATCGGCATCGAATTCCACCGCCACGATCTCGCGTTCGACGATTTCCGGCGGAAAGGCGCCGTAGTGGCGCACCCGGCTGCCGACGTAATAATAATTGCCCTGATCCAGAACGCCGCTGGTTCCGGGCACGCCGATGGTCTCGGCCACGGTGTCGCGGGTGTCGACGCCGACGATCACATCGGACAGTTCGCTGTCGCTGGGCAGGTAGCCGTGATTGCGGTATTGTGCCACGCAGGCCGACAGGACGGCGGCGCAGGCCAAGGCAACCACCATGCGCATGGCTTTGGTTCTGCCTGTCATTTCTGCCCTCTTGCTTTGCACCTGCCGTACTTTATATCCCGCTTACAGAAGGTTGGCCCGTGGTTCAAGAAAGGATGCGCTCAGGTTCATGTCACAAGAGATCGATTACAGCCGCCATGCGCTGGTGGTCACCGCCCTGCCGCAGAACCGGCCGCATCGGTTCGCCCTCGCCCCGACCGAGCCCGAACGCCGGGCGCTGGCGGCCGATTTCGACCTGAGCGCGCTGCGCAAGCTGCGCTTCGAGGGCGAGATCCGCAGCGCCGGAAAACGCGACTTCGTGCTGACCGGACGGCTTGGCGCGACGGTGGTGCAGCCCTGCGTGCAGACGCTCGAGCCGGTGACCACGCGGATCGAGGCCGATGTCGAACGCCGTTATGTCTCGGACTGGCAGGAGACCGTGCAAGAAGGCGCCGAGACCGAGATGCCCGAGGATGACACCGCCGAGCCGCTGGCCAGCCATATCGACCCTCATGCGGTGATGCTCGAGGCGTTGGCGCTGCATATCCCCGACTATCCGCGCGCCGAGACTGCGCCGCCTCTGGGCGAAATGGTGGTGACCGAGCCGGGCAAGACACCGCTGCGCGACAAGGACACCAAACCCTTTGCCGCCCTGGCGGCCCTCAAGGGCAAGCTGGAAAACGGCGAGGGCGAGGTCTGAGCCATGCCCGCCCGCGCGCCCCGGACCCCGATCCGGGGCCTCCTGGCCGCCACAGCCACCGGGCCCGGGACGCGGGTTGCCTGCGACAAAGGAATCGCTTGCAAGGGGGCCGAAAAGTCGTATTTTCGCGCCCTCTGAGAGATTTGGGGTTGTATATACCGCACATGTGCGCGTATCTGCCCGGAACCATCCGAAACCGCGGGCGCGGCTGACGTGCCCCCCGAGAAAGACTTGAGATTGAGCCATGGCTGTTCAGCAGAATAAAGTGTCCAAATCGCGCCGGAACAACCGCCGTGCGCATGATTCCCTGGTCGCTGCCAACCCCAACGAATGCGACAACTGCGGTGAGCTGAAGCGCCCGCACCATGTCTGCCCGTCCTGCGGCCATTACGCGGAACGTGAAGTCGTTGCCGTGGCAGACGAAATCGAGCTGGACGAAGACGCAGCCTAAGGCTTCCTCTGGCAAGGCCTCTCCCTCATGACCGCACCCACGAGACAGACTGCGGCAGAGGCCGGGCCGGGTGACAGGCGTGTTGTCTTGTCGATCGACGCGATGGGCGGGGACCGAGGTCCCGGCCCCGTTGTCGCGGGATGTGACCGCTCGGCACGCAAAAACCCCGATCTGGGCTTTATCCTGCACGGTCCCGAGGACGAACTGCGCGCGCTTGTCGCCAAGCGCAAGACGCTGCGCGGCCGCTGCGAGATTCGCAATGCCGAGGGCGTTGTCGCGATGACCGACAAGCCCAGCCAGGTGATGCGCCGTGGCAAGGGCACCTCGATGTGGTCGGCGCTGGAATCGGTGCGCGACGGCGAGGCGGCCGTGGCGGTCTCCTGTGGCAATACCGGCGCGCTGATGGCGCTCTCCATGGTGCGTCTGCGCAAGCTGCCGGGGGTGAACCGCCCGGCCATCGGTGTGCTCTGGCCCTCGCGCAACAAACAGGGGTTCAACGTCATGCTCGACGTCGGGGCGGATGTCCGCGCCGATGCGCATGATCTGTTCCAATACGCGCTGATGGGCGCTTCTTATGCGCGCAACGGCCTGCATGTCGATCCGCCGCGCATCGGGTTGCTCAACGTCGGCACCGAGGAACACAAGGGGCGGCAGGAGCTGCGTGAGGCGCATGACCTGATCCGCAACCACGCCCAGAACGGTCGCTATGAATTCGTGGGCTTCGTCGAAGGCGGTGACATCCCCGGCAACCGCGCCGACGTGATCGTGACCGACGGCTTCACCGGCAATGTCGCGCTCAAGACTGGCGAAGGCACCGCCAGCCTGATCGGCGACTTTCTCAAGGAAGCCTTCAAATACACCCCGCTGTCGCGGCTGGCGGCGCTTCTCGCCCTGCCCTCGCTGCGCCGGTTGCAAAAACGCATCGATCCGCGCCGGGTCAATGGCGGGGTTTTTCTCGGATTGAACGGAACTGTGGTAAAATCCCACGGATCGGCCGATGCCATGGCGGTGAGCGCCGCGGTCAAGCTGGCGTTCAAGCTGGCCAATGCCGGGTTCAACCAAAAAGTGGCTGCCCATATCGCGGCAGCCGCGCAGGTCGCCGAACAAGCCAGGGAAGACAACGCCCAGGGTGACGGAGCGACCACAGGAGAGCATATATGACGCGACGCGCGGTTGTTATCGGTGCAGGTCATTACCTGCCCGAACGGGTGGTCGAAAACGCCGAATTCGAAAAGACGCTGGATACCTCCGATGAATGGATCCGCTCGCGATCCGGCATCGAACGTCGCCACTTCGCCGCCGAGGGCGAAACCACCTCCGATCTTGCCACCAAGGCAGCCCAGCGCGCGCTGGACCAGGCCGGGCTCGCGGCCAATGACATCGACGCCATCGTCCTGGCTACCTCCACCGCCGATCTGACCTTTCCCTCCGCCGCCAGCATGGTGCAGGCCAAGCTGGGCATGGACCACGGCTTTGCCTTCGATCTTCAAGCAGTCTGTGCCGGCTTTGCCTATGCGCTGACCAACGCCAATGCGCTGATCCTCTCGGGCCAGGCCAGCCGGGTGCTGGTGATCGGTGCCGAGACCTTCAGCCGGATCATGGACTGGAACGACCGCTCGACCTGCGTGCTGTTCGGCGATGGCGCCGGCGCGCTGGTGCTTGAGGCGCAGGAGGGGAACGGCACCCCGGAGGATCGCGGCATCCTGGCCACCGATCTCAATTCCGACGGCCGCCACAAGGACATTCTCTATGTCGATGGCGGCATCTCGACCCAGACCACCGGCTTTCTGCGCATGCAGGGCAAGGAGGTCTTTCGCCATGCCGTCGAAAAGCTGGCCGCCACCGCCGTCAAGGCGATGGACAGCGCCGGCGTGTCCTCGGAGGATGTCGATTGGGTGGTGCCGCATCAGGCCAACATCCGCATCATCCAGGGGACCGCGCGCAAGATGGGCCTGCCGATGGACAAGGTGGTTGTCACCGTTCAGGACCACGGCAACACTTCGGCGGCATCGATTCCTCTTGCCCTCTCCGTCGGCGTCGAGCGCGGGCAGATCAAAAAGGGCGATCTCATCGTGACCGAGGCAATCGGCGGCGGCCTGGCCTGGGGAGCGGTGGTTCTGCGCTGGTAATCGCCGGTTTTTGCACGGGTTTTTCGCCTTTGCCCCGGTCGTTCATATTGACTCGGATTTGCTCCCCCGCCTAAGCTGTGGAAAATCTGGGGAGATTTCTGATGAGCGACAAGACACTGACACGTATGGACCTCAGCGAAGCGGTGTTTCGCGAAGTCGGGCTTTCGCGCAACGAAAGCGCCGAACTCGTCGAACGTGTGCTCAGCCTGATGTCCGATGCGCTGGTCGCCGGTGAGCAGGTCAAGATCTCGTCCTTCGGCACCTTTTCCGTGCGTGACAAGGCCGCGCGCGTCGGCCGCAACCCCAAGACCGGGCAGGAAGTGCCGATCGAGCCGCGCCGCGTCCTGACGTTCCGGCCATCGCACCTGATGAAAGACCGGGTCGCCGCGGGCAACCGGCGCTAAAGGGCGCGGGCGATGCCGAGCAAATCCCCCGACGCCTTTCGCACCATTTCCGAGGTCGCCGATTGGCTGAACACCCCGGCGCATGTGCTGCGCTTCTGGGAAAGCAAGTTCAGCCAGGTCAAGCCGGTCAAACGCGCCGGCGGACGGCGCTATTACCGCCCCGCCGACATGACGCTGCTCGGCGGCATCAAGAAGCTGCTGCATGACGACGGCATGACCATCAAGGGCGTGCAGAAGATCCTGCGTGAACAGGGGATCAAACACGTTTCGGCCATGTCGCCGCCACTCGAGGAAGATCTCGAGGCGATGATCGAGGCGACTCCACAGGCCACGCCGGCACCCATGGCACCGGAAACCGGTCAGGTGCTGGATTTCACCAGTCGCAGCGGCCCGGGCGACGCCCCGCCGGACACGCCCGCCCCGAGCGAGCCCGAATCCGCCGTGCCCCTGTCCGCGCCGAACGAGACACTTCGCGAGGCGACGCCCGAGATCACCGATCTCTTTGCGCCCGAAGGCACCGGCAGCGACAATGCCTTTGCCTCGCCGGAGAAAGCCACACCCGCCCCGAGCGCGCCGGACAGCCCGGCCGAAACGGCCGACACCGAGGGTCTGCCGGACTTCTTGCAAAAACCGATGTCGGAACGTCTGGCCGAGACGCCCGGCGGCCCGTCGGCGACACCGCTGCCCGAAGAGGCGCTCGACAATCCGCCGCCGGCTGATCCGGCCGAGACCACGAAGGCCGCCGAAGATGCGCCGCAGGCCCCCTCGGAGCCGGAGCCAGACCCGCTGTCTCATGCCCTGCCCGACCCGGCGCCGGAAGCCACGGCACCGGTCCCGTCACAGGCGTCGCCCGAAGACGACGCCGCGCTGTTGGCCGCCGTCCTGCGCGACTCCGAGGCCGAGGAGGAGGACGACGACGATGATGCACCGCGCGTCCGCGACATCGATGTCCCGCCCGATCCGAGCGACCACGAGGTTGCCGCCGCCCCGGGCCTGCTGACCCTGCTCACCGCACCGAAAACCCGCGACCTGGGGCTGAGTGCCGAGCAGATCGAGACGCTGATCGTGCGGGTCCGCGACCATGCGCGCGCAATGAGTCACGCCGCCAGAAACTGACTTTGAAAATGTTGGCAATTACCTCTTGCCCCGCCGCCGAAAACAGGTATGTAGGCACTCCAGTCGGGCTATGGCGCAGCCTGGTAGCGCGTCCGTCTGGGGGACGGAAGGTCGCAGGTTCGAGTCCTGCTAGCCCGACCATTATACTCCTCCCCCAAAAGACACCCTGCGGTGTGTCGGGTCCTTGTTCGAAAGGAAACCGCACATGACAGGTGTACTCGCAAGCCAGCACATCAGCGATCTAATCGCCCAGGGTGCCCTTACCGGCAATCCCGAGATCATCGAGGCGCAGATTCAGCCCGCCAGTCTCGATCTGCGGCTGGGTCACAAGGCCTATCGCGTGCGCGCCTCGTTCCTCGCCGGACAGAATCGCAAGGTCTCGGATCGGCTGGAAGAATTTGGCATGCACGAGATCGACCTCAGCGCCGGCGCGGTGCTGGAAAAGGGCGCGGTTTATGTGGTGCCGCTGATGGAATCGCTCGCCCTGCCCGCAGGTATCCAGGCGGTGGCCAATGCCAAGAGCTCGACCGGCCGGCTCGACCTGCTGACCCGGCTGATCACAGATCAGGGCACCGAGTTCGACCGCATCCCCGATGGCTATAATGGCCCGCTTTATGCCGAGATCTGCCCGCGGTCATTCTCCGTGCTTGTCCGCCCCGGCATGCGGCTCAACCAGATCCGTTTTCGCAAGGGTCAGGCGGTGCTGGACGACGCCACCCTGCGCGCTGTCCACGCCGAGACACCGCTTGTCGACAGCGAGGCGGTGATCGACGGCGGCCTCGGCTTTTCCGTCGATCTGGAGCCGGCAGAGGGCACGCTGGTGGGCTATCGCGCCAAGCCCCATACCGGGGTGATCGATCTAGACCGGATCGGCCATTACGATCCGCTGGAGTTCTGGGAAGAGCTGCACAGCACCAGCGGTCACCTGATCCTCGACCCCGGCGCCTTCTATATTCTGGTCAGCCGCGAGGCCGTGCATATCCCGCCCGCCTACGCCGCCGAGATGGCGCCCTATATCGCCATGGTAGGCGAGTTCCGGGTGCATTACGCCGGCTTCTTCGATCCCGGATTCGGCCATGATGCCGCCGGCGGTCAAGGCGCGCGCGGCGTGCTCGAGGTCCGCTGTCACGAGGCGCCCTTCGTGCTGGAACATGGCCAGATCGTCGGCCGGCTGGTCTATGAGCGGATGCAGGCACAGCCCGACGTGCTGTATGGCGCCGGCTTGCAGTCGAATTACCAGGGCCAGGGGTTGAAGTTGTCAAAGCACTTCAAGTAAGGCGTTTTTTAATTGCAAAACAATCTTTTACGTGGCGATCCTAATGCAAAGCCATAAGCCGGAAGGGAAGGTTCACCCATCACATGAAGTTGAGGCATTACCTTAACTTCATGCAATACCTTAAGTTAATGAATCGCGTTAAATTCATGCAACACATGAAGAGACGCTTACAACCGACCAGCCCGCCGCGCCATGCGGATTGCGCGCTTGGCCTGTTGCGCCTGAGCCTTGGTTTGCTTTGGGCTGTTTCCCCGCGCGCCGCTGCGTTTGGTGACCCGGTCGATGCCGGCATCGACGCCACGGCTCATCGCCTTTTTCAGAAACATCCGCACGACCATGTTGATCAGTTGATTGGCGTTCATCGCCCGCTCTCCCGTATGATGTGCCCATGGAATAACAGCAAATCGTGCCAGAATATGGGCGTTCCCGCGGTCAGTCTTCGAAAAGCTCGCTTTGTCCCGCTTCCGCCTCGGGTTCGTCCTCGCCTTCGCCGAATTGCGGCGTGCCGGGCAGCGGCCGGCTCTCCAGCAGGCCCGCCTGGCGCAGTTCCTTGAGCCCCGGCAGGTCGCGCGCGCTTTCCAGCCCGAAATGATCGAGGAATTCCGGCGTGACAACGAAGGTCACCGGCCGCCCCGGCGTCATCTTGCGGCGGCCAAAGCGGATCCACTCCATTTCCAAAAGCTGATCCACCGTACCGCGCGACACGCTCACACCACGAATTTCCTCGATCTCGGCGCGGGTGACCGGCTGGTGATACGCAATGATCGCCAGCGTCTCGATGGCGGCGCGTGACAGCTTGCGGGTCTCGACCGTTTCCTTCTGCATCAGAAAGGCCAGATCGGCGGCGGTGCGCATCGCCCAGGCCTCGCCGACCTTGATGACCTGCACGCCGCGCCCCTCGTACCGCCGGCGCAGATGCACCAGCGCCTCGGCGGCATCGCAGCCATGCGGCATTCGGGCCTCGAGATCCCTGACCGTCACCGGCTCGGCGCTCGCAAAGAGCACGGCTTCGACCATCCGCTCCTGTTCCGCCATGGGCGGGGCTGCGAAGAGGCTTTTCTCTTCGGTGTCAGTCGATTGCACGTCGTCGCTCATCTATTTATCCGTGATCCGGCGAAGCTCGATCGCCTCGAATGTGCCTTGCTGGCGCAATTCCGCCTTGCCCTCCTTGACCAGTTGCAACGAGGCCGCAAAGGTCGCCGCGGTGGCCGAACGGAGCCGCACCGGGTCTGCCGCCCAACCTTCTGGAAGATATAGGGAAATATCGGTCCAGGTGCCGGCGAACCCGATCATGCCCCGCATCCGCTCCAGCGCCTCTTCCATGGTAAAGACCGAGTCGCGGTCCATCACGAAGGGACGGAATTCGTCGCGCGTGCGGATGCGGGCATAGCCCTGCATCAAGTCCAGCAAGGTCGCCGTGTAAGTCACTGACTTCACGCGCTCAACCGTCTCCGGCACCCCGCGCGCGAAAACATCGCGCCCAAGCCGGTTGCGGGCCATGAGCTGGGCGGCGGCGGTGCGCATCGCCTGCAAACGTTCGAGCTGGAACGCCAGATGCGCCGCCAGGTCCTCGCCCGACGGACCTTCTTCCTCGGGATCGGGCGGCAACAGCAGCCGCGATTTGAGAAAGGCCAGCCAGGCCGCCATGACCAGGTAATCCGCCGCCAGCTCGATCCTGAGCGCCTTGGCCTTTTCGACAAAGGCCAGGTATTGCCGCGCCAGTTCCAGCACCGAGATCTTGCGCAGATCGACCTTTTGCGTGCGCGACAGCATCAGAAGCAGGTCGAGCGGACCTTCGAAACCGTCGACATCGACGATCAGCGCCTCGGCCGCCAGCCGGTCAGCAACGCTTTGCGGCTCTTGCGGTGTCTCGTCGAATTCGATTTCGTCCATAGCCTAGCGCCTTGCCAGAAGCGCCTCAAACTGCGCATCCAGAGCCTCGGTGTCAACCTCTCCTGCCGGCTGGCGCAGCGCCAGCGCGGCGCGTCCACGCAGCATCGCGCCCTCACTCATCGGCCCGGCGTTGTCGGCAACGTCGCGCATCTCGTCGAGATAGCCGTTGCAATGCAGCACCAGGTCACAGCCGGCGGCGATCGCCGCTTTGGCGCGGTCGCCCGGCGTGCCGCTCAGCGCCTGCATCGAGATGTCGTCGGTCATCAGCAAACCGGCAAAGCCGATCTCTTCACGGATCAGGTTGATCATCGCACCGGATTGCGTGGCCGGGAAATGTGGATCGACCGCCTCGAAGATCATATGCGCGGTCATGCCCATCGGCACATCGCTCAGCGCGGCAAAGGGCACCCAATCGACCGCCCGCAGCTCATGCACAGAGGCCCGCGTATGCGGCAGCTCGAGATGGCTGTCGACACGGCCCCGGCCATGGCCCGGGATGTGTTTCATCACCGGCAGCACGCCACCATCGAGCAGCCCGCGCACCACCGCGCGGCCGACGTCGGTCACCTGGTCGGGGGTTTCGCCGTAGCAGCGGTTGCGCAGGAACTCATGCGTGCCTTCGCCCGCCACATCCAGCGTCGGGATGCAATTGACGTCGATGCCAAAGCCGCGCAGCTCTTCGGCCATGATCCGGGCGCGCAGGTACATGCCCTCGGGCGCTCTCGCGCCGAGCCGCGCCACATCGGTCAGCGGCGGACGCCAGCGCCGTGCCAGAGGCGGCAGGATGCGCTGCACCCGGCCGCCTTCCTGATCGATCAGGATCGCGGCGTCGCGGCCCACGGTTGCGCGCAGATCTTCGCACAGCGCGCGGAGCTGCGCCGCATCGCCAATGTTGCGGGCGAACAGGATAAAGCCCCAGGGGTCCACATCGCGAAAGAATTGCCGTTCAACGCCGGTCAGCTTCTCCCCGCGCGGGGCGAAAATCGCGGCGGTGGCGGTCATTTCACCACGACCGGAATGCAATCGGCCCGTTCCGCCACCAGCGCGGCACAGAACCGGCGGGCCTCGGCCAGATCGCCAAAGCCATGGGCGCGCAGACGATAGAAGGTGCGGCCGCCGCTCTTGGCTTTCTGGATCACCCGCGCCTTGCCGTCAAAGAAGCTGTCGAACCGGCCCGAAATCCGGCCCCATTCCTGCTCGGCGACCTCGGCGCTCTCATAGGCGCCCAGTTGCACAAGGCGGGTGCCGGTGGCCAGATCCGCGGCGGCCAGCGTCGCCACCTCGGCCACGGCGGGGGTGGCGGCCACCGGGGTGACGGCGGACACCTGGCTGGCGCGGACAAGCTCGGCGGGGCGGTTGCGCGGGCGCGGGCTGCGACGTACGCCGGGCCCGGTGACCACCGGCGCCTGTTCTTCCGCCACCGGTTTCAGCGCGGTCTTGACCGGCTGTCCCGCGGCAGGCGCGTCATCGCCCAGCGGCATGGCATCCGCGACCACCTGATCGACCAGCGCCTGGATCGTGGCATCGCCGTCCGGTTTGGGGGCGGTGCCCCCCTCGACCCGGTTGGTCATGATCGCCAGGGACGCGGGCACCGGCGCGGCCTCATCGGTGTCGGGCAAAGTGGCCAGTTCGGTCTGCGCTGCGGCCTCCTGGCTGCGCAGGCGCGGCGCTTCGCGCGGGACGTCTTCTTCTTCCAGCCCCACCGGTTGCGGCGCCAGCGCCACCCGGTCGACCGGGCCCGAGGCGGTGCCACGGCCGGCCACCTCATTGACGGCCAGGCCCTGGTGATCGGCGGCTTCGCCGCCGGGGTTTTCCGGCGCCACGCGCCAGGGCCCTGAGGTTGCCTTGACCACCGGCACGCCGGACACATCTCGCACCAGTAGCTGGTAGCCCCAGATGCCCACGCCCAGCAATAGCGCCAGCGACACCGCCGCCCCCGCCACATTGGCATAGGTGCCCATGCCGGCGCCCTTGCGACCGGGTTCAGGGGTATGTGTCTGGAATCCGCCTTGCCCACCGTATCCCACCGGGGATCCGGACATCTGGTAATCTGCCATTTTCGCCTCTCCGCTCCCCGCGATACGCGCCGCGGGGTTATGCTACTGACTGCTCTATTGACCGGCGACCAGATGTCTTAGCGCATCTCCTCCACCGGGGTCACGCCAAGGATACCAAGACCGGCGGAAATAACAACCGACACGGCCCGCGCCAATGCGATTTTCGCCAGCGATGTGTCCCGGTCACCCTCTTGCAGGAAACGCAGCTCGGGCAGATCGTTGCCCCGGTTCCAGAGCGTGTGGAATTCGCCAGCAAGTTCATAGAGATAGAAAGCAACGCGATGCGGCTCATGGGTGCGCGCCGCGATCTCGACAAGGCGCGGCCATTCGGCCAGTTTCTTGGCCACCGCCAGTTCCGCCGCATGGTCCAGCTTGGCCAGATCGGCCCGGCTCGGCGCGCCGGCCTCGGGCGCCATGCCTGCGTCGCGGGCCTTGCGCAGCACCGAATGCACCCGGGCATTGGCATATTGCACGTAGAACACCGGGTTTTCGCGGCTCTGTTCCAGCACCTTGTCGAAATCGAAATCCAGCGGCGCATCGTTCTTGCGCGTGAGCATGACAAAGCGGGTCACGTCGGGCCCGACCTGATCGACGACATCGCGCAGGGTGACGAAAGTGCCGGCGCGTTTCGACATCTTGAAAGGCGCGCCGTTCTTGTAGAGCTTGACCAGCTGCGTCAGCTTGATGTCGAGCGGCGTCTTGCCGTCCGACAGCGCCGAAACGGCCGCCTTCATGCGCTTGACATAGCCGCCGTGATCGGCGCCGAAGACATCGATAAGGCCGTCGAAGCCTCTGGATATCTTGTCATAGTGATAGGCGATGTCCGGCGCGAAATAGGTCCAGCTGCCGTCGGATTTCTTGATCGGCCGGTCCACGTCATCGCCATGGGCGGTGGATTTGAACAGGGTCTGCTCCCGCGGTTCCCAATCCTCGGGCTTTTTGCCCTTGGGCGGCTCGAGCGTGCCGCGATAGATCAGCCCCTTGGCGTCGAGGTCCTGGATCGCGGCTTCGATCCGGCCGGTGCCATAAAGCGATTTCTCGGAATAGAAATGATCCATCTGCACGCCCAGCAGGCCCAGATCGGCGCGGATCAGTTCCATCATCGCCTCGGTGGCATAGTCGCGCACCTCGGCCAGCCAGACCTCTTCGCCCTGGTCGACATAGGCGTCGCCGACCTTGTCCTTGAGCGCCTCGCCCACCGGGATCAGGTAATCGCCGGGATAGGTGCCGTCTTCGAAGGCGACTTCCTGACCATGTGCCTCGAGATACCGGAGATAGACCGAGCGGGCCAGCACATCGACCTGTGCGCCGCCGTCATTGATGTAATATTCGCGGGTCACCGTATGGCCGGAATAATCCAGCAGGCTGGCCAGCGCGTCGCCAAAGACCGCGCCCCGGGTGTGGCCCACGTGCAGCGGGCCGGTGGGGTTGGCCGAGACATATTCGACGTTGATCTTCTGGCCCTGCCCCATGTCGGAGCGGCCGAAATCCCTGCCCTGCGTCAGGACCGTGCCGACCACGCCCTGCCAGACGGCGGGCGACAGCCGCATGTTGAGAAAGCCGGGGCCGGCAACATCGGCCTCGGTGATCCGATCGTCGGCGCGCAGCTTATCGGCCAGCGCCTCGGCGATGTCGCGGGGCTTTTTCTGCGCCGGTTTGGCCAGCACCATCGCGGCATTGGTGGCCATGTCGCCGTGCAGCGGATCGCGCGGCGGTTCCACCGCCACATTGGCGAAATCGAGGCCCTCGGGCAGCAAGCCCTCGGCGGTCATCTGGTCGAGCGCGGCAATCACCGTCCCGCGCAGGTCGGAAAAGAGGTTCATCGTCTGGTCCTTCAAGCTTGCCCGGGGTTTATCATGCCGCGCGCGGGCGTCAATCGAAGCCTAGGGCCGAGGCCCGGCCCGCCGGCGGCACGCGCCGGCCTGTCAGCCGTCGCCCGTCGACCCGCCGCAGAGCTGTCGGTTCGATTGCAGGGCGAAGCGATCGGTCATGCCCGCGATGTAATCCGACACGCTGCGCGCGCGTCTGACCATGTCATCGGGCGCCTGTCGCAACTCGGCGTGCCAGGCTTCGGGCAGCAAATCGGGGCTTTTCATGTAGATCGCAAAGAGGTTTTCCACCGCCTGCCCGACCTCGCGGCGCACCTCCATCACACCCGGCGCCCGGTACATGCGCTGGAACAGGAAGCTGCGGATCGCCTGAATGTCCTGCCAGAGCGGCGTCGAAAACCGGACCACCGGGCCGGAATGCTCGCGGATGTCCTGAGCCGAGGTGGCGCCGGTCTCCTGCAAAAGCGCCGCAGACGTGTCGATCACATCTGCAACCATCACACCAAAGACGCGCCGCAAGCCTTCGTGGCGCCTGCGTTTTTCCTCCAATCCGGGATATCTCGCATCAACCTCGGCGAAACAGGCGCCGACAATCGGCAGATCGCAGATATCCGCCTCGGTAAAGAGCCCGGCGCGCAGCCCGTCGTGCAGATCGTGGTTGTTGTAAGCGACGTCATCGGCAATGGCCGCAACCTGTGCCTCGGCGCTGGCGTGGGTGTGCAATTCAAGGTCGTGCCGGGCATCATATGCGGCCAGGGCCCAGGGCAGATCGCCCACCACGGGACCGTTATGTTTGGCAATGCCTTCAAGGGTTTCCCAAGTGAGGTTCAACCCGTCGAACTCGGCGTAGTGCTGCTCGAGCCTGGTGACGATGCGCAACGCCTGGGCGTTGTGGTCAAAGCCGCCGTATGGCGTCATCAAGGCGTCGAGCACATCCTCGCCGGTGTGACCGAACGGCGTATGCCCGAGGTCATGCGCCAGGGCCACCGCCTCGGTCAGTTCCTGGTTGAGCCCCAGCGCGCCCGAGATCGTCCGCGCCACCTGGGCCACCTCGATCGAATGGGTCAGCCGGGTACGGTAATAATCGCCTTCGTGCTCGACAAAAACCTGGGTCTTGTGTTTGAGCCTGCGAAAGGCGCTGGAATGGATGATCCGGTCGCGATCGCGTTGAAAACACGAGCGAAAATGGCTCTCTTCTTCCGGTTTGAGACGTCCGCGCGAAGTTTCGGGTCGGGACGCATAAGGCGCGATCATCGCAGCCTCCTTGTTGACGGCCTGCGCCGCTTCTATATTGCACCATGGAAGACGATAAAACCGCCCGGCAGGGCGTTTGTGCAGGAAAACCGGAGATTTGTCATGCAGTTGCCGCCGAAAGTGACCGAGCGCGCCTTTGAACGCCTGGCCGAGATCGGCGCCAGTGCCGAGGGCAAGGCCCTTCGCGTGGCCGTGGAGGGCGGCGGATGCTCGGGCTTTCAGTACGATATCCGGCTCGACAACCCGTCCGACGATGACCTCGTGCTTGAAAGCAAAGGCGAAAAGGTTGTGGTAGACGCGGTGTCGCTGCCGTTTCTGACCGAGGCGGTCATCGATTTCAGCGAAGAGCTGATCGGCGCGCGTTTCGTGATCGAGAACCCCAATGCCACCAGCGCCTGCGGCTGCGGCACGTCATTTTCGATCTGAGGTTGGATCAGCCCCGTGCCAAGACGGGCTTGCGAAAGCTGACCGGCATCGCATGGTCCGGCGCGGTTTCCGCCTGGGATTGATCGAATACCAGGTAAGCGCCTGAAACCATGACGATAATCGCGCCGATCAGCGTGCTGGCCTGGGGCACTTCGTTGAACACGACCAGCCCGATCAGCACCATCCAGACGAATTGCAGATTCATCAGCGGTGTGACCGCATAGGCGGTGAGATGGCGCAGCGCGATCACCAGAAGCAGCCGCGCCGAAAACAGCACCACCGCGCAGAGCACCGCCATCATCAGATCGAACAGCGGCATCGGCTGCCAGCCCAGAGGCGCCAGAAGCAGCATCGACAGGAAGACCGCGAGCTGCGGATAGAAAACCTGGGCCAGCGGCGTGTTCTCGCGCCGCCCGATGTAGCGCGACAGCACGATCGAACCGGTGCCCGAGACCGCGCCGATGAAGGCCGCGATGTGGCCTGTGGTTATCGTCGACAGGCGAATCTCGACCATGCACAGCACCCCGAGAAAGCCGCATCCCAGCGCGACCCAGGCAGCCGGGCGCACCCGTTCCCCAAGAATCGGCCCCGACATCAGCGCCGAAAGCAGCGGCACCAGCGCGACAAAGAGAAAGACCTGCGCCAGCGCCAAAGTTGCCAGCGCATAAAAGAACATCACCGTCGCCACCACCGTCAGCGCGGCGCGCATCGCCATCACGCCGGGGAAATTGGTGCGCAGGGTCACCTTTTCGCCGCGTACCCGGCTGCTGCCGAGCGACATCAGCGCGATCAGCAGCGCAATGATGCTCAGAAGCTGCGGCGCGCCATAGGATTGCGCCAGGTATTTCGTGATCGCATCGGAAAAGGTGATCAGCAGCGTATAGATCAGCACCAGCCCGGTGCCGAAAGTCGTGATACTGATCCCTGCCGGCCCCACCCGCATCAGGCGCTAACCTTTTGTGCGCGGGCGAATTCTTCGAAAAACGCCTCGAAATGCCCGGTCGAGGCCTCGGCCTGGGCCAGTCGCGCGCGGGCGGTGTCGGTCAGGTTGGCGCCGATCTGGCTGCGCATCGCGGCCCAGGCGTCAGAGCGGTCGTCCATGCGGAACAGCTGAACCGAGATTTCGCGCAGCGCCGCCGATCCGGCGCGCGGCCGGTGAATGGCCAAGGCCCCCGACTGGCCCCTGCGGCGCAACGGCACTTCGCCAAAGGGCGTTTTTCCCTGAACGCCGGCAAGCCAGGACGAGGTCAGATATTCGTGATAGACATCGGCCACGGGCCGCTGCCCCGGCTGGCCTGCATCCAATTCTGAAATCTCAAATTCGCTCATCTTGCAATTGATCCACTCTTCCCAAATCCCCGAGGGGTTGAAACCTGCATAGCGCATTGCCACGCAAATCTCAGCAAGAAGATCCAGGTTTCCGTCAAGAAAAGCCAAAAGCCCTGCATTCTCCAGCGACCGCAGCTCATTCGGCCCCAGATCCGGGTCTTTCCGCCCATACTCCGAGAGGTAGAATACGATGTGCGTCAGCTCGAAGGCAGCCTTTTTGTTGGGCAATGCAAAGCGTTCCGGACGCGCAATGAAGTCACGCAGACGCGCTTCAGCGGCACCCTGGTCGCCAAGTGGATCCATTCCGCGCCGTTGCATCAGCCGAAAAGCCTCGGCACGTTGGATGTCAGAGGTCTCTCCGCCGACCAGATCCTGCCGCAGCGCCCAGGCGCACATCGATTCGGCATGATCACCCGGCATCCCGAGCGCCTCGAGATCGAGGGTCAGCGAGAGGATGAAGCGATAATATTGGGGAAAGAACGCCAGCTTTTCGCGGGCGTTGTCATAGAAGGCGCCATAAGGCTCCAGCAGCGTCGCCGGAACCTCCTGGCCGGTGCATTCGAGGATGTTCAGCAGCTCGGCGTTTTCCTTGAGCCAGAACACATCCTCGGGGCCGCGCCGATGCGCGGCGAATGAGCGGATGAGCGCGCCGGAACGCGCCGCTCGCCGCTCCCTGGGGCCGGGCACATTCAAATAGACAACGTTCGACATGATTGGGTCCTCCGATGAATATCAAATGCGCCCGGTCCGAGCGTGTTCAGTCCTGCGCGCCGCTCAGGACACGCACATCATCGCCTGGACCTGGTCACCGTCGAACATGTCGGTGCCGGTTTCGATCGAGACGCACATCATCGTGTCGACGTGATCGCCGGCCGAGATCTCGGTGGTCTCGATGACCAGTTCTTCGGTTTTGGTTTCGTTAAGGGTTTCTTGAACAAGTGCGAGCATCGTGTGTCTCCGTGTTGAATGTTTTCGACACGGCCAGATTTCTCCACCCTTCCGAGCATTTCAAAACATTTTTCAACTATACCTTGTGGATAAGTCTTTTATCCACACAAGATATGGTATACAGGCATTTGCCAATATTACATAAAACCTAAATCGCACAAATTTATAGCACGGCCGGAAAATCCCAGAAAATCGCGGGTTGCGGCAGTAAATTCCATCGAATCAACTATAGCTTATGCGCATTTCGTCGCTGGACCCGGCGCAATTTTGCGCTTGTCCCCTGACCCTATCGAAAGGATATTGGCCTCCGATCAAGGAGGCCGCGATGAAGATTGCCACTTTCAACATTAATGGCATCAAGGCGCGAATCAATGCGCTGACCGATTGGCTTGGCGATGCCGCGCCGGATGTCGCCGTACTTCAGGAGATCAAGTCGGTCGACGAAGGCTTTCCCCGAGAACATTTCGAGGACATGGGGTACAATGTTGAAACCCATGGTCAAAAAGGCTTCAACGGGGTCGCCCTGCTTTCGCGCCTGCCGCTCGAGGATGTGACCCGTGGCCTGCCCGGCGATGACAGTGACGAACAGGCGCGCTGGATCGAAGCCACTGTAATGGGATCGCAGCACGCAATCCGGATCTGCGGGCTTTACTTACCTAACGGCAACCCGGTCCCCGGCCCCAAGTACGATTATAAACTTGCCTGGATGGAACGGCTGAAAATCCGCGCCGAAACCTTAATGGCAGAAGAGCTCCCCACACTTATAACGGGAGATTTTAATATAATTCCTCAATCAGAAGATGCAGAAACGCCCGCGCAATGGAAAGACGACGCGCTTTTCCTTCCGGCGAGCCGCGCCGCTTTCCGTCGGATCGAGAATCTGGGCTATACCGAGGCCTTTCGCGCGCGGGTTCAGGGGCCCGGGCATTACACCTTCTGGGATTACCAGGCCGGCGCCTGGCAGCGCAACAACGGCATCCGGATCGATCACTTCCTGCTGTCGCCGGAATGCGCGGATCTAATGCAGGATTGCCAGATCGACGCCGCCGTGCGCGGCGGCGAAAAGCCTTCGGATCACGTGCCGGTCTGGGTCGATCTCGCCGCTTGAGACCGGCGGATGCGCGGTGGGTTGAGAACCCACTCTATAAAGCCGCGCATCCCCTCATCGTGCCGTATCGTTCACCCGACAACGCCGCAGTTCAGATCACCCGTTCGACAAACCAATAGGCGCCGACCAGCGCGATCACCGCCGAGGCCGGCACCGCGATGGCGGGCCGATACCAGCTCTTGCGGCCAAACCAGAGCCCGACCGCAAGAAAGGCCATGGCAATCACGGTAAGCTGGCCCAGCTCGACCCCGACGTTGAACCCCAGAAGCGCCGGGATAAATTGCCCCTGCGGAAGACCGAATTCGCTCAGCACCGAGGCAAAACCCAGCCCGTGCAGCAGCCCGAAGCCAAAGACCACAAGCGGCCGCCATGCGTGCATCCGGGGCGAAAAGATGTTCTCGACCGCGACATAGACTATCGAGGCGGCAATGATCGGCTCGACGATACTGCCGGGAATGGTGACGATGCCAAGCGCGCCAAGCGCCAGCGTCACCGTATGGGCGGCGGTGAACGCGGTGACCTGCCACAACAGCGGGCCAAGCCGCGTGCTGAGAAAGAACAGCCCCAACACAAACAGGATGTGATCCAGCCCCTTGGGCAGGATATGGTCAAAGCCGACCGGGATATATTCGGCAAAGACCGCAAACCCGGATTTCGGCGTCTGTCCGGTCGGCAGGATGCTGTCGCTCATGTCGCCGCCCTCGATTATGCCGGTATAGCCCGTCTCGAGCCCCAACTGCCGCAACACCAGGGTGCCGTAGCCGTCGGGCCAGTGCAGCACCAGCGGCGCGGTGCTGTTCGACAGATCCGCGCGCAGCGACAACGTGCTTTCGCGCGCAAACGTCGGATTGCCGATTTCGCCCGGTGCAAAGCCGGTCACCGCCAGCGGCACCGCCGTCCCGCCGCTTTCCAGCCGGATCGCCTCGGCCATGGTGTCGGCCGTCGGTGCCATGCGCTCGGCCAGGTCTTCGGGCGGCAGCGCGCGCAGGGCGTCGTAGACATCGGAGCGGTCGGTGGTGTTGGTGTCTTCGAGCCCGTCAAGATCGATCCCGGCGATGAACGCCTCGGCATTCAGCCGCAGCTCGATCTGCGCCGCACCCTCGGTCACCGTGAGATCGCCAATCGTCGGCATCACCTCATGCGCCCCGGCCGCGCCCGCCCAAAGGCCCAATACACTCAACAAAATCCGCTTCATCACAATCTCACCCTGTTTGCCTGGCGGCAGAATGCCGCGATCCGTCCCAGCTGCAACCCCAAGCTACGGCTTGCGGCGAAAAAAGTTTCGCGCCATGAAGGGCTTCGATGGGGAATGTTCTTTGCATAGGGTCCGTGCTCTGGGACGTGATCGGCCGGTCGGCCTCGGTGATGCGCCAGGGCTCCGACGTGCCCGGCCGGATCACCCAGATCCCCGGCGGCGTGGCGCTCAATATCGCCATGACCCTGGTGCGTTTCGGCATGAAACCGGCGCTTCTGAGCGCGGTGGGCCGCGATGTGCTGGGCGATGTGCTGATCGCCGAATGCGAGGGCATGGGCCTGGATTGCACCTGGCTCTATCGCTCCGAGGATCTGCCGACCGATCGCTATATGGCGATCGAAGGCGCCAATGGTCTGATTGCCGCCATCGCCGATGCGCATTCGCTGGAAGCCGCCGATGACAAGATCCTGCGGCCGCTGAAAGACGGCCGGCTGGGCAGCGCCGAGGCGCCCTATGCCGGACTGATCGCGCTTGACGGCAACCTGACCGAAACCTTGCTGTCGAAGATTTCCCGCGATCCGGCCTTTGCCGCCGCCGATCTGCGTGTCGCCCCCGCCTCGCCCGGCAAGGCCGAGCGGTTGCAGCCCTTTGTCACCCGCCCCGGCGCGGTGCTCTACGTGAACCGCGAAGAGGCCGGCATCCTGTGCCAGAGCGATTTTGCCGACGCCCCCGGCGCCGCCGCGGCGCTGGTTGCCCGTGGGGCGAAACGCGCGGTGGTGACCGATGGCGGCAACGCCTGTGCCGATGCCTCGGCCGAGGGTCTGGTGTCGGAACGCCCGCCCGAGGTGTTGGTGACACGGGTCACCGGCGCGGGCGATACCTTCATGGCGGCGCATATGGCCGCCGAAGCCGCCGGCCAGGACCGCGAGGCCGCACTCAGCCGCGCCCTGACCGCCGCCGCACGATATGTCTCCGGAGAAACACCCCATGATTGAGATCCGCTATTCCGCCGAAGTGAACAAGGCCCGCGCCGAGAACATCCCGCTGGTCGCGCTGGAAAGCACGATCATCACCCATGGCATGCCCTGGCCCAAGAACCTCGAGATGGCGCGCGGGGTCGAACAGGTGATCCGCGACAATGGCGCCATCCCGGCGACGATCGCGGTGATCGAGGGTCAGCTCTGCATCGGGCTCGACGATGCCCAGCTCGAAGGGCTGGCGCAGACCAAGGGCGCGGCCAAACTGTCGCGCGCCGACATGGCGGCCTGCATGGCCACCGGCGGCACCGGCGCCACCACCGTGGCGGCGACGATGATCGGCGCGGCGCAGGCCGGGATCGGCGTCTTTGCCACCGGTGGCATTGGCGGGGTGCATCGCGGCGCCGAACAGAGCTTTGACATCTCGGCCGACCTGCAAGAGCTGTCGCGCACCGCCGTCACCGTGGTGGCGGCCGGCGCCAAGGCGATCCTCGACCTGTCGAAGACGCTGGAGGTGCTGGAAACCCTGGGCGTGCCGGTGATCGCCTATGGCCAACAGGCCTTTCCGGCCTTCTGGTCGGCGACCTCGGCTTACCGTGCGCCGCTGAGAATGGACGATCCCGAAACCATCGCCCGCGCCCACCTGGCGCGCGGCGCGCTGGGCCTCTCGGGTGGCCAGTTGGTGGCCAATCCGATTCCGGCCGAGGCCGAAATCCCGCGCAGCGAGATCGACCCGGTGATCGCCCGCGCCCTGGCCGACGCCCAGACCCACAACATCGGCGGCAAGGATGTGACGCCCTACCTGCTGCAACGGATCTACGAGCTGACCGAAGGCCGGTCGCTCACCGCAAATATCGCGCTGGTCCGCAACAATGCCCGCCTCGGGGCCGAGATCGCCTGCGCTTTGGGCAAAATCGTTACCTGAACAGGTTATTCACGTCCCAAGCCATTGAGGTTGGCATGCAAAATGCATAGCTTGGCCGACGGGGATGACCACGGGATCACGGACCTGAATGACCACGCCATTTGATGAAGATCCACTGCCGCGGCCGCGGTCGGGGTGGATGGCAAGCCGGATGGCCAGTCTGCGCGCCTCTTTCCTGACCGGGATCGTGGTGATTGCGCCCGTCGGCCTGACGGTCTGGCTGATCTGGACGGTAATCGGCTGGGTCGATGGCTTTGTATGGCCGTTCGTGCCGCAGGCCTATCAGCCCGAAGCCCTGCTCAACCGCTTTCTCGGCATCCGCGATGCCTCTGATCCCGATTGGATCAGCGTCAACGTGCGCGGCGTCGGCGTCATCGTCTTTCTGCTCTTTACCCTGTTGGTCGGCTGGATCGCCAAGGGGCTGATCGGACGCTCGCTGGTGCGCTATGCCGAGAGCCTGGTCGAGCGGGTGCCGGTGGTGCGTTCGATCTATTCCGGGGTCAAGCAGATCGCCGAGACGGTGTTCAACCAGGAGGACCGGTCGTTCGAGAAAGCCTGCCTGATCCAGTATCCGCGCAAGGGGATCTGGGCGATCGGCTTCATCTCGACCACCGCCAAGGGCGAGATTTCGCGCCGCGCCGAAACCGGCGGGCGGCTGATGTCGATCTTTGTGCCGACCACGCCGAACCCGACCTCGGGGTTTCTGCTGTTCTTTCCCGAGGAAGACGTGATCGAACTCGACATGACCGTCGAACAGGCGGCCAAACTGGTGATCTCGGCCGGGCTGGTCTATCCCAACGGCGACGACCCGACCAAGCCGCCGCGAAAATGATCCGGCGCCGGGTCGGCGCGCAGCAAGTCCATAAAAAAGGCACACGTCCCGGACGCGATCGGGGCCCCCGGGCTGCACCCCATGCCCCCGAGCAGCTCCGGGGCGGCGGACATTGCGCCGCAGATGCGCGGTGATCTCCGGCGGGATATTGGCGATATGGTTGACCGCGGCGGCGGGTTCGAAAAACGCGAGCTCCGGCTTGGCGACGTCGCATCCCATCTTGGCATGAGGTCGGGTCATGGGGCCTGATCCTGTGATGCAAAGTACGCGTGAACAGCCTCGCGCAACGGAGCAGCTTGCGGGCGTCGGGACGGGATCACGGATAGCGTCCGTATGTGCCGGGCAATTGTCGCGCTCTCGACAGTGGTATCCCGGGTGGGCGTCGCGGTTGGGGCCGAGCCGGAGACGCCAGCCGGAAAAGCCGGCGCGTACCTGGAACTTTGTCACGCAGGTTTTGCAATGATCCGGCACAGTTGCCGACAGGTCTTTCGCCACATGATGCCCTGTACCGCCCGGCGCGGGAGGGCTATGACGAAGACCGTGATTGGCCCGGTTCCGGGCGGCAAAGACAGGCAAGGCATGACCCCGACACCTTCCGAGATGCTCAGCGCCTTCGGGCGGATCGGGCTTTTGTCTTTTGGCGGCCCGGCGGCGCAGATCGCGGTGATGCACCGCGAGCTGGTCGACGACCGCAAGTGGATGACCGAGGCCCAGTTCCTGCGCGCGCTCAGTTTCTGCATGATGTTGCCCGGCCCCGAGGCGATGCAGCTTGCCACCTATGCCGGTTGGCGGTTGCGCGGCACCTTCGGCGGCGTGCTGGCCGGGCTGCTCTTTGTCCTGCCGGGGGCCGTGGTCATCACCGCGCTGGCCGCGATCTACATCAGCTATGGCGAAGTGCCGCTGGTGCAGACGCTGTTTCTGGGCGTCAAGGCAACGGTGATCGTCATCGTCGCCCAGGCGCTGGCGCGGCTATCGGGCAAGGCGCTGAAAGGCGCGGGCGACGTGGCGCTGGCGGTGGCGGCATTCGTGGCGCTCTTTGCCCTGCACCTGCCGTTTCCGCTGATCATCGCGCTGGCGGCGCTGATCGGCGCGCTGCGCGCGCCTGTGGTGCCGGACGAGGCCCTGCCGCCGCGCCGGGGCCGCGCACCCTGGCTGGCGGTTCCGGTCTGGGGCGGGCTCTGGCTGCTGCCGCTGGTGGTCCTCTGGACGCTCAACATGCCCTTCCTGCTCGATCTGGCGCTGTTCTTCGGCAAGCTGGCGCTGGTCACCTTCGGTGGCGCCTATGCGGTGCTGGCTTATATGACCCAGGAGGTGGTGCAGGCCCAGGGCTGGATCACCACCGCCGAGATGATCGACGCGCTGGGCCTGGCCGAGACCACCCCCGGCCCGCTGATCCTGGTGACACAATTCGTCGGCCACCTGGCCGGCTTCAACGAGACCGGCTGGGCCGGGTTTGCCCTGGCCGGGGCGCTGACCCTCTGGATGACCTTCACCCCCTGTTTCCTGTGGATCTTCGCCGGCGCGCCCTATCTCGAACAGATCACCGCCCGGCCGCGGATCGGCGCCGCGCTCTCGGCGGTGACGGCGGCGGTGGTCGGTGTGATCGCCAATCTCTCGGTCTGGTTCGCCATCGGCGTGCTGTTTGCCCAGAGCGTCACATGGGCGGTCGGGCCGGTCCGCCTCACCCTGCCCGCCCCGGCCAGCCTCGATCCGACGGCGCTGCTGCTCACCGCATTTGCCGGCGGTCTGATCTTTGTTCTGCGCCTCGCGGTGCCGCTGACGCTGCTCTGCACGGCCCTGGCGGCGGTGGTGCTGATGTGGATCACCGGAATGTGACAAACGGCGGCCTGAGCCCCTTTTGTTTCGGCTCGAATCCCGTATGATCCAAGGACGAATTCCGGGGACCCTCAATGAAGACCAGTATCGACTACGGCAATCTCATGCACCGCGCCATGCGCGGGCTCATCCGCGAAGTGCTTGAGGATGTGGCAGAACACGGGTTGCCCGGCGATCACCACTTCTTCATCACCTTCGACACCACCCACCCGGATGTCGAGCTCGCGCAGTGGCTGACCGACCGCTACCCCACCGACATGACAGTGGTGATGCAGCATTGGTATGAAAACCTCGATGTCGGCGAAGACGGCTTCTCGGTGACGCTGAATTTCGGCGATGCGCCGGAGCCGCTCTACATCCCCTACGATGCGATCAAGACCTTCGTCGATCCCTCGGTGGAATTCGGCCTGCGGTTCGAGACCCAGGAAGAGGACGAGCAATCTCTCGCCGCGCTGCCGGACGAGGATGACACCCCCGACACCGAAGCCGACGGCGCCGAGGACAAGCACGACGCCGAGGTGGTGAGCCTCGACAGCTTCCGCAAGTGATCCCGCCCCGGACCTGATCCGGGGTCTCCCCCACAGCTGGCCAAGAGGTCCCGGATCAGGTCCGGGGCGCGGCGCTCCCATCGCGGGGTCCGGCCCGCATGTTAACGCCGAAGGTCGCGGTATTCCGTCGTATACATCATTGATCTTGGCCGCGGTTCTTGTATTGAAGGGGCAAACCGTCAAGGAGTGTCCCGATGACCGAAACCCGCACTGAAACCGACAGCTTCGGCCCGCTGGAAGTCCCTTCGGACAAGTATTGGGGCGCCCAGACCCAGCGTTCGATCCAGAACTTCCCGATCGGCTGGGAAAAGCAGCCGGTGGCCATCGTTCGCGCGCTCGGCGTGATCAAGAAGGCCTGTGCCATGGCCAACAAGGATCTGGGCAAGCTCGACGCGCCGATCGCCGATGCGATCATCCAGGCCGCCGGCGAGGTCTATGAGGGCAAGTTCGACGACAATTTCCCGCTGGTGGTCTGGCAGACCGGTTCGGGCACCCAGTCAAACATGAATTCCAACGAGGTGATCGGCAACCGCGCCATCGAGATCCTCGGCGGCCAGCTCGGTTCCAAGGATCCGGTTCACCCCAACGATCACTGCAACATGGGGCAAAGCTCCAACGACACCTTCCCCACCGCCATGCATATCGCCACCGCGATGACCGCGCATGACGTGCTGCTGCCCGGACTGGAGAAGCTCCATGCCGCGATGCAGAAGAAAGTCGAGGAATTCGACGGCATCATCAAGATCGGCCGCACCCACACCCAGGATGCGACACCGCTGACGCTCTCCCAGGAATTCGGCGGCTATACCCATCAGATCGCCATGGGCATCCAGCGGGTCAAGGATGGCCTCGGCCGGATCTACGAGCTGGCGCAGGGCGGCACCGCCGTCGGCACTGGCCTCAACACGCCGGAAGGCTGGGGCGAGAAGGTCGCCGCCAACATGGCCGAGATCACCGGCCTGCCCTTTGTCACCGCGCCCAACAAGTTCGAAGCGCTGGCCGCGCATGACGCCATGGTCGAGATCTCCGGCCAGCTCAAGGTGGTTGCCGCCTCGCTGTTCAAGATCGCCAATGACATCCGCCTGCTGGGCTCCGGCCCGCGCTGCGGTTTGGGCGAGCTGATCCTGCCGGAAAACGAGCCCGGCTCCTCGATCATGCCGGGCAAGGTCAATCCGACGCAATGCGAGGCGCTGACCCAGGTCTGCGCCCATGTCATGGGCAATGACGCGGCCGTCGGGTTTGCCGGTTCGCAGGGGCATTTCGAGCTCAATGTCTACAAGCCGATGATGGCCTATAACGTGCTTCAATCGATGCAACTTCTGGGCGACGCCGCCTCGGCCTTCACCGACAATCTTGTGGTCGGCCTCCAGGCCGATCGCGACCGGATCGAAAAGCTGATGCGCGAGAGCCTGATGCTGGTGACCGCGCTGGCGCCGGAAATCGGCTATGACAATGCCACCACCGTCGCCAAGACCGCGCACAAGAACAAGACCACGTTGAAGGAAGAGGCCATAAAACTGGGCTTCGTCGACGAAGAGACCTTTGAACGGGTGGTCCGCCCGGAAGACATGGTCGGCCCCAGGTAAGCCGGCCCTTCGAGCCCAGGAAACGCCCGGCACGCGCTTGCCGGGCGTTTTTCTTGACCTATGTCCATGCCTAGTTAAGGTTGTTTCGGCAGAACAGGCGAAGAATGGCCAAGATCATCAATCTCAAGACCGCGCGCAAGCAGATAGCGCGCAAGAAAAAAGCCGCACAAGCTTCTGAAAACGCCGCGAAGTTTGGCCGGACATCCGGGCAGAAAGAGGCCGAGACCGCGGCTGCGGAGCGCCAGCGCCGCAGGTTGGATCAGGCCGAGATTGAATCGCCCCCTTCCGGTGCCAATGATGACACGAATTCGCCTTAAAGTTTTGTAGAACTCGAAAAAATTGCGTAGTCTGCGGGCCGCACCAGGTAAGGTTTCTGCCAGAACCTTCTGATAAGCCATGTTTTACAATCTCTGCCTGTACCGGTGGCGAAGCGTTCTGGCCAAAAGAGTCCGGTCCTGGGTGTGGCTTGCTGTTGTGGGGAAGCTTGTCATGAACGGACGGCCCAAAAAACGATCACTGACGCTGCGGGGCCACCGCACGTCGGTCTCGCTCGAAGATGACTTCTGGCGTGCCTTTCGCGATATCGCCGATGAAAAAGGCCGGGCGATCAACGCCCTGGCCGCCGAGATCGACGAAGAGCGCGGCACCGATTGCGGGCTGGCCTCGGCCATCCGCCTGTTTGTGCTGCGCCACTATCGCAACGCCGCCTAAAAGCCCTCTTTCTGCGCCAGCGCCCAGGCGCAGATCGGAAAGTGCTCGTCATTGCTCAGGTCGTCATGGTCACGGTCCAGGACCGGCGGCCATCTGCCCACCAGGTTGCGCAGCCCCGCCGCCCGGTTGCCCCATTGGTCGGCGACCACGTTGTCCTCGGAAAACCCGGCCTCGATCAACAGGTTGGCCAGGCCCCGCGCCGACCAGCGCGAGCAATCCACCGGCGCCGCGTGATACGGCACGAAAAACGGCACGGCGAGCCAGAAATAGCCGCCCGGTCGCAGCATTTCGCGTACATGGCGAATGGCGGCATATGGCCGGTCGAGATGTTCCCAGACCTGATTGGCCAGCACGATATCGCAGGTGATCGCCGCCCCGTCCTCCTGCAACGGCCCCTGACAGATGTCATGCGCGGGATAAAAAAGCGACCGGTAAGTCCTGAAGCCCAGCGGCTTGCCCCAGGTGCCCGAAATCTCGACCGCATCGAGCCCCGCCGGCTCGAGCGTGCGGATCAGAATCCGGCTCTTCTTCTGCATGTAGACGCGGTTCAAGCTCGCCACGAATGTCCCTCTGCTCCTGTCGTCCCGGCCCGGCCTGGCGGGCCTCGGGCGCCTCTCCGCCCGCCACTCGGCCGGATCAGGGCAGGGAAATACGGCATTTCTGTGGCGTCCCGGCCCTCCGCCCGGGGTCAGGCTGGCCAGCGGTGCTCAGGCAAACATCTGGCGCAGCGCCAAGGTCTGTCTTTGCCCCAGATCCGTGCCATGGGCGTCCAGGAATCCTTCGGCCGCCGCGGCCCCGGCGTCATGCAGCTGGCCGATCACCGTCGCGAGCGGCACCAGCTTGGTGGCAACGCTGAGATCGTTCATCAGCGCGTCATCGGCGATCATGTGAATGCGGGCGTTTTTCATGCTGCCGTCTTCGATCTTGCCCTGGCCGATCAGCCGCTGGACAAAATCGATGGCGCGCAGCTCGCGCAGAAGCGAGGAATTGAAGCTGATCTCGTTGATCCGGTTCTGGATATCCTGGGCGCTGCGCGGCACTGCGCGGCGTTCGATCGGATTGATGTTGATGATCACGATGTCATCGGGCAACGCGGGGTCGAACAGCGGAAACAGCGCCGGGTTGCCGGTATAGCCGCCGTCCCAATAGGCCTCGGTGGTGCCGTCGGGCTGGGCGATCTCGACCGCCTGAAACAGCGTCGGCAGGCAGGCCGAGGCCAGGATCACGTCGGTGTTGATCTCGTCACCGGTAAAGACCTGCACCTTTCCGTCGCGCACCCGGGTGGCGCAGATGTGAAGATCCGGGCCCTGCCCCTCGTCACAGACCCGGCCATAGTCGAAATGACCGACCACCTTGGCCAGCGGATTCTGGTAGAACGGCCCATAGGCATAAGGCGAGACCACCCGGCTCAGGGTGTCGACAAAGGCAAAGGCGGGCGAGGCCTCGATCGCACGCGCGACAAAATAGGGATCGGGAACAAAGTTCTCCATCCAGGCCGGGATGCGCATGTCGCCCAGCCCGCTGACCTCGTTCCAGAGCGCGCGCAGGCTCTCGCGGGCGCCCGCGCGGCCATTGGCAACCCAGCCGGATTTCAGCGCGGCGCCATTGAGCGCCCCCGCCGAGGTGCCCGAGATGCCGGCAATCTCGATCCACTCCTCTTCGAGCAGCCGGTCGAGCACCCCCCAGGTAAAGGCGCCATGCGCGCCGCCGCCCTGCAAGGCCAGATTGATCCGCACGGTCTCGGGCAATCACCTATCCACTTCTTCTGTTTGGAAACCCCCTTGGGGGGCAGGCCGGAGGGCCCGGCAGGCCCGCCTTTCTGAACCTACGGGCAAGGCCCGCAGCCGCGCCCTCAGAGCGCGGTCCAGCCGCCGTCGACGCTGATCGTGGTGCCGGTGATCTGTGCCGCCGCGTCGGAACAAAGGAACACCGCGGTGCCGCCGATCTGTTCGGTGGTGGCAAATTCCTTCGAAGGCTGGCGCTCGAGGATGACCTTCTGCTTGGCCTCTTCCTCGGTCATGGCGTATTTCTTCGCGGTGTCGGGGATCTGGCTTTCGACCAGCGGCGTCAGCACATAGCCTGGGCAGATCGCATTGGCGGTGATCTCCTCACGTGCGCATTCCAGCGCCACGGTCTTGGTCATGCCGACAACGCCGTGCTTGGCCGTCACATAGGCCGATTTGTACGGCGAGGCGGTCAGCCCATGGGCGCTGGCGATATTGATCACCCGGCCCCAGCCCGCCTTGCGCATCAACGGCAGCGCCACGGCGGTGGTGTGAAAGGCCGAGGACATGTTGATCGCGATGATCGCGTCCCATTTGTCCTGGGGGAATTCATCGATCGGTGCCACATGCTGGATGCCGGCGTTGTTCACCAGGATGTCGCAGACCCCGGCCTGCTCGATCAGCGCGCGGCACTCCGCGCCCTTGGACATGTCAGCTTTGATATACCTCGCGGTCACGCCGAACTCTTCGCCAAGCGCGCGCGCCAGGGCGTGATCTTCGTCGCGGTCGGTAAAGGAGTTGAGCACCACATCGGCGCCGGCCCTGGCCAACTCGCGCGCCACGCCAAGCCCGATGCCAGAATTCGATCCCGTGATAACAGCCGTCTTGCCCTTGAGCGTCATGATCCGCGTTCCCTTGATGCCGTGATTCTGCACCGCAGCCTAGTCGCTGCATTTGCAAAAGGCCAAGGGGTTGCGCCGGGCGCGCACATCGCTAAGAGGCAGATCTGCTTGGGTTTTGGGCAGAAAAAAACCCCGGCACGAAGCCGGGGTTAAGTTATTGAGGCAGGTTTCATACAGGCAAGAAACCTATCGAGCAGTGCCCCCTTTATAAGCAATCTCGCGCCGGTATCCAAGCTAAAAGTTTGAAAAGGCATAAATCCCCCGTTAAGGTCCGAGGCCAATAATATAAGGCATGCGGGAGATTGTTGCCAAAATGCGTCCAGTTTTTTTCCGTCACCTCGCCGCCGCGGGTGCCGCAGCGGCACTGATGTCCGTCGCCGGATTCGCCTGGGCCGCGCCTCAGCATGGCATAGCTATGTACGGAGACCCGGCCCTTCCCCCAGATTTTGAGCATCTGCCCTATGCCAATCCCGATGCGCCCACCGGCGGGCGTATCGTCACCGGCGAGACCGGCGGCTTCGACAGCCTCAATCCGCATATCGCCAAGGGCTCGGTTCCCTGGCAGTTGCGGTTTCTGGCCTACGAGAGCCTGTTGGGCCGGAGCTGGGATGAACCCTTCTCGCTCTACGGGCTTTTGGCCGAATCGATAGAGGTCGGGCCGAATCGAGGCTGGGCGGAATTCACCCTGCGCGAAGAGGCGCGGTTCTCGGATGGCAGCCCGGTCACTGTCGAAGACGTGATGTGGTCTTACGAGACGCTCGGCACCGAGGGCCACCCGCGCTACCACGGGCTGTGGAACAAGATCGAGACCATGGAGCAGACCGGTCCGCGCAAGATCCGCTTTACCTTCGCTGAAGAGGACCGGGAACTGGCGCTGCTGGTCGGCATGCGGCCGATCCTGAAAAAGGCGCAGTGGCAGGACAAGGATTTCACCCGCTCCGGGCTCGACAATATCCCGGTCTCGACCGCGCCTTACGTGATCGAGGATTTCGAGGCTGGCCGCTTCGTCTCGCTCAAGCGCAACCCCGAGTATTGGGGCAAGGATCTGCCCTTCCGCCGCGGCACCAACGTGATCGACGAGATCCGCATGGAGTTCTACGGCGACGGCTCGGTCGCCTTCGAGGCCTTCAAGGCCGGCGAGGTCACCACCAACCGCGAATTCAACGGCGGCAAATGGGAGACGCAGTATGATTTCCCGGCCTTCGAACGCGGCGATGTGATCAAATCGGTGATCCCGCATCAGCGGCCCTCGGGCATCACCGGTTTCGTGATGAACACCCGCCGCGAGATCTTTCAGGACTGGCGGGTCCGCGACGCGCTGATCCATGCCTTCAACTTCGAATACATCAACGAGACGCTCACCGGCGGCGAACAGCCGCGCATCACCTCGTATTACTCGAATTCGGTGCTGGCGATGCGGGACGGCCCGGCCGAGGGGCTGGTGGCCGAGTTTCTCGAGCCTTTCGAGGACGAGCTGCTGCCCGGCGCGCTCGAGGGATACGCCCTGCCCCAGGCCGATGGCTCGGCCCGCAACCGCAAGAACATCGCCAAGGCAATGGACTTGCTGGAACAGGCTGGCTGGACGGTGCAGGACGGCGTGATGAAGAACGCCGAAGGCCAGCCCTTCCGCTTCGAAATCCTGCTCAGCCAGGGCGCGAACGAAGAGCAATCGATGATCGACCTCTATACCCAGGCGCTCGAACGGCTGGGCATCAGCCCGACGGTCACGGTGGTCGACAGCGCGCAGTACAAGGACCGCACCAACGACTACGACTTCGACATGACCTATTACCGGGTCGGCGTTTCGCTCAGCCCGGGCAACGAGCAGCGCCTCTACTGGGGCAGCGAGGGCGTCGAGGCGCCGGGCACCAAGAACTGGATGGGGATGAATTCGCCGGCGGCCGAGGCGATGATCGACAAGCTGGTCAATTCCGAAAGCCGCGAGCAATTCCTCGCCTCGGTACGGGCGCTTGACCGGGTGCTGACCGCCGGGCGCTATGTGATCCCGATCTATCAGTTCAACATCAGCCGGATTGCACATGTAAAGGAACTCAAGTACCCCGCGCACATCCCGATGTACGGCGACTGGATCGGCTGGCAGCCTGACGTCTGGTGGTATGAAGAGGACTGATCATTGCGTTGCATTCTCCTGATTGTCGCATGCGGCACGCTTGTCGCCTGCGGCCCGGTCAAGGCGGTCATCAAGGCGCCGGTCAACGCCGCCGACGCGGTGGTCGATACCCTGCTCTGACCTACGGAACCATGGCGGTGGCGCCACGCGCCGCCGCCCTTGCCGGTTTATATTCGAATTTTCCGATAATGACGCTTGAGGCGTTGCCGCGACATGCTAAGGTCCGTTCAGCGAGGGGCGATCTTGACATAGGGCGCCATTATGGACTGGAACGATATAAGCACGAACTGGACCGACAGCTTCAAACGGCTGAAGTCCCGCTTTCCGCGCATCGACGAACAGAAGCTCGGCGACGAGCCGGTGCGTCGTGACGTGCTTGCCGCGCATCTGGCGCATCAGCACGACCTGACCGAGCTTGAGGCCGAAGAGGAACTGCGCGACTGGGCCTATGTTCAAAGCCTCGCCCGCCAGGCCAGCGAGCTCGAGGCCGGCTGAGCCCGCGCTCTGACGGCCCGCTCCGGTCTCTGACCTTCCGCTCCGGCCAACCTGTCACGCCAGCGATGTCACCCAGAGGATGGTGGCGTCATCCTGGCTGACGGAGATGACGTTGTGGCCCATGGTGGCATCGTAATAGGCGCTGTCGCCGCGGCGCATCTCAATCGGCTCGTAGAACTCGGTGTACAGCTTGATCGCCCCGGTCAGCACATACAGAAACTCTTCCCCGTCATGGCGCACCCAGCCGTCGAATTCCGCCAGGTCGCGGGCCCGGATGCGGGCGCGATACGGCAGCATCTGTTTCTTGGTCAGCCCTTCGGCCAGCAGCGCATGCTCATAGGTGGTCGTGGCATGTGCCGCACCCTCGCCCGAACGGGTGACCGACATCCGGCCGTTGACCTTTTCGTTCTGCGGCTGGGTAAAGAGCTGCGGCACCGTGATGCCCAGCCCCTGCGCCAGCTTCTTGAGCGCGTCATAGGTGGGCGACATCTGGCCGTTTTCGATCTTGGACAGCGTCGACCGCGCCAGGCCCGCCTTCTTGGCGGCCTGTTCCAGCGTCCAGCCGTGGCCCTTGCGCAGCTCGCGCACACGCTCGCCCAGATCGAGCGGCTCGGTATGGATCGGCTCGCCGGTCTTGTCGCGGGCGACGCGGATCAACTGCGCATTGTCTTCTTTCGTCATGCAAATGCTATAGGCAGGCTTGGCCGCGCTTGCAACTCTGCCTGCGCTTACCTAGGCCTTGCGCCATGATGACGCCCGATGCATCCAGCCTGTTCGATCAGGGCCCGCCGCCGCCCTGCCCCGCGCCCTTCAACCTGGCCGGTTTCGTGCTGCGCCATGCCAGCGCCCAGCCCGACAAGATCGCGCTTGCCCTGCTCGGTCCGTCACGGGCCGAACGCTGGAGCTATGCCCGGCTCGAGGGTGCGGTGCGCGGCATCGCCACCGGGCTCTTGCAGCGCGGGCTGACCCCGGGCGACCGGGTGCTGATGCGGCTGGGCAATACCCCGGATTTCCCGCTGGCCTTCCTCGGCTGCATTGCCGCCGGGCTGATCCCGGTGCCGACCTCGGCCCAGCTCTCCGACCCCGAAACCGCGCGAATCATCGACATCCTTTCTCCGGCGCTCATCCTGCGTGACCCGGCAGTGGCCTGCGCCGAGACCGACGTGCCGCTGCTGCCCGCCGCCGCGCTGCACGAAATGGCCGCCCTGCCGCCGGCGGAATTCGCCCTGGGGGCCCCCGACCGCCCGGCCTATGTCGTCTTTTCCTCCGGCACCTCCGGCGTGCCGCGCGCGGTGGTGCACGCGCATCGCGCGGTCTGGGCGCGGCAGATGATGGTGGCGGGCTGGTACGATCTGCGCGCCAGCGACCGGCTCTGCCACGCCGGTGCCTTCAACTGGACCTTCACCCTCGGCACCGGCCTGCTCGACCCCTGGGCCGCCGGGGCGACCGCGCTGATCCCGGCGCCCGGCACCGATCCGGCGATGCTGCCGCTCCTGCTGAAACGCCACGACGCCACGCTCTTTGCCGCGGCCCCCGGCATCTTCCGCAAGCTGCTTTCGCGCCCGCTGCCGCCGCTGCCCAGGCTGCGGCATGCGCTCTCGGCCGGTGAAAAGCTGCCCGAGACCCTGCGCGGCGCCTGGCGGGCCGAGACCGGGACCGAGATCTACGAGGCCTACGGCATGTCGGAATGTTCGACCTTCATATCCTCCAGCCCGGCCACGCCCGCGCGCCGCGGGCTGCTGGGCAGGCCCCAGCCCGGCCGCCGCATCGCGCTTTGCGACGGGGACGGCCCGGTGCCGCTGGGAGAACCGGGCGAGATCTGCATTGCCGACAGCGATCCCGGGCTGATGCTGGAATACCTCGGCGCCCCCGAGGCCACCGCCGCCCGGCGTCATGGCGGCTGGTTCCATACCGGCGACCTCGGGCGGATGGAGACCGACGGCCAGATCGCCTATCTCGGCCGCGCCGACGACATGATGAACGCCGGCGGTTTCCGCGTCTCGCCGCAGGAGGTGGAACAGGCGCTGCACGATGTGCCCGGCCTGACCGGCCTCGCCGTCACCGATGTCGAGATCAAGGCCGACACCCGCGTCATCGCCGCCTTCTACACCGCCGAAACCGATCTGACCGAAGCGCTGACCCGCCGCGCCGAGGCGCAGCTTGCCCGCTACAAACAGCCCCGGCTGTTCCGTCGGCTGGACCGCCTGCCCACCGGCCCCAACGGCAAGCTGTCGCGCCGCGCACTGCGCCAGTGGTTCACCACCTGACGGGGCCCCGGCGCGGCCCGCGTCCCGGCCCCCGCCGGGACCTCCCCCCTCGCCATTCCGGCAACATCCTGTTACATGCCCGGGAATTCCGCAACAAAGGTGCCTGTTCCATGGTCAAGCTCGATATCCTCTCAGACCCGATCTGTCCGTGGTGCTACATCGGCAAATCCTACCTCGATCGCGCCCTGGCGGCGGCCCCCGATCACCCCTTTACCATCGAATGGCACCCCTTCCAGCTCAACCCCGAGATGCCCGCCGACGGCATGGACCGCCGCGCCTATCTCGAAGGCAAGTTCGGCGGCAAGGAGGCCGCGATCCAGGCCTATCTGCCGGTGCATGAACATGCCGAGACCGCCGGGCTGGAACTCCATCTCGACAAGATCACCCGCACGCCCAATACGCTCGACGCGCACCGGCTGATCCACTGGGCCGGCATCGAGGGCAAGCAGACCGCCGCGGTCTCGGCCCTGTTCAAGGCCTATTTCGTCGAGGGCCGCGACATCGGCGATCATGACACCCTGGCCGATATCGCCGACGGGCTCGAGATCGACGCCTCGGTGATCCTGCGCCTGCTGCAAAGCGACAGCGACGCCCAGGACATCCGCGACCGCGACGCCGCCGCCCGCGACATGGGCGTAACCAGCGTGCCGACCTTCATCGTCGATGGCAAACATGCGGTGCCCGGCGCGCAACCGCCCGAACTTTGGGCAAAGGTGATCGCGGAAATTCGCGAAAAGTCCGCCTGAGCGCCACAGTCGGTATACATTTGCATACAGGGCTTCTTTTGAGACGCGGTTTGCTCTAGCACTATATCCAGTGTTCGAACCGACCTATCAAAAGAGGCCCCGATGACCCGGATCAAGGTAGACACCCCCATCGTCGAGCTCGATGGCGACGAGATGACCCGCATCATGTGGGATTTCATCAAGAAAAAGCTGATCGAGCCCTATCTCGATATCGACCTGCTGTATTACGATCTCGGTATCGAGGAGCGCGACCGCACCGACGACAAGGTGACCTTCGACGCCGCCGAAAAGATCAAGGAGATCGGCGTCGGCGTCAAATGCGCCACCATCACGCCGGATGAAGCGCGGGTCGAGGAATTCGGCCTGAAACGCATGTACCCCTCGCCCAATGGCACCATCCGCAACATTCTGGGCGGCGTGGTGTTCCGGGCGCCGATCATCTGCCGCAACGTGCCGCGCCTGGTACCGGGCTGGACCCAGCCGATCGTCGTCGGCCGCCACGCCTTCGGCGATCAGTACAAGGCCACCGATTTCCACTATCCCGGCCCCGGCAGGATTACCCTGAAATACGAAGGCGCCGATGGCACGGTGATCGAAAAAGAGGTATTTGACGCCCCCGCCGCCGGCGTCGCCATGGGCATGTACAACCTCGACGCGTCGATCCGCGATTTCGCCCGCGCGTCATTGAATTACGGGCTCAACCTCGGCTGGCCGGTCTATCTCTCGACCAAGAACACCATCCTCAAGGTCTATGACGGCCGCTTCAAGGACATCTTCGAAGAGGTCTACGAGGATGAATTCGCCGCCAGGTTCAAGGCCGCCGGCATCTGGTACGAACACCGGCTGATCGACGACATGGTGGCCAGCGCGCTGAAATGGTCGGGCGGCTTCGTCTGGGCCTGCAAGAATTACGACGGCGACGTGCAATCCGACACCGTGGCCCAGGGCTTCGGCTCGCTGGGGCTGATGACCTCGATCCTGATGACGCCCGATGGCAGGACGGTCGAGGCCGAGGCGGCCCATGGCACCGTCACCCGCCACTACCGCCAGCACCAGAAGGGCGAGGCCACCTCGACCAATTCCATCGCCTCGATCTACGCCTGGACCGGCGCGCTGAAACACCGCGCCAAGCTGGATGAAAACGTGGCCCTCCGGGCCTTTGCCGAAACGCTCGAGCGGGTGATCGTCGAAACCGTGGAATCCGGCCATATGACCAAGGATCTGGCACTGCTGGTCGGCCCCGATCAGAAGTGGCTCACCACCATGGGCTTCCTCGAAAAGATCGATCAGAACCTCGACCGCGCGCTCAAGGGGTAGGCTCGGCGAATCGCCGCGCCCGATTTCCGCCGCAATCGGGCGCGGCATTGTTTCGCCGGAGCGCGCAATCCCCCAAGGCCGCGCAGAATGGTTCCGACCAGGCAAAAGAGCCGCTGCAATTTGCTGAAAATGCGTCGTTTTTCGAGATGGAAGTTGTCAAAACAGCGGCTTGGGCTTACTCATGTCCCCATCGAATGAAAGTGGAAGACGCCCCCGGCGCAGGCCCCCACCCGCGGCCGCCCAGAGCTGGAGACGGCGGCCTCTTCCCCCCGGATCACAATTCCGCTGGACGGCTGAGGCCCTCTCAAGCGTTTCGCCCAAAGGCCGGCCCCGCTCTCACATCCGGGCCGGCCTTTCTCGTTCCCGTCTCGGTCCCGCACCACACGGGCGTCGGCCCTCACGCCTCCGGCGCGGCCCTGCCCCCCCGATAGCCCATCGCCACCACGAATTTCTCCGAGGAATCCGATCGCGAGCTCGGCGGTTTGACATGCGCCACCTTGGTGAAATTCTGCTTCAACAGCTTCTGAAGATCGCCCTCGGCCCCGCCGGCCAGCACCTTGGCGACAAAGGTTCCGCCGTCTTCCAGCACGTCAAAGGCAAAATGCGCCGCCGTCTCGCAGAGCATCATGATCCGCAAGTGGTCGGTCTGCTTGTGCCCCGAGGAGGCCGCCGCCATGTCCGACATCACCACATCCGCCGCGCCGCCCAGCCAGGTCTTCACCTTCTCGTCAGCGTCATCCTCGAGGAAATCGAGCTGATGGATCTCGGCCCCGGCAATCGGCTCGACCTCCTGGAGATCGATCCCCAGCACCGACCCCACCGCTTTGCCGCTTTTCTCGCCAAGCGCATTGACCCGTTTTACCGCCACCTGGCACCAGCCGCCCGGTGCACAGCCCAGGTCCACCACCCGCGCCCCCGGCACCAGAAAGCGGAACTTCTCGTCCAGCTCGAGGATCTTGAAGGCCGCGCGGCCGCGATAGCCCTCGGCCTGGGCCCGTTTGACATAGGGATCGTTCAACTGCCGCTGCAACCACCGCGTCGAGGACAGCTTGCGCCCCCGCGCGGTCTTGACCTTGACCTTGAGGTCGCGCTGCCCGCGCCCGGAGGTGTTCTTGCCGCTCGGTGTCTTCGCCATGGTCCAGCACTTCTTTTCTTCACAAATACCGCCGGGGGTTTGGGGGCAGAGCCCCCATTCCGGCCCGAAGGGCTCATTAAGCCTGCGCAGCAGCCATTGTCAAAGCGCCGGCCTCAGAACGGCCCGTCCTCGAGCACCCCGTCGGCCGACATCTGCGCATAAAGCAGTCCCTCGCGCAGCCCCCGGTCCGCCACCGAGAGCCGGTCGGTCGGCCAGCTCCGCAGCAGCGCCTGAAGGATCGCCGCGCCCGACATGATCAGCGCCTGCCGGTCCTGGCCGATCCGCGGATCGCGCCGCCGGCCCTCGGGGCCAAGCTCGAGATAGCGGTTGATCACCTTGTCGATCTGGTCGGAGGTCATCCGCAGCCCGTCCACCTTGGTCCGGTCATAGCGCTTCAGCCCGAGATGCGAGGCCGCCACCGTGGTCACGGTGCCGCTGGTGCCGACGATCTGGAACCCCTCGCGCGCCTGTTCGTCCTTGTAAGGCGCGAAATCGGCCAGGTTCTCCTCGAAGAACCACGACATCAGCGCATACCGCGCGGCATCGTCCTGCACGTCGTTGAACTGGTCGCGCAGCGTCGCCACGCCGAGCGGCACCGAGATCCAGTCCACCACCCGGGCCACCGGAAACGGGCTGTCGGCATTGTGAAAGCCGGCGTGCAGCCGCATGATCGCCCGCGGCCGGTCATGGTTGGGCACGGTCGAGAGATCGATCCAGACCAGCTCGGTCGAGCCGCCGCCGATATCCACCACGAGCAATTGCTCGGTTTTGGTCGAGACCAGGGGCGCGCAGGAGATCACCGCCAGCCGCGCCTCTTCCTCCGGCTCGATGATGTCGAGTTGCAGCCCGGTCTCGCGGCGGACGAATTTCACCAGGTCGCGGGCGTTCTTGGCCCGCCGACAGGCCTCCGTCGCCACCAGCCGCATGCGCGTCACCTTGTGGCGGCGCAGCTTCTGGCCGCAGATTCGCATCGCCTGAACCGTGCGCCCCATCGAGGCGCGGCTCAGCCGCCCGGAGCGTTCCAGCCCCGATCCCAGCTGCACCGACTTGGAGAAGCTGTCCACCACATGAAACTGACTGCCCTTGGGTTGGGCAATCAGCATGCGGCAGCTATTCGTGCCCAGATCCAGGGCGGCATAAAGCTCGTCCGGATTGGGCGGTTTCGGCGCGGGGCTCTCGACCGGTTTCGGGAATGCGCCCGCACCCTTGGGACGCCTGGGCGCCATCTTAACGCCCTCCGAGTATCGTGTTGCTTCCGAGGATAGGCGCGCGCCCGGCTTCGCGCAAGCCACCCTGTCATGCGATCGTCAACAAGGCGGCCTCTCGCCCGGGAAATCGGCATTGAGCCCGGCTCATCATCTGCATGAGTATTATGAGCGGGCTTCAGGGTTTCCCTTGGCGCCTCCTGCCTTTATCCAGAGTTCGGGCGCATCCGGCGTCGCTCGGACGCGGTCAATTGTCGAAATTGAGACGTGGCACCCGGCCCCCCTGATCTATTCAGGGTCCATCGGAGAAGGGGAATCGCATGGTTGATGTGACAGTGGTCTATTGGCGGGATATTCCGGCGCAGGTCATCGTCGGCAAGGGTCGCCGGGCTGCCAAGGTCCAGCTGCCGGAGCGGTTCGAACAAGCCATCGACAGGGCTGCAATGAAGGTTGGCGCCGACGGCACGGATGATTATCTGGCCGAATGGCGCAAGGCCGCCCCCTATCCGGTTGAGGGCGATGCCTCGGAGGTGGCCGCGCAGGAAGCGGCGCGGCTCGAGGCGGAGTATGATCGTGACAGGATCAAGGCTCTCATTGCCAACGACGGATGGGCAACTGCCGGCTAAGGCGGCCCGACCCGATGACGCCACACAAGCTATGGGAGGCCGCGATGGCCCTGCTCAGTTTCAAGAAGCGCGACACAGCGCCAGATCGTCCGGCCGCCGCCGAGGTCGAGGCCTTTCTGCAAGGCTATTCCATCGAGGTGATGCCCCGCACCGCCGAAAAGGTCGAGAGCTTTCGCGACCTGCTGGCACCGGGCACCCGGGTCTATATCGCCCATATCGACGGCACCCTGATCGAGGACATGGTTGCCACCGCCCGCCGGCTGGCCGACGAGGGCTATCCGGTGATGCCGCATTTCCCGGCGCGCATCATCAAGGACCGCGCCACGCTGGAAAACTGGCTGGCCATGTACCGCGGCGAGGCCGGCGTCGACCAGGCGCTGCTGCTGGCCGGGGGCGTCACGACGCCGGTCGGTGACTTCGACAGCTCGATCCAGCTCTTGGAAACCGGTCTCTTCGACAAGGCGGGCTTCAAGCGTCTGCATGTCGCCGGCCACCCCGAGGGCAACCGCGACATCGATCCCGACGGCGGCTCGGCCAATGTCGATGCGGCGCTGCGCTGGAAGAACAAGTTCAACGAGACCACCGACGCCGAAATGGCGCTCGCCACCCAGTTCGCCTTCGAGGCCGGGCCGATCATCGCCTGGGCCGACGCGCTGCGCGAGGCCGGCATCACCCTGCCGATCCACATCGGCATCGCCGGCCCGGCCAAGCTGCAAACCCTGATCAAGTTCGCCATCGCCTGCGGTGTCGGCCCGTCGCTGAAAGTGCTGCAAAAGCGGGCGATGGATGTCTCCAAGCTGCTGCTGCCATATGAGCCCACCGACGTCGTCACCGAGCTGGCGCTGCACAAGGCCCGCCACCCCGAATTCAACATCGAACAGGTGCATTTCTTCCCGCTGGGCGGGATCAAGGCCAATGCCACCTGGGCCATCGACCACGGCGGCGCGGCCACCCGCCCCGCCAGCCAGACCTGAGGACAGACATGCCCGCGCTGCTTTTCGATCTCGACGGAACGATGCTCAATTCGGATCCGATCCATCTTCAGGTCTACAAGGAGATGTGGGCAGCGCGTGGCATGGAGCTGGCGGACGCGGAATACATGACCCATATGCACGGCCGCCTGAACGTCGATATCTATGCCGATTTCCTGCCCGACGAGCCTGACCACCAGGGCCTGTCGGACTGGAAGGAAGCGCAGTTCCGCGCGCGCCTGCCGCGGCCCTATCCGGCCATGCCGGGGGTCGGGGCGCTGGTGGCGCAGGCGGTGGCCGAGGATTGGCCGCGCGCCATCGTCACCAATGCCATGCGGCTCAATGCCGAAGCGATGCTGGACGCGATCGGGCTGCGCCAGCATTTCGAGGTGATCGTGATCGGCGAGGAATGCCCCAGGGGCAAACCCGATCCCTATCCCTATCAGGAGGCCATGCGCCAGCTGGGCGTCACCCCCGATCAGGCGGTGGCCTTCGAAGACAGCCCCTCGGGCACCCGCGCGGCGCGCAGTTCGGGGGCCTATACCGTGGGCATCCGTTCGGGTCTGGACGACCACAGCCTGCGCCAGGCCGGGGCGCATGTCACCCTGCAAGATTTCACCGATCCCGCGCTGTCAGATGTCCTGAAGCGCTTCAAAGGAGTAGCCGCATGACGCGCACCATCGTCGAGTCGAAAACCAAAACCGCCGTCTTGGGCTTTGACGAGCCGTTCTGCGTCATTGGCGAACGGATCAACCCCACCGGCCGCAAGAAGCTGGCCGCCGAGCTGGAGGCCGGCGATTTCTCGACCGTCGAGACCGACGCGCTGGCGCAGGTCGCCGCCGGGGCCAATATCCTCGATATCAACGCCGGGGTGGTCTACAACTCCAACCCCAACCCGAACGAGACCGAGCCGCCGCTGATGACCAAGATCATCGAGCTGGTGCAGGGCCTTGTCGACGTGCCGCTCTGCATCGACAGCTCGGTGCCGGGCGCGCTCGAGGCCGGCCTGGCCGCCGCCGAAGGTCGGCCGCTGCTGAACTCGGTCACCGGCGAGGAGGAGCGGCTGGAGCTGGTGCTGCCGCTGGTCAAGAAATACAACGTGCCGGTGGTGGCGATCTCGAACGACGACACCGGCATTTCCGAGGATCCCGACGTGCGCTTTGCGGTCGCCAGGAAGATCGTCGAACGCGCCGCAGATTTCGGCATTCCGGCGCATGACATCGTGGTCGACCCGCTGGTGATGCCGATCGGCGCCATGGCGACGGCGGGCAAGCAGGTCTTTACCCTGGTGCGCCGGTTGCGCGACGAACTGGGGGTCAACACCACCTGCGGCGCCTCGAACATCTCCTTCGGCCTGCCCAACCGGCATGGCATCAACAACGCCTTCCTGCCGATGGCCATGGGCGCCGGCATGACCAGCGCCATCATGAACCCGGTCCAGATGCCGGTAACCCAGGCCAGGATCGCCGAAAAGAAGGCGGAAGTGGCTGCCGCCGGACTCGTTCTGCCCGAGGGGATGGACGACGAGACCTTCGTGACGCTCTTTGGCCTCGGCTCGACCAAGGTGCGCCCCGGCAAGGAGATGGAGGCCATTCGCGCCGCCAACCTGCTGACCGACAACGACGCCCATGGCGGCGCCTGGATCGCGTTCAACAAGGTGGCGCCGAAAGCCGGCCAGGAAGGCCGCGGCCGGGCCGGCCGCAGCGGCGGCCGCCGGCGCCGGGCCTGAGGGCGGAGCGAGGGGCCAGCCCCTCGCGCTCCCCGAGGTATTTCGAGCAAGAGGAAATCAGGGGCGCTGGCCGAGGTCGGCGCCCCTTTCGGGTTCGGGCGGTCAGCGGCCTTCGTATTGCGCCGGGCGCTTTTCCATGAAGGCCAGAACACCCTCCTTGAAGTCGCGGGTCTGGCCGCATTTGCCTTGCAGCCGGGCCTCGAGCAGGAGCTGGTCGTCGAGCGGATTGTCGAACGAGCTGCGGATCGCGGTCTTGACGTGCCGGTAGGCTTCGGTCGGGCCCTTGGCGAGATGGGCGGCGCGGGCTTTCCAATGGGCGGCAAAGGCGTCATCCTCGACCGCTTCCCAGATCATGCCCCAATCGCTGGCCTGCTGCGCGCTGATCCGGTCGGCGAACAGCGCCGCGCCCATCGCCTTGGCGGCGCCCATCTGACGCGGCAGCCAATAGGTGCCGCCGGCGTCGGGGATCAGGCCGATGCGGGTGAAGGCCTGGAGGAAAAAGGCGCTCTCGGTGGCAATAACCACATCCGCCGCCAGCGCGAGATTGGCGCCGGCCCCGGCGGCCGGGCCGTTGACGGCGCAGATCGTCGGGATCGGGCAATCGAAGATCGCGCGCAGCATCGGCACATATTCATCGCGCAGCACCCGCTCCAGATCGAGCTTGGCGGCAGAGCTGGCATCGCCCAGATCCTGGCCGGAGCAGAAGGAGGGCCCGGCCCCGGTCATCACCAGCACGCGGGCCGTTTCGCCCGCCGCCCGCACGGCATCGGTGATCTCGGCGCGCATCTGGGTGTTGAGCGCGTTCATCACATCGGCGCGGTTCAGCGTGAGTACGGCGATGTCGTCGGAAATCTCGAGGGTGATGGCTTCGTAGTTCATGTCTCGCGGCCCTGGTGTTTGCTGTCGGCGCGAGACTGGCGCAATGGCAGGTCCGAGGCCAGAGCAAACGCGGCGTCACGCCGCCTCTCGGCGCCAGGCCTCAAGCGCCGGGTTGTCACCGGCGCCCGCAGAGGGGTCGGGCGCATCCGGCGCCTGCATGTCGTCAAGCCGGCGCAGATTGTCGACCACCTGCGGCACCTGCGCGACGGTCTGCGCCAGCTCGCGCCGGAACGCCTGGCCCTTGGCCTGGTGGCGGGCGCCGAAATAGAAGCTGACGATGGCCCCGAGCAGCCACCACAAAGGCTCTGGCACCAGGGCGATGCCCTGCATCCGGGCCGCGAACCAGATCGGATCGGCCATCGCCGCCACGAAGAGGCCCAGCGTGCCCATCGCCATCGCCGGCCGCGGCAGCCGGTTCACCGCATCCATCAGCCGGTCGAACCAGCCGCGCCGGTCGCGGCGGAACTCCTTGCCGAATTGCGCCAGCGTCGCCTGGTGCAGCGTCACCTCGCGCGCGGCGCCCTTTTCGGCATTCTCGCGAAACACCTCGACCGTTTCGGCCAGGGCATTGCGGCCGCCGCCAAAGACAAGCGACAGGGCCCGTTCGATCAGCCCCATGCCGCCACCCTCCGGCCGAATTCCGCATCTGTCAGGTGATAGCGCGGCGAGATGAAATCCTCGGCCCGCCGGATCCAGCCTCCCTTGCCGCCGGCCCGCGTGCGGGCATATTTGCGGCTGGCCGGGCGCCGGTCGGCGAGACGGAAATAGTAGTTGCGCCGGGCAATGCCATAGGCGTCGGCGAAATGGCGCGGGCCGGCCCGTTCGGCCCGGGCGGCGGCGGCGGCGGTCTGCGGGCCGATCACGCCGTCGACGGCGATCTTCTGGCCCATGTCGCACAGCAGCCGCTGGAGGATCTTGACCGCATTGGCGCCGGCGTTGACATACATGTCAAAGGCGCTGGCCTGAATGCTTTCGGGCAGTTTCGCGATGCCGGGCCGAATGAAGTAATGGCGGATGAAGATATCCACCGCCTGCTCCTGGGTCAGCCGGCGGACATCGGCCGTTGTCACCGCGCCGTCACCGTCGAGATCGAGCCCGAGCCGGCGCAGGGTGTGAATGGTGACACCGTGCTTGGTAGCGCCGCCGGGATCGTCGGGGTCGTTCACATAGCCGCCCTCGCGGGCGATGATCTCATCGGCAATCTGCCGGACCGAATGTTGCAGCATCTCTGCCTCGCTTGCGCTGTTGACGCGACAAGTCTGGGCAGGACGGGGTTAACGCAGGCTCATGCCAGCGTGCGGTGCAACATCCGGCGGCCGCACACCACGCCGGATGCCGGCGCGGGCAAATCAGCCCTCCGGCTCTTGGTAGACACCTTGCTCCTTGAGCGCGTCCACCACCTCTCGCGGCATGTAGGTCTCATCGTGTTTGGCAAGGATTTCAGAGGCCTCAAAGGTTCCGTTGATGTATTTCCCGGTGCCCACCATGCCCTGATTCTCGGCAAAGAGGTCGGGCAGGATGCCCTGATAGCTGACCGGCACGACGGCGTTGCCATCGGTCACCTTGAAATCGATCCGGTTGTCCTGCCCCTGTTGCAGCGAGCCGGCTTCGACCAGCCCGCCGATGCGGAACACCTCGGTTTCGCGCGGCGGATCGGCAACCACTTGCGACGGCGAGCGGAAGAAGTTGATCCCGTCGCGCATGGCATAGCCGATCAGCCCGGTGGCCAGCACAAGCGCCACCGCTGCCACGGCGATCACCTGAATACGGCGTTGTTTTTTCAGGTTTCTCATCAGCGACCTCCCTATGGAAACAGCGGCGCCATCATCAGCCCGGCGGTTTCTTCCAGCCCAAGCATAAGATTGGCATTCTGAAGCGCTTGTCCAGAGGAGCCCTTGGTCAAATTGTCCAGTGCGACAATAAGGATCGCCCGCCCCGCGATGCGGTCGCCGGTGACACCGACATGCACGAAGTTCGAGCCGCGCACGTGATGGGTGCTCGGGGTCTGGCCAAACGGCAGCACCTCGACAAAGGGCTCATCGGCATAGGCCTTGGCAAAGGTCTCATGCACCTGCGCCGCATCGCCGCTGACATAACCGGTGGCCAGGATGCCGCGATTGGCCGGGATCAGGTGCGGGGTGAACTGAACCTTGACCTCGCGGCCGGCAAGTGCCGCGAATTCCTGATCGAATTCGCCCAGGTGCCGGTGTGTGCCGCCGACCGCATAGGCATTGTACCCCTCGGACAGCTCGGCATGGAGCAGATTTTCCTTGAGACTGCGCCCGGCGCCCGAAACGGCACATTTCATGTCGAGGATGATGTCGTCCAGCCCGATCACCCCGGCGGAAATCAACGGCCGCAGGGCAAACTGGCCGGTCGCGGCATTGCAGCCGGTGCCGGCCACCAGCCGCGCGGCGCGGATGTCGTTGCGGTAGAACTCGGTAAGGCCATAGACCGCCTCGCCCTGCATCTCGACCGCGGCATGGGCGTTGCCGTACCATTTTTCATAGGCCGCCGGATCACGCAGCCGGAAATCGGCGGACAGATCGACGATCTTGAGGTCGCGCGGCAGATCGCGGATCACCTCCTGGCTGGTCTTGTGCGGCAGGGCGCAGAAACACAGGTCGATGCCGGCGAAGTCGATCTCGTCGATCCTGACCAGATCGGGCAGATCGAGATGGCGCAGATGCGGGAAGACATCGGCCATCTTCAGGCCGGCCTTGCGCTCGGCCGCAAGCGCGGCGATTTCCATGTCGGGATGGGTGGCGATCAGCCGGACCAGCTCTGCACCGGTATACCCCGACGCGCCGAGGATTGCGATTTTCTTTGTCATATCAAGGTCTCCCACAAGGGTATGAATGTGTCGCGCGAGGCCTGCGGTCAGGGCCGTCGCCGCGCGTGCATTGGATCACGGTCAGGCTTTGACGAAGTCGATCTTTCGTCGCAGAAACCGCGTGGCGCCATCGCTCACCCGGCGCGGATCGCCGGTGGTCAGAAAACGGGTTTCTCCTGCACTGCCAACCATTTGCGGATGGCGATGCAGGTAATCCGCGAGGCTCTCGGCGACGATATCGGCCTGGCTGAACACCTTGACATCGGGGCCCAGGGACTGCTGAAAAATCTCGGCCAGAAGCGGATAATGGGTGCATCCCAACACCGCCGCCTGCGGCCCCGGCATCTTGCGCCTGAGCGCCTCGACATGGCTGCGCACCAGCGCTTCGGCAAGGATCAGATCGCCTTCTTCGATGGCATCGACCACGCCGCCGCAAGCCTGAGCTTCGACGTCTACCCCTATGGCGCGAAAGGCCAATTCGCGCTGAAAAGCACGGCTCGATACGGTGGCCGGCGTGGCAAAGAGCGCCACGTGCTTGATCGCGACCTCGCGCGGCGGCGACTGGTCGCCCCAGTTTCGCTCGGTCATGGCCTCGATCAGCGGCACAAAGACGCCGAGCACCCGCTTGCCCTGCGGCACGCCGGCCTCTTGCATCCGGCGCAGCGCGGCGGCGCTGGCGGTGTTGCAGGCGAGGATCACCAGATCGCAGCCCTCATCCCAGAGACGGGTCACGCCGGCGCGCGTGAGATCGTGGATGTCATCCACGGTGCGCACGCCATAAGGCGCATGCGCCGAATCCGCATAATAGACAAAGGGCACCTCCGGCAGCCGCCTCGCCACCGCGTCCCAGACCGTCAGCCCCCCGAGGCCGCTATCGAAAATTCCAACTGCCATCAGCGCTTACGACCTGTGCCGCTCCTCGAACTCGAACCCGTAATCATAGGATTCCAAAGGTGTCGGAGACAGCTCATACGTGGCTTTGCGCAGGAAATCCATCATTGCCCGCCCATCCTTGGCGCGGGCCTGCAACTCCGCACGCGGGATCGGCTCGCCGATCGCCACCCGCACCGGGGTGTTGACCCGCCGCCGAAACTCCTGGATCAGCAGCCCCATGCGCAGGGTGTTGTGCAGATGGCTGGCCAGCTGGAACAGCCGCGAGGTGTGGCCATCGAAATAGATCGGCACCACCGCCGCATCGGATTTCGCGATCATCCGCGCGGTAAAGGTGCGCCACCCCGGATCCATCGGCCGCCTGAACGGTTTGACCGCGGTCGAAACCGTACCGCCGGGAAAGATGCCGATGGCGCCGCCCTCGGCCAGATAGGCCAGCGAGGCCTTGCGGGTCTCGATATTGGTGCGCATCGCCTCCTTGGATTCCGAGAAATCGACCGGCAGGATGATCCGGTCGAGCTCGGAGGCCTTGCGGAAAATCTTATGCGCCATGATGCGGAAATCGCCCCGCACCACCGACAGGATATGCCCCAGCATCAGCCCGTCGAGGATGCCGTAGGGATGATTGGCAATGACGATCAGCGGGCCGTCCCTGGGGATATTGTCCAGCGCGCCGCGCGTCACCTCCAGCCCCAGACCGTAACGTTCGACCATGACCTGCCAGAAATCCTCGCCATCGGCGACGGCCAGCTCATAGCCATCGGCCCGCTTGATCAGGCCAAGCCGGCCGGTGGCATTTTCCATCAGCCGGATCATGGCGCGGCCGCCACGGGTCTCGGCGGAATAGGCATAAGAGATGTCTCTGGCGACCTGCCGCTTGCTCTGCATGGCAAGACCTTTGTCAGGGGTTTTCGGCCTGTTTACATCCCTTTCCTGCCCGCTTCAAAGCAAAACCGCGTGGGCTCATTCGGCTGCCTTGAGCAGTTCGGGCCCGCCCGCGCGGATCACCGCCAGAAGCTCTTCGCGGCGCTTGGCCGCCTTGGCTTCATTGGCCGCCTTGACCGGACCAAAGCCGCGGATATCGAGCGGCAGCCGCGCCAGCGCGATGATGGCGTCGCGGGTATTGGCCGTCAGACCGGGCAGAACCTCGTCCAGGTCGCGCTCGTATTGCGTGATCAGGGCGCGTTCCAAGCGGCGATCCTCTGAATAGCCAAAGACATCCAGCGGCGTGCCCCGCAACCCTTTGAGCTTGGCGAGGATCTTCATCGGCCCAAGCAGCCATTCGCCGAACTCGCGCTTTTTCGGGCGGCCGTCAGGGCCCGCCTTGCTCAGGATCGGCGGCGCCATGTGCAGGCGCATCTTGAACTCCCCCTCAAAGGTGCCTTTGGCCTTTTCCCGGCTGTCGATCAGCAGTCGCGCCACTTCATATTCGTCCTTGTAGGCCAGCAGCTTGTGATAGCCGAGCGCCACCGCCTCACGCAGCGCCTCGTCCTCGATTGCATCGACGCGGCCGCGATAGCGCTTGGCCAGCCGCTTGCCCTGATACCGGGTCAGATGATCGGCGCGGAAGGCGATGCGCTCTTCCAGAGATTTGGGCAGCTCGACCACCCTGGGTTTGGCCATCTCGTCGGCCTCTTGCGGGTGCAGCGCAGCCCAGCGCCCGATTTCGAAAGCGCGCTGGTTGCGCTCGACCGCCTGGCCGTTCATCTCGACCGCCTGAAGGATGGACGCATGGCTGAGCGGCACGAGGCCTTTCTGCCAGGCGGCACCAAACAGGATCATGTTGGAATAGATCGAGTCGCCCATCACCGCGCGGGCCAGTTCCGACGCGTCGAACATCGTCAGCCGATCTTTGAGCCGCGCCTCAAGAGCGAGCTGCAACCTGTCGGACGGAATGGAAAATTCCGTATTTCTGGTAAAGTCGCCGGTGATGATTTCATGGCTGTTGACCACGCCGCCGGTGCGCCCGCTGCGCATCAGGCCGATGGTCTTGGCCCCGGCCGAGACCACCAGATCACCGCCGATCAGCGCATCCATCTCGCCGGTTGCGACACGGATTGCGCTGATATCAGATGGTTTTTCCGCCAGCCGACAATGGATCGCCACGGCGCCGCCCTTCTGCGCAAGGCCGGCCATTTCCATCATGCCGGCGCCCTTGCCGTCAAGCTGCGCGGCCTGGGCCATCACCGCGCCGATTGTCACTACGCCGGTGCCGCCGACGCCGGTGATCACCACGTTGTGGGTGCCGTTGATCGCCGGCAATTCGGGTTGCGGCAGGTCCGGCAGGTCAAGCTCGCGCGTGGCACCCTTTTTCACCTTGGCCCCTTCCAACGTGAGGAACGACGGGCAAAACCCTTTCAGACAAGTGAAATCCTTGTTGCAGGCCGATTGGTCGATGGCCCGTTTGCGGCCAAGTTCGGTCTCTTCCGGCACGATGGCGACGCAGTTCGACTGCACGCCGCAATCGCCGCACCCCTCGCAGACGTCGGTGTTGATGAACACCCGCCTGTCGGGATCGGGGAACTTGCCGCGCTTGCGCCGGCGGCGCTTCTCGGCAGCACAGGTCTGGATATAGACGATGGCCGACACGCCTTCGATCTCGCGGCACCGGGTCTGGACGTTCTCCATCTCGTCGCGCTCCTGAATTTCCACGCCCTTGGGAAATTTCTCGAGATCGACGTCTTCTTTCTGGTCGTAAACCACGAAAACCTTGTTCACGCCCATCGCCTGCAATTCGCGCACGATGCGATAGGGGCTGAGGTCGCCCTCGTTGGGCTGGCCGCCGGTCATGGCGACGGCGTCATTGTATAGGATCTTGTAGGTGATATTCGTCCCTGCCGCCAACGCGGCGCGGATCGCCAGCGACCCGGAGTGGTTGTAGGTGCCGTCGCCGAGGTTCTGGAACACGTGGTTGGTGTTGGAAAACGGCGCCTCGCCGATCCAGTTCGCGCCCTCGGCCCCCATATGCGTAAAGCCAGTGGTCTGGCGGTCCATCCATTGCACCATGTAGTGACAGCCGATGCCGGCATAGGCCCGGCTGCCGTCGGGCACCTTGGTCGAGGTGTTGTGCGGACAGCCGGCGCAGTAATAGGGCAGCCGCGCCGCGATCTCCTGGGCGTTGTCGCCGGCGCGGGCCTGGCGCAGCGCGTCGAGCCCGGCGCGGATGCCATCGGTGCCGCGCCCTTCTTCGATCAGGATGTCGCCCAGTTTTTCGGCAATCCAGATCGGATCGAGCGCGCCACGGGTCGGGAAAAGCTCGTCGCGGTGCATGCCGCCGGCCCCGCCCTTGTACCAGCCATAGACGCGGCGGCCCCGCCGGTCGTCGAAGATTGCTTCCTTGACCTGCACCTCGATCAACTTGCGCTTTTCCTCGACGATGACGATCAGGTCGAGCCCCTCGGCCCAGTCGTGGAAGGAATGCATGTCGAGCGGGAAGGTCTGGCCCACCTTGTAGGTGGTGATACCCAGCCGGTCGGCCTCACCCTCGTGGATGTTGAGCAGGCTCATTGCATGTTGCAGATCGAGCCAGTTCTTGCCCGCGGCGACAAAGCCGATCTTGGCGCCGGGCTTGCCCCAGACGCGCTTGTCCATCCGGTTGGCGCGGGAAAAGGCCTCGGCGGCAAACCGCTTGTAATCGATCATCCGCGCTTCCTGGGCATGCGGCGTGTCGCCTAGCCGGATGTTGAGACCGCCTTCGGGCATGTCGAAGTCAGGCAAGCGGAAGCTCAGACGGTGCGGGTCGCCATTGACCACGGCGGTGGTCTCGATGGTGTCCTTCATCGTCTTGAGGCCGACCCAGAGCCCGGCAAACCGCGACAGGGCAAAGCCGTAGAGGCCGTAATCAAGGATCTCCTGCACCCCGGCCGGCGAAACCACCGGCATATAGGCATCGACAAGCGCCCATTCCGACTGGTGCAGCACGGTCGAGCTTTCGCCGGTGTGGTCGTCGCCCATCGCCATCAGCACGCCCCCCAGCGCCGAGGTGCCCGCCATATTGGCATGGCGCATCACGTCGCCGGAGCGGTCCACCCCCGGCCCCTTGCCGTACCAGAGGCCGAAGACGCCGTCATATTTGCCCTCGCCGCGCAGCTCGGCCTGTTGCGAGCCCCAGAGCGCGGTGGCGGCCAGGTCTTCGTTCAGCCCGGGATTGAAGGTGACATCGGAGGCCCGCAGCAGCTTTTCCGCCTTGCTCATCTGAAGATCGACCGCGCCCAGAGGCGAACCGCGATAGCCGGTGACATAGCCTGCGGTATTGTGCCCGGCCGCTGCATCGCGCGCCTTTTGCGCCAGCATCAGCCGGACAAGCGCCTGGGTGCCGTTCAACAGGACAGGCGATTTCGTCAGATCGAACCGGTCGTTCAGGGAAATTTTCTGCTGGCTCATGGACCCCTCCCAAGGTGCTGCGCGTGCTAGAGTATAGCGCCATATTAGGTCATAATTGCTGACCTTACGAGGAAAATTTTTCGTGACATTGCCATGTTAGCGTTATCTAGGCGTCATAAAGGTTTTTCTTGCAAAATCAGGCGACAGGCATCACGAAAGAAACGACTATGGATTGGGATAAACTCAGAATATTTCATGCGGTTGCCGACGCCGGCAGCCTGACGCATGCGGGCGATGTGCTTCACCTGTCGCAATCGGCGGTGAGCCGGCAGATCCGTGCGCTCGAAGAAAGCCTGAACACGACGCTGTTTCACCGCCACGCGCGGGGGCTGATTCTCACCGAACAAGGCGAGCTGCTGTTCGACGCCACCTCGTCGATGAACAAACGGCTCGAAGCGGCCGCCGCGCGCATCCGTGACAGCGAGGAAGAGGTCTTTGGCAGCCTGCGGGTGACCACCACCACCGGCTTCGGCTCGCTCTGGCTGGCGCCACGTCTGGCCAAGCTTTATGAAAAATACCCCGACCTCAACATCGACCTGATGCTCGAGGAGCGCGTGCTCGACCTGCCGATGCGCGAGGCCGACGTCGCCATCCGCATGAAAGAGCCGAGCCAGGCTGATCTCGTGCGCAAGCGGCTGATGTCGGTCTGGATGCGGCTCTATGCGTCGCCGGAATATCTCGAACAGCATGGCACCCCCCAATCGCTGGATGATCTGGAAAACCACAGGTTGATCTGTCAAAGGACCGATTCTACCCAGGTAGGTGCCGGTCAAGTCTTTGTTCAGCGTTTGCTGACCTATGACGTGAAATCGACGCTCAACGTGAACAACTATTTCGGTGTGCTTCAGGCGGTGATCAACAATCTCGGCATCGGCGTTCTGCCGCATTACGTGATCGAGGATTTCCCCCGGGCCGTGCGGGTTCTGCCCGATGAAGAGAGCGGCGAAATCCCTGTTTTCCTTGCCTATCCCGAAGAGTTGCGGCAATCTCGCCGTATCGCTGCTTTCAGGGATTTCGTTCAGGAGGAAATCATCGCGCATCGCCGCCAGCTGCGTGAGAACGTCTGAGCCACAGCCAACAACCCGCCCCGACGCCCACGAATTGATCACTCGCGAGGTGAGGTATGCCTGCAACGCATACCCACTATGCTGCACATGCGGCATTAATTCCCTTGATCGACTCAGCCCTGCGACTTATTTCAGCTTCATGAAGTTTGATTGCGCATCGCGCCAGACTTCATACCTCCCTGTTGGACTTCGGCCGAGCTTAGTGCTCGGCCTTTTTTTTGGCTGCCCGGAGTTTGAGCATCCGGCGCAACAGGTTTGAGCGCGCGCGAAACCCGGATTGTACCCGTCACGCCCATGTCGTAAACGGAGCCCAAACCGGAGCCTGGGGATTTTACGGATATGCAAGAGCCTTCCATCACGCCCGATCTGATCGCCGCACACGGGCTGAGCCCCGATGAATACGATCGGATCCTCGAAATCATCGGGCGTGAGCCAAGCTTTACCGAGCTTGGCATCTTCTCCGCCATGTGGAACGAACATTGTTCCTACAAATCCTCCAAGAAGTGGCTGCGCACCCTGCCGACCGACGGCCCGCAGGTGATCTGCGGCCCCGGCGAAAACGCCGGCATCGTCGATATCGGTGACGGCCAATGCGTGGTCTTCAAGATGGAGAGCCACAACCACCCGTCTTATATCGAGCCCTACCAGGGCGCGGCCACCGGCGTCGGCGGCATCCTGCGCGATGTCTTTACCATGGGCGCCCGGCCGATCGCGGCGATGAACTCGCTCAGCTTTGGCGAGGTGGCGCACCCCAAGACCAAACAGCTGGTCAACGGTGTGGTCGAAGGTGTCGGCGGCTATGGCAATTGCTTCGGCGTGCCCACCGTCGGCGGCGAGCTGCGCTTTGACCCGGCCTACAATGGCAACTGTCTGGTCAACGCCTTTGCCGCAGGCCTGGCCGAGACCGACAGTATCTTCTACTCTGCCGCCTCGGGCGTCGGCATGCCGGTGGTCTATCTCGGCGCCAAGACCGGCCGCGACGGTGTGGGTGGCGCGACCATGGCTTCGGCCGAGTTCGACGACACCATCGAGGAAAAGCGCCCCACCGTTCAGGTCGGCGATCCGTTTACCGAAAAGCGCCTGATGGAGGCGACGCTCGAGCTGATGCAGACCGGCGCCGTGATCTCGATCCAGGACATGGGCGCCGCCGGCCTCACCTGCTCGGCAGTGGAAATGGGCGACAAAGGCAAGCTGGGCATTCGGCTCGACCTCGAGAATGTGCCGGTGCGCGAAGAGAACATGAGCGCCTACGAGATGATGCTCTCGGAAAGCCAGGAGCGCATGTTGATGGTGCTGCGCCCGGAAAAGGAGGCCGAGGCCAAGGCGGTCTTTGACAAATGGGACCTCGATTTCGCCATCGTTGGCGAGACCATTGCCGAGGACCGTTTCCTCATCATGCACAACAACGAGGCCAAGGCCGATCTGCCACTGTCGCAGCTCGCCTCGACCGCGCCGGAATACGACCGGCCCTGGGTCGAGACGCCCGCCGCAGAAGCCCTGGCCGATGTGCCCGAGATCGACGGTGTCGACGGGCTCAGGGCGCTTCTGGCCTCGCCCAACTATGCCGCGCGCAATTGGGTCTACGAACAATATGACAGCCAAGTCATGGCCGACACCATCCGCACGCCGGGCTTTGGCGCCGGGCTGATCCGGGTGCATGGCACCGCCAAGGCGCTGGCCTTCACCTCGGACGTGACGCCGCGCTATGTGCAGGCCAACCCGGTCGAAGGCGGCAAGCAGGCGGTGGCCGAAGCCTATCGCAACCTCACCGCCGTGGGTGCCAAGCCCCTGGCCACAACCGACAATCTCAACTTCGGAAACCCCGAAAAGCCCGAGATCATGGGCCAGTTCGTCGGCGCCATCAAGGGCATCGGTGCGGCCGTCGCCGCGCTCGACATGCCGATCGTCTCGGGCAATGTCTCGCTCTACAACGAAACCGACGGTGCCGCGATCCTGCCGACGCCCACCATTGGCGCGGTCGGGTTGATCGACGACGCCGAACACGCCATCACCGGCGTGCCGCGCGAGGGCCATGTGCTCTTGATGCTGGGCGCGGCCGAGGGGCATCTGGGCCGCTCGGCGCTGCTGGCAGAGGTGTTCAACCGCACCGATGGCGACGCGCCGCATGTGGATCTCGAGGCCGAGAAGGCGGCCGGCGATTTCATCCGCGACAACCGCGACTGGATCACCGCCTGCACCGATATCTCGGACGGTGGCCTGGCGCTGGCGACCTATGAGATGGCCGAGGCCGGCGACGTCGGCGCGGTACTCTCTGTCACCGACACGCCCGGGTTGTTCGGCGAGGATCAGGGCCGCTATCTGATCGCCTGCAACTTCGATCAGGCCGAGGCGCTGATGGGGGCGGCGGCCAAGGCCGATCTGCCGCTGGTCACGGTCGGCAAATTCACCGGCGGCGATCTGGTCATCGGCACTTCCAGCGCCGCTGTCGCGGAATTGCGGGAAACCTCTCGCGCCACCCTGCCCGCGCTCTTCGGCTGAGCCGATGCGGCGCCGGCTGACCTTTCTGATCGGCGCGCACAAGACCGCCTCGACCCATTTGCAACGCGCGCTGGTGGCGCAGCGCGCGGCGCTGGCCCCGGCCGGCGTCGGCGTGATCGGCCCGATGCCGATCGGCGGCACCTTGCTGCCGCTGTCCGAACTGCTGCGCGGCCGGGCCGAGCCCGACCTGCTGGCGCTGGCCTCGGAGGGGTTTCTGCACAAACATGCGGGAGACGCCGAAACCGTGGTGCTGATGAACGAGAACATCCTCAGCGCCTCTCTGGCCCCCGACATGGCCTTCAAGGACGGCCAGCTCTACAAATTCGGGCCGCAGCGGGTGAAACGGGTGCTCGACCTCTTTCCCGGCCATGACATTCAGGTCGGCATGGCCGTGCGCAACCCGGCCGGCTTTCTGGTCTCGTCCTGGCAGGAACACATGAAAGGCCATGCCTTCCGCCCCTTCCGCGATTACCTCGGCACCGCCGAGGGGGCGGAAATCGGCTGGCTCAAACTGGTCAGGCGCTTGCGCCAAGCCCTTGGCGACACGTCGATTTTCCTCTGGCGCTACGAGGATTACCCCACCATCGCATCCAAGGTTCTGCTTCAGTGCATGGGCGAGGCCAGCGCCCGCATCACCTTGCCCGAGAGCGCCGCCAATCCCGGCTTTTCGGCCCGGGCGCTCGACTATCTGGCCGAGGTGGGCCAGGTCACGCCGGAGACCACCGCCGAAGCGCTGCGCCGCTTTCCCAAGGGGCCGGAGTATCCCGCCTTTCAGCCCTGGACGCAGAGGGAAAAGACGGCAATGTCAGAGCGTTACGACCAGGATTTGCAGCGCATCGCCAGCCGCGGGCTGGCCCGGGTGCTGCATCCCTGATGCTGCGGCGGCCACTTGCCATCCCAACGCGCCACACTTACCTTTCGACCAAAGGACCAAAGGACACTCAATGCCGATCAATGCCACCGAAATCGAACAGCTGATCCGCCAGAGCTTTCCCGACGCCCAGATCATCGTTCAGGGCGATGACGGCCAGCATTTTGCGGCCGAAGTGGTGGACGAGAGCTTTCGCGGCATGAACCGCGTGCAGCAGCAACGCGCGGTCAACGCCGCCATCCGTGCCAAGCTCGACAGTGGCGAGCTGCATGCGCTGGCACTGACCACCCGCGCCCCGGACTAGGGGATGGATCTCCTCGGCATCATCGTGCTGGTTCTGGCCATCATCGGAGTGACCCTCCTGCTGGCCCGGCGCGCGATCCGCGAGGACAAGAAACAGACCGGCCGCGGCTCCGAGCCCGGCAGCGGATACCACACCCTGCATTCGCATTATTCCTCGGGCCTGGGCGGGCAAGATAGCTCTTACAAGGTGCCGCGCGATCCGCAGGAATACGCCAAACGCTTCATTCCGAAGGGAAAAGACAAATGACTGAAGTCAAAGAGAACATCCAGCAAACCGTGACCGAAAACGACGTCGTGCTGTTCATGAAGGGCACCAAGGAAATGCCGCAATGCGGCTTTTCCAGCCGGGTCGCCGGTGTGCTGAACTACATGGGCGTCAACTTCAAGGACGTGAACGTCCTGGCCGACGACGGGCTGCGTCAGGGCATCAAGGAGTTTTCCGACTGGCCGACCATCCCGCAGCTCTACGTCAAGGGCGAGTTTGTCGGCGGCTGCGACATCATCACCGAGATGACGCTGTCGGGCGAACTTGACACCATGTTCGAGCAGAACGGCGTCGCCTTCGACAAGGACGCCGCCGAGAAGATCCGCGAAGCCAACGGCTAAGCGCCGCCCGCCCTGGCCCCGCGCCGGGGCCTCCGGGCCAGCGAAAGCCCCCGGCAGGGCAAGGAGCAAGGGAGAGGTCCCGGCGCAAGGCCGGGACGCGTGGCTTGCCGACCGCCCTGTCCCGCTAGCCCGACTGACCGGCCGCGTCCGACCGGCCTTTGGCCTCGACCTGCTCGGCCACGGCCTCGGCTCGCGCGGCCAGTTCAGCCAGGGTGTCGACAACCGCGCCGGGCACCACCGGCACCTCGATGCGCTCGGGCTCCGGCGCTGGCTTGTTGCGCAGGCCCTCGGCCTCGGCCCCCAGATCGGTGATCTTGTCCTCGAGCTCGCGCACCTTGTCCTCGAGGCCGGCGGTCTTGTCGGCCAGCATCAGCCCGGCCATCAACAGCATCCGCGATTCCGGCAGGCGGCCGATCTGATCCGACAGTACCCGCGCCTCGCCGTCGAGCATACCGGCGGCGGCATGCAGGAAATGCTCTTCGCCGGGCTGGCAAGCGACGTCGAAACTGCGGCCGCCGATGGTGATCGTGACTTCGGGCATCAGGCGTCCTCCCTTGGGGAATCGTCGGGCAACAGCTGTTTGAAGGCCGCGGCGATCGCCTCAGCCTCGGCGGTTTCGGCCGAACGGGCGGCATTGAGCGCCTCGAGCTCGGCAATCATGCCGGTGTTGATCAGATGCGGATCGGCCAGCCCGGCCTTGTTGGCCTCGCGCAGGGCCTTGTTGTTGGCGCGCAGCTGCTCATTGGCCTTGCGCAGCCTTTGCAATTCGAGATCGACCTGTGCCGTGGCCTCGGATTGCGCGTCCATCCGCGCCTTCATCGTGGCTTGGGCATCTTCGAGCTTGGCATGCAGCGTCTTGATCCGTTCCTCGCGCTGCTGCCCGGCGATGCGCTCTTCCTCCAGCGCCGCCTCGGACGCGCCGAGCCTGGCCTGCAAATCCTCGATATCCACCGGATCCTCGGGCGGTTCGCTGGCCGCGTCCAGCCGCTCCACCCCTTTTCCGATCCGGTCGATCGCAGCCGTCAATCTGCGCTGCAACTCCTCGATGTCGGCCATACCGCCTGCCTTTCCTTTCTGCCACAACCGTATCGCGGTTTGCGTATCACCTGTGGCGCCTGTTGCCGGCCCCGCAGCGAATCATCGCGCAGGGTCTTTCCGGGCGAGTTTAGCCAACCCTGTGGAAAATTGCGCCCCGATTGACATCAAGCACTTACACGACACTGTTCACGCCGCCTTGAACTCTGCGGCCCGACTGCTATTCAGCTGGCAACCACAGCTCAAGAAGGAACGCTCCCTTGGACATCGACGCGCTGAAATCTGCCCATCCCGACCATTGGAAGAAAGCGGCAGCGATCCGTGCCCTGACGCTCGACGCGGTACATGCGGCCAATTCCGGGCATTCCGGCATGCCGATGGGCATGGCCGACGTGGCCACCGTGCTGTTTGAAAAGCACCTGAAATTCGACGCCGCCAACCCCGAGTGGCCCGACCGCGACCGCTTTATCCTTTCGGCCGGCCATGGTTCGATGCTGCTCTATTCGCTGCTCTACCTGACCGGCGATGCGGAAATCACCCTCGACCAGATCAAGAACTTCCGCCAGCTGGGCGCCAAGACCGCCGGCCACCCCGAGAACTTCCTCGCCAAGGCGATCGAGACCACAACCGGCCCGCTGGGTCAGGGCATCGCCAATTCCGTCGGCTTCGCCATGGCCGAAGAGATCCAGCGTGCCCGTTTCGGCGCCAAGCTGGTTGACCACCACACCTATGTCATCGCCGGCGACGGCTGCCTGATGGAAGGCGTCAGCCACGAGGCCATCGGCCTTGCCGGGCGGCAGAAGCTGTCCAAGCTCACCGTTTTCTGGGATGACAACAACATCACCATCGACGGCAAGGTCGCGCTGTCGGACCGCACCGATCAGAAAGCGCGCTTCGAGGCCGCCGGCTGGCATGTGCAGGAAATCGACGGCCACAACCCCGAGGAAATCGACGCCGCCATCACCGCCGCGAAGAAATCCGATCTGCCGTCGATGATCGCCTGCAAGACCCATATCGCCCTGGGCCATGCCGCGCAGGACACCTCCAAGGGCCATGGCGCGCTGACCGATCCCGAGCAGTTGACGGCCGCCAAGGAGGCCTATGACTGGCCTTACGGCCCCTTCGAAGTGCCGGCCGAGATCAAATCCGCCTGGGAAGCGATCGGCCAGCGCGGCGCGGCGGCGCGTGGCGACTGGGAGACGCGGTTCAGCGCGGCCTCCGGCGCCAAGCAGAAAGAGTTTGAGCGCCAGCAAAACGGCGAGGCGCCCAAGAAGCTCTCGGCCACGATCAAGGCGCTGAAGAAACAGGTCAGCGAAGAAAAGCCCAAGGCGGCGACCCGCAAGAGCTCGGAAATGGTGCTCGAGGTGATCAACCCGATCATGCCCGAGACCCTTGGCGGCTCGGCCGACCTGACCGGTTCGAACAACACCAAGACCGGCGATCTCGGGGTTTTCGACGTGGACAACCGCGCCGGGCGCTATGTCTATTTCGGCATCCGCGAACACGGCATGGCCTCGGCGATGAACGGCATGGCGCTGCATGGCGGCGTGCGGCCCTATGGCGGCACCTTCATGTGCTTTACCGATTACGCCCGCCCCGCCATGCGTCTCTCGGCGCTGATGCAGCAACCGGTGGTCTATGTCATGACCCATGACAGCATCGGCCTCGGCGAAGACGGCCCGACGCACCAGCCGGTCGAGCATCTGGCGATTTCGCGCGCCACCCCCAACACGCTGGTGTTTCGCCCGGCCGACACGGTGGAAACCGCCGAGGCCTGGGAAATCGCGCTGACCCAGCAGAAGACACCGTCGGTGCTGTCGCTGACCCGCCAGGGCCTGCCCACCGTGCGCACCGAGCACAAGACCAAGAACATGGTCGCGCAGGGCGGCTATGTGCTGGCCGATGCCGAGGGCAAGCGCGAGGTCATCCTGATCGCCACCGGTTCCGAGGTCGAGATCGCCATGCAGGCGCGCGAAACCCTTCAGGCTGAGGGGATCGGCGTGCGCGTGGTGTCGATGCCCTGCATGGAGCTTTTCGCCCAGCAGGACGACGCCTATCGCAAACGTGTCCTGCCCGGCGGCCCGGTGCGTGTCGGCATCGAGGCCGGCATGCGGGCCGGCGGCTGGGATCGCTGGCTTCTGGGCGAGCGCGGCCGCGAGGCCAAGGCCGGGTTCATCGGCATGGACAGCTTTGGCGCCTCGGCCCCGGCCGGCGAGCTTTTCGAGCATTTCGGCATCACCGCCGAGGCGGTTGTCGCCAAGGTCAAGGATCTGCTGGGCTGATCGCCCGCACCTCCTCCGGCCCGCGACCCGGGCCGGTACATCTTTTGACGGGCCGGGCGCGCAGGGAACTGCCTGCGCATCCGGCCCGTTCCTTTTCCGACGGCGGCCCCGCCCGCCCGGAGCCCGCCCCGGCGCGTAACACGAGGATCGACCGATGAGCGACAGTGCCTTTTTCGGCCTCGATGGCTATCATTTTCTGCTGACCGCGCTTGGCGGTGTGATCATCCTCGCCCATTGGCTGCCCCGCTGGGTGAGCCGGCGCGAGCCGGCGGCGCCGGGGCTGATGATCCTGCTGGGGATGCTGGCCTATGCGGTGGTGCCGGGCCTGCCCGCACTGCCCGATCCGCGCATCCAGCCCCAGCCTTGGGAAATTGTCGCCGAGCTGACGGTGATCATTGCGCTCTTTGCCACCGGCATCCGGATCGACAACCTGTCGTCGTTCCGCCGCTGGGCGCCGACGATCCGCCTGCTGGCGCTGGCGATGCCTCTGACCATTCTTGCCGTGGTGGTGATGGGCCATGTCTTTGCCGGCATGACGGTCGCCGCCGCGATCCTGCTGGGCGCGGTGCTGGCGCCCACCGATCCGGTGCTGGCCGGCGGCGTCCAGGTCGGCCCGCCGCTCGAGGGCGGCGAGCATCCGGTGCGCTTTGCGCTGACCACCGAGGCGGCGATGAACGACGGGCTGGCCTTTCCCTTTGTCTATCTCGGACTGGCGGTGGCGGCACAGGGCACGCTGTTTGGCGACTGGGGGCCGCAATGGCTGGCTCAGGACGTGGCCTGGCGGATTGCGGCCGGGGTGGCCATGGGCACCGCCGGCGGCTGGGCACTGGGACAGGTGCTTTTCGTGCTGCCCCGCGGCGCGACGCTGGCCGACACCGCGTCGGGTGTCGTGGCGCTGGCCGGGGTACTCTTGTGTTACGGCAGCACCGAGCTGGTCGAGGGCTACGGCTTTATCGCCGTCGCCGTCATGGGGCTGACCCTGCGGCGGATCGAGGCCGAGCACGAGTTTCACCGCCGGCTGCACAATTTCACCCAGGCGCTGGAACATGCGCTGACGGCGGTGCTGCTGGTGGCGCTGGGGGCGGTTTTGCCGGCGCTGCTCCAGGGGCTGAGCTGGACCGATGCCGGCATCGCCCTGGCGCTGATCCTTCTGGTACGGCCGATTGCAGGCTGGCTGTCGCTGATCGGCACCGATGTGCGCGGTCGCGACCGGTGGGTGGTGGCGATCTATGGTGTCCGCGGTATCGGCTCGATCTATTACCTCGCCTATGCCGCCGGCAAGATCGAGTTTCTCAACGAAGACCGGCTTTGGGCGCTGGTCGGTTTCACCATCCTGATTTCCACCCTGCTGCACGGCTTCACCTCGGCCATGGCGATCGAGGATCTGTCGCAGGAAGCCGAAGGCCCCGAGGCCTGAGCCTCAGCCTCGGGCAAAGACCCGCGCCCAGAGCGGCGCGATCAGCCTGGTGCCGATCGGGATCAGCACGATCCCCAGCGCCAGCCCCAACAGCCCGTCAATCGCCGCCTTGCCGGTCCATTCCAGCGCGCCGCGCCAGCTTTCCGCACCAAGATCGGCGACGGCCACGGCGTAGTGCTTGATCGCCTCTTCCGGCCCGTGCCAGCCCATCTCGGCCAGCCCGTGCACAATGATCGACCCGCCGACCCAGAGCATCGCGGCGGTGCCGACCACCATCAGAAGCTTCATGAAGCCGGGCATGGCGGTCACGATCCCCCGGCCCAGCGCCCGGGTCAGGCCCAGCCGGCCCTTCGCCGCCATCCACAGCCCGAGGTCGTCGGCCTTCACGATCAGCGCCACCGCGCCATAGACCGCGAGCGTGATGCCCACCGCCACGGTCGCCAGCGTCGCCGCCTCGAGCCAGAAGGTGCTGGCCGGAATGGCCGCCAGGGCAATGGTCATGATCTCGGCCGACAGGATGAAATCGGTCTTGATCGCGCCCTTGATTTTCTCTTCTTCGAGATGCGCCGGATCCCGGTTGAGATGGCTGCCGTCCGGCCCGCCGTGATGGGCGCCAAAACCCAGCGCATGGGCCACCTTCTCGGCGCCCTCGAAACAGAGGTAGGCGCCGCCCAGCATCAACAGCGGCGCGATCAGCCAGGGCGCGAAGGCCGAAAGCGCCAGCCCCGCCGGCAGCAGGAACACCAGCTTGTTGATCAGCGAGCCCCGGGCGATGCGCCAGACGATGGGCAGTTCGCGCGCCGGCTCGAAACCGGTAAGATACTTCGGCGTCACCGCCGCATCGTCGATCACCGCGCCGGCCGCCTTGGCGCCCGCCTTGGCCGCCTGGCCGGCAATATCGTCGACCGACGCCGCCGCCACCTTGGCAATCCCCGCCACATCGTCCAGCAGCGCCAGCAAACCGCTCATGTCATTCTCCCCAGGCTGTCCGTGGGCAATGTAGAGGTCAGCTCTCCGGCTGCAAGGCCCATCGCCCCGGTCCATGCGCGGCCAGGACCAGGCACCCACCGGCAATCGCCCAGTTCTTGACAAAGATCGTCATCTGCCAGGGATCGTCGGGCAGGAAATGGAACACCGAGGTCACGCCGCAATAGAGCGCCAGCAGGACCGCCACCGCCCGCACCTGCACCCCGAACACCAACGCAAGGCCGGCCAGGGCGTTGAACCCGAACGCCGGCCAGATCAGCCAAAGCGGAAGCTGCCAATCGGCCAGCAGGCCGGTCGTGCCGCCGGGGCTCAGCGCTTTCTGCACCGCACCACCGAGGAAGAGGGCGGCAATCAGAAGGCGGCCGGTGAATACCGCGAGATCATCAAGTCGAGTCTTCATCGACGTCTACCTAGCGCGCCCGGCGCAAAGTCCCGCCGCCGCCGTTAACGCCACCATGCGAGGATAGCGCAAACAGGTTAGCGCCACCATGCGCTCCCGCGCCACGGTTAACGCTATCACATTGGAAAACAAGGCATTTCCCTTTGACATGCTGCGCCTGCTCGGTATCACCACGGCCAAGGAAACGCGCAGGAGAAATCGGATGACTGTCACTGTCGGGATCAACGGATTTGGCCGGATCGGCCGCTGCACGCTGGCGCATATCGCCGAGGCGGCGCGCAACGATGTGCAGGTGGTCAAGATCAACGCCACCGGCCCGCTCGAGACCTCGGCGCATCTCCTGCGCTATGACAGCGTACATGGCCGCTTTCCCGGCGAGGTCAAAGTCGCCAATGGCACCATGGATCTCGGACGCGGCCCGATGGAGATGTTCTCGACCTACGATCCGTCAGAGCTCGACTGGTCGGGCTGCGACGTCGTGCTGGAATGCACCGGCCAGTTCAACGACGGCAAGAAGGCCGGCGTACACCTGGAACGTGGCGCCAAATCGGTGCTGATCTCGGCGCCGGCCAAGAACGTGCAGAAAACCGTGGTCTACGGTGTCAACCACCGCGATCTGATCCCCGGCGACACGATGATCTCGAACGGATCCTGCACCACCAACTGCCTGGCGCCGCTGGCCAAGGTGCTGGACGAGGCGATCGGCATCGAACGCGGCATCATGACAACGATCCACAGCTACACCGGCGATCAGCCGACGCTGGACCGCCGCCACAACGACCTCTATCGCGCCCGCGCCGCCGCCATGGCGATGATCCCCACCTCCACCGGTGCCGCCAAGGCGCTCGGCGAAGTGCTGCCCAACCTCAAGGGCAAGCTCGACGGCACCGCGATGCGGGTGCCGACGCCGAATGTCTCGGCCGTCGATCTGACCTTCGAAGCGGGCAAGGATGTCACCGTCGAGGACGTCAACGAGATCGTGCGCGAAGCCGCCGCCGGCCACATGGGCGCGGTGCTGGGCTATGACCCCGAACCCAAGGTGAGCATCGATTTCAACCACACGCCGCAAAGCTCGATCTTTGCCCCGGACCAGACCAAGGTCGTCGGCGGCCGCACCGTGCGGGTGCTCGCCTGGTACGACAACGAATGGGGCTTTTCGGTGCGTATGGCCGATGTCGCCGCCGCCATGGGCCGGCTGCTCCACTGAACCTTTCCGCAGCCCCACGATCCAGGCCCGCCGGTGTTCCGGCGGGCTTTTTTGCGGCGGCCGCCTGGGGATTGGCGCTGAACCAAAGTTATAGGCGGCAATTTTGCCTCTTTGGTGGATATCTCATGAAACTGTCACAGGCCAATGTCAGGGCAGACCCATGGATATCGGCCTTGTCAGAGGAAGCCCCCATGACCCACAGCCCAGGTTCGGCCTGCCCCTCCGTCACCGCCGTCCGCTGCTGCGATCCGGTGCAGCTTGGCCTGCGCTGGGCCCTGGCAGTCAGCTATCTCACCGCCATCGTGACGCCAGAGGGGGGCGCGGCCCATGTCTGGGCCGGCGCGATGCTTGGCCTCTGTCTTGTCCTGCGGCTGCTCTGGGGTGTGATCGGCCCGCAGAGCGCGGCGCTTGGCGCGCTCTGGCCGGGCCGGGCCGAGATCGCATTGCAGCTGTCCGATCTGGCGCGGGGCGAGCAACGCTTCGATCTCGGGCCATCACCCCTCGGCGCGGTGCTCTCGCTTGTCCTGCTGGCCATGCTGGCGCTGGTGGTGCTCAGTGGCGCCGCGCTGGCGCTTGGCGGCGCGCGCGGCGGGACGGAGGCGATCCACGAGGCGCTGGCCCTGGGCTTTCACGTGGCGCTGGCGGCCTATCTGGCCGGCGTGGTCTGGGCCAGCCTGCACTACCGGGCCAATCTGGTTCTGACCTTGCTCACCGGTGTCAAACCCCTGCCCGATGACCTATACTGGCACAATGGCCCCGACCACGACGCAGCAACCGCGCACCCTCGCGCTGGCAATCCTGGCGCAACTCCTGAGCGCCGGGTATTTCGTCGGCGACGTCATATATGATCTTCTGACCGAAGAATGGACGGCCCCCGAAGAGGCCGACCTGATCCCCGAAGCGCTGATCACGCTGACGCTGGTGTTGGCGATCTTCTTTCAGGTGCGCTATCTGCGGATGCTCTTGCAGCGCAAGACCGCGCTGGAGCGGCAGGTCAGCATCGCGGCGGGCGAGCTGCATCAGGTGATGCAGCGGCATTTCGAGGCCTGGGCCCTGACGCCGGCCGAAAGCGACGTCGCGCTCTTTACCCTCAAGGGGCTGACCATCCCCGAGATTGCCGGCCATCGCGGCTCGGCCGAGGGGACGGTCAAATCCCAGCTCAATGCGATCTATCGCAAGGCGGGGGTGTCCGGGCGCGGCGCGCTGCTCAGCCTTCTGATCGAGGATCTGATGCGCGCACCGCTGTTGACCGGAACCGGAGCTATTGCCCCAGTGCAATCCCTTCCCGGCGCGGATCGGCCCCTCCCATCAGAGCCTCACCCAGCGAAATCGCATGCAGGCCTGACGTAAGCCCGCGCGCATTGACCTCGAACCCCATGTCCGCAAGCGCGGTGGTCAGATCGGCGGCCGAGGTGCTCTCTTCGACGTCATAGGTGCCGAAGCGGTTGACCAGATGCGGCATGGCGACGGCCTGCTGCACATCCATGCCCCAATCGAGCACGGCGATGATCGATTGCGCCACATAGCCGATGATCCGGCTGCCGCCCGGGCTGCCGGTAACCAGCACCGGCGCCCCGTCCCGGAGCACGATGGTCGGCGCCATCGAAGAGCGCGGTCGCTTGCCGGGCTCGACCCGGTTGGCGATGGGCATGCCGTCGGAATGGGTGCGGAAGGAGAAATCGGTCAGCTCGTTGTTGAGCAGGAAGCCGCGCACGAAGAGCCGCGAACCGAAGCCGTTTTCGATTGTCGTAGTCATCGACAGCGCATTGCCCTCGGCATCGACGATCGAGATATGCGAGGTCGAAGGCAGTTCGATGCTCTCGTCATCGGACCAGAGGAAGGCGTGGTCATATTCCGGGGTGCCGGGGCTGACCTCGGGCAGCGCGTCATCGCCCGACAGCAGTTGCGACCGCTCCTCGAGATATGGCGCGGCAACCAGCCCCTGAACCGGCACCGGAACGAAATCGCTGTCGGCCATGTAGCGGCCCCGGTCGGCGAAGGCGAGCCGCGAGGCATCGCCGATCAGCCGCCAGGCCTCTGGCGACGCCGCTCCAAGGGTGGCAAGATCGTAGTGGTCGAGCATGCCGAGGATCTGCCCCACGGTCAGCGCCCCCGACGACGGCGGCCCCATGCCGCAGACCTCATGCGCGCGATAGGGCACGCAGACCGCCGGGCGCTCCTTGACCTGGTAAAGCGCCAGATCGACCGAAGACAGCACGCCGGGATTGCCCTCGGCGCCGCGCACGGTGGCGACGATATCCTCGGCCACCGGCCCGCTGTAGAATGCCTCGCTGCCGCCCTCGGCCATCAGTCGCAGCACCTCGGCATACTCCGGGTTGGTCAGGCTGTCGCCTTCGGCAATCGCCTCGCCGTCGGGAAAGAAATAGCGGGCGGTGGCGGGAAAGCGCTGGAGCCGCTCGGCATCGTCGCGCACCAGCCCGGCCAGACGCGGCGAGACGACAAAGCCGTCTTCTGCCAGCTGCATGGCCCGGTCGAACAGCCCGGCCCAGTTGGACCGGCCCCAGCGGCGATGCGCCTCTTCCATCAGCCGGGGTGTGCCCGGCGTGCCCACCGAAAGCCCGCCGACAACCGCGTCGAAAAATTGCAGCGGTTCGCCGGTCTCGTCCTGAAACAATCGCGGTGTCGCCGCGAGCGGCGCGGTTTCGCGGCCGTCGAGCGTGGTGACTTCGCCGCTCTCGGCGTCGTACCAGACCAGAAAGGCGCCACCGCCCAGCCCCGAGGATTGCGGCTCGACCAGCCCCAGCACGCTCTGCACGGCGACCATGGCGTCGGCGGCGCTGCCGCCGGCGGCCAGCACCTCGGCCCCGGCCTCGACCGCCAGCGGGTTGGCAGCGACCACCATCCACTCCTGCGCCGTGACCGGCATGCCGGCGGCCTTGGCATCCATCGCCGCCTGCGCCTGATCTGACAGCGCCTCGAAGGCGGCGGGCCGGCCGATCTCGGCCTCGGGGGCGACATCGTCGGCGGCCTGCTGCGCCAGCGCCGGCCAGGCGACCAGCGCGGCCAGCGTCATCGTGCCGGAAAAATATCTCATGACGGTATCCTCTCCTCCTGAAATCTACCTCGGAGGGTGCCACCGATCCGGCATCAGGCAAAGCGCCAATTTGCCGGTTGCCCCTTGGGTCACTCTGCGGCAGGCTGACAGCAAACCGGAGCCAGCCGTCATGACGAACCGCATCGCCGTTTACCTGGGACTGGCCATTCTGGCCGCAATCACCGCAGTTTACGTCCTCTCCGGCACCGAGAACTTCCTGTTTCTGGCCAAGAAATTCCTGGAACTCCTGGAGTGGGTCGCCTTCTGGCGCTGAGGCCGGCGATTGACTCTCGGGATCAAATGAGTTTGTTAGCGATAACGGAAATCGGAATCGCCGGGCGGCTCTGGCTGCCCAGTCACTCTGCGCGAAGCTAGGAGAAGATCATGGCTGTTAAAGTTGCCATCAACGGATTTGGACGCATTGGCCGCAACGTTCTGCGCGCCATCATCGAAAGCGACCGCAAGGACATCGACGTCATTGCGATCAACGATCTGGGTCCGGTCGAAACCAATGCGCATCTGCTGCAATTCGACTCTGTGCACGGCCGCTTTCCCGCCGAAGTGACCACCGGCGACGACTGGATCGATGTCGGCCGTGGCAAGATCCGCGTCACCGCCGAGCGCAATCCCGCCGACCTGCCCTGGAAAGACGTCGATGTCGTGCTGGAATGCACCGGCATCTTCACCTCGAAAGAGGCATGCCAGGCGCATCTCGAGAACGGCTCGTCCCGCGTGCTGATCTCGGCCCCGGGCAAGGACGCCGACAAGACCATCGTCTATGGCGTCAACCATGACACGCTGACCGCCGAAGACCTGATCGTTTCGAACGCGTCCTGCACCACCAACTGCCTGTCGCCGGTGGCCAAGGTGCTGAACGACGAGATCGGCATCGCCAAGGGCTTCATGACCACGATCCACAGCTACACCGGCGACCAGCCGACGCTGGACACGATGCACAAGGATCTCTATCGCGCCCGCGCCGCGGCGCTGTCGATGATCCCTACCTCGACCGGTGCCGCCAAGGCCGTGGGTCTGGTGCTGCCCGAGCTGAACGGCAAGCTCGACGGTGTTGCGATCCGCGTCCCCACCCCGAATGTTTCGGTTGTCGATCTGACCTTCGAAGCCGCGCGCGAAACCACGGTCGAGGAGATCAACAACGCGATCCGCGCCGCGGCCGACGGCCCGCTCAAAGGCATCCTCGGCTATACCGACCGTCAGCTGGTGTCCTCGGATTTCAACCACGACCCGCATTCCTCGGTGTTCCACTGCGACCAGACCAAGGTCATGGAGGGCACCATGGTGCGCATCCTGAGCTGGTACGACAATGAATGGGGCTTCTCCAACCGCATGGCCGACACCGCCGTCGCCATGGGCAAGCTGATCTGAGCCCACGCCCGTCGAATTTGAACGAGAGCGCCCCCGCAGACCTGCGGGGGCGTTTCTTTTTGTGGGTCACTGCGGGGAAAGCCCGTGTTTTCAGCGCTTTCAGCTGCACGCCTCATGCATGGCGGCTTTGTCGCGCCGGACGTTGTCCGGCCGCCAAACGGGCCCATATCGCTGCTGTAACCGGCGCGAAAGCGTCAGAACAAAGATCGGGAAAGGACAAACCATGACCCATGCAATGACCACCTTGCGCGACCGCCTGCAAAAACACGTTGCCTATCGCCGCACCGCGAAAGAGCTGCGCAGCCTGCCGCATGGCACGGCCCTGGACCTGGGCATCCGTCAGGGCGATGCCGACAAGATCGCGGCGCGGGCGGTCTATGGCGCCTGATGCGCCAGCCCGCACCGCCTGAGAGACCCCGCGCCCCGGCCATCCCGGGGCGTTTTTATTTGCTGAACTTCTCGGTCAGCGCCTTATGCACCGCCGGCGTGACGAATTTGCTGACATCGCCGCCGAGACGGGCGATTTCCTTGACCAGCTTCGACGCGATCGCCTGATGCCGGGCCTCGGCCATCAGAAAGACGGTCTCGATGGAATCGTCGAGCGCCCGGTTCATGCCAACCATCTGGAATTCATATTCGAAATCCGCCACCGCGCGCAGGCCACGCACGATCACCCCGGCGCCGACGTCGCGGGCACAGTCGATCAGCAGGTTCTCGAAAGGATGCGCGACGATTTCGGTGCCGGTCTGCTCGGCCAGATGGCCGCATTCCCGCTCGATCATCGCCACCCGTTCCTCGAGCGTGAACAACGGGCCCTTGTCGCGGTTGATCGCGACGCCGATGACCAGCCTGTCGACCAGGACGGTCGCCCGGCGGATGATATCGATATGACCTTCGGTGATCGGGTCGAAGGTGCCGGGATAGAGGCCGATGCGCATGAGCAAGTCCGCTTTCGGGTCGTGTCACTTGGCGGATGAATGCCGCGTTGCAGGATGCAGTGTCAAGCGCATCGTCAGAAGTTGCGTGCGATCAGGGCGTTAATGGCCCATGATCATCCCTTCAAGCGCGTCCTTTTCCATCGCCAGTTCTGAGAGGCGCGCCTTGACCACATCCCCCAGGGTGATCAGCCCGACAAGCTCGCCGCCCTCGATCACCGGCATGTGGCGAAAGCGCCCTTCGGTCATCCGCGCCAGTATGGTATCGGCCTTTTCGTCGCGGGTCGCGGTTTCCAGATCGCTGGTCATATAGGCCTCGACCTTTTCAGAGAGGCAGGCGCCGCCGGTCTTGGCGAGTTCCCGAACGATGTCGCGTTCCGACAGGATCCCCATGGCCGTCTTGCCACCATCGGCCGAGACGATCACCGTCCCGATGCGCTTTTCGGCCAGGATTTCCGCCGCTTCCGAGACCAGAGTGCCGGGGGGCACGGTAAAGACAGTTGCATCTGCCTTGGACTTGAGAATCTGCTGGACCAGCATCGCGTGCTCCTTGCCTTGCTTCTTGCGTTCAGCTTTCCCGCAAGTCCTTCGCCTGTCAACCAATCCTAAAGACTTATTCCGCCAAGTGTTCGAGACGGGCCACTTCATCGCGCATTTCCGCCACAAGCGCCGCGGCAAAGCGGTTCATGCGGTCGAGACGCCGGTCATCGGCATGCCGCACCAGATAAAAGGCCCGGGTCAGAGAGATCTCCTGCGCCAGCACCTTGCGCAACTCTGGCGCGAAGGGCAGCGCAAAATCATGCACGATGCCGATCCCCCCGCCCTGGCGCAGCCAGTTGAGCTGGACCGAGACCGAGTTCGACGCCAGGTGCACCTGGTCGAGGCCCAGTTCCGAGAGGTAGTCGAGCTCGCGGTCGAAGATCATGTCGGAGATGTAGCCGACGACTCGGTGCCCCCTGAGATCGCCCGGGGCGGCGATCGGCGATCTCGACGCCAGATAGGCCTCGGCTGCGGCGATGTGCAGGTGATAATCGGCGATCTTCTGCACGCTGAGCCGCCCGGCGGTGGGCGGACTGACCGAGATCGCCAGATCGGCCTCGCGCTTCGACAGGTTGACGACACGCGGCTGACTGAGGATCTGGATTTCCAGCTCGGGATTGTCGCGCGACAACGCCGCGCAGACCCGGGGCAGCAGGAAGTTGGCGCAGCCGTCCGGCGCCCCGATGCGGATCTGTCCGGTCAGCCCCTCGGTCGCCCCTGCCAGCGCCTCCACGGCCCCCTGGGTGGCCTGTTCGGCCTGTTCCGCATGCGGCAACAACCGCTGGCCCGCATCGGTCAGCGCATAGCCTTGCGGCGATTTGGCAAACAGCGGCTGGCCCAGCCGCTGTTCAAGCCGCGCCACGCGCCGCCCCACCGTCGCCGGATCGATCCGCAGTGCACGGCCTGCCGCTGACAGGCTTTCCTGCCGTGCCACGGCAAGAAAGACACGGAAATCATCCCAAGGGTCCATACGGGCATCCTTTGCAATAATGCAAAACCTCTTTGGCACATTGCGCCTACCCATGGCGAAATTGCAAGACTAAGCTCTGCGCAAAGAACCCCAGGAGGATCCCATGGACGTGATCAAGAATTACATCGACGGCCAGATGGTCGAGAGCAGCTCAAGCCGCACCGCCGACGTGATGAACCCGGCCACCGGCGAAGTTCAGGCGCAGGTCAGGCTCTCCAGCAAGGACGAGCTTGACGCCGCCGTCGCCAAGGCGGCCGAAGCGCAAAAGGCCTGGGGCGCGACCAACCCGCAGCGCCGCGCCCGGGTGATGATGAAATTCGGCCAGCTGATCAACCAGCACATGGACGAGCTGGCCGAGCTGGTCAGCCGCGAACACGGCAAGACCCTGCCCGACGCCAGGGGCGACGTGCAGCGCGGGCTCGAGGTGATCGAGGTCTGCATGGGCGCGCCGCATCTGCTCAAGGGCGAGCACACCAATGACGGCGGCCCCGGCATCGACCTCTATTCCATGCGCCAGCCGCTCGGTGTCGTGGCCGGTATCACGCCCTTCAACTTCCCGGCGATGATCCCGCTGTGGAAGATGGGCCCTGCCCTCGCCTCCGGCAACGCGATGATCCTGAAACCCTCCGAGCGGGTGCCCTCGACCTCGCTGCGCCTCGCCGAGCTGCTGCAAGAGGCCGGCCTGCCCGATGGTGTGCTTCAGGTGGTCAACGGCGACAAGGAGGTCGTCGACGCGATCCTCGACAATGACACCATTGCCGCTGTGGGGTTTGTCGGCTCGACCCCGATCGCGCAATACATCTATGGCCGTGCCTGCTCCAACGGCAAACGCGCCCAGTGCTTTGGCGGCGCCAAGAACCACATGATCATCATGCCCGACGCCGATCTCGACAAGGCGGCCGATGCGCTGGTGGGCGCGGGCTACGGCGCGGCGGGCGAACGCTGCATGGCGATCTCGGTCGCGGTGCCGGTGGGCGCGGAGACCGCCGACCGTCTGGTCGAGAAACTCGTGCCGCGCGTCGAAAAGCTGAAAGTCGGGCCTTATACCGCCGGCGATGACGTCGATTTCGGCCCGGTCATCACCGCCCAGGCCAAGGCACGGATCAACGGGCTGATCGACAGCGGTGTCGAGCAAGGCGCCAAGCTGGTGGTCGACGGCCGTGGCTTTCAATTGCAGGGCTATGAGAACGGCTTCTTCTGCGGGCCGTCGCTGTTTGACAATGTCACCCCCGAAATGGACATCTACCGCGAAGAGATCTTCGGTCCGGTGCTGAGCCAGGTGCGGATGGACAGCTATGAAGACGCGCTGAACCTGATCATCGACAACGACTACGGCAATGGCACCGCGATCTATACCGCCGATGGCGACACCGCGCGCGACTTTGCCCATCGGGTCAATGTCGGCATGGTCGGAATCAACTTTCCGATCCCGGTGCCGCTGTCGTATCACACCTTTGGCGGCTGGAAAAAATCGGCCTTCGGCGACCTCAACCAATACGGCCCCGATGCCTTCCGGTTTTACACCAAGACCAAGACCGTTACCGCGCGCTGGTTTTCGGGAATCAAGGAAGGCGGCGAATTCAACTTCAAGGCGATGGATTAATCGCTCAGAGTGATAATTCCAAAAGGGTGGCCTTGCGGTCGCCCTTTTTTGCATCAAGCGCTTTGGCGGGTCATTGTCCGCCCGGTTAATTTACGCAAATCGGATACATCATCACAAGACCGTGACGATGGCGTCAAATACCCCTTGCAACCACTCGTTTTTATGGAGTTTCCCGACATGTGCCGTCATGGTGATGGCAAGCTGACCCGCTTTTTCCCCTGATGTTCCTTGGAACACGAAGCTTAATGGCGGCACCGCAAGGTCGGGAGAGGTAAATGCGTTACAAGTTCGATGTCGATCACGACCGGGGTTTATTTTTGCTGCGACTGGACGGGCGGATCGGCGCACAGGACATGGCTGATTTGTTCCAGGAACTCGCGGCCAGTCCCGATCGAAAGCCGGATCAGAATGTCTTTTGCGACCTGACCGGATTGGAACGTGCCGATCTCAGCTTTACCCAGGTGATGAGCCTGACGCGTTCGCGCACCGGCTTCTATGAGCAGGCCAAAGAGGTTCGGGTGGCCATCCTGGCCCCGAACGACATCGGCTTCGGCACCGCGCGGATGTATCTGGCGCTCATGCAGGGCTTTGACGGGATCACGGCGGATGTGTTCCGCGACCGCGCCGAAGCGGCAAGATTTCTCGCCGTGGCGCCCGAAACGCTGCGGGTTCCCTGACGGCGCCGGATGCTTAATATTGCGCGCCGCCAGCAGGTTATGGCAGGCTCGTCGCAATGCGCAGCAGCCGGGCGAAGGGACCGACGCAATGGCCACACCCGAGTTCACCATCGGCATCGAAGAGGAATACCTGCTGGTCGACCGCGACAACCTCGCCCTGGTCGAGGTGCCCGACGACATGATGGCCGATTGCAAGCAGGCGCTGGCCGATCAGGTGAGCCCGGAGTACATGCAGTGCCAGATCGAGATCGGCACCGGCGTCTGCGAGGACGTCGGCCAGGCCCGCGATGACCTGCGTCACCTGCGCCGGACGATTGCCGATTGCGCCGCCAGGCACAACGCCGCGCCGATTGCCGCCTCATGCCACCCCTTCGCCGACTGGAAAAACCAGCACCACACCGACAAGGAACGCTACAACCGGATCCGCCAGGATCTGGGCGGAGTGATGCGACGGATGCTGATCTGCGGGATGCATGTGCATGTCGGCCTGAACGACGACCCGCTGCGGGCCGACCTGCTGCGTCAGCTCAGCTATTTTCTGCCGCATCTCCTGGCGCTGTCCACCTCTTCGCCGTTCTGGCAGGGCGAAGACACCGGATTGAGCTCTTACCGGCTGTCGGTTTTCGACAATCTTCCGCGCACCGGCCTGCCGCCGCAGCTTAGCTCCTGGGACGAATACGAACGTTCCGTCAAGGCGCTGGTCGATCTTGGGCTGATCGAGGACAGCACCAAGATCTGGTGGGATCTGCGCCCCAGCCACAGCTTTCCCACGCTCGAGACGCGGATTTGTGATGTCTGCCCGCGGATGGAAGACACGCTGGCGGTGGCGGCGGTGATCCAATGCCTGCACCGCATGTTGTGGCGCCTGCGCACCCGCAACCAGCGCTGGCGGATCTACGACCGCTTCCTGATCTCGGAAAACCGCTGGCGGGCCCAGCGCTATGGTATCGAGGAAGGATTGATCGATTTCGGCCGGGGCGAGATCGTACCGATGGATGAGCTGACCAACGAGTTGATCGGCCTGTTGCACGAGGACGCCGAGGCGCTGAACTGTGTCGAAGAGCTGATGCACCTGCGCACCATCCTCGACCGCGGCACCTCTGCAATGCGCCAGCGCGCGGTTCGTGTCGCGGCCGAGGCCGCCGGCGCTGATCATGACACCCAGATGCGCGCGGTGGTCAGCCATCTGATCGAGGATTTTCAGGCCGACCTGTGAAAGAAACCGATCTCTACCCCCATGTGAAGGCGCTGCTTGTGGCGCAGGGCTATGACGTGAAAGCCGAGATCGGCGCCGCCGACGTCGTGGCCCTGCGCCCCGGCGAGGACGAGCCGGTGATCGTCGAGCTGAAGACCGGCTTTGCGCTGACCCTGTTTCACCAGGCCGTGGCGCGGCAGGCGATGACGGATTTTGTCTATGTCGCGGTGCCGCGCCTGCCCGGCAAGCGATTCCTGCGGGCGCTCAAGGACAACAAGACCCTGTGCCGCCGGCTCGGGCTCGGGCTGATCACCGTGCGGCTGAGCGATGGCCATACCGAGATCCACCTCGACCCCGCGCCTTATGCGCCGCGCAAGGTCAAGGCGCGCAAGTCCCGGCTGTTGCGCGAATTTGCCCGCCGCGAGGGCGACCCCAATCTCGGCGGTGCCGCGCGCAGTGGCCCGCTGGTCACCGCCTATCGGCAGGACGCGGTCAAGATCGCCCTGCATCTGCGGCGCCATGGCGCCTCGAAATGTGCCGAGATCCGCGCGGTCACCGGCGTCACCACCGCCACCCGCATCATGGCCGACGACCATTATGGCTGGTTCGAGCGGGTCACGCGCGGCGTCTATCAGCTTACCCCGCGCGGGACCGAGGCGATGGGCAACGGCGAAGACACCGAGCTGTGACGTATTGGCCTGCTTGGGCCGCGCCACCACGCCCGCCCTGCCATCTTTTTGACCTGTTCCCTGACCTGTCCGGCCCCGACTGGCCAAAAAGTTTCTTGCAAACTGCCCCTCATCTCCGCGATAATTGAACAGGCATTCAATTCACGGCAAGGGGGAGCGCCGCGACATGGACTTTGCACTCACCGAGGAACAGACCGCCATTTTCGACATGGCACATGCGTTCGGGCAGGAGCATATCGCGCCCCATGCCCGGCAATGGGAGGCCGAGGGCTCGATTCCCAAGGATCTCTGGCCGCGGATCGGCGAGCTGGGCCTTGGCGGGCTCTACGTCTCCGAAGAGAGCGGCGGCTCCGGCCTGTCGCGGCTCGACGCGACGCTGGTCTTCGAGGCGCTGAGCATGGCCTGCCCCTCGGTGGCGGCCTTCCTGTCGATCCACAACATGTGCGCCAAGATGATCGACAGCTTTGGCTCCGACGATCTCAAGGCCCGGGTGCTGCCCAAGGCAGTGTCGATGGAGACGGTGTTCTCTTACTGTCTGACCGAGCCGGGCTCGGGCTCTGACGCCGCCGGGCTCAAGACCCGCGCCGCCAAGACCAACGAAGGCTATCGCCTGACCGGCACCAAGGCCTTCATCTCGGGCGGCGGCTATTCCGACGCCTATATCGTGATGTGCCGCACCGGCGATGACAGCCCGCGCGGCATCTCGGCGATGATCGTCGAAGACGGCACAGAGGGGCTGAGCTTTGGCGGGCTCGAAGACAAGATGGGCTGGAAGAGCCAGCCGACCCGCCAGGTGCAGCTCGACGATTGTCTGGTGCCGGCCGAGAACCTGCTGGGCGCGGAAGGCAGTGGCTTCAAATACGCCATGGCCGGGCTCGACGGCGGGCGGCTCAATATCTCGGCCTGTTCGCTGGGCGCGGCGCAGAGCGGGCTGAACCTGACGCTGGACTACATGGGCGAGCGCAAGGCCTTTGGCCAGCCGATCGACCAGTTCCAGGCGTTGCAGTTCCGCCTGGCAGACATGGAGATCAACCTACAGGCCGCCCGTGTCTTTCTGCGGCAGGCAGCCTGGAAACTGGATTCCGGCGCGCCTGATGCCACCCCGGCCTGCGCCATGGCGAAAAAATTTGTGACCGAGACCGGAAGCCAGGTTGTGGATCAGTGCCTTCAGCTGCACGGTGGCTATGGCTATCTCGCCGATTACGGGATCGAAAAACTGGTACGCGATCTGCGCGTGCATCAGATCCTCGAAGGCACAAATGAAATCATGCGCGTGATCGTCGCGCGCCACCTGCTGAAGAACAGATGACCGATATCTCGATACGCAAGACCGGCCGCGCCGGCCGCGTCACCCTCAGCCGCCCCGAGGCGCTCAACGCGCTGACGCATGACATGTGCCTGGCGATCGACGCCGCGCTCCGGGAGTGGGCCGCCGACACCGATGTCGCAATGCTGATCATCGATGCCGAGGGCGAAAAGGCGTTCTGCGCCGGTGGCGATATCGCCGAAATGTATGCCAGTGGGTTGCGCGGCGATTATGAATATGGCCGGCGGTTCTGGCGCGACGAATACCGGATGAATGCCCGGCTGTTCCAGTTTCCCAAGCCTGTGGCGAGCTTCATGCAGGGCTTCACCATGGGCGGCGGCGTCGGCGTATCCTGTCACGGCTCGCACCGGATCGTGGCGGAAAGCTCGCGCATCGCCATGCCGGAATGCGGCATCGGTCTGGTGCCGGACGTGGGCGGCAGCCTGCTGCTGGCGCAGGCGCCGGGGCGGCTTGGGGAATACCTCGGTCTCACCGGCGCACGCATGGGCCCCGGCGATGCGATCCACGCCGGATTTGCCGATTGCTACATTCCCGAGGCCGACTGGCCGGCGCTGATCGAGGTGCTGGAACGCACCGGCGAATGGACCATGATCGACCGCTCCTGTGTGACCCCGCCGGAAAGCCGGCTGGCCGCGCTCCAGCCCGAGATCGACGCCACCTTCGGCGGCGAAACCCTGCTGGACGTGGTCAATGCGCTGGATCACCACGACAGCGCATTTGCCACCGAGACGCTGAAGATGCTCGAACGCAACTGCCCGCTTTCGATGGGCGCGACGCTCGAGATGGTGCACCGGCTGCGCGGCCCCGGTGGCGACATCCGCCGCGCGCTCGAGACCGAATACCGCTTTTCCGCCCGTGCGATGGAACATGGCGACTTTCTCGAAGGCATTCGCGCGGCGATCATCGACAAGGACAAGAGCCCGAAGTGGAGCGACGATCTGCGCGGGCTGAAACCGCCGCGGGTCACGCAGATGCTGCAACCGCTGGGCAAGGACGGGCTGACATTCGGGGAGGATGCAAAATGAAGATCGGGTTTATCGGATTGGGCAACATGGGCGGGCCAATGGCCGCCAATCTGGCCAAGGCCGGCCATGAGGTCACGGGCTTCGACACTGCCGACGTCGAGATCGAGGGCGTGGCGAAGGCCGGCTCTGCCACCGAGGTGGCAAGCGGCGCGCAGGTGGTCATCACCATGCTGCCCAATGGCGCGATCCTGCGCGCCGTCGCCGATGAAATCATTCCGGCGATGGAAAAAGGCGCGGTCTTCCTCGATTGCTCGACCGTCGATGTGGAAAGCGCCCGCGTCGTGGCCGAACAGGCCCAGGCCGCCGGGCTCGAGCCGCTCGACGCGCCGGTTTCCGGCGGAGTCACCGGGGCGGCGGCGGGCACGCTGACCTTCATGGTGGGCGGCTCCGACATGGGCTTTGCCGCCGTGAAAGAGCTGTTTGACGTGATGGGCCAGAAAGCAGTGCTCTGCGGCCCCTCGGGCAATGGTCAGGCGGCCAAGATCTGCAACAACATGATCCTCGGTGTCACCATGATCGCCACCTGCGAGGCCTTTGCCCTGGCCGACAAGCTGGGCCTCGACCGGCAGGCGATGTTCGACGTGGTCTCGACCTCATCGGGGTACAGCTGGTCGATGAACGCCTATTGCCCGGCCCCCGGCATCGGCCCGAAAAGCCCCGCCGACAACGGCTATCAGCCCGGCTTCGCGGCCGAATTGATGCTGAAGGATCTGCGACTGGCCCAGCAGGCGGCGGAAGCCGCGGATGCGGACACGCCCATGGGTCAGGCAGCGCGCGATCTCTATGCGCAATTCGTCGAAAACGAGGACGGGTCGGGCCGAGATTTCTCGGCCATGTTGCCCCGGTTCGAAACCCGGAGCCGTGGCTGAGGAACCGGGCGCAAAGCTGGCGCGTTGACGTTGCAGTTCATACTGCGAGGAACGCCATGACCCGCTTCATCTCTCCGTTCGCCCTTGCCGCCGCGCTTTCGCTGCCCTTCGCCGCCGAGGCGGCCCCGACCCAGATGCCCCGGCCGGATGTTCAGGCCAATGCCGTGGCGGGTGCCGACCTGTTGCTCGTCAAGGACAAAGACAAGAAGAAGGGCAAGAAAAAGGCCAAGCTGAAAAAGAAGAAGAAAAAGGACAAGTCGAAAGACAAGGGCAAGGTCAAAGCCAAGATCGACATCAAGGACGACAAGGCCAAGATCGAGATCAAGGATGGCAAGGACACAGATGAGATTGAACAGCCCCATTTTTCGATTTTGTGCTATTCTTGAGGCGCGGGTGACCACGTGGCGAAGGACGGGACGTGAGGTTCAAGTCCCGTCACGCAGCCTTGTCATAGTCGTTCCTCGGGTGTGGCGCCCGCACCCTTCCGCGGCTTCTTCTTTCGCCAGCCCTCCATCATGCGGCGATAGGCGATTTCTGACAGTTCGGCGCCTGCGCGGTCGGCACGCCGGCGATGTGGCAGATTGTAGTCTGCCGTGGCGCCCTTTTTTCCGCGTTCAGAAGGCATCCCGGCAGCGAGTTCCATGGACCGGCG
>NZ_FNYY01000041.1 GCF_900109145.1 Marinovum algicola
ATTCACTATCCATTGAATGGAACGAAGCCACCGGCTTCCAGCCGGTCCGCTTCAGCTGACGAATGAGGGCTCCCCCGGGATTTGAGACCGCCCGAAGGGTGAAGTCTCAAATCCCGGGGGAGCCCTCATGAGCTATTCTACAGCCAGCCATACCACATTTTACCATCGGTATCACGTCGTCTGGGCCACGAAATATCGGTTCAAGGTTCTGCAAGGCACGATGCGGGAACGTCTTCGCGAGATCATCCGCCAAACCTGCGCAGAACTCGACGTGCACATCGTCAAGGGCGTCGTGGCGCGTGACCATGTCCACATGTTCATCAGTGTGCCGCCGAAACTGGCCCTCGCCACGGTCATGCAACGTATCAAGGGTCGCTCTTCGCGCCGGGTCCAGATGGAGTTCCCCGAATTGCGAAAGCGCTACTGGGGCCGCCGGTTCTGGGCTCGTGGGTATTTCTCGACCACTTCGGGAAACGTGACCGACGACATCATACTTCAGTACCTCGAACTACATGGAAAACATGATGCTACCGGCGTCAGCCGGTAGTGGTTCACTTAACATGGCCGTCCTCCTTTCTCTTCGTTCCGTCGTGGCCGAAGAGTTCGGCATCTTGATGGGCGTGTTCGACGTTCTCGAATTCGAGACTCGAGTGCGTGATACCGAAATCAGCTTCCAGCCGGTGCTTGATCGCGGCCTTGATGGCCTCGATGCGGGTCCAGCCGTCTTCGGTTAGAACAACGTGGCAATCGAGTGCCGCATCGTGCTCTTGCATCTGCCACAGGTGCACATGGTGAACGTCTTCGACCCCCTCGATGCGGCGAACTGCATCGACGACTGCCCTGCCGTCGATGCCGGGTGGGCTGCCGAGCATGAGTGTGCGGATCGGCTCGCCGATCTCGGTCAGAGCAAGGTAGAGGATGTAAAGCGCGATTAGGATGGTGATCGCCGGGTCCACCCAGCGTAGATCGTAAAGGATGATGAGCGTTCCGCCGATGATCACCGCGACCGAGGCGAGCGCGTCCGACAGGTTGTGGAGGAAAAGCGCGCGGATGTTCACGCTGCCCTTCTGCATCGAGTAAGTCAGCAGGGCCGTCAGCGTGTCCACGGCCAGCGCCACGCCGCCCAGGATCACGACGGTCCAGCCTGCGACTTCCGTCGGTTCGATCATCCGCATCACGCCCTCATAGATCAGGTAGACGCCGACGAGGATCAGGGTCGTGTAGTTGATTAGCGCCGCCACGATCTCGATCCGGCCGTAGCCGAAGGTCATGCGCTCATCTGCGGGCCTGCGCGCGATCTTTCGCGCAACGAATGCGATGATCAGGGAGGCCATGTCTGAGAAATTGTGGAGCGCGTCCGCGACAAGAGCGAGGCTGCCTGAGAGGATGCCCCCGACGATTTGCGCCACGGTCAAAAGGGCGTTCGCCCAGATGGCTATTGAGACCCTGCGGTCACCGGATTCCGGGTCCATGTGCGCGTGGCTGTGGTCATGCGGCATCTGTCAACTCCACTGGAACCCTCTGGACTGCGCTATCTTGCTTCCGGGAACTCTCGGCGCTCAGGATCGTCCCCAGTCCGGCGGAGACGAGCGCAAAAAGGGCGAAGCCGCCGACGAACGAGAGCATGGACCCTGCCGTGTCGTCCGCCGCATCGTGGGCCTCCTCGATCATGTCCTCGACCGCCGCCACCGTAAGCAGCCCGGCCACGAAAACGAGGGCAACGTGTTTCGCGGCGTCCGGCGCGTTGCGGAGAAGGAACCAGGCGAGCAGGGCCGCGGCGAGGCAAAAGATCGGGAATGAGAGGGAGACGACGATGCGCCTGCCGCGCGGCACCTCCTTCTCTCGCATGTTCGCGACGACGGAATAGCCGTCGGGGAAATCGGCAAGCACCTGACCGGCTGCGAGGACGACGGCAAGCGAGGTGGCGACGGCGGACCCAGACCCAATCATCAGGCCGTCACCGGTCAGATCGACGGCCACGGCGACGTAGATCATCCACATCCCGCTGCCGCCTTTTCCTCTGCCCGTCGGCTTCATGCGCTTGATGAGGCTGTCGGCCCCCACGTAGGCCGTGCCACCCGCGGCGAAAGCTGTGGCGATCCACCATCCAGCGAGGTTGCTCAATGCTTCGGGCATCAACTCGATCGCCACGACACCGATCACGATGCCGGAGGCTGCATGCAGCGCGAGGTTGAGAAGCCGGGGCGAGGTCGGGAGATATTCGGCCACCATGCCTCCAGCAAGGTTGCCAAGTCCGGGAAGAAGGGCCAGTCCGATGACTATCCAAAGATTCTCCATGCATCCTCCTCAGGCTTTTGGGGGAGTGAACCCGCCTGCACGAGGTATTAACTGGCAAGGAGCGGTCTGGGTTTCCAACAGTCCCGGGATCGACGGAACCTTCCCGGCGCGAATCCGTCTGACCCTGGCGTTCAACCAGTGTCGGACAACGCGGGAATACAGCCAGTCGCGCAGCGGACCGAAGGCCTGGCGGTGCACCCGATAAAATGCGTCGGGGCTGTCGTAGAGACCAAGGTCGCGAGCGATTCCGGTCTTCTGGATGTAGGTGTCGCTGCCACGCCAGTCGACGGGCGGTGCACCGAGGACGTCGGTTCCTACGCCATATCCGCAGAGGCCCTGTCGTTCCGGGAATGCGTTTTGGAGCCTTGAGAGATAGGCAGCGTCGAGGATGAAGCCCTCGAGATTGATCCACGAGCCGTCCAGTGGGACTTCGACCCATGAGTGCAGAATTTCCGCAGGGGCGAGGGCATACACTGCCTCCGGCACGATACCGCGTTGGAGCGCCTTGTGAATCGTGAAGCCGTGCAGACGGCAGGGGACGCCGAGGCCCCGCAAGAGCGCCATCAGCAGCGTGGCCTTGGTATTGCACTGGCCATAGCCGTCCTTCAGCACCTCGGACGCGGCGATATCGTCCCGGCGATTGTAGCCGAAGCGGATCTCGTTCCGGACGAAATCGTAGGCGGCCCCGATGCGGCGGTGCTCGTCGAGATCACGCCAATCACGCCTTGAGATCAGGTCCTCGATCGAGCCGGCGGTGAAGTCGAGCAGCCGCGAGGGCTGGAGACGTGGTGTGGTTGTTTGCATGGCTGGTCTCCTTCGAATCGTCCGGAGACCGATGTAATCGCTACAGTGACTGTAGGTTCAAGGCATTTCTACACGACGCGCGGAGCGACGCATATCTCGGCAGCTCCACCGAGACACATTCCCGCGCCGGCAATCTCCGCGAGGGCGGCCATGGGATAAGCCAACGCCGCCGGCATCAGCGTTCAGCTCTCACATGATCGGTCAGACATTGGCCGTGATCCCGCAGCACCTCGAGAATGCGGCAGTCCGCAACGCGATTGCTTCCACATTCGGCAATCATCCGACGCAGTTCCGTTCGTAAAGTTTCAAGCCGTTCGATGCGGATTTCGACCTCACGCAATTGCCGTTGGGCGATGGCATCGACTTCCGCACATGACCGGCCGGGGCTGTCGGAGAGATCCAGCAACTCGCGGATGGCGTCGAGCGAAAAGCCGAGTTGGCGGGAGTGACGGATGAAAGCCAGCCGGTCCAGCTCGGCATTGCCATAACGGCGTTGGCCGCCTTCCGTCCGGCCCGGCTCCGGCATCAGACCGATCTGTTCATAGTAGCGGATCGTTTGCACCTTCGTGCCTGTCCGCTTCGCAAGGGTGCCAATAGCGAGCATGAGATTTTTTCCCTGTGTCTACAGTTGCTATAGATTACTTGGCCGGGGTCCAACAAGTCCTCCGCAATCGGGAGGTCTTGAACCTACAGTGGGTAGAGGTCCTATCTGTGTGGCTCAGCGAGTCGCACGCGGGAGAAAAACGGACATGGCAGACGGCGGGAACCAGATCGAGTGGCGCGTGACTGGCATGGATTGCGGCGCCTGCGCGGGCAAGGTCCGCGGTGCGGTTGAGCGGTTGCCCGGTGTCTCGGATGTCGATGTTGCCCCGATGACGGAACGGCTGCGCCTGACACTGGATGAAGCCCGATCGACGCCAGACCAGGTCGAGAAAGCGGTGCGGGCCATCGGCTACGGGATCTCGCCGCGGGGGAGCGCGCCAGAGAAGCCGAAAGGTGGGTTTGTTTTGCCCGAGGGGGCCTTCACCGGGTCCGACGCCGCCACATTCGGGAATGACGATGAGCACAAGCGCCCACGGCTGTCAGAAGAGGCGCAACCTACCTGGCACGCCACGTCCAAGGGGTGGCTCGTGCTCAGCACAGGTGCGCTGCTGGCGGCGGCTTGGGCGGTGCATCTGCTGACCTCTGAAGACGTTGCGAAATGGGCGTTCGTCCTGGCCACCCTGATCGGGCTCGTTCCTGTGGCTCGCCGTGCTTTCGCCATGGCGCGGATTGGCATGCCCTTTACCATCGAGATGCTGATGACCATCGCAGCAAGCGGCGCACTGGTGATCGGCGCGGCGGAGGAGGCCGCACTGGTCGTCTTTCTTTTCGCCGTTGGCGAGATGCTGGAAGGCGTTGCCGCCAGCCGGGCGCGCAATGGCATCCGGGCTCTGGCGGCACTGGTGCCGAAGACGGCCCTCCTGGAGACGGACGGGCAGACCCGAGAGGTCCCGGCGGAGAGCCTGGCTATCGGTCAGACAGTGATGGTTCGCCCGGGCGACCGTATTCCCGCCGATGGAGAAGTGATCGACGGCACGTCCGGTGTCGATGAAAGCCCGGTGACGGGGGAAAGCGTTCCGGATCTCAAGGAGCCGGGCAGTCTGGTCTTCGCCGGCTCTATCAACACCGAGGCGGCACTGCGAGTGCGAGTCGAGAAAACGGCCGAGGACAACACCATCGCGCGCATCGTCCGCCTGGTCGAGGAAGCGGAGAGCGCCCGCGCCCCGACAGAGCGCTTCATCGACAGGTTCAGTCGCGTCTACATGCCCGTAATCGTCGGCACGGCTATGCTCGTGGCCACCGTTCCTCCGCTCGCCTTTGGACTGGCTTGGGGGGAATGGATCTACAGGGCGCTGGCGCTGTTACTCATCGGCTGCCCCTGCGCGCTGGTAATCTCGGTCCCGGCATCGATCGCCTCGGCCCTCTCTGCTGGCGCCCGAAGCGGCCTGCTGATGAAGGGCGGAGCGGTCATTGAGGCCGTGGCCCTGGTTACCCATGTCGCATTCGACAAGACAGGAACTTTGACAGCCGGTCGACCGCGCGTGACCGACATCGTGCCGATAGATGGAACGCCGGCCGAAGTGCTCTCGCTGGCCGCGGCGGTCGAGAGTGGCGCAAGTCATCCGCTCGGATTGGCTATCTTGGCCCGCGCCGAAGCGGACGATGTGGATATTCCCGCATCAAGCGCGGCCCGTGCTATCGCGGGTAAGGGCGCCGAGGCCATGATTCGCGGCGCGACCGTGACGGTCGGCTCGCCGCGGCTCGCAGAAGAGTCCCGCGTAATGAGCGAGCAAACTCGGGCGCAGGCTGCCGTGCTCGAGCGGGAGGGAAAGACGGTCGTGATCGTTTGGCGCGACGACACCGCCTGCGGCTTGATTGCTCTGCGCGACGAGCCCCGCCCCGACGCGGCCGAAGCCATCCGCCAGCTACGTGCGATGAGCATCGCGCCGGTGATGCTGACCGGCGACAACGCGCGCACGGCCGCAGCTATCTCCAGCAGTCTTGGAATCGAACACCGCGCGGGCCTTCTGCCAGAGGACAAGGTGCGCGAGCTCCGCGATCTCGGGCGCGACGCGCAAGTCATGATGGTCGGCGACGGGATCAATGACGCCCCGGCGCTTGCCGCCGCGCAGGTCGGTGTGGCCATGGGCTCGGGCACCGACGTGGCGCTTGAGACCGCGCACGCGGCGGTCCTGCGCAACCGTGTAGGTGACATTCCCGGACTGGTCCGGCTTGCGCGCGCGGCCATGAGCAACATCCGTCAGAACGTCGCCATCGCCTTGGGTCTGAAGGTTGTATTTTTGGTGACGACTCTTCTGGGCATCACTGGCCTCTGGATTGCGATCCTCGCCGATACCGGTGCAACCGTGCTCGTGACGCTCAACGCACTCCGGCTGCTGACCTTCCGGCCGGAGCGGGAAAGCCGGACCGGCCGGACCGGAGCTACAAAAGTGGCGCGCGGTCGCCTTGACGCGACTGCCGCCAGCGAACAGAAGTAGTAGAACTACGAGGAGTGCCTCCATGATCCATATGACCCGTCGCCGCCTACTCGCATCCGCCGCAAGCCTCGCCGCTGCGGCTCCCTTCGCTGCCGCTGCCCAAGCCAGCGCGCCCACCATTCACGTGGTGAAGGACTCCAATTGTGGATGCTGCTCTGCCTGGGTGGAGATCCTGCGCAACGCGGGCTTCACGGTGACCACCGAAGCGAGCATGGGCACGCTCCTGATCCGTCACAAGCTGGAGAATGGCATCCCGCAGGAGATGCACTCCTGTCACACGGGCGAAGTAGAAGGCTACATGATCGAAGGCCACGTGCCGCCTGCCGACATCCTCCGTCTGCTCGCCGAGCAGCCTGATGCAATCGGTCTCGCCGTGCCCGGCATGCCCTACGGGTCTCCAGGGATGGGGCCCGAGGACGACAGGGAGTCCTACGAAGTTTACCTCGTTCGCAAAGACGGTGGAGCAGAGGTTTTCACCAGCTACCCGGCTGCGTGACCGGACCTCCATTGATCGCCGGCAGAAGCCGCAACTGGTAGATCAAGGCTGTTCATTGAAGCGCGTCACCACCCTCTCGAAGGCGTCCAGAGTTGTCTCGCTTACGTGGTGCTCGATCCCCTCGGCGTCCCGTTCCGCCGTTTCCTCATCGATCCCAAGGCTCAGGAGAAACGCCACCACGATACGGTGACGCCTTCGGCAGGCCTCCGCCAGTTTCTGTCCCTCAGGGGTGAGAAAAATGGCCCTATACCTCTCGCGGGAAACGAGGCCTGCCTCCTTTAGTCTTGAGATGTTCTTGGTGACCGTGGGCGGTTTCACACCCAGGCGCTCAGCGATGTCCACCGGTCTCGCTTCGCCCTGCAACTCGATCAGCTCGGCGATCAGTTCGACATAGTCTTCGGCCATTTCGCTCTCATGCGCCTGGCGCACGGTCGCGAAGCCTTCCGCTTGCGCCTTGGCATCCCTGTCGCTCGCGTCGGACGCCTCACGTCCATGTATCTGTAACTTCGTCATGTCAGGACATTGCCGCGATCTGGCGGGAATGACAACTTGTTAGCATTGTCTATATATGTTAGCATCGTCTAACTTTTGAGACTGGAGAACGCTGTGACCTTGAGATTTCCTGCATTGTTGCTTGCCGCTTTTGCAGGGGCGCTTGCCCTCTCTGGCTCTGCTTTGGCGACTCCTGCCAAGGAGGCGCCCTGGCTTCCCGAAGCGGCCGCCTATCGGCTGACACTCTTCCTCGGAAATCTCGAGCCGTTGCCCTGGGACGACGTAGAGGCCGCTTGGTCTGAACCTCACCGCAACTCGCATTTCTCGTTCGGCGCGCTGGCGCGTCTGGATGAAGATAGCGACGTGAAGCCTGACAAGCTCATGGATGCTATCACGAGCGAGGACCGGCATGCGGTCTTCACCGAGGCGACGCGATTGATCGCGCTTAGGCTCGAAGAAGAGCTGGATCGGGCCATTGCGGCCGAAGGCCCGGCGACCGCGCAGCGGGCCGTTCGCGAAGCCCGTGAACTTTATCGCGCCTTCGCAGACGGCATCGCCGCCGCCGATTCCGAAGCTTCGAAGCGTATCGGTCGCGCATGGCTGGAACTTGCCAGCAGCGCGGGTTCTCCGGGTCTCCTTGGCGCAGGCACGACACCTACCTCCACCGAGGCAATGGCAACCGCGCGCGCAGTCATCTCTGACTATCTCGCCGACAACTATCTCCCCGACACTTTCACGACGCGGCGGACGCTGAGCGCTCTACCGGAAACAGCGGTGCTGAGTGGCCGATCCGTCGAAGTGCCGCCAAGCCTGCCGCCCGGCTCGGATATTTTCGATCAGGACCCGCTGCCGCTGCTTGTGCTCAACTTCGAGGAGCAGGGCATAGATGAAACGGACCTCCCACTCGTCGCCTATGGCGACATGCTGTTCGACAGCGCGCAGATCTTCGGCAGTCCTGCGCGTGATATCGGAATCGCCTGTTCGACCTGTCACAACCGCTCGGACGTGAACCAGCGGCTCTTCATCCCCGGCGCCAGCCACCAGCCCGGTGCGATCGACGTGGATGGCGCATTCTTCAATCCCATCTTCAACGACCGGCGCGACGACCCGATTGATATTCCGAGCCTGCGCGGACTGCGCTTCACCGGACCCTATGGCCGCGATGGCCGCTTCGCTTCCCTGCGCGATTTCAGCCGCAACGTGATCGTCAACGAGTTCGCCGGCGAGGAGCCGACGCCCTTCATGCTGGACGCGCTGGTCGCCTACATGCTCGAGTTCGACTTTTTGCCCAACGCCATGCTGACAGTCGATGGTAGGCTTACCAGTGCCGCGCCAGAGGGCGCCCGACGCGGCGAGGCGATCTTCAACCGCCCCTTCGCAGGCCTCAGCGACCGTTCCTGCGCCAGTTGTCATGTCCCGGACGCGAACTTCTTGGATCGTCAGGCACACGACATCGGCTCAGTCGCGCAGGTCTATGAAGGCGCTCGTGCCGGTGCACTGGATACCCCAACACTGCTCGGCACCGTCTATACAGCACCCTATTTCCACGACGGATCGCTGCCGACACTGGCGGCTGTCGTGGACTGGTTCGACGAGGCGAAATCGCTTGGGCTGACCGAGGCGGATCGTGACGACCTCACGGCCTATCTGGAAGCTGTGGGCGCGGCGGATGAGCCTTATGAGGCCTTCGGCAGCGAAAACACAGCCTTCCGGCTGGCATTTTCCGAGCTCACGACGTTTGCCTCGACACTCGACACGCTGATCCCACAGCGGGATGCGGAGCATATCCTGCTGCTGGTCGACACTGTCGCGGCGGATCTCGCGGCCGACGCCAGCACCATGTCAAATCTTGCCGCCCGCCCCGATGTCTACGCGCTGGCCAAGGGGCTGGAAGAAGTCGGCGCTGCGGTGCGCGACGAGGACTGGGTGGCCGCGGAAGCAAGCTGGAGCGCGTTCAAGTCCGACGCCAACGCGATTGACGAAAGGGCCTTCTGATGGCGACGAAACTGAACCGCAGAGTCGTTCTGGCCATGGCTGGAGCAAGCACAGTGCTTCTGGCGGCGCCCCTTGCCGCGCAAGACGATACGTTACGCCTTGCCTTTATCCCGCAGGAAAATCCCGACAAGCTGCTGGGGGATATCGAGGCCATCACAGGCTGGCTGTCCGAGCAAATCGGCGCGCCTGTCGGGGGCTTCGTCACCATTGACCATGCCGCCGCGGTCGAGGCGTTGAGGAACGGTAACGCGGACATCTCCTTCATGGGGGCGCTGCCCTTTGTTCTCGCCGAGGCCGAGATCGACGCGATCCCGCTCCTGTCCGAGGTCTACCGCGGTGATCCGAGCTACACCGGCCGCGTTTTCGTTCGCCGCGACGCCGGGATTCAGTCGCTCGCCGACCTGCGCGGTAGGGACATCGCCTTCGCCGATCCGATATCGGAGTCGGGCTATCTTTACCCGCTCGCCGAGTTCGAGCGCGCGGGGCTGATCGACCGCCCGGAGGCCGCCGACGCGTTCTTCGGACGGGTCTTCTTCGCGGGTGGCTATCAACAGGCAATGCAGGCGATGGCTGAGGGGCTGGTCGCGGCGGCAGGCGCCAGTCAGTATGCCGATCTCTTGCTCACGCCGGAGCAGCAGTCGCAGGTGACCTGGATCGCGGAGAGCGATGCCATTCCCAGCCACGTGGTGATCGCTCGGCCAGAGCTGGACGTTGGCCTGCGCACGCGGTTCGTCGATGCCATGATGATGCTGAACGAGCCAGAGCACCGCGACAAACTGCGCTTTCTTTATGGGCCAGATGGATACGTCAGAGCCGATCCCGCCGCCTACGAAGGTGTGCGCGACTTGGCGAGGCGATACGGACTATTGAAATGAGTCCGGCCGTGCAGATCGACGACCTGAGCTTTGCTCATCCGGGTTCGGATCTTCCGGCTCTGGAAAGGATTTCTCTCCTCGTTCCCACGGGGGAAAGCGTCGCTCTGCTCGGTCCCTCTGGTGCGGGTAAGACGACGCTCCTGGCACTGCTCGACGGTAGGCTCCGGGGCTGGCAAGGGCGAACTTCGGTCTTGGGAGCGTCGCTCGATCCCGATCGACCGCCTCTGCGCGCGCGACGCCCCGACACAGGCTTCGTGTTCCAGGAATTCGCCCTTGTTGAACGGTCCACGGTCCTACGCAACGTTCTCAATGGCCGCTTGGGACGCATGTCGCCCTTGCGCGCCTTGATGGGATCGTCGACTTCGCATGATCTGGAAACTGCGCTGGCCGCGCTCGCCGACTGCGGCATCGCCGATCTCGCCGAGCGCAGAGTCGACAGTCTCAGCGGCGGACAGCGGCAGCGCGTTGCCATCGCACGCTGTCTGGCGCAGGAGCCGCGACTGATCCTTGCAGACGAGCCGGTAAGCAGTCTCGACCCCGCCCGGGCAGCCGAGGTTCTGACGCTGCTGACAGGGGCGGCACGAGCGCGCGGCGCAACGGCGTTGTTCTCGTCGCATCAGCCCGATCTGGCGCGGCGTTTCGCGCAACGCATCGTAGGTATAAGCGGTGGGCGCATCGTCTTCGATGTCCCGACCTTCGACCTGAGCGAGGAGGCGACTGCGAACCTATACCGGGACACAGCGCGGATGCCCGGTGTCGGTCTGCGAGCGGTGTCCTGATGCGGTTTCGCGGGATCGGCGGTTTCGCGGCCAGCACATTGGTCGCCGGTGCAATTCTGTGGTCTTTCATGACGACCGACGTCGAGTTCTCGCGTCTCCTGTCGGCCGGGCCCCGGATCGCAGAATTTCTCGGCCGGATGTTTCCCCCTGATCCGACCGTGATGAGGGAGATCATGAAGGGCGGCGCCGAAACGCTCAGGATTGCGATCCTCGGCTCTCTGGGAGCGGTGGTCCTGTCGGCTCCGCTCGGTATTCTTGCGTCCGAAACGATGGTGTCTCCGCCGCTCTATCGAACGGTTCGAACGCTTCTCGCCTTCATCAGGGCGATACCTCTGATTCTTGTGGCGATGCTCATGGTTGGCGCCGTCGGCCTCGGCCCGCTGCCCGGCATCATCGCCGTTGCCTTTCATGCGACCGGAATGCTCGCCAAGTTCTATGCCGAAGCGATTGACGGTGTTTCCCGGGCGCCCATCGCGGCGCTCGAAAGCGCGGGCGCTGGACCGCTGGCGCGTCTTCGGCACGCGATCTGGCCCCAAATGGCGCCGGTTATTGCTCGTGACACGATTTTCCGGTTCGAGCTCAACCTCCGCGAGTCGCTGATCCTCGGCATCGTCGGTGCAGGCGGGATCGGCTTCTACATCCAGACCTACGTGCGCTCTTTTCAATACGACAAGGCTGCCAGTGTGACGCTCGCAGTCATCATCATGGTCGTTGCCATCGAGGCCATCAACGTCGCACTGCGCCGTCGCTTTGCCTGATCGTTAGGCGTAGATATCGATGGGCGTCCCCTTCCGCACCATGGCGTAGAATTCTTCGATCTGACGGTCCGACACCGAGATACAGCCTGCCGTCCAATCGCGGACATCCATGGGGTCGGCCCCGGGTCTCGGGTCGCCATGGATGAAAATGTCGTTTCCGGGAGGTCGACCAAGCGCTTCCGCAAACGCGATGTCGGCGGAAATGCCGATGGAGAAGTGGAAGAGACTTTTCGGATTCCGCCGACCAATCAGATACGAACCCTCCGGCGTCCGTCCATCCCCCTCGAACTGCTTGTGGCCCTCGGGTGCGAAGCCCAAACCGATGGGGTAGGTCTTCAAGACACCATCCGCACCGTCAAGCACCAACAACCGCTGCGCTTTGTAAATTCGCAACCGGGTTACAGCGGGTCCGTTATAAGACCGAAACTTTCGGGCACAGCCAGATAAAAAGGCGGCCTAAGAATGGGCGCGCGCCCTGTCTACCGCCGTAACGGGAGATTCACTATCCATTGAATGGAACGAAGCCACCGGCTTCCAGCCGGTCCGCTTCAGCTGACGAATGAGGGCTCCCCCGGGATTTGAGACCGCCCGA